>NZ_JAVJUC010000017.1:0-161166 GCF_040219995.1 Roseovarius sp. | reverse complement strand
CTGCCCTTGGGTCGAGCGGATCGCCTGACAGAGGTTGGTCTTGGGATGCAGGCAATAGTCGCATTCGCGGCATTCAGGCGTATAGAGCGGAATGACGTGATCACCCACCTCGAGGCTCGTCACCCCCTCGCCGACCTCGATCACCACACCGGCCCCCTCATGGCCCAGAATGGCCGGGAAAATCCCCTCCGGGTCGTCGCCCGAGCGGGTGAACTCGTCGGTATGACACAGCCCCGTCGCCTTGATCTCCACCAGAACCTCACCCGCCTTCGGGCCGTCCAGCTCAACCTCCATGATCTCCAACGGTTTCCCGGCCTCAACGGCCACGGCAGCACGTGTGCGCATGATCTGTCCTCTCGATTGATTTTCCCTGATTTTGGGCGAAATGCCGCGAGGTTTCAACACAATGTGCGACACCTGCTTGCGCGTGGCCGACGAATGCCGTTCTCTCCGGTCGGGGGCCAGATCGGAGGGCTGGATATGCGTTATATTGTTGTCTTCATGGTCGGAACACTGGCGCTCGCCGCCTGCAAAGCTGACCAGTCACCACCCCCGGACCAAGCTGAAAGCTGCGGCGCAGAGGCCCTGCAGCACCTTGTCGGTCAGCCGCAAGCCGCGCTCGAGGACGAGACGATCAGTGCACCAACCCGCATTCTGCCGCCCGGTGCGATGAGGACAATGGATCACCGCCCCGAGCGCCTGAATGTGGATATCGACGACACCGGCACGATCCTGCGCCTCTGGTGCGGCTGACATCGGGACCGGGCTCAGGGCAGGACTCGACTCCACATAGCTGCCGTTCTAATTTAGAACAAATCATGAACATGTGCTGCCATGCCTGCCCGCCGCATTCTCTCTGTCTGGTTTCCCCGGCTCGGGGCCGAACGTCTCCTGCGTCGCCAGGGCGATGCGGGCGCGCGGCCCTTTGCCGTGGTCGCCGATGACGGTCAGCGGCAGGTGCTCTCCTCGCTCTCGCTTGAGGCCGAGGCGGCAGGGCTGACCCAAGGCCAGCCCCTGCGCGAGGCGCTGGCCCTCTGCCCCGATCTGGCCACCCAAACCCAGCACCGCGCCGCCGAATCCGCCTTCCTGCGCGCGCTCGCCCGCTGGGCGGATCGCTTCTCGCCGCTGGTCGGCGTCGACGGCACCGACGGGCTGCGCCTCGATATCACCGGCTGCGCCCATCTCTTCGGCGGCGAGGCGGCGCTCGTGGACAGCCTGACAGACGAGGCCACGGCCCTCGGCCTGACCACCCGCTGCGGGCTCGCCGATACGCTCGGCGCAGCCTGGGCGCTCGCGCGGTTCGCGGGTCACCGCACCGCACCGGGCCGCTCCGGCGACGCCATCGCGCAAGAGGCCCGCGCCACCCGCTCGCGCGCGGCCAAGCGGCGGCCATGGCAACACACCCGCCCCCAGACCCTAAGCACCTCAAAAATCGCCCCGCCCGGACAGATGCACGCCGCCCTCGCCCCCCTGCCCGTCGCGGCCCTGCGCCTGCCCGAGGCCACGCTGCACGATCTCGGCCGCCTCGGGCTGCGCCGCATCGGTGATCTCATCGGCCAGCCCCGCGCCGGGCTGGGGCGGCGCTTCGGCCCGCATCTCATGCAGCGGCTCGATCAGGCGCTCGGGCTGGTGCCCGAACCGCTCTCGCCCGCCGCCCCGCCGCCGCAGTTCGCCACCCGGCTGAGCCTGCCCGACCCGATCGGCCTGACCGAGGATATCCGCGCCGGGCTCGCGCGGCTGACCGACCGGCTCTGCGCCCGGCTGCGCGAGCAGGGACAGGGCGCGCGCCACCTGCGATTCGAGACGTTCCGCAGCGATGGCAGCCTGCAGGTGCTCGACCTGCGCCTCGCCCGCCCCAGCCACTCAGCTGAGACGATTCTGCCGCTGATGGAGGGCCAGCTTGACCGGCTCGACGCGGGTTTCGGCATCGACGTGATGCGGCTCGAGGCGCGGGTGACAGAACCCGTCGCCGCCCGCCAGCTACGCAGCCCCGAACACGACCCCGAGGCCGGGCACAGCGCGCAGGCGGCACTTGATGACCTCATCACCCGGCTGGGCGGGCGCATCGGGCTCGACGCGATCACCCGCCGCCACCCCGCCGAGAGCCGCATCCCCGAGAAAACCGCCGCCACCCTCGCCGCCGCCTGGTCCGAGCCCGCCTCCGGCCCCTGGCCCGCGCCCGAACATCCCCGCCCGCTGTTGATTTGGCGGCCCGAAGCCCTGCGCGTGCTGGAACCCGCCCGCCCCTGCGCCGCCTTCCACTGGCGCGGGCGCGCGCATCACGTCACCGCCGCCATCGGCCCCGAACGCATCGCCCCGGAATGGTGGTTCGACGACTCCGACTGGCGCAGCGGGCTGCGCGATTACTGGCAGGTCGTCACCACCCGCGGCGAGCGGCTCTGGCTCTTTCAGGCGCATGGCGGCCAGGTCTCTGGCGGCTGGTTCTGTCAGGGGCGGTTTGCGTGAGAGATATGAAATCGCTTGATTCGCGCCGTATTTGACGCAAGTCTGAGAGCATGAGCCTGCATCCCCTCGGCCCCCTCCCCGGCAATCAGCCCCAACCCGAACAGGTGGCATTCCAGCGCGACGAGTTGGGCGTGATCCTGTCGCTTTACGGGCGCATGGTGGCGGCAGGGGAATGGCGCGATTACGGCATTTCCTGCCTGCGCGAGGTGGCGGTCTTCTCGATCTTCCGCCGCACCGCCGAACAACCGCTCTACCGGGTCGAGAAACGCCCCAAGCTGCGCGACAAGCAGGGCCAATACAGCGTCATCGGCATGGATGGCCGGATCCTGAAACGCGGCCATGACCTGCGCACCGTGCTGCGCGTGCTGGAGCGAAAGCTGATCCGCGCGGTCGACTGATCCCCGGAGCCGCCCGCGCCTTATCCCACATCCGTGCGCCCGCGCCGGTCCGGGCGCAGCGCGGCATAAAGAACGTGGGTCCGCCAGCGCCCGTTGATCTGCAAATAGCTTTGCGCGACCCCCTCATACTTGAAGCCGCATTTTTCCAGCAACCCGCGCGAGGCGTGGTTCTCCGGCAGGCAGGCCGCCTCGATCCGGCTCAGGTCCAGCCGGTCAAAGGCGTAATGCACCACCCCCGCAATCGCCTCGCCCATGTAACCCTGCCGCGCATGCGCCTGCCCGATCCAATAGCCCAGCGTGCCCGCCTGCGCCGGGCCACGCCGGATATGATCCAGCGTGATCGCCCCCAACAGCACCTGATCCTCGCGCCGGATCAGGAACAGCGGCAGCGCCGAGCCGCTCGTGATCGACCGCTGCGCCCAGAACACCCGGTTGGAAAACCCCTTGCGCGCCAGATGATCGGCGGCCCAGGCCGGCTCCCACGGCATCAGGAAATCGGCGCTCTGCGCGCGCAGGCTGCTCCACTCCCGGAAATCGCTCATCGCCGGTTGCCGCAGGGTCAGACGCTCGGTCTCGATCCTGAGCTTCCGGCGTGGCAAGAGCAGCATCAGGCCGCACGCCTCGCATTGAGGCTGTCGAGCGTCGGCGATTTCGACACCGGCCCGTAAAGCGCCAGCGCCGAAGGCGCGCGCGTCACCGTGTGTTCGGCCAGACGCCGCACATCCGCCAGCGTCACGCTGTCGATCCGCTCCACCACCTCCGGCAGATCGGGCACCCGGCCCCAGATCTGCAGCATCCGCGCCAGCCGTTCGGCGCGGTTGCTCGGGCTCTCCAGCCCCATCAAGAGCCCCGCCTTCATCTGCGCCCGCGCCCGCTCGACCTCCGCGTCACTCATATCCTCGGCGGCGCGCTTCATCTCGTCCACGGTGATGCCCGCCAGATCGCCCATCTGATCCTCGGAGGTGCCCGCATAGATCGTCATCATGCCGGTATCGGCATAGGCCCCCGCCTGCGCAAAGATCGTGTAGCACAGCCCCCGCCGCTCGCGGATCTCCTGAAACAGGCGCGACGACATCGACCCGCCCAGCGCAGAGGCGTAGATCTGCGCGGTGTAGATATCGGGATGCCCGTATTCGGGGCTCTCGAACGCCAGCGCGAAATGCGCCTGCTCCAGATCCTTGACATGCCGCGTCTCGCCGCCCGCAAACCGCGCCTTGGGCGGCTCTATCGTGTCGCTCGGGATCATGTCGCCATAGGTCGCCTCGGCCATCTTCACCAAGGCGTCATGGTCCACAGCACCTGCCGCCGCCAGCACCATCTGCCCGGGCCGGTAATACTGATCGACGAACCCTTCCAGATCGGGGCGGCCAAAGCCGCGCACCCGCGCCTCGGCGCCCAGAATGGTGCGGCCCAGCGGATGGTTAGGGTAGGCCTGCTCCTGCAACCAGTCAAAGATGATGTCATCGGGCGTATCGGCGGCCTGCCCGATCTCCTGCAGGATCACGCCCCGCTCCACCTCGATCTCGCGCGGATCGAACACCGGGTTGCGCAGGATATCGGCGACCACATCCATCGCCAGCGGCACATCGTCCTTCAACACGCGGGCATAATAGGCGGTCACCTCGCGGCTGGTATAGGCGTTGATATAGCCGCCCACATCCTCGATCGCCTCGGCGATCTGCAAGGCACTGCGCCGCTTGGTGCCCTTGAAGGCCATGTGCTCGAGAAAATGCGCGATGCCGTTCTGCTCGGCCCGCTCATGGCGCGCCCCGGCCATGACCCAGACACCGATAGCCGCCGATTCCAGTCCGGGCATATACTCGCTCGCGATGCGAAATCCGTTCGGCAGCGTGGTCAGTTCTACACTCAATGCGTGATCCGTTCCTTGATCAATGTTTCGATAGCGCCAAGGTCATTGGCAATGCGCGTCACGCGCTCGTCCCGCTCATACAGGTCCGCCATACGCTCGGGCAAGGGGGGGTGAATGCCACTCGCCTCTTCCACCGCTGCCGGAAACTTGGCCGGATGCGCCGTGGCCAGCGTGATCATCGGCACGCCGGGGTTGCGATGCGCCTCGGCCACGTGCACGCCCACGGCGCTATGCGGACAGAGCAACTCGCCGGTGCGGTCCCATGTCTGCCGGATCGTGGCGCGCGTGGCATCCTCGTCGCTGCGCCCGCTCTCAAACGCCTCACGCAGAGCCTGCAACGCGCCCTGACTGACGGAGAATCCCCCGGCCTTCAGCTCGTCCATCACCTGCGCCACGGCCCCGCCATCCTGCCCATAGGCATAATAGAGCGCGCGCTCGAAGTTGGAACTGACCTGAATATCCATCGACGGGCTGATCGACGGGATCACCCCGTCGGGCCGATAGTCCCCGGTGCTCAGGCAGCGATGCAGGATATCATTCTGATTGGTCGCCACCACCAGCCTGTCGATGGGCAACCCCATGCGCCGCGCGATATAGCCCGCGAAGATATCCCCGAAATTGCCGGTAGGCACGGTGAAACTCACCTTGCGGTCCGGCGCGCCGAGGCTGACGGCAGAGGTGAAATAATACACCACCTGCGCCAGCACCCGCGCCCAGTTGATGCTGTTCACACCCGCCAGCCGCACCCCGTCGCGGAACTCGAAATCGTTGAACATGTCCTTCACGCGCGCCTGCGCATCGTCGAAATGCCCGTCGATGGCGAGCGCATGGACGTTGCTCTCACCCGGCGTCGTCATCTGCCGCCGCTGCACCTCGGACACACGGCCATGCGGATAGAGGATGAACACATCCACCGCATCCAGACCCCGAAACGCCTCGATCGCCGCCGACCCGGTATCGCCGGAGGTCGCGCCGACGATGCTCACCCGGCTCCCTGACCGCTTCAGCGAGAATTCGAACATCTGCCCGATCAGCTGCATGGCGAAATCCTTGAACGCCAGCGTCGGGCCGTGGAACAGTTCCAACAGGAAATGCCCGCTATCCAGCTGCTTCAACGGTGCCCGGGCCGCATGGCCGAACCCCGCATAGGCCCGAGCGATGATCCCGCGAAACTCCTCGTCGGTAAAGGCATCGCCGATGAACGGCCGCATCACCCGGAACGCGGCCTCCTCATAGCTCACCCCCTCCAGCGCGCGGATATCCCCGGCGCTCATCACCGGAATGCTCTCCGGCAGATAGAGCCCGCCATCGCGCGCCAGCCCGGTCAGCATCGCCTCTTCAAAGCTCAAGCTTGGCGCACGGCCCCTCGTCGAGATGTATTTCACCGCTGCTGCCCTTTCCCGGATTGGCGCATCCGCCAGATGAAAAAACCGGTCATCGCGGCCCATATGGCGGCCAGCGAAAACCACGTGATCGCGTAACTCAGGTGATCGTTCGGAATCCCGCTCGTGTCTACCGGCAGCGGCGTCACGCCCTGTTCCGGCGGCGACACGTCCCGCGCGATGATCATCAACGGCTCGGTCTCCAGCACCTCCGCCATCTGCGAGATATCCCGGGCGAACCACATGTTGCCCGGCACATCGTTCTCGGGCGTCGAACTCAGCCGGTCATCGGGCCAGTGCAGGTTGCCGACAACACGTCGCTCGCCTTCGGTCTCGGGGATCTCTCCCGCCACCTTGACGAAGCCGCGATCCAGCAGCACCCGCCGCCCCCCGGTCTCGAAGGCCGAGATCACCCGGTATCCCGCGCCCACCTGCTTCTGACTGACCAAGACCCGCAACGCCCGCGCGCCGATCTCACCCGTGGCCTGAACCGGCAGATAGCGGTCGGCCTCGGGGTCCGCTGCCTCGGGCAGCGGCACCGGCGCGGCGGAAATCCGGCCCTCAATCTCGGCCAGCACGCCCTCTTTCCAGGCCAGCCGCTCGACCTGCCACTTGCCCAGCGACACCAGCACCACCACACCGGCAATGCCAAAGATCAGCGGCACCAGAACACTCTTTCGCATGGGTCCCTCTCAAAAGGAAAATGCGGGAGGGCCAAATCCCCCCGCATCTTCATCTTGCCGAAAATACTCGCGCCTGCCGGGCCCGATTTTTCGCCGAAAAATCGTCACCCGCCCCAGACGTAAACCGCAGCGAACAGGAACAGCCAGACCACGTCGACAAAGTGCCAGTACCACGCCGCCGCTTCAAAGCCGACATGCTGCTCGGGCGTGAAATGGCCCTTCATCACCCGGATCAGGCAGACAAACAGAAAGATCGTGCCGATCACCACATGCGCGCCGTGAAAGCCGGTGGCCATGAAGAAGTTGGCCCCGTAGATATTACCCGAAAAGCCGAACGCCGCGTGGCTGTATTCATAGGCCTGGAACACGGTAAAGATCGCACCCAGCGCAATCGAAATGATCAGGCCCCACTTCACGTCGTTGCGGTTGTTCTCATGCACCAGCGCGTGGTGCGCCCATGTCGCCGCACAGCCCGAACACAGCAGGATCAGCGTGTTGATCAGCGGCAGGTGCCAGGGGTCAAAGGTCTCGATCCCCGCCGGCGGCCAGACCGCATCGACCATCGGGGAATTCTCGCCCATCGGATACATGGCATGCTTGAAAAAGCTCCAGAACCACGCCGCAAAGAACATCACCTCGGACATGATGAACATGATGAAGCCATAGCGCAGGCCGATCCGCACCACCGGGGTGTGATCGCCGGTCTCACCCTCATGCACGACATCGGCCCACCAGCCGAACATCACGTAAAGCACACCGATCAGGCCCGCCAAAAGCATCCAGGGCCCGTGATCATGGAAAAACAGAACCGCCCCGAAGAGCATGACGAACCCCGCCAAAGAGCCAAGCAGCGGCCAGATGGAGGGGGGCAGAATGTGGTAATCGTGGTTTTTCGCGTGTGCCATCTTGGTTTTTCCCTCGTCGAAGGCTCAGTTCAGGGTTTTATCGGTTTTCTTGGCAGGCTCAAGCGCCGCCTGCTGGTCGGTCTCGGGCAGGTCGATCTCGTGGAACGTGTAGGACAGGGTGATCGTGTGGATATACTGTCCTTCGCGATCCTCGACAATCTCGGGATCGACATAAAAGGTGACCGGCATCTGTACCCGCTCACCCGGTTGCAGTACCTGCTCGGTAAAGCAGAAGCAGTCGATCTTGGTGAAAAAGCCACCCGCATCATAGGGTGTCACGTTGTAATTGGCGCGCCCCGCCACGACGCGGTCGGTCGGGTTGTAGGCCTCATAGAACGCCAGCCCGGTCTCGCCGATGCGCAATTCCATCTCGCGCTCGACCGGCTTGAACTCCCACGGCATGCCACGCTCACGGCTGGCATCGAACCGGACCTTGATGGTCTGATCGAGGATATCATCGCTCGCCACGTCCGACACGCCGGTCACGCCGCCAAAGCCGGTAACGCGGCAGAACCAGTCATAAAACGGCACCGACGCCCAGGCGAGGCCGCCCATCAGCACCACCACACCCACGGTCTGGGTCAATGTCTTGATCTTCGGATCAAGCGCCATCACTTCCCCTCCTGCTGCTGTGTCGGCACCATGAAATCGTCATCGGTCACCTTGGCCACGGTCAGGCCAAAGATCAGCGCCACAAACCCCGCCAGCACCAGCCCAAGGCCAAGATTGCGGCCAAAGCGGCGCTTGTGCAGCTCATGTTCCTCGCGAAAGCTCATGCCCAACCCCCAAGGCCAAAGCCCGACAGCGCCGCCTCGGCCAGAATGGCGGTGAAATGCGCGAAAAGATACCACAGCGACAGCCGGAAGGCGCGCTTCTCAACCCGGTAATTGTCGGCCTCCGCCTGATCCTCGTCGCGCCGCCAGATCGCCACCGCGTCGCGCAGGAAGAGCGCGTTGAAGACCAGCGCCACGCCCAGATAAACCGGCCCGCCGATACCGGTGAACGCGGCCCCGATCGCCATGATCGCCAGCAACACCGTGTAGACGAGGATATGCATCCGGGTCGACTTGCGGCCATGCGTGACCGTCAACATCGGCACACCCGCCGTGTCATAATCACCCCGCATGAAGAGCGCGAGCGCCCAGAAATGCGGCGGCGTCCACATGAAAATGAGCGCAAACATCAGCACCGACTCGATGCTGACCGTGCCGGTCGCGGCGGCCCAGCCGATCATCGGCGGAAACGCCCCTGCAGCGCCGCCGATCACGATATTCTGCGGCGTCCAGCGTTTGAGGCCGATGGTGTAGATCACCACATAGAAAAAGATGGTAAACGCCAGAATCGCGGCCGCCAGCGCATTCGTGGCCAGCCACAGCATGACAACCGAAAACACCGCCAGCGTGATGCCAAAGGCAAACGCCTCGTCGCGGCTCACCTTGCCCGCCGGAATCGGCCGCTTCGCGGTGCGCTTCATCACCGCGTCGATGTCCGATTCCCACCACATGTTGAGCGCGCCCGCCGCACCGCCGCCCACGGCAATGAACAGGATCGCAGCCAGCCCGACCACCGGATGCACCGCCACCGGGGCAGCAAGCAGCCCGACCAGCGCGGTGAACACCACCAGCGTCATCACCCGCGGCTTCAGGAGCGCGAAGAAATCGCGAAACCCGGCCTCGCCGGTCTGCGCGGCGGCGGCTTGGCTGGCTGTGTTCAGGCTGGCATCGCTCATTTCGGTCTCCTGTCAGGCGGCGCATCGGCGCGCCCGCCCGGCGGGGTCATTTCGGGCGCGCCGCTGCGGCGCGCCCGGCTCACGTCACTCGGCAGCAGCCACCTCAACGGCGCGCGGCGTACCGGCATATTCCTCGATCGCCCCGTCGAGCCATTGGTCATACTCGTCCTGGCTCACCACCTTGACGGTGATCGGCATATAGGCATGCGCCTGCCCGCAAAGCTCCGAACACTGGCCGAAATAGACGCCTTCCTTCTCGGCCTCGAACCACAGTTGCGCCAGACGCCCCGGCACCGCATCCTGCTTCACGCCAAAGGCGGGGATCGTCCAGCTATGGATCACGTCCGCGCCGGTCACGGTCATCACCACGGTCTTGCCCACCGGCACGACCACGGCAGTATCGGTCGCCAGCAGGAACTCGTCGCGGCTATAGCCCGCCTCGACCAGCTGTTCCTCGACCTCGGGCGTCAGGCGATTGTCGCCCCCGGTCGCCGGAGAGCCGATCATGTAGCTGTCAAAGGCAAACTCGTGATCGGTATACTCATAGCCCCAGTACCACTGATAGCCGGTCACCTTGATGTTGATGTCACCCTCAGGAATTTCCTGCTGCTTGAACAGGATCGGCAGCGAGAACGCCCCGATGAACACCAGGATGACAATCGGGATGATCGTCCAGGCAATCTCCAGCGGCGAATTGTGGGTGAACTTCGCCGGGGTCGCATTGGCGCGGCGGTTGTACCGCACCGCCGCAAGCGCCAGCAGCGCGGTCACGAACAGCACGATGGCGATGATGATCACGTTGATCATCCCGTCCAGCCATTGCAGATCGCGCGCCAGTTCGGTCGCGGCCGGCTGAAAGCCCATCTTGCCCTGCTCGGGCTTGCCGACGATCTCAAGACCTTCCTGCGCGGCGGCAGGAAGGGTGGAAAGGGCGGCCAGAACGGCCAGAAGGCTGGAAGTTAGTCGCATTTTACACCCTGATCGGTTGAAGCGGTTCATGTCTTTATGGCAGGTCTTGCGCCGCATGCGGCGGAATCCCGTTGTCTTGGTGCTGTCTAAAACCATATTCTGCCGCAAACGACAAGAAAGAGCATTGCGGCAAACGGACGCTTTTTTTGATCTGGATCAAATCGGCACGGCCCCCGCTCTGCGCCATCATATAGGACCCGCCCCCATGAATGACACCGCCTTTCGCCCCTTCGACAGCCTGCTTGACCGGGATGCGGCGCTGTCGCACCTGCAAGAGGCCACGCGCGGCGCCGATGACGGAGAGCTCTTTCTCGAACGCCGCCGCGCCGAGGGGCTGAGTTTCGACGATGGCCGGGTCAAGACCGCCTCCTACGACGCCTCCGAGGGTTTCGGCCTGCGCGCCGTGCGCGGCGAGGTCACCGGCTACGCCCATTCCTCAGAGGTCAACGACGCCGCCCTCAAGCGCGCCGTCGAGACCGCCCGCCTCGCCGTGGGCGACGGCGGCGGCACTCTCGCCGCCGCCCCCGCCCGCACCAACCGCCACCTCTACACCGATGACGACCCGATTGCCGGGGCGTCCTTCCCGGTCAAGCTCGACACTCTGCGCGAGATCGACGCCTTCGCCCGCGATCTCGACCCCCGCGTCGTGCAGGTCACCGCCTCCATCGCCGCCTCGTTGCAAGAGGTGGTGATCCTGCGCCCCGACGGCACAGAGGTGGGCGACATTCGCCCAATGACCCGCGTCAACGTCTCGGTGATCGTCGAACAGGACGGCCGCCGCGAGAACGGCAGCGCCGGGGGTGGCGGGCGCATTGGCCTCGACGGCCTGCTGATGCCCGCCGACTGGCAGGCCAAGACCCGCGAGGCGCTGCGCATCGCGCTGGTGAACCTTTCCGCCGAGGCCGCCCCCGCAGGCGTGATGGACGTGGTCCTCGGCCCCGGCTGGCCCGGCATCCTGCTGCACGAGGCGATCGGCCACGGCCTTGAGGGCGATTTCAACCGCAAGGGCTCCTCGGCCTTCGCCGGTCTTATGGGGAGCCGCATCGCCGCCCCCGGCGTCACCGTGCTTGATGACGGCACAATCCCCGACCGGCGCGGCTCGCTCACCATCGACGATGAGGGCACCCCCTCGGCCCGCAATGTCCTGATCGAGGACGGCATCCTTGTGGGCTACATGCAGGACCGCCAGAACGCCCGCCTGATGGGGGTCAACCCCACCGGCAACGGCCGCCGCGAGAGCTACGCCCACGCCCCCATGCCGCGCATGACCAACACCTACATGCTGGGCGGCGACGCCACGCCGGGCGATCTTGTGGCGGAAATGAAGGACGGCATCTACGCCGTCGGCTTCGGCGGCGGGCAGGTCGACATCACCAACGGCAAGTTCGTCTTTTCGTGCACCGAGGCCTACCGCGTCAAAAACGGCCAGATCGGCGCGCCCGTCAAAGGCGCCACCCTGATCGGCGACGGCGCCACCGCCCTGCAACAGATCCGGGGCCTCGGCAACGACATGGCCCTCGACCCCGGCATGGGCAATTGCGGCAAGGCCGGGCAATGGGTGCCGGTGGGCGTGGGTCAACCCACGGTGCTGATCGGCGGGCTGACGGTGGGAGGATCTGCGGCGTAGGGGGGAAGTGACACGGTACCGCAGCTCACTTTATTATCGGCATTGCCTGCGATGAGCGGGGAGAACGGAGCAGTGGTAGCAAAGTTCACTCTTTGCCGTAGGCGCGGTTGATCAGGTCCTTAGCCTCAGGCAGCTCAAACTTCATAAAAGTTCTTCCGGCATCGATCAAAATTGGTGGACCCGGTAAACTTGGACAAACACTGAGTAACAGGTGCCCAAGAGCTTCTGACGAAAAAACAATTGCCATCATGATCCAATTCGTTGTTTCAGCAAGTCCTTTTTCGGGTGTGCCGTCTCGTGGCTGATCAGAGTAAAGAATCGTCGAAAGGTAACTACCATGAACAATTTCGGATGATAATGAATACCCCGCTTGCTCTACCGACTGAAAATGTAGTCCCGCTCTCTTGCTGACATTACCGATGATCTCGCAGCGTTCAGATCGATCGTGCTCAAATTCTCGGACTCTCTTGGCTTTCTTGAAGTATTCCAACGCCTCAACAACTTCTTTGGCTTCTCGTGAAACCTTCAAACTGCCGGGAATTACCTCTTGGTAACCGCCAGCGGAGAACAGTCTCTTCTGGTTTTTGAAAACACTGTAGACGGCATAATGGATCGCTTGCTTTGCCGCAGCACCATCATCCGACAAGACATATGCAGCCGAGAGCAGTCTCTCATAGTACATCCTTGTTAAGGGGAGCGCGTAAGGCAGCCTTATTGATTGTTCCTTTATGAGCTCAGGTAAGATTGTACCAACTCCACAGGCTGAATGGATCAACCGAACAGCCACTCGGAATTGATCTTCACTTATCGACCTATTGCGCTGGCTCTCTAATGTAAGCTCAACAGAAACGCGGTTTAGGACAAAGAGTATGATGTCGATAAGTTGAGAACACTCTTCCGACTCGTTGGTGGGATTTGTTTGAAAATGAACTTTTTCCACGCATCTTCTCCAGTAGCGAATAAACAGGCGACATTGGCTTCGGTCTCGCGGGTTGCTTCAAAAGTCCCATTCGTCACTACCATCTACCATGCCTTTCATACCATCCGCCGAGGGGCGGAGAACATCCAGTATTACGAACCGCAGGTCCATCCCACCAACCGGGCCACCCAAGCCCCCCCTTTCACCTTTCCCAAAATACTCACATCCCCCCACCCAAGCCGGGCCACCCCGCCCGCCTTCATCTTGCCAAAAATATCCAAATCCCGCTCGGGGCCGCCCGGCACACCCCTTGCCATCCCGTGCCCGCACCGCGCGCCCCGGTCACACCCGGCCCCTGTCAGCCCCGCCCGCATCCGCCACCGACGCGATACCGACAGGATACCGACGCGATACAGACACCAGCCATCTCCCAACCACAAAAATAATTAACCCCATATCTCAACAACTTAGACGAAAAACCCGAAAAACCTGCGACTCACCCGATTTCGGTTTACCGGGCATTAACCTTGCCCGCGCTATCCATGATCCTGCAAGCAGGCGAGGTCACGGATGCCCGAGGATACACATCCTTCCACTCACCCCCCACTCCCACCCACCACGGAAGATGATTGGGTGTCATGGCTTCGCCTCTTGCGCTCCCGCCGGGTCGGCCCGGCAACCTTTCACCGGCTGATCTCCGAACACGGCACCGCCCAGGCGGCGCTCAACGCCCTCCCCGAGGTCGCCCGCGCCGCCGGTGTCACCGACTACACCCCCTGCCCTGTGGGCGTCGCCGAGGCCGAATTGCGCGCCGGAAAAACGGCGGGCGCGACCATGCTCACGCACGCAGATGCCAACTATCCCAAGGCCTTACGCGATCTGCCCGACGCCCCGCCCGTCCTCTGGGTGATGGGCGATCTTACAGTTCTCGACCGCCCGATGATCGCCCTCGTCGGCGCGCGCAACGCCTCCTCGCTCGGCACCCGCATGGCCCGCGCATTGGCCGCAGAACTCTCCGAACAGGGCTATACCATCGTCTCCGGCCTCGCCCGCGGCGTCGATACCGCCGCCCATCTGGCCAGCCTCAAGGGCGGCACCGTGGCCGTCATGGCCGGCGGCGTCGACGTGATCTATCCCGCCGAAAACACCCCCCTTGCCGCCGATATCCTCAAGACCGGCCTGCGGCTCTCCGAACAGCCCCTCGGCCTCATCCCCCAGGCCCGCCACTTCCCCAGCCGCAACCGCCTGATCAGTGGATTGGCACATGCTGTGGTCGTGGTCGAGGCCGCAACTAAATCCGGGTCCCTGATCACCGCTCGCACCGCTCTCGATCAGGGCCGCGAGGTGCTCGCCGTGCCCGGCCACCCCATCGACGCCCGCGCCAGCGGGTGCAACATGCTGATCCGCGACGGCGCCACACTGGTGCGCAGCGCCGCCGATGTGATCGAGGCACTGCCATCTGACAAGCCACAGGAAACACAGGCGGAAATGCCTCTGGAAGCCAAACCGGAACCCGCCCCTCGCAGCCTGCGCAACACCGCCGCCCTGCATCAGCAGATCCTGCAACGCCTCGGCCCCTCGCCCCTGGCCGAGGATCAACTGATCCGCGACCTCGGTGCACCGGCACGCAGCGTAGCCCCGGTACTGGTCGATCTCGAACTCGACGGTCGCATCACCCGCCAACCCGGCGGCTTGCTCTGCCTCGCCCGCTGACCCCGCGTCGGCAGGTCACAAGGGCCACATTGACAATTCCCCTTGCCAGCCCACATGTTGCGCCGCCATAAGCCTCGACCTGAGTCGGAAGGAGTGTCCATGCCCGTTGTCGTTGTCGAATCGCCCGCCAAAGCCAAGACGATCAACAAGTATCTGGGCGACGGCTACACGGTTCTGGCAAGCTATGGTCACGTCCGCGACCTGCCCCCCAAGGACGGCTCGGTCGATCCCGAAAACGGCTTTGACATGACATGGGAGGTGGGGGCCGACAGCCGAAAGCACGTCAAGGCCATCGCCGACGCGCTCAAGGATGACAACGCCCTCATTCTCGCCACCGACCCCGACCGCGAGGGCGAGGCGATCAGCTGGCATCTCGAGGAAACCCTGCGCAAGCGCAAGGCGATCAAGAAGGACACGCCGGTCAGCCGCGTGGTGTTCAACGCGATCACCAAGACGGCCGTCACCGAGGCGATGAAGAACCCCCGGCAGGTCGATGCGCCGCTGGTCGAGGCGTATCTCGCGCGCCGCGCGCTCGATTATCTCGTTGGCTTCAACCTCTCCCCGGTGCTCTGGCGCAAGCTGCCCGGCGCGCGCTCGGCGGGCCGTGTGCAGTCGGTCTGCCTGCGCCTCATCGTCGAGCGCGAGATGGAGATCGAGGCGTTCAATGCGCGCGAATACTGGTCCGTGAAGGCGCTGCTCGCCACGCCGCGCGGTCAGGAGTTCGAGGCGCGGCTGGTGACACTCGCTGGCAAAAAGCTCGACAAGTTCGATCTGGAGAACGCGACACAGGCCGAAATGGCCGTACAGGCCGTGGCCTCACGCGCTCTGACAGTAACCTCGGTCGAGGCCAAGCCCGGCACCCGCAACCCCTCGGCCCCGTTCATGACATCGACCCTGCAACAGGAGGCGAGCCGCAAGTTCGGCATGGGCGCCAAGCAATGCATGAGTGCCGCGCAGCGTCTCTATGAGGCGGGCTACATCACCTATATGCGGACCGACGGCATCGACATGGCCCCCGAGGCTGTGATGTCCGCGCGCGACGCGATCAAGGACCGCTACGGCGAAGACTACCTTCCCAAAAGCCCGCGGATGTACAAGAACAAGGCCAAGAACGCGCAGGAAGCACATGAATGCATCCGCCCCACCGAGATGACGCGTGACGCGGGCAAGATCAAGAGCACCGACGCAGATCAGCGCAAGCTCTACGATCTGATCTGGAAGCGCACGCTCGCCTGCCAGATGGCCGCCGCGCGGCTGGAGCGCACGACGGTCGAGATCGGCAGCGAAGACGGTCAGGTTGGCTTGCGCGCCACCGGGCAGGTCATGCTCTTCGACGGCTTCCTCAAGGTCTATGAAGAGGGGCGCGACGATGTCGTGGGCGACGAGGACGACCGCCGCCTGCCGCAGATCATGCAGGGCGACAAGGCGGTCTTCGCCAAGTCCTCGCTGCGTGCCGAATTCGCCAAGGCGCAGGACGGGGCCGAGAACCCAGCTGCCGTGATGTCAGACAATGAATCCGTCCTCAGCCTGCAACATTTCACCCAGCCCCCGCCCCGCTATACCGAGGCGACGCTGGTCAAGAAGATGGAAGAGCTGGGCATCGGTCGCCCCTCGACCTATGCCAGCGTGCTGGGCACGATCCAGGATCGCGAATATGTCCGCAAGGAGCAGAACCGCCTCTACCCAGAGGACAAGGGGCGGATCGTCACGATCTTCCTGATCAACTTCTTCCGCAAATATGTGGGTTATGAATTCACCGCCAATCTTGAAGAAGACCTCGACCGCGTGAGCGCGGGCGAGGCGGATTATAAGGACATCCTCTCACGCTTCTGGCGCGATTTCTCGGCGGCCATCGCCGAAACCTCGGAGCTCAGGATCTCAGAAGTGCTCGATGTGCTCGACGACGCGCTCGCCCCGACGCTCTACCCAGCTCGCGAAGATGGCGGCGACCCGCGCCAATGCCCGCTCTGTGGTACTGGGCAGTTGCATTTGAAAACGTCCCGCTCGGGCGGCTTCGTGGGCTGTGGCAATTACCCCGAATGCCGCTACACCCGTCCCATCGGCGGGGACGCGGCGGAAAACGGCGACCGGATCCTGGGCGAAGACGAAGACGGCAATGAGATTTCCCTGCGCTCGGGCCGGTTCGGCCCCTATGTGCAACGCGGTGAGGCCACCGAAGAGAACAAGAAGCCCGACCGCGCCAGCCTGCCCAAAGGGTGGAAGGCCGAGGAAATGACGCTGGAAAAGGCGCTGACCCTGTTGAGCCTGCCGCGCGAGGTGGGCGAGCACCCCGAGGGCGGTACGATCAAATCGAATTTCGGTCGGTTCGGCCCCTATATCATGCATCAGGGCCCCGAGGATGCGAAGCCGGTCTATGCCAATCTCAAGGATCCGGCGGATGTGTTCGAGATCGGCATGAACCGCGCGGTGGAACTCTTGGCCGAAAAGCGCGCCAATCCCGGCGGGCGCGGGCGGGCGGCGGCCAAGCCGCTGCGCGATCTCGGCGAGCATCCCGGCGAGGGTGGCCCGATCCACATCATGGACGGGCGCTTTGGCCCTTATGTCAAATGGGGCAAGGTCAATGCGACGCTGCCCAAGGACGTGCAGCCCGATGATGTGACCTCAGAGATGGCGGTCGAACTCATCGCCGAGAAGTCGGCGAAAAAAGGCAAGCCCCGCAAGACGGCGAAAAAGCCTGCCGCCAAGAAGCCCGCCACTCGCAAGAAAACCGGCTGACGCAGGGCGAGCCCGGAATCTTGGAAAGATTTCTGTCCGCGTTCTTTGCAAGAACGCGATTTCTTCCAGCGTCTACGTAGTAATCCCTATTTCGTGGCATTTGGCCGCCGCCCCGCGTTGACTCCACCCCGCGATCCGCCTGATACCGGGGACGATCAAGCTTCAGGAGGAGTTTCGCAATGAACAAGGTCTATGGCTCGGCCGCCGAGGCGCTGGACGGGCTGCTATTCGACGGGATGACGATTGCGGCGGGGGGCTTTGGCCTCTGCGGCATACCCGAATTGCTGTTGCAGGCGATCAAGGAGGCGGGCACGCAGAATCTGACCTTTGCCTCCAACAATGCGGGCGTTGACGATTTCGGCATCGGCATCCTGTTGCAGACCAAGCAGGTCAAGAAGATGATGTCGTCCTATGTCGGTGAAAATGCCGAATTCATGCGACAGTATCTGAGCGAAGAGCTCGAGCTCGAATTCAACCCGCAAGGCACACTGGCCGAGCGCATGCGCGCCGGCGGCGCGGGCATCCCGGGATTCTACACCAAGACCGGGGTCGGCACTCAGATTGCCGAGGGCAAGGAGCACAAGGACTTTGACGGCGAGACCTATATTCTGGAGCGCGGCATCTTTGCCAACCTCTCGATCGTCAAGGCGTGGAAGGCCGACACCACCGGCAACTGCATCTTCCGCAAGACCGCGCGCAACTTCAACCCGCCCGCCGCGATGTGCGGCAAGACCTGCATCATGGAAGTCGAGGAAATTGTCGAGCCCGGCGCGCTCGACCCCGACAACATCCATCTGCCCGGCATCTACGTGCATCGCCTGGTTCAGGGCGAACACGAGACGCGCATCGCACACCGCACTGTGACGGAGGCCTGATCATGCCCTGGGATCGCAAACAGCTGGCCGCGCGCGCGGCGCGGGAACTCGAGGACGGTACCTATGTCAATCTCGGGATCGGCATCCCGACGCTGGTGCCCAATTACATCCCCGAGGGCGTGCATGTCACGCTGCAATCGGAAAACGGGATGCTGGGCATGGGGCCGTTTCCGGTCTCGGGCACCGAGGATCCGGATCTCATCAACGCGGGCAAGCAGACCATCACCGAACTGCCCCATACCAGCTATTTCGACAGCGCCATGTCCTTCGGCATGATCCGTGGCGGCAAGATCGCGATGGCGATCCTCGGTGCGATGGAAGTGGCCGAGAACGGTGATCTGGCGAACTGGATGATCCCCGGCAAGCTGGTGAAGGGCATGGGCGGCGCGATGGATCTGGTCGCGGGCGTGCGCCGCGTGGTGGTGGTGATGGACCACACCAACAAGCATGGCGACAGCAAGCTGCTGAAAGAATGCACGCTGCCGCTGACCGGCACCGGGGTGGTCAACCGGATCATCACAAACCTGGGTGTGTTGGATGTGGTCGAAGGTGGGCTCAGGATCGTCGAGACCGCCGAGGGCGTGAGCGAGGATGACATTCGCGCCGCCACCGAGGCGACCATCGTCAACTGACGGGGCGGCCCGGCCCTCGCGGGGCCGGGCCATCTAATCCGACGCGAGGGTCAGGGCGCAGGCGTCGGTGATCAACTCCGGCCGCGTCTTGCACAAACCGCGTGCCACCTCGTAGGCCGCAAGCACCTTTGGGATGTAATCCCGCGTCTCGGCGAACGGCGGCACGCCCGCATGCGATTTCACCGCGTTCTCGCCCGCATTGTAGCCAGCAAGTGCAAGCAGCACGTCTCCACCGAATTCCCCGATCAGCCAGTCGAGATAGGCAACCCCACCCCTGATGTTGTCTCCGGCCTCGAACACATCGGTAACACCGAACCGTGCTGCGGTGTCGGGCATGAGTTGCATGAGACCCTGCGCGCCTGCGCTGCTAACGGCTTCGGAGGTGCCCGAGGATTCGATCGCAATCACTGCTAGGACGAGGGCAGGAGAGACGCGGGTGCCAATGGTCGCGCGCAGGATATGCGCACCGTTGTCGCGCGCCACCCGCTGGATAGCCTGCAACCGTGGGGCCGCGACCCCTTTACCCTCAGGCGGGCGAGACAGGTGCTTCGTGGCGGCGGCGAGGCGCGTTGCGGCGTCGGTCTCAATCTGCCACGGTACCGCCTCCCAGAACCAGGCGTGCCGCGCCTGTTGAAGTGGCGCGTCCGCCTTGGGTGCCGGCCGGACCGTACCCGCGTTATCCTCAGGCGTGATCTGCACGAGTGGTTTGCGCCGCTCGCCTGGCTTCGGGGCCTTTTCGCGCTTGAAGGTAAAGTCCGGGAAAGCTGGCGCACCCTCGCCCCGTGCATCATGGCCCGCCACAAGGCATATCGCCACCACAGTCAGGATAAGGCTCTTCATCTGGGCTCTGCTCTGCCTCTCATTGATTGGTGAAAGGATCGCAAAAATCGATGCGCAACGCCAGTATTGTCTTTGATTGCGAGGAATGGTCTGGCGATTTGACGCCACATTTTGCACCCTATGCGTGTTCATCGTTGCATCTATGCTTTTTTATTTGTTAAATTTCATATGGTTGCCGGAACTCTAACAAAAATCTTAATATTCACGAAAATGGCTTTAATGCCGCCAAAATCCCGCCTGATTTGCTTGGCTATATGCAATCACACCACGACGGCAGCGGGCCATTAAAAATGAACGGGTCCAAAACCGGGGTGATGTGAAAACTGAGCAAATGATCCTTTGGAGGGACCAAAATGAACACCTTTATCCAGAACTTCCTGAAAGACGAAGACGGCGCCGTTACGGTTGACTGGGTCGTGCTGACCGCAGCAGTCGTGGGCCTGGGCATCGCCGGCGTGACCGCCGTGAACAACGGCATCGGCACGCTCGCCGGTTCGATCGGTAACGAAGTGGGCGGCATCACTGTTGACGCCCCCGACAACCTCGGCTTCACCGGTGCCGCAGCGACGACAGGCGGCTAATAGCCCCTTGGTGCATCAGGGTGGATATCGCGTCGCGTGACACGCCCCCGATGACCACGGTCTGACAAGACCACAGATGACCGCAGTTGCCTTGGGCTCTGCGGTCATTTGCGTTTGCAATACCGGGTGCTCGGCACGATTAGGCCAATGCACCTCCCTCATTTCGCCACATTGGGACGTTAACAAAGCTTGATGAGGGCACGCTGTCAGGGCATGCGCTTCTTTTGGACGAGAGGGATACACCATGCGTATGGTATTCGGATTGGTACTGGTTCTGGGCCTCGGGCTCGCGGGCTTTGCCGCATACATGGCGAAAACCTATATAGAAGGGTATCAGCGTCAGCTGGCCATCGAACGGCAGCAGCGCGCGCCCAACATCGAAACGGTGGATGTCTATGTCGCCGCGCGCCCGCTCGCCTTTGGCGAGAAATTGCGCGAGAAGGATGTGCGCCTGGTTGCCTATCCCAAGACCGCCCTGCCAGAGGGCGTATTCACCAAGCCCGAGCAATTGTTCATCCCCGGGGCCGGGATGGAGCGCGAAGTCTTGCGCAGCATGATCGAGCGCGAGGTGGTCCTTCCGATGAAGGTGACAAAACCCGGTGAGGACGCAGGCATCACCTCGCGCCTCGATGCGGGTATGCGCGCCTTTGCCATCAAGGTGGATGCGACAACCGGCGTATCTGGCTTCTTGCGACCAGGGGATCTGGTTGACGTCTACTGGACCGGTTCGGTCGGCAAGGGAAATGTACGAACCGAAGGGGATTCCTCGGGCGAGGTGACCAAACTGATCGAAACCCGAATGAAGATCATCGCCGTGGATCAGAACGCCGATATGGACAGCGCAGAGGCCCGCGTTGCCCGCACAGTGACCGTGTCCGCCACACCGCAAGAGGTTGCAGCGCTTGCTCAGGCACAATCGACCGGACGCCTTGCCCTGTCGCTCGTGGGCGCGCTGGACGAGTCCCTTTCCGAAGTGATCGAGGTCGATCAGCGGCGCCTGCTTGGGCTGCAGGCACAGGTCGTGGAAGAACCGGAACCCGAAGCAGCCCGCTGCACAGTACGTACAAGACGCGGCGCAGAGGTCATCGAAACACCCATCCCCTGTACGAACTGATAGGTTTGCTGCATGTCCGGAGAAGGGCGGCCGGACGGCCGCCCTTTCTCATTGCGACGTCAATACGCAACACAAGCGACAAAAAACGTGAAAATCGTATTGATTCTTGCAAAATTCGCGAAACTGCCTCAGAGTGCATGCAAATTCAGGCGTCAAGACCTGAGAAAATGAGGCGTGATCGGAAAGGCAGGTCACATGAAAATGAGAAATTACGCAATCGCCGCCCTATTCGGGCTGGCAGTAGGCGCGAGTCCGCTTGCGACCGTAGCGCAGGCGCAAGACGTGCGTGTCCTGCGCGGCGGCGCAACAAGCAACCTCAGTGTTTCAATGAGCCGCGCAGTTGTCGTCGAAAGCGAAGTCCCGTTCGCGGAACTCAGCATCGCCAATCCGGCGATCGCCGATTTCTCAACCCTGTCGGATCGCACCATCTATGTTCTCGGCAAGGCACCTGGGCGCACCACGCTGAGCCTGTTCGACGGAACGGGACAACTTATCACGAACATAGAAGTTCATGTCAGCACTGATATTTCCGAATTCAAGGAACGCCTGCGGCAAATCCTTCCCGGAGAGCAGATCGAAGTGCGCACCGCCAATGACGGCATCGTCCTGTCAGGCACGGTGTCAAGTGCAGGCCGTTTGGAACGCGCTTTGGAACTGGCCGAGCGCTACGCGCCCGAACGGGTATCGAACCTGATGTCGGTCTCCGGCAAGCAGCAGGTAATGCTCAAGGTGCGCTTTGCGGAGATGCAGCGCAACGTCGCCAAATCTCTGAGCGCCGCCCTTTCGGTGAGCAATCTCACCAACAGCGGCGTTTTTGGAGCAATCGAGTCCGGCAACCTTATTGCCAACAGCACGCCGCCCATAACATTGCAATCCTCGTCTCAGGCCGGTCTTTTCCTGGGGCTGGATATCGGGTCTACCGAACTAGGCATCCTCCTTGAGGCCTTCGAGCAAAAAGGCATCGTGAGAACACTCGCTGAACCGAACCTGACCGCCCTCTCCGGACAACAGGCGAAATTTCTTGCCGGTGGCGAGTTTCCGATCCCGGTTGCGCAGGATAACGATACGACCGCCATCGAATTCAAACCTTTTGGCGTCGAGTTGAATTTCATTCCACGTGTTCTCGAGGAAAACGTCATCAACCTTGAAATGGCGGCGGCCGTGTCCTCTATCGACTCTGCAAACTCAATCACAACCAACGGAATTAACGTCCCGGCCTTCCGCCGTCGCGATACCTCGACCACGGTCTCGCTGCGCGACGGCGAGAGCTTTGCGATTGCAGGCCTTTTGCAGGACGATTTCCGTGACAGTAACGCGCAGGTGCCCTGGCTCGGTGACATTCCGGTGCTTGGTGCCTTGTTCCGCAGCGCAGAATACAATCGCTCGCAAACGGAACTGGTTATCATCGTCTCCGCGCATCTCGTTTCGCCCACACGGGGCGAGGCACTCGCACTGCCGACGGACCGGGTGAAACTGCCGACAGAGGCAGACCTGTTCCTGAACGGTCGTGTCGCGCGCGGTGCGAAACAGAGCGGCGCAGTCGGCGAGGTTGCCAAGCAGGACTTCACCGGCTCTTATGGCTACGTGATGGACTAGGGAAAGGGCTGGGGCGATGAAGAACTATCTTGCAATCACTGGCTTGATCGCCGTCACGGCCTGTGCGCCGCCCGACGGCGACGTCTACCGCTCCTACTTCGGAGAGGCGGGCTCTCTGGTGGATAACGGTGGCTTCGGCGCGGCGGCCATGAACAACCACATGGTCATGACCGGGGAACGCAGCTACGTGCATGACCTGTCGCGCCGATTTTCCAACGAGGTGCTGAGCACGGTGAATTTCGCCTTCAATTCGGCGATGCTCGACG
This sequence comes from Roseovarius sp., assembly GCF_040219995.1. Taxonomy (GTDB): domain Bacteria; phylum Pseudomonadota; class Alphaproteobacteria; order Rhodobacterales; family Rhodobacteraceae; genus Roseovarius. Next base: position 137,865 of record NZ_JAVJUC010000017.1, on the reverse strand, counting down.
AGGGCGCACGCGATACGCTGCGCGAGCAGGCCCATTGGATCAGGCAGTTCCCCGAGGTGCGGTTCCGCGTCTACGGTCACACCGATGCGGTCGGCTCAAACAGTTATAACAAATCGCTCGGCATGCACCGCGCGCAGGCGGTGGTGGCCTATCTCACCAGTCAGGGCATCAGCCGGTCGCGCCTGGAGGCGGTGGCCTCGTTCGGCGAAACGCAGCCGCTGATCGTCACCGATGGCCGCGAACGTCGCAATCGTCGCACCGTCACCGAGGTTTCGGGCTTCGTGCAATCGCACCCGATCATCATGGACGGCAAATACGCCTCGGTCGTCTACCGCGAATATGTCGAAAGCGCCACTGCACCTTCCAACGTACAGACGTCCAGCGCTGAGACCTCCGGAGAATAGACGCGAGTCCGCCAAAATCTCCCCGTCCGGTTTGGTCCGGACCACCTCGAACCTGCCCCAAACGGGCGGGTTCTTTTGTATCCATTGATCCAACAATTACGATCTTTTGGCCCAAATGTCGCCAATATTTCCAGTCATGTTCATCGGTATCGAGCGTCCCCGCCACATGATGCGCGCGACTCGGGCCATGCCGTGAAGGCTGGGCGATCCGCGTGGAACTCTCATTGAGTGGGGCAATTACAGGACGGATTCAATGACGAGTAGCGTGATGAAGCAGACCGATCCGGCACCGATCCTTGCCTGCACCATCAGTCGGGATGTGCAGAACTTTGATCTTTTGATCGAGGATATGGAGACCGCCCTTGGCGAGAGCTGGGGTGATCTCGGATTCGCCGAGGCCCTCGCCTTTCTCAATCAACCCGAGGCGGAATCTCTCGAATTCGTCGCTATCGCAATCGACCAGACGGATGAGGAAGACCTTTCCTTGCTGGGCGAAATCATTGCCCTTGCAAGCAAGAGCGGGATCAAGACCATTCTGATCGCCGAAGATGTGAGCCCGGCCGCCCTGCATCAGTTGTTGCGCAACGGGGCGGATGAATTCGTGCCGTACCCACTGCCCGAGGGCGAATTGCAGGCGGCGATTGATCGCCTCAAGAAACCCGCGCCGACCGTGGTATCCCACACGACCACCGCCCAACACGCCCCGCCGACCGAAGGCGATGGCGTGATTCTCGCCGTGCAGGGTCTTGCCGGGGGCACCGGGGCCACCACGTTTGCCGTCAATCTCGCATGGGAACTGGCGAATGCGGACAAGGCAAAACCACCGCAGGTCGGAATCCTCGATCTCAGCCTTCAGTTCGGATCTGTCTCGACCTTCCTCGACCTACCGCGCCGTGACGTCGTATTCGAGATGTGGTCAGATACCGAAATTCTGGACGATGACGTGTTCCGGCAGGCACTCGTCAGCTTTGAGGACAAGATGCGCGTGCTGACCGCGCCTGCGGATATCCTGCCTCTCGACATGATCAACTCCGAGGATGTGACGCGGGTCCTGAACATGGCACGCCGGCATTTCGACTATGTGATCGTCGATATGCCGAATACCCTGGTGCAATGGACCGAGGCGGTTCTCAACAACTGTCAGATCTACTTTGTCACAATGGAGCTCGACATGCGCTCGGCACAGAATGCGGTGCGAGTGAAACGCGCGCTGCAGTCCGAGGACCTGCCAATCGAGAAGCTGCGCTACTGTCTTAATCGTGCCCCGAAATTCACCGATCTCAATGGCAAGAGCCGCGTGAAACGCATGGCTGAAACCCTCGAGATCGCAATAGAAATCCAACTGCCCGACGGCGGGCGCGCGGTCTCGCAAAGCTGCGATCATGGTCTGCCACTCGCGTCGAGCGCCGCCAAGAATCCCTTGCGCCGCGAAATCGCCAAGCTCGCCGCATCGCTGCACGCGCTTGGCAAGGATGACGCCGAAGCGGCGTAAGAAAGGACTGAGCCGATGTTCTCGCGCTACAAGAAATCGACACCGACAAAGGTCGCGACCGGATCTCCGGTTGCCGAAGTTCCCAAGACCGCGCCTCTCGAGGCAGCGGTGGCGCAGTCGTTTCGCAAACCCCCGCAAAAGCCTGCCGCCGTGCCAGAGCCGATGGACAAGGAGCGCAAGCGCAAGGAGCGGATGGGCGAGATCAAGATTGAACTGCACCGCGCGCTTCTGGACCACCTGAATCTCGCCGCGCTCGACACCGCGACGGAAACCGACCTGCGCGCCGAGATCAGTTCCATCGCCGGAGAAATCCTCGAAGAAAAGGGCATCGTCTTCAATCGCGAGGACCGGGCCGTTCTCACGCAGGAACTCTACGACGAAGTCAAGGGGCTTGGCCCGCTTGAAACCCTGCTCAAGGACGACACGGTCAACGACATCCTCGTGAACGGACCACATCAAATCTTCATCGAGCGGGCGGGTAAGCTTGAACTCAGCGACGTCACCTTCAAGGACGAACGCCACTTGCTGCGCATCATCGACAAGATCGTCAGCGCCGTGGGCCGCCGCGTCGATGAATCGAACCCCTATGTAGACGCACGCCTCGCGGACGGTTCGCGTTTCAATGCCATGGTGCCGCCGGTGGCCGTCGATGGCAGCCTCGTGTCGATTCGTAAGTTCAAGAAAGACAAGCTGGGGATCGACGATCTGGTACGCTTCGGGGCCTTCTCCGAGGAAATGGCCGCCTATCTTCAGGCCGCCGTCGCCACGCGACTGAACATTGTCGTGTCTGGCGGTACGGGCTCAGGTAAGACCACGACCCTCAACGCACTGTCGTCCTTCATCGACAATGCGGAACGTATCCTCACCATCGAGGACACCGCCGAACTCCAACTGCAACAGATCCATGTCGGCCGGATGGAAAGCCGCCCGCCGAACGTCGAAGGCAAGGGCGAGGTGAGCCCGCGTGACTGTCTCAAGAACGCACTGCGCATGCGCCCCGACCGCATCATCGTCGGTGAGACGCGCGGCGAGGAAGTGATCGACATGCTGCAAGCCATGAACACCGGCCATGACGGCTCGATGACCACGATCCACGCCAACAACCCGCGCGATGGTATCAGCCGGATGGAGAACATGGTCGCAATGGCGGGCATCGAGATGCCGCTCAAGGCCGTGCGCAGCCAGATTGCGAGCGCCGTCAACCTCATCGTGCAGGCTAGCCGCCTTCAGGATGGCTCGCGCCGGATGACCTCGATCACCGAAGTCACCGGGATGGAGGGTGACGTGATCTCGATGCAGGAAATCTTCCGCTTTCAGCGTGTTGGCCTGACACCGGACAACAAGATCATTGGCCATTTCACCGGCACGGGCGTGCGCTCAAACTATTCCGAGCGCTTCCGCCTTTGGGGTTACGACCTGCCCCCGGCCATCTATGAACCGATTGCAGCGGAGTAACGCAGATGGCCCTCAATGCAGAAGTGATCATCTACGGCCTGATCTTCATCGGCGTTCTCGTCCTTGTCGAAGGCATCTACCTCACGGTTTTCGGGCGCTCCATCAGCTTGAACAATCGGGTCAACCGGCGTCTGGAAATGCTGGACAAGACCGGTAACCGCGAAGAGGTCATGGAGAAGCTGCGCAAGGAGATGCAGCAGCATCTCAAGGCGCGCAAGGTACCGCTATATTCAATCCTCTCGAACAAGGCGCAGAAGGCGGCCATTGCCTTTACCCCGAAACAGCTGATCCTGCTGATGATCGGGGTCAGCATTCTTGCCTTCCTTGGCCTGACCATCGGGACCGGCACGGCACTTCCGGTTCGTATCCTTGTATCCATCGGCATGGGCGTGGGCGGCATATTCACCTGGATCAACATGAAGGCCGGTAAGCGTATGGCCCTTCTGGAAGAACAACTGCCCGATGCGATCGAACTGATGGTGCGAAGCTTGCGCGTGGGGCATCCGTTTTCGTCTGCCGTGGCTATCGTGGCCAATGAGGTATCCGATCCTCTCGCCACCGAATTCGGCATCATCGCCGATGAGGCGACATATGGCCGTGACATGGGCGAGGCGCTCAAGGATATGGCCGAACGCCTTGACATGCAGGACGTGCGCTTTCTCGCGGTTGCGGTGACCATTCAGCAGCAATCAGGCGGCAACCTCGCAGAGATCCTGGCCGGTCTGGCCAAGGTGATCCGGGCCCGGTTCCGGCTTTTCCGCAGGGTCAAGGCAATCACCGCCGAGGCGAAGTGGTCGGGGAATTTCCTCTCGGGGTTTCCTATCATTGCCCTGATCGGCATCCAGCTGCTCAAGCCTGATTATTATGACGAGGCGATGCTGCACCCGTTCTTCATCCCCGCCGTTCTAGTGGTTGGCACGTTCCTTGTGCTTAATCTGATCGTCATGCGTGCACTCGTGAACATCAAGGTCTGAGGATCCCAAAATGCAATTCCTGACCACAATCAACACTATGCTGACCGATACGTTTGGCGACTTCGGCCCGATGATCGCCATTGGTGCACTCGGGCTGATGCTGGTGCTTCTCGTCATTCCCCTGATGATCAACGAGCGACAGGACCCGCTTGAGAAGCTCAAGAAGAGCAACGCCGCAGGCACAACACAAGATTTGGGCAAAGCCAGCCTCCGCGCCGGGGCAAAGAACAAGAAACTCGACAAATATGCCGGGTTCCTCGAACCACAGGACGCCAAGCAACTCAGCGCGATGCGCCTCACGCTCATGCAGGCAGGGTATCGGCATCGCGACGCAGTGCGTTACTTCCACTTCGTGCAATTAACGCTCGCTCTCGGGCTGCTCGTGCTCGGGCTGATCTATTTCCTAGTGTTCGTGTCGGGCGACGACACCGGACCGAAAGAGATGGTGCTCTACGTTCTCGGGCCTGGCGGCGTGGGATACATGCTGCCGAAATATTGGGTGACCAAACGCCAGCAACAGCGCCAGGAAGAGATTCAGGATGGCTTTCCCGACAGCCTCGACATGATGCTCGTGTGCATCGAGGCGGGACAGTCGCTGGATCAGGCAATCATCCGCGTCTCGAAGGAGATCGAGGCGTCCTACCCTGCCCTGGCCGAGGAATACGAGATCGTGGCCTTGCAGATCAAGGCCGGCCGGGACAAGGCATCAGTGCTCAACGAGATGGGCGAACGCTGCGGCGTGCAGGATATTTCGAGCTTTGTCACTGTTCTGATCCAGTCGCAAACCTTCGGCACATCGATCGGCGAGGCGCTGCGCGTCTATGCCGCGGAGATGCGTGACAAACGGGTCATGCGCGCCGAGGAAAAGGCAAACAAGCTGCCGACCAAGATGACATTGGCGACGATGATGCTTACAGTGCCGCCATTGCTGATCATTCTGGTCGGCCCATCCGCGCTCGGGATCATGGAACTGTTCGCGATGGCCGAAAGATAAAAAATGGGGCGACATGGCAGGGCATTTTCGGAGAGGGCGGCAAGGGAATTTCCGCGCGAAAATGCAGCAGGCCAGCCCGAAAGTGGCGCTTGTCCTGCTCACCTGCCTCTTTCTTGCCGGGTGTCTGGGCCAGCCGCAGGATAATGGCCCCTTCGCCCCTGGCCCCGCACCCGGCGCAACGGGCGTTGACGGCCTTCTCGTTGGGCATCGATTGATGGATGCGGGCGAGTTTGAACTGGCGCAAAAGGCCTATAGCCGCGCCGCCCTGGACCAAGGCATGACAGCGGATGTCCTGGCGGGACTGGGCAGCGCCAACCTTGCCCTCGGGCGGCTTGGCAGCGCAGAACGGCTCTTGCGGCGCGCGATAGAGAGCGACGGTGCAACACCGGAAACTTGGAATAACCTCGGTGTCGTTCTTGTCGAACAGGGCAATTATCCCGAGGCGGAACAGATTCTGAGGCGGGCCTATGCGCTCGATGATGGCGAAAGCGACGCAATTCGCGACAATTTGCGTTTGGCGCTCGCAAAATCGGAAAAATCCGAGTATGGTATTGACGAAGAACAAGATTACAAAGTGGTACGGCGGGGCAGTAGCGAATACCTGATCCGCAAGATACCATGACGAGGTCGAGGCAGTAAAAGGACGCAAAAATGCGCCACCCTATCCTGATTTTCCTGTGTGCAGCGGGTACATTCGCCCTGTCTGCATGTGAGCAAACCGCTGGCAATGAGGTTGATCGCGCCTTTCAGAACATCAACGTCATTGATGAAACCAATCTCAACGATGTGATGCTGACAGCCTCCGATCCCAATGAGGCGGTATCATACTTCCAGCGCGCCGTTGGAGAAAAGCCTGACCGGCTTGACCTGCAGCGCGGTCTTGCCAGATCGCTTGTCAGGGCGAAACGCAACACCGAAGCCGTTGCCGCATGGGCCAACGTGATCAAGCACGAGGACGCGACCCAAGCCGATCACGTGCACCATGCCGATGCGCTGATCCGCAATAACGAATGGGAGCGTGCGGGCGAAGTACTTGACGGCGTTCCGCCAACCCACGAGACATTCAAACGCTATCGCCTCGAAGCGATGATCGCCGATAGCGAGAAGGATTGGAAAAAGGCCGACAGTTTCTATGAGACGGCCGTCGGGCTGACGACACAGCCCGCCAATGTGATGAACAACTGGGGATATTCCAAGCTCTCGCGCGGGGATTTAAAAGGGGCCGAGCGGCTCTTTACCGACGCCGTACGCCAGGATCCGTCACTGTTCACTGCAAAGAATAATCTCGTTCTGGCACGCGGGGCACAGCGCAACTATGCCCTGCCCGTTCTGCCGGTCACGCAGGTGGAGCGCGCGCAGTTGCTCTACACGCTCGGTTTGTCCGCAGTGAAACAAGGTGACATTACCATTGGACAGGGTCTGTTGAAGGACGCGGTCGAAACCCATCCACAGCATTTCGAGGAGGCGGTGCGCAGCCTGCGGGCGCTTGAGAACAAGTCCGGCTGACAGACGCCATGACGCTCGAGATCACCGCCCACGCCGCGCTCTGGTTCCTGCCATTTGTCGTGCCGATCTGCGCGTGGGTTGCCCTGAGCGACATGCGCAGCATGAAGATTCCCAACATCGCGGTTCTGGCGCTGCTGGCCACCTTTGTACTGGTTGGTCTTTGGGTTTTGCCGCTGCCGGACTATGCGTGGCGCTTTTCACATGTCGCGGTTCTGTTGGTGGTGGGGATGCTGGCCAATGCGATCGGTATCATGGGGGCTGGGGATGCCAAGTTCATCGCGGCCGCAGGTCCCTTTGTCGTGCTGGGTGATGCGGCACTCCTCTGCCTGCTTTTCGCGGCGGTGCTGATTGCCGCTTTTGCAGCGCACCGGATCGCGATGTATAGCCCTTTACGCCGGATCACGCCGGACTGGACAAGCTGGCAGATGACCAAGAAATTCCCGATGGGACTGGCACTTGGCCCGACACTCGCGCTCTACCTCGGGCTCGGTGCCATGTACGGAAGCTGAGCGCCCCCGATCTGCCCGATGCTCTCCTTAATTTCTGCACGATTGGTAGTCATGGTGCTCGCGAGTCGATGACCACGCAGGGCAGGCAGATACCATGAACATGCAAGTCTCCACGGGCGTGCAGCCCCCACCGCCACCGACCAGCATCGAGGACATGCAAATTCCTGTCGTGATGATGCGCGACATTCTTCTCAAGACAATGTTCCGCAAGAACCTCGACATGGTCAGCGACCTGGCCGAAGCGATCTGCCTGCCGCGCGCGGTCACGCAGGAACTGGTGGACATGGCACGCACGCAGCGCCTTCTGGAGGCGACCGGCACACTCAACGCCAACTCCGGCGGCGAAATGGGCTATCAGCTGACCGACGCGGGCAAGGCCCGCTCGCTTGATGCCCTTAGTCAGTCGGAATATTTCGGCGCAATGCCTGTCCCACTTGCAGTCTACCGCGAACAGGTAAAGCGCCAGTCGATCCGCAACATCCAGATCACCCGCGAGCAGCTGACCAATGCCATGGGGCATCTGATCCTGCCCGAATCCCTGCTCGATCATCTCGGGCCGGCTGTGAGCGCCGGGCGCTCGGTGCTGATGTATGGTCCGCCGGGCAACGGTAAATCCTCGATCTCGAACGGTATCCGTGACGCCATGGGAGACAAGATCTACGTGCCCCGGGCGATCGAGTATTCCGGCCAGGTCATCACAGTCTATGACCCGATCGTGCATTCAAAGGCCGAGGTCGAGGTGGACGACCCCAACTCGCTGCGTCGCAAACGCACCTTTGACACACGCTATGTGCGCTGCGAACGGCCCACGGTGATCACCGGCGGTGAACTCAGCCTGTCGATGCTCGATCTGGTCTACAACCCGACCGCGCGCACCTATCAGGCCCCGCTTCAGCTCAAATCGACCGGCGGCATCTTCATCGTTGACGACCTCGGCCGTCAGGCGGAGCCTCCGCAATCACTGGTCAACCGCTGGATCGTCCCGCTGGAGGAATCCAAGGACATTCTCGCCCTCCAATCGGGCGAGAAGTTCGAGGTACCGTTCGACACGCTGGTGATCTTCTCGACCAACTTCCACCCCAACAAGATCTTCGACAAGGCCGCGCTGCGTCGGATCTTCTACAAGATCAAGATCGACGGTCCCTGCCAATCGGATTTCCTCAAGATCTTCGCCATGGTGGCGCGCAAGAAGGGCATGCCGCTTGACGAGGAGGCACTTATCCACCTGATCAAGGAAAAATACCCGACCATCGACAACGTCTATGCCAACTATCAGCCGATCTTCCTGATCGACCAAATGATCGCCATCTGCGAATTCGAGGGCATCCCCTACCAGATGTCACCTGACCTAATCGACCGGGCTTGGGACAACATGTTCGTGCGTGAGGAAGAGATCATCCACTGACGGCGATCAGTGGACCAACTGCCCGCGCCTGCGTCGCGCGGGCCGCGCGCCGATAGAGGCGCAGGCCTCTTCGAGAAACCCCACAAAGGCCCGAGCAGCGGCGCTTTTGGGGGCCTGTGCCGCTGGTTCGGCAAGCGCCTCACGGGCCATCTGCGCGGTCACCGGCCCCGGCGCGTCGAAAACCCACTCCAGAAATCCCAATCGCCCGGCCGCACAGGCCTGTGCCCCCGCTGCGGGGCTTTCTTCGAGGGCGTCGATGATACGTGTTACAGTCATGGCTTCTACTCCCCGGCCACACCCCGGGCCGGATGGGGCGAAGAGCAGGCTGAGGGTCGCGGCGCACGGCGCACACGCCCGCATCGCCCCCCGCGATTCGACGTTTACCATGGCTGGTTTCCGGGCTTGGGTGGCGGGCAATCAACCCATGCATCACGGCACCTTCCCAAACCTTTGCGCGGCTCAGTGGCATATTGCCGTGATGCCCTCCCTTACCGTTGCGGGGGCAGCGCCGGTCTCTCACCGGCTTCCCAATTCTCCACCTCGGGGGCGGCACCATGATGTTTCGAGATTAACAGCACACCGTGACCTCGCAAGACCAAATGCGAAACCCTCGGTTGAAAACCGGCACGCCGCGTGATCCAGAGGCGCGCGCCGCTGTCACCGAGAGCCCGCTATCCGCCTTGTCCTGCCCCGTCCTGACGTTCCAGAAGGCCCGCGTCCTCCAGCCTCACGCGATACTTGCGGCTGACCGGAACGCGATCCCCATTGCGCAATACCACATGGATCTTTCCTGAATCGCGCTCAATCCGGTCGATTGCCCGCAGCGCGACCCAATGCGAGCGATGCGTGCAGACCCCTTCGACTGGCTCCATCTCCGCAATCGCATCGCTGAGCCTGAGTCGCAGTGTCTCTACGCCATACGGCGTCGCGACGTCGACAAAATGGTCATTGGCCGAGAGGCGCATGATCTCGGCATTGGGCCAGTCGGACATGCGTCGATGCAGACGGGTCACCGGCACATCTGACACACGGGCCCGCCGCGCATAGCTGGCCGGTTGCTCCGCCCCGATCTGGCGACGCAACACGAAAATACCGATAACGATCAGCAGGGTATTGAAACCGATACTGACAATGCTGAGATCCGCGTGCGACATCATAGGGTCGAGATTGCCTCGAAGGAACCAGATGACCGGGGCGAGAGCGACGCTGGTCATCACGCCTGCGCCGATGTCGAACATCGCCGGGTGACTTGAATAACAAACCGTTTTCTTGATTGCCCGCACGACGCCGCCAATCAGAATACCAAGCCCGATCACGAGGCCCCAATAGGCAAGACGCGTCGGCCACATCATCGTATCGTACGTGCCGAACGGCCCGGCGACCACCGCAATTGCGCAGGCCGTTGCCAATATCGACAGCGTCAACGGAGAGACCAACCCGGCCCAGGTCTCTGACATATGCTGCCTGAACTCAGACCACTTCAAACCAAGACCCTTACCATATATCGCTAAACGTGCATTTATCAGCGACGAAGTCCAAATCCAAGCGTTCACACGATTGCTTGACCACAATATCGTGACATCTGATACGAAAGATCGGCAATGGGAATTGATCAGAAATTATCCCCTGACACAGAGGCGGCCATTCATCGCAGCTTTGAGGCACAGGCGATGATGGCCACGCTCGGCGCGAAACTGGTGGCTGTGACGCCGGGATATGCCCGGATTGAAGCACCGATTCTGCCAGGCAGCCTGCAACAGCATGGCTATGCTCATGCAGGGCTGACCTTTGCCATTGGCGACAGTGCGGCGGGCTATGCCGCGCTTGGTGTCATGCCCGAGGGATCCGAGGTTCTGACAACCGAAATGAAGATCAACCTGCTAGCGCCGGCGCGGGGCGATCGCCTGATCGCGCGGGGCCGCGTAATCAAGCCGGGGCGTCGCCTCGTGATCGTGCAGGCGGATGTGCATGCTGTGGAAGACGGGCAAGAAACCCACGTGGCCCTTCTCACGGGCACGATGATCCCCCTGTTGCCGGGCTAGCCTCTTTCCCCCTTGCCACCAATCGGTTAAGCCTGCCACATTGCCCAGTCCGGAGCACCGCCCATGAAACCCGTCCGTCTGCTTTCCGGCATCCTGACCGTCGGTGGCTGGACCATGATGAGCCGCATTCTGGGCTTTGTCCGCGACGTGATGATCGCCAGTTTTCTGGGGCCGGGCGTCTTGATGGACGCCTTTGTCGCCGCGTTCCGCCTGCCCAACATGTTCCGTCGCTTCTTTGCGGAGGGTGCCTTCAACGCCGCCTTTGTGCCGATGTTCTCCAAGCGTCTGGAGGGCGATGAGAACCCGTTGGGCTTTGCCTCACTCGCACTTTCCGGGCTGGGGCTTGTCCTTTTGGCACTGACCGGGCTGGCAATGGTATTCATGCCCGCGCTGGTCTGGGCCACCGCCGAGGGCTTTGCCGGAGACGTGCGTTTCGGGATCACAATCGAATACGGGCGTATCGTTTTTCCCTACATCCTGTTCATTTCACTGGCAGCGCTTTTTTCCGGGATGTTGAATGCCGCCGGACGCTTTTCGGCTGCTGCAGCGGCACCTGTTCTTCTCAACGTGATGCTCATCGCCGCCATGGGGACCGCCGCCTTTTTCGGGGGTGGGGTCGCCAATGCTCTGGTCTGGACGATCCCTTTCGCAGGGATCGCGCAACTGGCTCTGGTCTGGCACGCCGCCAACCGCGCCGGTCTGCGCATCCGCCCGGTGCGTCCGCGATGGACGCCCGAGATGGCGCAACTGGTGCGCATCGCGGTGCCAGCGGCCCTCGCCGGTGGCGTGGTGCAGGTCAATCTGGTGGTTGGGCAGCTTGTCGCCTCGAACTACGACAAGGCGGTCAGCTGGCTCTATTCCGCCGACCGCCTTTACCAGCTTCCTCTCGGGGTTGTCGGGATCGCGGTTGGCATTGTCCTGCTGCCGGATTTGTCCCGACGGCTCAAGACCGGGGACGATACTGGCGCGCGCTACGCGCTGTCGCGGGCAGGCGAGGTGGCACTTGCTCTGACCGTGCCATGCGCCGTCGCTCTTGTCGTCATCCCGCTGCCACTTGTGACGGTGTTGTTCGAGCGCGGCGCGTTCAGCGCCGATGACAGCGCGGCCACGGCGATCGCCGTGGCGATCTACGGCCTTGGACTGCCTGCTTTCGTGCTGCAAAAGATCCTGCAACCGGTGTTCTTTGCACGCGAGGACACCAAAAGCCCGTTTCGCTACGCGGTCGTGGCAATGGTCGTCAACGCGGCCCTCGCTGTCGGCCTTTCATTCGTGATGGGCTGGATTGCCGCGGCGCTGGCGACCACAGTCGCGGCCTGGGTCATGGTCTGGCAACTGGCAATCGGCGGGCGGAGCTTTGGTGAGGTTGCGCGCTTTGACCTGCAATTCCGGCGGCGGCTGTGGCGGATCGTTTTGGCCTCGGCCCTGATGGGGGCCGCAGTCTGGGGCGCAGGTGCCGTGCTCGGGCCCCTTTTCGCCGTAGCCGGATGGCGTTGGCTGGCGCTATTGCTGCTGATCACCGTCGGCATCCTGTCCTACGGACTGTTCGGGCAGGCACTGGGGGCATTCCGACTACAGGAAATCCGGGGACGTCTGCGCCGCTGACGCATCAGCGCCCGCCAGCAGCGGTTTGCGACCCGACATGAAAAAGGGCGGCTGAAACCAGCCGCCCCACTCCGTTCCGTCACACCGTTCAGGACAGCGTGCGGGTAATTTCCTCGCGCTCGAAAATCTCGATCACATCGCCTTCGCGGACATCCTCGTAGGCCTCGAACGCCATGCCGCATTCCTGACCCGATTGCACCTCGGCAACCTCGTCCTTGAAGCGCTTGAGCGTTTTGAGCGTGCCTTCGTGGATTACCACGTCGTCGCGCAGCAGACGCACACCGGCAGACCGGCGCGCCACGCCTTCGGTGACCAGACAGCCCGCGACGCGGCCAACCCCGGAGACCTTGAAGACCTCCTTGATGGTCGCATAGCCGATGAACTTCTCGCGGATTTCCGCGCCCAGCAGACCGCTGGCGGCCGCTTTCACATCGTCGACGAGATCGTAGATCACCGAGTAGTAGCGGATCTCGACACCCTTCTGATTGGCGCTGTTGCGCGCGGGCGCATTGGCCCGGACGTTGAAGCCCAGAACCGGCGCGCCCGAGGCCTCGGCCAGGCCGATATCGGATTCGGTGATCGCGCCGACACCCGAATGCAGCACGCGCACGCGCACCTCCTCGTTGCCGATCTTCTCCATTGCCTGCACGATCGCCTCGGCCGAACCCTGAACGTCGGCCTTGACCACGATCGGCAGTTCCTTGAGGTTCTCGTCTTCCTTGGCCTTGGCCAGAAGCTGCTCCAGCGAGGTGCCCGCCCCGGCAGCAGCGCGTTTTTCCTTGGCCGCGTCGGCGCGATATTCGGCAATCTCGCGGGCCTGGCCCTCGGTCTCGACGACGTTGAGAACGTCTCCCGCTTCCGGTGTGCCGTTGAGGCCCAGAACCTCCACCGGCACCGACGGCCCGGCTTCTTTAACCCGCTCGCCCCGGTCGTTGATCAGCGCACGAACCTTGCCATACTGCTCACCCACGACAAAGATATCGCCCTGCCGCAGCGTGCCCTTCTGAACGAGCACGGTCGCCACTGGGCCACGGCCCACGTCAAGCTGCGCCTCGATCACGGCACCCTCGGCGGCGCGGTCCGGATTGGCCTTGAGTTCGAGGATCTCGGCTTGCAGCGCGATCGCTTCGAGCAGCTCTTCCAGACCCTGACCGGTAACCGCCGACACTTCGACATCCTGCACATCGCCCGACATCGCCTCGACGATCACCTCGTGGCGCAGCAGATCAGCACGCACCTTGTCGGGGTCGGCGGCAGGCAGATCGACCTTGTTGATCGCCACGATCATCGGCACCTTGGCCGCCTTGGCATGGTTGATTGCCTCGACTGTCTGCGGCATCACGGCATCATCGGCTGCGACCACAAGCACGACGATATCCGTCACCTGCGCCCCGCGAGAGCGCATCGAGGTAAAGGCCGCGTGGCCCGGCGTGTCGAGGAAGCTGAGCACGGCACCGCTGTCAGTCGTGACCTGATAAGCCCCGATATGCTGGGTGATGCCACCGGCTTCACCAGCGACGACCTTGGCATCTCGAATCGCGTCCAGAAGCGAGGTCTTGCCGTGGTCCACGTGACCCATGATGGTGATCACCGGAGGCCGCGACAGGAGGTCCTCGGCCTTGTCCTCGACCTGTGCGATGACGTCCTCGACATCCGCGTCGCTGACACGCACAACGCGGTGACCGAATTCCTCAATGATCAACTCTGCGGTATCGGCATCGATCGACTGGTTCTGCGTGACCATCATGCCGTTCTGCATGAGGGCCTTGACCACGTCACCGACGCGCTCGGCCATGCGGTTCGCCAATTCCGAGACGACGATCACCTCGGGCAGCTGTACGTCGCGAACAACCTTTTCGCGCTCTTGTGCACCACCCATGGCCTTTTGACGCGCACGCTCCTGCTTGCGCTTCATCGCCGCCATGGATTTCTGGCGCCCGCCTTCGCCGCCCGAAAGCGCTTGGTTGAGCGTCAGTTTGCCAGAGCGACGGGCATCCTCTCCGCCACGACCCTTGCCACGGCGGTTGCTCTTGTCGTCGTCCTCACGCTTGCGCGGTGCCGGGGCCGCCTTGGAGGGTGCCTGACGCGCGGGTCCGGGGGCCACGTCCGGCTCTGCGGGCGGCGGTGTCACCGCCTGAACGGCAGCCTGCTCGGCTTCGAGCTTCTTGCGCTGGTCTTCTTCTGCCTTGGCGCGGGCACGCTCTTCGGCCTCGCGCTGCTCGCGCTCCTTTGCCTCGGCTTCTTCGCGACGACGCAGACGCTCTTCCTCGCGGGCCTTTTCCTCGGCCTCGCGCTTGGCGGCATCTTCGGTCTCGCGTGCCTTGGCGGCGGCGAGCGCCTTCATCCGGCGTTCCATCTCGGCGTCGGAAATCCCGGCAGGACGCTTGGCAGAGCTTGCCTGGCCAGCGGATTTCTGCGCCGCGCCTGCCGCACCGGGCGCGGCGCTAGGCTTCGGCACCACCACGCGCTTGCGCTTGGTTTCCACCACGACGTTCTTGGTCCGGCCATGGCTGAAGCTCTGCTTCACGTTCCCCGGCCGGGACCCGCCGCCACGCACACCCAAAGGTTTCTTTCCGTCGTTGTCGCTCATATTCTCTTACTTTCCTTTCCGGCGCGCAGTCTCGCCGTCCGAGACGCGCAGACCTTTCAGTCTTGCCGCCTCCTCTACAACACGTTTGCACAAACCTCCAGCACCCAGTGCCGCATGGATTGTGCTTTGACGCCCAAAGGCCTGACCCAGTTCATCCGCCGTCAGCCAGCCGATAAACGAGCCGCCATAGGGCGTGCTCAGTTTCGATTTTCCGCGCTCCGAGCCGTCGCTGGCCTGAATCAGAACCTCGGCCTCGTCCTTGGCCAGCCAGTCCTTGACCCGCTCATAGCCTGAGATCGCCGCCCCGCCCTTGCGCATGAGGCTGATCAGGTTCAGCACCCTTTGCGTCAGAAGCGCCTCGACCTGATCCACTATGTCTTCGGGCACGTTCACCGGCTGCCGCGCAGCGCGGGCGAACAGCCCTTTCTTGGCGGCCTTGGCCAGTGCCGCACGATCCGCGGACACCCAGATGCCACGCCCGGGCAGCTTTTCGGCCAGGTCAGGGGCGATCTGGCCCTCGGGGCCGATCACGAATCGGATCAGCCCGTGTTTTGGCTGCACCTCGCCCGTGGCGATGCATTTACGCTCTGGACCGTCGCTCCGGTCTTTGGGTTGCCCGCTGCGCCCCATCAGGTGCCTCCGAGGCCTGATAAATCAGGCCTCAGCCTCCACGTCGTCGCCGTTGGTCTCATCAACCTCAGGCTCCAGATCCGCAGGATCGACCCAGCCAAGCATGACACGTGCCGTCATGACCATATTTTGCGCCTCTTCGAGCGAGACGTCAAACTTCTCCAGAATACCTTCGTCCTTGACGCGCTCACCGTTCACGGTGGTCCAGCCACCTGCCAATTCCCAATCGGCACAGGTTGCGAAATCCTCGAGCGATTTGACGTCGTCCTCTGCCAAGGCTTGCACCATCTGGGGTGTCAGGCCCTCGAATTCAATGAGGCTATCCTCGACCCCCAACTCGCGCGCCTTGGCGAGTGCCGCGGCGGCCTGCGCCTCAAGCACGTCACGCGCCCGCGCCTGAAGCTCGCCGGCCGTGTCCTCATCGACACCGTCGATCACCAGAAGCTCATCCAGTTCGACGTAGGCGACTTCTTCCAGCGTCGTGAACCCTTCGGCCACCAGCAACTGTGCGAAAAACTCGTCGAGATCGAGCGTGTCCATGAAGAGCTTGGTCCGCTCTTCGAATTCCTTCTGACGGCGCTCGCTGTCTTCGGCCTCGGTCATGATGTCGATGTCGAGCGCGGTCAGTTGGCTGGCCAGACGCACATTCTGACCGCGCCGCCCGATGGCGAGGCTCAGCTGCTCTTCGGGCACCACGACCTCGATGCGCTGCGCGTCCTCGTCGATCACCACCTTGCTGACCTCGGCGGGCTGCAACGCGTTGACGAGGAATGTCGCCTGATCCTCGTTCCACGGGATGATGTCGATCTTCTCGCCCTGAAGCTCGTTGACCACCGCTTGTACGCGGCTGCCGCGCATGCCGACGCAGGCCCCGACCGGGTCGATCGAGCTGTCATAGGAGATCACGGCGATCTTGGCGCGGCTGCCGGGATCGCGGGCCACGGCCTTGATCTCGATGATGCCGTCGTAGATTTCCGGAACTTCCATCTTGAACAGTTCGGCCATGAACTGCGGCTCTGTCCGGCTGAGGAAAATCTGCGGACCACGCTGTTCGCGGCGCACGTCCTTGACATAGCAGCGGATGCGATCATTGGGGCGATAGGCCTCGCGCCCAATCTTTTCGTTGCGGCGCAGGATACCCTCGCCTGCACCCACATCGACGATGACGTTGCCGTATTCCTCGCGCTTGACGACACCGTTGATGATGGTGCCCGCGCGATCCTTGAATTCCTCGTACTGACGGTCGCGCTCTGCCTCGCGCACCTTTTGGAGGATCACCTGCTTGGCGCTCTGCGCGGCGATGCGGCCCATCTCCACGGGGGGCACCTCCTCGACGAAAGTGTCCCCGACCTTGGGGTCTTCGAGATACTGCTTGGCCTGCTCCACGGTCATTTCGGCCTGATAATTCTCAAGCTCCTCGTCCTCGACCACAGTGCGCACACGCGTAAACTTGGCGCGACCGGTCTTACGGTCGATGTTCACGCGGATATCCATCTCGCTGCCGTAGCGGCTCTTGGCGGCGCGGGCGAGGCTCTCTTCCATCGCCTCGACCACGAGGCCCGGATCGATCATCTTCTCGCGCGCCACTGCCTCTGCGGTCTGCAACAGCTCAAGCTGGTTGGCCGATGTGATTGCCATGGTCTCAGTCCTCCTCAGAACCGCTATCGGTTTCGATCTCGTCAAAATTGTCTTCGTTGATGGCACCTGCCGCCTTGCGCTGTCGCAGCATCTCGCGGATCAACTCATCGGTCAGCACCAGCTTGGCGTCGCTCAGCCAGTCGAAGTCGAGCCCGATGGTGCCCTCTTCGACATTGATCAGCACCTCGTTAGCCTCGATGCCGGCCAGCATTCCCTTGAACCGCTTGCGCCCGTCTATCATCTCCGAGGTCTCAAGCTTGGCCTCGTAGCCCTCGAACATCTCGAAGTCCTTGAGCCGGGTCAGTGGCCGGTCGATACCGGGGCTTGACACCTCCAGCGTATAGGCGTCGATGATCGGGTCCTCGACATCGAGAATGGCGCTGACGGCGGTGCTGATCTCGGCGCAGTCGTCCACCTCGATCCCGCCCTTGGGCTTGTCGGCCATGATCTGAAGCGTATGCGTCTTGCCGCCCATCAGACGAACGCGCACCAGTTCATAGCCCATGTCCTCGATCACCGGGGTGATGATCTCGGCCAGTCTGCGATCAATCGCGGCTTTGGCAATCAGGTCGTTGGTCATGGTTTCCAAGCACAAAAAAACGGGCGCGCGGCCCGTCACACTTTCCGGTGGAGCCTTCGGAGTGGACCCGAAAGCGCCGCTGTTGACGGGGATATAGGCGGCTTGGCGCGGATTTGCAAGCGGGGTTTTCGCGGCTACCGCATCGCGCCGCGCCAACGCCGATAAAGCTGCGCCGTATCGCGCACGACCGGCACACGGTCAAACCAGCGCAAATCATGGACATCGGTGCGCGACGGCCGCTGCACCCCAAGGGTCGGCGACACAGAGAGCGTCACCATCTGCGGATGATCTGCCCGGAAATGCGAATAGGCCCCATCGACATGCATCGGCCCACCCGCCAGATCGCCGACCTCGCGTTCGGTGATAGCCGTCAGGTAAGGCACCAGCGCATGGATCGCCGGACGACGCAAAGCCATGAAGTGACTGCACAAAACATTCTGCTTGGGGTCGAGGGTGATCAAACCGGGTACCACGTCCATGCCATGCGCCACGGCATCGAATCCACCATAGAACATATCCCAATCACGCGCAGCCAGCGTCTCCAGCAGATCCGGCGCGCGGCTTGTGAAATCGGCACTGAAATCAAGATCGTCCTCACAAATCGCGATGCTTGGCAGGTCTGCGTCACGGGCCGCACGCAGGATTTCGAGATGGCTCAGGAAACAGCCGCGCGCGCCAAGCGTGGGAAACCCGGCCAAACTTTCGGGCCGGATCGCATCGAAGATCGACACCTGCGGATGATCGAAGCCAAGCCCGATTCGCGCCAGTTGTGCGGCGAATTCACGGCGGCGGTCGGGGCGGGAGGGAAGATTGACGACGCGGATCGGGCCGAGGCACTCCACCATGCGTGATCCCAGAGACGTCATATCGCGGTCTTTCCTGCTCAGCCTGCGTCGGCACGACAATATGGCTCGTCAGCCCCCCGCACAAGCGGCGCCACGAAACCGCGCCTGCCACGACGGAAGGACGTCACCGGGCAGACTGCGCGCGCTGAACACCGCGCGCGCGATCGCCCGCGCCATGACACAGGCCGCCACATGTCCCAGCAACACCTGTGCCGCGAGATCGGGGGCGGGCCGCGGGCCGGTCGCTGCGGCAAAGATCAGGTCGCCATCCATCAGCGTATGCGACGGCATCAACGCCCGGGCAAACCCGTCATGCGCAGCGGTGGCGAGGCGGGTGCATTGCGCCTGAGTGAGGGCCGCATCGGTGGCGACGATGCCGATTGTGGTGTTGGCATGCTGTGCCAATTTCGTGGGGGCAAGCATTGGATCGGGATAGGTGCGCGCTGCGCCCAAGCCGCCGAATTCCTGTCCCACCTCAAATGGAGCAGCCCAGAACTCCGGGCTGTCTCCAACCGTCGCCGAACCAAGCGCATTTACCGCCACCAGCGCGCCTACAGTCGTGCCATCCGGTAAAACGACCGAGGCCGAGCCAAGCCCTCCCTTCAGGGTCGCCGTGGTGGCACCCGTGCCTGCCCCCGTGCTGCCGATCTCGAACGCGTCCGACGCCGCCTCAAGCGCCGCGCGGCCAAGCGCCTTGTAGGGGTTGTCGGACCAGTCCTTTTCGCCTCCGTTCAACAGATCGAACAGGATCGCCCCCGGCACGATGGGCACGCGCATATCCCCCACCGCAAAGCCGCGCCCCATGTCGCGCAGACCGTCCGCCACGCCCGAAGCGGCATCGAGGCCAAAGGCCGACCCTCCCGACAGCACCAGCGCATCGACCTGCTCGACCACCCGGTCGGCGGCCAGCAGATCGGTCTCGCGCGTGCCCGGCGCGCCGCCCATGACATGCACGCCGGCGGTGAAGGGGGTGTCGGCGACCAGCACCGTCACGCCGGAGCGCAAACCCATGTCCTGCGAATTGCCCACACGCAGTCCGGCCACATCGGTGATCAGATTTCGCGCGCCCGCCTGCGTTTTCATGCCGCAAATCTCCCTTTGGGTCGCAAATCATCTTGCCAGAGCGCGCGGGATAGGCAAGGACAGGTGTCAGGCCCGGGCGATGGCGTCGCTCCGATCAGGGCCTTTCCCAACAGTCCTGAACGCCGGGACCTTCTTTTGCAAGGAGGGCCACTATGACTGCACGTCCTGAATTTTATCGTTTCCACAATGGCGAAAAGGCTCCGCTGCCCTTTTCCATATCCGAATACGAGGCCCGGGTCGCGGGCCTGCGCGCGATCATGGAGGAGGCGGGGGCAAGCGCCGTTGTCCTCACCTCGATGCACAACATCGCCTATTACTCGGGCTTTCTCTATTGTTCCTTTGGCCGCCCCTATGGCCTTGTCGTCACTGAGACCGACTGCGTCACGATCAGCGCGGGCATCGACGCGGGCCAGCCTTGGCGGCGGTGCTTTTGCGACAACATCACCTATACCGACTGGCAGCGCGACAATTTCTGGCGCGCGGTGCGCGAGGTGGCGGGCGAGGGCGGTGTCATCGGCTACGAGGGCGATCACCTGACGCTGATGCAACGCGACAGGCTGGAGGATTTCCTGAGGCCCCTGACGATGGTGGACGTGGCCCCGGCCACGATGCGCCAGCGGATGCGCAAATCCGAGGCCGAAATTGCCCTGATCCGCTCCTGCGCGCAGGTGGCCGATGTGGGCGGCTACGCCATCCGCGACGCGGTAAAGGTCAGCTCGCGCGAGATCGACGTGGCCATGGCGGGACGCGACGCGATGGAGGTAGAGATCGCAAAGCGGTTTCCCGACGCCGAATATCGCGACACATGGGTGTGGTTCCAGTCGGGCATCAACACCGACGGCGCGCATAACCCTGTGACGGCGCGGGCAATCGAGCGCGGCGATATCCTGTCGCTCAACACCTTCCCGATGGTCTCGGGCTATTACGTGGCGCTGGAACGGACCATGTTCGCCGGAGAGGTGGACGCGGCCAGCCGTGCGATATGGGAGGCCAATGTCGCCGCCCATGAATACGGCATGTCGCTGCTAAAGCCCGGCGTGAGTTGCGCCGAGGTCACGAACAAGATCAACGCGTTCCTCAAAGAGCGCGACCTGCTGCAATACCGCACCTTCGGCTATGGCCACAGCTTTGGCATCCTGAGCCACTACTATGGCCGCGAGGCGGGGCTGGAGTTGCGCGAGCATATCGACACGGTGCTGGAGCCGGGCATGGTCATCTCGATGGAGCCGATGCTGACGCTTGGCGCGGGGCAGCCCGGCGCGGGTGGCTACCGCGAGCACGACATCCTCGTGATCACCAGGGACGGCAACGAGAACATCACCGGCTATCCCTATGGCCCGGAGTTCAACGTGGTCGGCTGAAACATTTGCGGGGCGGCACAGTGCCGCCCCGCACGCCATATCACGCGAGGTGATCGACCACCTGCAAATGCTGCGCAAGGTGGCCGACCTCATCCAGATAGCGCGTGAGCAGTTTCGGGTCGTGCGGGGCCGGGCTGACGCCTGCTGGGATTTCGCGGTTGAGCACCGATTCTATAGCCAGCGACACCGGGATGGACACCAGCCGCGCCATCGCGGTGCCGCGTGCGTCGCCCCAGGCGTCCATCACGTAGGTCTTGTGCCAGACCGGCTGACCGGCCTTTTCGGCCTTGAGATCGACGCAGAGCACGACGCGATCTGCCTCGCCTTCATCATAGGCATGCTCTTGCCAGAACTGATCCGACATTTCCTTGAGCCGGGCCTCGCCCGCTTCGCCCTCAAGCGTTTCGATCTCTGCAAAGATGTCCTTCCACGCCTCGGACCAGCCATTCAGCCGCAGCGTGCCGCGCACGAAATCCTTGATCCGCCAGTCCGGATCGAACCGGTAATCGGAGATGAAGGGGATCGAATCGCGGTTGGGATAGACTTCGAAGGTTTCGGGCGTCGGCAGTGGCGCGTCGTAGGATGAGAGCGCATCCCAGGGGCGCGCGACGTTCAGTTCCGAGAAGTCGCTGATCGAGCGCGAGGGCGAGCGCAGCGCCTTGAGCACGCCGAGGGGCGACCAGCTGAACTTGTAGCGGAAGGGGTTCGGTACTTTCGGCACCCCGCCACAATAGGAGGTGAACGACAGATCATTGCCCGCATCAAACGCCTCCGATGCGCGATACTCGGCCACCAGGTGATGCGCCATCAGGTGGTCGATGCCGGGATCGAGGCCGATCTCGTTGACAAGGCACAGGCCCTTGTCGCGTGCGGTGGCGTCCAGCGCCCGCATCTCGGGCGCGATGTAGGAGGACGAGACGAAATGCGCATCCTTGGACAGGCACAGTTCCGCCAGCGGCACGTGCCAGTCACCGGGCAGCATCGAGACGACCACGTCACCGGGCTTTAGCGCCTCGGCCAATGCCTCCTTTTCAAAGGCGTTGATCCTGTCGGTCAGGTCGCCCACGGCCGCCTCTGCCTTGTCGGTCGAGCGGTTCCAGACCGTCACGTCATGGCCCGCCTCGATCAGCCGCCGCAGACCGGGAATGGCCGACAGGCCGGTGCCGCACCAATGGATTGTCATGTCTCAGACCTCCTTCATATGTGTCGTGTAGGTTTTCTCGGCCCGCGCCCAGACCCCGTGATCGAGCGCGTCGAAGGTCAACAGGGATGGCAGTAATTGCCCTGCGTAATCCTGCGAGGATTCCACCGGCAGGAGCGAGGGCAGGTTGTCGATAGCCATCACGTCGAGCGGCGGGTCCTCGTGTACGCGTACCGCCGGTTCGGCCCATGTGGTGGCGTGGTCGTAGACCGGCACCGGGTTGTAATCGCTGTCGGGGTCGCAGGCGACATCGCCGATCACGGTCAGGCGGCGGGGTTCGGTCAACGCGGATTTCGGCACGAAGGCCGGCGTGCCGGGGCGCGCGAAGATGCAGTTGAGGAAAATGTCGTGGTCGAGGATTTCCGGGAAAGGCCCGCCCTTGGCGGTCTCGGCCATGTCCCACCTTGTGACGGTCACGCCCATGGCCTCGCACAGATCCGCCGCGCCGGTGCCGACGCGGCCAAGCGCGCCGATGACGATGGCTGTAGGGCGCTCCTTGCCCGCTCTATCAAGCTGCTTGCTGAGCGCCGCAAGAAGCGCATCGCGCCCCGGATAGGTCGCGACGGCTGGGCAGGTGCCGCCGCCCCGTTGCGCGGCCCATGTCATCAGCGACACGGC
This sequence comes from Roseovarius sp., assembly GCF_040219995.1. Taxonomy (GTDB): domain Bacteria; phylum Pseudomonadota; class Alphaproteobacteria; order Rhodobacterales; family Rhodobacteraceae; genus Roseovarius. Next base: position 114,936 of record NZ_JAVJUC010000017.1, on the reverse strand, counting down.
CGCCCCCGCATAGCCCGCCCAATAGCCGAAGGCGGCGACGCGCCGCCCGTCCTCATCCACCAGATATTCCAGATCGTAGAGCGTGCCGCCGCCCTCCTTGAACCGCTCGAGCAGGCGCTTGCCCGCGTGCTGCCCCTTGAAGGCATGGCCGAACATGATGTGGCGATGCGGCAGGGGGGTGCCGTCTTCGGGCAGTTCCTTGAGGCCGAAGATGATCGCGTCAGACGGGGCAGAGGGCCAGGAATTCTCCGCCGCAATCTCGCAGCCCGCCGCCCGGTAGCCGTCAATCGGGATGGCACGGGTGTGGCTGTCCTCCACCGTCACGCGGATGCCCTTGGCGATCAGTTGCGCGGCCCCCTCGGGCGTTAGCCCGACGCGTTCCTCGTTCGGCCGCTGTTCGGCCCGGACCCAGAGATGTGTCATGCGGCAGCCCTCAGATCATGTTGTCGGCAATGACCTGCGCCACCGAAGCACGGCCGCGCATCGCCTCGATGAAGGCCACGATCTTGGGGTAATCGGCGACGGTCACGCCGTCGCCCTCAAGCCAGTTGCAGGCGACATAGAGGTAAGGGTCGGCCAGCGAGAACGTCTCGCCCAGAACATAAGGCCCCTTGAGGATGTGATTTTCCACATGATCGGCGCTGTCGGTCATGGTCTGCACCGATTTCGCCTTCATGTCGTCGAACGAGCTTTGCTGATCGGCCCACCGATGCCCACGCATCTTATGGGCGTGGTTCACATGCATGGTCGAGGCGAGATAGCACATCGCCTCGCGCATCTTGGCGGCCTCATAGGGGTCCGAGGGGCGCAGCCCGGCAGCGGGCGCGATATCGGCGATGTAATCAAGGATCGCGCCGGTTTCGGTCAGGATGCCCTGATCGGTGACAAGCGCCGGGACACGGCCCTTGGGATTGATCGCCTGATACTCCGGCCCGGTCTGCTCTCCGGCGCGGAAATCGAGGCGGACCGGCTCGAAATCGAGCCCAGCCTCGTGCAGGGCAATAGCGGTGGCAATGGCGATGGTGCCCTTGGCGTAATAGAGTTTCATGGCGCGTTTCCTGTTGTTCAGATGAAGGTACGGGCATGCGCCCGGTCGGGTGTGTCGAGATGGGGCGTGGCGTTGAAGGTGCCCAGCATCAGCATATCGTGGACATGTTCAAGCCGGTGCAGCGAACTGTTCATCACCTGCAGCATGACCTTGGACATGCCGGGAATATCAAGCCCGAGCGTATGCCGCATCACCATGCCGATCACGCCCCCCGAGGTGACGATCAGGACACGCCCCGGATGATGGCAGATATCGTCGATCAGGCCGGTGATCCGGGTGGTGAAATGCTCGAACGTCTCTGGCACATCCGCGAGATCCCCGCGTGCCCAATGCTCGATCACCTGCGGCAGGTAGCGGGCGAATTCGGTGGCCTCAGTGGGCGCGGGGATGCCGTGCTGTGCCTCGATGGCCTGCGCGAGGGCGAAATAACTCAGCTCATCAAGCCGCGGATCCTGTTCGGTAATCTCGTATCCCATGGCCCGCGCGGTGCCGGTCTGCCGATGCAGGGTGCCGGTGATCACATGGTCGAAATGCGGATTGGTGCCGCGCAGATGCGCACCCAGCCATTCCGCCTGCTGCACACCCAAAGGCGAGAGCCGGTCATAGCCCGCCTCGTCTGTGGCATGGCTGTTCGCCTGCCCGTGCCGCACCAGAATGAGTTCCGCCAAATCGCCGCCTCCCCGCTTGCCGCGCGACGTTAGCGCCGCAAGACAGAGGGTTAAAGGTCCGGCACGGGAAATTATTCACCGGCCCCTATCCGCCGCGTCTGACGCCTATACGAAACATAGCGCCCCGCTGTGGCGTAAAAATGCGGTGAGGGGTCGGGATTGGTGGACTCGGAAATACCTGCGCATGGTCTAAGATCGCCACGGACAAGGAGGCGCGCGCATGTCTGAGACGATCAAGATCACACTCGATGGCCAGGAGATCGAGACCGAAACCGGTCTGACGATCTGGGAGGTCGCCAATGGTCGCGGCCTGAAGATCCCGCATCTGTGCCACAAGCCTGCCCCAGGCTATCGTCCCGATGGCAACTGCCGCGCCTGCATGGTCGAGGTCGAGGGCGAACGCACGCTCGTGGCCTCCTGTATCCGCGAGGCCCGGGAGGGCATGGTCGTCACCACAAATTCGAACCGCGCCGAAACCGCGCGCAAGATGGTGGTCGAGATGCTGCTCGCCGATCAGCCCGAGCGCGACACCTCGCACGATGCCTCTAGCCATCTGTGGGACATGGCCGACGCCAACGGCGTGACCCATAGCCGCTTTCCCAAACTGGAAAAGCCGCGCGTGCCACTTCTGGATGACAGCCACGTCGCCATGCGCGTCAATCTCGACGCCTGCATTCAGTGCAACCTGTGCGTCCGCGCCTGCCGTGATGTACAGGTCAATGACGTGATCGGGATGGCGGGACGCGGTCACGATGCCTATCCGGTCTTCGATTTTGACGATCCGATGGGCGAGAGCACCTGTGTCGCCTGTGGCGAATGCGTGCAGGCCTGCCCGACCGGCGCGCTGATGCCCGCATCGGTGATGGACGACGCACAGCAGGGCGACAGCGCCGATTACGACGAAGAGGTGCAGAGCGTCTGCCCGTTCTGCGGTGTCGGCTGCCAGGTCTCGCTCAAGGTCAAGGACGGCAAGGTCAAATATGTCGAGGGGATCAATGGCCCGGCAAACGAGGGGCGGCTCTGCGTCAAGGGGCGGTTCGGCTATGATTATATCCACCATCCGCACCGCCTGACCAAGCCGCTCATCCGGCGCGAGGATGCACCGCCCAAGGGCCTCAATGTCGATCCCGGCAACTGGCACGAATTCTTCCGCGAGGCGGAGTGGGACGAGGCGCTCGACCTGACAGCGGGTGAGTTGAAGCGGCTCAAGGACGCCCATGGCGGCGCGACCGTTGCGGGATTTGGCAGCGCCAAATGCACCAATGAAGAGGCGTATCTCTTTCAGAAATTCATCCGGCAGGGCTTTGGCCATAACAACGTGGATCACTGCACGCGGCTGTGCCATGCCTCCTCGGTGGCTGCATTGATTGAGAATGTCGGCTCGGGGGCTGTGACCGCCACGTTCAACGAGATCGAGAATGCCGATGTGGCGATCATCATCGGGGCCAACCCGATCGAGAATCACCCCGTGGCGGCGACCTATTTCAAGCAGTTCACCAAGCGCGGCGGCAAGCTCATCGTGATGGACCCGCGCGGCGTGGGCATGCGCCGGTTTGCGACGCATATGTTGCAGTTCAAGCCCGGCGCGGATGTCTCGATGCTCAACGCGATCTGCCATGTGATCGTCGAGGAAGGGCTTTACGACCAGCAATATATCGAGGCCTTCACCGAAAACTGGGAGGCCGAAAAGGCGCACCTGGCACAGTTCCCGCCCGAGAAGATGGAGGCAATCTGCGGTATCCCCGCCGAGACGCTGCGCGCCGTTGCTCGCGAGTTTGCCACGGCAAAATCGGGCATGATCTTCTGGGGCATGGGGATTTCGCAGCATATCCACGGCACCGACAATTCGCGCTGCCTGATCTCTCTGGCGCTGATGTGCGGCCATGTCGGCCGCCCCGGCACCGGGCTGCACCCGCTTCGCGGGCAGAACAACGTGCAGGGTGCGTCGGATGCGGGTCTCGTGCCGATGTTCCTGCCGGATTACCAGACGGTGACCGATGACGGCGTGCGCAATGCCTTTACCGAGGTCTGGAAATCGGGCGATTTCTCGAACCAGAAGGGCCTCACCGTGACCGAGATCATGGATGCGGTCCACGAGGACAAGATCAAGGGCATGTATATCCTGGGTGAAAACCCGGCCATGTCCGACCCGGATGTGGAGCACGCCCGCGATGCGCTCGCCAAGCTGGAGCATCTGGTGGTGCAGGACATCTTCATCACCGAGACGGCGAACTATGCCGATGTGATCCTGCCCGCCTCGGCTTTCTACGAGAAATCGGGCACCGTCACCAATACCAATCGGCAGGTGCAGATGGGCCGCCGCGCCGTCACCCCGCCGGGCGAGGCGCGCGAGGATTGGCAGATCACCACGCAGCTTGCGAACCGGATGGGCCTGCAATGGCAGTATGACACACCTGCGGACGTGTTTGCCGAAATGAAGGTCAACATGCGCTCGCTCGACAATATCTCGTGGGAGCGGCTTGAGCGTGAAAACGCCGTGACCTATCCCTGCAAGACACCCGATGGCCCGGGCGAGGCTGTGGTCTTTGGCGACGGCTTCCCGCGGCCCGAAGGCCGGGCGCGCTTTACCCCCGCCTCGATCATCCCGCCCGACGACGTGCCCGATGCCGACTATCCGATGGTGCTGACCACCGGGCGGCAGCTGGAGCATTGGCATACCGGTTCGATGACCCGCCGCTCCAGCGTTCTCGACGCGGTGGAGCCCGAGGCCAACTGCTCGCTGCACCCGTCTACCTTGCGCAAACTCGGCGTGGAGCCGGGCGAGATGGTGCGGCTAAGCACAAAACGCGGCTCGATCAGCATCATGGCCCGCGCCGACCGGGCGGTGTCTCCGGACATGGTGTTCCTGCCCTTCGCCTATGTCGAGGCCGCTGCCAATATCCTGACCAACCCGGCGGTGGACCCTTACGGCAAGATCCCCGAGTTCAAATACTCGGCGGTGCGCGTCGAAGCGGCAGAAATCGCGGCGGAATAAACGGCAAAGGGGCGGCCCGATGGACCGCCCCTGACCTTATCATATGCGGGTTGCGCCGTGCTTCAGCGGTTCGGCAGGATTACGATTTCCACCCGGCGATTCTGCGCCTTGCCTTCGGCGGTGAGGTTCGACGCCACCGGCTGATCCTCGCCTCGACCAAAGGCATTGATCCGCGAGAACGGCACGCCACCATTCATCAGCACATCCGCCACAGCATTCGCGCGGCGCTCCGAGAGGCCCTGATTGTAGCTGGCGTCGCCGTCGCTGTCGGTATGTCCGACGACCTGAACCGTGGTGTCGGGATATTTCTGAAGGCTGTCCGCCACCTTGAACAGATCCGACCGCAGATCAGGCCGGATGTTGAAACTGTCGACCGGGAACAGGATGTCCTGCGGCATGGTCAGGATCAGGCGATCCCCGGTATTGGTGATCTGCACGTCGCTGTCGAGTTGCTGGCGCAGTTCGGCCTCCTGACGGTCGAGCGCATTGCCGATGGCCGCGCCGCCGAGGGCGCCGATTGCGCCGCCAAGCAAAGCCCCCTTGCCCTTGCTGTCACTGACGGCAGCGCCGGTGGCGGCCCCGACAAGCCCACCGATCACCGCGCCGGACTTGGTTTTCCGACGCGGATCATCACCACCGACATAGGCGGGATCGGTGCAGGCCGCGACCAGCAGAAGCGATGCGCCGGAAAGAATAAGAATGGGATTACGTGCTCGGATCATGGAATGTTGCCTTCATTGATTTCACAGCCCGATGGATCGGGTTTGATGTGATGATATGCAATAACAGCGCCTCGCCCAAGGCAAATCCACGGGGAAATACAAGACAGCGCGCGCAAAATTCCGCCTATCCTTCGGCACGCGCGCTTTCCCATGCGAGGATCGCACGCTTGACCGGCAGGCCCCAGTGATAGCCGCCCAGCCCGCCCGATTTGCGCAGGGCGCGGTGGCAGGGAATGAGAAAGCTGACCGGATTGCGTCCCACGGCGGTACCCACGGCGCGCACCGCGCGCGGGTTGCCGATGGCCTGCGCGATCTCGGAATAGGTGGTGACATGGCCCGACGGGATGGCGAGCAGCGCCTCCCAGACCTTGATCTGAAACGGCGCGCCGATCATGTGGAGCGCCGTCTCGCCGCGACCCTCAAAGGCCGCCTCGACCCAGGGTGTGATCCTCTCCGGGGCCTCGACATATGTCGCCTCCGGCCAACGCGCACGCATGTCGGTCATGGTCACATCACGCCCGAATTCCCCGGCAAAGGCCAGACCGCACAGTCCCCGCTCTGTGCCCATGGCCAGCGCGTCGCCGAACGGGCTGTCAAACCAGCCGTAATGGATGGTCAGCCCCGCCCCCTTGCGCGCGAACTCACCGGGGCTCATCGCCTCCCACCGCAGGAAAAGGTCATGCAGCCGCCCCGACCCCGACAGCCCCGCCGCATCTGCCGCCTCCAGCGTGGTGTGACGCTGTGCCAGCAGGTCCTTGGCATGGCCGAGCGTCAGATATTGCTGGTAGCGCTTGGGCGACACACCCACCCATTGCGAGAAAAGCCGCTGAAAATGCGCCGCACTCATGCCCATCTCGGCGGCCAGCGTCTCCAGCGGGAGCGCCTCGCCGCCTGCGTCGATCAGGTCGATGGCGCGCCGCATGACGTTGTAATGATAACTTTGTTCCAGATCGGTCATCGGCATATCCTGACAGCTTTGCCACAAGATAGGCCGCGCGCGCCCGCCCCGCGACCCGAATGTTGCGCATCCGGCCAAATGCCTGCATTAAGCGGCCATGGCGCACCAACTCGATTATCACACGATCCGCGAGATCTTTACCCGGTTTGAGGCCGCAGAGCCCGAACCCAAGGGCGAGTTGGAACATGTCAACGCCTACACGCTGGTGGTGGCCGTCGCGCTTTCGGCTCAGGCCACCGATGTAGGCGTGAACAAGGCCACGCGGGAGCTCTTCAAGATCGCCGACACGCCGCAGAAGATGCTGGATCTGGGCGAAGAGGGGCTGATCGGGCATATCAAGACCATCGGCCTTTATCGCAACAAGGCCAAGAACGTGATGAAACTCAGCCGCATCCTTGTCGAGGACTATGGTGGCGAGGTGCCCAACAGCCGCGCCGCCCTGCAATCTCTGCCCGGCGTCGGGCGCAAGACCGCCAATGTGGTGCTCAACATGTGGTGGCACTACCCGGCGCAGGCGGTGGATACCCATATCTTCCGTGTCGGCAACCGCAGCGGCATCTGCCCGGGAAAAAATGTCGACTTCGTCGAACGCGCCATCGAGGACAATATCCCGGTGGATTTCCAGCGCCACGCGCATCACTGGCTCATCCTGCATGGCCGCTATACCTGCAAGGCGCGCAAACCCGCCTGCGGCACCTGCCTTATTCGTGATCTCTGCTTATTCGAGGACAAAACCCTATGACAAAATATCAGGCCGTCGGCATCGGCAATGCCGTGGTGGACGTGATCAGCCAATGCGACGATGCCTTTCTGGCCCGGATGGGCATCGACAAGGGTGTCATGCAGTTGATCGAGACCGAGCGCGCCGAATTTCTCTACGAGAACATGACCGGCCGCTGGCAGGCGCCCGGCGGTTCGGTCGCCAATACCATCGCGGGGCTTGGCGCACTCGGCCTCTCGACAGGCTTCATCGGCCGGGTGAGCGATGACGACTTGGGCCATTATTACGCAGCGGCCATGGCCGAGGTCGGCACCGATTTCGTCAACGCCCCGCGCAGCGATGGCGCACTGCCCACCTCGCGCTCGATGATCTTCGTCTCGCCGGATGGCGAGCGGTCGATGAACACCTATCTGGGGATCTCCACGGAACTCGACGAGGGCGACGTGCCCGAAGCAGTGGCCGGGCAGGCGGGACTCCTGTTTCTCGAGGGGTATCTTTTTGACAAGCCCAAGGGCAAGGCGGCGTTTCAAGCGGCCGCGCGCGCCGCGCGGGCGGGGGGCGGCAAGGCCGGGATCACGCTGTCCGACCCGTTCTGCGTCGAACGCCACCGCGCCGATTTTCGCGGCCTGCTGCGCGAACTCGACTACGTGATCGGCAACGAACATGAATGGTGCGCGCTCTACGAGACCGAGGATCTGGGCGCGGCATTGGAGCAGGCGGCGCAGGAAAGTGGGCTGATCGTCTGCACACGCTCGGGCCATGACGTGGTTCTGGTCGAGGGCGAGGAGACGGTGACCGTGCCTGTGCATGCGGTGACGCCCGTGGATACCACCGGCGCGGGCGATCAATTCGCCACAGGGCTGCTTTACGGCCTTGCCACCGGGCAACCGCTGGCCGTCGCCGGGCGCATGGGCTGCATTGCGGCCGCCGAGGTGATCGGCCATTACGGCGCGCGGCCCGAGGCGGACGTCAGGGCGCTCTTTGCGGCGGAAGGGTTGATCTGAGCCAGCGGCGCGCCCCCGGCGGAGGTCGGATGATGGGTATTTTCGCCAAGAAGAATCAGCGATGCGCGCCCGCCTCCGGCGTCGGTCGAACCGCTGTCGATGCAGACCGGGGACGGCTTCTCCTTGGGCGGTCATCGGCTCCCCAGCCTGTACCGCAGCCATATCTTGGCATGGCTTGGTTAACAAAACCTTGCCTTCTTCTTGGTTCCAACACTCCGGGGTGAATTGGCCGCAGGCCAAGAGGGGCAGCGCCCCTCCCGCCCCGGTCAGCCGAACTTGCCCTCGATAAAGCGGCGCGCCTCCGGGCTCTGGGCGGCGGTGAAGACCTGCTCCGTCGCCCCGATCTCGAGCAACCGGCCGAGATGGAAATAGGCCACCCGGTCCGCCAGGCGCCGCGCCTCCATCATCGAATGGGTGACCACGACGATCGAATGATCAGGCTTGAGCGACAGCATCAAATCCTCGATTGCCGCCGTCGCGATCGGGTCGATCGAGCCGGTCGGCTCGTCCATCAGAAGCACCTCCGGCTTGGTCGAGAGAGCGCGCTCGACGCTGAGTCGCTGTTGCTGGCCACCGCTGAGATCGGTGCCCTGCGCCTTGTGCAGCTTGTCCTTGACCTCGTCCCAAGGATGCGCGCGGCGCAGACAGTCCTCGACATGCGCCGCGAGATCGGCGCGGTCGCGGATCAGCCCGTGGATTTGTGCGCCATACGCCACATTGTGCCAGATGGTGGTTGGGAACGGGTTGGGCTTTTGCGCCACCCAGCCGAACTTGCGGCGGTGCAGGGGCGGATCGACCTCCGGCGATTGAATATCCTGCCCGTGCATCGTGACCCGACCGGTCATGTGCAGGTCGCGGGTTCCGTCATGCATCCGGTTGAGACATTTAAGCGCTGTCGTCTTGCCGCAGCCCGAGGGGCCGATGAAGGCGAGGATTTCATTCTCGTAGAGGTCGAAATCAACGTCGATTAGCGCCTGTTTCTCGCCATACCACAGGTTGAGATCGCGAATCTCCATCACCGGCGGGTGGTTGGAGCGGGCGGATGCAAGCGGCTGCTGGCTGTGATCAGTGTCAAACATTGCGGTCTCCTCTGTCCTGAGCGTCTGGCCAGAGCGTGCCGCAGGGCCGGGGATCAGAATTTGATCTGACCCCGGCCCCCGTTTGATTTCATGAAAAATTCATGCAGCCGTTACATGGGGCGTCACTTGTCGCGGAACTGCGCCTCGCGCTTTTCGGCGAAGGCGGCCATGCCCTCTTTCTGGTCCTCGGTCGCAAACAGCGAGTGGAACACGCGCCGCTCGAACAACAGCCCTTCGCGCAGCGTCGTCTCGTAGGAGCGGTTGACCGCCTCCTTGGCCGCCATCACCGAGATTTGCGATTTCTCGGCGATCTTCTGGGCGGCCGACATCGCCTCTTCCATGAGCTTCTTGGCTGGCACGACGCGGCTTACCAGACCCACGCGCTCGGCCTCTTCGGCATCCATGAAGCGGCCTGTCAGGTTCATGTCCATCGCCTTGGACTTGCCCACGAACCGCGTCAGGCGCTGCGTGCCGCCCAGCCCTGCGATGACGCCGAGATTGATCTCGGGCTGGCCGAATTTGGCGGTGTCCGAACAGATGATGAAATCGCACATCATCGCCAATTCACAGCCACCCCCAAGGGCATAGCCAGAGACAGCGGCAATGATCGGCTTGCGCACGCGGCAAATCGCGTCGCTGTCATCGGTGAAGAGATCCTCGAGGAAGACATCCACGAATCCCTTGCCGCTCATCATCTTGATATCGGCCCCCGCCGCAAACGCCTTTTCCGAACCGGTGAGCAGGATGCAGCGCACCTTGTCGTTCTTCTGCGCCTCGCCAAGCGCCTGCGCCAGCTCTGACATGAGCTGATCGTTGAGCGCGTTGAGAGCATCGGGGCGGTTGAGTTTGATGAGGGCGACGTGGTCTTCTATTTCGACGATGATCGTCTCATAGGCCATGAAATCAGCTTTCATTTGTTTCCATCAGACCGATTCATTACCATTGTTGGCCGCGCGTTCAACCTATCTTTGACAGCGCGGGCAATAGAAGCTGGACCGCCCGGACTGCACGATGCGCCCAATGGTGCCCTCACATCCCTCCGTCCGGCAGGGTTCGCCCTCGCGCCCGTAGACGTCGAAACTGTGCTGAAAATAGCCCAATTCGCCATCCGCCTGCCGGAAATCCCGCAGTGAGGAGCCGCCTGCGGTGATCGCATCCTGCAACACGTCGCGGATTATCGGCACCAGCCCGCCCGTGCGCCGACCCGAGATGTTCCCGGCACGCCTGCGCGGCGAGATGCGTGCGCGAAAGAGCGTCTCGCAAACATAGATATTCCCGAGGCCTGCCACGATCCGCTGATCGAGCAGTGCGGATTTGACCGGCGTGTTGCGGCCCTTGAGCATCGCGGCGAGATAGGGCGCGTTGAAGTCATTGCCGAAGGGCTCCGGCCCCAGCTTTGCCAGTAGCGGATGCGCCTCAGCCCGATCCGTCGGCATCAGGTCCATTGCGCCAAACCGGCGCGGGTCGTTGAAGGTGATCCGCGCGCCATTTTCCATATCGAGCACCACGTGATCGTGCTTTTCTGGCGCGGGGTGGTCATGCACGAAACGCCCCAGCGGATCGCCCGAGACCAGCATGCGCCCCGACATCCCGAGATGAATGAGCAGCGTCTCACCCGAGGCAAGATCGGCAAGGATGTATTTCGACCGCCGCCGCAGCATCAGCACCCGCTGCCCGATCAGCCGCGCGGCCATGTCGGGCGGAAACGGCCAGCGCAGATCAGGGCGGTTGACGGCGGCGCGAGCGATCACCTGACCCTCCATCACCGGCGCAAGGCCGCGGCGGACTGTCTCAACCTCTGGCAATTCGGGCAATTGGCACCTCGCTCAGCGCAAGGGGCGCATTGTAACCCCCCGCTTGCGCCCTATAAGAAGGGCAAGACACAAGAGCGGCAAGGCCCATGAACGAGAAAACCACCCATTTCGGATTTCAGGATGTGCCCGAGTCGGAGAAGGCCGGGCGCGTGCGCGGGGTCTTTGGCAGCGTGGCCAGCAAATACGACGTGATGAACGATGCGATGAGCATGGGGATTCACCGCATCTGGAAGGATGCGATGATGGATTGGCTGGCGCCGCGCGCCGGTCAGCGTCTGCTCGATGTGGCGGGCGGCACCGGCGATATCAGCTTTCGCTTTCTCAAGCGGGCCGGTCATGGCCATGCCACCGTGCTCGACCTGACCGAACCGATGCTGATCGAGGGGCGCAAGCGCGCCGAGGCGGAGCAGATGGCCGACAGCCTCGATTGGGTGGTGGGCGATGCGATGGCGCTGCCGTTCGAGGATGCGAGCTTTGACGTCTACACGATCAGCTTCGGCATCCGCAACGTGACCCGCCCGCAAGAGGCGCTGAACGAGGCATTTCGCGTGCTCAGGCCCGGCGGTCGGCTGATGGTGCTCGAATTCAGCCAGATCCCCAATGAGTTGATGCAGAAGGTCTATGACCTCTACAGTTTCAACATCATCCCGCGTCTGGGTCAGATGATCGCCAATGATCGCGACAGCTATCAGTATCTGGTCGAATCGATCCGCAAGTTCCCCGATCAGGAGACGTTTCTGGGGATGGTGCGGCAGGCCGGGTTCGGACAAGCAAAATACCGCAATCTGAGCATGGGCATCGCCTGTCTGCATTCCGGCTGGAAGATCTGATGCGCGGGCCGCACAATATCCTGCGCCTGATCCGCACCGGCGCGACGCTGGAACGCACCGGGGCCATGGGCCTGATCATGGATGCGTTCGAGGCACCGCCGCTGGTGCGCGGCACGATGCGGTTTCTGGCCTGGCCGTTTCAGTGGATGGGTTACAAGGGTGACGAGACAACCCCGCCCGCGCCCCGCGCGCTGACCGCATTGGGCCCGGCCTATATCAAGTTCGGCCAGATTCTCAGCACCCGCCCCGATCTGGTGGGAGAGGAACTGGCCGGGCAATTGCGCGTCTTGCAGGACAAGCTGCCGCCGTTTTCGGCGGATGTGGCCAAGGCGAGCATCACCCATGAACTGGGACATCTTGTCGAAGAGATGTTCGATGATTTCAGCCCGCCCGTCGCCGCCGCTTCGATCGCGCAGGTGCACAAGGCGCGGTTGCGTGACACCGGCGAGGCGGTGGCCATCAAGGTGCTGCGCCCCGGGATCGAGAAGGCGTTTCGCCGCGACATAGACGCGTTTTACTTTGCCGCGCGCATGGTGGAATTGCTGGCCCCCGGCGCGCGCCGCCTGCGCCCCACCGACGTGATCGCGCATTTCGAGGGCGTGGTGATGGGCGAACTCGACCTGCGGCTCGAAGCCTCCTCGGCCTCCGAATTTGCTGCAAACACATCCGAGGATGCCGGTTTTCAACTGCCCTCCGTGCAATGGCACCTGTCATCGCGCCGGGTGATGACGATGGGCTGGGCCGATGGTGTACCGCTTGGCGACAATGCGGCGCTGGATGCGGCGGGCCATGACCGCGCCGAACTGGGCGAGCGGGTGCTGCAACTCTTTCTCAACCACGCGCTGCGCGACGGGTATTTTCACGCCGACATGCATCAGGGCAATCTCAAGGTGGCCAGTAATGGCGATATCATCGCCTATGATTTCGGCATCATGGGCCATATCGACGAATATACCCGCCGGGTCTATGCCGAGATCCTCTACGGGTTCATCAAGCGCGATTACCGCCGCGTCGCCGAGGTGCATTTTGAGGCGGGCTATGTGCCCGCCGACCGCGATGTCGACGCTTTCGCCCGAGCCCTGCGCGCGGTGGGTGAGCCGATCTTCGGCATGGATGCCAGCCGTATTTCGATGGGCAGCCTGCTCAGCTATCTCTTTGAGGTGACCGAGCGGTTCGGGATGGAAACGCGCACCGAACTCATCCTGTTGCAGCGCACGATGGTAGTGGTCGAAGGCGTCGCCCGGAGCCTCAATCCGCAGATCAATATCTGGCAGGTCGCGCGCCCGGTGGTCGAGGATTACATCAAGAAGACCATCGGCCCGCGCGCCGCATTGCGCGATTTCGGGCGTACCGCCACCGTGCTGTCGCGCTACGGCCCGCGCCTTCCCAGTCTAGTCGAGGCCGCGCTGATTCGCCAATCGTCGCCACACACGCCCTTGCCGCCGTCGCCCTGGCCGATGCGCATCGCCTTTGCCGGGATCGGCGCAACCCTGGGCGCGGGCGGCGCGGCTCTGGCTCTGGCGCTTATGTAACATCTCACGCTCCGGTGTCTGGTGGGCGCAGACCAAGCACTGCGCTCGCGGCGACGGTTTGCCCGTTCTCCAGCACAAGCCTTGTTTCTCCCCCCTCCTGCCGGGCTTCGATGATGCGGCTGTGAACATGTGCGTCGTGGCGCGCGATCACCTCACCCCCGGAAAGGGACTGCACCGAAACCTCGTAAACTCCGCTTTGCAGCGGCAGACCGGCGGAATCCTGCCCCGCCCATGTGATACGGCCACTTTGCGGGGCGATATCCTGCCGTTGCACGATAATGCCCGCTGCATTTGTGACCACCAGTTGCGCGGCATCTGCCAGCGGATCAACCGTCGCTGTCAGCGGCACCGGTGTCCCTTCAAAAGCGACCGGCGTTTTCGCCTCTGTGTCAAGCCCGATCCAGCCCGACAACTGACCGAGACCAAGCGCGCCCATCTGCGCCCCTAGCCCTGTCAGCAGGTCATTGGTCAGCACCTGCTGCTCGACGGTCGAGAAGGTCGCCAACTGCACGGCAAAATCGGACGACTCCACCGGATTGAGCGGGTCCTGATTGCGCATCTGCGTGGTCAGCATCTTCAGAAAGGTTTCGAAATCCGAACTGAGCGCGCTGCCGCTACGGGGGGCCGCAGCCGCCGTCTGGGCGGGCGATTGGGCCGAAGAGAGAACGTCCATGGTCAAACCTTTCTAAAGACGGATGTCCAGGCGATCACCGAGGTGAAGCGTGGAAGCGAGATAAGCCGTGTCGCCCTCGGCCTCCGACAGGGGGCTGGGCGAGGATACCGGGGCACGTGAGTGCTGGTGCGCTCCTGGCTGTTCTTGGCCAAAGGAAAACTCCGCCGACTGATAGCCGATATCCAGAAGCTCACGCGCCAGAAGGTCAATGTTGCGCCGAAGAAGGTCGAGCGTTTCAGGCCGCTCCGCCAGCACCGAAACCGAAAGCCCGGCGTCGGATTGGCTCAGACTCAGGCGCACCGAGCCCAGTTCTTCGGGATTGAGCGTGAGTTCGATCACCCGACTTGCCCCGGATGCACCACGCCCTATCGCTGCGGCGACCTGCATGATCACATGCTGCGGCGGAGGGGGCAGGGCAGACGCGCCGACCAAAGTGAAACCTTGCGCGGAAACAGCAGGCGCGCGCGGCCCCGAGAAGGCCGGAACATCATCCTCCACGAGTTGCGGGACGCCACGCAGCGCCGCGCCTTCTTGTATAAATGGCATCATCGGCAGGGCAGGTGCGGTGGCCTTTATACCATCGACGGCACGCAGCCCGCCGGATGTCTCGGGCATAACCCGCGTCATGTCACCAGCGCGCGTGCGGTCACCCGTGGCGCGTTCGGTCACCCGCCCCGCCACTGGAATGTCCGGTGCAGGCGGGGCCGTTGTCACCAGCGGCAACGCTGCCAAAGCCGCGCCGGATTGCTCCGGTTGCCCTTTTGTCAGAACAGAGGACGGGGCCGGATTGCGCGCGCCTGGCAAAACAGGCGCAATCGCTGCCATTACGGCCGGACTGCCCTGACCAACTGTTGCCGTGGCAAGCTGCGGCGCTCCGGCGGCCGGGTTCTTGGAGATCAAGGATGTCTCGGCGCGACCGGGGAAGACGTCATCAGCAAAGGTTCCTTGCGACACAGCACGTTCAGGCCCCTGAACCACGTCAAACGCTGCGGCATCACCATCCAAACGCACAGGGTTAATACCCGGAAGGCTCTCATGCCGCCCCCCGCTCATGCTGAGACGCGCTTTTGGTACGGACGAACGCCCCACATAAGCCGAAAGCACAGCACCATCCGGCAAGCGCTCCTCGGGCACCTCTTGCGGATCGGTCAGGGCCATTTCCGCCGAGGGGTCACGCAACACCCCGCCTGTCTCTTGATCATCCACGCCACCCGATGTGGGCCCGACACCTGTCTCATCCACAGTATCCTTGACGGATGACACATCGTCATTCTCCTGCAAGACGGGCGGTTTCCCCTGGCTCGTACGGGCGCTCCCCACATCGTGCTCATCCAGATCGCCATCGCGAAGATGGCTCTCGAACAAGGGCCGCTCCCGGTCAGCCGCATCCACAGCAAGGCGGTCTCTCTCCGCCTGTCCCGCGACGGCGCGCCGGACAGGTGGCTGACCTTCTCCCAACCCGACAAGTGCATGCATATCGGTCCTCCATACGGCATCCTCGTTGCCAGAACCCTGACAGATTTCGGTTACCGGTTCTTTACCGCTTTGCTGTCTCATGCGGCTTAGTTCCATCAATTGGAGGTAATCCGGTGACAGACTCTTTACCCGTATCGACACACCTGACAGGACTACGCCCGACAACGCCGAAGCCAGATATCCGCGTCGCCGCCGAACGACTCGAGGCAAGCTTTCTGGCCGAAATGCTCAAATCCGCCGGCGTCGGAGAACAAGAGAACTCGATGAGCGGCAGTATCGGCGAATCGCAGTTCGCCTCGTTCCACCGAGAGGCGCTCGCCCGCGAGATGGTCGCCCGAGGCGGTATCGGACTCGCCGATAGGTTCGAGGCAAGCCTGAGGGGCATAACCAATGAGTAAAGAAACCGATACCCGGATGATCGCGCAGCTCGACGCCCTGCTCGAGACCGAACGCGCGGCCCTCTTGTGCGGAGATCTGCAGGCGATCGCGGATACCGTGGCGCAAAAGGAGCAATTGATCGACACGCTCAACACAAGCGCTGCCCGACAAGAAGATCTGTCCGGATTGCACCACAAGCTGCAGCGCAATCAGGCACTTCTCGATGGGGCCCTGCAGGGTATACGCGCCGTTGCGGCGCGCATGGCAGCCTATCGGCGGATCCGGAAATCTTTGGACACCTATGACCGTCAGGGCCGCAAGCTGACCATCCCGGGCGACATCAGCCGAAATGTCGAGAAACGGGCTTGAGGATTTGTATCAAATGCATCGGACATGACGGGACGGCCTTAGCACTCCCTTAGGAAATCCCGGGCCATGGTGTCCCTGCATCCGAGAACGGATGGCGCTGTCGGGCAATGATGCCACGGCGGCACCTGTCAGAACGACATCAGCATCGCCTGTCTCTTGGCAGCGCACCACGAACCCGGCGCAAAGCGCCGCCTTCAAAAGGAAAAACCTATGTCCAGCATTCTGACGAACAACAGCGCCATGGTCGCCCTGCAAACCCTGCAATCGGTCAATTCCAACCTGGCAAAGACGCAGGATATGATCTCGACCGGCAAGGCCGTGGCCACGGCCAAGGACAACTCGGCGATCTTCGCCATTTCCAAGGTCATGGAATCCGATGTCAGCGGGTTCAAAGCCGTGTCGGATGCCCTTTCCCTGGGCGAATCCACCGTTGCCGTGGCCTCTGCCGGGGCCGAACAGATCACAAATATCCTCAATGACATCAAGGAAAAGGTCGTCGCCGCAACGGGCGAGAACGTGGACAACGCCAAGATCCAGAACGATGTTGACGAACTGGTCAACCAGGTCACATCGATCATCGGGGCGTCGCAGTTCAACGGGGCGAACCTGCTCAATACCGCAGGTGGTGACATCACCGTGCTGTCTTCGCTCGACCGCGCGGCGGATGGGTCCGTGACGGCCACCAATATCACGGTCGCCTCGGTCGATTTCGAAGCGGGTCTTGATCTCAGTGATATCGACGTGAGCACCTCAGCCGCAGCCGATACCTCGCTCGCCGCGATCGAAACCCATATCCAGACTGCGGTCGACGGCGCCGCCGCGCTCGGTGCGTCCGCCAGGCGGATTGGCGATCAGAACGAGTTCGTCAGCAAGGTGACGGACGCCATGAAGTCCGGCATCGGTGCCCTGGTCGATGCCGATATGGAAGAGGCCTCGGCCCGATTGCAGGCACTTCAGGTGCAACAGCAGTTGGCGACGCAATCCCTCTCGATCGCCAATCAGGCACCTCAGGCGATCCTGTCGCTGTTCAGGAACTAAGACCCTGTCAGGGGTGCCGCGACGGCCCCCCTGACACTCCGCTTGCCAGATGAACAAGGATCCGTGGAAAGGACATGACGTGAACGCGACCCTACTTGCACAGACCGCCTATCGCGCCCAGGCCCGGACCATCCGAACCACGCGCGGTTTGGAGTACGACACGATGGCGCGCGTGACGCACGGGCTGAAATCCGCAATCAAGGATAAAACGGCAGGCAGCACACGACAACTCGCGACGGCGCTCCACGACAATCGCAGGCTTTGGACGATCCTCGCCGCCGACGCCGCCGACCGCGACAATCCCCTGCCTGCCGAGCTACGGGCAAGGATCGTGTATCTGGCCGAATTCACCCACCAGCACAGCAGCAAGGTTCTGCGCGACGGGGCCGATATCACCCCCCTGATCGATATCAATATCGCCGTCATGCGCGGCTTGAGCGGCACCGGACATCAATCATGAGCGGCCTGGTGCTCAAACTCGGCCCGAAAGAGCGCGTGCTGATCAATGGCGCGGTGATCGAGAATGGGGATCGACGCTCGCGTTTGTCGATCATGACCCCGGATGCCAACATCCTGCGACTGCGCGATGCCATTCATCCCGAAGAGGCGACAACACCTGTGCGCCGGGCCTGCTACGCCGCACAGCTTGTGCTGTCCGGCGATTGCGACCCCGATACCGCGCGCCATCAGCTTTTGCGGAGGATCGAGGAATTGAGCCAGGTCTTGCGCGACGTGGACAGCCGGGCGCAGCTCACCTGTGCAACCGCGGCGCTGCTTGACGATCAGCATTACCAGTGTCTCAAGGCGCTTCGCGCGTTGCTCCCCCGCGAGGCGCGATTGCTGGCACATGGCCGCGCGACATGAATTTCGAGCCGGTTCTTCCGTTGGGCGGCTTACCGGGCTGGGCCCTCCTCAATCGCACGCTAGCGCGGCAGACGGATCTTTTCAACAAATCACCGCAAATCATCAGAGATACCGACTATTTCGAACAGACCATCGGCAGCATTCGCACAGCCGAGGATCTGGTCGCCGACCGGCGCCTCATGCGGGTCGCACTCGGGGCCTTCGGATTACAGGACGACATCAACAGCCGCGCCTTCATTCGCACAATTCTGGAAGAAGGCACGGTGCGCGACGACGCGCTCGCCAACCGCTTGGCGGATGACCGCTATCGACAACTCGCCGACGCTTTCGCCTTTGCCGACCGGCCGGTTCCGCGCACGCAACTCTCCGATTTCGGCAGCCAGATCACGGCCCAGTTTCGACAGCGTGCCTTCGAAGTGGCCGTGGGGGATCAGGACGAGGCCTTGCGCCTTGCCCTGAACGTGCGGCGGGAACTGAGCGATGTGGCTGGCGATGATGCGGCCGAGGATACCCGCTGGCTGCGCATTCTCGGCAACGCACCGCTCCGGCGTGTGTTCGAGGTGGCACTTGGCTTGCCGGAGAGTTTTGCCCAACTCGACCTCGACCGACAACTCGATGAGGTCAAAAACCGGGCATCCAGGCAACTCGACATCTCAAACCTGTCCGACCTCACGGATGATGACGCCCAAGAGGCCCTGATCCGTCGTTTCCTGTTGCGCGACCAGGTGGCTGACTTCACCGCGCAATCGTCCCAGTCCATCGCCCTGACACTCCTGCAAGCCGCCCCACGCGCATTCTGAGGCGCGCCCCAGTCACGGCACGGCAAAAGCACATCATTCCCCCATCTGACACGTCGATTGCTCGAAATACCAGCGGCCCTCATTGATCGGGCGGCCACCCCTCCCCTCCCTGAGAGGCCACCGCCTTACCCCGTGTGCCACCACCGGCGCGACGCAAGATCACGGCCAGCCGGGAAAAACTGTTGCGCGCAGATCCACGCTCCGGCTCGGCCAGGAATGCGTCCAGTTCCGGCCAGATACGAATCGCCTGATCCAGGTCCGGATCACTGCCCTCGGTGTAGAGACCCGCCCGGATCATTGTTTCCGATCGCGCGTAGCTGCCCAAAAGCCGTCGCGCCTGCGACAAGAGCGCATTCTCCTCATCACTCGCCGCTGCGGGCAGGCTCCGCGACACCGAGCGAAGCAGATCTATCGCCGGATAGCGACCGCGTTCGGCAATGGCACGGTCGAGCACGACATGCCCGTCAAGCACACCGCGCAGGATATCCGCCACCGGCTCTTCCATGTCGGACCCTGCCACCAGCACCGTCAGCAGCGCCGTGATGTCCCCGGCCCCCGCCTCGCCGGGGCCCGCGCGTTCGCACAGCGACATGATGGTATGCGCGGTCGATGCGGGAAACCCGCGCAACGCGGGCATCTCGCCGGCCGCCGTGGCGATCTCTCGATGTGCCTCGGCAAAGCGGGTCACCGAATCGGCGAGGAAAAGCACATGTCGTCCCTGATCGCGAAAATGCTCGGCCACCGCCATCGCGGTCCAGGCGCAGCGGCGGCGCACAAGGGGCGACCGATCTGACGTTGCCGCCACGATCACGGCACGCGCCATCCCCTCAGACCCCAGAACCTGCCGGACGAAATCACCCAATTCGCGCCCCCGCTCACCGATCAAAGCGACCACGACAACATCGGCTTGCATGTCGCGCGCAAGATGCCCCAGCAGCATGGATTTCCCGACCCCCGATCCGGCGAACAACCCGATGCGTTGCCCCTGAACGATGGGCAAGAACGTGTTGAACACCGCCATCCCGGTTTCCAGCCGCGCCCCCAGCGCACGGCGACGGGCCGCCGGCGGCGGGGCCGCCCGAATCGTGCGACCCTGCACACCGCGCAATAGCGGTCGCCCGTCCAGCGGCTCCCCGTACGGGTCGATCACGCGCCCGATCCAATCCGCCGAGGGCGCAATGGTCGCGGCCCCCAGCAGAATCACCCGATCGCCAAGCGCCACGCCCTCCACAGTTTCCTCGGGCAGCACCAGGATGGACGACTCGTCCAGTTGCAGCACCTCGCCCGTCAGAGCCGACCCGCTGCGCGTTTGGATGCGCACACGGTCACCGAGTCGCGCCAGCGTCGACAACCCGGCAACGCGCAGCGCCCCACCCTGAACCGCCGAAACACGCCCCACTGTGTGCACCGCCCTGAGGGCCGATATTTCGGCCCGCAGGCCATCTAGCTGAGTTCGGGTCATCCGTGCGCTCCAATCATGTTCTGAAAACAATTTCTAAAGGAATCAGGGTTAAGCCTTGATTGAAGCCAATCGAGGGAGAAGCCCCGTTGTTTGAAAATCTCGACATATTTCGCATGTCGCACGCGATGGCGACCCATGCCGGGGCCAGGCAGGCGCTGGTGGCGCAGAACATGGCGAATGCTGACACGCCGGGATATGCGGCCCGTGATCTCTCACCCTTCCAACAGCTTTATCGGCACGACGGTTCCCCGCTTCTGCCGCACGCGACCCGGGCCAGCCATCTCTTTGGACAGGGCAATCCCGTCGCGTTCGAGCCGCACCTCGACACCGGGGCACAAAGCGATCCGAACGGCAATTCCATATCCATCGAAACCGAAATGCTGCGCGCCGTCGATGTGAAGCGCCAGCACGACCGCGCCATCGCGATCTATCGGTCATCACTGACGGTTCTGCGCACTGCGCTTGGACGTGGATAAGGGGAAACACCGTGAACGATTTTTCCAATGCGCTCTCGGTTTCGGCCAGCGGGCTACGGGCCCAGGCACAAAGGCTCAGCCATGTCTCAGAGAACATCGCCAATGCCGACACACCCGGATATCGGCGCAAGGTCGTGGCCTTCGAGACCGAACTCCGCGGCCCACGCGCGACCGGAGAGGTCGCAACCGGCCCGGTCCGCCTCGACCGCAGCGACCTGTCGCGCATCTACGAACCCGGCCACCCGCTCGCTGATGCGACGGGCCATTTCAATGGCTCCAATGTCGATCTGATGATCGAAATCGCCGACGCACGCGAGGCACAACGCAGCTACGAGGCCAATCTCAAGATGTTCGATCAGGCGCGACAGATGTCGTCACGGCTCATGGAACTGCTCCGCAGATAAACCGCTCAAAGGAGATCCAGAATGGATATCACAACGCTCAACGCCACCGAACGCTACGCAGCCTTCAAACCCGCGACCGAACCAAAAGGCACTGAGGGCGGCGCGTTTCAAACCCTTGCCCAGGATTTCGCCGCGACCCTGCGCGCCGGAGAAAAGACCGCAACGACGGCGATGACCGGCGGCGCCGACCCGCATGCTCTGGTCCAGGCGCTCGCCCAGACCGAACTCGCGGTCGAGGCCGCGGTGACGGTGCGCGACCGCGTGGTCGAGGCCTATCAGGAAATCCTTCGCATGCCGGTCTGAGGCAATGCTGGATGAGGTGCTCTTTTTCGACACCCTGCGCGAAGGGCTTTGGGTCTCGGTGATCATATCCTTCCCGATCCTCGCCGTGGCGCTGATCGCGGGGCTGATCGTCGGACTGTTCCAGGCACTCACCTCGATCCAGGAACTCACCCTCACCTTCGTGCCAAAACTCGGGGCCATCATCGTCGTCTTCTGGCTGACGATGGGCTTCATGACCCAAACGCTGGTGGCGTTCTTTCAGGACCGGCTCGTGCCGCTGATCACAGGAGGTTAGATATGGAAGTCGCAGGCTATACCACCCTGACCCGTCAATCGGGCCTGTTGCGCGAAATGCAACTGGTCGCCAACAACATCGCCAACGCCGCCACCACCGGTTATCGACAGGAAGGGCTGATCTTTTCCGAACATGTCAGCCGCACCGGCGATGGTGGCTCGGTATCGATGGCATATGGCAACGCGCGCAACATCTCCGGCCTGCAGGGGCCTCTCAACCAAACGGGCGGCACGCTCGACCTGGCGATCGAGGGCGACGGGTTCTTTCTCATCGAAACCCCGGCCGGCGAGCGGCTCACCCGTGCCGGGGCCTTCTCGCTCTCGGCCGCAGGCGACCTGGTCACGCCTGACGGCTTTCGCGTGCTCGACGCTGGTGGCGCGCCGGTTTTCATCCCGCCGGATGCAACAGATTTCGGACTGTCCCCCGATGGCACCCTCAGCAGCGGTGGCCGCCCACTGGCACAGATCGGGCTCGTGCAGCCCGCCGAAGGCACCACTCTGATGCGCGAGGACGGTGTGATGTTCCGGGCCGAAGGCGGATTTGTCCCGCAAGAGAACGCCCGCATTCTTCAAGGATTTCTCGAAGGCTCCAACGTCGACCCCATCGGCCAGATCGCCCGTATGATCGAGGTGCAGCGCGCCTACGAGATGGGTCAGAGCTTTCTCGAGGCCGAAAACGAGCGGGTGATGACCGCGCTCGACACATTCACCCGCTAGACCCGGAAAGGAGACCGACATGCGTGTTCTCAAGATCGCCGCGACCGGCATGGCCGCCCAGCAGATGCGGGTGGAGACGATTTCAAACAATCTCGCCAACATGTCGACCACCGGCTACAACGCGCGCCGCGCCGAATTCGCCGATCTGCATTATCAGCAACTCGCGCGCGCGGGCACGATCAACGCCGCCGATGGCACGGTGCTTCCGACCGGGGTGCAACTCGGGCTCGGCGTGCGGCCCTCGGCGATTTCGGTCAATCTCGCCCAGGGCTCGCTCAGCGCCACCAATGGCGATCTCGATCTGGCCATAGACGGCAGCGGCTATCTCGAGGTCACGCTGCCCTCGGGCCAGTCCGCCTATACCCGCGACGGGGCCCTCAAACGCTCTGCCGAGGGGCTGATCGTCAATTCCGAGGGCTTTCCCGTGGCCCCCGAAGTCACGATCCCCGAGGATGCACGCAGCATCTCGATCAATGCCGAGGGCGAGGTGTTCGCCTTCTTTCAGGACACCGCCGAGGCGCAATCCATCGGGCAACTCAACCTCGTCGGCTTCAGCAATGCCAAGGGGCTCGAGGCGATCGGCAGCAATCTCTTCGTCGAGACAGAGGCCTCGGGTGCACCCAATGTGACCACCGCCGGTCAGGACGGGCTCGGCACGCTGCGGCAAGGCTATCTGGAGGACAGCTCCGTCGACCCCGTGCGCGAGATCACCGAGCTTATCGAGGCACAGCGCGGCTATGAGCTTAACGCCAAGGTGATCACCGCCGCCGACCAGATGCTCAGCGCAACGACACAGGTACGGTGATGAAAACGCCCGTGCTCGCTCTCACGCTCCTCGCCGCGCCCGCTTTCGCCGATGTGATCGTGCCCACCCGCACGATCCGCGCGCAAGAGATCATCAGCCCCGGTGATCTTCTGCTCAAACCCGGCGACACTGGCGGATCGCCCAGGCTAAGCGACCTCATTGGCAAGGAAGCCCGGGTCGCACTCTACCCAGGTCGGGCCGTTCAGGCGCATCATGTCGGCCCGCCCACCCTGATCGAACGCAACCAGATCGTGCCACTCATCTATCTGCGTGGCGGCTTGCAGATCATGACAGAGGGCCGCGCGCTCGACCGGGCAGGCGCAGGCGATTACCTGCGCGTGATGAACCTCGCCTCACGCGCAACGATCACCGGACGCGTTGGCAAGGATGGCCGGATCGAGGTGTCGCAATGAAGGCGCAGGGGCTGACAATGGTCAAACTTGGCAAGATATCTCTCGTTGCGATCACCTGCGCCGCCGCGGCCTGCGGACGGATCGACCACATCGGTAAACCGCCCAGTTTCACGCCAACCATGAACTCGAACGAGCAAGTCGCGATGCTCGACCCCGGTCTGCCGCTGCAAGCCACCGACAGCACCCCTTTCGGACGCGCCTCACTCTGGAGCGGCGGGCGGCAATCGCTCTTGGGTGACCGCCGCGCCGCCAAACGCGGCGACATAATGACCGTGGTGATCGAGATCGACGAAGAGGCGGAGATCTCGAACTCCACCGCGCGGTCTCGCAACGGCTCCGAGACACTTGCGATACCTGACCTGTTTGGCCTGCCCCAACGTGTGAACCCGAACCTTCCCGAGGGGGCGAGCCTCGACCGGGCTGTCGGCATAAACTCCAGCGGTCAGTCGGGCGGTGACGGCTCGGTCAGCCGCAGCGAGGAACTGACCCTGCGGGTCGCGGCGACGGTGATGCAGGTGCTGCCCAACGGCGTGCTTGAAATCCAGGGCTCTCAGGAAGTGCGGGTGAACTTTGAGCTGCGCGAACTTCTCGTGACCGGCTTCGTGCGCCCCGAAGACATCTCGCGGCAGAATGAGATCACCTATGACAAGATCGCGGCGGCGCGCATTTCCTATGGTGGGCGCGGTCAGATCACCGACGTTCAGCAACCCCGGATCGGCCAGCAGGTGCTGGATGCGATCCTGCCATTCTGAGGCGACACTGATGGAGGCACGCATATGATCCGCAAACTGGTACCGGTGATCCTGGCCGTTCTGGGCACCGGCAGCGGCGTCGCGGCCGGGCTGATGCTCCGCCCGGCCGCGGTGGCGGATATGCCGACACCAGAGACCATAACAGCCGAAATGCCCTCCGAAGGTGCCCAGGACACCACGAAAGACACCGGAAATACCGAGTTCGTCAAGCTCAACAACCAGTTCGTGGTGCCAGTCGTCACCCGTGACCGGGTCAGTGCGATGGTGGTCATGTCGCTCAGCATCGAAATCGCACAGGGCAATTCAGAGATCGTCTACACCCGAGAGCCCAAGCTGCGCGACGGCTTTCTCCAGGTGCTATTCGATCATGCGAATCTCGGCGGCTTCGAGGGTGAATTCACCAATGCCAACAACATGGATGTCCTGCGCATGTCCCTGCGAGACGTGGCGACCCTCGTCCTTGGCGATGCCGCCCGGGGGGTCTTGATCACCGAGATTGCACGGCAGGATGTCTGACCCGCTCAGCGCCGTTGCAACCGATCCAGAAGCGCGATCTGCGCAAGCGCTGTCTCGGTCCGGGCCATGTGTTGCCGCCGCTGGTCCGCACGCTCTTGGGCCATGATCCGCGCGACCACCTGCGACTTGCCGAACGCGCGGCGCAACTTCCGGATCATCTGCCCCTTGGTGCCAAGCACCCGCGCCAGTTCCGACTGAAGCTCTGCCTTGTTGCGCCCCACCCAGGATCGCCAGAGAATGTCTCCCCCGATCTGGCGCAGACCACCGAGGTCCGCCCCCACCAACCCTAGATTGGCCTCGTGATGCGCCGCGAGCCGGGCAATGGCGGCACGAATTCGGTTCTCCTCGCGCAGAATGTCCTGCATGCGCGCAAGCTCGATTTGATAAAGCGCATCCGTGACCCTGCCGAGATCATCGAGCACGTCGTCCCTCATCCGAACCTCCCGGCCTTGCGCCGCATCGCATCGGCAAAACGGATCGCCGCCGCCACGGCACGATATTGCGCCGGGTCGATCTCGGCGCCGATATCGGTTCCCGCATGCAGGGCACGCGCCGTGGGCGGATCACTATGCACCGGCACGCCATGCCCATGGGCCAGTTCGCGGATCGCCCGTGCCATGTGATCGACACCCTTGGCAACACAGACAGGGGCCGAACCGGGTGCCCGGCTCCACGTCAGCGCGACCGCGTAATGCGTTGGGTTGACGATCACCACATCCGCCTTCGGCACCTCCGCCATCATCTGGCTGGCCGCGATCTCCATACCCTTCTGGCGGCGCTGCTGCTTCATGTGCGGATCGCCCTCATTTTTCTTGTGCTCGTCGCGCACCTCCTTGTGCGACATCATCTGCCGACGACGGTGATCGTACTGCTGCCAGAGGAAATCCACAGCCCCGATGGCGAGCGCGATCAGTAAAACAACGAACAGGAACTCCAGCGTCATCCGCGCCATGAGCGCGCCGATAATGCGCGGCTCACCATGCACAGACCCCGCCATTTCAGGCAGCCGCCACGTCAGATAGGCCCCGAGCAGAGCACAGTAGAGCAAGAGCTTGACCGCGCTCTTGGCGAATTCGAATAAACCGGTCGGCCCGTATTTGTTCTTTGCATTCTCGACCGGGTTGATGCGCGACAGCTTCGGCTCGAGCTTGGAGGGTGCCACCACAAGGCTCCGCTGTGCGAGCACGGCAAGAAGCGCCATTGCACCGGGCAGCAGGAACCAGACCATCAAGCCAAGCGCAAGCGCGCCCATCACCCCGCCAAGAGCCGCGCCCCCACCCCCGCCATCAACCGCGAAAACCTGTCTCGCGAAATCGGCAGGGTGGTCCAGGAACCCCATGAGCGCCGAGCTGACATCACGGATCGAGCCCGCCCCGGCCGCGAGCGCCGCCAACAGGAACCCGCCATAAGAGCCAGCGGTAGTGAGATCGGCCGAGCGCGCCAATTCACCCTTCTTGCGCGCCTCATCAAGCTTGTGCTGCGTCGGCTCGTGGGTCTTGTCCGCATCGTCGTCCTGCGCACCGGCCATCACTCGACCACCACAGGGTTAAGCAGATAGCCGTGCAGCGCCTCGACCCAGATGGTCAGCATGGTCGGCGCCAGCAGCATCAACAGCAACAGTCCCGCCCCGGTGATCGCCGGGGCCCCAACAAAGACCACCATGAGCTGCGGCATGGCGCGATTGATGATGCCAAGCGTCAGGTTATAGAGCATTGAGGCGATCACGAAGGGTGCCGCAAGCGTAAAGGCAAAGCCAAAGGCATGCGCTACGCGCGCAATCCCCCATTGCGCAACATCCGGTGCCGACAGCCCCTGCGCCAGCGGAAAGATCCGGTAACTCAGCACCGCCATTTCCGCCAATCGCACATGCAGATCCAGGATCATCGCCAGTGCAATCGCCCCGGTCACGAGGATGTGCCCCATGGCCGGCAGCGGGGTGATGCTGGCATTGCCAAGGATCTGTGCAAGCGACGTCGATTGCGCAGCGATCGAGCCCGCCGTCTGTAACGCCAGCATGAACAGCCGCAGGCCGATCCCCAGCAGCAGACCGACACCGGTCTCACTCAGAACCAGCCGCGCCAGCGGCAGGGGGCGCGCCGCCTGCACCGCGACATCCGGCGCGATGGCCGGGGCTACGATCACCGTGAACGCAATCGCGATACCCAGCTTGATCCGCATCGGCACCGCCTGCTCGCCAAAGCCCGGAAAGAGCGCGATGATCGGGGCCACGCGCAGAAACACTACGAAATGCAGCCAGAGCACGGTCTGCGCCGCGGCAAGAAGATCGAGCATCCCTGTCATGCCGCCACAACGCCGACAAGCGCCGGTTTCGCATCAAGGCCGATCTCCTCGAATGACAGGACCGGCGCCTGAATATGCCGCGCCGAAAGCGCCGTGCGCAAAAACCGCCGTCGCAGGGTCGATGTGACCACCGCAGGCGAGATACCCTGCTCTGCGGCCCGATTGACCTCTGCCGCAACCGCATCGGTGAGCGTGTTGAAAAGCTCGGGAGGCAAGGCCACGTCGCGCCGTCCCTTGTCACCGTCGATCTGGTAGCTTGCAAAGGTATCCTCCCATTCCGGCGCCAGCTGGATCAGCGGCAAAGACCCATCAGGCCGCTGCAATTCGGCCACCAGCTGAAAGCCGAGTCGTTGCCGGACATGTTCACAAATCGCCTCCGGCGTGGGCAGAGTCTGCCGCCCCTCCGCCGCAGCCTCGATGATCAGCGGCAGGTTCCGGATCGACACCTGTTCCGCTAGCAAGAGACGCAGCACTGCATGCAAAAGATCCGGCGTCACACGGTCCGGGATCATTTCCTCCAGCAGCTTGCGATTGGCCTCGGCCCGGGGGCGGTCGCTGAGATTGACCATCTCATCGAGCAGTCGGCGCATTGCCTTCATGGTCAGAAGCCGACTTAGATTGCGGCGGATCACCTCCAGCAGATGCGTCGCTAGCACCTCGGTCGGGGCGACGACCGTGACCCCGTCAAGCGCCGCCTCGTCCTGATGGCCGGCGGCGATCCAGCGGGCGGGCGCGCCGTACACCGGCTCGGTCACGGTGTCACCGGGCGGCAGCGCCGGATGATGATCGGGGTCGAGCGCAAGCACGTGGTCGTTGCGCAGGCGCGCGCGCGCGTGCTCGACACCCTGCACCCGGATCACATAGCTGCCGGGCGGCAGACCGGGCTCGTCCGTCAGCCGGATTTCGGGCAGGATCAGCCCGAAACTCGTCGCCGCGTAGCGCCGCATATTCGCAATCCGCGCGTCGATGCCTACCCCCGGATCGAGCACCATGTTGACCAGATCAGGGGCGAATTCGACGTGGATGTCATCCAGTTCCAGGATGTCGCCCATGGATTTCTCCGGTGGCGCGGTCTGCGTCTCGGCCTCGCTCACCGGCGCAGTCTCCTGCCGACGCAGGCTCATGACCGCAACAGCGCCCAGGCCAAGCCCCCCCAGCATGAACGGCAAGAACGGCAACCCCGGCACAAGCGCAAAGAGCGCCATCAAAAACGCCACGGTGCCAAGTGCCGCAGGGTGCCGCCCCAGTTGCACCGAAATCGCCATGTCGGTCGCGCCCAGATTGCCACCCCGGGCCAGCAAGAGCGCCGAGGCGATCGAGATGACGACCGCCGGGATTTGCGTGACAAGCCCATCCCCCACTGTAAGAATTGTATAGGTTTCAAAGGCCTGTCCAAGCGGCATGTCATGGACAACCGTGCCCATGATCAACCCCATGACCAGGTTGAGCAGGGTGATCAAAAGCCCTGCCACCGCATCACCCTTGACGAATTTCGACGCCCCGTCGAGCGACCCGAAAAACGTAGTTTCCTGCTGTTCCCGTTCCCGCCGTTCGCGCGCTTCTTCATGGGTGATCGCACCGGCGGACATGTCGCTGTCGATAGCCAGTTGCTTGCCCGGCATGCCATCGAGGGCAAAGCGCGCGCCCACCTCGGCCATGCGGGCCGCCCCCTTGGTGATCACCATGAAATTGACGATCAGCAGAACACCAAAGACCACGAGCCCGAGAAAAACACTGCCCCCCATGATGAAATTGGCAAACCCCTCGATCACCTCACCCGCCGCATCGGTGCCGGTATGGCCCTGCCCGATAATCAGTTTGGTCGAGGACACGTTGAGCGAAAGCCGGAGCACGAGAGAGGCAAGCAGGATCGTCGGGAACGCCGAGAAGTCGAGGGGCCGGTCAATGAAGAGCGTGATGGTGAAAATGAGAATCGCAAGCGCGAAAGAGGCCGCAAGCCCGACATCGAGAACCCAGGGGGGCATCGGCAGGATCATCATCACGATGATCGCCATGAGCGCCAGCGCAAGCAGCACCGTCGGCTGAAACACATGGCGTGCGGCAAGTCCTCCCTTCATCACCGGGAGCCGTCCATCGCGATGAGCGGCGATCGTGCGCCCTGAGAGAGCGGCACGAGAGATCCCGCGCTGCCGCGCGGTCCCGCGCCGTTCAGAAAGGGGTATGGGTTCGGACCTGAGGCATCCCGGCGCGGCACCGGATCGGTATAGGCACCTTTGGTCGACACGACAGGGCCATCGTCAAGGCGCGCGAGAACCCGGTCGAACCGGGCCCGGTATTTCCGCGCATAGCCGGGCGTCCGCGAATGATAGCTGCCTGCGGCGACCGACCAATCCCCGCTTTCCGCATGCAGGTCCCCAAGGAACCGCGCCGCGTAGCGGGCATTCTCGACAGGATCGAACATCTGGTCGATCGAGCGGAACGCCGCGCCGTGCCATTTATAGTTGATCTGGAAACAGCCGACGTCAAAGCTGCGCGCGCCGCGCCGGAATTCCTTGTAGACAAACGCCCGTGCCGCATCCGCTGTGTCGAACCAATAGCCCTTGCCTTCCATGTTGACGGTCCAGGGCCAGGGCTCCACCCGACCATTGCGGCTGCGCCCGGTTTCCGTCCGCGTGATGGCCCGCAAGACGGACAGCGGCACCTGCATCTCACGCGCGGCATGCTCTGCGGCCAGATCACAAACCGAGGCCGCGCGGGCATGGTCTGCGAACAAGCAGGCCATGAGCCCGAGACCGACAGCCTTGCCCCAGGCTCGAAAATCTCTGCTCGGGCACAGTCGCGCAAGACGCCCTCGTTTTTGCATGTCTGGCCCTTTCTGGGTCACGGCTTACAGGGTTCGACATCATCGTTACGGTCAGGGCGTTGAGATTCGGTAACCACGCTCGCGACGGTTTAGCCCTCGGGGACAGACGGGGCCGGACGGGTCTCCAGCAGGCGCTCCAGCGAGCGCCGCGCCGCACTCGCCTGATCGAGCAGAAAACGCGACCGTTCCAGGGTAACATCGTCAGCCACAGCCGGCTTGACCGTCGCTTGCCGCAGCACATCGCCGACATCGCGCAAGACCGGGTCAGCCACCATCGAGAGAGCAACAGGATCACTGGCAAAGAGAGCGGCCCGCGCCGCCGCGTCTTTTTTCCCGGCCTCGTCATAAAGACCGCGCGCGGTTGCGTGGTCGCCCGCAAGGCTACGCGCCCGCGCGCGCAATACATTGACGTCTTGCCCATCAAGTCCGAGAATTTCCACCTCTGCCTGACGCGGCCGCTCCTGCACAAGGGCGATCTCGGCGCGCAAGATGCGCGAGGCACGCTCGCCATGGCCCTCCAGCCCGGGCTCCACGTAGCGATAGGCGTGCCCGGCAAACCCGGCTTGCAGCAACCTGCGTGCGATCGCGCGTGAGAGAGATGGCGCGAACAGCTGCGCACGGCCAAACCGCTCGGATATCGCGTGACGCAGGAATGTCACATCATCGGCATTGCGCGTTATCTGACGCATGAGGATTTCGGCAATGTTTTCTGTGTGGCCGGGGTCAAGATCGATACCAAGCCGGTCGAACTCGGCAATCGCCTGGGCATGGGCGCCAGACGCCGCAAGCGCGGCCAGATAGGCCCGCGTCATCCGGTGACCAAGCGGCGTACTCCGATATTCATAGGCATAGGCCCCGGCCAGTTCCGCCATGTCAAAAGGAACGGGCGCATCCTTCGCCAGCAACTGTTCGATCAGCTGCACGACCGCCTCGGCAGAGGCCGTGGAATTGCCCGCGACCGCGATGTCAAGCTCGGAGCGGGCCGTCGCCTGATCCTGGTCCATCGTCGCAAGCTCTGCCCGCACCAAGGCCACGTCTGGCGTATCCACGCGCCCCGCACGCTCGATCATCCGCACGATCGCATCCGATGTATCGCTATGCCCCGCCTGCAACAAGCGACGCGCCAGAACCGGGCCAAGCGCGCGGCGCAGCCCTTCGGGAAGCGCAGCAAAGGCCCGCAACAAGGCCTTGTGGTCAAAGACCAGATCCTGCGGAAGCGTCACCATCGACAGCACCGCCCATAAAACCGCAGGCCCCTCGCACGCGACCGCCCGCAAGAGCAGCGGGTGCGGCCCATCACGGTCCTGATCCACGATATGTGCGATCTCTCGCAGAATGTCGCGCTGCGCGTCGGCAACGTCACCCAAGGCAAGTACCTGACGTGCCTCGGCCCCGAAACCGTGGTGCAGATAGAGCCGCGCCAACTGCAAGGCAACACCCTTGTCCGGGCGATCGAACTCCCCGATCAACTGCCGGTTAAGACGACCAAGCTCCTCGTGAAACGGGCCCTCGCCTGCCCAGGCCGACAGGTCGACCCAGTCTTCCGGCGGGCAATGCGCCTGGCCTGACGACACGGCAGATTGTGACCGCAGCGGGACAAGTTCACGGTCGATGCTGCTCTGGGCACGCATGTTGATATGACCGGCATGCTGCGGCAAGACAGCCTCCGGTTCCGGCGCTGATGGGGCGTTGGTCTCGCGCGCCTCGCGCGTATCCCCTGCGGGGTCTGGAGTGGCGGGGGTCGCCCGTTTCATGCGCGCAGGCGTCAACAGCCCCTGGCTCGCCGCACGGCCAAGTTGCTCCAGCAGCGCAGCACGAACGGCGGAAAGATCCGGCGCCCCCCGAGGCACTGTCGGAGTATCCACAATTTCGGCCACCTTATAACCTCCGAACGCGAGCGTCGCATCCGGCCGCCTTGCCAGAGGCATCCGCGCAAAAGATCGCGGCACGACCCCACCAGGCAAGACCAGCGGTCTGGGTTTCGGGCGTGCCATGGTCTCTGGCTTCGGTCCGGGCTTGGGGACAATGTCCAGAACCAGCATCCGCGCACCGTGCCAGAAGGCGCGCATTTCGCAGGCGCAGGCGAACTCCAGCTCCAGCCGTCCGTCGACAACAGAGGCCGCTCGCAGCCTGTCGCGTGAAATCCGCTCGAACACAGCATCGAGGTCAAGCGCGAGCGGCGGCCCGGCAAAGCTGATCGAGGCCCCCCCGTCATGCGGAACAAGCCGCCAGTCGATGCGGGCCGGCATGTCGAGCACAAGCCGCGTGAATCCCTCATGCGCCCCAGAGCGCACAACAACCGCCTGCGCCGTGGCGCAGACCGGCAGCAAGAGCATCAGAACGGCAAGAAGGATACGGATCATGCGGCATCCTGCTTCGCGCTCTTCAACGCGTCTTCGAGATCACCAAAGCTGGGACGATTATGTTGCGGCGTGTTCTGACGCCCGACCTCTATACAGATATTGGCGGCGTGATTGTGCAGGTTCGCCACCAGAACCTCGCGTATGAGCTTGTAGAAATGCGCATCTTCTTCCACCACATCGCGGACCTTGGCGGCGAATGGCCCGACAAGTCCGTAGGACAGAAACACCCCGAGAAACGTCCCGACAAGCGCGCCACCGATCATCTTGCCCAGAATCTCAGGCGGCTGGTCGATCGAGGCCATGGTCTTGATCACCCCCAGAACCGCCGCCACGATGCCAAGCGCCGGAAGCCCGTCTGCCATGGTCTGCAAGGCATGGCTCGAATGCAGGGCGTGATGCTGACTGGCCTCCATGCGCTTTTCAAGCACCTCTTCCACCTGGTGCGGGTCGTCGTAATTCATCGACGCCGAGCGCAGAGTGTCACCGATCAGCGCCACCGCTTCCTTGTCGGCCAGAATGCGCGGGTACTTGGCAAAGATCGCGGATTGCCCGGGATCCTCGATATGTTCCTCAATCGCCACGGGATTCTGCCGCGCGAGGCGGATCAGCGTGAAGAGCAGACAGAGCAGATCGCGATAATCATCAGACTTCCATTTCGGGCCCTTGAACACCTTACCGATATCCTTGAGCGTGTGCTTGATCGCTGCCGCGTCATTGCTGATCAGGAACGCCCCGATCGCCGCACCACCGATCATCATCATCTCGAACGGCAGCGCATGCAGGATGATGCCAATCTTTCCCCCGGCGGCCAGGTAACCGCCGAACACCATCACGAAAATCACCAAAATCCCAATGATACCGATCATCGACTTCTCCGCCAGTCAGCCTGCACGCAGTCTTGCATCACCGGGTTAAGAAATGCTGAGCGCGGCCCGGTCAGTCCTGCGGCACATCGGCATTGCGGCCCGCCAGAACCACACTGAACATATGTGCGGCTTCCGGGCTAAGCCCGGCCATGATCTCTGCCGCCGCCTCGGGCCGCATCCGTCCCAAAAAGCCAGCGGCAAATCGCGGATCCATCTGCTCGAACAGGGCGGCAGCCTGTTTCGGTTTCATCGTCTCGTAGACCTTGGTGAGCCGTCCGAGATCATCCTCGGCGGCGGTTTCCGCGATTTCGAGCGTGGCGCGCAATTGCGTCTCCGCCGCCTCTAGCGCCGCGAGTTTACCGGTAATCTCCTCGTCCGCGATGCGCAGCGCCTGCATGCGGTCCGACAGCGCCACCTCGCGCGCATCGAGCCGCGCCTCACGCTCTTGCAGCGCGGTCAGCATCACCTGCAAATCCGCAGGACGTTCACAGGTCTTATCGCCATCAGGCAAGGCTGTTGCGTGCGTCATCTCGTCCGAGACGCGCGCCACCGCCTGACCGGCCCCACCACCAAGGCGGATCAAGGCCGAAGTCACCAGCAGCGCCGCGATCAACACGAGCGCGCCGCGCGCCTGTCCGCGAAGGCGGCGGCGTCGCGCGCGCACCGTCATGACACCCGCCCCGCGTCATCCGACTGCGGATGCCTGTGAAACACCGGCCCGTCCCTCGGCGCAGGCGTCATCGTGGCGGCATTGCGCGATTGCTCTTCACCGGGCAGGTCATGCATCGAGGCAACCAATAGTTCCAGCCGCTTGGCCACGCTTTCCGCCCGCTCGGTCAATCCATCGAGAGACTGCGTGGAATCACTCGCCGTAGTCTGGGCCGCGTGCAGCGTCCGGGTCAGATCATCGACCTGCGCCGACAGCACCGCAACGGCCCCCCCTACCCCTGTTTCCAGGTCGTTGAACCGGCTCAGCCGCCGCGCGAGGATATAGCAGTAAAACCCGGCCCCAAGGGCACCGGCCACCAGCAGAATATCGGCAATCAGATCCATTCCTTCCCCCTTCAGTTCAACACGAATTCCATGATCAACAGATCGTTGATCCGCCCCTCTCCAGTCACGATCTGCACCCGGCGCAACATTTGCGCGCGCAGCCGCACCAAAGCGGTGCTTTCTTCCAGATCGGCGATACTGAGCGCGCGCAGGTAGGTATTGAGCACATCAACCACGCGCGGCATGATTTGCGTCACGCGGCCTTCATGCGCGCGCCCGACCTCAAGCTCGGCCCGAAACCGCAGATGCCGCGTCTGCCCGCCCTCGGCGAGCGAGATCACCAGCGGTTCCACGGGAACAAAGACGACTTCGCTGAAATCGGCGACAGGTGCCGAAGCCGCCTCGGCATGGGCGCCCGTCTGCGGCATGCCAAACGGCAACAGCCCGGCAAAGGCGGCATAGAATCCACCACCGCCGCCTGCCAGCCCCAGAACCAGCCCGAGGATCAAGGGCAGCTTCGACCGCTTGGGCGTTTCCTGTGCATTTTTTTCAATCTCTTCGGCATCCGCCATGCTGTCATCCTCGACTTGCGACAACGCCAATATGACCGACAGAAACTAACCGATTGTTAAGTCTGATCAGCGAAAGATGAGCACATCGAACGGCAGAACGCCGCAGATCAGGAGGCAAAGAATTGCAGCAGATCGTGACCCTCTGGCAATCACTGGACATGCGCCGCCGCGTGATCGTGGGCATGGCGACGCTGGCCATGTTCTGGGCCGTTCTGGCGCTTGGCCGGATGGCGTCGGAACCAAGCCTGTCCCTGCTCTATGCCGGGCTCGAAAACGGCGCGGCGGGCGAGGTGGTTGCAGCCCTCGAACAGCGCGGTGTCGCCCACGAGGTGCGCGGCACATCGATTTTCGTCGATTCGACACAGCGCGACGCGCTGCGCATGACCCTCGCGGGCGAGGGGCTGCCGACCTCCTCCTCCCGGGGATATGAAATTCTCGACGGGCTCTCGGGCTTCGGCACCACGTCGCAGATGTTCGATGCCGCCTATTGGCGCGCCAAGGAGGGCGAGCTTGCGCGCACCATTCTGGCGCATCCCGCCATCAGCAGTGCGCGCGTCCATCTCGCCTCGACCGGCTCGAACCCGTTTCAACGCGACATCCGTCAATCCGCATCGGTCTCTATCACGGCCCAATCGGGCGGAATTACCCCCAAACACGCCCGTGCGCTGCGCTTTCTCGTCGCCTCCGCCGTGGCCGGGCTCACCCCCGAGGACGTCTCGGTGATCGACGCCGCAGGCGGGTTGATCGGCGTGGAAGAAGCCCCGGCAAACGCGCCCGATGACCGTGCCACCGCCTTGCGCGACCGGGCCGAACGCCTGCTAGAGGCGCGGGTGGGGCGCGGCAATGCCGTGGTCGAGGTCGCGCTCGAGGCGGTAACCCGCAGCGAGGCGATTCGTGAGCGACGCTTCGATCCCGAGAGCCGTGTCGCGATCAGCACCGATAGCGAGGAGACGACCAACACCTCCTCGGATCAGGGCGGTGGCGTCACCGTGGCGTCCAACCTCCCCGATGGCGACGCGGCGACAGACAACACCTCTTCCAGTCAGAACAACGAAACCCGCGAGCTCGTGAACTACGAGGTCTCGACCACCGAGCGCGAGATCACCCAAGGCCCCGGAGCGATCAAGCGGCTCAGCGTCGCGGTTCTGGTGAACGGCATTTCCACGCCCGACGCCACCGACGGGCCGACCTTCACACCGCGCCCGCAAGATGAACTCGACGCCCTACGCGAGCTCGTGGCCTCGGCTGTCGGCCTCAATCCCGAGCGTGGTGATGTCCTGACCATCAAGACCATGCAATTCGAGCAGCAAGAGCCTTCGGGCACGCTCGCCGCACCCGGTCTTCTGGACCGGCTCGCGATCGACACCATGTCGCTGGTGCAGGCCGCAGTTCTCGCCGTGGTCGCGCTGATCCTCGGGCTGTTCGTGCTGCGCCCGATCCTCGCACGCCCACTGCCCCTGCCTGCCCCGCAAATCGATGCATCTGCTCGTGTCGAAAAGACACCCGATGCCACGGACCGCGCTCCACTGACCGGAGAAATCGACGACGGCGACTTCGACTCGAGCACGCTCTCATTGGTTTCCGGCGATGACAACGCCGCCGCGAACCGCGCCCAGGTGATCGGGCACACGGACGAAGACCCGGTCGGACGCCTGCGCAACATGATCGGGCACCGACAGGAAGAAACCGTGGAAATCCTGCGCAGTTGGCTCGAAGGCGAGGAGGAGAAAGCCTGATGTCCATCACCCACCTTCTGGAGGATTTCGGCGGCACGCTGCGCGGCACGCCGGTCTCGATCACCGATATCTCGCTCGAGGAAGAGCGTCTCGCCTCATTCGAGAAGGGCTATCAGGCGGGCTGGGACGATGCGGCGAAATCCCAGGCCGAAGATCAGCGCAATGTCACCGCCGATCTCGCCCAGAACCTGCAGGATCTGACCTTCACCTACGAAGAGGCCTATGCGGCCGTGCTGCAATCCCTGCACCCGCTTCTCGAACAGATGATCGCCGCCGTGCTGCCAACTCTCAGTCAGGAAACCCTTGCGCCACGATTGGCCGAGTTGCTGCGCGAGCGGGTCAAGGAGCATGGCCAACAGACGTTCGAGATCGTGACCGCACCTGACGACATGACGCGCATGGAGATCCTGACCGAGGCTCTGCCCGAGATGCAGATCGCCCTGCGCCAGGAAGACACCCTGGCGCAGGGCCAGCTTTACCTGCGCTTTGGCGACACCGAGGAAAAGATCGACCTGAAATCAGTGCTCGATGCGATTGAACAGGCGGTCTCGGGCTTCTTCGAAGAGAACAGAAAGGCAATCGCATGACCGACACAACAGCAGCACCACAACCTTCGGCGACGCCGGATCTGTCCAACCCGTTTTCTTCCGTCCCGATAGAGATCACGATCTCGGTCGGCAAGGCTCGCCCACTGATTCGCGACCTGCTCCGGCTGGGCAAGGATGCGGTCCTGCCGCTCGACCGGCGTGTCGATGACGCGGTCGAACTCTATATCGGCGAGCGTCTCATCGCGCGCGGCCAACTCGAAGAGATGGAGGGCGAACAGGCCGGTCAACTCGCCGTGCGCCTGACCGAGGTCGCCAATCTGCAAGACGGGCTCGCATGAAAGCGGCACTCGCGCTCGCGATCCCGCTGATCCTGCTGGCAGGCGGTACCGCAGCGCAGGACATTTCGATCTCACTCGGCGACGGCGGATCGATCACCACACGCACGATCCAGTTGATCACGCTCATCACGGTGCTCAGCCTTGCCCCGGGCATCGCCATCATGATCACCTGCTTTCCCTTCATCGTGACAGTCCTGTCCATCCTGCGCCAGGGCATCGGCCTGCAACAATCCCCGCCCAACATGCTGATCGTCAGCCTCGCGCTCTTTCTCACCTATTTCGTGATGGAGCCGGTCTTTACCGACGCCTGGACTAACGGTATCAGCCCCCTGATCCAAGAGACCCTGCCTCTCGATCAGGCCCTGAGCCGCGCGATCACGCCGTTCCGTGGCTTCATGTCCAACCGGCTCGATCCCGAGACCTTCGCCGCCATGGCCGCCCTGCGCCCCGACGCGGCACAAATCGCCACCGGGCCAGAGGCTCCGCTCTCGGTGCTGATCCCCAGCTTCATGCTCTCGGAAATCGCCCGCGCCTTCCAGATCGGGTTCCTGATCTTCCTGCCGTTCCTGATCATCGACCTCGTGATCGCTGCGATCCTGATGTCGATGGGCATGATGATGGTCCCGCCCGCCATCGTGTCATTGCCGTTCAAACTGGCCTTTTTCGTTATCGCCGATGGCTGGACCCTGATCGCCGACAGCCTTGTGCGCGGCTACATGTAGCAATACCGGCAAATTCGGGCCAAATTCACACGCTTCTGGGGATTTTTCCGCCACCTGTTTCGCAACCGGCCCCCAAACTGCCGCATAGATGGCATCATGAGACTGCGAATCGTTTAGGCGATGCGCTCTGGCCCACCCCGCAAAGACAGGTGCCCCATGCCTCGCACGACCCGCCTCATCCTCTGCCCCGTCAACCTCCGGCATCTCAAGGTCGATTACAACGCCTATGAAGAGGCCGTCGAAATGGCGCAGCGGCGCGGGGCCAAGCTCATCATCGCCACCGTCGCCCCTGAGATCGAGCGCAACATGAACATCTACAATTCCGATGTCTATTGGGGCGAGGAGCTCAGGAAGTTCGTGGCCGCTCACCCTGCCGAGGGGGTCGATATGGAACTGATCGTGCGCAAGGGCGCGGTCCATCGCCAGATCGTCAAGCTTGCCGATGAGCGCAATGTCGACCTGATCGTGATGGAATCCGCCAATCCCAAGGTACAGGATTACCTGCTCGGCACCACCGCGAGCCACGTGGTGACCCATGCCGAATGTTCGGTCTACGTGGTGCGCAGCTAGGCGGGCAGCGTTCCGTCCAACACGTAGCGCAGGATATCCACCACCTGCCCCGGCTCGCGCGCCACGGCGAGGGCGGCGGCATCCACCTCCTTGAGCGCGTGGTCGTGCTCGGGCGGCTGCAGGATGATCAGCGACTTGCCCAAGGCAGACGCGAAGCCCGCATCGAATGCCGCGTTCCACTGCTTGTACTTGTCACCAAAGCGAACCACCACGATATCGGCATCGGCAATCCCCTTGCGCGTACGGATCGCATTGACCATCGCGCCCTTGTGGTCGTGCCAATACTTGTCGGTCTCCTCGCCCAGGATCGTAACACCGCAATCGTCGCTCGCCGCGTGATCCGTCACAGGGGCCGAGTAGGACACCTCGAGCCCCTCCGCCCCCGCAATGATCTGCTCCCGCCAATCGGTGTGTATCTCGCCTGACAGATAGACATTCAGCATCGTTTGCTCCTTTTGCACAGTTGGGATTTGAGCACGTCACAGTCTTCGCGCAGCATCCTGCTGCTTATTCGATGTCCTTGCAGTCTCTGGCGAGCAGATGCAATCCGGTCTCGTTGAGCAGCAGCCCCGTTTGCGTTCCGGGAATGTCGGAAAGATACCTGTTCGTCCGCATTGAACCCACTACCGGAATCTTTGTGACGTTCTCTCCCACAATGTGCCACAGGCCTCGGTCTCTGCCATGCAGGAACGTCCCGCCGAAAATCGCACTTTCGACAGGGTCGTCAATCATATACCTGGGAAGGTCATCAAAGACGATTAGCCGGGTCGTCGTCAAGTCGGCCTCGAGGCGATAGAAGCCCTGTTCTGTCACCGCAAACACCCGGTTACCCAGCAGATACCAATCGGCCGACATGTCCATGAGCGCCGACCGCGTCTCATGCGGGACCTCATAGAATGTGCGACCGTCAAAATAGTAGATGCCCGTTCCGCTGCGCACAAGCGGAGGCAATTTGCCTTTGGCACGCGCGGAGGCCGGACCTAGCTCAAGAGGGATGCCGCTCTCCGGTAAGGGCACTGCCTGTGATGCGGGATCAACCCTAACCAGCCCGTCCCGCGTAAGATAACTCCAGCGTTCCGGACCGCGAAAAAGCAGCATCCGACCATAAGACGGCACAATCAGAAGTCCCTGAGAAGGAATTTCATAGAGGAGTTCAAGTTTGGTTTTTCGTGACCTGTCGTAAACGTAGCGATTCTTGTTATGGGAGAACACAACTAGCTGCGTATCCTTCGTGGCGCGGAAATCCGATGCTTGCACGTCCCATACGTCGCGCGACGCGCGATTCCAACCAAGGTCCAGCTTATTCCAGCGATAGGGCGGCGATCCAGATATGATGTATAGTGTCCGATCACGTCCCGCGATGTAGATGTCGAGATGCGGAATATAGCGCGGCAAGCGATCATTAAGACCAAGCGGCTCTCCCGCGAGTGATGATGGCAAAAGCCTCTCGCCATCCCATTCCAGAAGCCCGCGATCTTCATACAGCAAGAGTAATTTCTCGCGTTTCGGATCATATTCGTGGGTCAGAAACCCGCTAATATCCGTCGTAGTAAAATCAGACTCGCCCGACTTCAGAATGTGAACAGTATTGCCTCCTCCGACGCCCCATACAGTCCCGTCATTGCGACGATAGTGATCTCGATAGGACCAAAGCCATGCAGATGGATAATCAGCGACCAATGGTTCAAAGCGGTCTGCTTTTATCGTGTGGAGGCGTTGTCTGTTTGCAGGCTTGATGATCAACTGCGGATAACTTGGGATGGTCAGAACCTCCTTGGCCATCCTCCAGAATTGTTCGACCTCGACACCCTTAGGACTGCCGTCTTGAACGGGCTGAGTGCACCATGCAGTCGCCTGCACTGCCGAGACAAGAATGCTGATAACGACGGACAGGAAAATTCTAAGCATAGTCACCTCTCTCGCCGTCGTTGGTCTGGTCACGGCTTGGCCGCTATCCGCGCAGCGTGCCGCCCGTGGCCTTGGTGACCTTCTCGATGATCTTGCCCGAAACCGCCTCGATATCGGCCTCTTTCAGGGTCGTGTCACGCGGCTGCAACCGCACGGTCATCGCCAGCGATTTCTTGCCCTCGCCCAGACTGCCGCCGATGAACTCGTCGAAAATGCGCACATCCTCGATCAACGCCTTGTCGGCCCCCGCCGCCGCATTGACCAGCGTCAGCGCCTCGACCTCCTGATCGACGACGAAGGCGAAATCGCGCTCCACCGCCTGCAGATCGCTGATCGCCATCGCCCCGCGCGTGGCCGAGGATTTGCGCGGCAGCGGGATCTCGGCAGGCCAAAGGGTAAAGGCCACCGCCGGCCCCTTCACATCCATCGCGCGCAGCACCTTGGGGTGCAATTCACCAAAGACGGCCATCACCTTCTTGGGGCCAAGGCAGACCATGCCATGCCGCCCCGGATGCCACCACTCCGGCGCGCCGCGCAGGATCTGCGCCTTGGCTGGCGCACCGATCGCCGCCAGCACCGCCTCGGCATCCGCCTTGGCGTCGTAGAGATCGACGGCGCGCGAGGTGCCATGCACATCCTTGGGCCCGCTCCGTCCGATCAGCACGCCGCAGACCTGCAAGTGCTGCTCGCCCGGCTCGCCGCCCTGGAACGCATGACCGACCTCGAAGAGCGCCAGATCCATGATCCCGCGCGCCTGATTGCGCGCCGCGGCCTGCAAGAGGCCCGGCAACAGGTCGGGCCGCATATGGCTCATCTCCGAACTGATCGGATTGGCCAGCATCGTGGCCTCATCGCCGCCGCCAAAGAGCGTGGCCGAGCCATGGTCGATAAAGCTGTAGGTGACGCATTCGTTATAACCGAGCGCCGCCATGCTGCGCCGCGCGATCTGTTCGCGCTTCTGCATCGGGCTCAGGATCGGCTTGGGCACACCGGCATCGACTCGCGCCATAGGCCGCCCCTTGAGCTTGGTCAGCGAGGCAATCCGCGCCACTTCCTCGACCAGATCGGCCTCACCCAGGATATCGGGCCGCCAGCTTGGCACATGCGCCATGTTCCCCTCGAGCTTGAAGCCGAGCGCCGTCAGCGTCTGACGCTGCTCGCTTTCGGGGATATCCATACCGACCAGCGATTGCACCCGCGCCGGATCAAGCTTGTAGGCACGGCTCACATCCGGCACCTTGCCCGCCATGACACGGTTCGACGGCATACCGCCACACAGATCGAGGATCATCTGCGTCGCAAGATCCAGCGCCTCCATGTTGAACGCCGGGTCGATCCCGCGCTCGTTGCGATAGCGCGCGTCGGAATTGATCTTGAGCGCGCGGCCCGTCGTTGCGATCTGGATATGGTCCCAGACCGCCGCCTCGAGAAACACGTTCACCGTCTCCTCGGTGCAGCCCGTCGCAAGGCCGCCCATGATCCCGCCGATGCTCTCGATACCGGTCTCGCCGGAAATCACCACTTGCCCGGGGCCGAAGGTGTAGTCCTTCTCATCCAGCCCGGTCAGCATCTCGCCGCCCTTGGTGCGATGCACCCGCAGATCGCCCGTCACCTTGTCGGCGTCGAACACATGCAGCGGACGATTGCGGTCATAGGTGAAGAAATTGGTGATATCGACCAGGGCCGAGATCGGGCGCAGCCCGATGGCACGCAGCCGGTCCTGCAGCCACGCGGGCGACGGCCCGTTCTGCACGTCGCGAATAAGACGCCCGCCAAAAACTTCGCAGCCCCCCGTCGCCGTATCCTCGTCGATCGTCACCTTGATCGGGCAGGCGAACTGCCCCTCGATATCCGCCGTCGGTGCGGGCTTCATCGTGCCCAGCCCCCGCGCCGCCAGGTCAAGCGCGATGCCCCGCACCCCAAGCGCATCGGGGCGGTTCGGCGTGATCGCGATCTCGATCACCGGATCGACCTTGGCCGGGTCATGCCCCGCCAGCCAATCGACAAACCGCTCACCCACCTCACCCGAGGGCAGTTCGATGATGCCGTCGTGCTCCTCCGACAGCTCCATCTCGCGCTCCGAGCACATCATGCCGTGGCTCTCGATCCCGCGGATCTTGCCCACGCCGATGGTCGTGTCGATGCCCGGCACGTAGACACCCGGCTTGGCGATCACCACGGTGATCCCCTCGCGCGCATTGGGCGCACCGCAGATGATCTGCGTCTCGCCCGCATCGGTCGCCACCTGACACACCCGCAACTTGTCGGCATCGGGGTGCTTTTCGGCA
The DNA here is from genome assembly GCF_040219995.1 of Roseovarius sp. Lineage (GTDB taxonomy): Bacteria > Pseudomonadota > Alphaproteobacteria > Rhodobacterales > Rhodobacteraceae > Roseovarius. Next base: position 71,817 of record NZ_JAVJUC010000017.1, on the reverse strand, counting down.
CTGATCACCTTGCCGATGGTGAAATCCCCCAGCCGCGCGGCGGGGTCGGAAATGCTTTCCACCTCCAGCCCCAGATCGGTCAGGGTCTCCGCGATCTCCGCCACCGAGGCCGTGGTCTCGAGGTGGTCTTTCAGCCAGGACAATGTGAATTTCATGCGTGCTCTTCCGACTGCGAAACTTGGGTCAGCCTGCGCTTTACCGGATATGTCGGACATGGAAAACCCCGCATCGCTGCGGGGCTTTGCCGTTGGTCAGTGCGTGATGCCGCTCAACTCGTCCAGCGGGACGCGAAATCAAAGGCGCTGTCATAGCCAAAGAGCGCCACCGACCCGCCGGTATGCAGGAACACGACCCGCTCGCCCTTCTTGAAATGGCCCTTGCGGATAAGATCGACAAAGCCCGCCGCCCCCTTGGCCGAATAGACCGGATCCAGCAGGATCGCCTCCAGTTCCGCGAACATCTGAATCGCCTCGATGCCGCTCTCGGTCGGGATGCCATAGCCTTCACCCACGTAATCGGTATTGGCGACCACGTCCTCGCGCGCCACGACACCGGCACAGCCCAGCTTTTCCGCCGTCGCGCAAGCGAGGTTATAGACGTTTTCCTCCTGCTTCGGCTTGGGCGCGCGCACCCCGATCCCCAACAGCGGAATTTGCGCGTTCATCGCCTTGAGCCCGGTGATCAGCCCCGCCTGCGTGCCAGCACTGCCGGTCGCATGCACGATATGGTCGATCTTGAGCGCGCGATCATTGAACTGCGCCAGCATCTCGAAGGCACAATTGACATAGCCAAGCGCACCCGTGGGGTTCGATCCGCCGCCGGGGATGGTATAAACATTGCGCCCCTCGGCACGGAACTTGTCGGCGACCTTTTCCATCTCTGCATTCATGTCACCGCCGCCGGGCCGTTTCTCGGTCGTGGCGCCGTGCATGTGGTCCAGCAGAACGTTGCCGTTATTGTTGTAATTGGCATTGTTCGAGCCGGTCCGGTCCTCCAGCAGGATATGGCAATCCAGCCCCAGCTTGGCCGCAAAGGCCGCCGTCTGACGGGCGTGGTTGGATTGCGTGGCGCCTTGGGTCATCACCATGTCTGCGCCCTGCAATTCCGCCTCGGCCATCAGGAATTCCAGCTTGCGGGTCTTGTTGCCGCCCGTCGAAAGACCGGTGCAATCATCCCGCTTGATCCAGATTTCGGGGCCGTTCAATTCCTTGGTCAGCCGGTCCAGCCGCTCCAGCGGGGTCGGCAGATGCGCGATAAAACGGCGGGGGTAGCGGGCGAGATGCATTTGAGGTCCTCCATCAAACATGCGTTTCGCGCAGGGTAGGACGCGACAATCATGCCGTCCAATGCTAATATCGCCAAAGATAATGCAAGGTATGCAACATGCGGCTCGATTGGCTCGACGATCTTCTGGCGGTGGCCGACACTGGGTCACTCGCCCGCGCGGCCGAGATGCGCCATGTCAGCCAATCCGCCTTCACCCGCCGCCTGCGCGCCATCGAAGAGGCGCTCGGCACGCCGCTCCTCGACCGCAGCCGCAAACCCGTCACTCTGCTGCCCGAGGTCGCGGCACAAATCCCCGAGATGCGCAGCCTCGCCACGCAACTGCGCACCCTGCGCGAAACGCTGGCGCACACCTCGGACGCGCGCGGCCTGACACTGGCCTGTCAGCACGCGATCACCACCACCCACTCCCCGGCCATCGTCAGCATTCTGACCGCGCAGGGTGGCCGCCCGGTGCGCGTACGCTCGGACAATCGCGAGGAATGTCTGCTCCGCCTTCTCTCGGGCGAGGCCGATCTCGCGGTGGTCTATGCCGCGCCCGAGGTCGCCCCCCTCACCCTTGGCCGCGCCTTCGACCGGGTCTCGCTCGGGGTCGAACGCCTGTTGCCGGTGGCGACCCCGCGGCTGATGCAGGGCCCCGACCTGCCCTATATCGCCTATCCCGGCGACGTATTTCTCGGCCAGGTCATGGCACGCGCGATCCTGCCGCGCATCCCTGCGCCCCGCGTGCTGCGCCGCCGCGCGGAAACCGCGCTCACCCTCGCCGCGCATGAATATGCGCGGCGCGGCATCGGCGTGGCCTGGCTCCCCGAAGGTATGGCGCGCGACGATCTGGCAAGCGGGCGGCTGATCGGCCTCAGTGACACGCTGCCCGCGCTCGACATGGCGCTCTGGATGATCCGGCTGACCGAAAGCGGCACCGCCCCCTGGGCGCGCGACTGGTCCCGGCTCGTGACCGCCCTCGGGCAACCTGGCTGAGCGTTCCGCCTTGCACAGTCCTCCCCCCTTTGCTTTAACCTCCGCGATACCCCTGTCGGAGGCCGCATCATGGTCGACATCGCAACCCGCGTCTACAATCACCGCTGGAAGATGGACCCCATCGTTCGGTCCCTGATCGACACCGATTTCTACAAGCTGCTGATGTGCCAGTCGGTGTTTCGCAACCGGCCCGAGACGGATGTCACCTTCTCGCTTATCAACCGCACCACATCGGTCCGGCTTGCCGAACTGGTGGACGAGGGCGAGTTGCGCGAGCAACTCGATCACATCCGCTCACTGTCGCTGTCGCGCGGCGAGAGCACCTGGCTGCGCGGCAACACGTTCTACGGCAAGCGTCAGATGTTCACCCCCGAATTCATGGAGTGGTTCGAAGGGCTGACCCTGCCGCCCTACCACCTCGAGGTGCGCGACGGCCAATATGAGCTGACCTTCGAGGGCAAATGGCCCGAGGTCATGCTCTGGGAAATTCCCGCGCTCGCCGTGCTGATGGAACTGCGCGCCCGCGCCGTGCTGGGTCACATGAAGAAATTCGAGCTTCAGGTACTCTATGCCCGCGCGATGACCAAGCTCTGGGAAAAGGTCGAACGGCTGCGCCCCATCGACGGGCTGCGAATCGCCGATTTCGGCACGCGGCGGCGGCATTCATTCCTGTGGCAGGACTGGTGCGTTCAGGCCATGCGCGAAGGGCTGGGCGAACGCTTCGTCGGCACCTCCAATTGCCTGATCGCCAAGAACCGCGATCTCGAGGCGATCGGCACCAACGCCCATGAACTGCCGATGGTCTACGCGGCCCTCGCGCCCGACGATACGGCCCTCGCGCAGGCCCCTTATGACGTGCTCTCGGACTGGCACGAGGAACATGACGGCAACCTGCGCATCATCCTGCCCGACACCTACGGCACCAAGGGGTTTCTCGAAAACGCCCCCGATTGGCTGGCGGGCTGGACCGGTATCCGCGTCGATTCCGGCGCGCCCGAGGCCGGGGCCGAAACCGCGATCCGCTGGTGGCAGGACCGTGGCGAAGACCCGCGCCAGAAGATGGTGATCTTCTCCGACGGGCTCGACGTCGACAAGATCATCGAGTTGCAGGCGCAGTTCGCCGGCCGCGTGCGCACCTCCTTCGGCTGGGGCACGTTGCTCACCAACGATTTTCGAGGGTTGACCGACGGTGATGTGCTCGCACCGTTCTCTCTTGTCTGCAAGGCGGTGTCGGCCAATGGCCGACCCACCGTAAAACTGTCCGACAACCCGCGCAAGGCGATGGGCCCGGCGGATGAGATCGCGCGCTATCGCCGCGTGTTCGGCGTCGGCAAGCAAGAGGCGCTCGACGTGATCGTGTGACGCCGCACAGTCAGGGGTACCACGAACTAGCGCACCACGAATTCGGCATGCAGTGCGCCTGCCGCCTTGATGCTCTTGAGAATGTCGATCATGTCGCGCGGCGCGACGCCAAGCGCATTCAGGCCCGCGATCACCTCCGACAGCGACGTTCCCGGCGGCACCTCCGCCAGCCCGATACCCGGCTCCTCCTCGATATCCGCCTGCGTGCGGGGCACGACCACGGTTTCGCCGCGCGCAAACGGGTTGGGCTGCACCGCCAGCGGGGTTTCCTGAATGCGCAGGGTCAGGTTGCCCTGTGACACGGCCACCCGTGAGATCCGCACATCCTGCCCCATCACGATCGTGCCCGAGCGTTGATCGACCACCACCCGGGCCCTGCGCTCCGGCTCGACCATCAGGTTTTCGATACGGCCCAGTGCATGCGCAGGCGAACGCGCGTCCATCCGCCCGATATCGAGCCGCACGGTGCCCGAATCGAGCATCACCGCCACGCTGCGTCCCACGGCCCCGTTGATCACCCGCTCGATGCGCGCGGCGGTTGTGAAATCCGGCTCGCGCAGGGCAAGGCGTATGTTGTCCAGCGCCGCAAAATCGAAATCGATCTCGCGCTCGACACGTGCACCCGCCGGAATGGTGCCCGCCGTCGGCACGCCCTGGACGACACCGCCCGCCTCGCCCTCGGCAGCGACACCCCCGGCAATGATTGTGCCCTGTGCCACAGCATAGATCTGCCCATCCGCCGCATTCAACGGCGTCATGATCAATGTCCCGCCCAGCAGGCTCTTGGCATCCCCGATGGCCGACACCGTCACGTCGATCTGCCCTCCAGCGCGCGCAAAGGACGGAAGCTCGGCAGTGACGAAAACGGCCGCCACGTTCTTGGGCCGAAACTGCTCTCCCGAGACGTTGATGCCCAGTCGCTCCAGGATGTTCGACATGATTTCCTCTGTGAACGGCGCATTCCGCAGACCGTCCCCAGTGCCGTTCAGCCCCACGACAAGGCCATAACCCACCAGGTCATTGCCCCGCACCCCGTCGAATTCCACCAGATCCTTGATCCGGATCGGGCTTGCAGCCCCGGGCAGGGCCAGCAGACACATCACAACCGCGAGACAGGCAGCGACAAGGAGACGGCACCCGATCATGAGAGGAAATTCACGAGGTTCAGCCGCGCCGCCCGCGCCGTGAGCGTATACAGCGTCTCAAGCTGGAACTGAACCTGCTCCAGCTCACCTGCGGTTTCGAACACGTCCACCGACACAAGATCGTTCCGCGCGATCTGCAGGGCGGTCGTCTCGGCGGCAATCCGGCTCTCCGCCTGCCCGATACGCGCCTCGGCCGAGCCAAGATCAGCGCGCAGCCGCGTCACGCCGTTCTGACCGTTCAAGAGCCTCTCTCCCACATCCCGCGCCATGTCGCGTCGCGTCTCCTGCGTAAGGCTCAGCGCCGGATCATCCAGTAAGGCCGCCAGCGCCACCTGCCTGATCTGGCTGCGCAGCCTCGGGTCATTCGCCTTGATATCAAGCGCGACCGACTCGCCCGACCCAAGATCATTGGGCTGCAATCCGGTGTCCCCCCCGCGATAGATCGTGGTGGCGAACCCACCCGCCGGATCATCAAAGAACCCGTCGAGCCGCTGTGTCATCTCGGTGACACTCGTCGCCCCCGCCACCGCAGCACGCAGGCCCGACAGAAGGCTCTCGGCAGATGCAAGCGGTGCCCTGTCCGTGCGCGTGCCGGAAAACAGCGCGCGACCGGCCGCTTCGCCATTCAGCGCGCCGATGATCGCCCCAAGCGCATCGCGCGCCTGCACGGCCAGCGTGGCGACCGGCGCCTGTCCCTCGGTCGCCCCCACCGTCAGTGCGGTTGTGGCGATGACGGCGCTTTCGTCCTGAACCCGGCTCAGCGCGGTCTGCATCAGCCGTGCATCGGTCGATGCAAGCCGCGCCGTGTCGCGGTGGGTGCCCAGCAAGGCAAGCTCGCGGTCGATGTCGGAAATCTGGAACAGGTTCCCCGACAGGTGCCGCGACATGTCCGCCGCCTCGCCACTCGACAGCTCCAGCGTCAGGCGGTCCATCTGTCGGGTCAGTTCCACGCTCTGACGGCGCAGGGCAAAGCTCTGGGCGAGATCGCCAATGGTCTGCAGGCTCATGGTCAGATCCTCAACAAGGTTTGCATCATGTCGTCGACGGTCTGAATCATCCGCGCATTGGCGGCGAAGGACTGCTCGACAAGCAAGAGGCGTTGCAACTCGGCGTCGCTGTCGACCCCGGACTCGAGTTCTAGCGCACGCAGTTCCGACGCCTGCCCAGTCGCGAAACTCGCGGTTTCCTCGGCGGCAAGCCGCACCTGCGCCACCTGTCCCGCAAAGGCGGCGACATGCCCCGCGATCGTGCGCGCGACCGGGTCGGATGCGCTGCCGGTCGGGGTATCCAGCGCAGTGCTCAGACGCTGCAGTAATCCGGCCTGCCCCGGCGGCCCGGCGGTCACTGCACCAAGACCATCGCGCAAACGCGACAGCGCACCACCCGCCTCTGGATCGACGGCCGCATTCACTGCAATACGCCCCGACAGACCGACCGTCTGCGCCGGGTCAAACGCCGCCCCGGCATCCGTGAACAGGCCCGGCGCACCCGGCGCCAGCGTCGGGTCCAGACCGGGCTGCGCAACACTCTCCACGATCATCCGCGCGATGCCGTCCAAGGCCGCCTGTGCCTCCGGCCCCGCGCGGTCACGATTATCGAACAGAGCCGAAAGTCGGCCACCGCCAAGCGGCCCTTCCGCATCAGTCGCCAGCCGTTGACCCGCCACCGACAGGCCCGATAACAGCCCATTATCCTGCGTCATATGGGCCGCCACGACAGGCACGGCGTCGAATTCAACCGTGACCGCGCGCCCGTCGAGCAAAAGCGCACCACCGGTGGTCATCAGCGCCACAGCGCCATGCGCCCGGGGCAATTGCCGCAGCGGGACGATCTCGGCCAGCCCGTCAATGATGCGCTGTCGCTCGTCCTGAAGCGCCTCCGTGCCGCGCCCGCTGGCCCCTGCGGCAGTGATCCGTGAATTAAGCGTGACGACCTGCTGCAACCCGACATCAAGCTCGCTCACAGTCCGCGCGATCGCGCCATCCGCCTCGCTGCGCAGCGCTTCGATCCCGCCAGCGATATCATTGATCCGGTCGGTCAAACCCGTGGCTGCATCGACCACCGCCTGCAATCTTGACGGCTCCTCGGGACGTGCGGCCGCGGTGACCAGGCTCGCCTCCAAGGCGGTGAGCCGGGCTGCGAGCGATCCGACGTCATCGACCGCACCGGCGGCACGTTCGAGCGAGGCCGCGAAGGCCACCCGCGTTTCGGCCCCGGCAAGGGCGCTGTCGGCCAATCGGCGATCCCCGAGCAGCACGGCATCGACATGGCGGATCACCCCGGCCACCGCAACACCGCGCCCGTCCCGCTGCGACTGAAGGCTGATCTCGCGCGGCGCATAGCCCTCGTTAAGAACATTGGCGATATTGGTCGATATGATATCGGCCATGCGCGAGCTTGCATTCAGCCCGCTCAGAGCGTTCGACAGGGCCCCGGAAATGGTCATGACATGCGCCTTTCAACTAGGATGCGATCCGGATCAGCGGATGATATTGGTGGTTTCCTGCAGCATTTCGTCGACCGTCTGAATCACCTTGGCATTCGAGGAATAGGCCCGCTGAGTCTGGATCATGTCGGTCAACTCACCCGCCACATCGGTGGCCGATTCCTGACGGGCAAAGGAAACCATGTCCCCGGTCGGTCCGTCCCCGGCGTTCCAGAGAAAGAACGATCCGCTATCGGGCGAGGGGCGATAGGTCTGCTGATCCAGCGAGATCATGCCGTTCGGATTGGGCAGATCGACCAGCGGCACCTGATAGATGACACGGCTCGCCCCGGTGTCGAAGGTCGCGCGGACAAACCCGTTCTCATCCACCGAGGCCGAGGTCATGTTGCCCACCGGCGAACCATCCTTGGAAATCGACAGCGGCGCGAAACTGTCCGACAGTTGGGTCAGCCCCTCGGATGTGCCCGGCCGTCCGATATTGACCTCGACAGGGCCGCCATCCACATCGACGATCAACCGTCCGCTGGTCGGGTCATAGGGCCCGCCGGACAGCGTCACCACATCGAGCAGCGTACCGCCCGAGGCGCGGGCATCATCGAAGCTCAACGCATATTCCCCAATGATCGCGCCATCCTGCGCCGAGTCGGCGAGCGTCATTGTCCATTGGTTGGATGCGCCGTCAGCGGGCACCGTTGGCGCGAATGCAATCTGGATATTCTCGGACCGCCCCAGATTGTCGAAATATTCGACCGAAAGCTGCTGTGGCGTGCCATCTGCCGTTGATTCAGTCTCTGTCGCAGGCAGATTGATGCCAAGATTGACCGCCGTTGTCGGTTCTCCGGTCAATTGGTTCACGTTGATCTGAACCGGCTCCAGCCCATCGCTCGTATCGCGGGGAAAGGTCGGGATGCTGCCATCGGGCCCGGCCGGCCAGCCCAGCAGCACAAGACCCGATTCCGTCACCAGACGCCCCTCGGAATCGGTGCGGAACGACCCGGTGGAGGTCAGCAGCATCTGCGGCGTGCCATTGCCGACCGCCACGTCGCTCGACAGGGCGACCGGCAGGAAGCCGCGGCCGCGCACCGCCAGATCGGTCGGGTTCGACGTGGTGACAAGCGATCCGCCCTGATCGATCAACCTCTGCGTCGTGGCGCGCACACCCCCCGCAGCATAGTTGCCACCATTGCCCGAAATGACCAGCGATTCAAAACTGGCCTCGACCCGGCGATAGCCAAGGGTCGAGGAGTTCGCGATATTGTCGGAAATCGCCCCCAGACGCGAGGCATTCGCCGTCAGGCCCGCCACACCGGCATTAAGGGAAGAGGAAATCGTCATGGACACGCCTTTCTGATGTATCGACCAATCTTGGCCCTCAGTCATAGGCGCGGATATTTAACAGCCGGATAATATCTAAAATCTTCTCCGTTCGGCGTGCCCTGACCGCAAAAGGATCACCTCTATGCGGTTGTTGCGCACTTCCATCGGGTCCGGGGTGGCCGGCTTGCGATCCGCATGGCCCGTCACGCGCGTCATCCGCGACGGATCGACCGCCGCCGCTTCCAGCAGGGCACGCATGCGATTCGCCCGCGCCGCTGAGACATCCCAGACCGGATTGTCGAGCAGCGTCACCGGTCGCGCACGGACATGCGCCGCCAGCGCCAGATCGTTATCCACAAGACCTGAGACATTGGCGATGAGCGCCGCCAGATGCCCCAACATGTCGGTCGCCACATCCGATCCGGTGAACAGCGGCACACCCTCCAGATCGAACAGTTCGATCACCAGCCCCTCATCGGTCACGCGCGTCAGGATGTGCCGCAACGCCTCCTCTGAGACAAAGCTTTCGCCGCTGCGCGCGGTCAGCATGTCGGCCACCCGGGCAAAGGCGGCATCCTCGGCCTGCCGCTCCTGCGCATTGGCCCCGTCCGCCATAAGCCCCTGTTCGCCGCGCGCCTGTCGGCTTTCGGTCGTGTGCTTGCTCGACGCCCCGGTCCCGTTCTGCGCAAGGCTGTCCTCGGAAAACACGCTGTCGCCGCCAAACGCCCCGTCACCCCCGCCCGAAATCCGGTTGACCGGCAGGGTCGGGCTGAAATAATCCGCGATCCCCTTGCGTTGCTGTTCCGTCGTCGCGTTCAACAGCCACATCAGCAGGAAAAAGGCCATCATCGCGGTCACGAAATCGGCATAGGCCACTTTCCAGGCACCGCCATGATGCCCGCCGCCAGCAATGATCTTTTTCCGTTTGATGATGACCGGCGCCACGTTGCTGCGCACGTCCATACTCACCACCTTTGTCTCACCCGATCCAAGGGGTAGCACAGCGTGGATTACCGGTCTGTTAACACGTCCAGTTTTACGGACTTCGCTAGGCCAGACCCGGCAGCCACAGGACGATCGCCGGGAATGACACCAGCAGACCAATGGTCACCGCATCGGCGATAAAGAACGGCATCACCCCCTTGAACACGTCCTGCACGCTCAGGTCAGGGCGCACGCCCGCCACCACGAAACAGTTGAGGCCGATAGGTGGCGTGATCAGACAGAACTCGGCCATCTTGACCACCAGTATCCCGAACCAGATCGCACACATCTGACCATTCATGCCAAAGGCACTGTCCGCCGCACTGACATTGATCCCCCCATTGAGCGCCATCACCGCCGGATAGACCACCGGCAGCGTCAAGAGCAGCATGCCGATCGCATCCATGAACATGCCCAGCACCGCATAGGCCAGCAGGATGCAGATCAGGATCAGCATCGGCGACAGCGTCAGCGAGGTAATCCAGTCGGCAAAGGCCGACGGCAGATCCGCAAAGCCAAGAAATCGCACATAGATCAGCACCCCCCAGATGATCGTAAAGATCATCACACTGAGCTTCGCCGTTTCCAGCAGGGCGTCCTTCAACTCGGGCCAGCGCATGCCACGATAAAGCGCCATCAGGAACACCACAAAGGCCCCGATCGCGCCGCCCTCGGTCGGTGTGCCCCAGGCATCGCCGCCGAATGGGTTGTAGACGAAAAAGATGATCGTCACGACAACGAACACAATGGGCAGCGCGGGCGGCAGCGACACGAAACGCTCACGCCAGGTAAAGCCACCCACCGGCGGGCCAAACCCTTTGATGGTCAGCGCCAGACCGATGATCAAAAGCGCATAGACAAAGGCCGAAAACACGCCGGGGATGAACCCGGCAAGCAACAGCTTGCCCACGTCCTGCTCCACGATGATCGCGTAGATCACCAGCAATGCTGAGGGCGGAATGAGGCTCGCCAATGTGCCGCCAGCCGCCACCACGCCCGCCGCAAAGCGCTTGTCATAGCCGATCTTGAGCATCTCGGGGATGGCGATGCGCGCAAACACCGCCGCCGTCGCCACGCTCGCCCCCGACACGGCAGCAAAACCTGCCGTGGCAAACACGGTGGAGACGGCAAGCCCCCCTGGCACCCAGGCAATCCAGCGTTTCGCCGCCTCGAAGAGCGCCTTGGTCAGCCCCGCGTAATAGGCGAGATAGCCGATCATGATGAAGGTGGGAATCAGGCTCAGCGCTTGCGAGCTGACCTTGGAATGCGGCACCTGACCGGCGGTCTTGACCGCCACGGTCAGCGCCCAGACAAATTCGTCGCCCGCATAGCCCTTCTTGGACCAGAAAATCCAGATCAGCCCGACCGTGCCTGCAAGAGCGGCGGCAAAGGCCACGCGCATGCCCAGAACGACGACGACCAGCATCAAACCGGTCACGACAAGCCCGATATCTATCGGCTCCATCAGGTGAAATCCTTATTCATCACGGCCGCTGACATGCGCGGCCTCGCGTGCGGCCTGTGCTGCGGCATCCTCGATCAGCGGCACCGCAACCGGTCGCTCTGCCCCGGTGATCAGCGCCCGCCCGAACCCCCAGACCTGCAACATCAGCCGCAGCGACAGCACGCCAAAGGCAATCGGTGCCAGGATCTTCGCAGGCCAGATTGGCAGGGCGATGTCGATGGTGCTGTCGCGGCTCCAAAGCGGCGCGTTCCAGTCGAAACTACGCTCGAAATGCGCCCAGCTGCCCCAGACCAGCAGCAGCATCAGCGCCAGCACCGCCAGCGTCGTGATCAACTCGATTAGCCACAGCGCGCGGCCTTGAAACATCCCGACGAAGATATCCATGCGGATATGCCCGCCATCGCGCTGCGTATAGGCCACGCCCATGAAGGCAATCAGCGGCATGATCTGCTCGATCCAGTCGACATATCCGGGCAGCGGCTGATTGAAGAAATTGCGCCCGCCGACGGAAAACACCGCCAGAACCATGAGCGAGAAAACCGCCAGCCCGCTCAAGAGCGCAAGTTGCCGCTCGATTCGGTAAAGGCCGCGATCAAGCCTGCTCAGGCTGCTGTTGTCAGACAGGACAGAGGCCGCTCCCGCCATGGCTCGTCTCCCGGATTATGCGCGAGGAAATCGGCCCGCCACGGATACCCGCGGCAGGCCGGAAAGGTCAGGCTCAGGAGCCGCCCTTGAGCTCCGCAAGCGTGCTCGTGGCGAAGTCATAGAGCTCTTCCGCGGGAATACCACGACTGCCCATCTCCTCGATCCAGGTCGCAGCGGCAGGACCAGCCACCGCCTCTTCGAACTTTTCGAGAGACGCCTCATCAAAACTGATCACCTCGATCCCGCGCTCTTCGAGAGCCGGGCCCCAGGCCTCCAGCGTGTTGTTCTGATAGTTGTCGATGTAGTAATCGAGCGACTCGTCGATCGACCCCAACAGCGCCTCGCGATGCTCATCCGACAACCCGTCGAGCGCGTCGGTATTCGCCACCACCGGGCAATTCACCGTGCCGGGGTTCAGGTTCGAGGTCCACCATTTCGCATTCTCGATGGTGCCGAAGGACATATGCGCATGCGGCGCAAAGGCCACGGCCTTGACCACGCCGCTATCCATCGCCTGTCGCACCTCGGTCGCCGACATCGAGGTCGGCACCGCGCCCACGGCCTCCATGGCAGAACCGATGCCACCGGTGGCGCGCACGCTCAGCCCTTTGAAATCATCCAGGCTGCGAGGTGCATCGCCCAGACCCACGAGGTTGTATTGCGGCATCGGCGACGGCATCAGTAGCGTCGCGTTCCAGCGCGCCAGATCGGCCTTGACCGAAGGCTGATCATAGAGCGCCATCGACAGTTCGCGCTCCTGCTCCAGCGTCTCGACCCCGAGGAACGGCAGTTCCAGCACGGTGATCGTCGGATTCTTGTCGCGGTGATAGCCCGCGCAGAACTGCGCCATCTCGAAGGCCCCGATGGAAATCCCGTCAAGGTTCTCTCGGTTGTTCGACAGGCCGCCGTAGCTGATGTTCAGGGTGAAATCGCCATTCGTCTTCTCGCTCACCAGTTCGGCCAGCTTCTCGACATGCTCGGTAAACGCCCGGCGCTTGCCCCAAAGCGAGACGTTCCATTCGGTCGCCATCGCCTCACCGGCAAAGGCAAGGCTGATCGCGGCCACAGCGGTATAACTCAGAAATTTCGGCATGGTTTCTCCTCCCAGATGTCATGCTTTATGATGGGCGCTACCTTGGGTCATCCCCGGCACAATGGCTATGAAGAAAACCGCGCATGCCCCGGCAGCCGCCCTGCGGATATCCGCAAGGTGACTACAGCAGCGCCTCCTTGTCCAGCCCCAGCTTGACGATCTTCTCGTTGAGCGTGCGCCGCCCGATGCCCAGCGCCTCGGCCACCGCCTCCATCTTTCCCTCATGCGCGGTAATCGCCTTTGCGATCAGTTCCCGCTCGAACGCCGCCACGGCGGCGCGCAGCGTGTCGGGCACATCATCGGCCAGCGCATCGCGGCGCAGCGCCTGCGCCATTGACCCAGCCCCGCGCCGCGCGCTCAGCACCCGGCGCTCGCACACGCTGCGCAACTCGCGCACATTGCCGGGCCAGTCATGCGCCAGAAGGGCGGCACTGTCCTCCGGCGTGAGGTCCGGCACGCGGGTCTCGTAGACCCGCGCAAACTCGTCCAGAAACCGCGCCGCCAGCAGCATCACGTCATCGCGCCGCTGTTGCAGGGTGGGCAGGGCGATCACCGTAGTATTGAGCCGATACAGCAGATCGGCCCGCAGCCGCCCCTCACGCACCGCTTGCTCGGGGTCTTCGTTGGTCGCCGAAATCACCCGGAACGCCAGCGGTACCGGGGCCTCGGCCCCCAGCGGCAATACCTGCTTGTCCTCGATCACCCGCAAAAGCTTGGCCTGCACCGGCATCGGGCAAGAACAGATTTCATCAAGGAACAGCGTGCCGCCATCCGCCCCCTGCAACCGCCCCTTGGCACCGCCCTCGGCCCCGAACATCTCGGCCTCGAACCCCTCGACCGAGAGCGCGGCACAGTTCAGCGCCAGAAACGGCCCGGCGGCGTCCGCACCCAGATCATGCAGCGCCCGCGCCACCAGTTCCTTGCCGGTGCCGGTCTCGCCCTGCAGCATCACCGCCGCGCCGCTCTGCGACAGATCAAGCACCTCCTCGCGCAGGGCCGCCGTTTCCCGCGTCTGCCCCAACAGCACCCGATCCAACCCCGACAACTGCATCAGCCGCGATTTCAACCGCTCGGTCGTGCGCCGCATCGCGTGCTGATCGGCGGCATGGCGCAGGATGTTCAGCAAGCGGCGCGGCTCATAGGGCTTCTCGACAAAGCTGTAAGCCCCGCGCTGCATCGCATCCACCGCCATGGCGATATCGCCATGCGCCGAAATCAGCACCAGCGGCGGTGACAGATCGCGGTCGAGACTGTCCAGCAACTCCAGACCCGACATGCCCGGCATCCGCACATCCGACAGGATCACATCCGGCTGAAACGCCTCCAGCCGGTCCGCCAGCCGCTCGGCGCGCGGCAGCGCCTCGACGCACCACTCGGACGCCTCCAGCAGATCGATCAGCGACAGGCGCATGGCGCGATCGTCCTCGACGATCAGGATACGGGGGGTGCTGCTCATGCCGCGCTCAAATCCTCCTCGATCCCCTCTTGCGGTATCTCGATCCGGAACATCGCCCCGCCTTCGGCAAGGTTATCGGCGCTGAACCGGCCCTGATGCGCCTTGACGATATTCGCCGAAATCGCAAGGCCCAGCCCCATGCCGCGCCCGCTCTCGCGCGTCGTCACGAACGGCTCCTGCAACTCGTCTAGGCGCGCCTGTCCCAGCCCGTGCCCGGTATCGCGCACCTCGACCCAGCCCGCGCCATCGCCCTGCCCCAGCGTGATGTCGATCCGCCGTTCGGCACAATCCTCCACCGCATCGACGGCATTGCGCAACACATTGGTCAGCACCTGTTCCAACCGCAACTGATTGCCGCGCACCAGCACCGGCTCCTCTGGCGCATCGACCGATGTCGTGGCCCCCACCTTGACGATATTCGGCTCTACCAGCGCCAGCGCCGCCTGCACCACCGCCCCCAGATCGACCGGCCCGAACTCCTCCCGATCATTTCGTGCAAAGAACTTCAACTGCCGCGTGATCCCCTCCATCCGGTCCACGATCCCGGTGATCCTCGGGATGATCCGCGCCGCAGGTTGCCCGCCGATCTCGGCCGCTGTCAGATGGTTGCGCATCGCTGCGATCGGCTGCCCCAATTCATGCGTGACAGACGCCGCCAATTGCCCGAGTGCCGCCAGTCGGCTCGCGCGCTCCAACTCGTCCTGCGTCCGCTTCAACCGGCGCTCAGCGGTGCGGCGCTCCTCGATCTCCACTGCCAGCCGTTCATTGGCCTCGCGCAGCTGCGCCTCTTCCGCTTCGGACCGGCGCAAGGCCGCCCCGATGCGCTGTGTCCGCCGCACCTGCGACACCAGAAACCCCGCGCCTGCAAGGATCATCACCAGCCCGGTCAACAGCCAGCTGCGCGTCACCGCCGCGCTGTCATCCGCAAAGTAATGCAACACCCAGTCATGCGGCGCGACCGAGGCTGCGAGGTGAATCCGCTCCGTCCCGTCGATCATCGCCCGCGCAGCGTCCACGGGCTGCCAGTCCAGCGGCGCAAGATCCTGCCCCGGAAACTGCCGGTCCTGCGCGATCCGGGCCCGCTGATCGGCGCTCAGATCCGCAAGGCTGCGATACCGCCAGTCCGGGTCCGAGGACAACAGCACCACACCATCCCGATTGGCCAGCAAGACCTGCTCCCCTGCGCGCCGCCATGACTCCTCCAGATCGGTGAGATCGAGCTTGATCGCAATCACCCCGGCCAGCCCGCCCTCCGAATCGCGCACCGCGTCGGCGATGAAATAGCCGGGCAATCCCGTGGTTGCACCGATGCCGTAGAACCGCCCCTGCAGACCGGCACGCGCCGCCTGAAAATAGGGGCGAAAGGAATAATCCTGCCCCACGAAGGTGCCCGGTCGCCCGGCGTTCGAGGCGGCAATCGTCATCCCGTCAGGTCGCATCAGATAAATCGCATCCAGCCCCGACTGTGCCGCAAACGCTGCCAGCCTGCGATCCAGCCGCCCGGTCGACCCACCCGTCGCGGTGTCGATCACATGACTGTCGCGCGCCAGCACATAGGTCAGGTGCGAAAACCGCTCCAGTTCCGACCGCACCGTGCTGTGATACAGCGACAACCGCCCGCGCGCCTTGGCCTCTTCCTCGGATTGGAAAAAGCTGAGCGAGAGCCAGAACACGCCGATCATCACGCAAAGCGCGGTCACGGCGGCAAGGGCGGTGGTGGTCAGTCGCATGGGAAACAGGTATCGGTATCTTTGCGGGTTCACGCAAGCGAAAGCATGGCCCGGACGCGCAACGCCGGAGGAGCAATGACCGACCATCTGACACGCGCCCTGAAAAACGCCCGCATCGTTCCGGTGATCCGCCACGACGACACGGCCATCGCCGAAACCGCCTGTCACCTGCTCGCCCAAGAAGGCGCGCGCGCCCTCGAAATCACCATGACCGTGCCCGACGCAAGCGGGCTCTTGCAGCGCCTAGGCGCGGCATATCCCAAGGTCATTCTCGGGGCGGGCACCGTTCTTGATGCCGCACAGGCGCAGACGGCCATCGCCTCGGGCGCGCAATTCGTCGTCTCGCCCTGTTGGTGCGACACGGTGGCAGCAGCCTGTCGCGCCGCACAAATCCCCTATCTGCCCGGCGCCATGACACCCGGCGAAGTGCTCCATCACGCGCAGGCGGGTGCGCGTGTGGTCAAGGTCTTTCCCGCCGATGCCGCAGGCGGGCCCGGGTTTCTCAAGGCGCTTCGGGCGGTTTTTCCGGACATCGCGCTCATGCCCACCGGCGGCATCACACCGGGGAACGCCGCCGACTATCTCGCCGCCGGGGCGCTCTGCGTCGGCATGGGCGGCAACCTGCTGCCCGCCGCCGCCCTTGAGGCGGGCGACGAGGCCACGGCGCGCGATCTCATCCGCGCGGCCTTGAATGGGGCGCGCTGATGGCGGTCGATCTTCTCTGCCTCGGCGAGCCGATCCTCGAATTCAACCAGCAGCCCGACGGGCGCTATTTGCCGGGCCATGGCGGCGACACCTCGAATTGCGCCATCGCCGCCGCGCGGCAGGGCGCGCATGTGGGCTATCTCACCCATGTCGGGGCCGATGCCTTTGGCCGCTCCTTCATCGACCTGTGGCAGGCCGAAGGCGTGGACACCACCACCGTGCGCGCGGTCGAGGGCGGCCAGACCGGTATCTATTTCGTCACTCACGGGGCGGACGGGCACGAGTTCAGCTATTTTCGGGACGGGTCTGCCGCCAGCCGCATGACCCCCGCAGACCTGCCTCGCGCCGCTCTTGAGACCGCGCAAATCCTGCATGTCTCGGGCATCAGCCAGGCCATATCCCAAAGCGCCGCCGATACCGTATTCGCCGCGATGGAGATCGTGCGCGCGGCGGGCGGGCGCGTGTCCTATGACAGCAACCTGCGGCTCAAGCTCTGGCCGCTCGACCGCGCCCGGGCGATCATCCATGCAGGCATGGCAATGGCCGATATCGCCCTGCCGGGGCTCGAGGATGCCGAGGCGCTGACCGGGCTCACCGACCCCGACAGGATCGCCGATTTTTACCTCGGGCTCGGGGCAGGGATCGTCGCACTGACACTCGGGGCCGAGGGCACGTTGGTGGCCACCCCTGAAAAACGGAGGCGCGTGCCGGGACGACCGGTTTCCGTTGTAGACGCCACCGGCGCAGGCGACACGTTCGACGGCGCATTTCTGGCGCGGATCATCGCCGGGGACGATCCCTTCACCGCCGCCGCCTATGCCAACGCAGCGGCGTCTATCGCAGTGCAGGGCTACGGTGCCGTTGCCCCGATCCCCAGGCGTGCGGACGTGGAGGCGTTTCTTGCCACGCCCTAGGTGGCGAGTTCCGAAATGCGGGGCGAAGGAGCGTGAGTGACCTGAAGTGGACCTTTGGTGTCGACGAGATGAGTCGCGCGGTGCCCGGCCGCCGGGTGGGCGCAGCAACCTTGGTGGACCGCACTTTATGCCAGCCAAACACCTCCGCGTTTTCAATGGCTTGAAACGTTGCAAAAGCGCCCGCCCGAGGGGGCGGTCGGGCGCGGCGCGGCGGTGCCTGCGGCACCTCGATTCCGCGCATTGGCCCTAGATGTCAACGGCAGCTCCAGACAAAAACCCGCATATCCTCTGATCCCAAAATCACCCCACAGGCCGGTCATCCTCGATATACGCCCGCACATTCTCCTCAAAGCTGCCATCCGCCTCCAGCCCCAGCGCAAGCGCCCGGTCGGCATGGATATCGAACCGCCATCCCCCCACGATCCGCCGCACCGCCTCTTCCGGCTGCCAGGTGATCAGCGTCGCAGGCTGCGGCCCGGCCACGGCCGTCATCGCGTCGATCATCTGCCGGATCGACAGGGTCCGCCCGGGCATCTGCAGGATGCGGTTGCCCCCCAGATCCCCGGCGGAAATCTCCGCCACCCGGATCAGGTTCTCGACGCATTTGCGCGGGCTCAGATAATAGTGCTGGAAATCCTCATCCACCGGGCAATTGGCCGTCTGACCATTGAGCGGCTCGCGCAGGATCGACGACATGAAACTCGATGC
This sequence comes from Roseovarius sp., assembly GCF_040219995.1. GTDB lineage: Bacteria > Pseudomonadota > Alphaproteobacteria > Rhodobacterales > Rhodobacteraceae > Roseovarius. The sequence goes on along the minus strand of NZ_JAVJUC010000017.1, from coordinate 53,585 downwards.
CGCACGATTCGGCTTGCCCGGGCGGATCGAGATCGTCGGCAGCCGCACACCACGCCCGTCGATATAACCCTTGCGCGCATAATCGTTGACCAGCAACTCCCCCACCGCCTTCTGCGTGCCATAGGAGTTCTGCGGATTGAGCAGCGACACCTCGGTGATCGGGTCCGGCACCTCGCCACCATAAACCGCCAGCGACGAGGTGAAGACCAGCAGCGGCACCGTGGCCAGCGCCCGGCACCGCTCCAATATGTTGAGCGTGCCATGCAGGTTGATCTGCATCCCGTCCTCGAACGCCTCCTCGGCATGCGAGGACACCACAGCGGCGAGGTGATAGATCACCTCCGTCTCACCGGTGATAACCCGCGCCACCGAGGCCGGATCGGTGATGTCACACTGCACCGTATCCACCGGCACCGCGGCCCCCTCGATCCCCGCCGGATCGGTTACATCCGCAAAGGTGATGCGACGTACCGGCTGACCATTCAGCCTGCCCCGCGCAACCAGCGCACGCGCCAACTTTTGCCCCAGAAACCCGGCCCCGCCGATGATGACGATATTCATACCTGTCTTCCCCCTCGCGTGGCCCCGACCGGGCCGATTATTGCCTTGCGTCCCGGTATATCAGCCATGATGCTCGCCACAAGCAGCCCACCCGCCGGAGGAGAGCATGACCAAACCGCCAAAATCAGGGCGTTTCCGCTCGCAGGAATGGTTCGACAATCCCGACAACCCGGGCATGACCGCGCTCTATCTCGAACGCTATCAGAACCAGACCTTCACCCGCGAAGAACTCCAGAGCGGCCGCCCCGTCATCGGCATCGCCAACACCGGCTCCGATCTTGCCCCCTGCAACAAGATCCACATCTTTCTGATGGACCGGATCAAGGCCGGCATCCGCGACGCGGGCGGCATCCCGATGGAATTTCCGGTGCATCCGATTCAGGAAACCGGCAAGCGCCCCACCGCGGCGCTCGACCGCAACCTTGCCTATCTCGGCCTCGTTGAGGTGCTGCACGGCTATCCCATCGACGGGGTCGTGCTGACCACCGGCTGCGACAAGACCACGCCCGCGCAACTCATGGGCGCGGCAACGGTCGACATTCCGGCGATCGCCCTCAATGGCGGGCCAATGCTCGACGGCTGGTACAAGGGCCAGCGCGCAGGCTCCGGCACCGTGATCTGGGAGGCCCGCCGCCTGCTCGCCGAAGGCCGCATCGACTACGAAGAGTTCATGGAGCGCGCCTGCGCCTCGGCCCCCTCGCTGGGCCATTGCAATACCATGGGCACCGCCTCGACGATGAACGCCATGGCCGAGGCCCTCGGCATGACACTGACCGGTGCTGCGGCAATCCCCGCCCCGTTCCGCGAGCGCATGGAAATGGCCTATGCCACCGGGCGGCGCATCGTCGACATGGTGTTTGAGGATCTCAAACCCTCAGACATCCTGACGCGCAAGGCGTTCGAGAACGCGATCAGAACCAACACCGCCATCGGGGGATCGACCAACGCGCCGCCGCACCTTCAGGCCATCGCGCGCCATGCGGGCGTGGCGCTCCACATCACCGATTGGCAGACCATCGGCTTCGACGAACCGCTTCTCGTCAACATGCAGCCCGCCGGAGAGTATCTTGGCGAAAGCTTCCACCGCGCGGGCGGCGTGCCTGCGGTGATGGCCGAACTCATGAAGGCCGGGCGCCTGCACGCCGACGTGATGACCGCCACGGGCAAGACCATGGGCGACAACCTCGCCGGTCGCGACAGCCACGACCATGATGTGATCCGCCCCTATGACCGGCCCTTGCGCGCAAAGGCGGGCTTTCTCGTCCTCTCCGGCAACCTCTTCGACTCCGCGCTGATGAAAACCTCCGTGATCTCAGATGCGTTCCGCGAGCGGTTCCTCTCCACCCCCGGTGCCGAGGGGATATTCGAGGCCCGCGCCGTGGTCTTCGAGGGGCCAGAGGATTACCACGCCCGCATCAATGACCCGGACCTCGCCATCGACGAGCACACGATCCTTTTCATCCGTAATGTCGGCTGCGTCGGCTATCCGGGTTCTGCCGAAGTGGTGAACATGCAGCCCCCCGATGACCTGCTGCGCGCAGGCGTGCGGCACCTGCCCACGGTGGGCGACGGGCGGCAATCGGGCACTTCCGAAAGCCCGTCGATCCTGAACGCCTCTCCCGAATCAGTGGTCGGCGGCGGGCTCGCCTACCTGCAAACCGGCGATCGGGTGCGGCTCGATCTCAACACCGCCTCGATGGACGCGCTGGTAGAGCCGGAGGAATGGGCGCAGCGCCAGGCCGACTGGTCCGCCCCTGACCTGGAAAACCAGACCCCGTGGCAGGAGATATATCGCCGACATGTCGGGCAATTGTCAGATGGGGGCTGTCTTGAACTGGCAACTGCCTATCAGCGCGTCGCACGCAACCTGCCGCGCGACAATCACTGATCAGCGCAACAGCGCCTCGATGCGCCCGGTGATTTCCTGCGACGTCGGGCGCGCAACCGACCCCCATGTGCCCGTGACCTCGCCATCAGGGCCGATCAGCACCTTGTTGAAGTTCCACGCAGGCGCGAACCCGGCCTCGTCGGCAAGCGAGGCGTAAAACGGATGCGCCCGCGACCCCTTGACCGGAGTGATCGTGGTCATCGGGATATCGAGCCCGAAATTGACTTCGCAGAACTCCTTGACCTCGGCCTCGCTCGACAATTCCTGCCGGAAATCGTCAGAGGGCACCGCCAGAACCACCAGCCCCCGGTCGCGGTATTTGTCGTAGAGCGCCTGCAACCCGTCATATTGGTGCGTGAAACCACAGCGCGAGGCAGTATTGACCACCAGCACCGGCTGCCCCCGCCAATCGCTGAGCCGGATTTCTCCCCCGTCGATATTTCCGAACGGCGCGTCGAGATCGAGCGCAGCGGCAGGAAGAGCGAAAAAGGCGGCGAAAAAAGCGATGATCAGGCGCATGTCAATCCTCCGGAAAGTTACTTGATTTACGGCGCAATCGGGGCGGTGGATCACTCTGCCCCGCTATTCCATTTTTCGGCCCGCGCCCCATCTGTTATCCTGAAGCATAGCACAGGAGGCGTGAGACGTGACCGAATACCGCAAAGACCCCGACAGGATCGCCGCCCTCTCACCCGAAGAATACCGGGTGACCCAGAAGAACGGCACCGAACGCCCCGGCACTGGCGAATATCTCAACAACAAGGAGCCGGGCATCTACGTCGACATCGTCAGCGGCGAGCCGCTCTTCGCCAGTTCCGACAAATACGAATCCGGCTGCGGCTGGCCAAGTTTCACCAAGCCGATTGAGCCTGCCCATGTGGCTGAAATCAAGGATTTCACCATGGGCATGATCCGCACCGAGGTGCGCAGCCGCGACGGCGACAGCCACTTGGGCCATGTCTTTCCCGACGGCCCCCGCGACCGGGGCGGCTTGCGCTATTGCATCAACTCGGCAAGCCTGCGATTCATTCATCGCGACGACATGGAAGCGCAGGGATATGGCGCGTATCTCGATCAGGTGGAGGATGTGACATGAGCGAACGTGCAGTTCTGGCCGGTGGCTGTTTCTGGGGCATGCAGGATCTCATCCGCAAGCTGCCCGGCGTGATCTCGACTCGGGTGGGCTATACCGGCGGCGATGTGCCGAATGCCACCTATCGCAATCACGGCACCCATGCGGAAGGCATCGAGATCATCTTTGACCCTGCGAAGATCAGCTATCGCCGCATCCTCGAGGTGTTCTTCCAGATCCATGACCCGACCACCCTCTATCGACAGGGCAATGACGTGGGGATGAGCTATCGCTCGGCGATTTACTACTGCTCCGAAGAACAGAAGGCCGAGGCGCTGCGCACCATCGCCGATGTCGAGGCCAGCGGCCTCTGGCCCGGCAAGGTCGTGACCGAGGTCGAACCGGTCGGTGACTTCTGGGAGGCGGAGCCCGAGCATCAGGATTACCTCAAGCGCTTCCCGCAGGGCTATACCTGCCACTTCCCGCGCGCCGATTGGGTCTTGCCCCGCAAGGAGGCGGATACGGACGCCTGAACATGGCACCTCCGGACCGCGCCCGCCCCCTCACCGGGATCGCGCTCAAGATCACGTCGGTCACGCTCTTCATCACCATGGCCTCGCTGATCAAGGCAACGTCGGGGCACGTTCCCCCCGGCGAGGCGGTGTTCTTCCGCTCGTTCTTCGCCATCCCGGTGATCCTCGTCTGGCTCATGCTGCGCGGCGACCTGCGCACCGGTCTCAGGGTCCAATCGCCGCTAAACCATTTCTGGCGTGGCTTTGTCGGCACGGCGGCCATGGGGCTGGGCTTTGCCGCGCTCGGCCTGCTGCCGCTGCCCGAGGTCACGGCCCTGGGCTATGCCGCCCCCTTGCTGGTCGTGGTCTTCGCGGCGATGTTCCTCAACGAAAAGGTCGGCTTCTTTCGGATCGGCGCGGTCGGCCTCGGTCTTGCGGGCGTATTGATCGTGCTTGCCCCGCGCCTCACAGCCCTCAGCGGCCCGACCGTCGAGACGATGCAGGCCGTGGGCGCGATGCTCGCCCTCACCGGCGCGATTTGCGCAGCACTGGCGCAAATCTACGTGCGCAAACTGGTGCAGACCGAAGAGACCAGCGCCATCGTCTTCTACTTCTCCGTAACCTCCACGTTGCTCTCCTTTCTGACTATCCCCTTCGGCTGGGTCCTGCCCTCCGGCCCGGAATTCGGCCTTCTGATCCTCGCCGGGCTTCTGGGCGGGCTAGGGCAGATTTTCCTCACCTCCTCCTACCGCTTCGCCGATGCCAGCGTGGTGGCCCCGTTCGATTACGCCTCGATCCTCCTTGCGCTCGGAATCGGCTATTTCATCTTCGACGAGGTGCCCACCAGCGCCATGCTCACCGGCGCGTCGCTGGTCATTCTGGCCGGGATCATCATCATCTGGCGCGAACATCAGCTTGGGATCAGACGCAATAGGGCAAGGTCTGCGCGGACGCCTGAATAGGGTAGGGATTGGTCTGGAGCAGTCGTTGCCGTTATGCCCCTGCGCGGAATCAAGGGCGAAGCCCGCCGCGCATCGCCGGGCCGCCCCCCCGGCACGGCGATTTGGCTACAACCTGCTCTGCGCTCTGATGTTTTTCGGCTTTGGCGGATATAAAGCGCTAAACAACTGAGGTAGGATCGCCGCACCGCGGCCCGTCGATGCGCGGCTCACTGCAATGTCGCCTCAAGGCCAAAACACCCCGCCTACCCCCCGGTCAACGTCGCCAATGCATATGGCGGCCAGAGCATCGCCCGGCGCAGCCGCCCCAAAGGCCAACGCCCCGGCGGCTTGCGCAGGATCTCCGGATAAAGACGCCCCGGCACCCGGTCCATCGCCAGATCGGCCAGCAGCGCCCCGGCATAACTCCCCATCGCCACCCCATTGCCATGATAACTCAGCCCGGTGAACGCCCCCGGCATATCCGGGATCGGCCCGGCATAGGGCGTAAGATCCGGCGACAACGACAACAGCCCATTCCAGCTATGCGACGTCTCGACATGCCGCCACGCCGGAAACATCCGCTCGAAATGCGCCCTTATCGTCCGATCCATACGCGCATCGAACCGAGCCGAGGAAAACAGCCCGCCGCGCATGCCGAACAGCATCCGGTTATCGGGCATCAACCGGAAATAATGCAGGAAAAACCGGTCGTCATAACACATCTGTCGCGTGGTCCAGCCTTGCGCGCTGAGTTCATCATCACTCATCACCCGCGTCACGATCACGTTCGATTGCGTCGGCAGATAGCGCGCCCGCATCCATCCCGGCAGGTCATCCGACGAATAGCCATTGGTCGCCACGATCAGCCGCCGCGCGGTGACCTGCGCCTGCGGCGTGGTCAGGTGAAACACCCCATCCCGCCGGATCGCACTCACCGGGGACTGGCCATGAACACGCGCCCCGGCGCGCACCGCCGCCTCCGCCAACCCCAGCGTATATTTCATCGGGTTGAGCGCCACGCCGACGGGCGTGGTGAGTGCCGCGTGAAACGGGCCTTTCATGCCCATCTGCGCCAGTTCAGAGCCTGAGATGAACTCCGGCGCCACGCCGTAATCCGCCTCGATCTGCGCAGCCCGCGCGGCAAACCCCGCAACCGCGCGCGGCGTATGCGCCAGCAGCGTCTCACCCTCGGAATGCAGATCGGCCTGTATCCCATGCCGCGCAATCAGATCACGGGCAAACCGCGCCGCCTCCACCTCAGCGCGCCGATACTCGCGCCGCGCCGCCTCACCATGGGTCTTGCGCAGAATCGTGTCCGACGCGGCAGAGCCGCCCAGACAGCAGAACCCGCCATTGCGCCCCGAGGCGCCCCAACCAGGCACCTGCGCCTCGAACACCCGCACATCCTGACCGGCCTCGGCCAGATGCAGTGCCGCCGACAGCCCGGTGAACCCCGCGCCAATCACAGCCACATCGCAGGTGATCCGCCCCTGCGCCGCCGGGTAATCGCGCGGCACCACGGTGGTCGGCCAATAACAGCCCGCACGCGGCCCCTCGCCATAGGCATGCGCCGGATAGATGCGGCTCATGCGTGAACGGCGGCGCGTTCGTCGGCCTGTTGGCGCAGGCTCGCACGCTTGGTGATCAGCGACGCGGTGATCACCCCGACCGCAACGATCCCGATCATGATGGTCGAGAGCGCGTTGATCTCAGGGCTGACCCCCAGCCGGATCGACGACCAGATCTTGATCGGCAGCGTCGTGGCCGACGGCCCGGCAGTAAAGGACGCGATCACCAGATCGTCAAGCGACAGCGTGAACGCCAGCAGCCAGCCGGAAATCACCGCAGGCGCGATGATCGGTAGGGTCACAAGGCGGAACGCATCGAAATGCGAGCACCCCAGATCAAGCGCCGCTTCTTCCAGCGACCGATCAAAGGTCACCAGCCGCGACGACACCACCACCGACACGAAACACATCGAAAAGGTGGTATGCGCGAGGATGATGGTGAAAATCCCCCGGTCCAGCCCGATCCCGATAAACAGCAATAGCAGCGATAGACCGGTGATCACCTCGGGCATCACCAGCGGCGCATAGATCATGCCGGAAAACAGCGTGCGCCCATAAAACCGCCCCGCCCGCACCAGCACCGATGCGGCCATCGTGCCCAGCACCGTGGCGACGGTAGACGACACCACCGCCACCTGAAGCGTCACCCAGGCCGCGTCAAGAAACGCGTCGTTCTGGATCAGGGTGCCATACCACTTGGTCGAAAACCCGGCCCAGACCGTCACCAGCTTTGATTCGTTGAAGCTGTAGACGATGAGGATGAGCATCGGCAGGTAAAGAAAGGCAAAGCCGAGCGTGAGCGAGGTGGCGTTGAACCATGTCAGACGTCTCATGCGCACACCCTCGGATGACCGATTTCTTCAAAAGAAATCGGATCGAAATCTTTGCAAGATTTCGTCAACAAGCGTCGCGTCATCCTTCGGCCTCCCGCTGTTTCTGCTCGTTGCGCTGAAACAGCACGATGGGAATGATCAGGATCAGCAGCAGCACCACCGCCACCGCACTCGCCACCGGCCAGTCGCGGTTGTTGAAGAACTCTTCCCACAGCACCTTGCCGATCATCAGCGTCTGCGACCCGCCCAAGAGCGAGGGGATCACGAATTCACCGATGGTCGGGATGAAGACCAGGAAACAGCCCGCGATGATGCCGGTTTTCGACAGCGGTACGGTGATCAGCCAGAACGCCTTGATCCGCGAACAGCCCAGATCCTCGGCCGCTTCCAGCAGGGATCCGTCCATCCGCTCCAACGCCGAATAGATCGGCAGGATCATGAAGGGCAGGTAGGTGTAGACGATGCCGATATAGACCGCCACGGGCGTGTTTAGGATCGTCAGAGGCTCCGAAATCAGCCCCATGCCAAGCAAAAGCTGGTTCAGATAGCCCTCGGTCGACAGGATCCCCATCCACGAATAGACCCGGATCAGGAACGAGGTCCAGAATGGCAGGATCACCAGCATCATCAGCGTCGGGCGCCAGTGATCGGGCGCGTTGGCCATGCCATAGGCGATCGGATAGCCCACCAGAAGCGTGCAGACCGTGGCTATGAACGCGATCTTGAGCGACGAGAGATAAGCTTTCCAGTACAGATCGTCGGTGGTCAGGAACACGAAGTTCTCGAAATCCAGCCCGGCGAAGAAATCGCGGATGCCCCGCCATCCCTCCGAGAAATCGAGCGTCGGCGTATAGGGCGGAATGGCCAGTGCGATATCCGACAGTGATATCTTGAGCACGATTATGAACGGCACAAGAAAGAGCGCCAGCAGCCAAAGATACGGCAATAGGATGAGGGCCGCGCGTCTCATTCGCTCAGCACCACACCGGCGGTGCCGCGGAAACTGATCCAGACCTCATCTTCCCAGGTGATATCGCGCTGGGCAACACGGCGGGTATTGGCCAACTGCGCCTTGACCATCGTGCCATTGGCCAGTTCGACGTGATAGGTCGACAGGTTGCCCAGATAGGCGATGTCTATCACCTTGCCCTTAAGGGCGTTGGCCGCCTCGGGCCGATCCTTGGAAATACCCAGCTTTTCGGGACGCAGCGCCAGCGTCACGCGCTGCCCGGCCAGTGCCGGATCACCGTTGCTGGCAATGATCGGCGGCTGCCCCTCAGCCCAGTGAATGGTGATACCGCCCGGCGCGGCGACATCGGTCTGCGTCACGGATGCAGCGGCGGCCTTGCTCTCCTCGGGCGTCGGCGGCGGCAGTTGCTTGGGGGCATCCTCACGCGGCCCGAGAATATACTTGAACAGCTTGTCATGCAGCCACTTACCGCGCTCGTTCGGCTGCGGCGCGCGGCGTGCGGGTTCTGCGGCGGGGGCCTCGGGCTCTTGTACGGTCGGTGCTTCCGGCGCTGCGGGCGCAGCGGCGGCACCACCCTCACGCGCCTCGGCCATCCCGTCGATCAGGTTCACATCGCCGATGAAATCCGCAACGTAGCGCGAGGCCGGGGCCTCGTAGATCACCTGCGGCGTGTCGGCCTGAATGATCTTGCCGTTGTCCATCACCGCGACACGGCTCGCCACCGTCATCGCCTCTTCCTGATCGTGGGTGACGATGACAAAGGTGGTGCCGGTCTTTTCCTGAATATCCATCAATTCGAACTGCGTCGCCTGCCGCAGCTTGGCGTCGAGCGCGCCTAGCGGCTCATCCAGCAACAACAGCTTCGGCGCCTTTGCGAGGCTGCGCGCCAGCGCCACCCGCTGCCGCTGCCCGCCGGAAATCTGATGCGGCTTGCGGCGTGCGAATTGCTCCAGCCGCGTCAGCTTGAGCATCTCCTCGACCCGCGCCGCAATCTCGTCCTTCGACTTGCCGTCACGCTTCAGCCCAAACGCAATATTGTCCCACACCGACAGATGCGGGAACAGCGCGTAGGACTGGAACATCATGTTCACCGCCCGCTTGTTAGGCGGAAACGGCGCGATATCCTGCCCGCCCAGCAGGATCGTGCCCTCGGTCGGTTTCTCGAACCCGGCCAGCATCCGCATCATCGTCGTCTTGCCACAGCCCGACGGACCCAAAAGAGCAAAAAACTCTTTCTCGTAGATGTCAAAGCTCTGATTGTCGATCGCGGTGAATTCGCCGAATCGCTTGGTGACATTCTTGAACTGAATCAGAGGCTTCGCGTCCGGATCGTTCCACGGCTCGAATACGGTTTGTGACATGCCTGTCCCCGGCTGGATTGAGAAAACCCGCGCAAGGGCTGGCCTCGCGCGGGTCGGTCATGTCGTCCGATCAGGTGCCGGACTTGATCTTGGTCCACAGACGGGTCACCGTCCGCTGCACCCGCGCATCATAGGGCTTCTTGATGTAGGTATTGTCGAGCGCTTCTTCCGAGGGATAAATCGCCGGATCGGTGATCACGTCCTCATTGAGATATTCCTGCGACGCCTTGTTACCGTTGGCGTAATAGACATAGTTCGACGCCGCGGCCATGTTCTGCGCATCCATGATGAAATTCAGGAACTTGTGCGCGCCGTCGGGATTGGGCGCATCAACCGGAATCGCCATCATGTCAAACCACATCACGGCCCCCTCCTTGGGGGCGTTATAGGCGATCTCAACGCCGTTATCGGCCTCATCGGCCCGGTCGCGCGCCTGCAACACGTCGCCCGACCAACCGACCGCAACACAGATATCACCATTGGCCAGCCCGTTGATATATTCCGAGCTGTGGAACTTCTGCACATAGGGGCGGACCGACATCAAAAGCTCGCCCGCCTTCTCCAGCTCGTCGGCGTCGGTGCTGTTGGGATCGAAACCGAGATAGGTAAGCGCGGCAGGTATCACCTCATCCGGCGCATCGAGGAAATGCACCCCGCATTCGGCCAGCTTTTCCATGTTCTCAGGCTCAAAGATCAGCGCAAGACTGTCAATCGGCGCATCCGCACCCAAGGCCTCCTCGACCTTGCCGGTGTTCACACCAAGCCCGGTCGTGCCCCACATGTAGTTGATCGCATAATCGCTGATCTTCACGTCGGACCCATAGCCTTTGAGGCGCTCTTTGATCACATCCCACAGGTTGTCGGAGTTGGGCAGCTTGTCATAGTCGAGCTTTTGGAACGCACCCGCCTGAATCTGCCGCAGCAGGAAACTGCCAGTTGGGACAACCACATCATATCCTGAGCCGCCTGCCAGCATCTTCGTCTCGAGCAATTCGTTGCTGTCGAACACGTCATAGGTCAGGTCCAGCCCGGTTTCCTCTTCGAACTGTGTCAGCAGGTCTTCGTCGATGTAATCGGACCAGTTATAGACACGGACCTCCTGCGCAGAGGCGGCGGACGCCGCAAGCGCAAGCGTCGCAGTGGTGGTCAGCATGAGGTTTCGCATTATCTTCTCCCGTTGGTTTCGGCATGTTCTCTGCCTTGGCATGGATTTGATCAAAAAATACCACGCCTGGCAATATGGTAATGTTTTCACGCAGCCGCTAAACTCGCAAGGTCAGAGATTGAAAGCCTTGCCCGGGATGCCCCTTCCATGCCCAAAGCCGCACAGAAATTCAGCACCAACACCATTCCCGAACCGCGCCTGCCCGCGCATGAGCTGATATACCGTCAACTGCGCGCGCTCGTGCTCTTCGGCGATCTGGCGCCCGGTCAGGCGGTGACCATTCAGGGCCTCAGCGAACGGCTCGGCGCGGGCATGACCCCGGTGCGCGAGGCGATCCGCCGCCTGATCGCCGAGGGGGCCCTGGAATTCCAGGGCAACAGGCGGGTCAGCGTGCCGCTGCTATCGGCCGATAACATCAGCGAATTAATATATGCACGTCAATGGCTTGACCCCTATCTGACCACCCGCGCAACTGAGCGGGCCACGGGCGATGACCTCGCCGACCTGACCGCACTCGATACCGAACTGGATCGGGCGATCTCGCATGGCGATCTGCGCGGCTACCTGGAATTGAACTACCGCTTTCACAAGCGGCTTTACGACCTGGCCGAGGCCTCAATTCTCGCCGATGTGGCAGATGGGCTATGGCTGCGCTTCGGCCCGTCCCTGCGGGTGGTCTGCGGACGCATGGGAACGCAGAACCTGCCGGACAAACACAAGGACATGCTGGCCGCGATGCGCGCGGGCGATGCCGAGGCCGCAGCACGCGCAATCCGCGAAGATGTCGTGCAGGGAATGGAGCAAGTGCGCCAATCCATCGCCCCGCAGGCGCATGCACACTGATTCGATTGACAGCGGATAATTTGATCATATTCTGGTGAAAACGCCCGCGCACCCGCGCCGGGCCACCCATTCGCGAGAGGTATTGCCATGAGCACGATCACCAACCACATGCCCACAGCCGAGCTTCAGGCGCTGGATGCCGCGCATCACATGCACCCCTTCACCCATGGCGACGGCCTCAACGCCAAAGGTGCGCGGATCATCACCCGCGCCCGCGGCGTCACCCTGACTGACAGCGAAGGTAACGAGATTCTCGACGCGATGGGCGGGCTCTGGTGTGTAAATATCGGCTACGGACGCGAGGAACTGGCCGATGTCGCAGCGCGCCAGATGCGCGAACTGCCCTATTACAACACCTTCTTCCAGACCAGCCACGTGCCCGCCATCGCCCTCTCGGCCAAGCTGGCGGAGCTGGCACCGGGGGATCTCAACCACATCTTCTACGCGGGGTCCGGCTCCGAGGCGAACGACACAAATATCCGCATGGTGCGCACCTATTGGGCCCAGATGGGCGAGCCCGAACGCACCGTCATCATCAGCCGCAAGAACGCCTATCACGGCTCCTCGGTCGGCAGCGGCAGCCTCGGTGGCATGACCGGCATGCACGCGCAGGGCGGCATGCCGATCCCCGACATTCACCATATCGACCAGCCCAACTGGTATGCCGAAGGCGGCGACACCAACCCCGAGGAGTTCGGTCTGGAACGCGCCCGCCAGCTTGAGGCCAAGATCGAGGAGCTGGGCGCGCACCGCGTCGCCGCCTTCATCGCCGAGCCGGTGCAGGGCGCGGGCGGTGTGATCGTGCCGCCCGACAGCTACTGGCCGGAAATCCAGCGGATTTGCGACAAATACGGCATCCTGCTCATCGCCGACGAGGTGATCTGCGGATTCGGTCGCACCGGCAACTGGTTTGGCAGCCAGACCTACAATATCCGCCCCGACATCATGACCATCGCCAAGGGGCTCTCCTCTGGCTACGCGCCCATCGGCGGCTCGATCGTCTCGGACAAGGTGGCACAGGTGATGAACGCCTGCGAGTTCAACCACGGCTACACCTATTCGGGGCACCCCGTGTCCTGCGCCGTGGCGCTGGAAAACCTGCGCATCCTCGAAGAGGAAAAGATCGTCGAGCGCGTGGCGAGAGACACCGGTCCCTACCTGCAGGACAAATGGCGCGGGCTTGCCGACCACCCGCTGGTAGGCGAGGCCCGAATCGTCGGCATGATGGGCTCCATCGCGCTCACCCCGCACAAGGAAAGCCGGGCCAAATTCGCCTCCGACCCGGGCACCGCCGGCTACATCTGCCGCGAGCGCTGTTTCGCCAACAATCTGGTGATGCGCCATGTCGGCGACCGGATGATCATCTCGCCGCCCCTGGTGATTTCCAAATCCGAAATCGACACCCTGATCGAACGGGCATGGATGTCGCTCGATCAGGCCGAACAGGCGATTCGCGCGGAAGGGTTGATGCAGTCGGCGGCGTGATTGCACGCCACCGACGCGATACGGACGTAATACCGACGCGAAACTGACGTAACGTCACATGCTTTTTGGGCACAAAGGTAAGGTTTTCCATACGGGACAAACGCCCCGTTTTTCCCCATGACTAACACGTCCGTCAGGATAGTGTGTTGCGTGTAAACGAGTTCCTGAGTGCGCGGTTTTTCGTAAAGTAAGTTAACGAGGTGCGCCATCACTCACGGCTGTGCGTGCCAGTAGGCCCCGGTGGAAACACCGGGGCTCTTGGTTGTCAGCACATCGGAAAAACACTGTCCCGGCCGCTCAGACCGGCAAGGCCGTGGTCGAAAAAACCGTGCGCAATGCAAAGCTTGACTGCATCTTGGCAACCCCCGGCAGCCGTGTCAGGTATTGGCGATGGATGCGCGCAAAGTCCTCGGTGTCCTCGGCGACGATCTTGAGAATGTAGTCCGCCGCCCCCGCCGTCAGGTGACATTCCAGAACATCCGGCACCCGCGCCACCGCCTTCTCGAACGCCTCCAGAACCTCATCCGCCTGCGTGCTCAGCGTGATCTCGACGAATATGGTCGCAGGCACCCCCATCTTGCGCACATCCAGCAGCGCGACATAGCCCTTGATATACCCATCCGCCTCCAGCCGCTGCACCCGCCTGTGACACGCCGAAGCCGAAAGATTGACCTCCTCTGCGAGGTCCGCATTGGAGATACGGCCGCGCCGCTGAAGCACCTGCAACAAGCGCCGATCTGTCAGATCCAGGGACATACGCACAAGACCTTTCGAAGCAAATGCAATTCCAGTGAACATTATTCACAAAAAGGCCGTCTGGACGAGGGAAATTTCAACCGCCTTGCACGCCATTTGCGGCATTCTCCGGCCAAGTCAATCGGAGGAGAATCCAGACATGAAAATCGGCTGCCCCACGGAAATCAAACCCCAGGAATTTCGCGTCGGCATGACACCCAATGCCGCGCAGGAAGCCGTGAGCCATGGTCACGAGGTGATCATTCAGGCAGGCGCGGGCATCGGCGCAGGCTTTGACGACGCCGCCTATGAGGCCACGGGCGCCACCATCATCGACACCGCCGCCGAGGTGTTCGCGACCGCCGACATGATCGTCAAGGTCAAGGAGCCGCAGGCCGCCGAGCGCAAGATGCTGCGCGAGGGGCAGCTGCTCTTCACCTATCTCCATCTGGCCCCCGATGAAGCCCAGACGCGCGACCTGCTGGCGTCGGGATGCACCGCCATCGCCTATGAAACGGTGACGGACCGCTCCGGCGGCCTGCCGTTGCTCGCGCCGATGTCCGAGGTTGCCGGCCGTCTCGCCCCGCAGGTCGGGGCATGGACCCTTCAAAAGACCAATGGCGGCCGCGGTATGCTGATGGGCGGTGTGCCGGGCGTCGGTCCGGCCCGCGTCATCGTCATCGGCGGCGGCGTCGTCGGCCCCCAAGACCCCCGCATCGCCGCAGGCATGGGCGCCGAGGTAACCGTGCTTGACCGCTCGCTGCCGCGCCTGCGCTATCTCGATGACGTGTTCGGCGGCACCTTCAGGACCGGCTACTCTTCTGCCGGCCTGCTGGACGAATTGCTGCCCCAGGCCGATATGGTGATCGGCGCGGTGCTCATTCCCGGGGCCGCCGCACCCAAGCTGGTGCGCCGCGATCAATTCGGGATGATGAAACCGGGCGCGGTGCTGGTGGATGTGGCGATTGATCAGGGCGGCTGTTTCGAGACCTCCAAGGCAACCACACATCAGGATCCGATCTACGAGGTGGACGGGATCATGCATTACTGCGTGGCCAACATGCCCGGTGCCGTGGCGCGCACCTCGACGCTGGCGCTTGGCAACGCGACCATGCCCTTCATGCTGGCGCTCGCCGACAAGGGTTGGAAACGGGCCTGCGCCGAGGATCGGCACCTTCTCGATGGCCTCAACGTGCATGCCGGTCAGCTGACCTATGCCGCCGTGGGCGAAGCGCTCGGGATCGAGACCGTTCATCCCGAATCGCTGCTCTGAGCGATATCCGCGCCCCCGGCCCGTCCGGGCCGGGGGCGCAAACAGACTATCCATGTCGCAAATGATGCTGGACCGAGGGGCCTCTGTAGACTAGCGTTTTCTGAAAAACGCCAACAGGGGGCGCTAAATGGCCATGTTCATCCTGCGCAGGCTCGGGGTTATGATCCTGACTGCGCTATGCCTGACGTTTGTCGTCTTTTTCCTGACGAATCTCTATCCCAATCTCGAAAAACTGGCCAAGACGCAGGGCAATTTCCGCATGACGGATGAGGAGGTTGCCAGCTATCTCGGGCGCAACGGCTATCTGGAGCCGCTGCCGGTCAAATACGGGCAATGGATGGGCGTGCTGCCCGGCTGGACCACCCAAGCCGAGGACGGCACCCTGCGCGGGCGCTGCATCGGCCCCGACACGCCAGCCGAAGAGGCCCCCCGTTTCTGCGGCATCCTTCAGGGCGATTGGGGCTATTCCACCGTGTTCAAAAAGGACGTGGGCGAGATCATCGGCGAAAAACTGGCGCTGACCGGACGGCTGATGTTCTGGGTGATGCTCTTGATGGTGCCCTCGGCTCTGATCCTGGGTGTCATGGCGGGGATGCGCGAAGGCTCGCGCACCGACCGGACGCTCTCGACATTCGCGATCACCACCACGGCGACGCCGGAATATGTCTCGGGGGTGCTGTTCATCGCGGTCTTTGCCAGTACCGCCGTGGGGCTGAAATGGTTCAAGGGCACGGCCACAAGCGCGATGGAAAACCCGACCTTCGAAAATTTCTTTCTGCCGGTGCTGACCATCGCGCTCTACGGCATGGGCTATATCGCCCGGATGACCCGCGCCTCGATGGCCGAGGTGATGACCGCGCAATACATCCGCACCGCCCGGCTCAAGGGCGTGAGTTTTCCCAATATCGTGATGAAACACGCGTTGCGCAACGCGCTCATCGCACCCTTCACGGTGATCATGCTGCAATTCCCGTGGCTCTTGAACGGCGTCGTGATCGTCGAGACGCTGTTCAACTACAAGGGCTTCGGCTGGACCCTGGTGCAGGCGGCAAGCAACAACGACATCGAATTGCTGCTGGCGGTGTCAGTCGTGTCGGTGATCGTCGTGCTGGTGACGCAGCTCATCTCGGATATCGGCTATGTCTATCTCAACCCCCGGATCAGCGTGACATGAGCGCCCGTTTTCCCCCACCGACCGCGTCATTGTCCGGCTTGACCGGACACTCTGCGCTGCGGTTCGCGGCCGGGGCGGAGATGCCCCGGTCAGGCCGGGGCATGACGGCGGGATGCGGGGCTGCACAGGACAAAACAGGAAGGACAGCGCCATGGAACTGTTGAGTTGGGGCGAGATCATCCTTCGGATACTGGCGCAGTTCACGCCCGTCTGGATCGCGCTCATCGCCACCTTTGCCCTGTCGATCACCTTCAAGCGGCGGCTCGGGCTCTATGGCAAACTCTTTGACAGTCCCATCGGCATGGCCGGCTTTGCCCTCGTGATGTTCTGGGTGTTCACCGGCATCCTCGGTGGCGCGTTCGATCTGATCACCACGCATGACGTGCTCGACCAATCGGCCTCGATGAAGAACAAGGTCCCCGGCACGCCCTATACCAAGCTGATGGGCGAGGTCGCACCGGACGCCTACCCCTATTACCTGCTGGGCGGCGACAATCTGGGACGCGACGTGTTCAGCCGGATGGTCGTGGGCGCATGGGAGGTGATCAAGATCGCGCCTTTCGCCAGCCTCTTCGCCTTCATGGTGGGCATCACGCTCGGCCTGCCGGCGGGCTATTACGGCGGCAAGCTCGACACCTTCCTGTCCTTCCTCGCCAACCTGATCCTCGCCTTCCCGGTGATCCTGCTCTTCTACCTGCTGGTCACGCCCGAGATCGTTCTGACCGGCATCCCGGTCTATATGGCCGCCGTCCTCTTCATCTTTCCCATCATCTTTCTCGTACTCCTGTGGAACTCGCGCTTTCACACGCAGCCCCCGACGCGCAACCTGTATGTCGGCGTGACGCTGGTGGTCGGGCTCTGGCTCTATGCAGGGATCGCGTGGAATGCAGACCCGCTCGGCCTCGTGAGCTTTCCACCCAACCTGCTGGTGGTCTTCGTCGCAGTGGTCTTCGTCAACTCGCCCACCGTGTTCCGCATCGTGCGCGGCCTCACCATGGACATCAAGACACGCGACTATGTCGCCGCAGCGCAGACCCGTGGCGAGGGGCCGTGGTATATCATGCTGTGGGAAATCCTGCCCAACGTGCGCGGGCCGCTCCTGGTCGATTTCTGCCTGCGCATCGGCTATACCACGATCCTGCTCGGCACGCTCGGCTTCTTCGGCCTCGGCCTCAGCCCCGAGAGCCCCGATTGGGGCAGCACGATCAACGAGGGGCGCAAGCTCTTGTCGATGTATCTCCACCCCGCCCTGCCGCCCGCCTTCGCGCTCCTGAGCCTCGTTCTGGGGCTCAACCTGCTGGCCGACGGCCTGCGCGAAGAGAGCCTGCGGGATTGAGTATTTATGGAAAGATGAAGGAGATGGACATGGCCAAGCCGGACTATGACGGACCGATCCTCGAGATCGAGAACCTGTCGATTTCCTTTTTCACCCGCCTGCGCGAAATCCCGGCGGTGATGGATTTCTCGGTCGCCGTGCAGCCGGGCGAGGCGGTGGGGCTGGTCGGCGAATCCGGCTGCGGCAAATCCACCGTGGCGCTTGGCGTGATGCAGGATCTGGGCGTGAACGGGCGCATCGTCGGCGGCTCGGTCCGCTTCAAGGGTCAGGACCTGAGCAAGATGAGCGCCGCCGAGTTGCGCCATATCCGCGGCAACGAGATCGCGATGATCTACCAGGAGCCGATGGCGTCGCTGAACCCCGCCATGAAGGTCGGCCGTCAACTGATCGAAGTGCCGATGATCCACGAGGGAATTTCCGAGAAAGACGCCTGGGCGCGCGCACTCGAGGTAGTGAACGACGTCAAGCTGCCCGATCCAGAACGGATCATGAAAAGCTATCCGCATCAGCTCTCAGGGGGTCAACAGCAGCGCATCGTGATCGCAATGGCGCTGATGTCGAAGCCGTCGCTGCTCATCCTCGACGAACCGACGACCGCGCTCGACGTGACAGTCGAGGCGGCAGTGGTGGAACTGGTCAAGGATCTGGGGCGCAAATACGGCACCTCGATGCTGTTCATCAGCCACAATCTCGGGCTGGTGCTGGAAACCTGCGACCGTATCTGCGTGATGTATTCCGGCGAGGCGGTCGAGACCGGCAGCATCAAGGACGTGTTCGACAAGATGCAGCACCCCTACACGCAGGCGCTCTTTCGCTCGATCCCCCTGCCCGGCGCGAACAAGAACAGCCGTCCGCTCAAGGCCATTCCCGGCAACTTTCCCCTGCCGCACGAGCGGCCACAGGGGTGCAATTTCGGGCCGCGCTGCGACTATTTCCAAAGCGGGCAATGCGATGCCGGTGACATCCCCATGGCGGTGATCGAGGGCGACGACCGCCATTTCACCCGCTGCCTGCGCTACCGCGACATCGACTGGCACGCCCCCATAGAGGCAATGGCGCAGCACGAGGCAGGCGAGCCGGGCCAGGTCGTGCTCAAGATGGACAAGCTCAAGAAATATTATGAGGTGGCGGCCAACGCGCTCTTCGGCGGCGGCGGCGCGAAAAAGGTGGTGAAGGCCAACGAGACGCTGAGCTTTGAGGCGCGCGAGAGCGAGACATTGGCGATTGTTGGCGAATCGGGCTGCGGCAAATCCACCTTCGCCAAGGTGCTGATGGGGCTGGAGACGGCGACCGAGGGGCAGATCCTGCTAGACAACCGCAATATCGAGGACATCCCCATCGAAAAGCGCGACACGCAGACCGTGGCCGATGTGCAGATGGTGTTCCAGAACCCGTTTGACACGCTGAACCCGTCGATGACCGTGGGCCGCCAGATCATTCGCGCGCTCGAGGTGTTCGGCATCGGGGCCACGGATCAGGAGCGCCGCGACGAGATGCTGCGCTTGCTCGATCTGGTCAAGCTACCGCGTGAATTCGCCGACCGTATGCCCCGGCAGCTCTCGGGTGGGCAGAAACAACGCGTCGGTATCGCCCGCGCCTTCGCAGGCGGCGCACGGATCGTGGTGGCGGATGAGCCCGTCTCGGCGCTCGACGTGAGTGTGCAGGCGGCGGTGACGGATCTCCTGATGGAGATCCAGCGCAAGCAGAAGACAACGCTCTTGTTCATCTCGCACGATCTCAGCATCGTGCGCTATCTCAGCGACCGGGTGATGGTGATGTATCTCGGCCATGTGGTGGAACTGGGCACCACCGATCAGGTCTTCTCGCCCCCCTATCATCCCTATACCGAGGCGCTCCTGTCGGCGGTGCCGATCGCCGATACCAGCGTCGAGAAGCGCCATATCGTGCTTGAGGGGGATGTGCCTTCGGCGATGAACCCGCCGCCCGGTTGCCCGTTCCAGACGCGCTGCCGCTGGAAATCCGAGGTGCCGAACGGGCTCTGCGAGAAAGAGGTGCCGCCGGTACGCGACCTCGCCCCCGGCCACCAACTCAAATGTCACCTGTCGCAAGAGATGCTCGACCGGATGGAGCCGGTGATCAAGATCGCGGCGGAATGAACGGGGCGGCGTTGGCCGCCCCTGTCGAGGTTACCGTGCCGCGATCATCTCGGCCTGTTTGACGATTACCTCGGCCTGCTTGATCGAGGCGATGTCCACCAGACGGCCCTTGTAGGTCGTGGCCCCCTCACCGCGTGCGGTCGCCTCTTCCATCGCCTGAAGGATCTCACGCGCTTCCGCGACCGCCTCGTCGGAGGGGGTGAATATCTCGTTGGCGAGCGCGATCTGCTTGGGGTGGATCGCCCATTTGCCAACCATCCCGAGCGTGGCCGAGCGGCGCGCCTGCGCGCGAAAGCCCTCGTCATCCGAGAAATCTCCGAACGGGCCATCGACCGGCAAGAGGCCATGCGTGCGGCAGGCGGCAACGATGGCGGTTTGCGCCCAATGCCACGGGTCCGACCAGTATTTCGCGCCGTCATGCAGCATGTAGTAATTCTCCTGCGTGCCGCCGATGCCGGTGGTGGACATGCCCATCGAGGCCGCGAAATCGGCGGCCCCGAGGCTCATCGCCTGCATGCGGGGGCTGGCGGCGGCGATCTCCTCGACATGGGCGATGCCGGCGGCGGATTCGATGATCACCTCGAAACCGATCCGCTTTTTGCGCCCCTTTGCGGCCTCGATTGCGGTGACGAGCGCATCAACGGCATAGATATCCCCGCCGCATCCCACCTTGGGGATCATGATCTGATCGAGCCGGTCACCGGCCTGTTCCAGAAGGTCCACCACGTCGCGATACCAGAACGGGGAATCGAGGCTGTTGATGCGCACCGAGAGAGTTTTCTTGCCCCAGTCTACGCTGTTGATCGCCTCAATCGTATTCTTGCGCGCCACCTCCTTGTCGGTGGGGGCCACGGAATCCTCAAGGTCAATATTGATCACGTCCGCAGCACTTGCCGCCATTTTCTCGAACAGCTTGGTGTTGGAGCCGGGGCCGAACAGCTGGCAGCGGTTCGGACGGGCAGGGGGCGGCGGTTGCAGGCGAAAGCTCATCTTGGGGTCGCTCCGTTGGTTAAGGAAATTGCGTGAACGTCGCGGGTTTGGGTATGAAATTGCGTGCAGCTCTGCAAGCGGCTTTTCCGTCGCGGATCACGCTGGCCAGGCTTGGGCACGGGTCGCAGAAAATTCGGGCGAGTGGATAATTCGCGACAGGATCATGCGATATTTCTGCCTTTCGCATTGAAATGCGTATGAAATCGCGTTTGAGTCATCGCAAATTCTCCTGAATTCCGAACGCTTGGAGCACCTCCCATGATCGAGACCCCCTATCTGTTGTTCCTGGGCGATGCGCCCGACATGCTGGCCGCCAAGGTGGCCATCGGTATTCGCGACTGGCGCCCCGAGAATGCCCTGGGGCAGTTCCGGCTGCCCGGCTGCGGGGCCGATCTGGGTCTGACCGACATGACGCTGGAGGAGGCGAAAGTCGCTGGCGTACGCACCCTCGTCATCGGCGTCGCCAATCGCGGCGGCATCATCAGCCCGGAATGGAAGAAAGTGCTGGTGGCCGCGCTTGAGGAGGGCTTCGATCTCGCCTCCGGTTTGCACAACCTGCTGCGCGACGAGCCGGACCTTAAGGCCGTGGCCGAGGCGACCGGGTGCACCCTGCATGATGTGCGGGTGCCGTCGGTGAAATACCCGATCGCGGATGGCACCAAACGCAGCGGCAAGCGGTGTCTGGCCGTGGGCACCGATTGCTCGGTCGGCAAGATGTATACCGCCATGGCGATGGAGCGCGAGATGCACGCGCGCGGCATGAAGGCAACCTTTCGCGCCACCGGGCAGACCGGCATCCTGATCACCGGAGACGGTGTGCCGCTCGACGCTGTGGTCGCCGATTTCATGGCCGGGTCGGTAGAATGGCTGACACCCGACAACGACCCCGATCACTGGGACCTGATCGAGGGGCAAGGCAGCCTCTTTCATGTGTCCTTCTCGGGGGTGACCATGGCGCTCATCCATGGCGGGCAGCCCGACGCGCTGATCCTCAGCCATGAGCCGACACGCGCCCATATGCGCGGCTTGCCGGGATACTCGCTGCCCACGCTGGAGCAGTTGCGCGACACCGCGCTGCCGCTGGCGCGGATCGCCAATCCGGCCTGTCAGGTGGTTGGCGTGTCGGTCAACACGCAGCACATGAACGAGGCCGAGGCGCGCGCCTATCTGGACAAGGTCGAGACCGATATGGGGCTGCCCGCGACCGACCCGTATCGGTTCGGCTCGGGCAAGCTGGTCGAGGCGCTCGCCGCGATTTGATCCGACAGGACCGCGCGAGGCATATGGCGGATGCCTCCGGCGGGAGGATTTCTGGAAAGATGAAAGGGGGCCGCGTGGAGATTTCAGTGACGCGCGACGTATTCCGGTTGGCGCAGGTGTTCACCATCAGCCGGGGCTCGCGGACCGAGGCGCAGGTCTTGACCGTGCGGATCAGAGCGGGCGGGGTGACTGGGCGGGGCGAATGCGTGCCCTACGCGCGCTATGGCGAGACGCTGGAAAGCGTCACAACGCAGATCGAGGGGCTGCCGAGCGATCTGACGCGCGATGCGCTCTATGACCTGCTGCCTGCCGGTGCGGCGCGCAATGCGGTGGATTGTGCCCTCTGGGACCTGGAGGCGAAAACAAGCGGGGGCCGGGTCTGGGATCTGGCCGGGCTACCCGAACCGGGGCCGGAGATTACCGCCTATACCCTGTCGCTGGATACGCCCGAAGCGATGGAAGCGCAGGCGGCACAACATGCGCATAGACCGCTTCTGAAGATCAAGCTGGGCACGCCCGATGACATGCCCCGGCTGGAGGCGGTGCGGCGGGGAGCCCCGCAGGCCAAGATCATCATCGACGCCAATGAGGGCTGGAGTGCGGAAGTCTATGCCGATCTCGCACCGCATTTGGTGCGGCTTGGCGTGGCGCTGGTCGAACAGCCATTGCCCACGGGCGAGGATGAGGCGCTGATAGGCATGGCGCGCCCGGTGCCGGTCTGTGCTGATGAGTCGTGCCATGATCGGGCAAGCCTGCCCGCGCTCAAGGGCAAGTATGACGTGGTCAACATCAAGCTGGACAAGACCGGCGGGCTGACCGAGGCGCTGCGGCTGCGCGATGCAGCGCGCACGGAGGGTTACGGAATCATGGTGGGATGCATGGTCGGAAGCTCTCTAGCCATGGCCCCGGCGGTGCTGGTGGCGCAGGGTGCGATGGTGACGGACCTTGACGGCCCGCTTCTCTTGGCCGAAGACCGGGAGAACGCTTTGACTTTTGATGACGCCGGGGTGCATCCGCCCGAGGCCGCTTTGTGGGGGTAGGACCATGCGCACTGTCTATGTAAACGGCGAGTATCTGCCGGAGACCGAGGCCACCGTGTCGATTTTCGACCGGGGTTTCTTGATGGCCGATGGCGTCTATGAAGTGACGAGCGTGCTCGGCGGCAAGCTGATTGATTTCGCGGGTCATCTGGCGCGGCTGGAGCGGTCGCTATCGGAGCTCGACATGAAGAAACCCGCCGCCTTTGTCGATCTGCTGGAGATTCACCGTGAACTGGTGCGCGTCAATGCCATCGAAGACGGGCTGGTCTACCTTCAGGTCACACGCGGCAGCGATGGCGACCGCGATTTCGTCTTTCCCGATGCGGAGACGACCGAGCCGACGCTGGTGCTGTTTACCCAGTCGAAGCCTGGTCTCGCGGATAATCCGGAGGCAAAAAAAGGCATCAAGATCATCAGCATAGAGGATATCCGCTGGGGCCGTCGCGATATAAAGACCGTGCAGCTGCTCTATCCGTCGATGGGCAAGATGATGGCCAAGAAGGCCGGATGCGATGACGCCTGGATGATCGAGGACGGGCATGTGACCGAAGGCACGTCGAACAACGCCTATATCGTCAAGGGCAACCGGATCATCACCCGGCATCTGTCGAATGACATCCTGCACGGGATCACCCGCGCCGCCGTACTGCGTTTTGCCCGCGAGGCGCAGATGGAGGTGGAAGAGCGCAGTTTCACCATCGACGAGGCGCGGGCGGCGGATGAGGCCTTTGTGACTTCGGCAAGCGCCTTTGTGATGCCGGTGGTGGAGATCGACGGGGCCACCCTGGGCGACGGCACGCCGGGGCGCGTGGCAACGCGGCTGCGGGAGATATACCTCGACGAGAGCCGCAAGACAGCCGTGTGAGCGGGCGGCAGTTTTAGAGGTCTGGGCGTGAGCGTGATAAGTTAACCGTATCCTCATTCACGCACATGAACTGGGCGCATTCGAGGAATTGAGCGTTCGGCGCGCAGGTGCCATTTTGGGAGCGTCAAGCAAAGGACGCCACCATGACCCCTGTTCACCCCGCCACCCGTATCGGCCATGTGCACCTCAGGGTCTCGGATCTGGAGCGCGCCATCGCATTCTATTCCGGCGTGCTCGGTTTCGAGATCACGCAATATTATTCCGGCGGTCAGGCGGCGTTCCTGTCGGCCGGGGGCTATCACCATCATATCGGGCTCAACACCTGGGAGAGCCTCGGCGCCACGCCGCCGCCCAAAGGGCATACCGGGCTATTCCACACAGCGTTCCTCTACCCCGACCGGGCCGCATTGGCCGATGCGCTGCGGCGTTTGGTCGAGGCCAGTATCGAGATCGAGGGCGCGGCGGATCACGGCGTGAGCGAGGCGATCTATGTCTCCGACCCGGATCGCAATGGCGTGGAGCTATATGTCGACAAGCCGGAGGCGGAATGGCCGCGCGACGCGAGCGGAAACCTTGCCATGGTCAACAAGCCGCTCGATCTCGAACGCCTGCTGGCCGAGGCCCCGGCGCGGGACTGATCGCTCTGGACCCTCTGGCAAGTCCGGCCTAGGGTCTGGCCGAGACGAGGCAGGGAGGAACGACATGCCAACCGGGACAAACATCCGAACCTTTTTCGACGGCCATTGGCATGATGGCGATATCGCCGTGATGAAGGCCGCCGATCACGGCATGTGGCTGGGCAGCAACGTGTTTGACGGCGCGCGCTACGCGCACGGGCTGATCCCCGATCTCGACAAGCATTGCGCGCGGGTCAATGCGTCGGCTGCGGCGCTGATGGTGACGCCGACGGTAAGCACCGAGGACATGGTCGAGATCGTGCGCGAGGGGCTGCGCGCCTATCCCGAGGACGTGGCAGTCTATATCCGCCCGATGTATTGGGCAATCGACGGGGGTATGGCGGCGATCGTGCCCAAGGAGGGCGGCAATACCGGCTTTGCCATCAGTCTCGAGGAAATCCCGATGGCACCTCCCGGCTTTACCACCACGCTGAGCCGCACCCGGTTTCGCCGCCCCGTGATGGAGGATGCGGTAGTCAATGCCAAGGCGGCCTGTCTCTACCCGAACAATGCCCGCATGCTCGCAGAGGCGCGGTCGCGCGGGTTCGGCAATGCGCTGGTCGCCGATGCCCTAGGCAACGTTGCAGAGGCGGCGACGGCGAATGTCTTTGCCGTGCGCGATGGCGAGGTGTTCACGCCGGTGCCGAATGGCACTTTTCTGGCCGGGATCACCCGGGCACGGCATATCGCCAACATGCGCGCCGAGGGCATGATGGTGCATGAATGCGTGATGAGCTTTGCCGATTTCGAGGCGGCGGACGAGGTGTTCCTGTCGGGCAACATGATGAAGGTCACGCCGGTCTCGGCCTTTGAAGAGCGGCAGTATCAGCCCGGCCCGGTGACCGAACGGGTGCGCGAGATGTATTGGGACTGGGCGCAATCGGATGGCTCACGGATCACCTGAGCGACGCAGTCAAAGCGACGCAAGAAGTGCATCCACCTTTTCCTTATAGACCTTGACCTCTGCGGGAATCGACGCAACGCGGGGGGCAGCGCCTGCCGTGCTGCTGCGGCCACGCATCTTGCGATCCGACCAGTTCCGCAGATCGGCGATGGTCTTGCCACGCAGGAAGGGATTCGCGTTGACCACAGCACCGCCCATGACCGCGAGCACGGTCTGGCCCGGCTCTGAACTGAGCGCGATATGCGCGCCCTCGGGCCCAAGGAAATGCGCGAGATAGAGCCTGCCAGAGGTGATTTGATGCCCACGGGCGCGCAGATACGCCTCGTTCTCCCGGGCGAGGTTGCGGACCATTTCACGGCTGAGTGCCGGATCGGTGCGCAGAGCAAGCAATTGCGCTCGGTTCATCTCTGCCATCAGATCGGGCCGGTAACTACGCATCATACGCAACCAGGTGCTCTCGATGAACTGGCCGAGGCCCGTGGCGGTCGAAAGCGGGTTTTTGGCATCGGCGCGTCCGGCGCTCTCGACCTGGATGATGCGGTTGACCAGAGCCTCTACCGCCTGTGTGCCACCACCACCGCCCTGCCCAAGCGGATCAACCGGTTTGCCGTTCACCCAAAGCTCGAAATGCAGATGCGGCCCGGTGGATCGGCCGGTGGTGCCGACATAGCCGATCACTTCGCCCGCCTGCACATTCTGGCCTGCGCGGGCCTCAGGAGCAAAGCGGCTCATATGGGCATAGCGGGTCTGGCTGCCATCGGGATGGTCGATGTAGAGCGTGTTGCCATAACCGCCCGCGACCCCGGCAAAGGCGACACGCCCGGCGGCGGCAGCCTGAATCGGGGTGCCAGTAGGTGCCGCCCAATCGACGCCGTTGTGATTGCGCAGCTGTTTCAGAATCGGGTGATGGCGCGGCCCGAAGCCCGAGGTACGCGTGCCGCTGACCGGGACGACAAGCCCGCCGCGCAATGTCCCGCCGCCACCCCCGCCCGGCGCGTTGAAATCGAAGCAACTGAACCCGTCGCTGGAAGACTTTGCCAAAACGTAGCAGGGCATGTCGCCCGCCTCACTCTCGATGGCAGCATAAAGAATGCGGCCAAGCCCCTGCCCGATATGGCCTGGCTCGGTGGCGTAGAGCACAGTGAGTTCATCACCCTCGGCGGCAAACCGATCCAGATCATAACGCTGCGCAAGCATCACGATCAGTTCGCCCACCTCGGAGGTCGGTAGCCCGTTTCGGATCGCGGCACTGTAGACCGCATCGAGCAAACGCAGATCAGTCTGTGCGATATCGGCGCTGCGGATCAAGTCGCCGGAACGGCTGAGCAGATCACTTCCGATCCAGGGGTCGGCCGCGTTCTCGAAGCGGCCGGGGCGAACCTGAGCAAGGCTGCCGATATAGCTGTCAGGACCGTACAGCGACATTTGCAGCAGGTGCAGCCCGTCGAGATCACGATTGACCCGTAAGGCGACGGTGCTGGCGACCCTCATCGGGCCGGACTGGCCCAGCAAACGCACTGCGGCAGTGGCGATCCGGGCAACCGCGTCATCGGGAAACTGGCTGTCTGCGAGGACATCGGCAAGGGTCCGGTCGGATTGCAGGACAACGACGATATCCTCGAAGAGCGGCAGGCGCTGGCTTTCGCGCAGGGCGAGAACGATGCTGGTGGTGTTCTCGATCCGGGTTTCGACATATTCGACGGAATCCTGCTCCGGGCTGTTACCATCGGCCCCGGCGCTTATCAGGCTGCCCCAACTGCCATCTTCGCCGCTTACGCTGACAAGACGGCCTTCACCCGCATCATTCATGGTTGGGGCGGGCGCGCGGTCACTGTCGAGGGCAGCCATCCCCTGGCTGCGGCGCGCCTGGAAATATGCGAAATCCTCGCGGCTTGAAGGGAGCGTCGTTACCAACCTTTTCTGCGTGACGAGGAGCGTGTCACGCAACGCGCCGATCCGCTCTGGCCCGGGAGGACCGACGCGGCGGATGTCGAACCCATCCGGCCCCGGCATACGACGTATTTCGGCAGACGCATCGCCGCCAAAGCGCAGGATCATCGGATCACGGCGCAGGTCGATGAAGGACGACGCGGCGGCGCTGACTGCTGGTTCGCTGCCAGCGTCGGTCTGGACCATGACGAAATCATCAAGCTCGTCGCCTGCATCCGCGACCGCCGGGGTCTCGGTGCTGGCCTCTTGCGGGGGGGTATCGCGCACCCCGCCTGGCCAGAGCAGGACTGTAAGGCCGGAGGCGACAACAAGGACAGCGAGACCACCGAGCAGCCTGCGCAGAAGACGCTGCTGTCGGCGCTTGCGGGCCTGGGCCCCGCTTTGCCGAAAGGAAGGATCGACTTCAAAACCCACGTCCTGTAACCCCAATCAGCGGAAAACGCCCATCGTCGTGCCACCGATGGCCGGGCTATTGGTTGCAGGTTGTTGCGGAGCCGGTTGCGCCGCGCGCGGCGCCGGCTGGCTGCGTGCCGCCGGAGCAGAACGCGCGGGGCTAGAGCGGCGCGCAGCGGGGGCGGGGCTGGGGCTCGCGGCCGCAACCACCGGGCAGGCGATGTCATCCTGCCGGATGATCTGACGAAAAAGGCCGGGTTCAGGTTCCAGTGTCTCGGCGGAGGCTCCATCGATCTCGTCGAAATAGCGGCGCACAGAATTGCGCGAGCCGTTGCCCCATACACCGTCGATCCCGGCGGTATAGCAGCCCATGCGCGCCAGCTCCTCTTGCAACGCACGAGCCAGCAGGGGACCGGGCGGGTCAAACGCCCCGGAAGCGACCAGGGTCTCGAAGAGGGCAGGATCTTCAGCACGCAGCTGCCGCCGTGCGTCGATATCATCATAGGTGATTTCGTTCGACGTGATCTCGCCCGGCGTTTCATCGGCGGGACTAAAACTGGCCTCGGTCTGATCGGGGATCAGCCCGACAATAACCGACGGTTCTGGCAGGCCCGCCGCCACGGCGCGCGCCGCAAGCTGAGTATCAGGCGTCGGCGCAAAGACCAGAACCTGATTGCTGGACCGGCGCGCAGGCGCCGTTTGCGCCACGTTGCGCACCACCTCCGGGCTGGAATTTTCACGGACCGGCGCGACGGTCTCGGCATTGAGGGCGGGCTCAGCAGGCAGAAGCGAAATGATCGGTGAGTTATCCGCTGAGGGTGCGGGCTCGGGTGGCGCGCCATGCCACGTGGCATCCTCTGGCGCAGGACCCACCCAGAAACCGTCGAGCAAAGCCTTTAAATCAGTCGAGGCCCCATCATCGGCTAGCCCCGCGATCAGCCTGTCGCTGAGCCGCGCACCTGCTTCGGGACATGGCTGACCAGCGACTGCGGTTAGGGCCAGCGAAAGCCCGTCTGGCACGGTTTCGACCGTGCCGGTGGGATCGGTTACACGATGTGCGCAATTTTCTAGCAGGACGATCACTTGTGCCTCGTCTCCAATATCACGAGCAATGCCGTCTAGCGCCAGCGACGGACTGCTTGATCCACCGCTTGAACGTAGGCGGGGAGCCTCATCAGGGGCGCCAAGCGATCCGGCATAATAGATCAGAACCCGGCCCGGCCCGCGCATTGCCTCGAACGTGGCTTCAAGATCAGAAAGCGGCGCATCGCGCAGAAGCAGGGTCTCGGTCAACCCCGATGCGCGCAAGGCGTTGGCGGCGTGATAGGCATCAGCAAAGGCAGTGGTCGCATTCGCGCCGGGCGTGCCGATCACCAGCGCGCGCATGTCCTGCGCCGCCAGCGGTACCGTCCCCCAGAGGCAGGCTCCGGCGACGGCAATCCCCTGTGCCACACGGGCGATCAAGCTATGCTTAGCGTGAGGCACGCAATCCTCCAGAACAAGATATCCAATGCATGTTGCCTTGTCTTGCCCCTGTCAGTCTAGGGCGGATAGACGAAAAGCGTCCAGCGTTCGGTGCGCAGGGTGTCCACCTCGTGGAAACGCGCCTCCAGATAGCCACGCACAAGGCACTCCGTTTCGCCCCGGATACGAAACCGCTCCGGAGCGACGCACATCGGCGTTGCCCCTGAGACGATGGTCTTGCCAAAGACGTCTTGGGCAAAAACGTAGACGTAGCGGGCTGTCAGCACCTCGTCGATGACATTGGCACATTGATTCGGACCGATGGTCCACCAGCCACTGGTTTCGAAGGTTTCGCGTTGATACTGGCCGATTGCCACATTTATGACATCAAATGTCTGGTTGCAGACGGCGAATTGCGCCTGTGCTCCTGTCGATGTGAACAGGGCCGTCATAAGGCTAAGAACAGGGATTTTACGGTGCAATTCCATACTATTACGTATCACGAATATCCGAAGCTGGCATGAGGTTAGTACAGAGACCAATGGTCAGCCAGTGTGTTTTCAGCCACAGATTGCAACCGGATCAGCGGAATTCCCCCTTGTAGATGACTACCGGACCGATATTTGCTATATTATACAGACTGGGGGCGTTGAAACTGAGGTAAGATATGTTTCGCACAGCGATCATCTCAGGAGCCCTGATTGGGTTCACGTCCGTGGGCGGCATTGCCATTTCGGCAGTCCACGGTGCTACGTTCGAGGCAGAGATTGCCCCGACGCAAGTTATCGTGAGCCAAGCACAGAAGGCCCCTGCACATCCCGAGCAGAGTGACGTCGTGACACTTGTGGCAGAGGTTTCCGAACCTCGCGTCGAATCGACTGTAACTTTCGAAACAACGGCACGGCCCGACATTGCGACTGCAACGCTGCGACCGCGTGCGCGCCCGATGGGCCTCAGTTCCGGTCTGGAAGAGATCCAGATTGCGGATAACAGTCAGTCTCGCGCAACCTACGTTCCGATCAGCAAGCCGGACCCCAAGCCGACGTTTCTGCTGGGCGTTTATCGCTGAGCCTTTTCCAAGGCACCTCTGAAAGACATAAAGACAGGGTTGCCCTTGGAGAAAGGGGCAACTTACCGGGAATTCCCGGTTGACACATGCAGGGCTTTCCCCCCCAATTGAATGGTATAGGCGATCTTCAATTGGTGGGCTTTCATGTCTTTCTTTGCACATTCCAAGCTATTTTTCTGCGCTCTGACTGTAGCTGTCTCATCGACGGCGGCGGTCGCGCAAACCAGTAATGATACTGCTACATTCAATGTCGAGCTGAATTCGGCGGCAGAGACAGAGGACGGCAGTTGTCGCCTGACCTATGTTGCCACCAACCAATCGAACATTGCGCTGGACCGCGCCGCCTTTGAGGTGGCTGTGTTCGACATCGAAGGGATCGTGTCCCGGCTATTAGTGCTGGAATTCGGGCAATTGATCGAGGGCAAGACCAAGATCCTGCGGTTCGACCTGTCAGGTACGCCCTGCGGGGCGATTTCGCGTATCGTTGTGAATGACGTAGCCGCATGCACCCCCGCCGGGGGCGGTGAGGATGCGCCTATCTGCCTGTCCGGTCTGACCGCGAGCTCGCGCACCGCGATCCAGTTCGGCATCTGAGGCCGGACCAGATTAAGCAGCGTGGAAAGCCTGTGATGTCAGCGTATCCAAACGGAGTCGCCCGATGAATCTCGATGCCATTCAACTCGACCTGTTCGATCCGGCGACGCTCGTCGTTTTTGCAGCGCTTGCAGTGATGTCCTTCATCGCCGTGACGGTGGCGGTTTTCAAACTGGTGCAGTTCGCCCGAATGGGCGTTGGCAAGCGCGCGAAAGCCGAGAAAATCCTCGATGTTTGGCTGAGTGGCAATGCCACCGAAGCGATGCAGATGGCAGCAGGTCGAAAATCGGTGCTGAGTCGCATCCTTCAGGCAGTGTTCTCGGGATTGCAGGCCCGCCCCGGAGAGCCCGCATTTGCCGAGGAACTGGCGCGGCAGACTGCGATCATCGAGCTTTCGTCGATGACGGATCGTCTGCGTCTGCTGGATATGGTGGTGCAATCCGCTCCGATGCTGGGTCTGCTCGGCACCGTGATCGGCATGATCGATGCGTTCAGCGTGCTGTCACTTGCCGACGGGGCTGCGGATCCGGCGCTTCTGGCCTCGGGCATATGGACCGCGCTAACCACGACCGCCGTTGGCCTTGCCGTGGCGCTCGTGGCGTTCTTCATAGCCACGTGGTTTGAATCGCGGATCGACCGCGAGCGTAATGTGATCGAGGCGCTTATTTCAGCCGCGATCCATGGCCGGGTCGATCCCACCACACGCGGTATCTGAGGCCGATGGGATGACCAGCCTGTCGCGTCTCGATCTTCCGGTCAGGCGGCGCAGCTACCGGTTTGCGCTGACGCCTTTGGCGGATGCGATGTTCCAGTTGCTAATCTTTTTCATGCTGTCATCGAGCCTTGCACCCTATTCGCTGATCACGCTCAAAGGCGGCGCAGCCGTCGCGGAGCAGAGCGGAACGGGGCTTGGCGATGCCGGAGAAGCCCCGCAGCCGCAAGCCCCTGCGGATGTCGCGCTATGGACACTTGAGGCGGATGCAATCTTTATCGGCGGGCAGCGGTTCGGGTTCGACGCGCTCGATGATCTGGCCGAGGCGCTCGGGACACAGGATAGCCCCGCAAGTGTCCTGTTGCTCTTGCGGTCGAGCGCGCGAGTGCAGGATATGGCAACCGTTCTGGCGCGACTGCGCCAGGCTGATGTCACATCCGTTCGTATAGCCACTGAGGCAGAGTAGAGCCATGCGCCGGATTCTTCCCTCTCAGGAACGGCGTATCCAGCTCGACGTGTCACTGGCCATCGTAAATATCGTTCTGTTGCTGATCTTCTTTTTTCTTGCCACCGGCTCGCTCATGAATGCGCCCACCTACGGGGTAGATCTGTCGCAGACCGAGGAATTGCCAATCGAGATCTTGCCCAAGCCGATCCTGATCCTCGATCGCGCCGGGCAGATGTCACTGGATGGCCTGCCGATCGACGGAGACGCATTGGCCACGGCAATCGACGGGGCGCCGTTGCTACATGTGCTGATAGACAAGGTGGCCCCGGCGCAAGGCCTGGTGGATCTGCTGACCCGACCAGAGCTGGAGGCGACGGAGGTCAAGCTGGTGACGATCCGTACGCGGAGCGTAGAGCCATGAGCTTTCTGCCCTATACGCAGGCTGGCTGGGGCGGATGGGTCTCGGCGATGGGGGTTTCGTCAGTAGCGCATGGCGCGTTTGTGTTGGCGCTGATGTCAGGGTTGAATGATCTGAACCGACCCACCCCGGAAGACCCGCGCCGCCCTGACTTCGTGATCACACTGGACCGTCTGGATTCCGATACATTGGCCGGAATCGCGGAGCGCGAAGGAGCCCCCGGTGCCGAGGCGGAAAAGCCGTCTGAGACGCTGGAACCGACACCGGCGGAAGACCCCGAAAGCCTCACCTCGGCACCCGCCGCCGAACCCGAAACGGTAGAGCCCGAAGCCCCCACGCCGGTCGAACCGGAACCCGAGGAGATTGCCGGAGATCAGGCCGACGCCGTCGAGCCGGTCGTGCCAGAAACCGCAGATGCCGCTGAAGCCCTGACGCCTGAGACGATCGCCCCGGATAACCTCGAGCCTTCCATCACACCGGATATGGAGACCGATCTGGCGGAAACAGTGACGGCCTTGCCCGTTGAAAGCAGCCCGATCATCGCCGAAACCATCGCGTCGGGTACGCCCGGGGCCGAGACCGCGACGGCCTTGCCGGTTGCTCCCGAGGCACAAAGCCTGAGCGGGGTCAGCACCCTGGACGGCGGCAACGAGGTGCAGACGATTTCGGTGGAAAGCGTGCGCTCAGCCGCGCTTGCACCACCGCCTGCGGCCCCGCAACCATCACCGCCCCCCGCGCCGCCGGCCTCGGCGCAGGATCTGGCGATCGGTGACCTGATGCGGGTCATTCGTGCGGCACCCCCCAAGAACTGTCTGATTGCCCTGCCCCGTCGCGACGGGGCCGATGCAGTTGGCCTTGCGCTCCTCTCGGCAGAGGATAGCGCGATGAGTACCTATGCCGAGCACGTGCTGACGGGAGAGAACGCCGAACTGCGACAGACGCGCACCCTCGTTGATCCACGGCAATGCCCGGCGCTTGATTTCATCCGACAAAACAAGGACTATCCGGCCACACGGCTCGGACTGCGGATCGACAACCGAGAACTACCGAGTGGCGGGCGGTTGACCGGTATCCTTCGCGGCACAAGCGGGCGATATGTGACCCTTCTTCTGGTAGACAATAACGGTGTGGTGCAGGATCTGCAGCGGTTTCTGTCTTTTTCGGGCAACTTTACAAGGTTCGACGTGCCGGTCACCTTGGCCGGTCCGGTCCGTGACACCGGGCAGTTGCTGATCGCTCTGGCCACGCGCCGTTCACCCACGCAGATCAAGGAGCGCGCCGGACAATTGGCTGAGGACGTGTTCGCAGACCTTCGTGACGATCTGGAAAGCGACGCGGCACTGGCGGTCAGCACGTTTGATCTCCGTTAAGCGAGCAAGAATTATTCTGACGCGGTACCCGACTGCGACTCGGACGTGCCTTCGGCAGGGGTCGGGCGCAGTTCGAGATGCACGAGATCGGCACTCACATAGCCCCCGCGCTCAGAAATTTCTGTCAGAACCTTTGGCAATAGCTGCCCGGCATCTGCTCCGGCACGCGCCGCAGCGACGCTGACCAGAGGCTCGGTGGTGGCGACGAGCAAGATAAGCTGTGGCACAGGATCGCGCCCTGTATTCAGCGTCAGGCCAAATCGCATGGTCCGCCTGCCCCCCGCTGACTCCGACAGCCGGTCGGTGAGGTTGTAAACTTGGCCCTGTGGCGAAATCAGAACCGCCCAAAGGCTGTCAGCGCCACCATCACGTATGTCGGCCGCGACGGATTCGCCGCTATAGAGACTGTCGGTGCCAAAAGAGATCTGCACCGGGCGATCAGTGCGACCCTGCAGCGCACGCGCAAAATCCAGCACGGGGCACTGCGCCTCACTGACCCGTTGCGACATGATTGCGGGGCGCGCGCCAAAAGCTTCTTCGTAGGAGACGGGCAGGCCCGCAAAACCATCGCCCCCCGGCGAGATGGCGGCGAGCATCCCGGCATTCGGCCCCGACGGCACGCGCGAGACGTAGGAGCACTCACCAATGTCGAATTCTGCCAGAAAGCCCTCTCGGGTGGAGGTGTTTCGTGACGGCAGCCCGCCCGAGGAGGACACGCTAGCGCCGCCACCCGTTGCGGGTGTTGTCGATGTGGTCGCTGTCACGCCGGGGATCATGTCCTGCGTCCAGGCAAAATAACCCACACCGCCAAGCACCAGCACGAAAGCAAGCGCCAGAAGCGTCAGCACGCGCGCGCCGCCACCGGGTTGCTCGGGCTCTGGCAGGGCCTCGGGGGGCATGGTTGACTGCCGAGGAAAGGGCGGCATCGTGCCCCCTGTCATGCCGGGTGAGATTGAGGTCGGGGGTACGGCGAGCCCGGCATTCGTCACGACGCCAGGAGGCGTCATCAAACCCGGCGGCAGTGACATGCCTTCGCAGTACTTGGGCGGGATCAGAGCCGGATTTTCCAGCATGTCGCGCACCAGCTGCATGTCGGCGGGCCGGTCCGTCGGGTCCGGTTCCAGCATATGCGACAACAGAGGTCGGAACTCTGCCGGAACATCAGACAGATCGGGGATACTCTGGCGTGACTGCACCGCTTCGACGATGGAGCTGCCCATATCGAGCGGCTTGCCGATCAAGGCCGCACACATCAAAAGAGCAAGTCCGTAGACATCGGTCTGTGGTCCGATTTCGCCACCATAATGACCCAGTTGTTCGGGCGAGACGTATTTGAACTTGCCTGCGAACTGCCCGGCCATCGTGCTTTCCTTGACCACGTTCGACTTGGCGATGCCAAAGTCGATCAGCACCGCCTCGGAGACGAGACCATCTGGCAGCATCACGTTGTCAGGTGACAGATCGCGGTGGATCACCTCCTGCATATGCGCCTTGCGCAAGCCGCGTGCGAGACGATCCAGAAGTGTGCGCCCGGCGGCAGGCGAAATCGGGCCGTGCGCCTCTGTGTGATCCGAGAGCGGCACACCGCTGATAAACTCCATGATCAGACAATAGCGGTCAATCTCGCGGTCATGCACGTAGTTGTAATAACGCACGATGGCTTCATCGCTCAGCTGCCGCAGGGTGCGGGCCTCTCGTTTGAACATCAGGCCTGCTTTTTCATCCTCGGCCAGTTCGGGAAGAATCACCTTGATCGCGACCGGATCACCTGTACCAAGCTCGACGCCGCGATAGACCTCGCCCATGCCTCCGGACTTGAGCACCTCCTTGATCTCGTAATTGTTGTTGATCAGGGTGCCTACGCCCACCTCGATACGGGTAGTGGTGGTGGTTCCGGGAAGAATTGCGGCTGTTTTGGGTTGTGGCAGCGGGGGCAGGTCAGTGGCCTCTCCGCCTTCATCACGAGAGGTTGGCGGGGTGGTCGCTATCCGCGTGGCCTCACTCTCGGCGGCGGGGTCTTGCGGAGGCTTCTTCGGTGGCGTTGACAGCGGCGCAAGACGCGTGACGTCATCGTCATGGGTATCCTGTGGGCTGTCCGGTTCAGGCGGGGTCGGCGCATTTTCCTCGGCGGGGGGCGTGTCGTCGGCATCGGATGACGCGGGGGGCACAGGCAACGGGCCGCCGATGCGCGTCTTGTCATCATCGTCGTCATCATTGTCGTTGCCGGAAGCCATCATGCCAGTTGATCCATGCCGTCCATCATCTCGTCATCCTCAATCGGAGGCGGTGGCAGGCAGTTTACCACAATGGCGGTGACGTTGTCCTTGGCACCACGCGCGAGCGTTTCCTGAATCAGGGCGTCACAGGCCGATTGTGCATCATGTATCCGAAGAAAACTGGCGATCTCGGAATCATGGATATGTTCGGTAAGCCCGTCGGAGCATAACAGAAACCTGTCACCGACCTGTGCAACGCCTGTGACGATATCGCAATTCGGCTGTTCGCTGACACCTATGGCCTGCGTGATGACATTTTTGCGTGGCCAGTTCTCGGCTTCGTCCTCTGTGATAGACCCGGCATCTAGCAACGCGCGCACCTCAGTGTGATCGCGGCTTTGCTGAACGAGGTGCCCGTCACGAAACAGGTAGACGCGGCTGTCACCCGACCAGACACAGGCGTAGTCCGACCCATGGATAAGCAGAGCAACGACGGTCGCGCCTATGGTTCCGCGATCCAACGCCTCGGCATGTTCGAGAATCGTCTCGTTCGCGCGCACCAGCCGTTCACCGAATCGCGCATGCAGATCGTCGGCAGAACCGGGCATGCCGATGGAATACAGTTCCTTCACGATGGTCTGACTGGCAAAATCCCCGGCGGCATGTCCCCCCATCCCATCAGCCACCACCCAAAGACCGGATTCAGGCCGCGACAGAAAGCTGTCTTCATTCACAGTCCGGCGGCATCCCACATCGGTAGCCTGACCGGTTTCGAAGGTGAAATACTCGTTGCCGATCATTCGCCTGTCCCCTCGTTCCCCGTGCCCTCGGCGGGCACCCCTCCCAATAACCAGCCAAGCGCCTCCGGGCCGGGCAGTCCCTGTTGCCCGAGCCATGCCGCCGCGCGCCCCGGCGTCGCGGGGGCCCACCAGTAGGATCGTGCGGTCATCGCGCGCTCCGAATCCACCGGCCCGGCAGAGCGCAGCAATGCACCGAGATCGCCCTCGGGGTGATGCGCCCAGATGATCGGGCCCTGTGTCAGATCATCTGGGGTTTCCTCTGGCAGTTCCAGCGCGAGACCGTCGATCAGGGCCGCGGCTCCGCTGCCTGGCACCATCGCGGCGACATGCGCCGACATCTGCTCATAAATAGTCTGGTCGGGATCAAGCAGCGGCGACGGGATCGCCGCACCCTCGGCCGCGAGGATCAGCGGGTAGCGCCGTCCCACCTTGTCCCGCGATGGCAGAAAAAGCCCCGTAACGGTACGCCCCAGCACTGCGCGTCCGATCCAGAACCGCAATCCCTGCGCATTATCCCAGAATGCTGGCCATGCGTCTTCTCCCAGGCTCTCGCGAAGGGTGCTCAGGGTCTGATCAATCCAGCCTGTGAGCGGGGTCGTCACCTCTTGATCGAGACCATGACCGATGAAATCTCCATACCCGGGGTGTTTTCCTGCAAGACCGATTCGCACTGGCATTGCCTGTCACTCCAGACTGAGCGGGCAGGAGAATTCCGCAAGTTCGCGCATCAGGAAAGGCACGGCAGGGCTGTCGAATTCAAGCCAGTAGGTGATCGTGCGACCACCGATTTCATGGGTCACGTTGACCACGTTACCACTCACCCGGGTGCGCCCGCGCTGAAGGAAGGTCGCGATATCCCAGCGACCATCGCTGATCCGCAGGACATTCGCGCGCCCTTCCGTCTGGGGGAAAAGCTCTACCGAGACGCCGGAGCTCTGCCCCGGCCATTCAAGGGCGGCGGGGCTGCTGTCCGGCTGTGTGCGCACGGATTTTCCATTCACACTGAGCACTGCAAGCTCCACCGTCGGACTAGATGACACATGCGTCACCGACATGTTGACATTGGGCTCGGGGCTGCCCGACGCGAAAAACGCAAGGCGGATTTTCTGGGCCCGCTCGAACTGCTTGAGCGCAGCAGGAGAGAGACGTTGACCGATCGCGCTGTCCGGGGCCGGTTGCAGCCCATCAGCAGTACGGATCACATGCGGCTGGAGATAATTGGAATAGAATGTGTCCATCCGGCCATTGGGTCCGAAGAACTGGCCAAAGAGGCTGGGTGCGAGGTGCCGACCATTTCCGAAAGGAAACAGCGGGTCGATGAACTCACGACAGAACTGGGCCACATCCTCATTCAGGGCGCGGGTCAGCTGCGACATGGTGGCATCCTGCGCGACGGTGCGGAACTCGGCCTCGATATCGTTGAGCAGCCGGGCGAGCGGGTCTGGCAGGGCGGTATTGTTGCGAGTGAGGTCTGAGAGGAACTGCTGCAGCATCTTCTCATCCATCGGTGTCGGTGCGCGTGCGGCCTGACGGCGGTTCTCACGCAATTGTCCGAGGTTGTTCAGGATGACATCGACGGGTCGCGCGCCGATGTCGCCCTTGAGAAGCACATGCCAAAGCTCGAAATCCTCGGTAATGCGTTCCACCTGGCGGCGCTGGCTGTCCTCGGCGAGCGCGCTGCCGCCGCCAGCACGGGCCTGCGACTTGCCACCGCTATTAACGGAATCGAGCACAACACGCTGAAACACGCCTGAGCGGCTGTAGATGCGCTTGAACACTGCGTCACCCATGCTGGCCCCTAGATCACCGCTGGCGATGCTCTCGGCCGAGAACTCGGTATTCTCGATCTGCTCGAAGAGTCGAACGAGGCGGGTCTCTTCTTCGATTGCCTCGACCAGTTCAAGAAGCGGTGAGCCGACCGGCGAGGCGGCGGCGGCAAGGGTTTCGTATTCCGGGGGATCGACCGACATCGGCGCGACGGTAATCCGCGCGAGCATGTCCCGCCATGCCTGCTGGAAGTCGAGGCGATATTGCCGGTGCAGATCGCGTTCGAGCGTGCCGAGTTGCTGTTCGTAATTCACGCGTTCGGCATCAGGGCCGAGCACCCAACGGTCTTCCCGCAGGCGGTCGCGAGCGCGCGCCAGTTCCTCGAGGAAAAAGCCCCAATATCCCTCGAACGTGTAGAGCCCCGGCACGCCCACATCCTCGAGCGCGCTGCCGTCAGTTGTCGCAAGCACAGTCGCAACCCGGCCGGACAGGCGCTCTACGAGGTTGAAATCAGGCACACCGGACGTGACGGCGCGATCGGTTATGGCGCTATAGGCCTGATCCGCTAGCGGCAGATCAACGATGGCCCCGCGCGCCCGGTCGACGATGGCGCTGTCGATGGTCAGGATCGGGCTGCGATCATCGTCGAGTTCCAGCATCGCCGCAAGATGCGCGTTGAGTTGGTCGCGTTGCACCTGCTGACCGATGCTGGAGAACTCAGTGCCCCACACCTCTTCGAAAAAGGCCTTGATTGATTCATCGTCACCGCGCCCCTCCTGCTGACCCCCGAGCAGGAGATACACCTTGAGCGCACGGTAGACCCCGGCGGTATCGTCATCAGCGACCCGCTGCGGAATGGCGTTTTCCAGATGGAGGATCATACGCGGACGCATCATCTGTTCGAGCGCGTCGGAATAGGCGGCATTGGCTGCAAGCGACATCTCGCCATGCTGGCTGAGCCCAAAGCCCTGCCAGAGCGAGCGCGGTTGAGCGGCACCGTAATCGCGGGTCATCAGCCGAAGTTGTTGCAGGTGGCGTAGGACAGGTGACATGTCGCTGTCGTCGATCAACTGCCGGTCAATCTCGTTGCGGGCCGTATCGGCATATTGCGCGGCAGCCGCCTCGGCCGTATTGACCAGCGTTGCGTTCTGCCAGAAACTGTAGGCAAACGCCCCCATCGCACCAAGCGTCGCCAGCCCGATGAACGAGAGAGCCACGGCGCGCATCACCATAGCACGGCGCACCGCGCGCTTGTCATGAGAGACCCAGTCGCGTTCGGCGAAGATGACCTTGCGCAGCAGGTCATGTAGGAAATAGCTCTTGCCACGACCTGACATGAAGGCTGGCTGAAAACCGGCCTCTTCGCCGGCATTGCGCGACATTGCCCCCAGGACCTGATCAATCGGCGTGCCTTCCTGCGTTCCGGAAGTGAAGTAGAAACCGCGCAGGATCGCGTTGGTCTTGTAGCGTGTAGGCTCGAACACGCGGCGCAGGAACTCCGCGACATTGTCGCGCAGCATCGCCATCTGCCCGGGCAAACCGAAGACCGCGATGCGAGAGACACTGTCCGGCTCTTCGACCAGCCGGTCGATCAGCTCGTCCGAGAGGCGGCTGACCAATGCGTCAAATTCGGCGGGCACCTCCTTGTAGGTCTCGGCGCTGCGGTCCTTGGTCTGGAACGTGGTTCCCCAGACAGCTTTGCGGCGCGACAGACTGAAGGTCGAGAAATACTCACGAAAGCCCGAGATGAGATCAGCCTTGGTAAAGAGCACATAGACGGGAAAATCGATCTTGAGGGTCTCGTGCAACTCTCCAAGACGCTCGCGCACGACAGCAGCCTGTTCGGCCAGTTGCGCGGCATCGGATTGCATCATGTCCTCGGTGGAAAACGCAAGGATCACGCCGTTGACCGGCTGGTTGGCGCGGCCCCGCTTGAGGATGTCGAGAAAGGCGGTCCAGCTGGCACGGTCGGCCTCGGCATCGCTGTCCTGCGTAGTGTAGCGTCCAGCGGTATCGATCAGCACCGCCTCTTCGGCGAACCACCAGTCACAATTGCGCGTGCCGCCAAAGCCCTGACCGGCATCGGGAAGATCGTCGAGACCAGGGAATTCCAGGCCAGAATTGCGCAGCGCCGTCGTCTTGCCCGCGCCCGGAGGACCAATGATGATGTACCACGGCAGATCGTAGAGATAGGTCTTGCCCCCGGCCTTCTTGAGCTTGGTGAGAGCCTCTTCCATACGCTCGGCCAACAC
This sequence comes from Roseovarius sp., assembly GCF_040219995.1. Classification (GTDB taxonomy): domain Bacteria; phylum Pseudomonadota; class Alphaproteobacteria; order Rhodobacterales; family Rhodobacteraceae; genus Roseovarius. The sequence continues at coordinate 12,562 of NZ_JAVJUC010000017.1, read as the reverse complement.
CTTGCCGTCGCCGACCGGTTCCGGGATGAGGTTTTCCTCAAGCGCCTGCGCCGCCTTGCGCCGCTTGCGCCAACGCAGGAAATAAACCAGCCCGATCACGAAGAGGATCGCACCAATCACACCGCCGCGCGTCCAGGGGCTGATGAGCGGGGCCCAGCCGGTCATCGGGAAGCCAAACCATATCGCTGCAAAGATGCACAGCACGCCAAGCACGATCAGCGGCACCCTTAGCCAACGGGATTTCAGGACGCGCCCGATAGGCGGCACGGGGATCACACCGAAAAGCCTCATAGCGTGTCCTCTCGCGGGATCATGATCTCGACACGACGATTAAGCGCGCGGCCTTCGCGCGTACCGTTGTCGGCAATCGGCTCGACCGCTCCCTTGCCCTCCACGGCGAGGCGATCAGGGCTCTGGAGATATTGCCCAAGGTGGTCGGCCACGGTGCGCGCGCGCGCGACCGAAAGCTCTTCGTTAGATTTGTAGCGCCCGCGCCCCGAGACCGGCACGCTGTCAGTGTGGCCAACGACCCGGATCGCTCCCTGTTCGTTTTCCAGCGTCCGGGCGATGGAGGATGCAAGTGTCGCGAATTCGCTCTCAAGCTCGGCAGAGCCGGAACCGAACCGCAGATAATCACCGACACGAACGAAGATGAAGGCATTGTTGCGGTCCACCTCGACCGCGCCAGAGGCGATCTCGTTCGCCAGACCCTCGCGGATGCGCTCAAGCTGGCTCGATTCCGGCGCAATATAGGGCTTGGTCACCGGCTCTGTGCGTTCGATGACGATATCAGGATTGACAGGATGTAGTGCCAGAATGCTTTCGCGCACCTCGGCGCTCTGACGCGTGAGAAGGGTGGTGAGCGTGGCGAAGAGCGCCACAACCATCATAGCCGCAACCGCCCCCACGACCCAGACCGGAGTACCGCCATAACGTCGCCCGCCACCCATTGGTACGGCGGTCCACTTCACCGATATGTCATCATCGGGTCGACCCTGAACACGGCGCAGAGTTTCGTAAAGGGCGTTGCGGATGCGTGCCAGATCGACCGATCCGTTGGGGGCCGTGCGATACTGCCCCTCAAAGCCGAGCGATAGGCAGACCAGCATCAACTCCAGAAGGTAGAAGCGTTGCGCGGGGGCGCGCATCGCCTCGTCAAGTTTCTGGAAGAACCCGACACCGGATGAGCGTTCGCCAAAGAAACGCGCGACCATGGAGTATTGCAGCCATGTTCCCTTGTCCGCGCCGGGAAGGTTCTGGACGATATCGTCTGCCGTTGCCGAGAGGCTGTACTTGGCGTCACTGGCATCCTGCGGGCTGACCCCTGACTGAAGCGCGGCGCGCTCGAATTCGTCGATCTCACGGGTGACGTGGTCGATCAGGGGACCGCTTTGCAACTCCACCAGCCCGGTGCGCAGACGCCCCAGAAGGATTAGGAGGTTGGCTGCGGCAGCAAGCAGCGGATTGGAAGGCCCCCCCTTTCCGAGCCCGGTTCCCCGGAGAGCGTCGTGAAGCGCGATGCGCGGTTGCACTTGCGGCGTCGGCGCGGCCTGATTGCTGGGAATGTCGGGAAACATGCCGGGCCCCGTTCCAGCTTGGCCAAGGTTCTGGGGCCGATACTGCTGGGGATGATGCTGCGCGGGGGGGGGCTGATAGGACTGTTCGGGAATGTGGGAGGGCGGCGGCTGGTATGGTGGGGTCTGTGGCGCAAGCGCCCCGCCCAGCCAGGTGTCGTCCTTTCCGGGATTGTGCTGCGGGGTCCAGCCCGTGGGCTGTGGTGGCGGTGAGGGTTGTTGCGGGGGGGAGGCGGGGAATTGGCCCGGCGCGCCCGGCGCGATACGCGGCCCTCCCTGCGGTGGCAGGGGTGCACCAAAAACGGTCTTTCCTGCATTCTGACCAGAACTGCTGCCCGGGGCAGGCCGGGGCGATGCGGCAGGTGGCAGTTTCTGCCCAAAGACCGTCTTGTCGTCGTCGTCACCCGCCATCACAACGTCTCCGGTATCGCCCAAAGCTCCAGCTTCAGGTCGGGCCAGTTGCCAGCGAAATGCATGCCAATCGCCGGGGCGGTTGAAAATTCACTCCAGAAGCCGGTGGACTTGTCGAGCATGAAATAGACATTCGAGGCGACAACGCGGATCTGCCGGGGCGGGTTGGGCAGGTGCACGAGCCCCACCCCGGGCAGGTTGTTGTTGATAATCTCTTTCATCCGGGTGCTAGGCCCAACTTTGCACAGCTGCGGGAACTGCTGTTGCACCTGCGTGAGCGGCAGGCCGGAGCTGACCTCAATGACGAAGGTGGCCTGGCTGAAGAGATTGCGATCATTGACCAGCGCGGCGTAGCTGTTGGCGCTGACCTCCTTGAGCGGCAGATGCACCGCGCGGCCGACATCGCGCATCAACAGGCGCTGGATATCCTGCACCACGGGGGTGAAACAGCCCTTGGCGTCTCCGTGATCGTAGGGTTTGTAATCAGCCACGTGCCGCTCGCCCTGATCAAATGTGGACAGCTCCCCGGCAAGACCGATCAGTTTCTCGAACAGGCGTTCAGGATGGACCGCGCCCTGTGCCATCAGGTGGCGCAGGACCGGTAATTCGCGATTGAGTACCATCAGCATCAGATAATCGCTGGCCTGCATGCCACCGCCAGAATAGGGGTCGGACGCATAGCGTGACAGGCGATCGAGCTTGGCCTCTATCCAGCCGATCACGCGTGAGAGATAGCCCTCATAGGCCGGGTGGACCGCCAGAACGAGCCCAGCTGGCGGCACCGTCTGATCTATGCTGACAACGCCGTCCCGCACCTCCGAAATGCGACCAAGCGGAATATTCTGGTAGCCGGGCTTGGGTGACTTTCGCAGGGCAAGTTCCAGGCGCGGATGGGCGACCTCTATGGTCTGTTCGCTGCGACCGGCCGAAGCGTTGTCGGCGATCTGCTCGGCGTCGAGGACATAACGTGTGGCAGCATCCGAGCCGCTCATCGAGATATCCTGCCCATTCACCGCGACATCGGGCAGGGTCAGCCAGATCATGAGATCAGCGGCATCCTCTTCAACCGGGATCGGTGTCGGCAGTGGCACCGTGCCCGGGGCATCGAAGGGCAAACCGTCGGGCATGATCCCTGCAACCGAGCGCAGGCCGAGCCGCCCCTGCTGAGCGAGATCGCGATCAAAAACAAGCTCTGCCACACCCCAAGGATAAGGAGTGATGATACCGGTGCGCGCCTGAATCAGTTTCTCGAGATAACGGTCAGATTGTTGCAGATGTTGTGGCTGCAGGAACAGCCCTTCTTTCCAAGCGACTTTGCTGAACCATGACATCTGATCTGAACAACTCTCGAAATAAATGCGCGGCTTTATCCATTACGGACAGCCGCAGCCCGCGTAGCGCAATTCTGAAACGGAAAAGGGGCGCGGTCAAGCGCGCCCCTCGATCATGGCTCAGAACTGGAGGCGCGCCTGTGCGGTCAAGCCCCAACTGTCGATGTCGTCACCGGAGCGCCCGTCAAGACGTATGCTCGCGTTGAACTGACGTCCCGGGATCGATCCGGTGCTGTCGAGCAGACGCGAGAAGTTCACGCCGACGCTCAGTTCGCCAAAGGTGCCGAGATTGGACGATGTGCTCGTGGAGCGGCTACCTCCGGCCGCGATCAATGTCGATTCAATGTCCGGGGCGAAATCGTGATAAACGGTGCCCGTCACGAAATAGTTGAATGCCCCGCGACCATCGGCTTGGATTTGGGTCTTGGCCAGCGTCGCGCCGACGAAACCGATCTCGGTTGTCGAGTCTTCGATTTTCAGCACCGAGTCATCCGTGGTGATGGGCGTGCCGTCGTCGAACAGGACATCTTCGGTTTCAGTCCAGGTGTAGGAGAAACCTGCCGTTGGAATGAAATTAAGGCGCTGTTCCTCACTGATTGGGACCACATAGCTTACAGAGCCACTCAGCGTATAGGCTTCGGATTCGAATTTCTGATCCGACAGGCCCAGTCCGCCACCGGGGACCGCCGCCGGGTTCGAGAGGTCAAACTCGGTGTTCTCGGCTCGGAACTGAAGGTCTGCGAAAAAGCGATCGCGCGCCGCACCGACATAGATGCCACTGTAGATTTGACGGAAGTCGGTTTTGACGAAGCTGTCGATCCGGCTGGTATCCAGCAGACCGGTCGCCGGATTGAACTCAAAGACCGGCTGCGACGTGTCGCCGTGGTTGATCCCCGCGATACCGCCAAAGCTGAGGTCCCAGCCGTTATAATGACCGTCGAAGCAAGCGAAATCGCCACCCACCTGGAAACCGTAGTAATCCGCTGACACTTCGCTTCCAAAGCTTCCGATATTCGTCTCGATGGTTCCGGTGACATCCGCCGTGCCGCCGACAACCCGGCCCCAGATGCCGTGCCCGCATGGATTCTGCCCCTCGCCCACGGCAAGGCCCGCGACGAACGGGCTGGAGGGCCGGTTGATCACCCCACCGATCAGCGATTGCGTCAGGCTGACGGTAGAGCTGACGTTGATCCCCGGGTTCGCGGCACTCACGAGTTGATAAGTGTTGGTGGCCGCGTTGTTGTTGACCGCGTAGACGAACGCGCCGGAGGTGGGAAGGCCCTGAGTGGTGAACCCCCCGATTGACCCGGCATCGTATTCGAGCAGGTCAATCGCGGTGATCGAACCGATAGATGCCCCTGCGTTGCTGAATGCGAGCGTAAGCGGCGCGCTAGAGGACACCGTACCATTAACATCCAGGAAATCTGCCGTATCCGTCACACCCGAGAGATCGGCATCGAACCGGAGCGTCCCCGTGAGATCGGCATTGCCGTTGATCGTCAGAATGTCATTTGTCGCACCGTCCTGGAAGGACAGCGTTCCGTCACTGTCCAACCCGCCCGGAACGTTAAGCGTGGCCGCCCCATCAATGGCCAAGGTGCCGGTCGTATTGTTGAGCTGCGCGATGCTCATTGTCGAGCCGGGCCCGAAATTGAGCATACCCGCGTTGTTGAACGTGGTCGCCGTGCCGGAGAAGGTATCCGAACCGCCGATGGTCACGTTGCCGGTGCCGAGGTTGTTGAACACGTCCGCGACGCCGTCGCCGAGGGTGATCGTGTGCCCCCCGCCGTCGCGAGAAAAGATCGTGCCCGCATTCTCGACTGTATCACCGTCGTTGTCGCTGTCGGCATTGAACGCGCCGCTACCGATAAAATCGAAAGAGCCTGTAGCATTGTTGTTGATCGCCCCGGCATCCACCACCGTGCCACCGTCGTTGACCACGATCGCGGCGTTGTTGCTCAGCGTGTTACCGGTACCGATCAGCGACGCCCCGGTCCCCACCGAGATCTGGCCGCCGTTATTGTTGATCGTCACCGCGCTGAGCGTGGCATTGTCGCGAATGACCGTGGTGCCGGTATTCGTGTAGATACCGCTTCCGGCAAGCGTCAGGCTATTCGCGCCACCGTCGAGTACGGTCGTGCTGCCGTCATTGGCTACGTCGCCGGTCACATTGGTCGCGCCGGAGACTTGGAAATTGCCGCCGCCCGAGAGGTTGGTGGTGCTTACGTTCCCGTTTAAGGTACCGCCCTGCGACACAAGAAGGCCGCCACCCGTAGCGACGCTAGTGCCGTTGACCGTTCCCAAAATCTGGCTCACCCCGGTGCTGTCAACCTGTACTTGGCCCGCCGTCGCCGGCACGCCCAGAATACTATTGCCACCCGACGTCGAGAGTACGCCAGTGATCGAACCGTCGGTTACATTCGAGGAACCGCTGGTATTATTCAGGCTTGCAACCGTACCACCCGTTACGTTCACATTGCCGCCTGCATTGGTGATATTGGCCGCTACGCCGGATGTTGCGAGCGTACCGCCATTGACCAGAGCATCACCGATGGTCGCCACGTTGGTCACCGTGCCGCCGCCAACGGTGGTCGTGCCGCTCACCTCGCCGCCGCCGGTCACATCCGATGTGCCACTGGTGTTCGTCAGGCTCATCACCGTGCCGCCGGTGATGTCCACGTCACCGCCCGCGTTCGTCACATTGCCCGCCGTACCCGACGTGTTCAGCGTGCCTCCGTTGACCTGCGCGTCGCCCATCGTCGCCGCGTTCGTCAGCGTGCCGCCATTGACGGTGCTTTCGCCGGTCAGTTCGCCGCCCGCGTTGGTCACCGTGCCACCGTCAACGGTGGTCGTGCCGCTCACCACGCCGCCGCCGGTCACATCCGACGTGCCGCTGGTGTTCGTCAGGCTCGCCACCGCGCCGCCAGTGATGTCCACGTCACCGCCGTCATTCGTGATGTTGCCCGCCGAGACCGATGTGTCCAGCGTTCCGCCGTTGACCTGCGCATCGCCCATCGTCGCCGCGTTCGTCAGCGTGCCGCTATTGACCGTACTGAGGCCTGTCAGCGTGCCGCCCGTGTTCGTCACAATGCCCGCATCCACCCTTGTAGTGCCGTTTACCGTGCCACTGGCGGTGATGTCAGAAGTGCCATCCAAGTTGATGAGGCTGCCTACCGTACCACCCGCAAGATCGAAATCAGCGCTGTTGCGCACCGCGCCGGTCACCGTACCGCCGGTGTTCACGATCAACTGACCGCCGTCCAGGTTGGTCGTATCCCCGGTCAGGGTGCCGTTCACCGTGGCAACCGAGCCGCCCCCGGTGTTCACCAACGTCCCGAGCGAGAGCTCCGAGCCGTCGGCGATGGTCAGTGCCCCGCCGAGGCTGTTGCCGCCGGTGCCGGTCACGGTCATCACCGTGCCAAGCCCGGTGACATCAAGAACAGCCTGGTTGGTCAGGTTGCCGCCAAGCGTCATGCTGCCGGTAACATCAACATTGCCACCATTCCGGTTGATCAGGTTGCCATCCACGTTCCCGGCGAGATCGGCACTGGCATCATCGACCAGCAGATCACCGGTGATGCTGCCGGTGCTGTTGAGATCGATGCCGCCACTGTCGAGCGCATTGGCATTGCCCTGTACCGTGCCGTCGATGGTCGTGAGCGCGCCCGCGTTGCGAGTCGAGAACACGCCGGTGGTGTCAAGCGTCGCACCATCGGCAATGTCAAATGTCCCACCATTGTTCGTGGTACCACCCGTGACCGTGGTCGTCCCGCTGTTCAAGTCAAAGTCGCCGCTATTGGCAATACCGCCTGCTGCGAAATCAGAGCCGATGGCCGCGGTGCCGGTGGGCAGATTGGTCAGCGCGCCGGAGACATTCGCCGTGGCCCCGTCAACGGTGAAATCATTGGTGTTGGTGACATCGCCCGTGACGGTGCCTGACAGGGTCAGCGATCCGGCATTCTCGAGCACTTGACCAGCCCCGAGCGTGATGGCGCCATCGTTGTCGATAGACCCGGTCACACCGGTGGTATCGAGGTCGTTGACATTAAGCGTGCCCCCGGCGCCGACCGTGATCGCGCCGGTGGTGTTATCAATGTTGAGGGTATCGGCGCTCGAAACGCTGCTGCCTGCCGCCACGTCGAACGTGCCGCTGTTGGTCAGGTTGGCGGCACCCGAACCGCTATTGATGTTCACGGTCGTCCCGGCGCCACCGTTGAAATTCATGTCACCGGCATTGGTAATCGCCTCGCCGTCAACGCCGTCGGTATCAACGGTCATCGTGCCATTGCCGTTGAAATTGTAGACGCCGGAAGCAAGGTTGTTGATCGCGCCCGCGTCCTGAACCGTGCCGGTATCGGCAACGTTCGTCACGCCCGCGTTGTTGATCGTGTTGCCTGTGCCGGACAGGGTAGAGCCGACGCCGACATTGATCGTACCGCCGTCGTCATTGGTGATCGAATCAGCCTCAAAAGTAGCGCCATCGCCCACCTCAAGCGTGCTACCAGCCTGGTTCGTGATTGCACCGGTAAAGCCAAGTGTGCCTGCACTCACGGTGGTCGCCCCGGTGTAGGTGTTGGTGCCCGACAAAACCAGGGTGCCGTCCCCAATTTTCTCCAGCGATCGCGCGCCGCCAGTTTCAGAGATCACGCCCGATTGCTCGGCGCTCTCACCGCCATCGACCTCAAGCCGCGTGTCGTTGCTGCTGAGGTTGATCGGGCTCGCGGAGTTCACGCCATCGGCAAAGCTGAGCGTGGAGCCGGTCGTTGTGATGGTTCCGGTTCCGGCTGCCGTATCGCTACCAAGGCGGAACGTGCCGCCCTCCACCGTCACACCGCCGGAGAAGGTGTTGGCACCGGCCAGTTCCACCGTGCCCGCGCCGTCGATGGTCAGGCTGCCCGCATTGCCGCCATTGCCGGTGTCGTCGGCAATGCTGTCCGCGATGCTCAGCGTCTCGCCCGCGCCGGGTGCAAGGGTAACGCCAGAGTTCTGAAGGAAAAGACCCGAACCAGCGGCAGACCCATTCTGTCCGCCTGAGTTACCCGCGCCCGACGTGACAGACCCGCCCGAGGCAGTGCTACTTCCGGAGATTGTAACGGATGCACCATCCTGCACGAAAACCGCGCCACCAAAGCCAGCACCGCCACCACCGCCGAGACCACTGTCGCCGTTCCCGCCGCCGAAACCTCCAGTACCGTTGTCGCCTCCACCGCCGCCACCAAACCCGCCATCACCGCCGCCACCGCCGCCACCGCCGCCAAATCCACCTGCGCCGCCGTTGCTGATGTCACCCCCCCCACCACCACCGCCGCCATAACCGCCAGCGGCACCAGCCTGCAGGTCAGCGCCGCCACCACCGCCCGAGAGATCGCCTCCGGCCGTCGGGCCAACGCCGCTAACAATTCCACCTGAACCGCCGTTCGGGCCGCCGCCCGCGCCACCGTTATCAGTGCTTGTATCGGCACCGTCGGCAAATGCACCGCCGCCGCCGCCGCCGCCCCAGTCCGCCGGACTACCTATTGAACTTCCCCCGTCACCACCGAGGCCGCCGCCACCGCCGCTTCCAACATCTGCGACTCCGATGTCGCCACCATCACCCCCTTGCGCAGCGTTATTCGAGAACGAAACACCATCAACTACAACTGTCGGGGCGGTGTCCCCGCGCACGAAAAGAGCACCACCCGCCCCCATACCGCCACCGCCAGCACCGTTGTCCAGAGCATCGGCCAGCCCACCATCACCACCCTGCGCCAGCCCGTCTTCCAGCGTGCCATTCTGAATCGTTGCGGTTCCGGAGTTGACAAAGAAAATGCGATTGGTACCCCCGCCAGAGACGGTGTTGCCACCCAGATCAACAGTCAAACCATCGGCATCTTCGAGCACCGGCAATGAGCCCGTGAGGGTGATGTTCCCGGTCACGTTGATAGTGTCTGTCTCGGCATTGCCGTTGGCTGTGGTGATGGCGTTGGCTAGATCAGCCTCGTTTCCAACGGTGAATGTCGCGGCATGCGCGCGCGGCGTGCCAATGGCGAGGGCCGCAACAAGCGCGGTGCTGCTGAGCAAGGCGAGACGCAAGGCCGGACGTAACGCCACCCATTGCACCGGAAAAGAGTTGAAATGACGAGCGGGGGCACGAGTGACAGTCATCAGTGTATCCTAGAGAAATTTTATAGCTTAGAATTATGGAAATGCTGCGAAATCTTGCGCGCTAACGCAAGGTAAAACGCACTTGCTCATCTGAAATTTGGTCTGTGGCGTTGTAAAGTTACAAAGGCATTTGGGCGACTACACCTGGCTCAAATCAACCCCTGAGTGTATGCTCCTCTTCACAACAACCTTGAGTGCCGTAGCGCGGTCCCCGCAGCATCGGCATAAGCGATCAATGCGCCTCGGCCCAGTTCGTCCCCTGACCTGCATCCACGACTAGCGGCACGTCGAGATGCATCGCCGGGTCGGCGGCACCCTGCATTACGCCACGGGCCACGTCGATCAGGCGGTCGATGCTGTCTTCAGCCACCTCGAAGATCAGTTCGTCATGCACCTGTAGCAGCATCTTGCAGGGCAGGCCCTCGATCGCGTCTGGCATGCGGATCATGGCGCGGCGAATGATGTCGGCTGCGGTGCCCTGGATCGGTGCGTTGATCGCGGCACGGCGGGCAAAGCCTGCGCGCGGACCCTTGGCCGAGATCTCGGGGGTATGGATCTTGCGGCCGAACAGGGTCTCTACATGCCCGTGTTCCTTGGCGAAGGAGACGGTCTTGTCCATGTAATCCTTAATGCCGGGGAAGCGTTCGAAATACCGGTCGATGAAACCCTGCGCCTCGGATCTAGGGATGCGCAGGTTCCGCGCGAGGCCAAAGCCGGAAATGCCATAGATCACCCCGAAATTGATCGCCTTGGCCTGACGGCGCACCTCGGGTGTCATCTCGTCCATCGGCACGTTGAACATCTCGCTTGCTGTCATGGCGTGGATGTCCTGGCCGTCGCGGAACGCCTGTTTCAGGCTGTCGATCTGCGCCACATGAGCGAGGATGCGCAGCTCGATCTGGCTATAATCGAGACTGACAAGGCGACTGCCCGGCTCGGCGACGAACGCCTCACGAATGCGGCGGCCTTCCTCCGAGCGTACGGGGATATTCTGCAGGTTCGGGTCGGTCGAGGCGAGCCGCCCCGTATTGGCCCCGGTCTGCACGTAAGATGTATGCACACGGTCGGTCTCGGGGTCGATGTGATCCTGCAACGCATCCGTGTAGGTCGATTTGAGTTTCGAGAGTTGCCGCCAGTCAAGCACGCGAGCAGGCAGTTCGTGCTCCGTCGCCAGATCCTCCAGCACATCCGCGCCAGTGGCATAGGCCCCGGTCTTGCCCTTCTTGCCGCCGTCGAGGCCCATTTCATCAAACAGGATCTCACCCAACTGCTTGGGCGAGCCGACATTGAAGCTACGCCCGGCCAGTTCGTGGATCTCAGACTCTAATCCGGCCATTTTCTGGGCGAACTTGCCCGACATGGCGCGCAGCGTCTCGCGGTCGACCTTGACACCGTACCGCTCCATCCGGGCAAGGACCGGAACAAGCGGGCGTTCGAGCGTTTCATAGACCGTTGTGACGCGGGCGCGGTGCAACTGCGGCTTGAAGACATGCCACAGGCGCAGGGTGATGTCGGCATCCTCGGCGGCGTATTTCACCGCCTCGTCAAGCGGCACACGGTCGAATGTGATCGCGGATTTACCCGAGCCCAAAAGCGATTTGATCGGAATCGGATCGTGGCTGAGGTAGCGCTCCGACAGCGTGTCCATGCCATGCCCGTGCTCGCCCGCGTGCAGCGCATAGGACATCAGCATGGTGTCATCGATGGGGGCAATGGCGATGCCATGCCCCGCGAGGATCTTGGCGTCGTATTTCATGTTCTGCCCGATCTTGAGGATCGCGTCATCCTCGAGCACCGGTTTCAGCGCGTCCAGCACGTCCTGCATTGGCAGTTGCCCGTCAGCCGGCGTATCGGAGCCGAAGAGATCATCCGACGCACCGTCCTTGTGCCCAAGCGGGATGTAGCAGGCAGTGCCAGGTGCCGTGGCGAGCGATATACCCACCAGATCAGCCTGCATTTCATTGAGCGAGGTGGTTTCGGTGTCGATAGCGACAAAGCCCTGCGCGCGGATCGCGGCGATCCAGACCTCCAGCTTTGCCATATCGCTGATGCGTGTGTAGGCGTCAGGCTCAATTGCAGGCCAATCGGGGGCTTTTGGCGCGTCCTCTGCTGCCTGTGCAGTGGGTTCGGGGATCACCGGCGCATCCTTGCCCAGTGCGTCCGCAATCCGCTTGGAGAGCGTGCGAAACTCCATTTCGGCCAGAAACCCGAGGAGGGTGTCGGGATCGGGGTCGCGCACCTCGAGATCATCCAGCGTGAAATCGAGCGGCGTGTTGCAGTCTAGCTGCACAAGCCGCTTCGACATCTCGATCTGCTCGCGCTTGGCGATCAGGGTCTCGCGGCGCTTGGGCTGCGTGATCTCCTCGGCGCGGTCGAGGAGCTCTTCGAGAGAGCCGAATTCATTGATCAGAAGGGCCGCCGTCTTGATCCCGATTCCGGGCGCGCCGGGGATGTTGTCAACACTGTCACCGGCCAGGGCCTGCACATCGACCACCTGCGCCGGGTCCACCCCGAATTTCTCGCGCACGCCGTCCACGTCGATGCGGCGGTTCTTCATCACGTCGAGCATCTCGACGCCGTCGCCGACCAGCTGCATCAGGTCCTTGTCGGAACTGATGATCGTCACCCGCCCGCCCAGATCGCGTGCCTGACAGGCCAGCGTGGCGATGATGTCATCGGCCTCATAGCCCTCGATTTCCTCGCAGGCGATGTTGAAGGCGCGGGTGGCGTCTCGCGTCAGCGGGATTTGCGGGCGCAGATCCTCGGGCATCGCCTCGCGATTGGCCTTGTAGGCGTCGTAGAGGTCGTTGCGGAACGTGTGGCTGCCCTTGTCGAAGATCACCGCCACATGGGTCGGGGCATCATGGCCATTGTTACCCTCGACATAGCGTTGCAGCATGTTGCAAAAGCCCGACACCGCCCCGATCGGCAACCCGTCGGATTTCCGCGTCAGCGGCGGCAGGGCGTGATAGGCGCGAACGATGAAGGCCGAGCCGTCGATCAGATGACGCTGCCAGCCTTTTCCGAATCCGGTGCTCATGTCGCGCCCCCTCACTTGACCCTGCCGGGCTTGTTTGCCACGAAGCCGCCCAAGGTGCCAGC
>NZ_JAVJUC010000016.1:0-125211 GCF_040219995.1 Roseovarius sp. | reverse complement strand
TGATCGCAGGGCCGGGGACTGGCGATGCGACGGGTGTGGCGGGTACTTTATGTCAGCCAAGTCATCGAAGTATCGACACGTGGCGCAACCCCTCAAATCGCCAGGCCGCGGGACGGCCAGGCGATCGCGCGGCACCTTCGGTGCGTTTCGCGCGGGATGCGGCAACGGCAGTTTCAGACCATTAATCCCCCACACTAGCGCTATGGTGCCGCTGTACGAAGATGCCCCGTGGCGGTGATGAACTCCGCAAGGCAGGCGGCATAATTGGCGGGCGCGTCGACGGGCGGCACATGGCCGGTGCCGCGCAGCAGGCGGAATTGTGAGCCGGGAACGAGATCGACGGTTTCGCGCACGAGATCGGGCGGGGTCGAGCCGTCCTCGGACCCCGCGATGCCCAGGGTGGGGATACGCAGCCCGGAGGTGGGGGTGTAGAAATCGGTGCCGGAGATGGCGGCGGCGCAGCCGGCAAAGCCTTCTGGGTCGTGGGCGCAGAGATGCGCGTACCACGGCAGATGATGCCCGGCCGCGACATAGGCGCGGGGGAACCACCGCTCGCAGGAGCCGCGGGCGAGCTCTTTCATCCCGCCGGGGCGGCGGGCGGTGGCGATGCGCTCGGCCCAGATCTCGGGCGTGCCTATCTTGGCGCCGGTATTGGACAGGACCAGCGCGCGGATCAGATCGGGGCGTTTGACAGCCAGCCCCTGCGCCACCATGCCACCGATAGAGAGACCGACGAACACCGCATCGCGCAAGCCAAGATGGTCCACCAGCCGTTCCGCGTCGCGGATCAGCGCGCCCATGGAATAGGGGGCAGGCGGGGTCGAGGATTGCCCATGCCCGCGCGCGTCGTAGCGGACCACGCGCAGGCCGGGCGGCAGCAGCGGCAGGATGTTGTCCCACAGATGCACGCCGGTGCCGAGCGCATGGGCGAGCACGAGGGGCGGGCCTGTCGGGGTGCCCTCGTCGTGGTAGTGGATCGTTACGTCGTCGAACTCTGCGAAAGGCATACTTGCTCCGTCAGGCGAACCGGCTCAGGGCCGTTTGAAACACATCCGCGTCGACATTGCCGCCGGAGATGGTGCAGATCACCGCGTCGCCCTCGATCTCGTCTTGGCGGAAGAGGGCGGCGGCAAGGGCCACCGCGCCGCCCGGTTCTGCCACCAGTTTGAGCCGGGAAAAGGCGAGCGCCATGGCGTGCAGCGCCTCGTCCTCGGAGACGACAAGGCCGGGGCCGCAGAGGCGGTGCATGATGGGAAAGGTGATCTCGCCCGGTTGCGGCGTGACGATGGCGTCGCAAAGGCCGGTCGCGGTCTGCGCGTTGCGCATGATCCGGCCCTCGCTGAGAGAGCGGGTGGCGTCGTCGAAGCCCTCCGGCTCGCAGGGGCGGGCGCGCAGGCCGGGTGCGTCGGCCTCGAGGGCCAGGGCGATGCCCGAGGTGAGGCCGCCGCCGCCGCAGCACACGAGCACATCCGCCGTCTCGATGCCGAGGGCCGCTGCATCCTCGGCGATCTCAAGCCCGGTGGTGCCTTGCCCGGCGATCACCTGCGGCTCGTCATAGGGTTTGATCAAGGTCAGGCCCCGCTCGGCGCTGAGGCGGGCCCCGATGGCATCGCGATCCTCGCCCGAGCGGTCATAAAGCACCACCTCGGCGCCGAGGGCGCTTGTGTTGTCGATCTTCATGCGCGGCGCGTCCCTTGGCATGATGATGACCGACGGCACGCCGAATTCGCTGGCGGCGAGGGCCACGCCCTGCGCGTGGTTGCCCGACGAAAAGGCGATCACGCCATGGGCGCGCAAATCAGCGTCGAGCGCCGAGATGGCCGAGCGCGCGCCGCGATATTTGAAGCTGCCGGTATGTTGCAGGCATTCGGGTTTGATGAACACGCGCCGCCCGGCGATCTCATCCAGAAAGGGCGAGGAGAGCAGTGGCGTGCGCCTTGCATGGCCGGCGAGGCGGGCGGCGGCGCTGCGGATCATGGTGATGTCGGTCATCGGGTCTTGTCCAGTAGGGCGCGGATGGCGGTGAGGGATTGGGTTTCATCGAGAAACGGCACGTGGCCCCGGTCGGGGACGGTGGCGGCGATCATGTCTGGGCGGCGATCCTGCATCTTTTGAAAGGTGTCCTGGCTCAGCAGATCGGAATTGGCCCCCCGGATCGCGGCGAGTGGCAGGCCGTCCAGCGCATCGAAAAGCTGCCAGAGGTCCGGGGCCTCGCCCGCGCCGGCCTGACCGACGAGCGCATCGCGCAGCTTTGGGTCGTAGCGCAGGCCCAGCCCGCCGCCGGGTTTTTGATAGAACATCGCCTCGGCCTGTGCGCGCCAGCGGGCGAGTGGGACGCCGTGAAAGGCGCGCGCGTTGACATGGGCGAGCGCGCCACCGGCGGCGTCGAGATCGGGCAACTCGGGTTCGCGCCCGACGTAATCCATGATCCGCCCGATGCCCTCGTCCGTGACCTCGGGGCCGATATCGTTGAGCACCACGCCTGCGAGCCGGTCATGGGCGGTGTGGCCGAGGGCCATGGCGATGAGCCCGCCGCGTGACGTGCCGATCAGGGTGACGCGGTCGATCCCGAGATGGTCGAGCAATTCAACCGCATCCTGTCCCTCTTGCAGGATGTTGTAGGACATGAAATCGCTTGCATGGTCAGATTGCCCGCGCCCGCGATAATCCATGCAGATCACTCGGCAGCCCGAGAGGTGCGGGGTGAGAAAGCCGAAATCGGCACTGTTGCGGGTGAGGCCCGCAAGGCAGAGCACGGGCTGGCCGTGGCCCGCATCGGTATAGTGGAGCGAGAGCCCGTCGGAGGTGGTGAACTGCGCCATCAGCCGCGCGCCAGATCGGGAATGCCGGAGAGGTCGGTCAGTTGCCGGTTGGGGGCGGCGGGCAGGCGGTCGACCGGGTCGCCCGCGCGGTTGACCCAGACAGTGTTGAAGCCATACCCGGCGGCGGCGCAGGCGTCCCAGCCGTTGGAGGACACAAAGAGCACCTCTTCGGGGGCGCAGCCGAAGCGTTGCCCGACAAGGTCATAGACCACGCGGGCGGGCTTGAAGATACCAACGCTCTCGACCGAAAGCACATCATCGAGGAGCGCGCCGATACCGGCTGATTTCACCGCCCCGTCAAGCATGTCGGGCGCGCCGTTCGACAGGATCGCGGTGTCCTTGCCGGCCTCCTTGAGGGCGGCGAGCATGGCGGGCACTTCGGGGAAGGCCTCCAGTTCCCAGTAAAGTTGCAGCAGGCGTTCGCGCAGTTCTGTGTCGTCACCCAGGCCTTCGGCCTCGAGCGCCCAGTCGAGCCCGTCCTGCGTGACCTGCCAGAAGCCCACATGTTCGCCCATGACGGCGCGCAACCAGGTGTATTGCAATTGCTTCAGGCGCCATTTCTCGGCGATGGCGGGCCAGTGGCGGGCGAAGGTCTCGCGCCCCGGCTCGGACGCGGCACTGCGCGCGGCGGCGGCGACGTCGAAGAGCGTGCCGTAGGCGTCGAAAATGCAGGTCGTGATCGGCATGGTATCCCCTCTTGGGTGATGATGCGGGTGATTTCGCGCGCAGACTGGCATGGACGGGGCGGGGGGGAAAGGCCTGAAGCGCACACGGCAAAGTGAGCGGTCAAGGATCGGTTTGCAAATCTGGCCATGGGCGGTTACGATTCGCGCCAGCCACACAAGCACCCGCGCGATCGGCGCGGCCTTGCAAACTCACGCACTCCCCATACACAACAGATTGGAACAGCCATGACGCAAGTCAAATCGGGCGATACAGTTCGCGTTCATTATACCGGCACTCTGACGGACGGTCAGACCTTCGATTCCAGCGAAGGCCGCGATCCGCTGGAATTCGTGGTCGGGTCGGGCCAGATCATCCCCGGTCTCGATGCCGCGATGGAAGGCATGGCCGTCGGCGAGAAGAAGACGGTCGAAGTGCCCGCCGATCAGGCCTATGGCCACCCCGACCCCAACGCGCAGCAGGCCGTGCCGCGCGCCGAGATCCCCGAGGATATCCCGCTTGATCTGGGCACGCAATTGCAGGTGCAGACGCCGCAGGGGCAGGTGATGCCGGTGACGGTGGTCGACGTGACCGAAGAGCAGGTGATCCTTGACGCCAACCACCCGCTGGCGGGCAAGGATCTGACCTTTGCGATCGAACTGGTGGACATCACCTGATCCCGCTTGCAGGTTTGAACGAGAGCACGCGCCGGGCCTTGGCCCGGCGTGTTGCGTTTTAGGGGGGGAATGCCAAGCATATTGATGCACGCGCGCGAAACGCGGCCCAACGGGCCGCCGCGCATCGTCGCGCCGCCCCCCGGCGCGGCGATTTGGCTGCATCCTGTTCTGTGCTCAGGTCGTTTTCGGATTTGGCTGGCATAAAGCACTGCCAAACCGACGTCGGATCGCCACACCGCGGCGCGACGCTGCGCGGCTGACGCCGAGATCGGTTCAAGGCCACTCGTTGCAGATTCGACGACAAGCCCTCTAGGATGGTCCCGATCGCATCACGCCGAAAGGGCCCGTCATGTCCGCGACCGAAAAGCTTCTGACCCGTATCCGTGAGCTGCAGGACGAGTTGGACGAGGAATTCGCCCGCCGCCGTGATGCGTTTCGCTACGGGTTCGAGAACGGGCGCGTGGTGTTCGAGGCCGAGATGCGCCGCCATCACCGCGAGATGCGGGTGCGCCTATCGACCTTCCTGCGCCAGACCCGGCCGCTGACGGTGATCACCGCGCCGGTGATCTACAGCCTGATCGTGCCCTTCGTGCTGCTCGATCTCTTTGTCACGCTCTATCAGGCCATCTGCTTTCCGGCCTATGGCATCGACAAGGTGCGCCGCGCCGATTTCATCCGCGTGGACCGGCACCACCTTGCCTATCTCAACGCCCTGCAAAAGCTGAACTGCGTCTATTGCGGCTATTGCAACGGGCTGATCGGCTATGTGCAGGAGATCGCGGGCCGGACCGAGGCCTATTGGTGCCCGATCAAGCACGCTGCGCGGGTCGGCACCCATCATGCCTATTACGCGCAATTCGTGGATTATGGCGATGCCGAGGGGTTCGAGGCGGGGCTGGCGGCGTCGCGCCGCCGGATCACGCAGGCCGGGCTATCGGGGATCGCGCCGTCGGAGTAAAGCGGCGCGATCCTTGTTTCAGGACGCAGGTCTTCAACGCATTGCGCATTGATATCTTTGTGTCGCCTGCATGCTATTGCAGGTGCCGTAGTAGCTATCTGTTGCAAGACAGGACTGGCGTGCATCCCCCATCGGCAGGGCATGCGAGAAACCCCATGCATGGCAGCGGTTGGAGGCCTCACGGGAAGATGCGGTCCAGCTGATATCCTCGATCTGCGGGTTGTAGGTCGTGCTCATCTCGAGCAAGCCGTCGCTTCTGCTGCCACCATGGGCCTGCATCGCGACGGGGGTTGGGGCCATGCACCCTGCCAGCAGCGATGCCGCAACAACTGAAACCGGAACAAACTTCATACTTATACCTCCAAGGTTGATTTGCCTTGGAGATGTCGCTGTCAAATGTGGCGGGGTTTGGAAGCGAGGCAGGCTATTTTGGGGTTGTGCACCCTGGGAGTGATTTCCGAGGAGAACACGATGGCGGCTGAGCCTACTGCGCCGTGCGGCGCAGGCGGATCACGACGTCGACCGCGCTGATCTCGGCGCCGTCGGGGGCGGAGGGCAGGCGGGAGATTTCCAGCTCGTCGGCGGGGGCGTCGCTGAGGCGGTTTTCGTCTTCCCAGAAGAAATGCGGGTGGTCATGGGTGTTGGTGTCGAAATAGCTCTTGGAGCCGTCGACCGTCACTTCCTGAATGAGCCCGGCATCGCAGAACGCGCGCAGCGTGTTGTAGACGGTGGCCAGCGACACGCTTTCGCCCTGCGTCTGCACATCGGCAAAGAGGCTTTCTGCGGTGACGTGCCGGTGCTGGCCATCCC
The DNA here is from genome assembly GCF_040219995.1 of Roseovarius sp. Classification (GTDB taxonomy): domain Bacteria; phylum Pseudomonadota; class Alphaproteobacteria; order Rhodobacterales; family Rhodobacteraceae; genus Roseovarius. The sequence goes on along the minus strand of NZ_JAVJUC010000016.1, from coordinate 119,281 downwards.
CCACGAGAAGACGCGCCAGGGCCACGCGCTGCCGCGTGGGGCGCAGGCCGGCCCCGGAGAGCCAATCGGTCGCCACTGTCGTCGCTTGGGTTGTCATGGATCGCCTTTCCCTTCTTTGCCTGTAATATAGGGCCGCGCCCCCCCCGAGTTCAAACAAAATTCATCTGCCGCGAAACAAGGCCGCAACACTGCGGCAGGCTTGCAAGGGCCTTTTGCCCGGTGTTAGAGGGTTTCAGGACAAGTTCTTTTGCGAAGCAAGCAATGAAAGGGGCCGCCCGAATGGCCGATTATCCAAGCAGTTTCGATCGCGACGATCTGCTGAAATGCGCCCGCGGCGAGCTTTTCGGGCCGGGCAATGCGCAATTGCCCGAACCGCCGATGCTGATGATGGACCGGATCACCGAGGTGTCGGGTGATGGCGGGGCACATGGCAAGGGGCATATCGTGGCCGAATTCGACATCGACCCCGATCTTTGGTTCTTCAAATGTCATTTTCCGGGCAATCCGATCATGCCCGGTTGTCTGGGGCTTGATGGTCTGTGGCAGCTGACCGGTTTCAACCTCGGCTGGCGCGGCTGGCAGGGGCGCGGCTATGCGCTCGGCGTCGGCGAAGTCAAGCTGACGGGCATGGTACGCCCTGACAGAAAGATGCTGACCTATTACGTGGATTTCACAAAGGCGGTGCAGAGCCGTCGTCTCACGATGGGGGTTGCCGATGGCCGGGTTGAGGCCGATGGTGAGGTCATCTATCAGGTCAGCGACATGAAGGTCGCCCTTTCGGAAAACTGATCCGCGCTGAAACAAGGAGAGCGCCTATGCGTCGTGTCGTCGTCACCGGGCTGGGGATCGTATCCAGCATCGGCAACAACGCCGAAGAGGTCCTGACCTCTCTCAGGCAGGGTAAATCGGGGATCACCGCCAACGAGGCGATGGCCGAGCACGGCTTTCGCAGCACGATCGCGGGGGCGATCGATCTCGATGTCGCCGAGCATGTCGACAAGCGCACGCTGCGCTTCATGGGGCCGGGTGCGGCCTATGCGCATATCGCGATGGGGCAGGCGATCGCCGATAGCGGGCTGGAAGAGGCCGATATCGTCAACCCGCGCACCGGTCTGGTCGCGGGCTCGGGCGGGCCGTCGACCTCGGCGATGTTGCAGGCGCATCAGACGGTTCTGAAAAGCGGATCGACCAGGCGCATCGGGCCGTTCGCGGTGCCCAAGACGATGTGCTCGACGATCTCGGCCAATCTGAGCACCGCCTACCGGATCAAGGGCATCAACTATTCGATCACCTCGGCCTGTTCGACCAGCCTGCATTGCATCGGCAATGCCGCCGAGCAGATCATGATGGGCAAGCAGGACGTGATGTTCGCCGGTGGCGGCGAGGAACTGGACTGGACGCTGTCGTGTCTCTTCGACGCGATGGGTGCGATGTCGTCCAAGTACAACGACACGCCGGAGCGCGCGAGCCGCGCCTTTGACGCGGATCGCGACGGGTTCGTGATTTCGGGCGGCGGCGGTATCGTGGTGCTGGAAGATCTCGAGCATGCCAAGGCACGCGGGGCCAAGATCTATGCCGAGGTCACCGGCTACGGTGCCACCTCGGACGGGGCCGACATGGTCGCCCCGTCGGGCGAGGGCGGTGAGCGCGCGATGCGCGTGGCGCTGTCGACGATGGCTGAGGACCGCAAGATCAGCTATATCAACGCGCATGGCACCTCGACCCCCGTGGGCGACGTGGGCGAGGTCGAGGCGGTGCGCCGCATCTTCGGGCATGGCACCACCCCGCCGATCAGTTCCACCAAGTCGATGACCGGTCATTCCCAGGGCGCCACCGGCGCGCAGGAGGCGATCTATTGCCTGCTGGCGCTGGAGCATGATTTCATCATTCCGTCGATCAATGTCGAGACGCTCGACCCTGCGCTGGACGCGGCCGAGATCGCGACCGCCCGGGTGGACGAGGCCGGGCTCGATACGGTGATGACCAATTCCTTCGGCTTCGGCGGCACCAATGGCTGCATGCTGCTGAGCAAGTATCACGGATGACACGCACATGATGAACTCGATGCAGGGCAAGCGCGGCCTGATCATGGGGGTGGCCAATGACCGCTCCATCGCGTGGGGGATCGCCCGGGAAATGCACGCGGCGGGCGCGGAACTGGCGTTTTCCTATCAGGGTGAGAATTTCGCCAAGCGCGTGGCCCCGCTGGCCGAAAGCGTTGGCTCGGACATCCTGCTGGATGTGGATGTGACCGATGACGCCTCGCTCGACGCGGCGTTTGGCGCGCTGGCCGACCGCTGGCCGACGATTGATTTCGTGGTCCATGCCATCGCCTATTCCGACAAGTCGGAACTGACCGGGCGGTTTCTGAATACCAGTCGTCAGAACTTCAAGCATTCGATGGAAATCTCGGCCTATTCCTTTATCGAGGTCGCGCGCCGGGCGCATCCGATGATGCGCGACAATGGCGGCTGTCTGCTGACGCTGACCTATCAGGGGTCGAACAAGGTCGTGCCGAATTACAACATCATGGGTGTGGCCAAGGCCGCGCTTGAGGCGGCGACGCGCTATCTGGCCAATGATCTGGGCCCAGAGGGCATTCGGGTGAACGCGATCAGCCCCGGCCCGATGCGGACGCTGGCGGGGGCGGCCATCGGTGGCGCGCGCAAGACCTTCAAGCATACGGAAATGAACGCGCCGATGCGCGCCAATGCCACGCTGGAGGCGATCGGCGGCACGGCGGTCTATCTGGCATCGGATGCGGGCGCCTGCACCAGCGGCGAGATCATCCATGTGGATTGCGGCTATCACGTTCTGGGCATGCCGCAGGCCGAGAACCTCTGACCGGGCGCCGCCATATTGCTGCCATGCTGTGATGCCACTCTTGCAGCATGTTTGATCGCACTGAATATCTCACGCCTCGACAGGCCCGTTGCCGACAGCGGGCGCAAAGCGCGCGCGGATGGGCGCGGGTGGTCAATCTTGCGCTGGTCGGCTGCTGTCTCGGGGCGATCTGGCAGGAGCCGGAGATTGCGCCGCCGGTGCATGCCGGGATGACGCTGGTGGTTAATAACGTGGCACGGCTGGTGCTCGATCCAGAAACGCAGCGCGCGGCGACCAACAAGGGTGAGGCGGCTTCGGGCGTCTGAGGGGCGGTGACGCCCCGCTTGCCGATCCGTGATCGGGATTTTCGCGCGCGCATGTTGACCGCGCCCCGGGCGATCCCCACGTCAAACCTATGACCTACCAGAACCGCAGCCACCCGAACGTGCCCGGTGTGGATCAGTCGGATCGCACCGTGCCTGCCAATCTGCGCCAATCCGGTCCGACGCCTGTGCAGATGCTGGTCTCGACCCGGGTCAGGAAATCGCCGTTCTGGCACCTGTCGATCGAGGCGGGGGCATGGCGTGCGACGATCTACAACCGGATGTATCATCCGCGCGGCTATGCCCGCCCCGAAGATGGCGGGGCGATGGCCGAGTATCGCGCGCTCGTGAACGGCGTGACGCTGTGGAACGTCGCGGTCGAGCGGCAGATCCGCGTCAAGGGCCCGGATGCCGAGGATTTCGTCAACACCGTCATCACCCGCGACGCCACGCGCATCCGCCCGATGCATGGCAAATACTGCATCCTGTGCAACGAGCAGGGCGGCATCCTCAACGATCCGGTCCTGCTGCGGCTGGCCGAGGACGAGTTCTGGTTCTCGGTCTCGGACAGTGACCTGATGCTGTGGTTGCAAGGGGTGAACACGCCGCGCCGCTGGAATGTGGATATCCGCGAGTTGGACGTCGCCCCGTTGCAGGTGCAGGGGCCGCTCTCGGAAGATCTGATGGCGGACCTGATCGGCGAGGAGTTGCACAAGATTCGCTATTACGGGCTGATGGAGGCGCAGATTGACGGCTGCCCGGTGGTGATCAGTCAGACCGGGTTCAGCGGCGAGAAGGGCTATGAGATTTACGTGCGCGATGCCTCGGAGACGGCCGAGCGCGTCTGGTATGCGCTGCGCGGCATCGGGGCGCGTTACGGGCTGCGGGTGATCGCGCCGGGCCATCACCGCCGGATTGCCGCCGGTATCCTGTCCTGGGGCCAGGACATGGATTCAGAGACCTCGCCGTTTCAGGTCAATCTCGCCTATCAGGTGCCGCGCAAGAAATCCGCCGATTACATCGGTAAGGCGGCGCTGGAGGCGCAGCGCGCCGAGATCGAGGCGGGGCGGTATCCGTTCGCGCTCAAGCTGGTCGGGCTGAAGATGGGCGGTTTGCCGATCACCGATTACGCGCCGGATTTCTGGCTGGTGGGGGATGCCGACGGCGCGCGCTGCGGCTATGTCACCTCGCCGTGGTATTCGCCGGAACTGGAGCAGAACATCGCGCTGGCCTATGTGCCGTGGGACAAGTCCGCCATCGGCACGCGGTTGCAGGTCGAATTGCCGGAGATGTATCAGGAAACCTCTGGCCAATCGGTGGCGGCGGTGGTGTCGGAGGTGCCGTTCGTGACGTCAGAGCATCCGAGCGCGCGCGAGCAGGGGCGCGAATAGCGGGCATCGGATAGTGTTATTGGCCTTGAGCTGCCATCCGATTGAAGCACCTGCGCGAAACGCGGCCGAAGGCCGCCGCGCATCGCCGGGCCGTCCCCCGGCACGGCGATTTGGCTGCAACCTGCTCTGCGCTCTGATGTTTTTCGGATTTGGCTGATATAAAGCGCTACAAAACTGAGGTTGGATCGCCGCACCGCGGCCCGACGATGCGCGGCTCACGGTAACGGCAGATCAAGGCCCCTTGCGGGTTCTTCATGCAACCCGTGCCACCCGCGTCAGAACCACTGGCCCGGCTCCATCAGCCCCAGATCGAGCAATTGCCGCGAGTGCCATTCGAAGGGGATCGAGTTGTGCCAGTGGAACCCGCCGATATCGAAGGTCGAGCCGGGGTTGCGCTTGAGCGCCTTGGCAGTGCGGAATGACACGATGGCGGCCGTGAGGTTGTTGTGCCACGGGCAGGCATAGGTGTTGTATTCCTCGTCCGAGAAGGTGTGGTCGTCGTGCAGGCGCAAGCCCTCTTTGGCGCGAAACAGCGCGATCCGGTCGATCTTGCGACGGGCGGCGGGGATATGCTCCTCGTAGCGCCAGCGCAGCCCGCCGAAGAAATCGAGCTGGCGTTCGCGGGGGTGATTGTGATTGGCCGGGTCGTTGCGGGCAAGCGCGTAATAGCCGGATTTGTCCATATGCGCCTCTTCCAGCGAGACGGCGGTGGGATGGCGGGTGAGATCGCCGGCATAGAGGTCGATCACATAGGTCAGCATCGCGTCGCGCCGTTCCTCGGTGTGAAAGGCCAGGAGTTCGCCGATGGTGCGCGTCTCGCAGAACGGGTAAAAGAGGTATTCGGCGTTGTAGCAGTAATACATCCACAGCCCAGGTGCGGCCTTGGTCACCTTGTCCACCGCCCCGGTCAGACTGTCGCCCGAGGGCAGATCATAGGCGATGCGATGGATGAGCGGGTTCTCGGTGACGTCGGGGGCGAGGCCAAAGCTGTCGGGAGCGAAGAACAGCACCGACTTGAACCCCGAATCGATATGGTGGCGCAGGGTGGAATCAAGCTCCACCTCGTCCTCGGCGAAGACCATCGCGACCGGCCCCTTGGCGAGGGCGGTGCCGGGGGCGGCGAGAAACTCGGTCAGGGTCGGGGCGGTCATAGGCTGCTCTGTCCTCTTGTTGGCGGCAGAGTCCGTCAAACGCGCGGGCATTGCAAGTGCCCCCTGTGGTGATGTAGTCACCCGGCTTGAACCCTCAGGCGGAGGCCCGGCGCATGGCGGATGTGAAAAAGCTCTATATCAAGACCTATGGCTGTCAGATGAACGTCTATGACAGCGAGCGCATGGCCGAGGCCATGGGCGGGGCGGGCTATGTCACCACCGAGGATGCGGCCGAGGCCGACATGATCCTGCTCAACACCTGCCATATCCGCGAGAAGGCCGCCGAGAAGGTCTATTCCGAACTGGGACGGTTCCGCGCGCTGAAGGACGAAAAGCCCGATCTCAAGATTGGCGTGGCGGGCTGCGTGGCGCAGGCCGAGGGGCAGGAAATCATGCGCCGTCAGCCGCTGGTCGATCTGGTGGTGGGCCCGCAGAGCTATCACCGACTGCCGCAGATGGAGGCGCGGGTGCGCGGGGGCGAAAAGGCGCTCGACACCGATTTCCCGCTCGATGACAAGTTCGACACGCTGCGGCAGCGCCCCAAGGCAAAGCGCGGCCCGACCGCGTTCCTGACCGTGCAGGAGGGCTGTGACAAGTTCTGCGCCTTTTGCGTGGTGCCCTATACCCGCGGCGCCGAGGTGAGCCGCCCGGCGGCGCGCGTGCTGGAAGAGGCGCGCGATCTGGTCGAGAGGGGCGTGCGCGAGATCACCCTGCTGGGGCAGAACGTCAATGCCTATCATGGCGCGGGAGAGGGCGGCGACTGGAGCCTCGCGCGGCTGATCTGGGCGCTCAATGACATCGACGGGCTGGAGCGTATCCGCTTTACCACCAGCCATCCCAACGACATGGATGACGATCTGATCGCGGCGCATGGGGACTGCGCAAAGCTGATGCCCTATCTGCATCTGCCGGTGCAATCGGGCAGTGACAAGATCCTCAAGCGGATGAACCGCAGCCACACCGCCGAAAGCTATCTGCGGCTGATTGAGCGTATTCGCGCGGCGCGGCCCGATATTCTGATGTCGGGCGATTTCATCGTGGGTTTCCCCGAAGAGACCGAAGAGGATTTTCAGGCCACGATGGACCTGATCGAGGCGGTGAGTTACGGCTACGCGTTCTCGTTCAAGTATTCCACCCGCCCCGGCACACCGGCGGCGGAACGCGCACAGGTGGCCGAGGACGTGAAATCCGAGCGGCTGCAACGGCTTCAGGGGCTGATCACCCGGCAACAGCGCGCGGCACAGGATGCGATGGTCGGGCGCACTGTCGGCGTGCTCTTCGAGAAGCCCGGGCGCATGGCCGGGCAGATGGTCGGCAAGTCGGATTACCTGCACGCGGTGCACGTGACGGATGACCGCGTTCAGCCGGGCGATCTGGCGCAGGTGGAAATCATCGAGAGCGGGCCGAACTCTCTTTCAGGGCGACTCGTCTCGATCTGATACGCGCATAGCCGCATGAAATGCGGCGGAAATGCGGCGCTGACTTGGGATTGTTTCTGCTTAATCCACAATATCTGGTGGAATTCGCTTCACTTTGACAGCTTTCTTGCTAAACTTTCATTGCATTTGAGTTGGCTATCCTGGCGCACCGGGTGAACCAACAGGGGTAATATAAGGACAGTGGTCGTGGCGAAATTGACTTCGGAAACGCTGCACGGTCTGGTGAAGGGGTCTGCGGTCGCGGTGCTTTCTCTGGGCCTGGCGGCAGGGGCAGCATTTGCCCAGAGCGGTGATCGCATCGTGAGTGGCGAGCGATACATTCCCACCATCTGGGTCGATCCCGATGGCTGTGAGCATTGGGTGATGGATGACGGTGTCGAGGGCTATATGAGCCCGCATGTCAGCCGTCAGGGCATCCCGGTCTGCCGCGAGGCAAACCTGTGCGGCGTGGTCAACACCGATCAGCATTTCGCCACCGACAGCGCGCGCATCCACGCCTCGGCGCGGGACCGGTTGGCACAGTTCTTCCGCGATACGCAAGCGGTGTCCTACACCATCGTGGGCCATACCGACAGCCGCGCGTCGGATGAATACAACATGGACCTGTCGCTGCGTCGCGCCAATTCCGTCGCCGCCGTCGCGGCAAGCACCGGGGCGCAGATCGCGGATGTGCGCGGCTATGGCGAGCGGATGCCGAAAGCGTCGAACAATACCGCCGAGGGCATGGCGCAGAACCGCCGTGTCGAAATCCTGTGCTGGCGCTGAGGGGACTGATGATGAACACGCTTAAAATTGCACTCGCCCTTCCGGTGGTCGGCCTTCTGGCGGCCTGTGATGCGGGCCCGGACAAGACCGAAGACCGCAACTTTTTCGACAATGATCACCTGAGCACGATGCGGGCCGGTATCTGGGTCGATCCCAACGGCTGCGATCACTGGATCATCGACGACGGCGTCGAGGGGTATCTGTCGCAGCGGCTTGACAAGTTCGGCAAGCCGGTCTGTTCCGGGTCGGCCCCGCCGACGGTGGCGACCGGAGATTTCAAGCAGGGTTCGACCGGGACGTTCGGCGATCCGATCTGATCTGACGTCGATCAGGGCAATATTCGATGCGGGCCGGGGACGGCCCGCATTTTTTTGTTGTGTGCAGGGGTGCGGCGCATGTCGGCGCTTGCACCCCGCGTCGCATGTTGGCACTCTGCCCGCAGACCTTTTGTAGTGGGAGACATGTTTGGTCCATAGCGCACCGCCCCCCGCCCCGGACATGGCCGCAGGCCACGAAACCCTTGTCGAATTTCCCGATAACCGTCTGTTGATCGAGCTTTGCGGCGAATATGACCGCAACCTCGCAGATATAGAAAAATCCCTTGGAATCCAGATCCTGCGCCGGGGCAATCAGCTTGTCGTGGTGGGCGAGACGGATGCGCGCGAGGCGGCGGCAGAGGTGCTGGCCGCGCTATACGAACGGCTTGAGAGCGGCAAGAGCGTGGAGCGCGGCGACGTGGACCGCGAATTGCGCATGGGCGACGACGAGGGCGATTCGGGCGGTCTGGACGGCGATCAGCTTGAGATGTTCAAGGGCGGCACCGTCGAGATCAAGACCCGCAAGAAGCTGGTGGAGCCGCGCACCGACGCGCAGAAAGCCTATGTGCGATCGCTTTTTGCGCATGAGCTGGCGTTTGGCATCGGGCCTGCGGGCACCGGCAAGACCTATCTCGCGGTGGCGGTCGGGGTAAACATGTTCATCGAGGGGCATGTGGACCGGATCATCCTGAGCCGTCCGGCGGTCGAGGCGGGCGAGAAGCTGGGCTATCTGCCCGGCGACATGAAGGACAAGGTCGATCCCTATATGCAGCCGCTCTATGACGCGCTGAATGATTTTCTGCCTGCCAAGCAACTGGCCAAGCTGATCGAGGAAAAGCGCATCGAGATCGCGCCCTTGGCGTTCATGCGGGGGCGGACGCTGGCCAATGCGTTTGTTGTGCTCGATGAGGCGCAGAACGCCACCTCGATGCAGATGAAGATGTTCCTGACCCGTCTGGGCGAGGGCAGCCGCATGGTCATCACCGGCGACCGCACGCAGATCGACCTGCCGCGCGGTGTGCCGTCGGGGCTGGCGGATGCGGAGCGGCTGCTGACGACCATTCCGCAGATCAGCTTCAACTATTTCACCGCCAAGGACGTGGTGCGGCACCCGCTGGTGGCGGCGATCATCGAAGCCTATGAGGCTGAAGGTTAGGCACACATGCTGACCGAGGTGATGATCGAGGACGACCGCTGGCAGGCGGTGGGGCTGGCGGGGCTGGCCGAGCGCGCGGCGCAGGCCACGTTGGTGCATCTGGGGCTGGCGCCCGATGACTGGGAGATCAGCGTTCTGGGCTGTGATGATGCGCGCATTGCCGTCCTGAACGGTGATTTCCGCGACAAGCCGCAGCCGACAAATGTGTTGAGCTGGCCGAGCGAGGAGCGCGGCGCTGACCGCCCCGGCGCGCGCCCGGACCTGCCCGAGGCGGGGCCTGATCCGGAACTGGGTGATATCGCGATTGCCTATGAGACCTGCGCGTGCGAGGCCGAGGCAGGCGACAAACCGCTGGGTGATCATGTGACACACCTGATCGTGCATGCGGTGTTGCATTTGTTGGGTTACGATCACATCCGTGACCAAGATGCCACTTTGATGGAGGCGACAGAGGTTGCCATACTTGGCAAACTGGGGGTTGGTGACCCATATTAGACATTGAGGGGCCAAGACCCCTGTGATTTGGAAAAGAGACGGATGGGCGAGAGTACGGACGGGTCTTCTAGCGCAGCGCAGGGCGCGCAGCCGGATGGCCATAGCGAGAGTGAGGAGACGGGCGGGTTTTTCCGTCGCGTGATCGGGATATTCAACCCGGGCGAAGATATCGACGAGACGGCGCAGGACGCCGCCGAGCACGTGAATGGTGCGCCGGGTATCGGCAACCTGCGTCACATGGCGGTCGAGGATGTCGCCATCCCCAAGGCAGAGATCGTCTCGGTGCCGTCTGACATTACCAAGGATGATCTGGTGCATGTGTTCCGCGACAGCGGCATGACGCGGCTGCCGGTCTATGAGGGCACGCTCGATACCCCCATCGGCATGGTGCATCTCAAGGATTTCGCCCTCAAGCACGGGTTCAATGGCAGTGGCACCGCGTTTTCGCTCAAGAAGATGCTGCGGCCGCTGCTTTTTGTGCCGCCGTCGATGCCGATCGGGGTGCTTTTGCAGAAGATGCAGGCCGAGCGGCGGCACATGGCGCTGGTGATCGACGAATATGGCGGGGTGGACGGGCTTGTCACCATCGAAGACCTGATCGAGCAGGTGGTGGGCGAGATCGAGGACGAGCATGATATCGACGAGGGCCAATACTGGACCGAGGAAAAGCCCGGCTGTTACATCGCCCTCGCCAAGACCCCGCTGGAGGAGTTCGAGGCCGAGATTGGCCAATCGCTGACCGATGTGGACGAGGTGGACGAGGAAGAGATCGACACCATCGGCGGGCTGGTCTTCATGCTGCTGGGCCGGGTGCCGGTGCGCGGTGAGGTGATCGAGCATCCCGCGGGCCCGGTGATCGAGGTGATGGAGGCCGATCCGCGCCGGATCAAGCGGGTGCGGGTGCGGCTGGTCGAGGCGGCGCATGGCTGAGCAGGGGCGCGTGGCCGGAATGGCCGCGCAGATCCCCTTGATGCCGCGCGGGCGGCGCGTTGCGCTGTTGTTGCTGATCGGGGCGCTGGCGGCGCTCGGGCAGGCCCCGGTCGGGGCGTGGCCGGTGACGCTGCTGGCGCTGGCCGTGGTGTTCGGTCTGTTTCGGATGACTGAGGGATGGCGGCAGGCGGCCTGGCTGGGCTGGCTGATCGGCACCGGCTATTTCCTGATGGCGCTGAACTGGATTGTCGAGCCGTTCCTGGTGGACGTGGCGCGGCATGGCTGGATGGCGCCCTTTGCGCTGATGGCGCTGGGCGCGGGGCTGGCGCTGTTCTGGGCGCTGGGCCTGGGTTTAGGGCGGGCCATGGGCGGTGGTTTGCCCGGGTTCATTGGCGGCATGGGCCTTGCCGAACTGGCGCGGGGGTTTCTTTTCACCGGGTTTCCGTGGGCGCAGCCGGGGCATGTGCTGATCGACACAGGGTTTTTGCACTGGGCGGCATGGCTGGGTGCGCCGGGGTTGCTGACGCTGGTGCTGCTTGCCTCGGCGCTGATCTGGCAGGCGGGGACGGCGCGGCATGTGCCGTCGATGCTGGGGCTGCTTGCGCTGGTGGCGCTTTGGCCGCTGGGGGCGTGGCGCACGCCCGATGCGGGTGCCGGGCCCGAGGCCGCCACGGTGCGCCTTGTGCAACCCAATGCGCCACAGCACGAGAAATGGGACCCCGACAAGATTCAGGGATTTTATGACCGGCAGTTGCAGTTCTCGGCGGCGGGCGAGGGGGCGCGGCCTGATCTGATCGTATGGCCCGAGACGGCGGCGCCGGTGCTGCTGAACCACGCGGGGCGCACATTGGAAAGCATTTCCGGCGCGGCGGGGGACGTGCCGGTGGTGCTTGGTATTCAGCGCTTTGACGGCCCGCGCCTCTATAATTCACTGGCCTATGTGGAGGCGGGCGGCACGGTCGCGGCGGTCTATGACAAGCATCACCTTGTGCCCTTCGGGGAATACATGCCGTTCGGCGATCTGCTGGCGCAGTGGGGGATTCACGGCCTCGCCTCGAATGCCGGGCAGGGCTATTCCGCCGGGCCGGGCGCGCAGGTGCTCGACCTCGGGGGATTGGGGCGGGCGCTGCCGCTGATCTGTTACGAGGGTGTATTTTCGCGCGATCTGCGGGCGGCCCCCGAGCGCGCGGATTTCCTGCTGCTCATTACCAATGATGCGTGGTTCGGCAAGATTTCCGGCCCCTATCAGCATCTGGCGCAGGCGCGGCTGCGCAGCGCCGAGATGGGGCTGCCGATGATCCGGGTCGCCAATACCGGCGTGTCGGCGATGATCGACGCCACCGGGCGCGTCACGGCGCGTATCCCGATGGGCGAGGCGGGCTGGCGCGACGCGGCCCTGCCGCCGCCCTTGCCGCCGACGCTATACGCGCGGCTGGGCGATGCGCCGATGATCCTTGTGTTTCTGGTTCTGCTGGGGTTGTCGCGGCTGCGACACAGGGCACGGGCAACCGGTGCAGTTCTGCATTGACGCCACGGGGTGGGGGGCGTAACGACACGCCACAACCGTCACAACGGCTTCCTGGCGTGGCGGTGAAACACAATGGAGCACTTTCATGGCAAGACAGAATTACCTTTTCACCTCCGAATCCGTTTCGGAGGGGCACCCGGATAAGGTCTGTGACCGGATTTCCGACGCGATCCTCGATGCGTTTCTCGCCGAGGAAGAAAACGCGCGTGTCGCCTGCGAGACCTTTGCCACCACCAATTGCGTGGTCGTCGGCGGTGAGGTGGGGCTGTCGGACAAGTCCCGGCTTGCGGATTTCATGGGCCGGATCGACGGGATCGTGCGCGACTGCGTGCGTGATATTGGGTACGAGCAGGACGAATTTCACTGGAATACCTTGCAGTTGCACAACATGCTGCATCCGCAGTCGGCGCATATCGCGCAAGGCGTGGACCGCGATGGTGCGGGCGATCAGGGCATCATGTTCGGTTTTGCCGTCGATGAGACCGATGCCCTCATGCCGGCGCCGATCCTGTTCTCGCATGCGATCCTGAAGCGCCTGGCAGAGGTCCGCAAATCCGGCACCGAGCCGACGCTCGGGCCTGATGCCAAGTCGCAGCTGACCCTGCGTTACGAGGATGGCAAGCCGGTCGAGGTGACGCAGCTTGTGCTGTCGACGCAGCATACCGACGAGGCGCAGACCAGCGATGATATTCGTGCGATCGTCGAGCCCTATATCACGGACGTGCTTCCGAAAGAGTGGATCACCGGCAATACCGAATGGCATGTGAACCCCACGGGCACCTTCGTGATCGGGGGGCCTGACGGCGATGCGGGCCTGACCGGGCGCAAGATCATCGTGGATACCTATGGCGGGGCGGCCCCGCATGGCGGCGGCGCGTTCTCGGGCAAGGACCCGACCAAGGTGGACCGGTCGGCGGCCTATGCGGCGCGGTATCTGGCCAAGAACATTGTGGCGGCAGGTCTGGCGCAGAAATGCACGCTGCAACTGAGCTATGCGATCGGCGTGGCGCGGCCGCTGTCGATCTATGTCGATACGCATGGCACCGGTCAGGTGCATGAGGCGGAGATCGAGAAAGCGGTTGCGCAGAACATGGATCTGACGCCGCGCGGTATTCGCGAGCATCTGTCGCTGACCCGTCCGATCTATGCGCGCACGGCGGCCTATGGTCATTTCGGGCGCGCGCCCGACGATGATGGCGGGTTCAGCTGGGAGCGCACCGATCTGGTCGAGGCGCTGAAAAAATCCGTTTGATCAAGGGGCCGGTGCGTGATCGTCACGCGCCGGTTGAAGCCGCATGAGCCAGGACAAGCACCCGACCGGCGCGCCGTGGCGCAATTTTCACGGCCGGTTCAAGGGCAAGGCCCTGCGCCCCAAGCAAGAGGAATATCTGGCCGAGGACCTGGGCAAGCTGTCGCCCGGACCGGTGGATTGGGACGTGAACCCCGAGCGGAAACCGATTGATCTGAAAGCGCTTTTCGGGGATCGGGAGGTCTGGCTGGAAATCGGGTTCGGCGGGGGCGAGCATATGGTGCATCAGGCCGTCGAGAATCCGGGCGTGGGGATCATCGGCTGTGAGCCCTATATCAACGGCGTGGCGATGCTCTTGGGCAAGATCCGCGATGCCGACGCGCAGAATGTCGCGGTTTATCCCGGCGATGTCCGCAACATGTTTGACGTGCTGCCGGAGCAGTCCATCTCGCGGGCGTTTCTGCTGTATCCTGATCCATGGCCGAAGAAACGCCATCACAAGCGGCGCTTCGTGACCGAGCAGCATTTAACTCCGCTTGCCAGATGCCTGAAGCCCGGTGCCGTTTTCCGGGTCGCGACGGACATTCCGGATTACGTGCGCCAGACATTGGAAGAGGTGCCGCGCCACGAGTTCGAGTGGCTGGCGGAGCGGCCTGCCGACTGGCGGGAGCCGTGGGATGACTGGATATCGACGCGATACGAGCAAAAGGCCCTGCGCGAGGGCCGGGTGCCGCATTACCTGACCTTCCGGCGGGTCTGAGGCGTCAGGCGTTCAGGCAGGCTCGCCGCCGAAATGCGCCCAGAACTCGTCACGCGGATTGCTGCGCGGAAACGGCGTGTCTGGCACCGGCACGTCGAGAAAATCGCAAAGCGGCTCCCATCCGTCAGTCACCCGAAAGACTAGCAGGCGGTCAGCGGGAACCTGTTCGCGAACGGCGGCGTTGTTCCTGCGATAGGCGGCGATGGCGCAGTCGCGGTCGGTATGGTCTTCGAAGGTGTCCTTCAGGAACCATCCCGACATGGTGCGGAAGATGTCCTGAATATGCGGCGGCAGGTCCATGCCGGGGGCATTGGTGAAAAACTTGCTGATGGTGGTGCTGAAGCTGCGCCACCAATCCTCTTCGGGGCGTTCAGTATGGATCACCTTGGCCTCCGGGAAGGCGTGCATCGTCTGCTGCCAGACGGCAGCGCCGGGCCAGTCGACCTGAGCGTTGAAGCCATCGAAGACGTTGCGCCAGTCAATCGGGCGACCGGCGGCGATAGCGGCCCAATGCGCCGGCTGGTCGGGGCGTTGCATGACCTCCAGCATGTGATGACAGGGGCCGAAGCCTAACTCTTCCAGAGCCAGTTTGGTGGACATGGTGCCGGTGCGCCCGAAACCCGAGCCGATAACCTTGAGTGTCATACCGTCCCCCCATATGCGACGCCCGCCACGCTGCGGTGGCTGAGCGGATGGGGTGAAGTATGACTTGGATCGACCGAATTCCCTAACGGAATCGCGTCAGGCCGCGAGCTTGTCGCCGAGGCGTCCGAGCATGTCGAGGCATTGCTGCAACTGGTCGAGAGCGACGTATTCGTCGGGCTTGTGCGCCTGGTCGATGGAGCCGGGGCCGCAGACCACCGCCGACATGCCGTATTGCTGGAATATCCCCGCCTCGGTGCCGAACGGCACGAGTTCCGCGCCGTTGCGGCCGGTGAGTTCCATCATGATGTCCTTGGCCTCGTTGATCTCTGCGGGTTCCAGCCCGTCGACCTCGCCGATCACCTCGGTGGTGATGCTGGCCTCGGGGTGGACGCCGCACATGCGCGGCAGCAGCACCTCTTCGCAATAGCGGCGCATGTCCTCCTTGACGAATTCCGCATCGGCAAGGGTGACGGGGCGCATTTCCCATTCGATGGTGGCGTTCGAGGCGATCACGTTATGCGCCACGCCGCCCCTGATCGAGCCGGTGTTGATCGTGGTCCAGGGCGGCTCGAAGCGGCTGTCGGCGGGCGCGCGGAAGCGCAGTGATTCCTTGAGTTCCAGCAGTCGGTTGACGTAGCGCACCGCGTATTCGACCGCGTTGACGCCGCGCGCGGGATGCGAGCCGTGACCGGCGAGGCCGCAGAAATGGGTGGTGTATTCGTAGCAGCCCTTGTGGCCCTCGATGATGCGCATCGAGGTGGGTTCGCCGATGATCGCGACGCCGGGTCGGATACCGCGCTTTTTCAGGCTGTCGACCAGCGCCTGTGCGCCAAAGCAGCCGACCTCTTCGTCATAGGTGAAGGCGAAATGAACGGGGCGGTCGCGGACCTTTTCGGCAAAGATCGGGGCCATTGCGCAGGCGGCGGCGATAAAGCCCTTCATGTCGCAGGTGCCGCGCCCGTAGAGATGGCCGTCATGTTCGATCAGCTCGAACGGGTCGCTGGCCCAGTCCTGTTCGGCCACCGGCACCACGTCGGAATGGCCTGAGAGCACGATGCCGCCATCCACGTCATCGGGGCCGATGGTGGCGAAGAGATTGGCCTTGTGGCCGATCTCGTCATGGAAGATGTCGACGCGCGCGCCGTGCGATTCAAGCCGGTGGGCGAGATAGGCGATCATGTCGAGGTTGCTGACCTCGGAGATCGTCGGAAAGGCGATGAGATCGCGCAGGAGTGCTACGGTATCGGAGAGTTGCGTGCTCACATCGATGTCCTTGGTCAGTGGTGCGGTTTGAAAACTGTATGACCTTGTTGATCCTGTGCGGCCCCGTCAAGTCCTTGTCCGGGGAAATTTGCCCGGCGAGGCGGGTGATAATTGTGCTGCCTGTTGCATAATCGACTCAGGCGTGTGGCGGGGTAGGCCGAATATAGGCCTGAACATCAAGATATATTGGAAAAACGCATAATTTGTGGGTTGCATTTGAAAAACATCTAGCGATGGCACCGAAAAAAGGCTAAATTGTGGCCACATAAAAAGGGCGCATAAAAAACAAGCGTCTGTAGTCTGAGGTCAGAGTGGTGGTGTCATGAAGGTGATTGATTTTGTCACCCGCACAGATGCGGGTATTTCACAGCGTGGTTCGGTGTCAGTTGGGGATGGTGTCACAGTCATACCGGCAACGCACGGACAGGAAATTTCTCTAAATTTAAGGCAGACGGAAATCGCGGGCTATGCGCGCGACGGGTCGAACCTGATCATCAACCTGGCGGATGGCCGGGTGGTGGTGCTCGACGGGTATTTCGCGGAGGAGGGCGGCGCGCAGAGCCGTCTGTTCATCTCGGCGGACGGGTATCTCAACGAGGTGACGCTGATCGACGGGGCGGATGGCGCGGTCTATGCGCAATACGGCCCGACCGAGCAGTGGGGCAAGTGGAGCCCGGATGACGATCTCATCTTCCTTGGTGGCAACGAGGTGGTTGCGGCCGCCGCCGACGAGGAAGTGTCGATGCTGGGTGCCGGTCTGCTGGCCGGTGGCGGGCTTTTGGGGGTCGGCGGTGCCGGTGCGGCGGGTCTGGCCGCGGCAGCGGCCGTTGGTGGTGGCGACAGCGGCGGCAGTGGTGGTCGCGCGCGGATCGAGCCGGTGGTCAACGAGGACGGTGTGGTCACGGTGGCCGGGGATGATGTCGACGATCCGTCGATCTCGATCACCGGACGGGCCGAGCCGGGGTCTGAGGTCGTGGTCACCATCGGGGACGAGGAGATCGCCACCGAGGCCGACGATCAGGGCGACTGGGAGGTGACGTTCGAGGATGACACGTTCCCCGGTGATGGCACACATCCGGTCGTTGTCGTGGTGACCGAGCCTGACGGGACCGAGACCACGCTGGCCGGGCCGGATGTGGTGATCGATCTGACGCCGCCCGATATCGCGGTCGAAGAGGGCACGCAGGCGGTGGGCCATGTGGTGAACCTTGTCGATCACGAGGATGGCGTCGAGATCAGCGGCACGGGCGAGCCCGGGGCCGGGATCTTGGTGGTGGTCGATGGTGTCGAGGCGCAGACCGTGGTCGATGATGCCGGGGCGTGGCAGGTGCTGTTCGATCCCGCCGATCTGCCCGGCGGCGAGCGCGAAGCGCAGGTGACGATCACCGCGACCGACGGGTTCGGCAACACCACCGTGGTGACGGATGTTGTGGAGATCGACACCGTGCCGCATCCGATTTCGATCAATGCCGGGGCCGTGGGTGGCGACGGTGTGGTCAATTTCGACGAGGCGGCGGGCGGTGTGGAAATCACCGGCACCTCGACAGCCGGGGCGACGGTGATCGTGACCGTCGATGGCGTCAGCCGCGAGGTCGTGACCGGGGCCGATGGCACCTGGCGCGCGGTCTATGAGGCGGGCAGCCTGCCGGGCGGTGAATATGACGCCACGGTGAGTGCCAGCACGGTGGATGCCGCGGGCAATGCCAGCCAGACCAGTGCAACCGTGCGGATCGACACCGAGGTGAGTGACTTCGACATGCAGGGCAATCCCGGTGGCGCGGATGGCGTGATCAACGCCGCCGAGCAGGGCGGTGGCTTTGGCATGACCGGGCAGGTCGAGCCGGGCTCCTCCGTCGTGGTGGAGTTCGCGGGCAGCACGGTCAATGCCGTGGTGGCGGCGGATGGCAGCTGGACCGCGACCTTCAGCGGCGCGCAGGTGCCGGGCGGCACCTACAGTGCCGATGTGGTGGCGACAGCGACCGATGCGGCGGGCAACATCTCTGAATTGCGGCAGGCCGTGGCGGTGGATACCGAGGCCGGGCATCTGACGCTGAACGCCGCCGCGATTGGCGGTGACGGGGTGATCAACGCCGCCGAGGCGGATGCCGGTGTTCTGGTCACCGGGCAGGCCGATCCCGGGGCGACGGTGATCGTCAGCCTTGACGGGGTGGAGCATAGCGTGCGCGCCGATCAGACCGGGCAGTGGCGCAGCCGCTATAATTCCGGCGAGATCACGCGCGGGGTGCATGAGGCCGATGTGACCGCGCGCACCGTCGATGCCGCTGGCAACGAGACGCAGGTTGCGGGCACCGTGCAGGTCGACACGCAGGTGGACAATCTGTCGCTGGAGGATCTCAACCTTGCCATCGGGGCCGATGGGCGCGACGTCATCAACAATGACGTGGCCACCGGCGGGTTCGTGGTGACAGGCACGATCGAGGCTGGCAGTCAGGTCTTTGTCACCATCGACGGGGTGCGCCACGAGGCGGATGTCGATGGCAATGGCAACTGGACCGCAAGCTTTGGCCCGAACGAGATCGCGCCCGGCGAGCGGGATGCCGATATTCGCGTGGATGTGACCGATCCGGCGGGCAATACCGCCTTTATCGAGGACACCGTGCGGGTCGATACCTTTGTCAACGCACTGGATCATGCCGGACCGGTGACCGCCGATAACGTGGTCAACATCGCCGAGGCCGGTGCGGGCGTTACCCTGACCGGTCAGGTCGAGGCGGGATCGTCGGTGCAGGTCGAGGTCTTTGGCCGCAGTTATGATGCCGTGGTGGCCCCGAACGGCGTGTGGTCGGTCGAGGTGCCGGGGCGCGATGTGCCCGCGCAGGAAGGCACGGTCGACATGGTCGTCATCGCCACCGACTGGGCTGGCAATACCGACCGGATCACCGAGAGCTTTGCCATCGACACCGTCGCCCCCGATACCCCCGGGATCGTCGGCTATTTCCGGCAGGGCGACGGTTATCGAAACGCAACGGTGGAGACCAGCGAGGACGAGATCGCCATTCATCAGGTCGATGCCGGTGGCAATGTGCGCGAACTGGACCTCGGTGTGCAGGAGAACAGCTTTACCGGCGAGACGGATTACTTCTTTCTTGATGGGGCGGGGCGGCCTGCCTCGGTGCCCGACGGCTCGCAACTGGTGGTCAGTGGGACCGATCCCGGTGGCAACGCGTCGAGCACCTATGTGGTTCTTGATGAGACCAACACGCAGGTGGTCGATGTGACCAACCCCAACCTTGCGGGCTTCAACATCGAGACCATCGACCTGCGGTTCGGCGATCAGGCGGACCTGACCCTGACCGAGGCGCAGCTGCGCGGCCTGTCGGGCAACAGCGATCAGGTGGTCGTGCAGGGCGGGGCCGACGATCAGGTGACGATCACCGGCGCGCAGGCGGCGGGGCAGACCCAGATCGACGGTCAGACCTTTGACGTCTACACGCTGGGGAACGACGCGACGGTCGTGGTGGACGAAGACATCAACACCATCACCTGAGCCGGAAAGACCGGGGCGCGGGTACGAGATGGCGCGCGCCCCCAATCACAAGACCGCAAAAAGGTCGAGGGGCAGGATAATGGGACACGCGGCAAGGGCGTTTCTGGCGGGCGGCATGAGCCTGATGCTGGCGGGCTGTCTGGGCGGTGCCGGGGGCGGCGAGGTGTCACGCCTTGGTGCGGGCCCCGACACCGCGCGGCCCGACACTGTGGCGCGCAGCAAGGCCGAGGCGCATTCGAAGATCATCGGAGAGTTGCAGGCGCGCCGGTCGGTGCTGCCCGAGGGGGGCAGTTTCGATCAGGTGGCGCAGGCAGTGCTGGCCGCCTATAGCCGCAGCGCCGAGTCGGACCTTCTGGCGGCGCGGCTGCGGGCCGAGGCGGCGTCGAAGAACTGGCTGCCGAAGATCGGCCCAAATATCAGCCTGAGCAGTCTGAGCGACATCGTCTCGCAACTGATCGTCGAGCAGGTGCTGTTCGACAATGGCCGCAAGAAGGCCGAGCGCGCGATGGCCGCCGCCGATGTCGAGGTCGCCGCCGTGACGCTGGCCGAGGATGTGAATGACCGGGTTCTGACCGGGCTTACGCTCTATCTCGATGCCGCACAGGCGCGCGAGCGGCGCAGCCTGGAGGCGGGCACGCTGAGCGATTTGGAACATTTCGAGTGGATCATGTCGGAGCGCGTCAAGGGCGGTGTTTCAGATATGTCGGACCTCAACGTGCTGCGCAGCCGGTTGGCGGAAATCCGTGAGGTGATCGCGCAGCAATCCGAGGCCGAGCGCACGGCGCTGGCAGAATTGAACGCCATGGCCGCGCGCCCGCTGAGCGGGGTTGCGGGGCTGAGCGAAGTGCCGGTGAGCGCGGGGGTTGTGCCCGCGCTCGACGTGCTGCGGGCCGAGGCCGAGAGCATGCGCGACATCGCGGGCGCGATGGTGGCGCGCGGCGGGCTGCTGCCCAATGTCACGGCGGGCGGAACGCTGGGCGATGGTGGTGATCTGGGGGTCAACATCCGCTCAGACCAGTTGCTGGGGCTGGGCACCGGTGCCGAACTCAAGGCCGTGGAGGCCGAGAAAGAAGCCGCCGCGCGACGGCTGAGCCAGGCGCGCGAGGACAGCGACCGGGTGGTGCAGCGGCTGGAGGCGCGGCTGGATGCGCTGGCGCGGCAGGTCGGCGAGGCAAGCACGCTGCGCGACGCGGCCCAAGCCAATCTCGACCTGTTTCAGCGGCAATACGATGCCGGGCAGCGGCAGGTTATGGATGTGGTCGGCGTCTACGAGACCTTTGCCGTACGGCAGGTGCGGGCGCTGGCGCTGAAATACGATCTGGCGCGCACGCGGCTGGAACTGGCCGATCATCTGGGCGTGCTGGCCGAGGGGAGCCGGATTTGAACCAAGCCCCCGTTGCCCTGACCGTCAAGACCGCCCAAGCCGCGCCGCAGGCCCCCTCCGCGCGGTTCGGACCGCGCGCCGAGGCGCGCGCGCGGCTGGGCGCGGCCTATGCCGCGGCGCTGGGGTTTGACGCGGTCGAGCGCGACATCCTCGAGGCGATGGTAGCGGGTGACGCCGACCGCGCCGAGGGTGAGCCGCCGCGCCCTGCTGCGCTGGCGCAGGGGTTGCGCGCCGCCGGGCTGAGCGCGCGGGTCGAGGAGGTGCGCGCACCCGACCCGGCATGCTGGCCCGCCATCGCGCAGATGGCGCGGGGCAAGCTGGTGCTGGTTCTGACGCAGGAGGGCGGGACCCTCATTCTGCATGACACAAGCTGTGCCGATCAGCGCGCCGAGGTGCCGCTGGCCGAGTTCACGCCCTATTTCAGCGGCACGCTGATACGCGCCGAGATGCCCGCCCAAAGCCTCAGCCGGGCGCATGACCTTCCGGCAACCGAGGCGCATTGGTTCTGGGGACAGTTCAGGAATTTCCAACGGCATATCGCCGAGGTCGCCGTTGGGTCGTTCGTGGCGAACCTGCTGGCGGTGGCGGTCGCGCTCTTTGCGTTGCAGGTCTATGACCGGGTGATTCCGCATCAGTCGGAGGCGACGCTGTGGGTGCTGGCGGCGGGGGCGGGGCTGGCGCTGTTGCTGGAGGCGGGGCTCAAGATCGCGCGGGCGCAGTTGATGGATGGCGCGGGGCGGCAGATCGAGCTCAATGTGCAGCGCCTGCTGATGGACCGGGTGCTGGGCATGCGCTCGGAACTGGCGGGGCGCAGCCCGTCGCAGATTTTCTCGGCAATGCGGGAATTTGGGTCGGTGCGCGAGTTCTTCACCGCGTCGACCATCGGCACGCTGACCGACCTGCCCTTTGTCGTGGTGTTTCTGGCGCTGGTCGCCTCGATTGCGGGCAATGTGGTCTGGGTGCTGATCGCCGGGGGGATCGTGATGGTGATCCCCGGATTGCTGGTGCAGCGCCGGATGATGCGGCTGACGCAAGAGATGCAGGGCGCGGGCGCGCGCGGCGCGCGGCTCTTGCACGAGGCGATCTTCGAGCTTGATACGCTCAAGACGCAGCGCGCCGAGGACCGGTTTCGCCGTATCTGGGGCGATCTGACCGCGCTGCAGGCGCTGAAATCGAGCGAGCAGCGGCGGCTGGGATCGGTGCTGACCTTCTGGGCGCAGGGCGTGCAGCAGGCGACCTATATCGCGGCGGTGATCATGGGCACCTATCTGGTCTTTGCCGGGGAGTTCACGGTCGGGTCGATCATCGCGGTGGGTATTCTCACCAGCCGCACGCTGGCCCCGCTGACACAACTTTCGGGCACGCTGTCGCGCTGGAGCAACGTCAAATCGGCGCTGGAGGGGCTCGATTCGATCGCCCATGCCGAGCAGGACGCAGCACCCGGACGCAGCTATCTGCGGCGCGAGCGGCTGAGCGGGGGCTATGAGCTGCGCGAGGTGAAATTCACTTATGACGCCGAGGCCGCGCCGGTGCTGGATATCCCCGCGCTGGCCATTCAGCCGGGGCAGAGGATCGCGGTGCTGGGCACCAACGGGTCGGGCAAGTCGACCTTTCTCAAGCTGTTGGCCGGGCTTTATGCGCCGTCCTCTGGCCGGGTGATGCTGGACGGCACCGATATGGGGCAGATCGCGCCGCGCGACCTGCGGCGGCTGGTCGGCTATCTGGGGCAGGATGTGCGGCTGTTCACCGGCAGCCTGCGCGAGAACCTGAACCTGACGCTGCTGGAGCGTGACGACGCGCGGCTGATGCAGGCGCTGGATTTCGCCGGGTTGGGGCCGTTCGTGAAGGGCCATCCCAAGGGCCTCGACCTTGAAATTCTGGATGGCGGGCAGGGGTTGAGCCAGGGCCAGCGGCAGAGCATCGGCTGGGCGCGGCTGTGGTTGCAGGACCCGGCCATCTGCCTGCTGGACGAGCCGACGGCGGCGCTGGATCAGACGCTGGAACGCACGCTGGTCAGCCGGTTGGAGACATGGCTATCGGGGCGCACGGCGGTGATCGCCACGCACCGCATGCCGATCCTGAGCCTGACCGACCGCACACTGATCCTGCAGGCCGGGCGGATGGCCGTCGATGGCCCGCGCGATCAGGTGCTGGCGCATCTGGCGCAGGTCGGTGCCACGACGGGAGGGGCATGAGATGAGCGACACCACCGATCGCAGCGCGGCCCATGTGATCGCCGATCTCAATGCGCGGATGGGCGGGCCGAGCCTGATGATCTGGCTTTGTGCGCTGACGGTCTGGGCCTTTGTCCTGTGGGCGTCGCTGGCCTGGATCGACGAGATCGTGCGCGCGCCGGGAGAGTTCATTTCCAATTCGCGCCCGCAGATCATCCAGAACCTCGAAGGCGGTATCCTTGCGGAGTTGCAGGTGCAGGAGGGTGACGTGGTCGAGCGCGGCGATGTGCTGGCGCGGTTGCACGACACCCGGTTCCAGAGCGAGGTCGCCGATATGCGCGACCAGATCGCGGCGCTGGAGGTGCGGCAATTGCGGCTGGAGGCGGAACTGGCCGGGCAATTCGATTTCGAGGTGCCCGAGGCGCTGGCCGGGCGCGCGCCCGAGATGGTCGCGTCGGAGCGGGCGCTGCTGCGGGCGCGGCAGGAGGATTACGTCAAGCGCAGCGAGGGGGCGGCGCGGGTGATGGCGCAGGCCGCTGAGGAAAAGCGCCTGCTGGAGAACCTGCTGGCGCAGAAGATCGTCGCGCTGATCGAGGTCACGCGCGCGCGCAAGGCCCATGCCGATGCCGAAAAGCGCTATGACGAGATCGTCACGCAGGCCGAACTGGAACGCGCCGAGGCCTATTCCGAGGTGCTTAAGGAACTGGCGACGCTGCGCCAGACCCTCAAGGCCAGGCAGGATCAGCTGAACCGCACCGTGCTGCGCAGCCCGATGCGCGGGGTGGTCAACAATCTCAGCGTGACCACCATTGGCGGCGTGGTGCGCCCCGGCGAGGAGATCCTCGAGATCATCCCGCTGGATGAGGCGCTGCATGTCGAGGCGCGGGTCGAGCCGCGCGACATCGCCAATATCCGGCGCGGGCAGGAGGCGACGATCAAGCTGACGGCCTATGACTACACGATCTACGGCACCCTCAAGGGCCGGGTGGATTTCATTTCCGCCGATACGTTCAAGGACGAGCGCGCCCGCGACCCCGACGGCAACCCGCATTACAAGGTGACGCTGATGGTGGACATGGGGGCGCTGACCGCGCGGCAGGCGGGAATCGAGATCCGCCCCGGCATGCAGGCGGATGTGGAGTTGCACACCGGCGAGAAGACGGTGCTGCAATACCTGCTCAAGCCGCTTTACAAAAGCCAGGAAGCGCTGCGCGAGCCTTAGCCCTCTACGGCGATGCGCGACGGCCCAAGCCCCCGTCTTCAGCCCGCGAATTGGCCCTCATAGACGGGCTCCAGCGTCGGGGTCTCGAACAGTGACGAGACCGAGGTGCCGTTCCAGATATTGAGGATCGCCTGCGCAAAGACCGGGGCGGTCGGGATGATGCGGATATTGGGCGTGGCCTTGACCGCCTCGGTGGGCTGGATCGTGTCAGTGATGACCATGGATTTCATCACCGAATTGGTGATCCGCTCCACCGCCGGGCCGGACATGACGCCATGTGTGGTATAGGCATGCACCTCGCGTGCGCCGCTGTCGATCAAGAGTTGCGCCGCCTTGCACATGGTGCCGGCGGTGTCGCACATGTCGTCGACGATGATGCAGATCTTGTCGGTCACGTCGCCGATCACCGTCATGTCCGCCACTTCACCGGCCTTTTCGCGACGCTTGTCGACGATCGAGAGCGGTGCCTCGATCCGCTTGGCCAACTCGCGCGCCCGCGCCACGCCACCCACATCGGGCGAGACGATCATCACATCATCCATCGTGCCCTTGAACTGGGTCATGATGTCGAGCGCGAAGATCGGCGAGGCATAGAGGTTGTCCACCGGGATATCGAAGAAGCCCTGGATTTGGGCGGCGTGCAGGTCCATGGTCAGCACCCGCTCGATCCCCGCCTCTACGATCATGTTGGCGACAAGCTTGGCTGAAATCGGGGTGCGCGCCTTGGAGCGGCGATCCTGCCGGGCATAGCCGAAATAGGGGATCACGGCGGTGATGCGCTTGGCCGAGGAGCGGCGCAGCGCGTCGGCCATGATCAGCAGTTCCATCAGGTTGTCATTGGCCGGGTTCGAGGTCGGCTGGATGATGAACATGTCCTCGCCGCGCACGTTCTCGTAGACCTCGACAAAGATTTCCTGATCGTTGAACCGTTCGATCCGCGCATCGCAGAGCCCGACATCGACCCCCCGATGCATCGACATGCGCCGCGCGATGGCCTTGGCGAGTGGCATGTTGGCATTGCCGGAAATCAGCTTGGGTTGCGGTGTGGAAGGCATGATGTGGTCCCCGGAATGATCCATGTGACAGATTCGTGATGTTGCACACCGCTTAGCATGCGCCTAACGTCACGCAAAGCGATGCGAACGGGGAGCACGGTGAAATGGCCCATATAGATTATTATTTCTCGACCTTGTCGCCCTTTGCCTATCTGGCGGGCGCGGGGCTGGAAGAAATCGCGGCCCGGCACGGTGCCAGCGTGACCTACAAGCCGCTCGACATCATGGCGCTGTTTGCGCGTACCGGCGGCACGGCCCCCGCCGAGCGCCACCCGTCGCGCAATGCCTATCGCGCGCAGGAGTTGCCGCGACAGGCCAGAAAACGCGGCCTGCCGCTCAATCTCAAACCGGCACATTGGCCAACCAACCCGGCACCGTCATCCTATGCGATCATCGCCGCGCAGAACGCGGGCGGCGGCGATGTCGGCGCGCTGGTGCAATCGGTGCTGCGCGCCTGCTGGGCCGAGGAGCGAGATATCGCAGAGGATGCGGTGGTGCGCGAGTGCCTGCAACAGGCGGGGTTCGATCCGGCGCTCGCGGATACGGGCCTGCTGAGCGGGGCCGAGACCTATGCCACCAATCTCGAAGAGGCGGTGAATGCGGGCGTGTTCGGCGCGCCGTTCTACGTGGTCGATAGCGGTCAGTCGTTCTGGGGGCAGGACCGGCTGGAGGATCTCGACCTGCATCTGGCGGGCAAGCTCTGAGGTCATGCCGAAGGCGAGCCGCGCGGGCCATCCGACCTACTGGACCGAATTCGGACGCGGACGGCGCGCGGCGCTGGGGCTGCATTGCTCGCTGTCGCATTCGGGCAGCTGGAGCGGGATCATGCGCGGCCTCGGCGGGGTGCTGCATCTGACCGCGCCCGATCTGCCGGGACACGGGCAGAGCGCGCCGTGGGATGGCGCGCAGGAGATACAGGCGCTGAGCACCGCGATCGCGGCGGAGTTCCTGACCGGGCCCACCGATATCATCGGTCATTCCTTTGGCGCGACGGTGGCGCTGCGGCTGGCGGTCGAGCATCCCGGGCTGGTGCGGTCCCTGATCCTCTACGAGCCGGTGTTCTTTGCCGTGGCGCTGGCCGATCATCCGCAGATGCGGGCGCGCCACGCGCTCGAGATGTCGGGCTATGACAAGGGGATCGCCGCGGGGGACATGGCGGCGGCGGCGCAAGCCTTTCTGCGGGTCTGGGGCGACGGGCGCGCCTGGGACGATCTGCCTGGCGCGGTGCGCGCGGGGCTGGCGGCGCAGATGCCGCTGATCGAGGCGGCGGGCCCGGCGCTCTACGAGGATGCGGGCGGTATGCTGGCCAGCGGGGCGCTGGCCCGGGTCGCAGCACCGGTGCTACTGTTGGAGGGCAGCGCGTCGCCTGCGATCATCACGGCGATCAACGAAGGGCTGGCGGCGCGCCTGCCGCAGGCCGGGCGCGCGGTGATCGCCGGGGCCGGGCATATGGGGCCGATGACCCATCCCCGGCAGACCGGGGCGGAAGTGCTGCGCTTTCTGGGCGAGACCTGAGCCGGGCGGGACGCGCTTTGCAAAGCGCGTCCAAGGCGTTTGGAAACGCCTTGTGGTGCGAGCCGTGGGGGTGTGGTGCGACACGCGCTTTGCAAAGCGCGTGGCAAGGTGTTTGCAAACGCCTTGTGCGTTGGTTGGGCCGGGTTAGCCCGAGCAGCTGGCCCCGCCGAGGACGCAGAACTTGGCGCAATGCGGGTGGTTGAGGGCGACATCGCGCTCGGCCTCTTCGAGGCTCTCGCCCATCTCGAATTCCGGCGCATAGGGCAGCAGCGTGCAGGCCAGCACCGCCGGTTTCTCGGCCCCCTTACGTTTCACGACCATGCGCGAGGAGGCGCACATCACGTCGCGCGGTGACTTGCCCAGGATATCCCAGCAGGCGGTGGTGATCTCGGGGACCTCGGCGCTCTCGTCCATCTCGGGAAAGAGCACGGTCGCGGCGGGATCATGGGCGTCGATCTCGAACCCGTGTTCGGCATAGAGCCGGGCATAGCCCGCACGCGATTCTGTCTCGGTCTCGCCCCAGACGGTGCGGCCGGCCACGGTCATGCGGATGCCGTTGTCGCGCAGCCAGCACATCCCGTCGATGGTCCGGGCAAAGGTGCCCGGCCCGCGTTCCTCGTCATGGCAGGCCTCGGACCAGTGATCGACCGAGATGCGCAGGGTCAGCCTGTCGCGCCATGTCTGCGCCAGATCGAGCAGGCCCGCGCGCATCGTCTTGCGCATCATCGGGCGCATCGCGTTGGTGAGGATCAGCACCTCATAGCCCGCTTCCAGAGCCGCCCGTGCCATGCCGATCATCTGCGGGTTCATGAACGGCTCGCCGCCGGTGAAGCCGACCTCTGTCACCGGCCAGTCGCGCGCGCGGATCTGGTCGAGATAATCGCGCACCTCCGATTCGGTGATGTAGACGAGCGCGTCATTCGTCGGTGAGGACAGGATATAGCAATTCCGGCATTCGATGTTGCACAAGGTCCCGGTGTTGAACCACAGCGTTTCAGGATGGCTGAGCGGCACAGTAGCGCGCGGCTGACCATCAGCGGTGCGTGCGGCATCCTGAAACTTGCCTTGATTGGCGGGGATATTGAGGCTGTCTTTCATGCGTTGGATCGCTCCTTTCCGGATATGTGTGAGCTATCTCTCACGATCTGGCAAGGGAAGGGCGCTGACGCCATTGTGAAGCCGCAGCGACATGTTACAGTCGTGCCGATACGCGCACCGCCCAAGAGATGGGCGCGCGGCAATCTGAGGAGACAGGCATGGCGTCTCGGGTGATCCCGGTCGATCCGTTCGATCTGGTGGTGTTCGGCGGTACGGGCGATCTGGCGCGGCGCAAGATATTGCCGGCGCTCTTTCGCCGCTATGTCGCCGGTCAGATCGAGGGCGATGTGCGCCTGATCGGGGCCGCGCGCAGCGAGATGGATGCAAAGGCGTATCGCGAGATGGTGCGCGAGGCGATCCTTGAATTCGGTGGCGAGGAGGCGGGCCGCAAGACCGATCTCGCGGGGTTTCTCAAGATGCTGGATTACGTGACCCTTGATGCCAAGGGCACGCAGGGCTGGGCCGATCTGGCGGCCAAGATGCGCGCCGATCGCATCCGCGCGTTCTATTTCTCGGTCGGCCCGTCGCTCTTCGGCGATCTGGCCAAGCGGTTGCACAAGCACGGCATGGCCGATGACGAGAGCCGCATCGTGGTGGAAAAACCCTTTGGCCGCGACCTGGAGACCGCCCGCGCCCTCAACCGGACGCTGGCGCGGCATTTTCATGAGGGGCAGATTTACCGGATCGACCATTATCTCGGCAAGGAAACCGTGCAGAACCTGATGGCGATCCGGTTTGGCAATGTCCTCTTTGAGCCGCTGTGGAACAGTCAGTATGTGGATCATATCCAGATCACCGTGGCCGAGAGCGTGGGCGTCGGCGGGCGCGGCGATTACTATGACAGTTCGGGCGCGATGCGCGACATGGTGCAAAATCACATGATGCAGCTGTTGTGTCTCATCGCGATGGAGCCGCCCGCCAAGTTTGAGCCCGATGCCGTGCGCGACGAAAAGCTCAAGGTCATTCGCGCGCTCGACCCGGTGGAGCCGGAGAGCGTCGTGCGGGGCCAATATGAGGGCGATGACGCGCAACCGGGTTACCGCGCGCAGATCGGCAATGCCGACAGCCTGACCGAGAGTTTCGTGGCGCTGAAGGTGCATATCAGCAACTGGCGCTGGGCGGGCACGCCGTTTTACCTGCGCACCGGAAAGCGCCTCAAGGAGCGCGCGAGCGAGATCGCGGTGATGTTCAAGGACGCGCCGCATTCGATCTTCGGCGCCGATGCTGGGCGGCATCACAACATCCTGACGATCCGGTTGCAGCCCAATGAGGGGATCGAACTGGGTGTCACGATCAAGGAACCGGGGCCGGGCGGCATGCGTTTGATCGACGTGCCGCTCGATATGACCTTTGCAGAAGCATTGGGACCCGAGGAGGCGGATTTCCCGGATGCCTATGAGCGGCTGATCATGGATGTGATCCGGGGCAATCAGACGCTCTTCATGCGCGGTGACGAGGTCGAGGCGGCCTGGGCCTGGACCGATCCGGTCATCGCCGAGTGGGACGAGCAATCAGATGCGCCATTGCCCTATGCGAGCGGCTCTTCGGGGCCGGATGACGCGCTCATGCTGATGCATCGCGACGGGCGGCGCTGGCGGGAGATACGACCATGAACATCATCGATTATCCGGATGCCGAAATGCTGGCCATTGGCCTTGCCGATGAACTGGCAAGCGCCCTGCGCACCGCGCTTGCCAATGAGGAGCGCGTGCTTTTCGTGGTGCCCGGCGGCACGACGCCGGGCCCGGTCTTCGATGCGCTGTGTGAGACCGGGCTCGATTGGGACCGGGTGGATGTGCTCTTGAGCGACGAGCGCTGGCGGCCCGAGGTGCATGTGCGCTCCAACACACGGCTGATCCGCGAGCGGCTGCTGACCGGGCGTGCGGCGGCGGCGCGTTACCTGCCGCTTTATGCCAAGGCGCAAGACCCCGAAGAGGTGCTGGCGGAACTGGAGGCCAATATCTCGCCCGCGTTGCCGATTGATGTCTGCCTGTTGGGGATGGGCGAGGACATGCATACCGCGTCGCTCTTTCCCGGGGCCGACAATCTGGAGGCGGCGCTTGAGCGGCGCGCGCCGATCCTTGTGCCGATGCGCGTCGACGGGGAAGAGGAGCCGCGCGTGACGCTGTCGGCACGGGTGCTGAACGGGGCGGTGGCCAAGCATCTGGTGATCACTGGCGACAAGAAGCGCCGCGCGGTGGAACGCGCGCAGCATACGCGGCCCGTGGAGGCCCCGGTCGCCGCCGTGCTGGACGACATGACCGTGCATTGGGCACCGTGACGGAGGCGGCTGGCATGTGGGCAGAGGTGGAGCGTGCGGCTGAGGCTGCGGCAGGGAGCAGTATTGCCGATTTGTTCGAGACGGCAGGTCGCGCCGAGGCGTTTTCCGTGCGCTTTGACGGGATGCTGCTGGATTATTCCAAGACCGCACTCGATGAGGCGGCGCGCGATGCGCTGTTGCGTCTGGCCGGGGCGGCGGGCGTTGCGGAGCGCCGCGCGGCGATGTTCGACGGGCAGCCGATCAACGAGACCGAGGGGCGCGCCGTGCTGCATACCGCGCTGCGCAATCTTTCGGGCGGGGCTGTTACCGTGGACGGTGAAGACATCATGCCCGGCATCCACGCCACCCGCGCCCGGATGGCCGCGTTTGCCGAGGAGATCCGGCAGGGGCCGATCACCGATGTGATCAATATCGGCATCGGCGGCTCCCATCTCGGCCCCGAGATGGCGGTGCGCGCGCTCAAGCCTTATCACGACGGGCCGCGCTGTCATTTCGTCTCGAACGTGGACGGGGCGGATATCGCCGACGCGCTGCGCGCGCTCGATCCGGCGACCACCTTGGTGATCGTCGCCTCCAAGACCTTTACCACCATCGAGACCATGACCAATGCCGCCACCGCGCGGGCGTGGATGGAGCGCGCGGGCGTCGATCCGGGGCGGCAATTCGCCGCCGTCTCCTCGGCGCTGGACAAGACCGCCGACTGGGGTATCGACCCGGCTCGTGTCTTTGGCTTTGGCGATTACGTGGGCGGGCGCTATTCGGTCTGGGGGCCGATTGGCCTGCCGCTTATGATCGCCATCGGGGCGGAGCGGTTCGAGGAATTCCTGACCGGGGCCGAGGCAATGGATCGGCATTTCCGCGATGCCGCGCCGCTGGAGAACATGGCAGTGATGCTGGCGCTGGTCGGGCTGTGGCATCATCAGGGCATGGGATACGCCACCCGCGCGGTGTTGCCCTATGATCAGCGTCTGGCGCGGCTGCCCGCCTATCTGCAACAGCTGGAGATGGAGAGTAATGGCAAGCGGATGCGCATGGACGGCGCGCCGCTCACGCGCCCCGCGGGCCCCGTGGTCTGGGGCGAGCCGGGCACCAATGGGCAGCACGCCTTCTATCAGCTGATCCATCAGGGCACGGCCGTGGTGCCCTGCGAATTCCTCGTTGCGGTCGAGGGGCATGAGCCTGAACTGGCGCAGCATCACCGGCTGCTGGTGGCCAATTGCCTGGCGCAATCCGAGGCGCTGATGCGCGGGCGCGGGATCGACGAGGCCCGCGCCCTGATGCGCGAGGCCGGGTTTTCCGGGGCCGAATTGGAACGGCAGGCCGCACACCGGGTGTTTCCGGGCAATCGGCCCTCGGTCACGCTGATCTATGACCGGCTGACGCCCCGGCGGCTGGGGCAGATCATCGCGCTTTATGAACATCGCGTCTTTGTCGAGGGGGTGATCCTGGGGATCAATTCCTTCGATCAATGGGGGGTGGAACTGGGCAAGGTTCTGGCGGGCGAGATGGTGCCGCTGCTGGAGGGGAGCGACACCACCCGCAAGGACGGCTCAACCCGTCAACTGGTCCACTTCTGCAAATCATACACGGGCTGAGCCGCCTCCCCCCGGGAGTGGGGGCATTGATACCCTCCGGGGGATTGGCGTGTATCTGAACCATCGGAACTCGGAAACGTACACGCCACTGGGTCACACATGCGCGCACCGCACAGGTCTTGGCCCCGTTCAAGCGCGTCATTCGGGATGCCGCGCGAGGCCGGCACCGCAGCCCATTCGGCGGCGCACATCAGGAGTCACGTCTGGCGCGGGGGAGAGTTTCAGGACAGCGGAGATTTTTTGGGCCGTTATGCGTGAAGGCCCCATGATGGAGTGTGGGGTGAGGGTGGCCATAAGCGGCGGCGTGCAAGCACGCCTTGGTTCCGCGCGGGGGCAAAGTCAAATCGAAGCTTCAGGCCACGCCCTTCTCCCGCTCGCTTGGCACCGTGCTGCATGACCAGCCGATTATTGCCGAAGCCTTTTGGGCGGCGATGGAACATGTGCGCGGGGTTGCGCGTTGCAGCGTCGTGAGGTGGCCCAATGTGCCGCCCCGGCGGGTGCCGCAAGGGCCTGCCGTGTACCAGAGAAAGGAGATCGGAATGAAACTTTGGATGCTTCTCGCCGCAGGTCTGACCACGCTCGCACTCGGGGCCTGCGCGAACATGTCAACCGAGGGGCGCACCGTTGCCGGGGCCGCAGGCGGGGCCGCTGCTGGCCTGATCGCCGCCGAGGTGCTTGACGCCGATGACGATTGGCGAGTGATCTCCGCGCTTGGTGGGGCGGCTGCCGGGACGGTCGTGGCGCAAAACAGGCAGAACGGCAATTGCGCCTATGCGCGCGGTGATGGCACCTATTACACGGCGCCCTGCCGCTGATATCTGGATTGACGAAGAAAACGGGCCGGGCTTTGAGAGAGCCCGGCCCGTTTGGCTAGCAGCGACGTTGGTTAACGCAGGATCGAGCGGCCCGCGTATATTGCGGTCTCACCGAGCATTTCCTCGATCCGGATCAGTTGATTGTATTTCGCCAGCCGGTCCGAGCGGGCGAGCGAGCCGGTCTTGATCTGCCCGCAATTGGTGGCGACGGCCAGATCGGCGATGGTGGCATCTTCGGTCTCGCCCGAGCGGTGCGACATGACGTTGGTCATGCGCGCGCGATGCGCCATCTCGACCGCCTGAAGCGTTTCGGTGAGCGAGCCGATCTGATTGACCTTGACCAGCATAGAGTTGGCCGCGCCCCTCTCGATGCCCATGGCGAGGCGCGTGGGGTTGGTGACGAAAAGATCGTCGCCGACCAGTTGCACCCGGTCGCCGATGGCCTGCGTGAGGGCCACCCAGCCGTCCCAGTCATCCTCGGAACAGCCGTCCTCGATCGAGATGATCGGGTAGTCGTTCACCAGGCTTTGCAGGTAGGCGACATTCTCGTCGCTCGAGAGGCTCAGCCCCTCGCCGGAAAACTCGTATTTGCCGCCCTTGTAATACTCGGTCGCGGCGCAATCGAGGGCGAGGCAGATGTCGTCGCCCGGTGTGTAGCCCGCCTTTTCGATGGATTTCAGGATGAAGTCGAGCGCGTCGCGGGTCGAGGACAAGGCCGGGGCAAAGCCGCCCTCGTCGCCCACGCCGGTGGCGAGGCCCGCCGCCGACAGTTCCTTTTTCAGGGTGTGGAACACCTCGGCGCCCATGCGCACCGCGTCGCGGATGTCGGAGGCGCTGACCGGCATGATCATGAATTCCTGAATGTCGATCGGGTTGTCGGCATGTTCGCCGCCATTGATGATGTTCATCATCGGCACCGGCAGGGTGCGCGCCGAGGTGCCGCCGACATAGCGATAGAGCGGTTGGCCGGAATAATCCGCCGCCGCCTTGGCGACCGCGAGGCTGACGCCGAGGATCGCGTTGGCGCCCAGACGGCCCTTGTTGGGGGTGCCGTCGAGTTCGATCATCGTCATGTCGACGGCGACCTGCTCGGTGGCGTCCATGCCGAGAAGTTCCTCGGCAATCTCGCCATTGACCGAGGCGCAAGCCTCCAGCACGCCCTTGCCGAGGTAGCGGGCGGCGTCGCCGTCGCGCCGCTCCACCGCCTCATGCGCGCCGGTCGAGGCCCCCGAGGGCACCGCCGCACGGCCCATGGTGCCATCTTCGAGCGTGACGTCCACCTCGACCGTGGGGTTGCCCCGGCTGTCGAGAATTTCGCGGGCATGGATGTCGATGATACTGCTCATGGGCGGGAATCCTTGGACCAAATTGCGTTGCAGGTGCCTTAGCAAGTTTTCCCGGTTTTGCAAACGCGGCACGCGAGCCCGCGATCAGCCGCGCCCGTGCGGTGCGTCGTAATCGGGGCGCGGGTTGATCGGGATGATCCGGTTCGGATTGATGGTGTCATGGCTGTAATGGTAGTGCCGCACGATGTGGTCGAAATCCACCGTCTCGCGCACGCCGGGCCATTGGTAAAGTTCGCGGACATAGCCCCAGAGATTGGGGTAATCGACGATCCGGTGGCGGTTGCACTTGAAATGCAGATGATAGACGGGATCGAACCGGATGAGGGTCGTAAAGAGCCGCCA
The DNA here is from genome assembly GCF_040219995.1 of Roseovarius sp. Taxonomy (GTDB): domain Bacteria; phylum Pseudomonadota; class Alphaproteobacteria; order Rhodobacterales; family Rhodobacteraceae; genus Roseovarius. The sequence goes on along the minus strand of NZ_JAVJUC010000016.1, from coordinate 84,711 downwards.
GTCCGCCTCGGTCAGCCTCTCGCCCATCAGGTAGCGGTTCTGCGACAGGTGCTCTTCCAGCCAGTCGAGGCTGTCGAAGAGCGGATAGACGGCGGCCTCGTAGGCCTCTTGTGAGGTGGCGAAGCCGGATTTGTAAACGCCGTTGTTGACGGTGTCGTAGATGCGCTCGTTGACCGGCTCGATGGCGTCGCGCAGGTCCTTGGGCCAATAGTCATCGGTATTGCCGGTGATCCCGTCAAAGGCCGAGTTGAACATGCGGATGATCTCGGACGACTCATTCGAGACGATGGTCTCGCGCTCGGTATCCCAGAGGATCGGCACCGTCACGCGGCCGGAAATCTCGGGATCGGCCTTGAGATAGATGTCGCGGGCATAGGGCAACCCGTAGAGCCGGTCGCCGGTGGCGCCGGCAAAGTCGGTGCGGAATTCCCAGCCTTCGGACAGCATGTCGGGATGCACGACCGACACGCCTATGTGATCCTCCAGACCGTTGAGGCTGCGAAAGATCAGGGTGCGATGGGCCCAGGGGCAGGCATAGGCGACGTAGAGGTGGTAGCGCCCGCTTTGCGCCTTGAAGCCGCCCTCGCCCGAGGGGCCGGGGCTGCCATCCGGGGTGATCCAGTTGCGGAACTTTGCGGTCGAGCGGACGAATTTGCCGCCAGTCGATTTGGTGTCGTACCAGGTGTCGTGCCAGATGCCGTTGACCAGTTGGCCCATGATGATGGTCTCCTTCTTTGGTCGGAAGGTAGGGTGCTAGGACGGCAGGGATAAGCCATAGCACCGCGCAGGGGGCGTGCAGGGGTGCACAGGGGGGATTTGGTCGGGGGTGCGCCTTGAGGGGACCTTTGGTGTTAACGAGATGAGCCGCGCGGTGCCCGACCGCCGGGTGGGCGCAGCAACCTCGGTGGACCGCACTTTATGCCAGCCAAACACGTCCGCGTTTTCAATAGCTTGAGACGTTGCAAAAGCGCCCGCCCGAGGGGGCGGTCGGGCGCTGCGCGGCGGTGCCTGCGGCACCTTGATTCCGCGCATTGGTACTAGATGGCAACGGCAGCTTCAGGCCACTCCCACCGCACATCACGATCCAGCAGGCACCAACCCCCCATCACAACTTCCCGCGCAGATACTCCATTACGGCGGGGCGCACGCTTTGCGCGCCGGCGCTGCGTTCGGCGTGGATCACGTCGCGCAATTCGCCAAGGTCGATGCGGCGCAGCACGCTCTTGACCGGGCCGATGGAGGCCGGACGCATGGAAAGCGTGCGAAAGCCTATGGCAGCGAGGCAGGCGGCCTCGACCGGGCGGCCTGCGTCCTCGCCGCAGAAACTGAGCGGAGTGTCGAGCGTGGCGCAGCGATAGACGATGCCTTCGAGGAAGTTGAGAAAGCTGACGTTGAGCGTGTCATAGCGGCGGCGCACGCGCTCGTTCTCGCGATCGGCGGCGAAGAAGAACTGCTTGAGGTCGTTGCCGCCCACCGAGAGGAAATCAACCTCGGAGTAAAAGCTGTCGGGCGCAAAGGCGAGCGAAGGCGTCTCCAGCATCGCGCCCACTTCGATCAGTTCGGGGATCGGATGGCCGAGAATGCGCTCGCGCTCCAGCGCCTTTTCCATCTCGGCGCGGGCGGCGGTGAATTCGTCGCGCTGCGCCACGAAGGGGAACATGATCGTCAGCGGCCGTCCCCGCGCGGCGCGGATGAGCGCCTGAAGCTGCATGCGCATGACGCCGGGTTTGTCCAGACCCACCCGGATCGCGCGCCAGCCCATCGCGGGGTTCGGCTCGTCGGTGGCCTTCATGTAGGGCAGCACCTTGTCGGAGCCGATATCGAGCGTGCGAAACACCACGCGCTGGTCCTTGGCCGCGTCCATCACGCGGGCGTACAGCTCCGACAGTTCGGCGCGCTTGGGCATATGGTTGCGAATGAGGAATTGCAATTCGGTCCGAAAGAGGCCCACCCCCTCGGCCCCCGAGCTTTCGAGGCTGGGCAGATCGGCCATCAGACCGGCATTCATCTTGAGCTTGACACGCGCGCCGCAGAGCGTCTCGGCGGGCTTGTCGCGGATCGAGGCGTAGCGCTCCTGCGCCTGTGCCTGCATCGCCATCTTGTCGCGAAACGCCGAGACGACCGAATCGTCGGGGCGCAGATGGGCGATGCCCTGATCGCCGTCGACCAGGATCAGATCGCCGTTGAGCGCCTCGGTGGTGACGCGGGCGGCATGAATGATCAGCGGAATGGCAAGGGCGCGGGCGACGATGGCGGCATGGCTGCCGACCGCGCCGTCCTCCAGCACGATCCCCTTGAGCGCGCGCCCGTAATCCAGAAGTTCGGCGGGGCCGATATTGCGTGCCACGAGGATCGGATCGGCGGGCATTTCCGCGCCGGTCTCGTGGCCCTGTCCGGTGAGGATGCGCAGCAGGCGATTGCTGAGATCATCGAGATCGTGGAGGCGCTCGCGCAGATAGGCGTCGCTGACCTGGCTCATCCGGGCACGGGCGGCGGATTGTTCCTTCTCCACGGCTGCCTCGGCCGACAGGCCACTGTCGATATTGCCCTCCATCCGGCGCATCCAGCCCTTGGAATTGGCAAACATGCGATAGGCTTCGAGCACGTCGAGATGTTCTTTCTCGCCGCCCCTGGCGGAACTGAGCATCCGGTCGACGCCGACGCGCAGTGCCTCCACCGCCTCGTGCAGGCGTTCGAGCTCGCGGGCGGGGTCTTCGGCGATCGGGTTGGTCACGACGACGCGCGGCTCATGCAGCCAGACATGACCCTGCGCCGCGCCTTCCTGTCCGCAGCTGCCGCGAAAAAGCACCGCCTGCTGGTGGCGTGCCGACATTGCCGCACCTTCGCCGACGAAGGCCCCGAGTTCGGCCATTTCCGCCAGCACCATGGCCACCACTTCGAGCGCGTAGATCTCTTCATCGGAGAACAGCCGCGCCTGTTTCGACTGCACCACCAGAACGCCCAGTTTCTCGCCGAGCCGTTGCACCGGCACCCCGGCGAACGAGGAATAGGCCTCTTCCCCGGTTTCGGGCATGTAGCGAAAGCCCTTGGCGGCGGGGGCGTTGTCGGTGTTGATCACCTCGCCCGCGCGCGCAACGCGCCCGACCAGACCTTCGCCCAGCTTCATTCGGGTCTGGTGCACCGCCTCGGCCTTGAGCCCTTCGGTGGCGCAGAGTTCAAGCGTGTCCTCGTCGCGAAAAAGGTAGATCGAGCACACCTCGGTGTGCATCTCCTCGGCGATCAGCCGGGTGATCTGGTCGAGCCGCGTCTGCCCGCCCGCATCCTCGGCCATGACCGCGCGCAGGCGGCCCAGCATCTGGCGGCTGTCGGTCTTGAAGCTGTCGCTCATGGGTGGCGGTCCCCCGGGGTCGTTTCAGGGCTGGCCCGCCCGGTGCGCCGATCACCCGCGCGCAGACTCAGGCCGATTTGTCCAACTCGAAGGCATCATGCAGTGCCTGAACCGCGAGTTCCATGTATTTCCGGTCGATCAGAACGGAAATCTTGATCTCGGAGGTTGCAATGACCTTGATGTTCACACCTTCGTCACTCAGCGTCTTGAACATCCGCGCCGCGACGCCCGACTGGCTGCGCATGCCGATGCCCACCGCCGAGACCTTGGCGACATCGGTGTCGGCGATCAGGTCGTGATAGTTGATCTGGCCCGCCTCCTTGGCCGCGTGCAGCGCCTTTTCGGCGCGTTTGACCTGATCGGTGGGGCAGGAGAAGGTCATGTCGGTGCGCCCCTCCTCCGAGATGTTCTGCACGATCATGTCCACGTTGATCCCCGCCTCGGATAGCGGGCCGAAGATGGCCGCCGCGATGCCGGGCCGGTCGGCCACGGAGATGAGGGTCATTTTTGCCTCGTCCCGGGAATAGGCGATGCCGCTTACGACGTTCGATTCCATGATTTCCTCCTCGGCGCAGACAAGCGTGCCGGCCTCATCCGTTTGTTCCTCGAAACTGCTGAGCACGCGCAGTTTCACGTTATAGCGCATCGCCAGTTCGACCGAGCGGGTTTGCAGCACCTTGGCCCCGAGCGAGGCCAGTTCCAGCATTTCCTCGAAGGCGATCCGGTCGAGTTTGCGGGCCTTGGAGGCGATGCGCGGGTCGGTGGTGTAGACCCCGTCGACATCCGTGTAGATGTCGCAGCGTTCGGCGTTGAAGGCCGCGGCAAAGGCCACGGCGGTGGTGTCGGAGCCGCCGCGCCCCAGCGTGGTGATGCGGCCCTCGGGGCTGATCCCCTGAAAGCCCGCAACCACGGCCACGCGCATGCCCTCATTGAACTTGGCGGTGATGTTCTCGGGCGGGATATCCTCGATCCGGGCGGAAGAATGCGACGAGTTGGTTTTCAGCGGCACCTGCCAGCCCTGCCAGCTGCGCGCGGGCACGTCCATTTCCTGCAAGGTCAGCGCCATCAGCCCGGCGGTCACGTTCTCGCCGGAGCTGACCACGGCGTCGTATTCGCGCGCATCGTAGAGCGGTGAAATCTCGCCCACCCAGTTGACCAGTTCGTTGGTCTTGCCGGACATGGCCGAGACGATGACAATGACGTCATAGCCCTTGGCGACCTCGACGCCGACGCGTTTGGCGGCGCGGCGGATGCGGTCGATATTGGCGACGGACGTGCCGCCGAATTTCATCACGAGAACGGGCATGCGCACTGTCCTGAGCCGTTTTTACCGGGCGGGGTTTACGCGGCGGCGCGAGGCGGCGCAAGAGGGCAGGTGACGCAGGGGCGTGCGCGGTCAACGCACCACGGCCTCGGCCCCGAGGGCCGAGGCAAGTGCGGCGAAGCGCGACCGTGCCACCTCGCCATAAAGCGGCGCGGCCTCGTCGGAGAGGTGCAGTTCGAGCATCTTCTTCTTGGGGAACCAGCGCAACTCGCCCAAGCGCGCGTTCTTTTTCAGCCAGAGCATCGCGGCGAAGCGCATCGCCTTGCCGACGATTTCGGCGTCATTCTTGTCCTTCTCGGAAATCAGGCTGTCGAGATCGGAAAAGCGGCTGTTCTCGCGCTTGTTGGAATAGCGGTGCAGCAGGGCAAGGCCGAGGAACACGCGCTCGGAATGCTTGAGCCCGCCGAGGTTGGCGCGGGTGGCGTTGTCGAAACAGACCTCGCCGCGGTAATCGGGATGGGCGCGCCAGCTGACATCGTGCAAGAGGCAGGCGGCGCGGATCAGGCGGCGGCGTTCGGGGCTGGCGGATTTGAAGAGCGGCAGCAGGAAGTGATAGATCACCTTGCCGAAGCCCGGCAGGCGGGCGTCCTTGTGCTCGGCGAAGCGGCAGGCCTCGATCAGCGGGTCGCGGTCGCGCAGGAGTTGCGGCATCTGCTCGTAGAGCAGGCCCTCGCGGATGCCGTAGCTGGAGACGGCGATGTCGCGCGGCTTGAAGGTCTTGAGCACCTCGCGCAGCACCTCTGCGGCCAGCGGCACCAGCGCGATACGGCTTGATGAGACGCCGGACGCATTGCGCAGCATGTCGAGATCGGTTTTCTCGATATGCTTGATTGTGGCGCGCAGATCGGCGGGGCGCATGCGGTATTCGTGCAGCACGTGGAGCGGATAGCCGCGCCGGGCCATGTCGATCTTGGCAATCGCGCGCCAGGAGCCGCCGACCAGAAACAGGCGGTTGCGCTGTTCGCCCAGTTCCTTCTGCATGGCGGCGAGCGTCTTCTGGATGTGTGTCTTGCGGGCCTTCTTGCCGCCTTTGAGATCGGCCAGCTTGAACGGCCCAAGCGGCGAGGAGATGCGCGCGCCGACCGTGCCGCCGTCGATCGCCGCAAGTTCCATCGACGAGCCGCCGATATCGCACACCAGACCGTAAGAGCCGGGCCAGCCCAGAAGCACGCCCTGCGCCGAAAGCCGGGCCTCTTCGCGCCCGTCGATGACCCAGAGTTTCAGGCCGGTTTCGCGTTCGACCTCGGCGCAGAACTCCGCCCCGTCCTCGGCGTCGCGCACCGCCGCCGTGGCGACGGCGACGAGCGGGCCGGTATCCATCCCCTCGCCCAGCATCTGGAACCGGCGCAGCGCCTCGAGTGCGCGCTTGCGCCCCTCGGGGTTGAGCCGCCCGGTTTCGGACATGCCGGAGCCGAGGGCGCACATGATCTTTTCGTTGTAGAAATAGGCCGGGCTGCGCGCCGCGCCGTCAAACACCACGAGGCGGACGGAGTTGGAGCCTACATCGACCACGCCCACCCGGCTGAGCGCGCGGGCTGTGTCGCTGTCGAAGAGCGGGCGGCCAAAGGGCCCGCCATCGGGTTCCGCAGGATCGTTGGTGCCGTCCATTTCAATCCCAGTCTCGTGCGCCCCCTCTATGCGACAGGGGCGCGCGCGGGTCAATCACCGGTATGGGTGAGTTTCGGCACATCCGACGCGCCCGCCGAGCCACGGCCCGACAGGGACGGGTTCTCCATGAAGAAGCGGTGGCAGTTGAAGGCGAATTCGCCTTCGGGCTTGACCATGCGTGAAAACGTGCCGTCTGGTGCCATCACCCAGCTTTGGGCGACATCGGCCATGTTGGCGGCCATCACCTGACTGACGATCTGTGCCTTGACGGTGGGGTTTTCGATTTCGACCAGCGTTTCCACGCGGCGGTTGAGGTTGCGCCCCATCCAGTCGGCGGACGAGATGAAGACCCGCGCTTTCTTGGAGGGCAGCCCTGCGCCGTTGCCATAGCAAACGATGCGCGAATGCTCCAGAAAACGCCCGACAATGGATTTGACGCGGATGTTCGAGGACAGGCCCTTGATGCCGGGGCGCAGCCCGCAGATGCCGCGCACCACGAGGTCGATCTTGACCCCCGCCTCGGAGGCGGCATAGAGCGCGTCGATCACATCCGGTTCGATCAGCGAATTCATCTTGGCCCAGATCGCTGCCGGACGCCCGGCGCGGGCGTGCTCGGCTTCCTTGCCGATCAGGTCGATCAGGCGGGGTTTGAGCGTGGTGGGCGAGATCGCCAGATTTTCGAGGCTGTCGGGCTGCGCGTAGCCCGAAAGGTAGTTGAACACCTTGGTGGCATCCCGTCCGAGGGTGGCGTCGCAGGTGAAAAAGCTCAGATCGGTATAGATGCGCGCGGTGATCGGGTGATAGTTGCCGGTGCCGTAATGCGTGTAGGTGACGAGGTTGTCGCCCTCGCGGCGGACCACGGTTGAAATCTTGGCATGAGTCTTGAGGTCGAGAAAGCCGTAGACCACATGCGCACCCGCCCGTTCCAGCCGCCGGGATTGCCGGATATTCGCGGCCTCGTCGAAGCGGGCCTTGAGTTCCACCAGCGCGGTGACGGATTTGCCGTCCTCGGCGGCCTCGCACAGCGCCTCGACGATGGGCGAGTTGCGCGAGGTGCGGTAGAGCGTCTGCTTGATCGCCACCACGTCCGGGTCGCGCGCCGCCTGTTGCAGGAAGCGCACCACCATGTCGAAGGTTTCGTAGGGGTGATGCAGCAGCATGTCCTTTTGCCGGATCGCGGCGAACATGTCGCCGTCATGGTCCTGCACCCGTTCGGGCACGCGCGGCGTGAACGAGGGCCACAGCAGGTCGGGGCGGGCGTCGAGCACCAGTTCCTTGAGATCGGCGAGACCGATCATGCCCTCGACCTCGACCACCTCGTCGGGGATGACGTGCAATTCCTCCATGATGACCGCGCGCAGGGCTTCGGGTGCCCCGGCGGAGATCTTCATGCGAACAACCTCGCCCCGGCGGCGGCGCTTCAGCGCCACCTCGAATTCGCGCACCAGGTCTTCGGCTTCGTCCTCGACTTCGAGATCGCTGTCGCGCAATACGCGGAAGGCGCAGTGCCCCTTGTACTTGTAGCCCGGAAAGAGGCTGGAGAGATGCAGGAGCAGCAATTCCTCGAGCGGCAGGACGCGGAATTCTCCCTCGGGGGCGGGCAGGGCGACGAATCGGTCAATCTGCTGCGGGATCGGCAGCAGCGCCTGCAACGGGCGCTTGTCGGATTTGCGTTCAAGTTGCAATGCCAGGCTATAGCCCAGATTGGGGATGAACGGGAACGGATGGGCCGGGTCGATGGCAAGCGGCGAGAGCACCGGAAAGACCTTGTGCAGGAACACGTCGGCCAGCACGTCCTTGTCGGCGTCGCTGAGCGAGGTGTGATCGAGAATCGCGATGTTCTCGGCCTCCATCTCGACGCGCAGCGCCTCGTAGGTGTCTTGCTGCGCCTCCAGCAGGCCGCGTGCGTTGTCGTTGATCAGCACGAGTTGCTCTGCGGGGGTCAGCCCGTCGGCGGCGGGCGTCGTGTTGCCCGCCTTGGCCAGTTCGCGCAGACCGGCGACGCGCACATTGTAGAATTCGTCAAGGTTGGTCGCGGAAATCGACAGGAAGCGCAGGCGCTCCAGCAGCGGCACACGGGGGTTCTGCGCCTCTTCCAGAACGCGCCAGTTGAAGCCCAGCCAGCTGAGTTCGCGGTTGAAGAACCGACCGGGGCCGGTGACGTCGAGATCGGGCAGGTCGACCGGCTCGGGAGCGGGGGATTTGAGAAAATCTGCGTTTGTCATGGCGGCCTTATGGCGTTGGCATGTAACGGTTGGGTGACGCAAGGTGGCGCTATTCACCGGGATTGTCCAGCACCCGTGCGGCAAGACTGCGGGTGATGGGCCGGGCGTCGGCAAGTGCCTGCGCGTCCAGCGCCTCGACGATGTCGCGGGCTGCCTCGAAGGATCGCTCGATGCGGCGGGCGAGATAGGGGATGGTGTCGGGGCTGGGGCTGAGCTGACGGTCGGCAAAGAGCTTCATCAGCACCGCCGAGAGCAGCGCATCGTCGGGTGCGCGCAACTCGGTCAGGAGCGTGCCCTGCATGCGGCTGGCAAGGTCGGGCAGGGTGAGGCCCCACAGATGCGGCGCGGTGCGCGCCGTGACAAGCAGCGCATGCCCTTCGGCGAGGGTCAGGTTGTGCAGGTGAAAGAGCGCGTCTTCGGCGGCGCGGTCACCGGCGATCAGATGGGCGTCCTCGACCGCGACGGGGCCTTGGGCGAGGGTGGGGATATCGGCCGCGGGCAGGTCATGCGCGCCGATGATGCGCCCGCCCGAGAGCGCCGCCCAGACATGGGTGAGGTGGGTCTTGCCCGCGCCTGTAGGCCCGGCGAGGATCAGCTTGCGCGAGGGCCAGCCCTGCCAGCCCTCAATCATCGCGACGGCCTCGGCATTGGCGGGCGAGACGAAGAAATCCTCGCGCCCCAGTGCCGGGCGCACGGGCAGATCAAAGCTCAACTGTTGGGCCATCACTCGTCGCCTTGGCTGTCGAGGCCGCGATAGAGGCGGCTCACCTTGTACTGGTCAAGCACGAAGCGGGTGATCACCCCGAGTGCCGCCGCCACCGGCACCGCCACCAGCATGCCGACAAAGCCGAAGAGCGTGCCGAAGGCCGACAGTGCAAAGATCAGCCAGACCGGGTGCAGCCCGACCGAGGAGCCGACCAGCTTGGGCGTGAGGAAATTGCCCTCGATCACCTGACCGGAGACGAAGATCGCGGCGACCAGCCCGATGCTGACCCAGTCGCCCCAGAACTGGAAGAGCGCGAGGCCGAGCGCCAGCGCGCCGCCGAGGATCGCCCCGACGTAAGGAATGAACGTCACCAGCCCTGCCAGCGCCCCCACCACGAGGCCGAATTGCAGCCCCACCAGCATCAGCGCCACCGCGTAATAGGTGCCGAGGATCAGGCAGACCGTGCCCATGCCGCGGATGAAGCTGGCCAGCGTGTCGTCGATCTGACCGGCAAGGCGGCGGATCACCGGGGCATGATCGCGCGGCAGCAGGTCGTCGATTTTCGCGATCATGCGGTCCCAGTCATAGAGCAGATAGACCGCGACCACCGGGGCCACCACCAGCAGCACCACGATATTGAGCAGCGAGGCGGCGGAGCTAAGTGCGGTTTGCAACACCTCTCCGCCCCGGTCGCGGATCGTCTCGCCAAAGGACGTGAGCGTCTGATGCGCGGCCGAGCCGGGATCGAACAGCGACGGGACATGCGTGCTCAGGAAATCCCGAAGGTCGCGGGCCAGTTGCGGCGCGGTCTCGAAGAGGGCAATGGCCTGGTTGACCAGCGTCGGGATCACCAGCAGCAGGGCGAGGGTAAAGAGCAGAATGGCCACCAGCGTGATCACCACGACCGCCGCCATACGGCTCAGCCCCATCCGCTCCAGCCGGTCGGCGACGGGATCGAGGAAATAGGCCAGCGCCCCGCCGATCACGAAGGGCAGGATCACATTGCCCAGAAACCACAGCAGCAGGATGAACACCGCCGTGGCGATGCCCCAGTATTTCGCCTGTTCCCTGACTGGCAATGCCATGATGCGCCTCTCGCATATTCCAGCACTTACATCGCCGTTTGTCCGGTGGGTTTCAAGTGCTCTCCAATCTCGCCACACGCTGGTGCGTGTAACACTTGGCGTCCGTCATCTTCGGGCCCCGACCCGAGGATCCCTTGGATCAAGGAGAAACCCGCCTTGGCGGGGATGATGTGCATAGGGGGCGGTCAGTCCACCGGCGCGGGCGGCGGCACATACCCCTCGGGATCGGCTTGCCACCTGCGCCCTTGGCTGAGTGGTCCCAGAGGGCTCCAACGGGGATAAAGGAAAGTGCATGCTCGCTGCTCGTTCTGTAAAGCGCTTGAGTTACAGCAAGAAGCGCGCAAACCTGTTTGCGGGGAACAATCCAATTGGGATTGGATAGATCCCGACGAGCTTGCGAGGAATTTCTATGGCGGCGAACACATACAGAATACGCAGATTAGATGATCGTGCGCTTTATGATCTCCTAATTCGGGGAAAGGAGCGCGCAGAGCAAGCGGCTCGGGCAGACGGTCTGAAAGGAAATGAAGTCTCCGCCACGCTTTCCTTTGCCGGGCCTCCATTGGTAGGAGCCTTGTCCTTTGAGGAAGGTGAGCCGGAATCCGGCAAGTATACCATAGTAAGGGCAACGCTTACGCTACAAACACACGATGAGAAAAGACAGGAATCAAGAAAGCCGTTTTTAATCCGTCGGGGTGATGAAGGTGAGTTGGACATCTTTGAGATTCCTCAGGAGTCAACTGGCGCTGCCGAAGCATCATGGCGGGACGGAAGAGGGCGTGCTGCTCTTTTAGGCGCACATGGGGTTTTGACGGATGCTCTTGCACCAGCAGCCAATGATCCGGGAGCAGAGGTAGGTCAACTGACTAACTTCGTGGCAAACATCGATACGTCGTTCCGCAGCTTCACTCAAGGACTTGAGACGGCTTTTCAAACCTTGGCGGACCAACGTGCAAAGGAGCAGGAGCACAACGATAAAGAACGAGAGCGACTTCGCAAAGAAAACGAGGGAGAAAGAAAGCGTCTTCTTGAAGCTGCACAGGGCGAAATTGAGGACAAGTCCACAATGCTTGATGAGCGCGAAAAGGAACTGGCTGACCGGGAGGCAGAGCTCTTAATTAAGAGCTACAAGGACGCGCGTCGGCAAATATTCAATAAGCTGCTGGAGGACCTTAAAGATCGAACCAAGGCTCCTTCGGCATCAATGTCTATTATTGCCATGCGGTGGATGATTTTCTTGACCCTCGGCATGGGCGGCATTGTCGCAGCAGCGTTCGCACTTGAGTCCATGACGCCTGATACATTGCCAGAGGGCGCGACGTCGTTCCAGATATGGACAGTTATCTTGAAGCCTATTGGCCTCTCGATTCTGGCACTGGGTTCATTTGCGGCTGCCGTGCAGTGGCTGCGTCATTTCTACACTCAGGACTTGAGGGATGCCATCGAGATACAACGCTTCGGGCACGACATGACCCGGGCTTCTTGGATTATGGAGGCCTACTTAGAAATGACCAAGGAACACGGTGTCGAAAATGTTCCTGAAAGCTGGATGCGAAATGTAACCGAAGGCATGTTTCAAGGCGACCGAGGACGACATGGGGTTGATGAAGCATCTCAAGCGCTTGCTGCCCTTCTCGGCATGTCTGCATCTGTTAAAGCAGGGCCCGATGGGCTCGAGGCCACCGTAGGGAAAAGAGGGTTGCGGAAACTCTCCGAGGCATCGCAGGGAGACTGAGCCGAACATGACCCACGCCCGTATTGAAGCAATACTCTTGACTGAGGCGGGGCCGGGTATCCTTTTCGTCACTCATAGCGCGCCGATGGCCGCCGAATTCGCGCCACAAACCGGTCGGTTGCCCGTTCCGGATTAATGCCTTAGACCGCGCCTTGACACCGTTTGACCGAGGAACTCCAAACATGCGTCTCAGCCGATATTTTCTGCCCGTCCTCAAGGAAACGCCTTCGGAGGCGCAGATCGCCAGCCACCGGCTGATGTTGCGCGCCGGGATGATCAAGCAGGCGACCGCCGGGATTTATTCCTGGCTGCCCTTGGGCTTCAAGGTGTTGCGCAAGCTGGAAAACATCGTCCACGAAGAGCAGGTGCGCGCGGGTCATGTGCCGATGCTGATGCCGACCCTGCAATCGGCCGACCTGTGGCGCGAGAGCGGGCGCTATGACGATTACGGGGCCGAGATGCTGCGCATCACCGACCGGCACGGGCGCGACATGCTCTATGGCCCCACCAACGAAGAGCTGATCACCGATATTTTCCGCGCCCATGTGGGCAGCTACAAGGACCTGCCGCTGACGCTCTACCATATCCAGTGGAAATTCCGCGACGAGGTGCGGCCACGCTTTGGCGTGATGCGCGGGCGCGAGTTCTTCATGAAGGACGGATATAATTTCGACCTGACGAAAGAGGACGCGCTGCACGCCTATAACCGCCACATGGTCAGCTACCTGCGCACCTATGAGCGGATGGGGCTGCAGGCGATCCCGATGCGCGCCGATAGCGGCCCCATTGGCGGCGACGACACGCATGAATTTCTGGTGCTGGCCGAAACCGGCGAGTCGGAGGTGTTCTATGACAGTGCGATCACCGATCTGAAGCTGGGCGAGCGCGTGGTCGATTACGACAGCCGCGCCGAATGCGAGGCCATCGTCACCGAATGGACGACGCCCTATGCCCGCACCGACGAGACCCATGACGAGGCGAAATTCAACGCCATCCCCGAGGCGCGTCGCCGGTCGAGCCGGGGCATCGAGGTGGGGCAGATCTTTTACTTCGGCACCAAGTATTCCGAGCCGATGGGCGCCACGGTGCAGGGCCCGGACGGCAAGTCCGTGCCGGTGCATATGGGCAGCCACGGTATCGGGGTGAGCCGCCTCGTGGGTGCGATCATCGAGGCGAGCCATGACGAGCGCGGCATCATTTGGCCCGAGGGCGTGACGCCGTTCCATGCCGGGATCGTCAATCTCAAGCAGGGCGACGCCGAGGCGGATGCCGCCTGTGAAGCGCTTTACGCATCGCTCACGGCGCTGGGGCTGGAGCCGCTTTACGACGACCGCGACGAGCGGGCAGGCGGCAAGTTCGCGACGATGGACCTGATCGGGCTGCCGTGGCGGATCACGGTGGGGCCGCGCGGCCTCAAGAACGGGGTGGTAGAACTGACCAGCCGTCGCACCGGTGAAAGCGAGGAATTGCCGCCTGAACAGGCGGTGGAGAAGCTGGCGCAGATCTATGCCGGGCACGTGCTGCGCCCTGCGTTCTGAGCGACAAGGCGTGGCGCGTCTATCCCGCCATCGGCGATGGTGGGCGTAGCGCGTCGCTCAACTCGCCGTAAAGCGCCTTGCGCTCGTCCTCGGACAGGAACGCGCCGATCTCGACCTCGCGGTCGCTGCCCTTGAGGGTGATGTAATGCTCGACCGGGCCGCCCTTGGGGTGCATCTGCACCCGTGCCCAGTAGCGGTTGCAGTCCCATTCCTGCACGTCGCCGCGCGGATTGGTGCGGGTGAGGTGCACCTCGTCCGGGGAGATGACCAATTCCTCGGTCACCCGCGCGCTGCGATAGCTGTGCTCCAGCGCCCACCAGATGCCGCCCACAGCCGCCAGCATGAAGGGCAACAGCCCCCAGAGCACCACCGTTCCCAGAAGCGGATAAAGCGGGATGGTGATCAGTGTGAAGGTGCCCAGCACGAACGCGGCAAAGCCCCGGCGCGGCAGGGACCGGTGCGGCCAGAGCGAAAGGCTGATATCTGGGTCTGCCCCGCGTGGCGGGGTGCTCCATTCATAAGGCATGCCTCGTTTGTAGCCCTTGGGCGGAAAATGAAAAGGGTGCGCGGAGGGCCTGTAAGCCGGATTCTGTCCAGGGGTTGCCCCCTTGGATGACCATTCATCTGGACGCGCGATTACCCGCGCGCCTCAAGCTGCCAACCCGGACCGCCGGGCCAAGACGTGCCTGCGGGCGGTTTCGGTTGCCCGACCGGTCCCCGCGTGCGGTCCCTATTTGGCATTGCTCCCGGTGGGGCTTGCCGTGCCGGTCCGGTTGCCCGTCCCGCGGTGGGCTCTTACCCCACCGTTTCACCTTGACCACGGATCGCTCCGGGGCAGTCTGTTTTCTGTGGCGCTTTCCCTCGGGTTTCCCCGGCCGGGCGTTACCCGGCACCGTTGTCTTGTGGAGTCCGGACTTTCCTCGACACCCCTTGCGGGGCACCGCGGCCATCCGGCCCTCCGCGCGAGGTTCGACTTAGGCGGTCGCGGGGTTCCGGTCAACGGGGAAGCGACGGGCGAGATCGGCGATCATCGCGCAATCCTCGGCGCCAAGCGGCCCGGTGGCGTGGGGGCGAAAGCGCAGGCGGAAGGCGCGCAGGATGTCGTCGGCCGTTACGTCGTCGCGCAAGGCGTAGCCGAAGCGTTCGGCGTCGCGCAGGAAATCCGCCTCCGAGACGCCGCCCGGTGCAGACGTCCCGGGCCAGACCGAGAGCCCCGACCGCGCCAGCCCGCGCCAGTCAAAACGCGGCCCCGGATCGGACTTGCGGGCCGGGGCCATGTCGGAATGGGCGATCACCCGCGCGGGCACGATCTGCCAGCGCTGCATGATGTCCGTCATGAGCCGTTCCAGCGCCGCCATCTGCGGGGCAGGGAACGGGTGCGCGCCGGTATTGGCCAGCTCGATCCCGATGGAGCGGGAATTGACGTCGCTGACATCGCCCCATTGACCGACCCCCGCGTGCCAGGCGCGCATTTCTTCATCGACCATGTGCCAGATGCGGCCCCGCTCGCAGATCAGATAGTGCGCGGAGACCTCTGTCTGCGCGTCACATAGCCGTTGCAGCGCCGCCTCTGGCGTCGCCATCGCGGTGTAATGCAGAACGATCATGTCAGCCGTTGCGCCATTCCGGCGCGGCCCGACATTGGGTGAGGGGTGGGGGATCACCGCAAGCTGCGTCTCAGCCGCCGACCGCGGTCTGGAACGGGCTCGGGTCCCAGTCGCAGGCATAGCCGTCGCCATCGGGGTCAAGGCCGAGGCGGTCACGCTCTGGCCCGCCCCGGCGCAGAAAGTCGATCTGTGCCTGATCCGAGGACGGGTACTGGGCGCAGTTGCGGCGGAACTTGCTTTCGGCGTTGAAGCCACCCCGACTGTAGATCTGCGTGCCCACGGGGTGGCTGTTGGCCAGTGCGTAGGCCACGATATTGGGGCCGACATCGCCGGGGCGAGTGCCGATCGCTTCGGGCTGAATGACCTGATATTGCTCGCGGTTGCGTGCGATACGGGCCGCATCTTCCTCGATCGACCGCTCCGAGCCGACGGCGTCGAAATCGTTTTCCTGCGAGATACCGGCCGAATTGAGCACCGGTGGCGGGTTCGACGGGCTGGCCTGAAGCGGCGCCTCGCCGGAATTGGACGCGGCAAGTGCGGCTTCGGTTTCCGCCGCGAGACGCTCTGCCTCGCTGTCCCCGGTCGCCTGCCCGGTGGCGTCGAGCGGCTCGGACGAGACCGCATCGGGCGCGGGCAGGGCATTGCCCGCGAGCGCCGCCTCGCGCGCCTCTTTCTCGCGCTGATAGTCGTTGTAATCCTTGAAGCCGACGCCCGCGCCGCTGTCAGGGACCGCCGGGGCACAGGCCCCAAGCATCGCCATCGTCACCACTGCAAATGCGATCCGCATCATTGTTATCCTGCCATGTGCCCTTTTGTCGGGGCGTTTACCACCATTTCGCGGGCTTGGCCACAAAGCCCGCCGACTGTTCCAGCGCATAGGCGGTGTTGAGCAGATCGCCCTCTTCCCAGGGCCGCCCGATCAGTTGCAGCCCGAGCGGCAGGCCCTGCTTGTCGGTGCCCGCAGGCACCGCGATGCCCGGCAGACCGGCAAGGTTGACGGTCACTGTAAAGACGTCGTTGAGATACATCTGCACCGGGTCGGCATCGGTCATCTCGCCCAGACCGAAGGCCGCGCTTGGCGTGGCCGGTGTCAGGATGGCGTCGATGCCTGCGGCGAAGACCTCTTCAAAGTCGCGCTTGATCAGGGTGCGGACCTTGCGGGCGCGGTTGTAATAGGCGTCGTAGAACCCGGCCGACAGCACGTAGGTACCGACCATGACCCGGCGCTGCACCTCGTGGCCGAAGCCCTCGGCGCGGGTTTTTTCGTACATCTCGGTGATGCCATCGCCCTGCGCCAATTTTGCCCGGTGGCCATAGCGCACCCCGTCATAGCGCGCGAGGTTCGAGGATGCCTCGGCGGGGGCGATCACGTAATAGGCAGGCAGGGCGTATTTGGTATGCGGCAGGGAAATGTCGCGGATCTCGGCCCCTGCGTCCTTGAGCATCGCGGTGCCCTCGGCCCAGAGTTTCTCGATCTCGTCGGGCATACCGTCCATGCGGTATTCCTTGGGGATACCGATCACCTTGCCCTTGATGTCGCCGGTCAGCATCGACTCGAAATCAGGCACGGGGATATCGGCCGAGGTGCTGTCTTTGGGGTCATGGCCGCACATCGCGCCCAGCATGATGGCGCTGTCGCGCACCGTCTTGGTCATCGGCCCGGCCTGATCGAGCGACGAGGCAAAGGCCACGATCCCCCAGCGCGAGCAGCGCCCGTAGGTGGGTTTGATGCCGGTGATGCCGGTGAAGGCCGCAGGCTGGCGGATTGAGCCGCCGGTATCGGTGCCGGTCGCGGCAAGGCAGAGGTCTGCCGCCACGGCGCTGGCCGAGCCACCGGAGGAGCCGCCGGGGGTCAGCTGTGCCTCGTCATTGCCGCGCCGCCACGGGTTGACGACGTTGCCGTAGCAGGAGGTCTCGTTGGACGAGCCCATGGCGAATTCGTCCATGTTGAGCTTGCCCAGCATGACCGCACCGGCGTCAAAGAGGTTCTGCGTGACGGTCGATTCGTATTCCGGCTTGAAGCCGTCCAGAATGCGGCTCGCGGCCTGTGAGGGCACGCCGCGCGTGCAGAAGAGATCCTTGATGCCCAGAGGAATGCCGCACATCGCGGGGGCATCGCCCTGCGCGATCCGCGCATCCGCCGCCTGCGCCTGTGCGCGCGCCAGGTCCGGTGTGTCATGGACAAAGGCGTTGAGCGCGCCAGCCCCCTGCACCGCCGTCAAGCACGCTTCGGTCAATTCCACGCTGGTCACATCGCCCTTGCGCAGCGCATCGCGGGCATCAGAAATGGTCAGTTTGTTGAGATCGGTCATTATTCAACCACCTTCGGCACGGCAAAGAAGCCCTCGCGCGCATCGGGCGCGTTCGACAGGATCTTGTCCTGCTGATCGCCCTCGGTCACCACGTCCTCGCGGCGCTTCAGGCGCTGCGGAGTGACGGAGGTCATCGGCTCGACACCCGTCACATCCACCTCGCCCAATTGCTCGATAAAGCCGAGGATGGTGTTGAATTCCTCTGCCAGCGCAGGCAGCGCGTCCTCGTCCACGCGGATGCGCGCCAGCTTGGCCACCTTGGCCGCGGTTTCCAGATCGATCGACATGAGCCACTCCTCTTGTCCGGTTGCCCCCGCGTTTAGCGCCCGCGCGATATGGGTGCAAGACGGAGGCGTGGCCCGCACCCCCTTTATTCTGGACGCAGGCTTGCTACAGTCGCGTCAAATCGCAAGAGGGGAGACGACGCATGAATATCATCTGGCTCGGACACAGCTCTTTCCGGATCGAGATCGGCGGTCAGGTGCTGCTGCTTGACCCGTGGCTGAACGGCAACCCGATGCTGCCCGAGGACAGCCACGAGGACGCAACCAGGGGGGCCACGCATATCCTGTTGACGCATGCCCATTTCGATCACGTGACCGACGTTTTGCCGCTGGCGAAAAAGCTGGGCGTGCCGGTGGTCGGCCAGTTCGACCTGATGGCGCATTGGGAGCAGGCCGAGCAGATCGAGACGGTCGGCTTCAACAAGGGCGGCACGGTCGATCTGGAGGGCGTCAAGGTGACAATGGTGCATGCCACCCACTCGACCAGCTTTGGGACCGATGCGGGGCCGCATGTGCCGGGCAGCGAATGTGGCTTCATGATCGCGGGCGAAGGGCATGTGATCTATGTCTCGGGCGATACCGACGTGATGGCCGATATGGGCGTGTTCCACGACCTGCATCAGCCCGATATTGGGATCTTATGCGCGGGCGGGCATTTCACCATGGATATGCGCCGAGCGGGCTATGCGGCGAAGAAATTCTTCGACTTCAAGACCGTGATCCCGTGTCACTACAAGACTTTCCCGATCTTGGAGCAATCGGCGGAGGAGCTGGTCAAGGCATTGCCCGGTGTCGATGTGATCGAGCCCGAAGTGATGACGGCGATCAGTATCTGAGTGCGGAATGGGGGCGCTGCCCCCACGCCCCCGGAATACTTTCGGCAAGATGAAGCCGTCAGCGGCGGCGACGCTGCGGTTTGGGCTTTGGCTTGGCCTCCTGCGGCGCGTCCTCATCCTTCATTCCCAACTGGTCGCGCAGCACGCGGGGGCGGATTTCCTCGACCGCGCCGGGTTTCAGCTGACCCAGCTGGAACGGCCCGTAGGACAGGCGGATCAGGCGGTTGACGACGAGGCCCACCGCCTCCATCGCGCGGCGCACCTCGCGGTTCTTGCCCTCGCGGATCGATACGGAGACCCAGGCATTGGCCCCCTGCTGGCGGTCGAGCGTTACCGTCATCGGCTGGAATTTCTCGCCCTCGATCACCAGCCCCTTGCGCAGCGGATCGAAGGTGGCATCGGTGGGCCGCCCGTTGACGCGGGTGCGGTAGCGGCGCAGCCAGCCGGTCGAGGGCAATTCCAGCTTGCGCTTCAACT
Source organism: Roseovarius sp. (assembly GCF_040219995.1). Classification (GTDB taxonomy): domain Bacteria; phylum Pseudomonadota; class Alphaproteobacteria; order Rhodobacterales; family Rhodobacteraceae; genus Roseovarius. The sequence goes on along the minus strand of NZ_JAVJUC010000016.1, from coordinate 65,625 downwards.
CGCCGTCATTGGTCAGCAACAACAGACCCTCGGAATTGAGATCGAGCCGCCCGATGCTCATCACCCGCGGCATGTCCTCGGGCAGATCGTCGTAGATCGTGGGGCGGCCCTGCTCGTCGCGGGTGGTGGTCACGCGGCCCACAGGCTTGTGATAGAGCCAGAGGCGCGCAGGTTCAGGGGCCGCAAGGGCGCGGCCATCGACCACGATCTTGTCCGTTGGCGTGACGTTGAGCGCGGGCGAGGTGATCTTTTGCCCGTTCACGGTGACGCGGCCGGCCTCGATCAGGCGCTCGGCCTCGCGGCGGCTGGCGCGGCCTGCGCGGGCGATGACCTTGGCGATGCGGTCGCCGGGAGGGGTGTTGGTGCTCATGGATCACGCGCATAGCGCAAAGCGGGGGCTTGCGAAAGCGCGGATCGCGGGGCAGAGACAGGTCATGACATTCCGCAGCCACATGGACACCGCCCTGACCGAGGCCCGCGCCGCCGCCGCGCGGGGCGAGGTGCCGGTGGGCGCGGTGGTGGTGGACCCGTCGGGTGCAATCGTGTCCCGGGCGGGCAATCGCACGCGCGAGCTCAGCGATCCCACGGCGCATGCGGAGATCCTCGCGATCCGCGCCGCCTGTGCCGCGCTCGGCTCGGAGCGGCTGGTGGGGCACGATCTCTACGTTACGCTGGAGCCTTGCGCGATGTGCGCGAGCGCCATCGCCGCGGCGCGGATCAAGCGGCTCTATTATGGTGCGGATGATCCGAAATCGGGTGGCGTGGCGCAGGGCGCGCGGGTCTTTGCGCATCCGCAATGCCACCATGTGCCGGAGGTCTATGACGGTATCGGCGGGCGCGAGGCCGAGGCGCTGCTCAGGGCGTTCTTTGCCGCGCGGCGCGGGTCAGAATAGGGTGATGCCCTTGGCCAGAAACGGGTGCTGCCGGATCGCCGGATCGACGATCGTCTCCTGCAGGATCGGCTTGAGTTTTGCGGCCAGCGTTTCGGGCATGTCCTGCAATATGCCCTTGCGCGCGATCACGCTGATGGTGCGGGTGAGCGGGGCCATGGGCAGTTCCAGCACGTCGATCTGATCGGCGAAGCGGCGCGCGCGCATCAGGGCCAGGGGCGTCAGGATCGACCAGCCGGTGCCCTGTCCGACGAGGGCGAGGATGGAATGATAGCTGTCCAGCTCGAACCGGTGTGGCAGGCTGAGATTTTCCCGCGCGAGATGCGACGAGATCAGCCGCCCCATGTAATGGCGCTGCGTGTATTGGATGAGCGGCAGGCGTTTGAGTTGCCGCAGCACGTCGCGGTCGGGCTTGATCACGCCGCGCGGGGCGACCACGGCGAAGCCTTCGCGCAGCACCGGGTGCACCTCGGTCCAGTCGGCAGCGTCGCCCAGTTCGGCGGCGACGATGATATCGAGCGAGCGGGCGTCAAGCTGATCGTAGAGATGATGGCTCGCCCCGGTTTCCAGCAGGAACTGGCAGCCCTTCAATTCTCCGGCCATGTGGGTGAGGAGTTGCGGCGTCACATCCGCCTCGAGATCCTCGATCATGCCGAGGCGAAAGCGGGTCAGCGTCGAGAGATGCGACATCGCGAGTTCGGCGCGCGCCTGTGCGGCCTCGTTGAGAATGACCTGCGCCCGGCGGTGCATGATCTCGCCGGCAGGGGTCAGGCGGATGGGCCGCGCGTTGCGTTGCAGCAGGGTGGCCCCGACCGCGCCTTCGAGGTTGGTGAGTTGCTGGCTGACCGCCGAGGGGCTGGCCCCGAGACGCCGGGCGGCGGCGGAAATCGAGCGTTCGTCGGCGGCGGCCATGAACACCTCTATGCCCCAGAGGGTGATCCGGCCCGGGCTTTCGACCATGGACGTTACTTGCCCATCTTCGACAGCTTGCTCTGCAACTCCGCAAGCTGTTTCTTGATTTCGTCGAGGTCTTCGTCGTCCTGCTGCGCATCGCCGTCGGACTGGGGCGTCGTGCTGCCCATGCGGGGCATTCCGCCGGTCATCGCCTTCATGAACGCCTCTTGCTGGGCGCGCATCGCCTCCATGCCGGGCATTGCGGCGAGCGGATTGGCCTTGGTCATGTTCTCCAGCATCTTGGATTGCCCGTCGCGCAGCATCTCAAAACTGGCGGCGAGGAATTCCGGCACCACGCTGGTGGCCTGCGTGGTGTAGCTGCGCACGAGGTCGTTGAGCACGTTGATCGGCAATACGCTTTCGCCGCGACTTTCATGCTCGGCGATGATCTGGAGCAGGTATTGCCGGGTCAGGTCATCGCCGGATTTCAGGTCGATGATCTGAACCTCGCGGCCGTCGCGGATGAATTCGGCGATATCCTCCAGCGTGACGTAATCGGAGGTCTCGGTGTTATAGAGCCTGCGACTGGCGTAGCGTTTGATAAGCAACGGTTTCTGGGTGTCGGCCAAAGGATGTCCCTCCCGAGGAATGCGGCTGCAGCACAGAGTAGACGCATGTGCAGAAAAAAGAAAGGGCGAGCCTTTCGGCTCGCCCTTGGCAGTCCATGCCCCTAGGGAGGGGACGGGGCATGTATGCTGCTATCACTTGGCTGCGGCGGTCGCTTTCTGCGTCGCTGCGGTCACGTCGTCGGATGCTTTCTTGACAACCTTGGTGGCGTCTTCCTGCATGGTCTTGCCTGCAGCCATCATCAGTTCGACGGTTTCCATCTGAACCTTCTTCGCGATTTCGGCGAAGGCGGCCATGTTCTCGGCAGCCACTTCGGCGTTGGCCGATGCGAAATCGGTCATCGACTTGGCGTAGTCGGCGGGCTCTGCCTTGGCTTTCGCCATCTCGGACATCTTGGCCAGAGTTTCCTTGGCCCATTTGTTCGAGATTTCAGCCGACTGCTCGGCCGCGGTCAGGGCGACGCCGGACAGCTTCTCGTTGAGGGTTGCCTGGTTCTTGAACGCGTCTTCCATCGCCTTGGTGTCGACGGGGAATGCGCCCATGACGTCTTTGAACATCGCGGTGAAATCTTGGGTCTTGGCCATTGGTAAAGTCCTCTCGGGTTTAGCGGGGTGATCCGCTGTTCTCTGCAACTGAGAGGAATATACGTGCTGCAGTGCAGCATTTCAAGATGTTTTTCTGCATTGCAGCATTTTTGAGTGACCCAAGGTCAGGAACCCATGAAAATCAGGTGGTTGCCTTTTTTTGCACATAGGTGCCGGGGGCCGGGGCAAGGGCGGGATGCTCCGAATCGCCGGGTTCACGGGCCGCGACCATCTTGCCGGAGCGCTTGGCGAGCCATGCCTCCCAACGCGGCCACCACGAGCCTTCGTTATAGGTGGCGTTCGCCATCCATTCATCCGCAGTGCCGCTCAGATCGTCATTGGTGTAATGGCCGTATTTCTTTTTCGAGGGCGGATTGACAATACCGGCGATATGGCCGGATTCGGACACGATGAAGGTCCGATCCTTGGAGCCGGTCTGCTGAAAACCGCGATAGCAGTCCTTCCAGGCGGCGATATGGTCGCTTTCGCAGGTCACCGACATCAGCGGGATCTTGACGTCGCTGATATGCAACCGCTCACCGCAGAGATCAAAGCCGCCGGTCACGAAATCGTTGCTCTGACACAGCCCGCGCAGGTATTGCACGGTCATCCGTCCGGGAAGGTTGGCGCCGTCGCCGTTCCAGTAGAGCAGGTCGAAGGCGGGTGGTGCCTCGCCCATCATGTAGCTGCGCACGGCGGGCTGATAGATCAGATCGCGCGAGCGCAGGAACGACATGGTGCGCCCCATGATGAAGGAGCGCAGCATGCCTTGTGCGGCCACTTCCTCCTCGATCCCGTCGATGAAATCGTCCTGCAGGAAGGGGGTGAATTCGCCCTGTTCGGCAAAATCGGTAAGGGCGGTAAAGAAGGTGGCCGATTTGACCGACTTGTCGCCGCGTTTGGCCATCAGCGACAGCGTCAGGTGCAGCGTGGTGCCCGCGATGCAATAGCCCACGGCGTTGACCTGCTTTTGGCCGGTGATCGCCTTGGCCTCGCGGATCGCGGTCAGAAAGCCCTCGTCGATATAGTCCTCCATGCCGACATCGGCATGGCTGGCATCGGCATTGACCCAGCTGACCACGAACAGGGTATAGCCCTGATCGGTGATCCATTTGATCATGCTGTTCTGCGCCTTGAGGTCGAGAATGTCGAACTTGTTGATCCAGGGCGGAAAGATCACCAGCGGGATGGCGTGTACCTGTTCGGTGGTGGGGCTGTATTGAATAAGCTCCATCATGCGATTGCGGTAGACCACCTCGCCGGGGGTGGTGGCGATGTTGGTGCCCAGCTCGAATGCCTTGTCATCGGCCAGACGCACGACCAGCTCGCCATTATTGGCCTCCAGATCGGCAATCAGGTTCTCCATCCCCTTCACGAGGCTTTCGCCCTCGGTCTCGATCGCGCGTTCCAGCGCATCGGGGTTGGTGCCGAGGAAATTGGTGGGTGACATCATGTCGATGATCTGATGCGCGAAGTAGTCCAGCCTGCGGCGGTCCTTGGCGGGGAGGTCCTCGTCGATATCTTCCAGCGCTTGCTCGATCGCCTGTGCGTTCAGGGCGTATTGACGCTTGATGTATTTGAAATAGGGGTGCGAGGTCCATAACGGGTTGGCGAAGCGCTTGTCGCCCGCCAGCGGATCGGGCTCGTCATCCGTCTCGGCCACCTCGCCGCGCACCAGCATCTGTTGCGCCTCCATGAAGTGGCGCACGGATTTCCCCCAGTACTCAAGTTGCTGCTCGTAGATCTTGCCGGGGTTTTCGAACATTTCGGTCCAATAGGACGAGGCCGCCTTGGAAAACAGCTCTTGCGAGGGGGCGTTCAATGTCGGATTGGCGGGCTTGCGCGCCGCGAGTGCCTGTACGAGTCGCTGTGACAACTGCTCGACCTTGGCGAGATTTTCATTCAGCTTTTCAACGTTCTCGCCTGCGACATCGTCATGCGTTGTCATTTCAATCATTTCCCCTTAACATTTTCTGCTATGCAGCATATCGTCGCCAAGGCCGGAGGGGCAGTGCGGCGAATGGAACCGGGTGCCCACCCGAAACAGGAGACGAATATGCGCTACATGGCCACCTACGATCTGATGGAATCCCTCCGCAATGCCAACCAATGGCTGGGAGCCTCCGCCCTCTCCATGGCATCCTATCCGATGTTCAGCATGGTGCCAAACCCTGCGTTGCAATGGATGGCGGCCTGGGGCGAGGTGACGGAACGCAGCTTTCAACGGATGACTGCCAAGCCCGACTGGGGTATTCGAACCTTTACCCACGAGGACGGGCGCGATCACCTTGTGACGATCGAAACCGTGGTCTCGCGGCCGTTTGGTGATCTGATCCATTTCAACGTGTCGGGGCGCGAGGAACAGGCGCGCAAGGTGCTGCTCGTGGCACCGATGTCGGGCCATTATGCGACGCTGCTGCGCTCGACCGTGAAGTCGCTGATGGTCAATTGCGAGGTCTACGTCACCGATTGGCATAATGCGCGCGACATTCCCGTGTCTGAGGGCAAGTTCGATATCGAGGATTACACCCTCTATCTTGTCGATTTCATGAAGGAACTGGGCCCCGATATCAACGTCATCGCCGTCTGTCAGCCCGCGCCGCTGACGCTGGCCGCGACCGCCTATCTCGCCGAACTCGACCCCGAGGCGCAGCCGCGCACGCTGACGCTGATCGGCGGCCCCATCGACCCTGATGCGACGCCCACCGATGTGACCGATTTCGGGCGCCGTGTGACCATGGGCCAGCTGGAAGAGACGATGATCCAGCGCGTCGGCTTCAAGTACAAGGGGGTGGGCCGTCAGGTCTATCCCGGCCTGCTGCAACTGGCCTCTTTCATGTCGATGAACGCAGAACGGCACGCCAAGGCCTTTACCGACCAGATCCTTCGCGTAAGCCAGGGCGATGCCAGCGATCATGACGCGCATAACCGGTTCTACGACGAATATCTCGCGGTCATGGACATGCCGGCCGAGTTCTATCTCTCGACCGTGGAGCGGATCTTCAAGGGGCTTGAGATCGCGCAGAACCGCTTTGTCGTCGATGGTCATCCGGTCGATCTGGGCAAGATCACCGATGTCGCGGTCAAGACCGTCGAAGGCGGCAAGGATGATATTTCCGCGCCCGGGCAATGCGTCGCCGCGCTGGATCTCTGCACCGGGCTGCCCGACAGCATGAAGGCCAGCTACCTGGAGCCTGAGGCGGGCCATTACGGTATTTTTGCCGGTCGGTCCTGGCGCAACAACATCCGCCCGCTGGTGCTCGATTTCATCGACGCGAATGCCGGGCGCAAGAAAGGCACGCGCAAATCCGCGCCGAAGCCTGCCAACCGGAACGTCGCCGCCAACGGCTGAGGCGATCCGGCGGGGCCGGTCAGGGGCCTCTCACACGCTGCAAAAGACCTGTGACAGGATGCGGGCCAAATGGTCCGCATCCTGTTGCGTGAAGGCGCCGGGCTGATCACTGTCGATATCGAGCACCGCGATCAGCGCGCCCGCGCCGTCGCGCACCGGCAGCACGATCTCTGACCGGGTCGAGGAGGCGCAGGCGATATGGCCGGGAAAGGCGTCGACGTCATCGACGATCTGCACCTCGCCGGTGCGCGCCGCTGCCCCGCAAACGCCGCGCGCGAACGGGATCGTCAGGCAGCCATGGCCGCCCTGATAGGGCCCGATCTTAAGCATCCCGGGCGCGGTGACGCGGTAGAATCCGGTCCAGTCGAAGCGGTCATCGGCGTGGTGCAATTCGCAGACCACGGTCGCCATCAGCGCGACGGTGTCGGTCTCGCCCTCGGTCAGGGCGGCGATGGTCCTGGTGATGCTGTCGTAATCAATCGTCATGGCCGCGATATGCCACGGTGCGCAGGCGGAGGCCAGACCCCTTGCGGTGTGCCCGGTGCGTCCCGGTGGGTTGCGGTGGGAGTGGAGGGCGTCGCGTGCCAGGAGAGGATTGGAAGTGTTGGCCTGGAGCGGACTTAGTACCCCGTCAGAAGGTGCCGCGCGATCGCAGGGCCGGGGACTGGCGATGCAACGGTCGTGGCGGGCACTTTATCCCGGCAAAATCCGTACAGCCCCAACACGTTGCGCAAGCCCTCAAATCGCCAGGCCGCGGGACGGCCCGGCGATCGCGCGGCACCTTCGGTGCGTTTCGCGCGGGATGCGTCAACGGCTGCTCAAGGCCATGACCTCCAAAGCTTCGCAAGGGTGCGCCCCGCTTGCATCTCTCTCGCCTCTCGTGGCAGTCCCCTGTCCCGACACCGAATCCCGCTCCAAGGAGAGACCCAATGTCCCGGCTCACCCTGCACCGCAATCACACGCGCGATCTGTCCCCACTGGCCCGCCTGCTGGCTGACCCTGACGATCTGGCGCTCGTCAATCCGCATGCCGCGCAGCCCTTCGACCCCGGTGAATGGGCGATGAAATGGGTGGGCGAGCGTGACGACGAGACCTTCTACCTGCTCGACCACGAGGGCCGCGAGGTGGGCTTTTTCGCGCTGCGCGTCGGCATCGGGCCGGAGGTGCGCCACCTCACCTATGTCTTCGTCGAGGAACGCATGCGCGGCGGCACAGGCGAGGAACTGGCGCGGCTGGCCGAGACTGCCGCCCGCGATCTCGGCGCGCTCTCGATCACGCTCAAGGTCGAACTCGACAACGAGCCTGCCCTCAACCTCTACCGCAAGGCGGGGTACGAGGAACTCTCGCGCCGTGGCGGCATGGCCACGATGCGGCGCGATCTGGACGGCTAGACGCTCTCAGACCCGCTCGATGGCGATGGCCGTGCCCTCGCCGCCGCCGATGCAGATGGCGGCGATGCCGCGCGTGAGATCGCGCCTTTCCAGCGCATTGAGCAGCGTCACCATGATCCGCGCGCCGGACGCCCCGATCGGATGCCCGAGCGCGCAGGCCCCGCCGTTCACGTTCACGCGCTCGCGCGGCAGACCCATCTCGTGCATGAAGGCCATGGGCACCACGGCGAAGGCCTCGTTGACCTCCCACAGATCGACATCCTCGATCCCCCAGCCCAGCCGCTTGAGCAGCTTTTGCGCAGCAGGCACGGGCGCGGTGGTGAACCAGCCGGGCGCTTGCGCGTGGCTGGCATGACCCAGAATGCGGGCGCGGATGTTGAGCCCTTGCGCCTGCGCCGCCTCGCGCGAGGCCAGCACCAATGCGGCCGCCCCGTCGCTGATCGAGCTTGAATTGGCCGCCGTCACGGTACCGCCCTCGCGAAAGGCGGGCTTGAGCTGCGGGATCTTTTCGGGCCGTGCCTTGGCGGGCTGCTCATCGGCGGAGATCACCACCTCGCCCTTGCGGGTTTTCAGCGTGACCGGCGCGATCTCGCCCTCGAACGCCCCGGATGTCTGCGCGTCGAGCGCGCCCTGCAGCGAGCCGATGGCGTAGTCGTCCTGCGCCTCGCGGGTGAACTGATACTTCTCGGCGCAATCTTCGGCGAAGGTGCCCATCAGGCGGCCCTTGTCATAGGCATCCTCGAGCCCGTCGAGGAACATGTGATCGACCGTGCGGCCATGCCCCAGCCGTGCGCCGCCGCGCATCGCGGGCAGCAAGTAAGGCGCGCAGGACATCGATTCCATGCCGCCTGTGATCATCGTCTCGGCATGGCCAAGCGCGATCTGGTCAAAGCCCATCATCGCGGCCTTCATGCCCGACCCGCACATCTTGTTGAGCGTGGTGGCGGGCACCTCTTCGCCGAGGCCGCCCAGAAACCCGGCCTGTCGTGCCGGGGCCTGGCCCTGTCCTGCGGGCAACACGCAGCCCATCAGCACCTCGTCGACCGTTGCCGCGCGCGCATCATTGAGCGCCGCCGCAATCGCAGCACCGCCCAGAACCGGGGCCGCGACGCCATCGAAATCGCCCTGAAATCCGCCCATCGGGGTGCGCGCCGCCCCGGCGATCACAACCTCTTTCATTTCGCATCCTCCCACTGAATTCCTGTGCCTGAATACCGGATGGTAACGAATCAGGTCTAGCGTGCCCTGTATTACTACGTATCATCCCGGAGGCAGTATGGATCTCGCGACCACCCCTTATCCTGACATGACGATCATCACGGTCAACGCCGGGCGTATAGATGCCGCCGCCGCCATCGCTTTCAAGGACGCGATGCGGGCTGCCGTGGCGGATGGGCCTGCGCGTGTCGTGCTTGACCTGTCGCATGTCACCTTTGTGGACTCGAGCGGGCTCGGGGCGATTGTCGCGGCGATGAAGCATCTTGAGGCGGGGCGCAGGCTAGACCTTGCAGGGCTGACCCCGGACGTGGCCAAGGTGTTCCGGCTGACCCGGATGGACACCATCTTTACCATTCATCCCGATCTCGACCGGCTGATCCCCCGCGCGACCGGGTGATGACGCGTGGCCATATCGACCACTACAGGACCCGGAGACGTACCCAGATCATGGCAGAGACCATCCGCGTCGAGTGTATCGCCACCCAGAGCGCCGTGCGCGATCTGCTGGTCGGCCTTCGGACGTGGCTGCGGGCCGCGAACCTGTCGGAGGAAAACTGCGGCACGGTCGAGATCGCCCTTGCCGAGGCGCTGAACAATGTCGTGGAACATGCCTACCCGGCGGATATGCCGGGCGATATCGCGCTCGATCTTGCGCTGACTGACGCCTGCCTGCGCTGTGAGTTGCGCGATCAGGGGGCGGCGTTGCCGGGCCTTGTTCCGCCCGATAGCGGCCTGCCGCCTATCGACGGCCCGCGCGAAAGCCTGCCGGAAGGGGGATTTGGCTGGTCACTGATTCGCACCCTGACCAGCCGTCTGAGCTATGAGCGCCGCAACGGCGAGAACCGTCTGACGCTGGAATTCAACCTTAACCCGGCCTGATTCAATCTATAGGGGCGCATGCCGCATTATCACCTCAATCCGGGCAAACTGGTGCCGCACGGCCCCGCCATAACAAGCCTTGTAGCTGCATATGGCTTCCCTCGACGTCGTGCGTAATTGCCCCCACCCAGTGCGCGGCGTCGAGGTCTTTCCCCCTTCTTCAGTTCGGACGATTGGCAAAGCGCGCGATAGGTCCTAATGTCTGCCCCATTCAAAAGATGAGGCAACGACATGCGCGACTTTCACCTGCCGGGCCGCTCGGCCACCTATGCCACGAACGGGATGTGCGCCACGTCTCATCCGCTCGCGGCCAAGACCGCCATCGACATCCTCGAACGTGGTGGCAACGCCATGGACGCCGCGATTGCCGGTGCGGTTCTGCTGGGCATTTGCGAGCCGCAGATGACCGGCATCGGCGGCGATTGTTTTGTGTTGTTCAACACCCCCGGTGACCAGGCTGTGAATGCGCTCAACGGCTCGGGCCGCGCGCCTGCCGGTGCCTCGGCTGCGGCCCTGCGCGCCGAAGGCCATAATGTCATCCCGCTCCGCAGCACGCATGCTGTCACCGTTCCCGGGGCCATCGATGCCTTTTGCCAGTTGAGCGCCGATCACGGCACGCTGGGGCTGGATGCGCTGCTTGACCCTGCGATCCGCTATGCCGAAGAGGGCGTGCCGGTGGCCCCGCGCGTGGCGTTCGACTGGCCGACGGCAGGTCAGGCGCTTCAGGCGCATGGGCGCGCGCATTTCATGCCGACGGGCAGCGCGCCACGGGTGGGCGACATGTTCCGCGCGCCCGGTCAGGCCGAGGTGCTGCGCCGCGTGGCCCGCGATGGCCGCGCCGCGTTCTACGACGGCGAGGTGGCCGAGGATATTCTGGCTGCGCTCAACGCGCTTGGCGGTGTGCATCAGGCGCAGGATTTCGCCGCGCAGCGTTGCGACTATACCACGCCGGTGAGCGGCGATTACAAGGGTGCCAATCTGGTCGAACATCCGCCCAACGGGCAGGGGGCCACGGCGATCCTGCTGCTCAATATCCTCAAGCATTTCGACATCGCTGGGATGGACCCGATGGGCGCCGAGCGCTTGCATATCGAGGCCGAGGCGACCAAGCTGGCCTATGACGCGCGCAACCGGTTTATCGCTGATCCGGACCATACCGCGCGGCTGGATCACATGCTGTCAGCGGAGACCGCAAAGCAGCTGGCCGCGCTGATCGACCCAAAGCGCGCGATGGAGGCCGCGGCCCCGCTGAGCGAGCAGGTGCATCGCGATACCGTCTACATCACCGTGGTGGACAAGGACCGCATGGCCGTTTCACTGATCTACTCGATCTTCCACGGCTTCGGCTCGGGCATCGCATCGGAAAAATTTGGCGTCCTGCTGCAAAACCGGGGTGCGGGTTTTACGCTGGAGGAGGGCCACCCCAATGAATTGGGAGCTGGCAAGCGCCCGATGCACACGATCATTCCGGGGATGTTGACCGAAGGTGGACGCGTGACCATGCCCTTCGGCGTGATGGGCGGCTCTTATCAGTCGACGGGACATGCGCGCATGGTGTCGAACCTGCGCGATTTCGGGATGGATGTGCAGACGGCCATCGACGCACCGCGCGCCTTTGCTGATCACACCGGGCTGAAGGTCGAGCGCGGTTTCGCGCCGGAGGTGGCGCAGGCGCTGACCGATCTGGGCCACAAGGTTTATGATCCGCCCGAGGCGATCGGTGGCGCGCAGGCGATCTATATTCACGACAATGGCGTGCTGGAGGGTGGCAGCGACCCGCGCAAGGATGGCTGCGCTCTGGGGTATTGAGGGTGCAGGGTCGGTGTCTGGTGGGCGCAAACCCACCACCCCGGCTTTAGTTCAACTGGAAATGCAGCGGGTAATGCCCGTCCTCGAACGGTCCGAACAGATCGGGGATGTCCGGGTGATCCACAGGCTCGCCCGAATAGTCGGCCACGAGGTTTTGTTCGCTCACATAGGCGACGTAATAGCTTTGCTCGTTCTCGGCCAGCAGGTGATAGAACGGCTGTTCCTTCGAGGGGCGGCTGTCCTCGGGTATCGAGGCATACCACTCCTCGGTATTCGAGAACTGGGGGTCAACGTCAAAGATCACACCGCGAAACGGGTGTTTCTTGTGACGGACCACCTGGCCCAAGTGATATTTCGCGCGTGTTTTAATCATAACGAGTGTGCCCCTATCACACATACTAGACGGTGCAAGGCCGGTTTGTCCAATCATCGGCTGAAACATGGGGGAAACAGTCTGTGAACCGCACCGGGACAGACCGCCGCGGCGCGATGCGTGAATTCGTGATTCCCCCCGGCCCGCGTTTCCGCTAAACTTGGCAAAAAAGAAGAAAGCGAGAGGCAAATGAGCAGAAGTCTTCGCGCTTTGGTCGTATTCTTGCTGCTGTCCTCCTGTGGCGGTGGAACGGGTTACGGTACGGCCCCGCGCAATCTCGATAACGCCTGTGCGATCCTCGCGGAGCGGCCCGAATACGTGCGCGCGTTCAACGCGTCGGCGCGTCGATGGGGCGTGCCCGCGCATGTGCAGATGGCAACGATCTACCAGGAAAGCAAATTCATCAGCGACGCGCGCACGCCGTTTCGCTGGTCGCTCGGCGTGATCCCGACCGGGCGGGTCAGTTCGGCCTATGGCTATAGTCAGGCACTCGACGGCACTTGGGACGAGTATAAGCGCGAGACCAACCGCTTTGCCGCACGGCGCAGCGATATTCATGACGCGGCGGATTTCATCGGCTGGTACATGGCAAAATCCACAGAAAGTCTGGGGATTTCGCCGCTGGATGCGCGCAATCAGTATCTAGCTTATCACGAAGGGCGCACCGGCTTTTCGCGCGGTAGCTATAATGGCAAGCCGTGGCTGTTGCGGGTCTCGGGCGAGGTTGGTGAGCGCGCGACGCGTTACCGCGCACAGCTCGGCACATGTTCTCAGGGGCGCGGTCTGGTCTGAGACCGCGTCACTCCAGATAGAGATCGGCGTATCGGCCGCTGCCTTGATCGGAGATGAAACGCAGCTTGTTGCCTTGCAGGCGCACGGCTTGGCAGTTTGGGCCGAGATTGGTGCTGCCCCAGTAGAGATCGCGGCAGAAATAATCGCCGTTCCATTTCCATGCCCCGGTCACGTCGCGGCCAAAGGCGCGCCCCTTGATCTCGCCCTCGGGAGTGACGTTGAGCGAAATGCCAAAGCGCGTCAGGTCGCGATCCTTGATCAGCGATACAAACCGCGCGCGGTCTGTGATGTTGTTAAAGCCCTCTGCGACCGTCGGGCCGGCAAGGCCTAGACACAAAATGGAAATTAGTACGGCACGCATATCACAAACCCTCACACTAGGTAATTTGTAGCGAATTACGTTTGAGAACCGGATCTGGATCAGTTGTCGTTCAGGCCGAGCACGTCGATCATGTCGTATTGCCCCGGCTTGCGCCCCTGGCCCCAGAGCGCAGCCTTGAGCGCGCCGCGTGCGAAGACCGCGCGGTCGGTGGCGATATGGCGCAGCACGATGCGCTCTCCGGCGGCGGCAAAGATCACGTCATGCTCGCCCACGATATCGCCGCCACGAATGGCGGAAAACCCGATATGGCCGCGCTCGCGCTTGCCGGTGATGCCGTCGCGGGCGCGGTCGGTGACATGATCGAGCAGCACGCCGCGCCCGTCGGCCGCCGCCTCGCCCAGCATGAGAGCGGTGCCCGAGGGCGCATCGACCTTCTGATTGTGATGCGCCTCGACGATCTCGATGTCGAAATCCTCATCCAGCGCCTGTGCCACCTTTTTCGTCAGTTGCGTCAGCAGATTTACGCCGAGCGACATGTTGCCCGCCCGCACGATCACCGCATGACGCGCGGCGGCCTCGAGCTTTTTCAGGTGGCTGTCGTCGAACCCTGTGGTGCCGATGACATGCACCACCCGGGCCTGCGCGGTCAGGGTCGCCATCTCGACCGTCGCGTCGGGTGCGGTAAAGTCGATCACCGCATGCGCACCCGCCACCAGTTCCAACGGGTCGTCGCTGACCGTGACACCTAGCTCGGCGCCGCCCATGGCCGCGCCCACATCCTGCCCTATCCAGCCATGACCGGGCCGCTCGACGGCCCCGATCAGACGCGCGCGCGGGCTGTCGCTGACTGTGCGGATCAGCATCTGCCCCATCCGCCCCGAGGCCCCGGTGATCACGATACCCGGCAATTCGCTCATCGCTGACCGCTCCCTTGTCTGGCGTTTCGGGATGCATAGCGCGCAGGCGCAGGCGCGGCAAGACGCGCGCGGCATTGATCTTGCGGGCGATTCTCGCGCATATGTTGGCAACGCTTTCAGGGAGGGCCACATGGACCTGCGCAAGATCACCGAAGATTTCTCCGTCTCGCCCCAGATCACGCCCGAGGATGTGCCAGCTATCGCCGAGGCCGGGTTTCGCACGATCCTGTGCAACCGGCCCGATGGCGAGGAATTCGGCCAGACGCCCTATGATGCAGTGGCCGATGCGGCCCGTGCGTCGGGGCTCGAGGTGCGCTGTGTGCCGTTTTCCTCGGGTCAATTGACGCAAGGCGTGGTGGAGGAGTTTCAGGCTGCTCTGGCCGAGATGCCCCGCCCGGTGCTGGCCTATTGCCGCACCGGCACCCGCTGCACCATGATCTGGAGCCTTGTGAAATACGACGATCTGGGGGCCGACGAGGTGTTGCGCGCCACCTCCCATGCGGGCTATGACATGTCGGGCCTCGTGGCGCAGCTTGACCGCCGGGCATGACCGATTGGGCGATTGTCGGCCATGACGGACACCGCGCGCGAGCCTTTTTGCTGCGCGGTGGCAGGGTGGTCGACAGCGCCGATGGTCCGGACCGTGAGGCGGCACTTGCCGCGTTGAGCGCCAGGCCTGACCGGGTTTTTCACATCGGCGAGGGCGCGCCCGATAGCCTGCCGGCCGCTGTCCTGCCCGGCAATCCAGCCCGTGGCTTGCCCGGTCTCACGCAGGACAGCCCTGCCGATGTGCTGGATGGCTGGGTGCGCCTGCTGCTCCTGGGTTTTGCCGAGGCGCGGCCCGACTGGGACGGTGTGGCGCTCGTGCTCACGGAGCAACTCAGCCATTGGGTGCACCTGAGCGCGCGCGAGGCGGTCAGTTGCCAGAGTTTCCTGACCCCGCGCCTGATCGCGGCCTTGGGCGGCACGCTGCCTGCCGACACGGGTGCGCTTGGCGACAGCCTGAGCCGCCCTGAACGCCTCGCCACGCATCTGCGCAGCGCCGAGGTGACGGGCCGGGCAGATGCGATTTCGGGCTTTCTGATCGGTGCGGAACTGGCTGCGGCGCGGCCCTATTGGCTGGGCCAGAGCGTGGCCCTGATCGACGGCGGCGGGTGCGGTTCGGGCCATGCCGCAGCGCTGGAGGCGCAGGGGGTGCCGGTCAGCCGACATGATCCCGAGGTCATTCTGTCCGAGGCCCTCGCTGCGCTTGGTGAGCGGATCGGCTAAGGCGCCTTCAGGCCAGCCGGGCCTTGACCTGCGGGCCGACCGCGCCGAAATCCATCTGCCCGGCATGGCGCTCTTTCAGCTTGCCCATGATCTTGCCCATGTCGCGAATCGAGTTCGCGCCGACATCGGTGATCGCCTTGTCGATGGCGGCGGTGACCTCGTCCTCGTTGAGCTGCCGTGGCAGGAATTCCTCGATCACCTCGATCTCCGCGCGCTCACGCTCGGCCAGGTCGAGACGCCCACCTTCCTCATAGGCGCGCACGCTCTCGTTGCGCTGCTTGGTCATCTTGCCGAGGATGGCCATGATCTCGGGATCGCCCACCGTGGTCGCGCCATCGGCGCTGCGCCCGGCGATTTCCTGATCCTTGATCGCGGCGTTGATCAGGCGCAGGGTGGCCAGACGGCTGGCATCCTTGTCCCGCATCGCCTGTTTCAGGGCCTGATTGACCCGGTCGCGCAATTCCATTCGTTCCATCCCCATGGTCTCTACACAAGAAGCCAAGGCTACTGAAAAGCCACGGCCATGGCAACCGTCAGAGGACTGCGCGGATGGGTGATCCGGCCCTTGACGCTACCCGGGCACAGCCGTAGGTATGCGCCAATTTGCTCAGACCGGAGATCTGCCCCGATGGCCCATGCGACACGCCCCCGCCCGACTGCCTGCCTGGCGCTTGCAGATGGCTCGCTGTTCTACGGTCAGGGTTTTGGCGCGGTGGGCGAGACGGTGGCGGAACTGTGCTTCAACACCGCGATGACCGGCTATCAGGAGATCATGACCGACCCGAGCTATGCCGGGCAGATCGTGACCTTCACCTTTCCGCATATCGGCAATACCGGCGTGAACACGGAGGATGACGAGACCGTCGATCCGGTGGCCGCGGGCATGGTCGTCAAATGGGACCCGACCGATCCGTCGAACTGGCGCGCGCAGGAGCATCTGGCCACCTGGCTCGCGCGGCGCGGGCGGATTGCCATAGGTGGGGTCGATACCCGCCGACTGACCCGTGCGATCCGGCAGCAGGGTGCGCCGCATGTCGCTCTGGCGCATGATCCGGAGGGGAATTTCAACGCCGAGGCGCTCGTTGCCAAGGCGCGCGGCTTTGCCGGGCTGGAGGGCATGGATCTGGCGCGCGACGTGACCTGCACGCAATCCTATCGCTGGGACGAGATGCGGTGGGCCTGGCCCGACGGCTATACCCGGCAGACGGATGCGCGGCACAAGGTCGTGGCGGTCGATTACGGGGCCAAGCGCAATATCCTGCGCTGCCTGGCAAGTGCGGGCTGCGAGGTGACGGTGCTGCCCGCGACGGCCACCGCCGAGGATGTGCTGGCGCATTCGCCCGACGGTGTGTTCCTGTCGAACGGCCCGGGCGATCCGGCGGCGACCGGGGAATACGCGGTGCCGATGATCCGTGGTGTGCTGGATCGTGGCCTGCCGCTCTTCGGCATCTGTCTGGGGCATCAGATGCTGGCGTTGGCATTGGGCGGCAAGACCGTGAAAATGAACCACGGCCATCACGGCGCCAACCATCCGGTCAAGGATCTGGAGACCGGCAAGGTCGAGATCACCTCGATGAACCACGGCTTTGCGGTCGATGGCCAGAGCCTGCCCGAGGGCGTGGCCGAGACCCATGTTTCGTTGTTCGATGGCTCCAATTGCGGCATCCGGATCAAAGATCGCCCGGTGTTTTCGGTGCAGCATCACCCCGAGGCAAGCCCCGGGCCGCAGGACAGTTTTTATCTGTTCGAGCGGTTCGCGGCCTCAATGGTGCGATAAATCCTGCGTATATCGCCTCGTGTTAACCACTCGTTAAAAGATCGTTAACCATCCGCGCGCTAGCGTTTCCTCAAGGCAGAGAGGGAAGGTTGCCGCATGGGGATTTCTGAGTTGCGCCAGCTGGGGCCGGGTATCGGTGCCGGAACCGCGTCGCCACACCGGACAGGCGCACTGGGGCGCGAACTGGTCCGGGCAGGCACGGTCAGCACGTCGGATATGGCGCTTGCAGAGTTGATGCGGCGGCATTGCGACACCTCGCTCGACCGTATCCTGCGCGCCGAGGGGCTGGTCAGCGACGATGATCTGCTGGCCGCGCATGCCCGCCATCTTGCCACCCGACGGATCACACCCGAGGCTCTCGACACGGCCCCTGCCATTGACAGCGGTCTCGATCCTCGCGTGCTCTTGAAGCATGGGGCATTGACGATCCGGGATGGGCAGGGCGCGCCGCGCATTGTGGCGGATGGCGGAGACAGCCTTGTCGCCCTGCGCCATGCTCTGCCGTCGGAACTGGCGCATGCGCGTGCGCTCTTGGCCCCGCGTGCGGATGTGCAGGCGCGGCTCGCGCGGGAGTATAGCGAGGATTTGCGCGCATTGGCCACCGCGCGCGTGCCCGAAAGTGAAAGCTGCCGCACATGGGGCGGCACGGCTGCGCGACGCCTGCACCTGACCCTCGCCGCGCTTTTGTGTCTCGTGGTGCTTTGCCTGACCTTTCCGGTCACATTGTTCGGGCTGTTGGCAGGCTGGGCGGTGCTGACTTTGGTGGTCGCGGCGGGGCTCAAGACGGCCGCGTTCACGGCGCATCTGACGGGCGCGCGATTGGCGCCCGTACCGCGCCCGAATCTGGCCCTGCCGCGCGTGTCGATCCTCGTGCCGCTCTTTCGTGAGACTGAGATCGCCCATGCGCTGATCGCGCGTCTAAGCCGGCTCACCTATCCCAAATGCCTGCTCGACGTGATTCTTGTGCTGGAGGAAGAGGATCAACTGACCCAGCAGACGCTTGCGGGCATCGACCTGCCGCCCTGGGTGCGGCCCGTGGTCGTGCCGGACGGGCAGCCGCGCACCAAGCCGCGCGCAATGAATTACGCGCTCGATTTCTGCCAGGGGGATATTATCGGGATTTTCGACGCAGAGGACGCGCCTGACCCCGATCAGATCACCCAGGTCGCCCGCCGTTTTCAGCAAGTCCCGCGCGAGGTGGCCTGTCTGCAGGGTATTCTCGACTACTACAACCCGACGCAAAACTGGCTCGCGCGCTGTTTCACAATCGAATACGCGACCTGGTTCCGGACCATGCTGCCGGGCATGGCGCGGCTCGGATTCGCGATCCCGCTCGGCGGCACCTCGCTCTACTTCCGGCGCGATGTGCTGGAGGAGCTGGGCGGGTGGGACGCGCATAACGTGACCGAGGATGCTGATCTGGGCTTTCGGCTGGCGCGCCACGGCTACCGCACCGAGATGATCGAGACAGTGACCGAGGAAGAGGCCAATTGCCGCGCCTGGCCCTGGATCAAGCACCGCTCGCGCTGGCTCAAGGGCTACATGACAACCTACCTGGTGCATATGCGCGCGCCTCGGCGACTGCATGCGCAACTGGGGCCGTGGAAGTTCTGGGGCTTTCAGGCGCATTTCGTGAGCGCCGTGTCGCAGGTCCTGCTTGCGCCGGTGCTGTGGTCGTTCTGGCTGGTGCTGTTCGGTCTGCCGCACCCGCTTGACCCAGTCCTGCCGCGTTTGGTGCTCACCGCCCTTGGCAGTCTTTTCCTGACAGTTGAGGTGTTGAATGCCTGTATTCACGCGGTGTCTGTCGCACGGCCAAAGCATCGGCATCTGATTGCCTGGGTGCCGACGATGCATTTCTATGCCCCGCTTGGCGCGGTCGCGGCCTACAAGGCGCTCTATGAATTGGTGTGCAAGCCGTTCTTTTGGGACAAGACGACGCATGGTCTGTCGGTGGCGGCACGCGGGCTGCGTGGCTCAGACGGCCGACTGGACCTCGCCGGAATCAAGCTTGAGCCGGGTCACGAAGGCCTTTGAGATGTGATCGCGCAGCGCCTGTGCCGCCGCCTCGCCGTCATGCGCCTCGATCGCGGTGACAATGGCGTCATGTTCCCGGAGCGCATCCTCGTCACGACCCACGGCGGCGAGCGACGTGGTCGCCAGAAGCGCCATGGAACGATGCACGAGATCGAGCTGCTGCACCAGAAAGCGGTTGTGCGAGGACAGGTGTATCTGCTTGTGAAAGCGACGGTTGGCCCGCGCCATATCAGAGGGTTTGCCCAGAAGTGCGCGATCATCCTCGACCATGTCGCGCAGCACGCGCACCTCCTCGGGCGTGGCGTGGCGTGCGGCGAGCGCCGCGGCCAGCCCTTCGAGTTCGGCGCGCACCACGTAAAGCTCTGCCAACTGATTGTAATCGAGCGAGGCGACGATCAGGCTGCGCCCGTCGCGTGTCAGCATGGATTGTGTCTCGAGACGTTGCAGCGCCTCGCGGATCGGGGTGCGTGATACGCCGAAGCGCTCGGCCAGATCGCTTTCGACCAGTCGGTCTCCTGGCTTGAACACGCCGATGTCGATTGCCTCGAGGATCAGGGAATAGGCATCGGTGCTGGGCGGTTTCATGGGCGGTTCCGTTTCGTTTCCTGCGTTGAGGCAAGACCTTACGCGGATTGTGCGCGGGATCAAGCCTTGGCCGATTGCGCGTGGTGTCGCGCCCGCCTATGATCGCGCCATGCCGAAACAGGATTTCACCCATGTCGAGACATGGGTTTTCGACCTCGATAATACGCTCTACCCGCCCTCCGCCAGGCTGTTTGATCAGATCGAGGCGCGGATGACGCAGTTCGTGATGGAGACGCTACGCGTGAGCCACGCTGAGGCAGACCGGCTGCGCCATGCCTATTGGCGCGATCACGGCACCACGCTGGCCGGGTTGATGCGGCTGCATGATCTCGATCCCGGCCCCTATCTGCATGCGGTGCACGACATCTCGCTCGATCATCTGGAGCCGGATGCCGATCTGGGCGCGGCCATTCGCGCGCTGCCGGGGCGGCGGATTGTCTATACCAACGGCTCCGCGCCCTATGCCGAGCGGGTGATCGCGCGGCGCGGGCTGTCGGGCGCGTTCGATGCGGTCTATGGCGTCGAACATGCGGAATATCGCCCCAAGCCCGAGGCGCAGGCGTTCGAGACCGTGCTGAGTCGCGACGGCAGTGCGGCGGCACGGGCGGCGATGTTCGAGGATGATCCGCGCAATCTCTCGGCCCCGCATGCCATGGGGATGCGCACGGTGCATGTGGCCGCCGAGCGCATCGAGGCCGCGCATATCCATCACCACACAGATGATCTCGGCGGGTTTCTCGCGCGGCTTGTCTGAGTGATGCGGCGCTGCGGCGAAACGCCCCTTTGCGGTGCGGGGCCGCGGCCATAATTAGGGTAGAAATGCACTAACTTTTTACAGACGAGGCTGCTCATATGACCCTGACCGATACCACCACCGCGCACGAGGCGCATCACGGCCATGACGACGCGGACGCGGCTGCCGTCGGCCCGATCCTGCTGAGCCTCGCGGTTTTCATCGCCGGCTGGGCCACAAGTATTGCGCTCTGGGGCATTCCGGGGCTTTATATCCCCGCGCTGGCGCTGGTCCCGGTGATGTGGGTGGTGCTGCTGATCATTTCGCGCGGCTGAGGCCGGTCGCGCGCCGAGGGAGGCCGAGATGCCGCAGGCGGAGTATGACATCGTTTTCTCGGGCGGGGGCGTGGCAGGTCTTGCCGCGGCTTGCGTCTTTGGCAGCGCGGGGTTTTCCGTGCTCTGCGTCGATCCCGCGCCGCCGATCATCGTGCGCGATGCCGAAGGGTCGGACCTGCGCACCACGGCATTTCTGCAACCGGCACAGGCGCTCTTGGACCGGGCCGGGCTCTGGGCGCGGCTCGCGCCCCATGCCGCTGACCTGCAGGTGATGCGCATCGTCGATGCGGGCGGCGAGGTGCCGGAGCCGCGCGTCACGCGCGAATTCGACGCCTCGGACATTTCCGACAGGCCGTTCGGCTGGAACCTGCCCAACTGGCTGTTGCGGCGCGAGATGGTGGCGAATCTGGAAAGCCTGCCCTCGGTCACCTTCCGCCCGGGCACCGGCACGACCACGCTCTTCACGCGGGAAAGCGAGGCGCGCGTCGGCCTGAGCGATGGTAGCCGGGTGCGGTGTCGGCTGGTGATCGCCGCCGACGGGCGCAATTCGCCCATCCGCGAGGCGGCGGGGGTCGAGGTCAAGACCACGCGCTACGGGCAGAAGGCGCTGGCCTTTGCGGTGACCCACCCGATCCCGCATGAGAATGTCTCGACCGAAATCCACCGCTCGGGCGGGCCGTTCACGCTCATCCCTTTGCCAGATTACGGCGGCGTGCCGTCCTCGGCCATCGTGTGGATGGAGGAGGGGCCGGAGGTGGCGCGGCTTGCCGCCCTGCCGGTGGAGGAATTCGAGGCGGAGATGAACATTCGCTCCTGTCACCTCTTCGGGCCGCTGACGCTGGCCTCGCGCCGCACGGTCTGGCCGATCATCAGCCAGGTCGCAGAGCGCATGTCTGCCGAGCGCGTGGCGCTGGTCGCCGAGGCCGCGCATGTGGTGCCGCCCATCGGGGCGCAGGGGCTGAACATGTCGCTTGGTGATATGCGCGTGCTGCTGGAGCTGGCAGAGGCGGCACCGGAGCGGTTGGGCGACCGCGCGATGCTCGAGACCTATCATCGGCGTCGGCATCTCGAGGTGCGCGCACGGGTCTCTGGCATCGACCTGCTCAACCGCGCCTCGATGATGCGCGCGCAGCCCCTGCGCGACGCGCGTGCGCAGGCGCTTGATGCGATCTATTCATTGGCCCCTGTGCGCAAGACGCTGATGCAGATGGGGCTCGGCGCGCGGGGCTGAGCCCTAGAGCACCCGGTCGAGCACCGTCTCCAACCGGTTCAACGCGGCGGGCACATCGTACAGCTTGTCCAGTCCGAAGAGGCCCAGCCGGAAGGTGCGGAAGCCCTCGGGCTCGCCGACCTGCAAGGGTACACCGGCAGCGATCTGCATGCCTTCGGCGGCGAATTTCTTGCCGTTCTGGATGTCGGGGTCGTCGGTATAGCTGACGACCACACCGGGCGCGCCAAAGCCGTCGGCGGCGACCGAGGTCACGCCGCGCGCGGTCAGCATCTTGCGCACGCCGTCGCCCAGTTCCCACTGCGCGTCGCGTAGCTTCTCGAAACCGTAATCGCGCGTCTCGATCATCGTGTCGCGGAAAGCGCGTAGCGCATCGGTGGGCATGGTGGCGTGATAGGCGTGGCCACCGTCCTCATAGGTCTGCATGATCGCGCGCCATTTCTTGAGATCGAGCGCGAAGCTGTCCGAGGTGGTTTCTTCCAGCCGCGCCAAGGCACGCGCCGAGAGCATCACCAGACCGGCCGAGGGCGATGCCGACCAGCCCTTTTGCGGGGCCGAGATCAGCACATCGACACCGGTCGCCTTCATGTCCACCCAGGCGCAGCCGCTTGCGATACAGTCGAGCACCATCAGCGCGCCCACCTCATGCGCGGCCTCGGCCAGCGCGGTCACGTAGTCGTCGGGCAGGATCAGCCCGGCGGAGGTTTCCACATGCGGGGCAAAGACCACGTCCGGTTTCGTCTCGCGGATCTTGGCGGTGACCTCCTCGATGGGGGCCGGAGCAAAGGGCGTGGCAGCACCATTGCCGGTCTGGCGCGCCATGCAGACGGTGGTGTCAGAGCTGAATTGCCCTGCGTCAAAAATCTGGCTCCAGCGGAAGGAGAACCAACCGTTGCGCACGATCAGGGCATGCGCGCCGCGCCCGAATTGCCGCGCCACGGATTCCATCGCGTAAGAGCCGCCACCGGGCACGAGCGCCACCGCATCGGCGGCATAGACCTCTTTCAGCATGGATGAAATGTCGCGCATAACCGTTTGGAAAGACTGGCTCATATGGTTGAGCGAGCGGTCGGTGAACACGACCGAATATTCCAAGAGGCCGTCTGGATCGACCGTGTCGAGAAGGGCAGTCATGGGGCGTCTCCTGTTGGGTTGCGCGCAGGATGCAGCGCAGGCCCGGGGATGTCCAGCCTTGCACCTAGCCGATCGGGCCGGGGCGGCGCTCCTCGGACAAGAGCACATTCGCCTCGACATTGCCAACACCCGGCAGGGTCATGATCCGGCGGCGCAGCACCCGCTCGAAATCGGAAATATCGCGCGCCACGACGCGCAGGCGATAATCGTAAAGCCCGAGGATATGCTCGACCGTCTGCACCTCGGGGATGGCCGAGACCGCGCGTTCGAAATCGTCAAGGCTGACTCGGCCCTTGGTGGCAAGCTTGACGCCGAGAAAGACGGTCACGCCAAAGCCCAGCTTTTCGTGATCGAGATCAAGCCGTTGAGCCTTGATGACGCCGCTGTCGTGCAGCTTGCGGATACGCCGCCAGGCGGCGGGCTGCGACAGGCCGAGGCGGCGGCCGATGGCGCTTGCCGATTGGGTGGCGTCTTCGGTGAGCGCGCGCAGGATCAGCCGGTCGGTGGTGTCGAGCTCGATCATACCGGCAACACCTCGTCGGATTTGATCCGTGCCACATGCATCAGCGCCTCGATATCGGCGATATGCGGCAGGGTCAGGATGGCGCGGCGGTAGAGATCCTGATAATGTGCCATGTCGCGGGCGATGACCGAGAGGCGCAGATCGACGCGACCAAGGAATGTCTGTATTTCAATGACTTCCGGCACGTTCCTCGCAGCCTCCAGAAACTCGTCAAAGGCGCGGACCTGCGTCTTGTCGAGGGTGATGCGCAAGGAAACCTCCACCTCGTAGCCGAGCGCGCGCCAGTCGATCACCGCACGATTGGCGCGGATCACGCCCGCAGCCTGCATCCGGTCCAGCCGACGCGCGCAGGTTGCGGGAGTCACGCCCGCAAGGTCTGCCAGTTCCGCCGGGCCAAGATGGGGGGCGTGCTGATAGTGGCGCAGGATACGCCGATCAGTGTCGTCAAGCATGAAATTTTATCCAATTCAGATTATGATGAATGATTATCACGAGAATGAAGGAAAATAAATCGCATTTGATCCCCTAATCTGCCGCACTGGCCTATCCTGACGCCAGTCAAGCAAAGAGGAGAACGCTATGCGCGTCTATTATGATCGTGACTGTGACATCAACCTGATCAAGGACAAGAAGGTCGCCATTCTGGGCTATGGCAGCCAGGGCCATGCCCATGCTCTGAACCTGCGGGATTCGGGCGCGAAAAACCTTGTCGTGGCGCTGCGCGAAGGCTCGGCATCGGCGAAGAAGGCCGAAGGCGAGGGCCTGCAGGTCATGGGCATCGCCGAGGCGGCGGCCTGGTGCGACCTGATGATGTTCACTATGCCCGACGAGCTGCAGGGCGAGACCTATCGCAAATATGTGCATGACAACATCAAGCCCGGCGCGGCGATTGCCTTTGCCCACGGCCTCAACATCCATTTCGGCCTGATCGAGCCGAAAGAGGGCGTTGACGTGATCATGATGGCGCCCAAGGGCCCCGGTCACACGGTGCGCGGCGAGTACGTCAAGGGCGGCGGCGTGCCCTGCCTTGTGGCGGTGAACAACGATGCGTCTGGCAAGGCATTGGAAATCGGCCTTTCCTACTGTTCGGCCATCGGCGGCGGGCGCTCGGGGATCATCGAGACCAACTTCCGCGAGGAATGCGAAACCGACCTCTTCGGCGAGCAGGCGGTGCTCTGCGGTGGTCTGGTGGAACTCATCCGCATGGGCTTCGAGACGCTGGTCGAGGCAGGCTATGCGCCGGAAATGGCATATTTCGAGTGCCTGCATGAGGTGAAGCTGATCGTCGACCTGATCTATGAGGGCGGCATTGCCAACATGAACTACTCGATCTCGAACACGGCCGAGTATGGCGAATATGTCAGCGGGCCGCGCGTGCTGCCCTATGAGCAGACCAAGAAAGAGATGAAGGCGATCTTGCACGACATCCAGTCCGGCAAGTTCGTGCGTGATTTCATGACCGAAAACGCCGTTGGGCAGCCGTTCTTCAAGGGCACGCGCCGGATGAACGACGCGCATCAGATCGAGGAAGTCGGCGAGAAGCTGCGCGGCATGATGCCGTGGATCAGCGCGGGCAAGATGGTCGATCGCGAGAAGAACTGAGGCTTGACCGTCGTTTCCGGATCCGGCCCCTGTACGGGGCCGGATTTCTGTTTGTTTACTCGTCCTCCTTGTGGGCGTCGCCGTCCTCCGCCAATGCGCTCTTGGGGGCCTCCCGAGACTGCAGCCTCTCTTCCGTTTTGCGCTTGCTGCGCAGGGCCAGTATCAGCACCAGTACCAGTGTGATCAGGGCCAACCCGGGTAGCAGATAGATATCCATGATGGTCCTCCTT
Source organism: Roseovarius sp. (assembly GCF_040219995.1). Classification (GTDB taxonomy): domain Bacteria; phylum Pseudomonadota; class Alphaproteobacteria; order Rhodobacterales; family Rhodobacteraceae; genus Roseovarius. The sequence continues at coordinate 40,127 of NZ_JAVJUC010000016.1, read as the reverse complement.
TCGTTACACGACCGCCCCACCTGCATCGCCCTACCGCCCCGTCAACCGAGGCATCCGGTCACAGGGCTGTCTGCCATCAGTCGAGGATTGGTCAAATTATTGAAATCGCTCCCATAAACTTCCTCCGGATCGGGGCGCTCGGGCTGATTTGGGGGGCTTCCTTCATGTTCATCTCGGTGGCGCTGCGTGACACGGGCCCGCTCATGATCGCGGCGGTGCGGATCACGTTGGGCGCGGTATTCCTGCTGGTGCTGGTGCGGTTGAAGGGGCGGTCGCTGCCTGATCCGCGCCAGCCCAAAGGCCGCATGATCTGGGCATTTGCGTTCTTCATGGCGTTGTTTTCGAACGCTATCCCGTTTTCACTTCTGGCCTGGGCGCAGCTATCGGTGGCGTCTGGCTTTGCCGGGGTCTGCATGGCGGCGGTGCCGCTGTTGATCCTGCCTCTGGCGCATTTTCTGGTGCCGGGTGAACGGATGAGCCTGCGCAAGCTTGTGGGCTTCGTCCTGGGGACGGTCGGGGTGGTGGTCCTGATTGGCCCCGATGCATTCGTTTCGACGGGCAAAGATATGGAATCATTGGCAAGACTGGCCTGCCTTGGGGCGGCGGGTTGTTATGCCACGGGCACTATCGCCACGCGGCTCTGCCCCGAGGTGGACCGGTTGGCCCTGGCAGCCACTGTGCTGCTGATCGGGGCGGTGATTATCCTGCCCTATGCACTGCTTCAAGAAGGGCTGCCAACTACATTGAGTATGAAGAGTTTTCTGGCTTTGCTCTACCTTGGAATTTTGCCCACCGGCGTGGCGCAATTGCTGCTTGTGCAAGTCAATCGCGAGGCGGGGCCAAGCTTTTTCGGACTGGTCAATTACATGGTGCCGGTCTGGTCGGTGATCCTTGGGGCGGCAGTGTTGTTCGAGCCGTTGCCGCCGAGCCTGCTGGTGGCGATGAGCCTCATTCTGGCGGGCGTTGCGATCAGCCAATGGCGCGCCTTGCGGCGGGTGTTTGCGCGGGGATGAGCCGGGCAAAGCATGAATGTCACATGCGTGGGGATAGCGCCCCGTTGCTGTCGGGTTTTCTAAAGCAACCCGGCAATACCTGTGGATAATTTCTGTGTTCAGATCGAGATCGAAACAGGTGATCAGCGGGGTGCAAAGGTGACCGCCTGCCATAGGTCGAGGGCCGCGCGGGTTTCAGGGACGTCATGGACACGCAGAATCTGCACGCCTTGCGCAACGCCGCCAAGTGCCACGGCGAGCGAGCCTGGAATCCGGTCGGAGGCTTGCGGCGTGTGGCTGATGTCGCCAATGAAGCGTTTGCGCGAGGCCCCAAGAAGGACCGGGCAGCCGAACCCGTGAAAGAGCGAGAGGTTTTGCAGCAGGCGCAGGTTGTGCGCCTGCGTCTTGCCGAAGCCGATGCCGGGATCGACGACGATGCGCCCGCGCGGGACCCCGAGGGCGATGAGCGCCTCGACCCGCTGCCCGAGCCAGTCATAGACATCGAGCGCCACGTCGGCATAGCGCGGATCACGCTGCATGGTCTCGGGGCTGCCTTGCGCGTGCATGACGCAGACGGGCAGGGCGTGTTCGGAGGCAAAGGGGGCGAGGCCGGGATCGTAGGTGAAGCCCGCCACGTCATTGATGAGGTTAGCACCGACGCGCGCGGCCTCTTGCGCCACGGGGGTCTTGCGGGTGTCGATGGAGATGGGCGTCGCGATCTCGGCGCGGATGGCGGCGATCACCGGCGCGGTGCGACGAATTTCGTCGTCGATCTGGACCGGGGCGGCCCCAGGACGGGTGGATTCGCCACCCACATCAAGGATCGCAGCCCCGGCGTGCGTCATGGCATGGGCATGGGCGAGCGCCTGGGTGGGATCGAAATGCTGGCCGCCGTCGGAAAAGCTGTCGGGGGTGACGTTGAGGATGCCCATGATCTGCGGCGCGGTCATGTCGAGCGAGGCTATAGGCGCGCGGGGTGCCGTAAGACGGGTCATCGCGTCGTCGGGCAGGTCGCGGGCGGGCATCAGCTGCGGGGCGGCGTCGCGCGCCAGCACCTCGACCGTATCGAACCAGCACCAGCCGCCTGCAAGCGTGAGGGCACCTTCGGGGCGGGCGGGGTCGGTGCGGGGGATGGGGCGGTAATAGCGCATCACAGGCCGGAGCGGGCGATGTCCTGAATGAGCACCGGCACGTCGCAGGAGGATGGCGGGGCCTCGCCGATGAGCAGCAGGTCGGACGCCTCAATATGGGCTGCGAACCAGGCGGCAAGATCAACCGGCTTGTCGGGGCCGACGGTGGGCCCGTCCACCGCGTCAAGCACGATCTTGGAGGGGGCCCAGACGCTGATCTGACCGTTCTTCATCGCCCAGTCGAGTTCGGTGCGGGTGGCGACCACGACGCAGCGGTCATCGCGCCCGGCCAGAACCCAAGCGTTCTGTTCCATCGCCAGAAGATCGACCCGGCGCTGTGTCATGCGGTGGCCGGTCTTTGGGCTGTCCACGTCGGGGCGGCCGACGCAGAGGATCACCGGCTCTGCCCGCGCCTCGAGTTGGTCGAGCCAGCGCGGCAGGTTGGGCGAGCGCACTGCCGTGTTGGTGAGGAACACCACATGCGGATGCGGTGCTGTGTCGTGATGCGGGCTGGCCGGTTTGGTGGCCAGATCATCGACCGAGCGGACGATTTCCACGCCAAGCGCGCCGGGGCCGCGGTCAAGCTTTTCGATGCGCACGAAGGTGCGGACCGCCTGCGGCTCCCACAGGATGCGTTCGGCGATGCGTTCAGCCAGCGTTTCCAGGAGGTTGAGCCGTTCTTCGGCCAACTCGGCGGTGATCGCCTCGGTCACCTTGTCATAGGACAGGATGCGGTCGACATCGTCATCAAGCGCGTCGGTCATCGGGCGCACCTCGACCACCACGTTGAAGCAGATGCGCTGTGTGGTGCCGCGTTCCGCCTGGAATGCCCCGATCTCAACTTCGACGGTGTGATCACGCACAGAAATGCGATCGAGCGGCCCGTCGGGGGCCGTCGCCGAGGCGCGCGCGGCGGGATGCTCGAAGGCGAGGCGGATTTCGTGGCTCATCACGGGGTCCTTTCCGATATCGGCGCTTGGGTAGCATGTGGGGGCCGCGCGGGAAATGGGGGAATGCGACGCATGGCGTGGCCTGTGCGGCAGTGGTGTTGCGCCGCACAGGCCGGTCTGCGCCCGCGCACCGGCCTCACGCTTAGGTGAACGGCGCGGCGGTTTCATCCAACACGGGCGCAGATTACCTTGATCGTGACCGCAAACAAAGGAGGGTCAAATGACTGCTGAATTCAAGGTGGACGCCACCCCCGTGAGTGATGAGACGGCTGATGGTCTGGCCAAGGAGTTGTTGGACGGGGCCCGCGAAAAGCTGGGTTTCGTGCCGAACATGTATCGCGGCATGGCCGTCAATCCGGGCCTGCTAAGCACCTATCTGCACGGTTATTCGCATTTCCGCGAACAGGCCAATTTCACCCCGCCGGAGCAGGAGGTCGTGTTCCTGACCATCTCGCTGGCGAATGGCTGCGACTATTGCACCGCCGCGCATTCGATGCTGGCGATCAATGTCTCGAAGCTGTCGGAAGCGTATACGCAGGCGCTGCGCGACGGTAAATCGCTGAACGATGACAAGCTGGAGGCGTTGCGCCGCTTTACACACCACATGTGGGAGACGCGCGGCCTGCCGACCAAGGCCGAGGCCGAGGCGTTCAAGGCTGCGGGGTATTCGGATATTCACGTGCTGGAGGTCATCCTGGCGATGGCCGTCAAGACGATCAGCAACTATTCCAACCATGTGAACCACACGGATGTGGATGACGCGTTTGCCCCCTATGCGGTGGACAAGACCGTGAAAGCCGCCTGATCAGGCGTCGCGCCCCTGCGCGTCGGGGGCGCAAAACAGGTCATAGACGACTTCGAGCACGCGGCGCGGGCGTTCGTCGGCAAGGCTGTAATAGATGGCCTTGCCCTCGCGCCGGGTGCTCACCAGCCCTTCCAGGCGCAGGCGGGACAGCTGTTGCGAAACGGCCGCCTGCCGGGCCGACAGCAATTCCTCCAATTCGGTCACAGATTTTTCACCGGAGACCAGATGACACAGAATCATCAGCCGCCCCTCATGGCTGATCGCCTTGAGGAAATTGGCCGCTGTGGTCGCATTTTCGACCATGCGGTCCATTTCTTCCGGGGAGATCTGGTCATCGAGAACGGGCAGGGGCATGACGTGTGCATCCATTGAGGGCGTTGGAGTGGTATTTAGGGCGTTTTTCCGCATTCTGCAAAACATGTGCGGACCTCTGCGCGAAAAAGTGAGCGGCTGTGGCGGGGAAAGCGACCGATGGGCTGTGGCGTGCCACAAATTAAAGCGACGCCCTTGCAGCCCCTTGGGCGCGACACTAAGACTCCTTTAGCAACTGACCGGCTACGGTCGGCAAATCCCATCTACCCGGGCAGGCAGGCCCGGGCAAAACAGCAGGCGGGCCCCGATGAACGACCCTATGGAAACCTACATGAACACCCTCGTGCCGATGGTCGTCGAGCAGACCAGCCGGGGGGAACGCGCCTATGACATTTTCTCGCGCCTTCTCAAGGAGCGGATCATCTTTCTGAGCGGCCCGGTGCATGACGGCATGTCGAGCCTGATCGTGGCGCAGTTGTTGCATCTGGAGGCGGAGAACCCGTCGAAGGAGATCAGCATGTATATCAACAGCCCCGGCGGTGTGGTGACGAGCGGTCTGTCGATCTACGATACGATGCAATACATCAAGCCCAAGGTCAGCACGCTCGTCGTGGGGCAGGCGGCGAGCATGGGCTCGCTCTTGCTGACTGCGGGCGCGCCGGGCATGCGGTTCTCGCTGCCGAACAGCCGGGTGATGGTGCATCAGCCTTCGGGCGGCTATCAGGGGCAGGCGACGGATATCATGATCCACGCCAAGGAGACCCAGAAGCTCAAGGACCGGCTGAACGAGATCTACGTCAAGCATACCGGCCAGACCATGAAGAAGGTGGTGGATGCGCTGGAGCGTGACAATTTCATGTCGCCGGAGGAGGCCAAGGACTGGGGCCTGATTGACGAAATCGTCGAGAGCCGCGCCACGGGCGACGACGAGGAAAAATAAGGCGATCACGGCATCCGGACCGGGGTGCCGTGATTTTCGGATTGTGGTGCTTTTCCGCCTGTCTTAAGCTGGTGGGAGACATGAAAGACAGAGCAAAGGCCCTGACCGGGCCGCATGACGCATAGCGGCGCAGGGTCTGAAAGGTACGTGATGGCAACGAATTCCGGCGGCGACAGCAAAAACACGCTTTATTGCAGCTTTTGCGGCAAGAGCCAGCACGAGGTGCGCAAGCTCATCGCCGGGCCGACTGTATTCATCTGCGATGAATGCGTTGAGCTTTGCATGGACATCATCCGCGAGGAAACCAAGAGCGCGGGGCTGAAATCGAGCGAGGGCGTACCGACACCGCATGACATCTGTCAGGTGCTTGATGACTATGTGATCGGGCAGGCGATGGCCAAGCGGGTGCTGTCGGTCGCGGTGCATAACCACTACAAGCGTCTCAACAATTCCGGCAAGAGCGATATCGAGCTGTCGAAGTCGAATATCCTGCTGATCGGTCCTACCGGCTGTGGCAAGACGCTGCTGGCGCAGACGCTGGCGCGCATCCTCGACGTGCCCTTCACCATGGCAGATGCGACCACCCTGACCGAGGCGGGCTATGTGGGCGAGGATGTGGAGAACATCATTCTCAAGCTGTTGCAGTCCTCCGAGTACAATGTCGAGCGCGCGCAGCGCGGCATCGTTTATATCGACGAGGTCGACAAGATCACCCGCAAGAGTGAGAATCCGTCGATCACCCGCGACGTGTCGGGCGAGGGGGTGCAGCAGGCTCTGCTCAAGCTTATGGAGGGCACCGTCGCCGCGGTGCCACCGCAGGGCGGCCGCAAGCATCCGCAGCAGGAATTCCTGCAGGTGGACACCACCAATATCCTGTTCATCTGCGGCGGGGCCTTCGCCGGGCTCGACAAGATCATTGCGCAGCGTGGCAAGGGTAGCGCCATGGGCTTTGGTGCCGACGTGCGCGGGAATGACGAGCGTGGTGTCGGTGAAATCTTTACTGATCTGGAGCCGGAAGACCTGCTCAAGTTCGGTCTGATTCCGGAGTTTGTCGGGCGTCTGCCGGTTCTGGCGACGCTGGAGGATCTCGACGAGGATGCGCTGGTGACGATCCTGACGCAGCCGAAGAACGCGCTGGTGAAGCAGTATCAGCGTTTGTTCGAACTTGAGGGGGCTCAGCTCAGCTTTACCGATGATGCGCTGACCGCGATCGCGAAACGAGCGATTGCGCGCAAGACCGGTGCGCGGGGCCTGCGCTCGATCCTCGAGGATATCCTGCTCGACACGATGTTCGATCTGCCGAGTCTAGAGAATGTTGAAGAGGTGGTCGTCAACGAGGAGGCGGTGAACTCGGACGCGGCACCGCTGATCATCTACGCGGACACCAAGGGCAAGAAGAAAGAGGGCGCGAGCGCGGGGTAAAGCGTGGCACCGCCCAGTCTGAATGAGGCCCGCGTGTCATGCGCGGGCCTTTTTTGTGGGCAGTTGCCTTGGGTTTGACCTGTTGCGACAGTTGGCCTGAGCCGCGTATCGCGCAAGTGTGTCAATCCATCTCCGCCCCAGGCCGGAAGTCCGCCCTTATCCCCGCCCGCGATAGGGCGGCACGCCTTGATCGGGGATCCAGACGCCCTCGGGCATCGCCCCGGTCTGCCAGAACACGTCGATCGGGATGCCACCGCGCGGATACCAGTAGCCACCGATGCGCAACCATCGGGGCTCGAGGAACTCGGCCAGACGCCGGGCAATGGTGAGCGTGCAATCCTCGTGGAAGGCGCCGTGATTGCGGAACGAGGTGAGGTAGAGCTTGAGCGATTTGCTCTCCACCAGCCAGTCGCCTGGCACATAGTCGATCACCAGATGGGCGAAATCGGGCTGGCCGGTCATCGGGCAGAGCGAGGTGAATTCCGGCGCGGTGAAGCGCACGTTATAGGTGACATCGGCCTGCGGATTGGGAACCCGCTCAAGCTCGGCCTCTTCGGGGTGTTGCGGCACCTGTGTGCTGCCGCCCAGCTGCTTGAGGTCTTTGTAGATATCGTCGCTCATCGTCCTGTCTCCTTCAAACCCCGCGCTTGTTGCCCCAGAGCATGACATGCAATTGCGGCAGCACCTTCGCCGCGAACCATCCGTCAGCCACCACGCGATCCACCAGCCAGCGCATGCGGGCATCTATGCCGTCTTGATCCACGACCGCGCTGTCATCCTCGGGTGGCGGCGGGGTGTGGTTGCCCGGTTGCAGATAGAGCTGCAGCGCCGGGTAGCGTGCTGCCACGTCACGGGCCCAGAGGTAATCAGTCTCGTCGAAAATCACGATCTTGAGCACGGTCGGCGCGTTTTGCGCGGCGGTCAGACAGTCCTCGAACACGGCCCAATCGACGGTCATGCCCGACGACGGCGGCTTGGGGCTGAGCACCAGCATGTCGAGCGCCGCGAACCAGTCCCGCGCGACAGAGCCCTGTGTTTCCATCGCGAAGCGATAGCCCTTTGCCTTGCCCATCTCGATGACTGGCCCAAGCGGCTGTATCGCCGGATTGCCACCCGAGAGCGTGACCATCAGGGGCCGGTCGCCCGAGAGGCGCGCCACGTCTGCCATCACCTCGCCGGGTGGCATCGGTGCCCATGTGGCGCGATACTCCGCATCGACCGCATGCAGGCTGTCGCACCACGAGCAGCGGTAATCGCAACCGCCGGTGCGCACGAAGACCGTCGGCTCGCCGATCAGCGCGCCCTCGCCCTGAATGGTGGGGCCGAAGATCTCGGAGATGCGGATCGCCTCGCTCACGGTCGGTATTCCGCCCATGTCTTGGGCGTCTCGCTGACCTTGACCGCCGTCACTTCGGGCCAGCGGGCGTGGCACCAGTCGAAGAAATGTTTTGCCATGCGCTCGGCAGTCACGCAGTCGTCGCCCAGCACGTCATTCAGATGCCGGTGGTCCACTTCATCGTCGATATAGCGCTTCAACTCGGCCAGATCGAGATAGTCGCGCACGAAGCCATGCGGGTTGAGATCGGCGGCGGTGAGTTCGACCACGACGATGTAATTATGCCCGTGCAGCCGGGCGCATTGATGCTCCGGCGGCAGGCCATGCAATTGATGCGAGGCGGAGAAATGGAATTCCTTGGTGATCCGGTACATCATGCGCCTCCTTTGGCGATGGCGGCCCGCCAGTAGTCGGGATCGGCGTAGTCGGTTGGATCATCAATCCCCGCCAGATGAAACGCCTCGCGCCGCTCCACGCAGGTGCCGCAGCGCCCGCATTGCCGGTCACCGCCCTTGTAGCAAGACCACGTCTCGGCAAAGGGCGTGCCGTGGCGTGCGCCGTCGGCAACGATATCGGCCTTGGAGCCGTGCAGGTAGGGGGTGTAGAGGGTGATGTCGGCATAGCCTTCGAGTGCGGCATCCTGCATCGTCTGGAACGCGTCGATGAAGCCGGGGCGGCAGTCAGGGTATATGAAGTGATCGCCGCCATGCACGGCGGTGGCGACCGCGTCGGCCTTTTCCGCCGCGGCCATGCCGAAGGCGATGGTCAGCATGATGGCGTTGCGGTTTGGCACGATGGTGATCTTCATCGTGTCCTCGGCGTAATGGCCGTCGGGCACGTCCACGTCATCCGTCAGCGCCGAGCCCGAGAGCGCGGCCCCGATCTGGCGGATATCCACCACCCGGTGCGGCACGGACAAGCGGCGCGCACAGGCGGCGGCGAATTCCACCTCCTTGACGTGGCGCTGTCCGTAATCGAAGCTCACCAGCCCCGCGAGCTCATGCTCGGCGGCGGTCTTGTGGGCGAGCGACACGGAATCGAGCCCGCCCGAGCAGATAACGATCGTCTTCATGCTGTCATCCTTGTTTTTTAAAGCGGGTAGGCTGCGACCGCTTGACGCCGGGCATCTAACGCCTTTGGGCGGCGAGAACAAGTGCGGATCGGTGGGCAAGGCCCTTGCAAGGCGCGTGGCAAGGCGTTTGGAAACGCCTTGCAATCGTTTTGCAAAACGATTGCGGTCAGGCGTCGAGGTGGGCGCGCAGATCGGTCTTGAGCACCTTGCCGTAATTGTTCTTGGGCAGGCTGTCGGCGGCTATATAGCGTTTCGGGCGTTTGAACCGGGCGATATGAGCGCGGCAATGGGCGTCGAGGGCGGCCTCGTCGAGCGGGCCGTCGCAGACCACGAAGGCCACCACCACCTCGCCCCACTCCGGGTCAGGCGCGCCGACCACGGCCACTTCGATGACCGAGGGGTGGGTGAGCAGCACTTCCTCGACCTCACGCGGATAGATGTTGGAGCCGCCCGAGATGATCATATCCTTGGAGCGGTCCTGCAGCGTGACATAGCCCTGCGCGTCCATCCGGCCCAGATCGCCGGTCCAGAGCCAGCCGCCGCGCAGCGCGGCCTCGCTGGCGGCGTCGTTCTGCCAATAGCCCGGCATCACCGCATCGCCGCGCACGAGTACTTCGCCGATCGTTCCCGGGGGCAGTACCGCGCCGGTCTCATCGGCGATTTGTACCTCGACCACGGACTGCGCGCGGCCCACGGACGCGAGGCGCGCGCGCCAGTCCGGGTGGCTGCGGTCGGCCACATCGGCGCGCGGCAGGGCCGTGATCGCCATCGGGCATTCGCCCTGCCCGTAGATCTGCAGAAAGACCGGGCCGAAGGTCTCGACCGCCGCGATGATATCCGCCAGGTACATCGGCCCGCCCGCATAGACCACGCTGCGCAGCCCGGTGCCGGGCGCGCCGGTGGCGCGGGCATGGGCGGTCAGGCGCTTGACCATGGTGGGCGCGGCGAACATGTGCAGCCGGTCGTGATGCTGCGCCAGATCGAGGATTTCGCCCGGCTCGAACCCGCCCGAGGCCGGGCAGACATGGCGCGCGCCGCGCAGCACATGGACCATCGCGTAAAGCCCCGCACCGTGGCTCATCGGGGCGGCGTAGAGCGTGGCGTTCTCGGCGCTGACCTCGTCCACATCGGCCAGATAGCTGAGCGACATGGCGATCAGCATGCGGTGGGTGATGCGCACGCCCTTGGGGCGCCCGGTGGTGCCGGAGGTGTAGAAGAGCCACGCCAGATCGTCGGGCGCGCGGTCGGTGAGGCGTGCCACGGCGGGGCCGCGCGACACGGGCTGCGCCGCGACGCCCTGCGCGGCAAGGGCCGCCTGCCCGGTGCTGTCGGCGAGGGTCAGGCGCGCAACGGCATTGTCGATGATCCAGGCGGCCTCTGCGCCGTGCAGCTTGGCGTTGATCGGCACGGCGGCGGCCCCGGCATACCAGATGCCATAGAGCGCCAGCAGATAGTCGGGCGCGTTGCCCATGAAGAGCGCGACCCGGTCGCCCGGCTTGACGCCTTGTTCCACGAGTGCGCCCGCGACCTCGCGCGCGGAGTGATCGAAACCTGCGTAATCCATCACCTGATCGCGGCCCAGAAAGAGCGCCGCGCGGTCGGGCATGGCCTGTGCGGTGCGTTCGAGCCAGATACCGATATTCATTGGCGGTCCTCCCGACGCGCAGAAAAGCACCTGTGGGCCCGGCGCACAATTCCGTATATCTACGCAAAGCGCTTGGCGCGGCGCGGGCGGCGCGGCATAAGGTCGGGCATGGAGATCGCACACCTCGCCTTTGATCATGCGCCCGTGGGGCTGGCGCTGCTGGAGCATCGCATCATCCGGGCCTGCAATCTGCACTTCGCCGCCATCTTCGGCGACACCCCCGCCGATTACACCGATATTCCGCTGGCGCGCTATTACCCTTCGATCGAGGATTATCGCCGCATCGGGGCCGACGCGCTGGCGGTGATGCGCAAGACCGGGCGGTATTCGGACGAGCGGGTGATGAAGCGACGGGACGGCACGCTGTTCTGGTGCCGGGTGCGCGGGCAGTCGCTGACCCCCGAGGCCCCGTTTCAGCGCGGCATCTGGTCGTTTTCCGATCTCTCGGAGGAGCGCCCGCTGGTGGCATTGACACAGCGTGAGCGCGAGGTGGCGATCCTGACCTGCCGGGGGCTGACCTCCAAGGAAATCGGGCTGGAACTGGGGCTGAGCTACCGCACCGTCGAGGTCTATCGCGCGCGCCTGCTGGAGAAATTCCACGCCCGCAAGCTCGCGGAACTGGTGGCGAAACTGTCGGGCATGCCGCTCTGAGCCGCGCCACCCTCGCAAATTTGCCCGCCAAACCCCAAGTTGCAGGGCAATGGCCGCTTTTCTCAGGCTTTGGCTTGCCCTATAAGCGGCGAAAACAAACGCCATGGGCCCGTGCGCGGGCATCATCGCTGTGGTCGAGGAATCCAATGTCGAACAAATCTCATGAATCGGACGTGGCCTTCATCAAGGCACTTGCGGAACTCTTGAACGAGAACGATCTGACGGAGCTGTCGGTCAAGCGCGAATACGGCGAAGACGACACCCTCAACGTGCGGGTGAGCCGACGCGGTGAGACCGTGACCACGCAGATGAGCGCAGCCCCGGCCCCCGCCTATGCCGCGCCCGCAGCCGCCCCTGCTGCCGCCGCGCCCTCCGAGCCCGCCGAGGACCCCGCCAGCCACCCCGGTGCCGTGACCTCACCGATGGTGGGCACCGTCTACATGCAGGCCGAGCCGGGCGCGCCGTCCTTTGTCAGCGTCGGCCAGCAGGTGGCCGAGGGCGATACGCTGCTGATCATCGAGGCGATGAAGACGATGAACCACATTCCCGCGCCGCGCGCCGGGACCGTCATGCGCATCCTGATCGAGGACGGCGCGGCGGTGGAATATGGCGCGCCGCTGATGATCATCGAATAAGGGCGCGGGCGCATGTTCGACAAAATCCTGATCGCCAACCGGGGCGAGATCGCCCTTCGCGTCATCCGCGCCGCGCGCGAGATGGGGATCGCGACGGTGGCGGTGCATTCCACCGCCGACGCGGATGCAATGCATGTGCGCATGGCTGATGAGTCGGTCTGTATCGGCCCGCCCTCGTCGTCCGAGAGCTACCTGTCGATCCCGGCGATCATCGCCGCTTGCGAGGTGACCGGCGCGCAGGCGATTCATCCCGGCTATGGCTTTCTAAGCGAGAACGCCAATTTCGTGCAGATCGTCGAGGATCATGACCTGACATTTATCGGCCCCTCGGCCGAGCATATCCGCATCATGGGCGACAAGATCACCGCCAAGGACACGATGAAGGCGCTTGGCGTGCCTTGTGTGCCCGGATCGGAGGGCGGCATCGCCGATGTGGCCGCCGCCAAGGCGCTTTGCGCCGAGATCGGCTTTCCGGTGATCGTCAAGGCCACGGCGGGCGGCGGCGGGCGCGGCATGAAGGTGGCGCGCAACGCCGATGAGCTTGAGCGCGCGTTCCTGACCGCGCGGTCCGAGGCCAAGGCGGCCTTTGGCAATGACGAGGTCTATATCGAGAAGTACCTGACCACGCCGCGCCATATCGAGATCCAGGTCTTTGGCGACGGCAAGGGCCGCGCGGTGCATCTGGGCGAGCGCGACTGCTCGCTCCAGCGTCGTCACCAGAAGGTGCTGGAAGAGGCGCCCGGCCCCTGCATCACCGAGGAAGAACGTGCGCGGATCGGCAAGATCTGTGCTGATGCCTGTGCCAATATCAATTATCGCGGCGCAGGCACCATCGAGTTTCTCTACGAGAACGGCGAGTTCTTCTTTATCGAGATGAACACCCGTTTGCAGGTGGAGCATCCCGTCACCGAGGCGATTTTCGGCGTCGATCTGGTGCAGGAGCAGATCCGCGTGGCCGAGGGGCTTCCGATGTCCTTCACCCAAGAGGATCTGCTGATCAACGGTCATGCCATCGAGGTGCGCATCACCGCCGAGAAACTGCCCGATTTCGCGCCGCGCCCCGGCACGATCACGCAGTTTCACGCGCCGGGCGGTCTGGGCGTGCGGATGGACAGCGCGCTTTATGACGGCTACAAGATCCCGCCCTATTACGACAGCCTGATCGCCAAGCTGATCGTCCACGGCAAGGACCGGCCAAGCGCGCTGAACCGTCTGGCGCGGGCGCTTGGGGAGCTCATCGTAGATGGGGTCGATACCACCGTGCCGCTCTTTCATGCGCTGTTGCAGGAAGAGGACATCCAGACCGGCAATTACAACATCCACTGGCTGGAACACTGGCTGGAAACCAACCTGCAAGCCTGACCATGTCACAGGTCCTGACCCCCGCGCTGTTGCTTCAGGCCTATGCGGCGGGGGTCTTTCCGATGGCCGAGCATCGCGACGACCCCGAGGTGTTCTGGGTCGATCCGCATATGCGCGGGATACTGCCGCTCGACGGGTTTCACATTTCGCGCAGTCTGGCGCGGCGGATGCGGCGGGGCGGCTATGAGGCGACGCTCGACGCGGATTTCGAGGGGGTGCTGCGCGGCTGTGCCGATCGCGATGATACTTGGATCAGCGCGCCTATTCATGCGGCCTATATGGCGCTGCACCGGTCGGGGCAGGCGCATTCGCTGGAAGTCTGGCAGGAGGGCGTGCTGATGGGTGGGGTCTATGGCGTGGCGCTTGGTGGCGCGTTTTTTGGTGAGAGCATGTTCTCGCGCTGCACGGATGCCTCGAAACTGGCACTGGCGCATCTGACGGACCACCTGTGGCGCTGCGGGTTCATCCTGTTCGATACGCAGTTCATCACGCCGCATCTGGTACGGCTCGGTGCGGTCGAAATTCCGCGTGCGGAGTATCGCGGGTTATTGCGGCAGGCGCTTGGACTGGACGTGCATATCCATGCAGAACCGTTTTCAAGTGACCCGGCTCAGATCTTGCAGCGCAGGACCCAGATGTCGTAGCGGGCGTGTTCCAGCGGGTTGAGCGCAGGCGAGGAGGCCAGCATCCAGCCTGAGAAGATCTCGCGATTGCGTTCGGTCTCGCGAATCGTGAGAAACGCATAGGCATCGCCGTCGGGATTTTCCACCGGGTAGCGGCATTCAGCCAACTCCACGGTGAGACTGCCGAATTCGGTCGCTGAGTCGTTGTTCAGGTCGAGGTCGCTGGCCTGTCCGTTGACCTTGTCGAGACCGCGCAGGATCGCCCCCTGACCCTGCACCGCCGCCTCTTGTGCAGAGCTGGCAGAGGCAAGCGTGATCGCGACGGCCAGGGCACGGATCATTGCGTTGCCCCATCCTCGCTGCTGCCCGAGACGAATTTCATCAGGAGCGATACCAGACTGACCGACCCTTGGGTGAATTCGATCTCGTCGCCGGGTTCGAAAAAGAACGGCGAGCCGCCGGGCATGATCTCGACGTAGTTGCCGCCCAAGAGCCCCTCGGAGGAAATCGCAACCGCGCTGTCATCGGGCACCTCGATGCCTTCCTGCACGGTAAAGATGGCCTTGGCGCGATAGGTTCCGGGGTCGAGCGTGATGTTCGACACGCGCCCCACTTTGACGCCTGCGAGGCGCACATCGGTGCCGATGCTGACACCGTCGGCACTGCGGAAACTGGCATTGAGCGTGTATTCGTCACCCGCCCGTGTCATGCCGGTGGTCTTGCCTGCATAGACGAGAAATCCGATGGCCACGGCCAGGACGATCCCGCCAACCAGAACTTCGGTTTTGCTTTCGGACATGAGAGCCGCCTTTATTCCGGGGTCCAGGCTTCGTAATCGCGCCGTTCGACCGGTTCGGGACGGCGGATTGAGCCCGCGGGCGCATAGGCCAGCGGTGTGCCGGTCAGGTTCTCGCTATGCGGTTTTTCCCACGACTTGTGTTTGAGCGGGCGCTCGGTCGGGGGTTCCTTGTAGGTGTGGTGCAGCCAGCCGTGCCAGTCGGGATCAACGCGGCTCGCCTCGGCCTCGCCGTTGAAGATCACCCAGCGACGCTTGCCGTCATGGGTGCGATAAAAGGTGTTGCCCTGCGCGTCCTCACCCACCTTCACGCCCTTGCGCCAGGTATAGAACTGCGTGTTGAGCGTCTGCCCGTGCCACCATGTCACGGCGCGCAAAAGCGTGTTGAGAATACCCATCAGACCCTCCGGCGTTATCCTCACCCGATATGGCGGATTTGGCGGCAAAGGTCCAGTGCTGCATTGCCCCGCTATACCGGGGCAGTGTGGATGGGCGCGGGACGCGAATGTTGACGTAAGCCGGGCATCGCGCGCATGCGCCACCCCGAACCGGACCCGATCAGCAAGGCACCGTCCGATAGGTGCCGTCGCCGTTGGAATAGGCGCATTGGTTGGTGCGGGTGTTGCGCGCGATCAGCGTGCCGGCGGCAGCCCCTGCGAGGGTCGAGAGCACGGTCCAGCCGGCATTGGCGTCGAACACCGCCGCCCCGATCAGCCCCGCGCCTGCACCAAGTGCGGCACCGGTGACTTCGCGATTGTCCGTGGTGTCAATACAGCCAGCAAGGGTCAGGCTGGCGATGCTGGCGAAGATCAGGCTGCGTTTCATGATGGGCTCCTTTCCGTGGTTGCGCGTCATGTATGATGACGCAGGATAGGACGATTTATTCCCGAGGAAAAATGCGCCTCGGCAGGGGATTGCCGAGTGCGAGCGGTCAGACCATCGGCGGCGGCGGTCTGCGCCGTGCGCCTGAGAGTGCGTTGCCCGCGATGGCCGTCAGCAACACCGCGCCGCCGATCAGCGTGTTCGGCGTCGCGGTTTCGCCCAGTACCAGCCAGACCCAGACCGGGCCGAGCACCACCTCGGCCAATGACAGCAGCGTCAATTCGGCGGCGGGCACGGTTTTCGAGCCGATGGTGTAGAGGATGAGGCCCGCGCCGACCTGAAACACCCCCATGCCCAGGGAAATCCCGGTATCATTGGGCGAGAGCGCGAAGCCGAGCCCGAGTGCCGCGCAAATCGATCCCATGATGACAATCGCGAAAAGACCCGAGAGAAACACCGCCGGCATCATCTCGGTGGCCTTGCCCCAGCGTAGCGTGATGGTGAAGCTGGCAAAGCCAAGGGCCGAGCCGATGGCGGCGAGATTGCCCTTGAGCGCCGCGCCCGAGGATTTGTCCCAGACCATGATCGCGATGCCGATGCTGGCCACGGCGATGGCGACCCATGTGGCGGGCCGGACGCTTTCGCGCAGGATCAGGCGGCCGAGGATGGCGGCCATCAGCGGGGCCGAGGCAAAGAGCATCATCGCGTTGGCCACGGAGGTGGTCTGGACCGAATAGATGCCGCCTGTATAGGCCGCGACCAGCGACAGCCCGCCGATCACGCCCGGCCAGCCCATGCTCAGAGCAAGGGTGATCGGGTTCCTGCCGGTGCGCAGGCGGATCACGATGAAGAGCAGCAGGCTCATCGAGATCGAGCGGTAGAAGAGGATCTGCCAGACTTGCGCCTCGTCGATCAGGCGGATGCCGAGGCCCACGGTGGACCACAGCACGCCTGCGAAGAATACCAGCGCATAGCCGCGCAGGTCGCGCTCGGGCAGGGAGACGGCGAGGGTCACTTGAGGGCCTCATCCTCGGGGACCTGCGCGGGCAGCGGGCTGCCGGGGACAAAGATTGCCTCGGCGGTGTAGGGCGTGTCGTCGCTGCGGCGCGCCGCGCGCAACTCGCGCCAGCCGAGATAGAGCCCTGACCCGATAATCAGCGTCATGCCCGCCAGCGTGCTGAGCGCCGGGCGTTCATCCCAGAGCAGATAGGCCAGCACGGCGGCGAAGGGCAGGTAGGTATAGTCGAAAGGGGCGATCAGCGAGGCATTGGCGATCTGATAGGCGCGCGACAACAGCATGTAGCCCGCCATGCCAACCAGCCCCAACAGCGCCAGTTGCGGCAGCGCGTCCGCGCTGGCCACCGACATGTCCCACCGCAGGTGATGCGTCTCGGGGCCGAGGGGGATCAGATGCGACACGGCCCAGCCCATCGGCAGGATCATCAGCCCGGCAAAGCTGAGCGTGTAGAGCCCGACCGTGAGCGTGCTTTCCCGCTCGCCGATGCGGCGCGCGATGATCTGCGACAGCGCGTAGGTGACCGCGCAGAAAAACGGCAGGATCGCGACCCATGAGAAGTTTTCGCCCGCAGGGTTCATTGCGATGAGCACGCCGACAAAGCCTACCACCAGCGCCGCCGTCCGGTGCAGGCCGATGGTTTCCCCCAGAAAGAGCGCCGCGAATAGCGCGGTGATCAGCGGGGCCGAGAAGAAGATGGTCGAGACCTCGGCCAGCCCCATGAACGGAAAGGCCGCATAGAACATCGAGAAGCCCGAGGCAAAGAGGAAGGCGCGCGCCATGTGCAGTGGCCAGAGCGGGGTCAGTAGCCGGTGCGGCCCGCCGAGCCAGAGGATCAGCGGCGTCAGCACCAGCACCGTCACCACGGAACGCACGAAGATCAGCATCCAGACCGGGTAGATGGCAAGCAGCGATTTCATCATCGCATCCTGCCCGACAAAGAGAAGCATGCCGATCTCGACACAGAGAATGCCCTGAAGCGCACGGGACGGCACCGGGGCGGGATGCGCGGACAACATCGCCATAAGCGGTCTTTCACAGGTCTGTCGGGGGTGGGCGCGGTGGCCACTGTGTTCCGGCTACAGGAGCCGATTGCGACTTTCATGTCCGATAGCGACAAAAGGACGAAAAACCCCGCAGGCGGGGGCCATATACACGTCATCGCCCGGCTTGACCGGGCGATCTGATGTTGTGAGAGATCCTCGGATCAAGTCCGAGGATGACGTGGAAATGTGGCTCAGCCGCGATTCATCCGGTTCTCGATCAACTCGTCCACGACGCCGGGGTCGGCCAGGGTCGAGGTGTCGCCGAGCGCGCCGTAATCATCCTCGGCGATCTTGCGCAGGATGCGGCGCATGATCTTGCCGGAGCGGGTTTTCGGCAGGCCGGGGGCCCATTGGATGAGGTCGGGCTTGGCGATTGGGCCGATCTCGGTGCGGACCCAGGTCTCCAGTTCCTTGCGCAACTCTTCGGTCGGTTCCACGTCATTCATCAGGGTGACATAGGCGTAGATGCCCTGACCCTTGATGTTGTGCGGATAGCCCACCACCGCCGCCTCGGCGACCTTGGCATGCGCGACGAGGGCGCTCTCGACCTCTGCCGTGCCCATCCGGTGGCCCGACACGTTGATCACGTCATCGACACGGCCGGTGATCCAGTAATAGCCATCGGCGTCACGCTTGCAGCCGTCGCCGGAGAAGTAATAGCCCTTGTATTGCTGGAAATAGGTCGCCTCGAACCGTTCATGATCGCCCCAAACGGTGCGCATCTGACCGGGCCAGCTATCCTTGAGGGCCAGCACGCCTGAGGCTTCGGTGTCGGTGATTTCCTTGCCGGATTCGGGCTCCAGCACCACCGGCTCGATCCCGAAGAAGGGCAGCGTGGCGCTGCCGGGTTTTGTCGGGATGGCGCCGGGCAGGGGGGTCAGCAGGTGACCGCCGGTTTCGGTCTGCCACCAGGTGTCGACGATGGGGCAGCGGCCCTGGCCGACGTTGTCGTTGTACCAGTTCCACGCCTCGGGATTGATCGGTTCGCCCACGGTGCCCAGCACCTTGAGCGACGAGAGGTCACAGCGGCTGACATATTCGGTGCCTTGGCCCATCAGCGCGCGGATCGCGGTGGGGGCGGTGTAGAACTGGTTGACCTTGTGTTTCTCGCAGACCTGCCAGAAGCGGCTTGCGTCGGGGTAGGTGGGCACGCCCTCGAACATCAGGGTGGTCGCGCCGTTGGCCAAGGGCCCGTAGACGATATAGCTGTGGCCGGTGACCCAGCCGACATCTGCGGTGCACCAGAACACGTCGCCCTCGTGGTAGTCGAACACCAGTTCCTGCGTCATCGCGGCATAGACGAGATAGCCGCCGGAGGTGTGCACCACGCCCTTGGGCTGGCCGGTCGAGCCGGAGGTGTAAAGGATGAAAAGCGGGTCTTCGGCGTTCATTTCCTCGGGCGGGCAATCGGTGGCGGCGGCGCTGGCCAGCGCGGTTTAGTCGTGGTGGCGCCCCTCGATCCACGTGGTCTGGCCGCCGGTATGCTTGACGACAAGGCATTTCACCTTGTCCGAGCAATGCAGGAGGGCCGCGTCGGTGTTGGATTTGAGCGCCGTCTTGCGCCCGCCGCGCGGGGCCTCGTCGGCGGTGATGACGACCTTGGCCTGACAGCCGTTGATCCGCGCCGAGAGCGCGTCGGGCGAGAAGCCCGCGAAGACGATGGAATGGATCGCGCCGATCCGGGCGCAGGCGAGCATCGCATAGGCCGCCTCGGGGATCATCGGCAGGTAGAGCACGACGCGGTCGCCGCGTCCCACGCCCATGTCCTTGAGGACATTGGCCATGCGGCAGGTGTTCTCGTACAGCTCGCGGTAGCTGATGTGCTGCGCCGCATCCTCGGGGTTGTCCGGCTCCCAGATGATGGCGGTGCTGTCGCCGCGCGCCTCAAGATGGCGGTCGATGCAGTTGGCGGCGACATTGAGCGTGCCGTCCTCGAACCACTTGATCGAGACATTGCCGAAGTCGTAATTCACGTCCTTGACGCGGGTGTAGGGCTTGATCCAGTCGATCCGCTTGCCATGCTCGCCCCAGAATGCCACCGGGTCCTTGATCGAGGCGGCATACATTTCCTTGTATTTCGCGGCGTCCACATGGGCGTTCGCCGCGAACTCTGCGGAGGGGGGATAGGTGGTGTCGGACATTTGAACAAACCCTTGCTGTCTGCGATCGATAGAAATTCGCGCCCGCCCCGTTCGTTACAGGGAGAAACAGCCAAGGGCGGGCGATCCGGCCTCAGATGGCCAGATATTCGGAGCGGAGTTCCTCGTTATCGAGCACTTCCGCTGCCGTACCGTCAAACACGATCCCGCCGGTGTCAAGGATCACGGCACGGTCGGCAAGCTCCAGTGCGCGCACGGCGTTCTGTTCGACGAGGATGGTGGTGATGCCCTGCTCCTTGATGATGCGCAGGGTTTTCTCGATCTCGTCGACGATCACCGGGGCGAGGCCTTCATAGGGCTCGTCCAGCAACAAGACCTTAATGTCGCGCGCCAGGGCGCGGGCCACTGCGAGCATCTGCTGTTCGCCGCCCGAAAGCGTCGTGCCCTCTTGCTTGCGGCGCTCGGCGAGGCGAGGGAAGAGTTCGTAGAGGCGGTCGATGGACCAGCCGATTGGCGGGGCGATCTGCGCCAGTTGCAGGTTTTCCTCGACCGTGAGACCGGAGATGATACAGCGATCCTCGGGGACAAGGCCTATGCCCGCCGCCGCCGCCTCGTGGCTTTTCATGTTGTGCAGCGGCTGGTGGTCGAGCCAGATCTCGCCATGCGTGACCTGCGGGCTGTCCATCCGGGCAATCGAGCGCAGGGTCGTGGTCTTGCCAGCACCGTTGCGGCCAAGAAGCGCGAGAATTTCGCCCTCGTGGACGTTGAACGAGATGTTCTGGACGATGTAGCTCTCGCCGTAATAGCTCTCCATGTTCCACACCGAGAGGAAGGCGGGGGCGGTTTCGGCGTAGTTCCTGCCTTTGGAAAAGTCGGGTTTGACGTTCATTATCCGCGCTCCTGTCAGGCCGCCGTCTCGCCAAGATACGCTTCGCGCACCTTGGGATGGCCCTTGATGTTTTCGGGGGTGTCCTCGACCAGCGGGCTGCCCTGCGCCAGCACGGTGATCCGTTCGGCGAGGGAGAACACGACATGCATGTCGTGCTCGATGATCGCGATGGTGAGGTCGCGCTCGTCCTTGATCTGTTTCAAGAGGTCGATGGTATTGTTGGTATCGGCGCGCGCCATGCCTGCCGTCGGCTCGTCCAGAAGCAGTAGCTTCGGGGTCTGCGCGAGGCACATGCCGATTTCCAGACGCCGCTTGTTGCCGCGCGACATCGAGGCGGAATGCATGTGCCGCTGATCCTGAAGGTTGAGGTCTTCAAGCATCGCCTCGGCCTGATCAATGATCTCGTTCTCATTGTGCGAGCTTTCGAGCGCATGCATCCGGAACACGCCGTCGCGCTTGGCGAAGATCGGAATCATCATGTTTTCCAGCACCGTGAGGTCACCGAAGATTTCCGGCGTCTGGAACACGCGGGAGATGCCCATCTGGTTGATCTCGTAGGGCTTGCGCCCCAGCACCGACTGGCCCTGGAACATGACCGAGCCGGTGTCTGGGATCAGCTTGCCGATCAGGCAGTTGAGCAGGGTGGATTTGCCCGCCCCGTTCGGCCCGATGATCGCATGCACGGTATTTTCCGCAACGCTGAGGTTCACGTCCCCCAGGGCCTGCAACCCGCCGAAGCGCTTGTTGACGTTCTTGACTTCGAGAATGCCCATGTCCTGCGCTCCTTATTCTGCGGGGGTGGATTGAGTGGATTTCTTGGCGTCATCGGGCTTTTTGCGGCGGAAGAGCCGCGCGATGCGCTGACCACCCTCGACAAGGCCACCGGGCAGGAAGATCACTACGAGCATGAACAGCAGCCCGAGCGTGAGGTGCCAGCCCTTGCCGACGAAGGGATGCACGAGCGTGACCATCAGGTTCTCGATCCCGTCGGGCATGAAGCTGAACCAGCTATGCAGGACACCGTCGTTGATCTTCGAGAAGATGTTCTCGAAATACTTGATGAACCCCGCGCCCAGAACCGGGCCGATCAGCGTACCAGCACCGCCGAGGATGGTCATCAGCACGACCTCGCCTGACGCTGTCCACTGCATCCGCTCGGCGCCTGCCAGCGGGTCCATCGAGGCCAGAAGCCCGCCTGCAAGCCCGGCATACATGCCCGAGATCACGAAGGCCGCGAGCGCATAGGGCCGCGCGTTCAGGCCGGTATAGGTCATCCGCGTGTTGTTCGACTTGATCGCCCGCAGCATCATGCCGAACGGCGAGCGGAAGATGCGGATCGCGATATAGAAGCTGAGCAGCATCAGGATCGCGCAGACATAGTAGCCGACCGAGAAATCGAACGACCAATGGCCCACGTTCAGCGTCGAGAACTCGCGCATCTCCATACCGAAGAGATTGGTGACCGGGATGGAGCCGTCCTCGGTGCGGCTGACACCCAGGATGCGCGGATCGTCAAGGGTCAGTTGCAGGCCGGTCTCGCCATTGGTGATCGGGGTCAGGACCGAATAGGCGAGGTTGAAGCTCATCTGAGCGAAAGCGAGCGTGAGGATCGCAAAATAGATGCCCGAGCGGCGCAGCGAAATAAAGCCGATGAGCAGCGCGAACAGCCCGGCGACGATCACGCTGAGCAGGATCGCGGGGATGACGTTCATGCTGAGCAGTTTGAACATCCACACCGCCGAATAGCTGCCCACCCCGAGAAAGGCCGCGTGACCGAAGCTGAGATAACCGGTCAGGCCAAAGAGGATGTTGAAGCCGATCGCGAAGATCCCGTAGATCGCGAAGCGCTGCATCAGGTCCGGGTAACCCGCGTTGAACTGCGCCATGGCGCTGTCGGCGGGGAACGGGTTGAGGATGAAGGGCGCGCCCAATGCCAGAACGGCAACGATGAGCAGCAGCGAGAAGTCTTTCTTGTTCAGTCCGAGCATTGTCTTATTCCTCCATCACGCCTTTGCGGCCCATCAGGCCCCGCGGACGGGTCAGTAGAATGATGATGGCCACGAGGTAGATGATGATCTGGTCGATACCGGGCAGGATCGACTTGACTTCGTTCATCGAGGCAAAGCTTTCGAGCACGCCCAGCAGGAAGCCCGCCAGCACCGCACCCGGCAGCGAGCCCATGCCGCCGACGACGACGACCACAAAGCTCAGCACCAGGAAATCCATGCCCATGTGATAATTCGGAGAGTTGATCGGCGCGTACATCACCCCGGCGAGCCCGGCCACGGCGGCGGCGATGCCGAACATGATGGTGAAGCGCTTGTCGATATTGATGCCCAGAAGCTGCACCGTCTCGCGGTCGGCCATGCCGGCGCGGACCACCATCCCGAAGGTGGTGAATTGCAGGAAGGCGAAGACGCCACCGATGATCAGTGCGGCAAAGGCGAAATAGACCAGACGCCAGTAGGGGTAGATGATCGCATTGGGATCAAAGCCCAGCATCACCCCGAAATCGAACGAGCCGCGGAAGACTTCGGGTGCGCCGGTGGGGATCGGGTTGGCCCCGTAGAAATACTTGATGATTTCCTGAAGCACGATGGCAAGGCCGAAGGTGACGAGGATCTGATCGGCATGCGGACGCTTGTAGAAATGCTTGATCAGCCCGCGCTCCATGACAAAACCGATGGCGACCATGACCGGGATCGAGAACAGGATCGCGAGCGGCACAGCCCAGTCGATGATGGCACCTCCCATCTCGGGGCCAAGCCAGTCCTCGACATAGGTGGTCTTGACCTTGGCAGGGTTGCCGAGAAAGTCGGTCTTGTTCGGGTCGATGGTCTCGTAGCTGAGATTGAGGATACGTGACAGCGTGACGGCGCAGAATGCGCCGATCATGAACAGTGCGCCATGGGCGAAATTGACGACCCCGAGCGTGCCGAAAATCAGCGTCAGGCCAAGCGCGATGAGCGCATAGGCCGAGCCCTTGTCGAGCCCGTTGAGAATTTGAAGAATGATTGCGTCCATTGTTCCCACCCATGGGTTAGAGGCGATGGTGGTCTTTTGCGAGAGAGTGAACCGCCAGGAGAGCCGGCCGCGCGCGGCGTGCGCGCGACCGGTCAGTCACGTCAGATCATGCGCCCGGGTTGCAGGCCCCAAGCTCGCCACCGGCGAACATCGGGTGATCGGGTTCGTAGGTGACCTGTGCGGCAGGTGTGACTTCGACCACTTCGAGAAGGTCGAATTCGCTGGTCGGGTTTTCTTTCCCGCGCACAACGAGCACGTCCTTGAAGCACTGGTGGTCTTCGGCACGATAGAGCGTCTTGCCGTTGCCCAGACCGTCGAATTCGAAGCCTTCGAGGGCTTCGGCCACGGCGCAGGGGTTGAAGCTGCCGGCGCGGGTGACGGCATCTGCATAGAGCAGGGTCTGGCAATAGCAGGTATGCGCCGCCTGGCTGGGCGGGAAGCCGTACTTTTCACCGAAGGATTTGACGAATGCCTTGGAGGCATCATCGGTCAGCGACCAGTGCCAGTTTGTCGAGCCGTGAATGCCCTTCACGTTCTCGCCCGCACCACGTGCCATCAGGCGCGAGTAGAGCGGCACGACGATCTCGAAGTTCTTGCCGTTCACCTGCTTTTCGCGCAGGCCGAACTGGACCGCGTTGGTCAGCGAGTTGACCATGTTCCCGCCGTAGTGGTTCAGGACCAGAACATCGGCACCCGAGTTCAGAACCGGCGCGATGTAGGACGAGAAATCGGTCGCGGCGAGCGGGGTCTTGACCGTGTTGACGGTCTCCCAGCCCAGCGACTCGGTCGAGGCGACGATCGACTCTTCCTGCGTCCAGCCCCAGGTGTAGTCGGCGGTCAGGTGATAGGCCTTGCGGTCCGAGCCGTAGAGGCTCTGGAGCACCGGTGCCAGAGCGGCACCCGACATGTAGGCGTTGAAGAAGTGGCGGAAGCCGTTGGCCTTCTTGTCCTTGCCGGTGGTGTCGTTGGAGTGCGTCAGACCCGCCATGAAGATCACGCCCGCCTCTTGGCAGAGGCCCTGCACGGCCACGGCCACGCCCGAAGACGAGCCGCCAGTGATCATGATCGCGCCGTCTTTTTCGATCATCGACTTGGCCGATGCGCGCGCGGCGTCGGATTTGGTCTGGGTGTCGCCGGTCACATACTCGACCTTCTTGCCCATGATGCCGTTGCCTTGCAGCGCCTTGGAGCTGAAGGTGTTCATCATGCCACCGTCGCCGCCACCGTTCAGGTGCTCGACCGCAAGCTCGTAGGCGCGCAGCTCGTCCGCGCCCTCATCGGCATAGGGACCGGTCTGCGGCACGTTGAAGCCGAGCGTCACCGAGCCGCCGGTGGGTTCGTTGGTGAAGGCTGCGGCGCTCGACGCGGTGAAGATCGTCGGCAGCGCGACGCCGGCACCGGCGATGGCGCTGGTCTTGATCAGACCCCGACGCGTCAGGTTCGATTTGGACATGGATTCCTCCCATTATGAAAATCGCGGGAAGGGCCTCCTCTTGCGCCTCCCCTAAGCACAAGTGTGCTTCTCAAGTATGCGGGAGGCGCAGAAAATTACGCAACAACTGGTTTTCGTGAAACAATTTTTTTGTAAATTTATAGACAGATCCTGCGATCATGTTGTAAAGAAATTCTCGCGCAGTTGCGGCAAGTCCAGTTCAAGGCAGGGAAAATTCAGATGCCGGAACGGCTTATGATCGGAACACGAATCCGCGAGCGGCGGGTGCTCAGCGGTATACGGCAGTCGGAGCTTGCGAAACAGGCGGGGATTTCGCCGTCCTACCTCAACCTGATCGAACATAACCGCCGCAGAATCGGCGGCAAGACCTTGCTCAAACTGGCGCAGGCGCTGGAGGTGGAGCCGCAGGTTTTGTCAGAAGGGGCCGAGGCCACGCTGATTTCCGCCCTGCGCGAGGCCGCCGGAGAGCCGGGCACCGATGGCCCCGAACTGAGCCGGATCGAGGAGTTTGCCGGGCGCTTTCCGGGCTGGGCGGGGTTGCTCACGAACCTGTACCGGCGCACGCAAGGTCTGGAGCGCACGGTCGAGACGCTGACCGACCGGCTGGCGCATGATCCCTTTCTGGCGGATTCGCTGCATGAGGTGATCTCGTCTGTCACGGCCATTCGCTCGACCTCGTCGATCCTGGTGGAGACCGAGGCGCTGGAGCCCGAGTGGCAGGCGCGGTTTCACCGTAATATCAACGAGGACAGCGCGCGGCTGACCGAGGGCGCGCAGGCGCTGGTCAAGTATCTGGAAGGCGCGCCCAACCGCGATGCCGAGGTGCAATCGCCGCAGGACGAGATGCACGCGTATCTCGCCGCGCGCGGCTATCACTTCGAGGAGCTGGAGCGCGATATCGCCGGGCCGCGCGATGTGACGCGGCTGTTGGCGGGTGAGGCCGGGCAGGCGATGTCGAGCCCGGCGCAGAGCCTTACGCGGGAGGTGCTGCTGCGCTATCTAGAGGATGCGCGCGCCCTGCCGCTGCGCTCGTTTCTG
Organism: Roseovarius sp.; assembly: GCF_040219995.1. Lineage (GTDB taxonomy): Bacteria > Pseudomonadota > Alphaproteobacteria > Rhodobacterales > Rhodobacteraceae > Roseovarius. The sequence goes on along the minus strand of NZ_JAVJUC010000016.1, from coordinate 14,070 downwards.
GCGCAAATCGGCACCATGGGATTGCAGCCCGACCGGCTGGCCGAGGCGACCGGCGCAGAGATGGCGCAGGTTTTTCGCAGGCTTGCCACTCTGCCCGAGGCCGAGGTGGGGCCGGTCGGGCTGGTGATCTGCGACGCCTCAGGCACGCTGGTGTTTCGCAAGCCGATTGACGGGTTCGATATGCCGCGCCTTGCCGGGGCCTGTGCGCTCTGGCCGCTTTATCAGGTGATGGCGCAGCCGCCGGTGCCGCTGCGCGCCCGGGTGCGACAGGTGGGGCGCGGCGGCGAGGTCGTGGGCGCGCTCGCCGTGGCCGGTCTGGCGGCACCTGCGGGCTTTGACCGGCCCGCATTGATGCAGGCGCATATGCTGCTCTTGCCCGATCCCGGAGAGGCTGCGGGGGGGGTGCATGAATTGGGCGTGAGTTGCCGGATTTGTCCGATAAAGGACTGCGTGGCGCGGCGCGAGCCGTCGATCATCGCAGAGGGCTTTTGACTTGCGGCGCGAGATTGGGAATAGTTGCGCAGGGCGTCTGACCGCGCGCGCATCGGAGGGGAGGCCGGTTGCATGGGGAAAAAGGTTCTGCTGATCGAGGATGAGCCGAATATAATCGAGGCGGTGAGCTTTATCCTGTCGCGGGATGGCTGGGAGGTGAAGACCCATTCCAACGGGCATGACGCGATGGAGGCGGTGCGCCTGCGCACGCCGGACCTGATCATTCTCGACGTGATGCTGCCGGGCAAGAGCGGGTTTGATATATTGGCCGAGATTCGGGGCGATGCGGAACTCGCGGCAACGCCGGTGCTGATGCTGACGGCACGTGGCCAGATGAAGGATCGCGAGATGGCCGAGAAGGCGGGGGCCAGCCAATACATGACCAAGCCGTTTTCCAATGCCGATGTGCTGGCCGCGGTGCGCGATCTGGTGGGGGCATGAGCCCCGAGCGCGGCCCGGTCTTTCTGGCGCGGCGCACCTATCGCCGTCGCCGCCTCGCCGACGGGGCGCGGCTTCTGCCGGTGCTGGGCGGTGTTCTGTTTTGCGTACCGCTGTTGTGGAAGGGCGGCGCGCACGCGCCGGGCACGGCCGAGACGATGTTCTATATCTTCGGGCTCTGGGCCGTTCTGGTGGTGATCTCGGGGGTGATCTCGCGACATCTGCGCGCCAGTGACGCAGAAGAAGGTGTCGCGGAGGGCGAGGAGGGCTGATGGCGATCCTCAACGTCCTGGTTCTGGTTTGCGTGCTTTATGTGGTGCTGCTGTTCGTGGTCGCCTTTGGCGCGGATCGGGCGGCGGCGCAGGGGCGCGGCAGTTGGCTGCGCTCGCCCATCGTCTACACGCTGTCGCTGTCGATCTACTGCACCGCCTGGACGTTTTACGGCGCGGTCGGGTTTGCCGCGCGGTCGGGGCTCGAATTCGTGACCATCTACCTGGGCCCGACGCTGGTGATGATCGGCTGGTGGTGGACGCTGCGGCGTCTCGTGCGGGTCGGGCGCAGTCAGCGCATCACCTCGATCGCCGATCTGATCTCGTCGCGCTATGGCAAGTCGAACCTGCTGGCGGTGCTGGTGACGGTGCTCGCGGTGGTGGGCACCACGCCCTATATCGCGCTGCAACTGCAATCGGTGACGCTCTCGTTTGCCGCCTTCGCCGAGACCGATCTTGCCGCCACCACCTTGCCCGACATGCAATCCACCGCGCTCTGGGTGGCGATGGGGCTGGCGCTGTTCACGATCCTCTTCGGCACCCGCAACCTCGATGCAAACGAGCGTCATCACGGGGTGGTCATGGCCATCGCGATGGAGGCGGTGGTCAAGCTGTGTGCGCTGCTGGCAGTGGGCATTTTCGTGGTCTGGGGGCTGGCGGGCGGCATCGAGGGCACGCTCGCACGAATAGAGGCGTCGGCGATTTCGAGGTTCGAGGTCTCGGGCGGACGCTGGGTCGGGCTGACCGCGCTGTCGGCGGCGGCCTTCCTGTGCCTGCCACGGATGTTTCAGGTCATGGTCGTCGAGAACGAGGACGAGGACCACCTGCGCACCGCCGCCTGGGCCTTTCCGGCCTATCTGATGCTGAGGAGCCTCTTCGTGGTGCCGATTGCCGCCGTCGGGCTCGACATGATGCCCGAGGGCGCCAATCCGGATCTCTTCGTGCTGACCCTGCCGCTGATGGACGGGCGTGACGGGCTGGCGATCCTGTCGTTTCTGGGCGGGTTCTCAAGCGCCACCTCGATGGTGATCGTGGCGGCCATCGCGCTGTCGACCATGGTGTCGAACCATGTGGTGATGCCGATATGGCTGCATTTCTCGGGCGGCGCGGCGATGGTGTCGGGCGACGTGCGCAACGTGGCACTCCTGGCACGGCGGCTGAGCATCGCGGGGGTGGTCTTTCTGGGCTATCTCTATTTTCGCCTGTCGGGGGGTGGCACGGCGCTGGCGGCGATCGGGCTTATCGCCTTTGTCGGTGTGGCGCAGTTCCTGCCTGCACTGATGGGCGGGCTCTTCTGGCGCGGGGCCACGCGGACGGGTGCGCTGCTGGGGCTGAGCGTAGGGGCCACGCTTTGGCTCTATTGTCTCTTCCTGCCCAGCTTTGGTCCGTCGCTCCTTCTGCCGCAGGGGGTGTTCGATAACGGGCTCTGGGGATTGGCCTGGCTGCGGCCCTACGCGCTCTTCGGGGCCGAGGGGATGGACCCGGTGCTGCACGCGCTGATGTGGTCGATGCTGCTCAATGCGCTGGCCTTCGTTCTGGGCTCGCTGCTCAGCTTTCCGCAACCGCTGGAACGGCTGCAGGGCGCGCAATTCGTCAATGTCTTCGATCATTCCGGCACGCCCGGTGGCTGGACCGGGGGCATGGCGCAGAGCGAGGATCTGCTGATCATGTCACAGCGCATCATGGGGGCGCGCGAGGCGCAGGCGCTTTTTGCGCGCGCAGCACAGCGGCAGGGCGTGGCGGGCTATCTGCCCGAACCCAGCCCCGATTTCCTGCAGGAGCTGGAGCGCGCGCTCTCGGGCTCGGTGGGGGCGGCGACGGCGCATGCGATGATCAGCCAGATTGTCGGCGGGGCCGCCGTGTCGGTCGAGGATCTGATGGCGGTGGCCGACGAGACCGCGCAGATCATGGAATATTCCAGCCAGCTCGAGGCCAAGAGCCAGGAACTGGCGCGCACCGCGCGGCAGTTGCGGCAGGCCAACGAGAAACTGACCCAGCTTTCGGTGCAGAAGGACGGGTTTCTCAGCCAGATCAGCCACGAGCTGCGCACCCCGATGACCTCGATCCGGGCGTTCTCGGAGATTCTGCGCGATACCGGCGATCTGACCGGTGAGGAACAGAGCAAATACGCCTCGATCATCCATGACGAGGCGGTCCGGCTCACGCGGCTGCTCGACGACCTGCTGGATCTGAGCGTGCTGGAGAACGGGCAGGTGGTTCTGAATACGCAGACCGGCCTGCTGTCGGACCTGCTCGACCGCGCCGAGCGGGCGGCGGGGGTGAATGATAGTGGTCTCACGGTCGCGCGCGACCGGGCGTCCGAGGCGGTGGAGCTTACCTCTGATCTGGACCGGCTGGCGCAGGTTTTCATCAACCTGATCGCCAACGCGCGCAAGTACTGTGACGGCACGCCGCCGGTGCTGAGCATCCGGGCGAGCGTGGTTGACGGGCATGTTGTTGTCGATTTCACTGATAACGGCTCGGGCATTCCGCCCGAGAAACAGGCGGTGATCTTCGAGAAATTCTCGCGTATCGGCGAGACCAAGGCCGGGGGCGCGGGTCTGGGTCTTGCGATCTGCCGCGAGATCATGGCGCGGCTTGATGGGTCGGTGAGCTATCTGCCGGGGCAAACCGGCGCGGCGTTCCGGGTGAGCCTGCCGCAGGCGCGGCGCATGGCGGCGCAATGAGCAGGTAGGTGGTAAGGGAATCGTAACCACGCCTGACCTAGGATGGCGCGACGGAGGGACAGCGCGCGCCATGACAGCCCAACACACAGCTTCGGTCATCCACCGCAAGGCCCGCGCGGCGCGGGACGGCTCGGACGCGCGGGCGATGTCGCCGGCCAAGGCGCTGCGCCTGTCGCTGGCGCGGGCCGCCGATACACTGCTTGATCTGGCGCTGACCGTGGCGACGGTCGAACAGCGGCGCGTCAGTCTTGCGCAGGTCACGGAGACGGTTCTGGACGAGGGGCTGATCCTGCTACTGGATGGTGCGGGCGGGGCCCGCGGGGCCTTGGCCCTCGACGCACAGATGATGGCAGCGCTGATCGAGGTGCAGACGACTGGCAGGGTGCGGCCCGGTCCGGCCCCGACGCGGCGGGCGACGCGGACCGATGCGGCGATGGTCGCCCCGCTTGTCGATGCCCTGCTCGACGGGATCGACGCCGAAATGCTGTCCGAGGTGGAGGTATATGTGCCGCGCGGCTTTCGCTTTGGCGACCGTGTTGAGGACCGGCGCGCTTTGGCGCTTGTGCTCGACGCGCCGGATTTCGATCTTTTTCGCGTGACCGCTGATCTGGGGCCGGGGGGTCGGACCGGGCGGCTTGATCTGCTGGTGCCTGCGCGCCGTCCGTCCCCCGCCAAGACCGGCACCCGGACCGACGCGGGCGCACCTGAGCGCGCCTTGATGAGTGATGTGGCGCTTGGTGCGCCGGTGGTGCTGGATGCGGTGATGGCGCGGATCACCCTGACGTTGCGCGACGCTTGCGCGCTTTCGCGAGGGCAGGTTCTGCCGCTCACCCCTGAAAGCCTGGGCGCGATCCAGATGACCGGAGCGGGCGCGCATCTTGTGGCCGAGGCGCGGTTGGGGCAACTTAACGGTTGGCGCGCCCTGCGGCTCGTATCCTCTGCCGCCGCGCCTCTGCCCGATATGAAGGTCGAACCGGAGCAAAGCACGGCCAACGCAGCCTCCGGCACGGCGCTCGCGTTACACGCCAAGCAGGACGCGTGAGTCTGCGCTCTGGTCAGGGTTGATGTGTGTCAAGGTCGGCCGCTTGCGGTTCTGCTAAGTTAATTCCAACTTGCGGAGGATGTTTCATGCTGGACAAATCGACATATCGCGAGGCGCTGTTGCAGCGTCTCAAGCTTCTGGATGCACGGCTACACGCCATCGAGGCCGAGCTGGACGCGCCAAAATCTCGCGACTGGGAAGAGTTGGCGGTCGAGCGTGAAGGTGATGAGGTGCTGGAACAGCTGGGCCACAGCGGCGAGTTGGAGATCGCACGGATCAGGGCGGCGCTTGGCCGTCTGCGCGATGGCAGTTTTGGACTCTGCACGTCGTGTGGTGAGCAGATTGCCGCTGATCGGCTTGATATTCTTCCGGAAACGCCTGTTTGCCGGGCATGTGCCGCGCAAATGTCCTGACAGCATTCACAATTTTGTCGCGCATCGCATCTACCTATAGGTCGCGTGGAAAAGACCCGCTATGGTTGTCTTCCATCAGGGAGGAATGTCATGATCAACGTCACTGCCGAACTTGACCAGATCCAGACCCTCGTCGGTCAGGAGGGGTTGAATACCCGATATCGCCATGAGCCCCGGCTGCGCCGGGTGATCGCCCATCTGCGTGCCGAAGGGCAGGCCGTGCCGCCCCGGATCAAGCAATTGCACGAGACCTTGCTGAGCGAAGCGATCGAGGCTGAATTCGACAATATGCCGGTCTGAGACACAGCCCAACTCCCGCCTGTGCTTGCGTATGGGGCGATTCTTCGTAGTAATTGCTCCAATGGAAATACAGAGCGAGTGGAGCGGGTGTGAGCGGGACGATCCAGACAGACCAGAAGGACGGGATCACCGTGCTGCGGCTCGACCGTCCGGTGGCCAATGCGCTCGCGCCTGACCTGCGCGCGGCTTTGATGGCGGCGCTCGACGCGGCCGAGGCGAATGTGGCGTGTCGCGCGGTTGTCCTGACCGGGACCGGCACCGGATTTTCCTCGGGGGTTGACCTTACGGAATATGATGGGCCGCTGACAGCCCCCAGGGTCGGCGATATCTGCAAGCGGATCGATGCGTTTTCCAAACCGGTGGTCGCGGCGCTGCACGGTTCGGCCCTTGGGGCGGGGCTGGGCCTGGCCCTTGCCGCGCATGGTCGGGTGGCGCAGGTCGGCACTCGGATCGCGCTGCCGGAAATCAGCCTTGGGATGATGCCGGGTGCGGGTGTGACGCAGCGTCTGCCGCGCCTTGTCGGGGCGCAGGCCGCATTGGAACTGATGCTGTCAGGACAGGCCGTGCGGGCCGACGATGCCCGTTTGAAGCGGCTTTTTGACCAGATCACCGAGGAACTGCCCGAGGCCGAGGCCTGCACCTTGGCCACACGTCTGGCCGCCGCAGGCCAGTGGTCGCGGAGCGGCGACACGGCACGGGGTCTGTCGGACCCTGCCGGGTATCAGCGCGCGATCGCGTCGGTGCGCGACAAGCTGGGTGCGCAGCGCGGCGCGGCGGCGGATATCCTGCGGGCCGTCGAGGCGGCGCAGTTGTTGCCCTTCGCGCAGGGCCTCGATTTCGAGGAGGTGCTCTTTGAGGAACGCGTCAACAGCGCCGAGGCGCGCGCGCAACGTCATGTCTATGCCGCCGAGCGCCGGGCGGCTGTCTTGCCGGAATTGCGCCGGGGACAGGTGCGAGAGATCGGGCGCGTCGGGCTGTCGGGGCGTGGGCTGGAGGAGGTGGCGGTGCTCTGCCTCGCAGCCGGGCGCGCTGTCTGGTCGGATGATCCGGACCTGCCCGCCACGTTGCGCCGGACCCTCGATTCGCGGGTCGCGCGCGGTCAGATGCAGGCGGGCACCAAGGATGACTGGTTGTCACGGCTAAGCGGTGACGCCGGCGACCGCCGGGCTGACCTGTGGCTGAGCACGGATACGGTCGAGCCGGGCGTGGGCCTTGCAGCGCGGCTTGATATGGGCGCTGGTTTTGCCGGGCCGGGGCTGGCGCTGCGGTTGTTCGCGCCGGTCGAGACGGCCCGATGCGCCGAGATCGGCGTGCCCGAGGGCCATGCGCCCGATGAGGTTGCCAGCCTCGCGCGGTTTCTGACGGCGCTGCGGGTGACGGTGGTGCGCGCGGCGCGCCCCAAGGCCCGACCGGGGCTGGGTCATGTCCTGGGTGGTGCGCTGTGCCTGGCCGGTCTGGCGCTGGTGCAGGCCGGGTTTGCCCCGCAGCGCGTCGATCAGGCGGCGCGGCATCTCGGGCTGCGCACGGGCCCGTTTCTGATGATGGATCACGAGGGGCTGGTGCCCGCCGAGGCGCGGTTGCGTCGCGTGGCGGATATGCTGGGCCTGCCCGCTGACGCGCTCGCCCCGCTGGCCGGGCGGATCGCCAAGGGCGCATCGGGGCGTGCCGTTGGGCGCGGGTTTTACGATCATCCGCCCGAGGGGCCGCGCACGCCGCGCGAATTCGCCGAGATGGGCGAGGTGACCTTGCCTGGCGGGGTATCCCCCCGCCATGCGCTGCACGCCGCGCTGGTCAATGCGGCGGAGCGGTTGCTGGCAGCGGGCGCGGTGCAGCGGGCCTCTGATCTGGACGTGATAATGGTGCGCGGTCTTGGCTATGCCCGAAGCCGGGGCGGCGCGCTCGGCCATGCCGATCAGCGTGGATTGATGGCCGTACTCAAAGACATGAAGGCGCTCGTGCCGCTTGCGCCACCGCTCTGGTCGCCGCGCCCGGGAATCGTCGAGCGCGTGAAGCTGGGTGAGGGCTATTTCGGACGCGCCGGGGCGGCTGCGCTCTGACCGGTTTCAGACCATCATTTCCTTGGTCGCCGTCAGGGTGATGTCGGGGTAATCCCGTTCCACCCGGTCAATATCCCATTGCATCCGTGTGAGGTAGACCACGTCGCCGTCATTGTCATGCGCGATGTGCTGCTTGTTGGCGGCGGTGAACTTTTCGACCGCGGGCTTGTCGCCCTGCACCCAACGGGCAGAGGTGAACTGTGACCCCTCGAAGCGGACGGGCAGGCCGTATTCCAACTCGATCCGGCTACCCAGAACCTCGAATTGCAGCGCGCCCACCACACCCACGATAAAGCCCGAGCCGAAAGCGGGTTTGAACACCTTGGCGGCGCCTTCCTCGGCGAATTGCATCAGCGCCTTTTCGAGGTGCTTGGCCTTCATCGGATCGCCCGCGCGGGCCTGTTGCAGAAGTTCCGGCGCGAAGGAGGGAATGCCGGTCACTTTCAGAGTCTCGCCCTCGGTCAGCGTATCGCCGATGCGCAATTGCCCGTGGTTGGGGATGCCGATGATGTCACCGGCCCAGGCCTCTTCGGCCAATTCCCGGTCGGAGGCGAGGAAGAGGACGGGGGCGGAGACCGTCATCGGTTTTTTCGAGCGCACATGGGTGAGCTTCATGCCGCGTTTGAAATGGCCCGAGGCGAGGCGGACGAAGGCCACGCGGTCGCGGTGCTTGGGGTCCATGTTGGCCTGCACCTTGAACACAAAGCCTGACACCTTGTCCTCTTCGGGGGCGATTTCGCGAGGGGTGGCCTTTTGGACCTGGGGTTCGGGGCCGTAGGTGCCGATGCCGTCCATCAGTTCCTTGACCCCGAAGGAGTTGATCGCGGAGCCGAACCAAATGGGCGTCATATGCCCTTCGAGCACCGATTGCGGGTTCAACTCGGGCAGAAGTTCGCGCGCCATCTCGACCTCTTCGCGGAGCTTGGCCACCAGATCGGCGGGCACGTGTTCGTCGAGTTGCGGATCGTCCAAGCCGTTGATCTGGATGGATTCCGCGACCTTGTTGCGGTCGGCGCGGTCCATCAGTTCGAGGCGGTTGTTGAGCATGTCATAGCAGCCGACGAAGTCGCGGCCCTGGCCGATGGGCCAACTGGCCGGGGTCACGTCGATGGCCAGATTTTCCTGAATTTCATCAATGATATCAAACGTATCGCGGCTTTCACGGTCCATCTTGTTGCAGAAGGTCAGGATCGGCAGGTCGCGCAACCGGCAGACCTCGAAGAGCTTGCGGGTCTGGCTCTCGACGCCCTTGGCGCCGTCAATCACCATCACGGCGGCATCGACCGCGGTCAGCGTGCGATAGGTGTCTTCGGAGAAATCCGAGTGCCCGGGCGTGTCCACAAGATTGAAGCGGAAGGTCTTGAAATCAAACGACATCGCCGAGGCCGAGACGGAAATTCCCCGGTCCTTTTCCATCTGCATGAAATCGGATCGCGTGCGCCGCGCCTCGCCCTTGGCGCGGACCTGTCCGGCCATCTGGATGGCACCACCGTAGAGCAGGAATTTTTCCGTCAGCGTGGTCTTGCCGGCATCGGGATGCGAGATGATGGCAAAGGTGCGCCGCCGGGCAATCTCGGCGGGCAGGTCGGGGCGATTTGTGCGGGTGTCCAACATGGCCCGCCATATAGAGGGGCGGCGTGAGGGGCGCAAGCGAGGGCTGGATCAGGGCTGTCTGTATCGCGTCGGTATTCTGTCGGTATCGCGTCGGTGGGCAGGATCGCGGATTTTGGCGGGCCTGCGCCGTGCCTTACCGCGTCGAGGCGCGCTTCAGCAGGTCGGCGGCGTTGGGGTGGTCGAGGAGCGCACGGCCGACCTCGAATTGCAGATGGGTGCTGTTGCCGTGGGCGGCGGCCTCGGCCAGCAGCTTTTCCTCGAGTTCGGCGGGCAGGGCCGCGCGGGTGCGGGGGTCGACCAGCAGGGTCTCGGCCGCGATGCCTTCGGCATAGATGATCTGATGGGCGTCGAACAGGATCTGGTAGTAATCGACAAAGCCGCCGGTTTCGCGGCGCACGGTGTCGCCGTTCACCAGATGGCGGGCGCGGACCAGCACCTCGTGCCGCCCGGCCCCGAGCGCATCGGAGCGCTGGTAGATGAAGAGCCGGTGATCGGGGCTGACCAGCAGGTCGTTTTCATTGTGCAGCGCCCCGGCGGTGATCCGGACGGGGGCGAAATCCCCCACGGCGCGGGCCGTCGAATGGCCGATCCAGCGCACCGGGCGGGGGCCGTCGTCGCGGGTGAGCACCATGTCGCCGGGGCGCAGATCCTCGACCGGGGTCTGCTCGCCCCGGGCCATGGTGATATGGGTGCCCCGGGTGAAGGAGACGCAGGCGGCCTGCGCGAATTTGCGCAGCGCACCGTCACGGTCGACGCCGACCAGCGCATAACCGGTGCGCGGCGCGATCTGTGCCAGCGGCATGGCGTAGATATCGGCGACATGGCCTGCGTCATCCACCTCGACGAAGACGAGAACATCGGTGGTTCCGCCGGTCGCCGACATCAGCGTGAGCGCGCAATCGAGATGCACATGCGCGCCGGGCAGGCCGACTTCTGACTCGGCCCCGATGCTAAAGGGGCCGGTGCCATGCATGACCAGCGACAGCCGGGCCGGGCGCGCCTGTGCGGTCAGTTCATACACGTCGTCAAGATCGAGTTCGGTGGCGAAGGACAGCGCATCGCCGAGGTTGGCCCCGTTTACGACGCGGAAATCCATGGCCTGAAAGACCGGGATGGATTGGGCTGGTCGGGGTGCGTCTTGGGTCATTCGGGGGGCGGTCATTCTGAAAAGGTGATTGGCATAACTATCTATACCAGAGGGCTAGTTTAGGATTGTGGCAGCATGTGGTCAATCGGAGCAAGATTTGGCGGCGAGAGCCACGCATACGCCCCTGCAAGAGCCGTGCCTTATGCACGTGGCGGCTGGCATGCCGGCCGGGTCCCGCGTGTTGGGGTGCTGGCCACTCTGTCGGGGCTGCGTGCGAATGGTGGTGCGACGCAATATAAGAGCAGTGACCGGGTGACTGATCTGATCCGGAGCGGCAAATTGCGGCAAATCGAGTGAGGACCTGACGCATGACACTGGACGAGATGAAAGCGTATCTGGATGCCCACGGTGCGGAACCGTGTTACACCATTGGCGGGCTTGGAGGTGGCGAGATAGACGGAATCGAGTATATTGATGGCGCGTGGTACACTTATTTCAGTGAACGCGGCTCGAAAAACAGCTATCGCCAATGGCCGACTGAGGAGGAGGCGGTCGCCTTTATCGTCGAAAGCGCCGAATCCTGCGCGAGGCATTACGGTCTTTGGAAGGATACGGCATGATGCCGCTCGAACTTCGCTTTTGGCTGGAGAAGAGAGGCGCGGTCTATGGCAGGCATTTCACCTTTGGCGGGCTTGGTGTCGATACGCCCGGCTTTGAGGTCATGGACGGCTTTCCTTATACCTATGTCTCGAAGCGCGACGGGCGTTATTACCGCAAAACGGATTACCAGCGGCACGAGACGCAGGAGGCCGCCTGTGATGCGCTAAAGCAGGCCGCCATCGCCAGAGCCGAAGCCGATGGCGTGTGGTCACCGCGCCCTGAGGACAGTCTCTGACGACAGGGGGCGCTGCGGGTGGTGTTCGGGAGGCGGGCCTGTGCTGCATGGTCATTTCGAGCGCGAGGGTGTTAACTCTCCGGAACATATCGAAACAAGCGGAGGGTGACATGGATCTTGGCATCAAGGGCAAGCGGGCGCTGGTTTGTGCGTCGTCGAAAGGGCTGGGGCTGGGCTGTGCGCGGGCGCTGGCCGGGGCTGGCGTCGATCTGGTGATGAACGCGCGCGGGGCCGAGGCGCTGGAGGCGTCGGCGGCGACGATTCGCGAGGACTTTGGCGTCGAGGTCGTGACCGTGGCCGCCGACATCACGGATGACGTGGGCCGCGCGGCGGTGCTGGATGTGGCGGGCGCTGTGGATATCCTCGTCAACAACGCGGGCGGGCCGCCGCCGGGGATGTGGACCGACTGGGAGCGCGAGGATTTCATCGCGGCGCTCGACGCCAACATGCTGACGCCGATTGCGCTGATCAAGGCGCTGGTGCCGGGGATGATGGAGCGCGGCTGGGGCCGGGTGGTGAACATCACCTCGCAATCGGTGAAGGCACCGATCCCGGTGCTGGGCCTGTCGAATTCGGCGCGCGCGGGGCTGACCGGCTATGTCGCGGGCACCTCGCGGCAGGTGGCGGGCAGTGGTGTGAACATCAACAACCTGTTGCCGGGCATTCATGCGACCGACCGGGCCAATGCGCTCGATAAGGGGGTGTCCGAGGCGCAGGGGATCAGCATGGAGGAGGCCAAGGCGCGGCGCTGTGCCGGGATTCCGGCGGGGCGCTATGGCACCGCAGAGGAGTTCGGCGCGGCCTGTGCGTTTCTGTGCAGCCAGCATGCCGGATTCATCGTGGGGCAGAACATCCTGCTGGATGGCGGCGGGGTGAATGCCACGCTGTAAGGCCGGATCAGGGGCGACGATCACGTTTGCGTCACAAGCTGCGCCCGGGCGTGGCGGTGTTCTGCGCGGCTTGGTAGCGATGGGTGGAACGGTCACATCAGGGAACTCTCACGATGCAAGCATTGGCGATCATTGGCCTTTTCGGGCTGATCATTCTGGGTAGCCTGCTGGTTGCGCCACGGCGCGCCACGATTGGCGGCTTTTTCAGCGGCGCGGGTGTGGACGGGCGCGCGCCGGGCCTGTGGGTGCTGGTGCTGAGCCAGGTCACGACGTGGATTTTTGCGCGGTCGCTGATGAACTCGGCGATCCTGGGGTATTTCTACGGTATCTGGGGCACGCTGGCCTATGCCGCCTATTACGGATCGTTCCTGACCGGGGGCTATATCGTGGGCCGGTTGCGCGCGGGCGGTGCGGGATCGGTGCAGGACTGGCTGGGCGTGCGGTTCGGGGCCATGGGCAATGCTTGCTATAATCTGGTGATCGGGCTGCGGCTGCTGTCGGAGGTGTTCGCCAATCTGCTGGTGGTCGGGCTGATATTTGCCGCCGTGCTGCCCGAGATCGGCGTGGCGCGCGAGGCGGCAATCGTGATCGTGGCCGCCCTTGGGCTGGCCTATAGCGCCTGGGGTGGCTTGAGTGCGGCGCTGCGCACGGATGTGTTGCAGATGGTGGTGTTTCTAGGCGTCTTTGCCGCCGCCTTTGTCGCGCTGGTGCTGAGCCCCGGATTTCAGATTGGCGCGGTGCTGACGGCGCCGGGCACGGCGGGGGCATGGAACGGGCAGGTGTTGCTGGTGGTGGCGCTGTTGCAGGTATTCTCTTATCCCGCGCATGATCCGGTGATGATGGATCGCGGCTTTCTCGCCGATCCGGCGACGACGCGGAAATCGTTTCTGCATGCGTTCTGGATCTCGACACTGTGCATCATCGGGTTCGGGTTTTTCGGCATTCAGGCGGGGCTGGTCGGGGCGGAATACGAGGGCGAGCTGATCGGCACTTGGGCGGGGATGTTCCCGGCGTGGCTGTTCATCGCGCTGTTGGTGTCGTTGTTGATCAGCGCGCTGAGCACGCTGGATTCCGCGCTGGCGAGTACGGCGCGGCTGGTGGTGGATGAGTTGAAGATCGGCACCCGGTCGCTGATCGCGGGGCGGGGCGCGATGGTGGTCTTCATGGGGCTGGGCACGCTGCTCACGCTTTGGGGCAACCAGACGCTGTTTGATGCCGTGGCGGTCAGTGGCACGGCGAGCATGTTCCTGACGCCGGTTCTGGTTGTGGGGCTGGTGATGGGGCGGCAGATCGCGCTCTGGTCCTATCTGGTGGCGTTCGGGGCCGCGATGGCGGGGGCGGTGACCTATTTCGCGCGCAGTGCGGACTGGGCGGTGGCGCTCCTGCCCGAGGGCCACAAATACGAGCAGTTGCTGGTGATCTGCGTGGCGGTTCTGGTGGTAGGGTTCGCCGCCGTGCTGAGCGGCGCGCGGCGCGCCTGAGCCTTGCCGGGCGGCGGTTTCGCGATAGGTCCCCCGGGGTAGCCAATCGCCCCGGGGGTCTTTTTATGCGCGTCGTTCTTTTGACCCTTTCTCTGATGGTACTGAGCGCCTGTGCCGGGCGGCCTGATCTGGCGGATGAAAAGCTGAGCCAGCGGGATTTTGAGTTGGAAGAGTTTTTCGACGGCCACGTGGTGGGCTATGGCCAGTTTCAGGACCGGTTCGGCACGGTGCGGCGGCGCTTCGAGGTGCAGGTGGCGGGCGACTGGGATGGCGAGGTGCTGACCCTGACCGAAGATTTCGTCTACGCGGATGCCAGCACCGAGCGCCGGGTCTGGACCCTGACCAAGACCGGCCCGGAGACCTGGGAGGGCAGCGCGCCGGGAGTGATCGGGCAGGCCAGAGGTG
>NZ_JAVJUC010000015.1:0-93018 GCF_040219995.1 Roseovarius sp. | reverse complement strand
CCTACCGGGTGAAGGAGGACATCGAGGCGCAGGACCTCAAGATGCGCCTGCACAAGACGCTCGACTACGAGGTCGACGTGCTGGAACATCAGTTTAACCGCAACCATGTCGATACGCTCAACGGCGTGGCGCGCTTCACCGACGCCCATACCGTCGAGGTCGCGACCGAGGCGGGCGAGGTCACGCGCCTCACCGCCGACCGGTTCCTGATCTCGACCGGCACCAAGACCTATCGCCCCGACACCGTGCCCTTCAACGGCAGCACCGTGGTCGACAGTGACGAGTTTCTCGAACTCGGGCAGATCCCGCGCAGCCTGATCGTGGTCGGTGCGGGCGTGATCGGGGTGGAATACGCCACCATGTTCTCGGCGCTCGACGTGCGGGTCACGCTGATCGAGCCGCGCGAGACCTTCCTCGATTTCATCGACCGCGCGATCATCCGGGATTTCACCCATCAGATCCTCGAAAACGGCGTCGACCTGCGGCTCGGCTCTGCCATCGACAAGATCGAGGATGCAGGCAAACATGTGGAGGTGAGCCTTGCCAATGGCCGCCACGTGCGCGCCGAGATGCTGCTTTTCGCCGCCGGACGGATGGGGGCGACGGACAAGCTCAACCTTGCTGCCGCCGGGCTGGAAACCGACCATCGCGGGCGGCTCGAGGTGGATCGCAAGACCTATCAGACCGCCGTGCCGCATATCTACGCGGCGGGGGACGTGATCGGGCATCCCTCGCTCGCGTCGACCTCGATGCAGCAGGGCCGCGTCGCCGCCTGCGACGCGCTCGACACGCCGACATTGCCCGAAAGCCCGTGGTTCCCCTATGGCATCTATTCGGTCCCCGAGATTTCCACCTGCGGCATGTCCGAAGAGGAAATGCAGGAGCGCGGCATCCCCTACGAGGTCGGCGTCGCCCGTTTCCGCGAAACCTCGCGCGGCCATATCATGGGGTTGGAACATGGGCTCTTGAAGATGCTCTTCTCGCTCAAGACTCGCCGGGTGCTCGGGGTGCAGATCGTGGGCGAGGGGGCGACGGAACTGATCCACATCGCGCAGGCGGTGCTCAACCTCAAGGGCACGGTGGATTACTTCGTGCAGAACACCTTCAACTACCCGACGCTGGCCGAGGCCTACAAGATCGCCGGTCTGGACGCGTTCAACCGGATGCCGATCCCCGAGGAATACAAGGTCAAGCAGGGCGGCAAGAAGGCCAAGAGCGCGTGAGCCTCTACGCCGACGCCGATGCCTGCCCCGTCAAGGACGAGGTCGAGCGGGTGGGCACCCGGCACGGGCTGCGGATGTTCATCGTCTCCAACGGCGGCTTGCGCCCCTCGCGCAATCCGCTGGTCGAGACGGTGATCGTGCCCGACGGTCCCGACGTGGCCGACATGTGGATCGCCGAACGCGCGGGGCCGGGCGATGTGGTGATCACCGGGGATATTCCATTGGCTGCAAGATGCGTCGAGGCCGGGGCGCAGGTGCTCAAGCACAATGGCGAGGCGCTGACGGCGGCCAATATCGGCAATGTGCTCGCCACCCGCGATCTCATGGCCGATCTGCGCGCCGCCGACCCGTTCCGCCAGGGCGGCGGCAAGGGCTTCACCAAGGCCGACCGCTCGCGCTTTCTCGAGGCACTGGAACGCGCGGTGCGGGCTGCCGGGCACTCCACCACCTGACGGCGCATCGTGACCGGGTGGGGCGCTTTTGCGCGGCCTGCCTGTGCAAGTCCGCGTCCTTTCCCCTCAGAACAAACTGCCTTGCCCCTTGGGTGGCTCTTTCGGCTTGGGCGCCTTGCGAGCGGGGTTCGCGGTATCGCCAACGCTCAGAACCCCGTCGGCGAATTCGATCTCCAGCGCCTTGGCCGCCGCCGCCGCGTCGCGCGTGGTCACAAGCGCGCCATCGCCGCGCACCACCGCATAGCCGCGCCGCAATGTCGCCTTGTAGCCCAGCGTCTCGCGCAGCCGGTCAAGCGCGTCGATCCGCTCGCGCCAGCCTTTGGTCTGCCGCCCTGCGGCATCTGAAAACCGCGCTGTCATCCGATCCAACTCGCGCCTCTTTTGGTCAATATCCCGCGTCAGCGCGTGGATATTGAGCCGCGCGGCGGTGTTCGCAAGACGCTGCCGGTCGCCTTCGACCGCACGCCGCAACAGCGACGGACGCAGCGCGCCGGCCGCATCCGACAGCGCCACGCGCCGCACCTGCACCGAGCGGATGAGTGCCGCGGGCAGGCGATCCGACCATGTGTCGAACCTCTGGCGCGGGGCCTCCAGCAAGGTCTCGACGCGCGGCAGGGCGCGCGCCAGATCGCGTAGCCGCTGACCGCGCAAACCAATGGACTGGCTCTGCGCATGGCTGAGCCGCGCCGCCTGATTGTCAAGCCAGGCCAGCAGATCAAGCCGCACCGGCACCGCCAGTTCCGCCGCCGCCGTCGGCGTCGGCGCGCGCTTGTCCGAGGCGTAATCAATCAGCGTCGTGTCGGTCTCGTGCCCCACTGCAGAGATCAGCGGAATGTCACTCTCGGCGGCGGCGCGCACCACTGCCTCGTCGTTGAAGCCCCACAGATCCTCGACCGACCCGCCCCCGCGCGCGACGATGATCAGATCCGGGCGCGGCAAGGCCCCGCCGGGGCTCAGCGCGTTGAACCCGCGAATCGCATTCACCACCTCGGGCGCGCAACGCTCGCCCTGCACGGCGACCGGCCAGATCAGCACCTTGCGCGGAAACCGCTCGCGCAGCCGGTGCAGGATGTCGCGAATGACCGCGCCCGAGGGTGAGGTGACGACACCGATGATCTCGGGCAGGTAGGGCAGGGGCCGCTTGCGCTCGGCTGCAAACAGCCCCTCGGCTGCGAGTGCCGCCTTGCGCTTTTCCAGCATCGCCATCAACGCACCCATGCCCGCAGGTTTGATATCCTCGATCACGATCTGATAGCGCGACTGTCCGGGGAAGGTGGTCAGCCGCCCGGTGGCCACCACTTCCATCCCTTCCTCGGGCTGCACCGAGAGGCGCGTCGCCACGCCCTTCCAGATCACCCCGGACAGAACCGCGCGGTCATCCTTGAGGTCAAGATAGATATGGCCCGAGCGGGGCCTTGATATCCGCCCCAATTCGCCGCGCACCCGGACGTGGCTGAACTCGCCCTCGATCACCCGCTTGATCGCGCCCGACAGGTCAGAGACCGAGAATTCCGGGGCGTTCTCGCCGGGCGTGTCTTCCAGAAGATCCATGCGCACCTCGCTTGTCCTGGCCGCAGACTATGCGAGCCGTGCATCAGAGGAAAGAGCGATGCGGGAGCGTGGTTGCGCCTCAGGCTGCGCTGTCGCCGGTCTTGATGTAACAGTCCGAGCAGCACAGAGCACAAGCGTTCAGCGGCGCGTAGATCTCAGCCGCCTGTTCCATGGCCGGGGCGCAGGTCTCGAATTGGCCCAGATCCTGCATCTCCAGTTCCGGCAGGACCTGGCAATTTTCGCTATGCAGGAAATGGCAGCCATCCGATTCGGGCACTTTGGTTACAAGATAGCGTGTCTGCATCATCGCGATCTCCTCTTCATATTGCGTCTCATGCGTTGCAGAGCGTCGGCGTCGGCCTTGCCAGCCTCGGGCCGAGCGACTACAGGGGCCAGAAAACAGGAGCTTTGTAACAGATGAATATCCTGATCCTCGGCGGCGGTGGCCGTGAACACAGCATCGCATGGGCCGCGTTGCAGAACCCCAAATGCGACCGGCTGATCGTGGCCCCCGGCAATGCCGGGATCGCCGAAATCGCGGATTGCGCCACGCTGGATATTCTCGACGGGGGTTTCGTGGCCGGGTTTTGCGAGGCCGAGGCGATTGATTTCGTGATCATCGGCCCCGAGGCCCCGCTGGCCGCAGGCGTGGCCGACCGGCTGCGCGAGGCGGGTCTGCTGGTCTTTGGCCCCGGCGCCGAGGCGGCGCGGCTCGAGGCCTCCAAGAGTTTCACCAAGACAATCTGCGATGCAGCGGGGGCACCCACGGCCGCCTATGGCCATTTCACCGATCTCGCGGCGGCAAGGGACTATGTGCAGGCCCAAGGCGCGCCGATCGTGGTCAAGGCCGACGGGCTGGCCGCAGGCAAGGGCGTGATCGTGGCCGAGACCGAGGATCAGGCGCTCGCCGCGCTCGACGACATGTTCGGCGGCGAGTTTGGCGCAGCCGGGGCCGAGGTGGTGATCGAGGAATTCATGACCGGAGAAGAAGCCTCGTTCTTCGTTCTCTGCGACGGAGAGACGGCCCTGCCCATCGGCACCGCGCAGGATCACAAGCGCGTCGGCGAGGGCGACACCGGCCCCAATACCGGCGGCATGGGGGCCTATTCCCCCGCGCCGGTGATGACCGAGGCGGTCACGCAAAAGGCGCTCGACCGGATCGTGCGCCCGGTTCTCGCGGAAATGGTGCGGCGCGGCACGCCCTATCAGGGGGTGCTTTTCGTCGGGCTGATGATCGAGAACGAGCAGCCCCGGCTGGTCGAGTTCAACGTCCGCTTCGGCGATCCGGAATGTCAGGTGCTGATGATGCGCCTGGGCGGTCAGGCGCTCGACCTGATGCAGGCGGCGGCCGAGGGGCGGCTGGACGAAGCCCGGGTCAACTGGGCCGAAGATCACGCGCTGACGGTGGTGATGGCGGCGAATGGCTATCCGGGGGCGTATGAAAAGGGCAGCGTGATCACCGGGCTGGACGAGGCCCCCGAGGACAGCTTTCACCAGGTGTTTCACGCAGGCACCGCGCGCAAGGATGGCCGGTTCGTCGCCAGCGGCGGCCGCGTTCTGGCGCTGACCGCGCGCGGGGCGACACTGCAAGAGGCCGCCGACCGCGCTTACGGGTTGGTCGACCGGATCGACTGGCCGCAAGGGTTTTGCCGCCGCGACATCGGCTGGCGCGCGCTCGGATGATCCTGCGCGACACGCCGGGGACGCTGCAGCTGCTTTTCGCGGTGCGCGGATCGGTCCTGCCGCAGATCTTGCCGCGCATCGTCGGGGTGACGGTGATCGCCGTCCTCATGGTGGCGGTGGACCGTCATGTCGTGACCCTGACCCATACCAGCACCGCGCCCTTTGCGGTGTTCGGGGTGGCGCTGTCGCTCTTTCTGGGGTTTCGCAACAACGCCGCCTATGACCGCTGGTGGGAGGCGCGCAAGCTGTGGGGGCAGCTGGTCGCCGACCTGCGCGCACTGGCCCGCGAGACGACGCTCTTCACGGACGATGCCGCGCGCCGCGACCGCATGCTGCGGCTCGCGCTCGCCTTCATCCATCTGCACCGCGCGCAACTGCGCAAGCTGGGGCCGTCAAAGGCGGCGTAGATGTGGAGCGATGACGATTTCTCGCAGGCCGCGCATCCGCCCTGTGCCGCGCTCGACCGGATTACCGAGGAGATCGCGGCCGGGCACAAGGCGGGCCGGATAGACGGGTTCGGCCTCAAGGCGCTGAGCGAGCGGATGGGGCAGATCGCGCTGGCGCAGGCGGGATGCGAGCGGATCGCGGCCACACCGCTGCCCTACGTCTATTCGCTGCTCGTGTTTCGCACGACCTATCTCTATTGCCTGCTGGTGCCGCTCGCGCTGCTGGATGTGGCGGGGTGGATGACGCCTGCGTTCGTGGCGGTGATCGCCTACGTGTTCTTCGGCCTTGCCGAAGTGACCGAGGAACTGGCGCACCCCTTTGGCGAGACGGTGAACGGCCTGCCGCTCGACGCGATGTGCCGCACCATCGAGATCAGCCTCGCGCCGCATCTTGGACAGACCCCGCCCGCGCCATTGCAACCGAAAAACTATTACCTGAGTTGAGAGCGGCGGAACGGATCTCGGATCGCTGCCGCGCTCCGACCGGGGCGGGGGGCCAGCCCCCCGCGCCCCCCGGAGTATTTTCGCCAAGAAGAAATCAGCGGCAGGACATCGCCTGGTCAAAGCCGGGGGCGCTGGCCTCGATCCCGAGGCGGCGCGTGGTGAGGTCGGGACCCTTGAAACCCACCGCCACGAGGGTCTCGAACCCGGCATCGGCCAGCACGATCTCTGGCCCCCGACCGCAGTCGCGCAGCCCGCCCCAGATCACCTCGTCGCCGATCCGGTGATTGGTCACGCCGCGCAGATGCGCGATCTGCGTGAGGCCACCGGGGGCCCAAGTCCAGACCCGCAGGGTCTTGCCCAGATGCGGCGTCTCGACATAGGCGATATCGGTCACACCGTCGCCGTTGAGATCGGCAATCGCGGCGGGGGCGAGCCAGCGAAACCGCGTGCCGATATGCGGCGTGGCGGCGGATTTCACCAGATCGCCCCGGCGCAGCGTGTAAACGGCCAGTTGCGCGCCTTCACGCGGGCTCGATTCGACCAGCACCACATCGTTCTGCCCGTCGCCATCGGCATCCACCACGCGCGGTGCGATATCCTCGAAGACATGGGCGGGGTCCGGGCCATTCCGCAGATCGAGCCGTATCTCGCGGCCCGCCGCATCGCGCACCGCCAGCACCCGGCGCTCGGGGATGGTGCCCATGATGCGATGCGGATAGCTGTCGTCGGGGACCTCGAACCGTGCCGCGGCGATACCCGCGCCGGGGGCGCTGACCCATGCCTCACCGGCCGCGCCCACCGTGGCGAGCGTGGTGCCAAGCGCGGCGATGAGGACCGCCGCGCGCATTGGCTCAGATCTGCTTTTCGGGCATCTGCACCACGAGACCGTCCAGCGCGTCGCTCACCTTCAACTGGCAGGTCAGGCGCGAGCGCACGGCATCGGGCTCATAGGCGAAATCGAGCATGTCCTCTTCCATGTCGTCCTTGGCGGGCAGTTTCTCGACCCAGTCCGGCGCGACATAGACATGGCAGGTGGAGCACGCACAAGCCCCGCCGCAATCGGCCTCGATGCCGGGGATATTGTTGTCGCGTGCGCCTTCCATCACGGTAAGGCCATTGGCGACCTCGACCTCGTGGCGGGTTCCGTTGTGCTCGATATAGGTGATTTTGGCCATACCCGGCATGCTCCCTTTCATCGCGTGTCAATGGGCTAACTAGCCAAGCCCCCCGCCCGAGACCAGCCTCATTTGCGACGCTGGCGCAAAAGAGTTGCGACAAAATCTACATGTTCTATATTTGTTCTCATGACGCATCCCCTGCCGCGCCCCCCCTCTGCCGTTGTCGCCGCACGGCTCGACGCGCCGCGCCCGGGCGCGCGGGTGACGGTGGCGGGGCTGGTGCTGCTGCGCCAGCGCCCCGGCACCGCGCAGGGCGTGGTTTTCGTCACGCTGGAGGATGAAACCGGCGTGGTGAACGTGGTGATCTGGCGCAAGGTGTTCGAGCGGTTTCGCCGGGCCGTCATCGCCGGGCGGCTGTTGCGGGTGACCGGCCGGGTGGAGCGGCAGAACGGCGTGGTGCATGTGGTGGCCGATCTGATCGAGGATCTCTCGCCGCTGCTCGACCGGCTGAGCGATCCGGACTGCGCGCTTTCGCAAGCGGGCGAAACCGGCTAAGCTTCGCGCAAAAACCCGCCCCCTCTGAGGCCCGAGCCGATGATCCGCCATCCTTTTCCCGCCGTTCTGGTGATCTTGACCGGGGTGCTCCTGACGGGGTGTCAGGCCTCCTTGCCCGGCCCCTCGGAACCCGCGCTCGTCACCCGGCTGGAAGAGGCGCCGCCGGGGGCTGCCCCCGGCACCTGCTGGGGCAAGACCGTGACACCGGCGGTGATCGAGACGGTGACGGAACAGGTCCAGACCGCACCGCCCGAGGTGGACAACTCGGGTCGTGTCATCCGCCCTGCACGCTACGTGACCGAAACCCGACAGGCGATCATCGAAGAGCGCAAGACCACCTGGTTCGAGGTGCCCTGCGCCGAGATGCAGACGCCGGATTTCACGGCCTCGGTGCAGCGCGCGCTGGCCGCGCGCGGGGGCTATCGCGGGGCGGTGACGGGGCAGATGGATGCCCGCACCCGCGCAGCGATACGCCGCTATCAGTCGGCGCGTGGTCTCGATAGCGGGATATTGTCGCTGGCAACGGCGCGCGAACTGGGGCTGGTCGCGGTAGAACGACCTGCGGGGTAACAGCTGGGGCGGATGGTCTGTAGTGGCCGTCAACCCGAACCCACCCACAGACGACCGCAGGGGTTTACAACCGGCAGCCCCGCGTCTCATGTATCAGGCAAAGACATTAACCTTGGATCCCCATGACCACCGCCACCGTTCAGCGTTCCAACCTGATCGGCGCCGCCTATGCCTTGGCGGCGGTGATGTGCTTCTCGATCAACGATGTGGGGATCAAGTTCCTCTCGGATGCCTATGCCCTGCATCAGGTGGTGTTCATTCGCGCGCTGGTCGGGCTGACGGCGTTCACCTGCTTCGTCATGCCGTTCGCCGGTGGCCCGCGCCTTTTGCGCACGCGGCGTCCCGTGGTGCACCTGATCCGGGGGCTTTGCGTGGTGTCGGCCAACATGTGCCTGTTCCTTGGACTGGCCGCCCTTCCCATCGCCGACGCCACCGCGATCTTCTTCGTCTCACCGCTGGTCATCACCGTCTTTTCGGTGATCTTCCTGAAAGAGGTGGTCGGCCCCCGCCGCTGGGCCGCCATCGTCGTGGGCTTCGTCGGCGTTCTGGTGATCGTCAAGCCGGGCACCTCGGCCTTTCAACTGGCCTCGTTGCTGCCCATCGTGGCGGCATTTCTCTACGCCACGCTGCACATGCTCACCCGCAAGATCGGCGGCACCGAATCTGCGCCCACCATGGCCTTCTATATCCAGCTCACCTTTCTCATCGCCAGCAGCATGATCGGGCTGGGGCTGGGCGACGGGCGCTTTGCCGGGTCGGGGCACCCGTCGCTGGAGTTCCTCTTTCGCGCCTGGGTCTGGCCGCCGGTCGGGGATTACCCGATCCTCGCCATGCTGGGCATCTCCGGCATGCTGGGCGGCCTGTTCATTTCTCAGGCCTACCGCCTGTCCGAGGCCGCCTTTGCCGCACCGTTCGAATATGTCGCCATGCCGATGGCGATCATGTGGGGGGTGACGGTGTTCGGCACATGGCCCGATGCCACCGCCTGGATCGGAATTGCCCTCATCGTCGGCTCCGGTCTCTATCTGGTGTGGCGCGAGTCGGTGAAGGATGCGAGGCTGACACCCAAGACAAACCGATACCGACGCTAAACCGACGTGATACCGACGCGATACAGAGGAGGAAAAGATGAGCCTGACGATCATTCCATTCGCTGAAGGCGAGGCGCATCTCGACTGGCTGGGTCTCTGTGCGGCGTTGCAAGCCGGGCACGATCTGCCCCGCGCCGAGATCGCCGACACCTTCCTCTATCGCGGCAAGGACACGCTCCTGAACCGCTCCGCCTGGATCGACGGGATGGGCATCGCGGTCAAATGCGCGACGATCTTTCCGGGCAATCCCGCCAAGGGCGATCCGATGATCAACGGCGCGGTCAACCTCTATGATGACGCCAACGGGACGCTCTCGGCGCTGGTCGATTTTCACCTTGTCACCAAATGGAAAACCGCCGGCGACAGCCTCTATGCCGCCACCCGTCTGGCGCGGGCTGACAGCGAAAATATCCTTATAGTTGGGGCGGGTACGGTGGGTCGCTCGCTCTGGCAGGCCTATTCTGCGGCCTTCCCCAAGGCGCGCTTTACCATCTGGAACCGCACCCGCGCCAATGCTGAAACCATGGCGGCAGAGTGTGACGGCATGGCCGTGGCCGATGATCTGGAGGCCGCCGTGCGCGCCGCCGATATCGTCACCTCTGCCACCATGTCCACCGATCCGCTGATCAAGGGGGACTGGTTCCAGCCCGGCCAGCATATCGACCTGATCGGCGCCTACCGCCCCGACATGCGCGAGGTCGATGATGAGGCCCTGCGCCGCGCGCGGGTCTTCGTCGACAGCTTTGAGACCACGGTGGGCCATATCGGCGAGATCAAGATCCCGCTGGAAACCGGCGCGATCACCCGCGACCATCTGTTGGCGGATTACTATGAGCGCGAGAAATTTCACCGGCAAAGTGACGACGAAATCACCCTCTTCAAGAACGGCGGCGGCGCGCATCTCGACCTGATGACCAGCCGTTACATCCTCGATGCCTGGCGGGCGGCAGCATGATCTGGCTCGGGCTTCTGGCGCTTGCCGTCGGGCTGCTTGCCGCAGCACCCTTTCTGCGCGAGATGTCCAAGCCCGAGATGGACGACACCGCCCGCCGCCATGCGCCCGGCGCCTTCGCCACGCTCTCGCGCGGTGTCACGCATTACCGCTGGATGGGGGCTGCGCGCGGCCCGGTCGCGGTCTGCGTGCATGGGCTGACCACGCCCTCCTTCGTCTGGTACGGGGTGGCGCAGGGGCTGGGGGCAATGGGCTTTCGCGTGCTGATCTACGACCTCTACGGGCGCGGTTACAGCGACCGGCCCGACGGTCCGCAGGACAGCGCCTTTTTCGTCACCCAACTTGAGGAATTACTGGAAGATCAGGGTATTGGCGGTGACATCACCCTTTTGGGGTATTCCATGGGCGGGGCCATCAGCACCGCCTTTGCGGCCCTTTATCCTGAGCGCCTGCGCCAGATCGTGCTGATCGCCCCGGCAGGGCTTGGCCATGATCTGGGCCCGATGGCGCGGCTGGTGGCGCGTGGCAACATGGTCAGCAGCTGGCTCATGCGCGCGATCTTCCCGCGCGTATTTCGCCAAGGCACCGAGGCCGAGCGCGATCTGCCCAGCAGTGTCGAAGACATCGTTGATCTGCAACAGGACGAGCTGAAATATCGTGGCTTCGTGCCCGCAATCGAACGCTCGATGAGCGGTATGCTGTCCGAGGATCTGGCCGAGGCGCACGTTGATATCGCCGAGGCCGGCCTGCCCGTCCTGGCCATCTGGGGGCGCGAGGACGAGATCATACCGCTCAGTGCCATGGGGCGGCTTGCCCAGATCAATCGCAATGCCCGACAAGAGGTGATCGAGGGGGCGGGCCACGGTCTGACCTACACCCACACAGACGAATTGTTGCACGCGATGCGCGACCTGATGCGCGACTAGGCCGCCTGCAACCGCCGTTCCTTCACCGGCAGATGCACGATGGCCGAGAACGCGCCGACGCCCACGCCGACCCACCATACCACGGTGTAATCGCCGTGCAGGTCATAGAGCTTGCCACCCAGCCAGACGCCCATAAAGCTGCCAAGCTGGTGCGAGAAGAACACGATCCCGTAGAGCGTGCCCATGTAGCGCAGCCCGTAGATCTGCGCGATCAGGCCAGAGGTGAGCGGCACCGTCGCCAGCCACAGCGCCCCCATCGATACCGAGAACAAGAGCACCGTGGCGGGCGTGATCGGCGTCAGGATGAAGGCCGCCGCAATCAGGGTGCGCCCCAGATAGATGCCCGCCAGCAGGTTCTTCTTGGAATAGCGATGGCCCAGCCACCCCGCCGTCAGCGTGCCCGCGATATTGGCGAGACCAATGAGCGAGATCGCCACCGCACCAAGCGCCGAGGTGGTGGTGATCCCGATGTTGTGCAGCGCGCCGCCGGGCAGGATCGGGCCGCACATCTCGGTCACAAAAGCCGGGAAATGCGCGGTGATAAAGCCCAACTGATAGCCGCAGCTGAAAAACCCAAGGAAAATCAGCGTATAGGACGGATCGCGGAACGCACGGCGCAGGATCGTGCCCATCGATTCCTCGATCACGCTGCGATCCACCGGCTCGGGCGCGCGCATCATCGGCAGCATCGCCAGCACCGCCAGGATCACGGCGGCAAAGACCAGGAACACGCTCTGCCATGTCATCGCCGACAGCATGAACTCTGCCACCGGCGCGCCGAAAACCTGCCCCGCCGAGCCGGCGGCGGTCGCGATGGCGAGGCTCATCGAGCGATTCTCGTCAGAGCTTGCGCGCCCCACCACCGCGAGGATCACACCAAAGCCGGTGCCCGCGATGCCAAAGCCCACGAGGATCTCATAAAGCTGATGCGCCTCGGGCGTGACCGCGAAGGACGACAGCACCAGCCCGGCCGCATAGGTCAGCGCCCCGAGGATGATCGCCTTTTGGTCCCCGAGTTTCTCGGCCAGTGCCCCGAAAATTGGCTGGCCGATTCCCCAGGCGAGGTTCTGGATCGCGATAGCGAGCGAGAACTCCGCGCGTGGCCAGTTGAACTCCGACGCAATCGGGATCTGGAACACCCCGAAAGAGGCGCGGATCGCAAAGGAGATCAGGATGATCGTGCAGCCCGCGATCAGGACAGGCGTGATGAGAGGGGCGGATTTTTGCATGAGGGCCTCGCGCGGTTCTCGCGCAGATTACGGCAATTGAACGGCTGGTCAATTCAGCCTTTGTGATGAGGCGCATCACGTTTTGCGGCATCGGGCCGTTTCGGGCACGAGGGATGGCGCGCGCCTGTCACCCCAGCAACTGCCCGACCATCCGGCTCGCCGGATCTTCCAGCGCCTCGATCACGTCGAAATGGTGCCGTCCCCGTGCCACCTCGTGCCCGGCCCCCCAGGCTTCGGCCAGCCACCGCGCCTGATCCAGAAACACCGGTCGCTCCTCGGCCCCGACCCAGACCGTGACCGGCACGGGCAGGGGGCGCATCAGGACCGGGCTTTCGGCCTCGGCTGCCGCCATGTCCAATCGGAACTGCTCGTTCATCGTGGTTTGCAGAAGTGGCCGCAAGTCCGACACCGGCGAGATCGGCATGACATGGCTGAGCCTAGCGGCCACCTCGGCCGGCAAGACCCCCGGCACCGCCATGCGCGTCACCAGATGCCCGCCTGCCGAATGCCCGGCAATCGCAATTCGCCCATCGACCCGCGCCGCCGCCACCGTCACGGCGAGGCTGATCTGCCGTGTGATATCGGCGATCCGTACCTCGGGGCAGAGATCATAGGACGGCATCGCCACCGCCCAGCCCCGCGCCAGCGGCCCGGCGGCCAGATGCGACCAGAAGGACCGGTCGAACCGCAGCCAATAGCCGCCATGCACGAAAACCACGAGGCCCTGCGCCGTGCCCTTGGGGTGAAAGAGATCGAACGCCTGACGCGCGCCCTTGCCATAGGGCAGGCCGAGTTCCGCACGCCGCTCCGCGCCTAGCCGCGCGCGAAACGCCTCTGCGGCGACGGTCCAGCGCGCGGGATATTGCGCCCCGCCCGGAATATGCGGGACATTGGCATAGGCATCGTCCAGTTCCACGGCGTGATCTCCCTTATCTGGCCCTAGACATTCCTAGCCCAAGCTGGTCTGTCATGACGAGACCAAAAGACACGCCCGGAGGACACCGCCATGACAACGACCGACCTGAAATCCCTGCTCAACGACCCCAGCCTGCTGGCGGAGAAGGCCTATATCGGCGGGCAATGGGTGGATGGCGACAATGGCACGTTCGAAGTCACCAATCCCGCGCGTGGCGACGTGATCGCCCATGTCGCCGATCTCAGCCGGGCGCAGGTGGCCCGCGCCATCGCCGAGGCCGAGGCGGCACAAAAGGATTGGGCCAAGTGGACCGGCAAGGAACGCGCCGCCGTGCTGCGCAAGTTCTTCGATCTGATGATGCAGAATCAGCACGATCTGGGCGTGATCCTGACCGCCGAACAGGGCAAGCCGCTGGCCGAGGCCACGGGCGAGGTGGCCTATGGCGCGTCCTTCATCGAGTTCTTCGGCGAAGAGGCCAAGCGCATCTATGGCGAGATGATCCCCGGCCATCAGCGCGACAAGCGGATCATGGTGCTCAAGCAGCCGATCGGCGTTGCCGCCTCAATCACGCCGTGGAACTTTCCCAATGCGATGATCGCCCGCAAGGCAGCACCTGCCCTGGCGGCGGGCTGTGCCTTCGTCGGGCGCCCGGCGGCGGAAACGCCGCTCTCGGCCACGGTGATGGGCGTGCTCGCGGAACGCGCGGGCATCCCGGCGGGCGTTTTCAATATCGTCACCTCGTCGCGGTCATCCGAGGTGGGCAAGGAATTCTGCGAGAACCCGAGCGTGCGCAAGCTGACCTTCACCGGCTCCACCGAGGTCGGGCGCATCCTGTTGCGGCAGGCCGCCGACAGCGTGATGAAATGCTCGATGGAACTGGGCGGCAACGCGCCCTTCATCGTCTTCGACGACGCCGATCTCGATGCCGCCGTCGAGGGCGCGATCCTGTGCAAGTTCCGCAACAACGGCCAGACCTGCGTCTGTGCCAACCGCATCTACGTGCAATCGGGCGTCTATGACGCGTTCGCCGCCAAGCTCAAGGCGGCGGTCGAAAAGCTGAAAGTCGGCGACGGTCTGGAAGAGGGCACATCACTCGGCCCGCTGATCAATGCCGATGCTCTGGTCAAGGTGCGCGAGCACGTGGCCGATGCAACCGCCAAGGGCGGCACGGTGATCCTCGGCGGGTCCGAAGAGACCGACGGGCTGTTCCTGCCGCCCACCATCATCACCGGTGCGACCCGGGACATGGATTTCGCCACCGAGGAGACCTTCGGTCCCCTCGCGCCGCTTTTCAAGTTCGAGGATGAAGACGAGGTGATCGACCTCGCCAATGACACGATCTTCGGCCTTGCCTCTTACTTCTATGCCAAGGATCTCAGCCGGGTCTACAAGGTGGCCGAGGCGCTGGAATACGGGATCGTCGGGGTCAATACCGGCATCATCTCGACCGAGGTCGCACCCTTCGGTGGGGTCAAGCAATCCGGGCTCGGGCGCGAGGGCAGCCATCACGGCATCGAGGATTACCTCGAAATGAAATATGTCTGCCTGAGTGTCTGATTGTCTCGACCGGCGCGCGGGCATTGGTTAGGGTACCGAAAACCGACCGCTAGAGGGAGGCGGCTCATGTTCCGCGTCATGTCTCTGACCTGTATTCCGGCGCTTCTGTCGGTCCTGCCTGCCGTCGCGCAAGAGGACGATGTGCGCCGGGTCACCGGCACGCTTGGCTATCTGCAGCGCATCGCCCTGCCGCCCGAGGCGCGTGCCACGGTGGTGGCCGAGGGCCGCTTTGGCGCGATGCTGGGCGAGGCAACGCTCAATCCCGACGGCAAACAGGTGCCACTGCCCTTCGAGATGGCGGTGCCGCCGGGCCTGTCGGGCGAGGTAAGCGCGGTGATCCGCGTCCATGGCGCGCCCCGGTGGGTGCTGCGCGGTCTGGCGTTCGAGGCCGGGCGCGCGCCCGTCGATTTGGGTGCGCTGACGCTGGAGCCGGTCACGCCGATTGCCTTCGCCAGCGAGCTCGTTTGCGGGGATGTGCCGGTCATGGTCGGCATATTGGGCGAGGAGATGGTGCTGCGCGCCGAGGGTCGCGATATCCCGCTCGTGCAGGTCGAGGCTGCCTCGGGCGCGCGCTATGAAGGCGTCAAGGACCCAGAGACGACCGTGTGGAACAAGGGCGACGCGACCACGATCCGGCTCGAGGGACGGGATCTGCCAGAGTGCCGCGAGGTGCCTCCGGCGGACGAGATGCCCTACCGCGCGCGCGGTAACGAGCCGGGATGGTATGTGGATTTCGGCCCGGAGACCGCAGAGATCGTCGGCGACTACGGCGAAATCACACGCGAGGCTCCGCGCCCCGTGGTGCAGGTCGTGCCCGGGGCCTATGAGTTCGATATGCCCGACGCAGGTGCGCATCTGCGGATCGAAGAACAGCTTTGTCATGACGACATGAGCGGCATGCCATATCCCGACACCGCCTATCTTGCGCTTGATGGCCGCGACCTGCGCGGCTGCGGCGGCGATCCGGCCTCGCTGCTGACCGATGGCGTCTGGCAGGTCACGGCCTTGGGTGACGCGGAGTTGATCGAGCCCGAGCGCCTGTCACTCAATTTCCTCAATCCGGGCCGTGTCGCGGGCAGCAGCGGGTGTAACCGCCTCGTCGGGGATTTCACGCTCACCGGCGAGGGGATGCAGTTCGGGGCCATGGGCAGTACGATGATGGCGTGCCATGAGCCACTGATGGAGCAAGAGCGCCGCATGCTCGACGCGCTCGAACAGGTTACCCGGTTCGATGTCACCGAGGATGGTACATTGCTGCTGATTGGCGGCGAAAGCGGGGCTGTGCTGCTCGAAGCACGTCAGCCCTGAAACGGCAGACGCCCGGCCGAGGGACATACGGCCGGGCGCAAGGTGCCTTTGGCGGGGTGTCCCGCCTCAGTTCACCTTTTCGGCGTCCACCACATCCTTGGCAACGGACTGATCGCCACTGGCAATCGAAATGCGGCGCGGCTTCAGCGCCTCGGGCATTTCGCGCTCCAGATCGATATGCAGCATGCCATCGGCATGCGACGCGCCGGTCACCCGGACATGATCGGCCAGTTGGAACCGGCGCTCAAAGGCGCGGGTTGCGATGCCGCGATGCAGATAGGTGCGGTCGCTGTCATCCTCGGCCTTGGCGGCTGAGACGACGAGCGCGCCATCCTTCACTTCGACGCTGAGGTCGTCGGCCCCAAAGCCTGCGACGGCGATCGAGATGCGATAGGCATCGTCGGCGGTCTTCTCGATATTGTAGGGCGGATAGGTGGGCTGCGTCACGTCGCTGGCCATCACCCGGTCCAGCAGGTCGGCGATCTGGTCGAACCCGACCGTCGCCCGGTAGAGCGGTGCAAGATCAAAGTTGCGCATGGGTCATCCTCCTTTGAGCGATACCTGTTTTCACGGCCTTCCCATCGGGACAGGCCTGTAGGGTTCCCGGCCCATTCCGTGGCACCGGGTGCAGATGATTTGGGAAGCGGTCCCGCCCCTGTCAAGAGGCGCGCAGATCGGCTCAGGGCTTGGCGAAACGCGCGCCCGACGCGCGCTTGCCCTCGCCCACCTGCACCCGCTTGAAGCCGGGATTGACCGTGGCCTGTCCGGCGGTGGCTGCGTGCAGGTCGCGTTTGAGCATGGGCAGAAGCGTGCTCAGGTCCATACCATAGGCGCGCCGATCCTCGCCTTGCCAGTTGCCTGCACTGACCAGCGACAGGATGCGCGCGCGATTGCCATGGCGGGCAAAAACCGGCGCGCCGGACGAGCCGAAGATCACGTCGCAGTCGAAGCCCATGATCCCCTCGGCGCGCCACAGCATGTTGCATTCGCGCTGCCACGAGGGGGCCTTGTCGCGGTCGCGCCCGTAAGAGACGACGCTCACGCTCTCGCCGTCGCGGGGGCGCTCATGCACGACAAAGGGCGCGGCAAGCGCGCTGCTGATCGGGGTGGCGAGGCGCAGGAGGGCCGCATCATTGCGGATGTTCTCGACCCGCGTGCCGCCCTGCGGATCATAGCCGGGGGCGGTGGCGTAGCCCTTCACCCCGGCCTCGGCGATCACCTCGCCATCGCGCAGCCCGGCGCGAAAGCGGATCGTTTCGGCCGCAACAGGCTGACCGGCGCGGTCATAGACGCAATGCGCCGCCGTCAGCACCTGATCGGGTGCAATCAGCACGCCGGTACAGAATCCGCTGCGTCCGATATCCACGCGCCCCACGGCCTCCCAGCCGAACAGGTCGTCACGGTCGGTCAGCCTGATCAGCCCGCTTGATTGTGCCACGGCCCCGCCAGCCCACAGGCAGAGCGCGGCAACAAGGACCGGGATATGCCGTGACCCGATCATGGCTTGGCGAATTTCGCGCCGGTGTCGCGGCGCTCGCCAAAGGTAAAGGTCTTGGGGGCTGCGTCCTGAAACACGCCTTGCCCCGCGTCGAGGGCGGCGCGCAGGGTCTGCAGCGGGGCCACCAGCTGCGTGCCGAGCGATACCTTGCGCCCTTCCACCTCGGCCATGGCCGACACCACCGAGACGATGCGCGGCCGCCCGCCCTCAAAGGAAAAGACCGGCGCGCCGCTCGATCCGAAATCGACATCGCAGGACATGATGAGCACCCCTTGCTGGCGCGCCATCACCTTGCACACATTCTGGAGCGACGGGGCCTCAGAGCGGTCCTTGGCATAGCTGACCACGCCGATATCCTGCCCCTTGCGCGGGCGCTCGTCGGTCTCGAACGGGGTGACGCGGGTGTTGTTGATCGGATGATGCAGTTCCAGAAGCGCCAGATCATAGCGCACCCGGTCGGCCGTCACCTCGGCGTCGAAATCATAATCGGGATGAACCACGGCACGGCGGATCGTGCGATAGGCCACGGCGCGCCCGTTGCGCCACCCGGCCATGAATTCGATGCGACCATGATCCACCCGTGTGCCGGTTGCGCGATCATAGAGGCAATGCGCCGCCGTCAGCACCAGATCGGGGGCGACCAACGCGCCAGTGCAAAATCCGCGACCGCCCAGTTCCAGCCGCCCGACGGCTTCCCATTGACGGGCGGCATCGCCCACATCCAGCCGTTCAAGGCGGCTGTCCTGCGCAATGGCGCTGCCGGCCAGCATGATAAAAAGGGTGACAAGAACAGGGCGCAGCATCGGACCTCCGGCACATCATTACGCCCGTCGGGTAGCAGGCGTTTGGGGCCAGAATATGACCGGCTCAGCGCAGGATAGGAACCCCGGACATGCCTGCCGCGGCGCGCTCCATCGCGGGCGGCTTCGGCCCGCCGGTGGCCCAGTCGAGCAATTCGACCGTATGCACCACGGGCGTGCAGGTGCCCGAGCCGATCTGCATCATGCAGCCGATATTTCCCGCCGCGATCACGTCCGGCGTCTTTGCCTCCAGCGTGCGGATCTTGCGCGCCTTTAGCTGCTTGGAAATCTCCGGTTGCATCAGGTTGTAGGTGCCCGCCGAACCGCAGCACAGGTGGGCGTCTGCCGGCTCGACCACGGTGAACCCGGCGCGCTTGAGCAGGTCCTTGGGATAGGTCTTGATCTGCTGACCATGCTGGAGCGAGCAGGCGGCGTGATAGGCAATCACCATTTCCTTCTTCGCGCCTTCCGGCAGGTCAAGCTGCATCAGCAACTCGCTCACATCCATTGCGATATCGCTCACCCGGGCTGCATCCTCCGCGAGCGGTTCCAGCCGGAACATATGCCCGTAATCCTTGACCGTGGTGCCGCATCCGCTGGTGTTGATCACGATGGCATCTAGCCCTTCGCCGTCCATCTCGCGTGCCCAGGCCCGGATGTTCTTCGCCGCTGTCGCGTGGCTTTCCTCGGTCTTGCCCATGTGATGCGTCAGCGCACCGCAGCAACCCGCACCCTCGGCCACCACCACCTCGCAGCCCAGCCGGGTCAGCAGGCGGATGGTGGCGTCGTTGATATCGGTGTTGAGCGCCTTTTGCGCACAGCCCGTCATCAGCGCCACCCGCTTCTTGCGCGCACCTTGCGCGGGGAACGTCTGCGGATCGTCATTGCGGCTGACGGGCGGCACCTGCTTTGGGGCCATCTCCAGCATCGCGCGCAGCCGGGCATCGGGCATCAGCCGCGCGAACGGCCGCCCGATTTTGGCCCCGAGCAGAGCCACGCGAAACCGCATCGGATAGGGCAGAATGCGCGCCAGGATCCAGCGCAGGGCGCGGTCGCCCATAGGGCGCTTGTAGCGCTCCTCAATGTATTCGCGCGCCTGATCCACCAGATGCATGTAATGCACGCCCGAGGGGCAGGTGGTCATGCAAGCGAGGCACGACAGGCAGCGGTCGATATGCTTGACGGTCTTCTCGTCGGGAACGCGGTCATTCTCCAGCATATCCTTGATGAGGTAGATACGCCCGCGCGGGCTGTCGAGCTCATCGCCCAGTACTTGATAGGTCGGGCAGGTGGCGGTGCAGAACCCGCAATGCACGCAAGAGCGCAGGATTTCGTTGGAGCGCGCGATCTTCGGGTCTTCGAGCTGTTCGGCGGTGAATTCGGTCTTCATGTGCTGTCTCTCCGGGCGCGGCTCAGGCGGTCTCGCCCTGCGCCATCAGGCCGGGGTTGAGGATTTGGCGGGGGTCGAATTTCTGTCGCAACCCCTCTTGCAGGGCGGCCACCGGCGCGGGCAGCGGCGGGAAGGTGGCGCGGCTCCGATCCCCCCGGATCAGCATCGCGTGCCCGCCTTTCGCTGCCACGGCGGCGCGCAGCCTGCCCGCGCTCACGCCCGAGCCCTCTGGGGCCAGCAGCCAGATCAGCCCGCCGCCCCAATCATAGAGCGCCTCTGCTCCGGCAAGATCGGCCACGATCCCGGCCGCGTCCGTGGGCTTGACCGAGATGCGCCAGACGTCGCCGTCGCGTCCGTGAAACGGGGCAACGTCGCGCACGTATTGCCAATCCGCCTCGGTCTTTTCCGGGTCTGTCTCCAGCGCGAAATTGCCGAACTCCGCCAGCAGCGATTGCAATTCTCCGGCGCGGTAGGCCACGGAGTTTTCGAACCCCTCCAGCCGGATCATCGTGACTGGCGCGCCATCCGTACCGCCTTGCAGATGCGCCGCCCCGGTCACCTCGTAGGGCGAGCCGAGCGCACGGCTGAGCGCGGTGATCGCCTGCGCGTCGCTCAGGCCCTCAACCCGCATCACCCCGGTACTGCGCGGGCGCGGCAGCACCTTGAGCGCAACTTCCGTCAGCACGCCCAACGTGCCGTAACTCCCGGCCATCAGCTTCACCAGATCATAGCCGGTCACGTTCTTCATCACCCGCCCGCCATTCTTGACGATGCGCCCCTGCCCATCGACGAACCGCACGCCCAAAAGGACATCGCGGCAGGCCCCAGCCTGTATGCGGCGCGGCCCGCTGACATTGGCGGCCACCACGCCGCCGATGGTGGGTGTGCCGCTCGTGCCCAAAAGCCCGCGATGATCCATCGGCTCGAAGGCCAGCCGCTGGCCCTCGGCCTCCAGCGCCGCCTCGATTTCCGCCAGCGGCGTGCCCGCCTTGGCGACCAGCGTCAGCGCGCCCGGCTCATAGAGCTCGATGCCCTTCAGCCCAGACGTGCTCAGCCGCGCCCCGTTCGAAGCCCGTCCAAGGGGCCGCGTGCCGCCGCCCTCGATGCGCAGAGGCCCCTCCGCGCCGGTGATGATCTCGGCAAGTTCCGCCTCGGTTTTCGGTGTCATGCTGTTTCTTCTCGGCAAAAATACCCTGGGGGTCCGGGGGTGAACCCCTCGGGTCTACTATGTCAGGCCGCGCGCCGCGGGTCGGACGAATCGAGCGGAAACACCTTGGCCGGGTTGAGCAGCCATTTGGGATCGAACACGTCCTTGACGTCCATCTGCGCGGCCAGATCATCGGGCGCGTATTGATGTGCCATCAGGTCACGCTTCTCGATCCCCACGCCATGCTCGCCGGTGAGGCACCCGCCCACCTCGACGCAAAGCTTGAGAATCTCCGCCCCGAATTCCTCGCACAGTTCCAGATCGCCCGGCTTGTTGGCATCGAACAGGATGAGCGGATGCATGTTGCCGTCGCCCGCGTGAAACACATTCGCAACATCCAGCCCGAACTGCTCCGACATCTCGCCGATGCGGCGCAGGACATGTGGCAGCTGGCTCACCGGGATGGTGCCATCGAGGCACATGTAATCGTTGATATTGCCCATGGCACCAAAGGCCGATTTGCGGCCCAGCCAGATCTTGGCGCTTTCCTCGGCGGACCGGCTCTGGCGCAGTTCCACCGGATCGTGCCGCCGTGCGATCTCTTCGATGAGGGCCAGTTGTTCGTCGATCTCGGCATCCGATCCCTCAACCTCGACGATCAGCAACGCTTCGCAATCGGGATAGCCCGCCTTGGCGAAATCCTCGGTCGCACGGATGCAGGGGCGGTCCATGAATTCGATCGCCACCGGCAGCACACCGGCCTTGATGATGTCGCTGACGCAGGCCCCGGCCACCTCGTTCGAGTCGAACCCGATGAGAACGGGCCGCGCGCCCTCGGGCTTGCGCAGGATGCGCAAGGTCGCCTCGGTCACCACGCCCAACTGCCCCTCGGACCCGCAAATCAGGCCCAGCAGGTCATAGCCCTCGGCCTCCAGATGCGCGCCGCCCAGTTCCATCACGGTGCCGTCCATCAACACCATGGTCACGCCCATCAGGTTGTTGGTGGTCACGCCGTATTTAAGGCAATGCGCCCCGCCCGAATTCATCGCGATATTGCCCGCGATGGCGCAGGCAAGCTGGCTCGACGGGTCAGGCGCGTAGAAAAAGCCATGCTCTTCGACCGCCCCCGTGACGCTCAGGTTGGTGCGTCCGGTCTGTACGCGGATGAAGCGGTTGTCGTAATCGGTTTCCAGCACATCGGCGAGCCGCGCCACGCCGAGGATCACGCTATCCGCCGTGGGCAGCGCGCCACCTGCAAGCGACGTGCCAGACCCGCGCGGTACCACCGGCACTCCCATCTCGTGACAGATCGCCAAGGCGTCCGAGACCTCTTGCGTCGAGGCAGGCAGGATCACCGCCAGAGGCGGGCATTTGTAGGCGGTCAGCGCATCGCATTCATAGGCGCGCGTCTCGGCCACGTCGGTGATCACGGCGTCACCCGGCAGCACTTCGTGCAGACGCTCCACAAGCGCGGCCTTCTTGTCGAGAATGGCGGGATTCGGCTCTGGCATCTGCATGGCGTACCTCCTGAAATTGGTAAAACTATATAACCAATTTGCCGATGTTGCGAGTCCTTTTTCATCGGCGCGACCCTCTGACACTTGCGCAGCCTGCCCCGCTCGGGCAAGGGAAAGCGCATGGATTGGGTCAAGATCATACATATTCTCTGCGTCATGGGCTGGATGACGTCGATCTTCGCCGTGCCGCGCGCGCTGATCTACTGGCATCGCGAATGGGACCGGCTTGGCGAATTCGGCCCGCTTGGCGATCTGACCATTCGGCTTTACCGGTTTTCGCTCGGGCTTGGCGTGATCGCCATCGCCACCGGGCTTTACCTCGCGCACTGGCTGGGCTGGCCGGGCTGGACGCATCTGAAGCTGGCGCTGGTTGTGGCGCTTGCGCTGCATTACGCTTGGACCGGTCGGCTTGTGCTGCGGGCGCGCAAGGGCATTTTCTCCGAAAGCGACCGCTTCCTGCGCATCTTCAACGAAATCAGCGTGTTCGGCGCGATTGCGGTGCTCTGGGCCGTGGTCGTGCGCCCGTTCTGAGCCAATGGGCGCGCTGCCGCCAGAGCTGTCGCAATTTACAATTCCCGACGCGGTCGGTGTGCTGCTGCTGCTCGGCGTCTGGATTGGCATGACCCTGCTGATCGAGAACGCTCCGCGCCGCTGGCCCTCCACTTCCAACCTGATGGCAGATTACCGCCGTGAATGGATGGTGCAATTCGTGACCCGTGATCCGCGTATCTTCGATTCGCAGGTGATCGGGCAATTGCGGCAGGGCACCTCGTTTTTCGCCTCGGCCACGCTGATTGCCATTGGCGGGGCGCTGGCCCTTCTGGGCGACCTGGAGCGCGTGATCGGGCTTGCCGGAGATCTGAGCGCCGGGCAACGCCCGATCATCGTGTGGGAAATCAAGATCCTCCTGATCGTGCTGTTTCTGGTCAACGGTTTTCTCAAATTCGTCTGGTCCAACCGGCTGTTCGGCTATTGCGCCGTTTTGATGGGCGCCGTGCCCAATGATCCGGGCCATCCCGCCGCGCTGTCGCGGGCGCGCAAGGCGGGTGAAATCAACATCACCGCCGCGCGCGGGTTCAATCGCGGGCTGCGTGCGCTCTATTGCGCGCTTGCCGCGACGGCCTGGCTGCTCGGGGCTTATGCGCTGATCGCGGCGGCGACGATCACGGCGCTGGTTCTGCTCCGGCGTGAATTCGCCTCAGCCTCTCGCGCGGTGCTGATGCAGCCCGACACTGCGGAAAATCACACACAGACGTGAGTGCAAGACAAGCGTTTTCGCGCTATGGTGGGGGGTATGAAACAGATCATATCTTGCCTTGCCGCCTGCTGTCTCGCCACCGCCGCTACGGCGCATGAGCCCGCGATCCTAGACGTTCAGGTCGAGAAATCGGGTATGTCCTGGCGCGTCGATGTGACCATCGAGCATCCCGATACCGGCTGGGACCATTACGCCGATGGCTGGGAGGTGCTGGATGCCGAGGGCAATCGCCTCGGCTACCGCGTGCTGCACCACCCGCATGTCAACGAACAGCCCTTCACGCGCTCGCTCACAAACCTCCAGATTCCTGACGGCACCCGCGAGATTTTCGTCAAGGCGCATTGCTCGGTTGATGGCTGGAGCGAGGAGCCGGTGCGCGTGGAGCTGGAGCCCTGAGGCAGGCCTTGGCCTGAAGCGGACGTTGCCGTCAGCGAGATGAGCCGCGCGGTGCCCGCCCGAGGGGCGGTCGGGCGCAGCGCGGCGGTGCCTGCGGCACCTCGATTCCGCGCATCGGTCCTAGATGTCAACGGCAGCTCAAGGCCAAAACCGCCCCCTACCTGCGCCCCTCGCGCAGCCAGCCTGCTAGAATCAGACCCGAGACCAGCAAAAGCACCAGCCATGGCGGCAGAAGCGCCATCTGGCTCACGCTCATCGTCTCATAGGCGCCGCGCGGGGTGATCCCGATCCAGCCGCGCCCGGCGGCGGGGCGGCCTTCGCGTACCTCGCGGATGCGCGGCACCCCGTCGGCCATCGCCTGCACGCCGCCATTGGTGGCGTCGATCACCGGGCGCAGGGCGGCGTCGCTGGCAATCGTGCGCTCGAACTCGACCGGGGCGGCGGGGCCAAGACCTATGACCGCGCTTTCCTCGCCATTCTCCAGCCGGTAAAGCCCGATCTCGGGCCCGTCATAGAGCGTCTCGAACCGACCCGGTGAGACCTCCTCGAGATCACGCTCGACCACCTCGCCCGAGGGCGTGGTGATCGTGACCGGCCCCACCTCGTCCGACAGCGACCGGCGGATGACGCGCATCTGCTGCCCCGTCGCCTCGGCCCAGAGCGCCTCTTCCTCAAGCTCCGGTTCCTTCATCATCCAATGCGCCAGACGCCGCAGCAACTCAAGCTGCGGCCCGCCGCCCTCGAACCCGCGTCCCCAGAGCCAAGCATGATCCGACGCAAGCAGCGCCACGCGCCCCTCGCCCACCCGGTCGAGCATCAGGAGCGGGCGGTCGCCCACGCCCGACATCACCACGTCGCCGCCCGTCGGCGTCACCTCGATCTGGCGCATCCAGCGGCCCCACTCGGCGCCAAAATCACGCTCCAGCCCGGCGGTCACCGGGTGCCGCTCGCCCAGGTCGGTGACATCGGGCCGATAGCCTTCTTCGACCACCCGCGCGGTGGGGCGGGCGGGCACCAGTTCCTCGAACGGACCGCGATAGATGCTTTCTGCCCCGGCGAAATCCGGCCCGGCGGCGAGCAGCACGGCGCCGCCCTTTTCGACATATTGGCGGATGTTTTCGAGGTAGATCGACGGCAGAATGCCGCGACGGCGGTAGCGGTCAAAGATGATCAGGTCGAAATCATCGACCTTCTCAAGGAACAGCTCGCGCGTCGGAAAGGCGATGAGCGAAAGTTCCCGCACCGGCACGCCGTCTTGTTTCTCGGGCGGGCGCAAGATCGTGAAATGCACCAGATCGACCGAGCTGTCGGATTTCAGCAGGTTGCGCCATGTCCGCGTTCCGGGATGCGGCTGGCCCGAGACCAGAAGCACGCTGAGCCGATCGCGCACGCCGTTGATCTGCACCAGCGCGGTGTTGTTGCGATCAGTGAGCTCTCCTTCGGCCATCGGCGTGGTGAATTGCAGCACGTTGCGCCCGCCATGCGGCAGGGTCAGCGGCAGGGTCATCTCCTCGCCCAGAGGCACCGAGAACCGGCGCGGTTCCTCGCCGTCGATGGATATGTCGAGCGGCACTTCCTCGACGCCTTCGGGGGCGGCCCCATCATCCTCGATGGTCAGCGTCAGGCGCACTTCCTCATCCAGAATGGCAAAGGCGGGGGCATTGTCGACGCGCAGGCGCCGGTCCCAGTCGCCCTCGCGCCCGCTATGCAGAAGGTGCAGCGGCGCAGGGATCTGAGGCGCGCGGTCGGCGTCGTGAATGCGCCCGTCCGAGAGCAGGATCACCCCGGCGATGCGGCCGCGCGGTTCCTCGGCCATGGCCTGTGCGAGGGCTGTCATCGCCAGCGTGCCGCCGTTCTCGGGCGCGTCAGGCACCGGCACGCGCCGCACCTCGGTATTGTCGCGCGCCTCCAGCCGCGCGGCGAGCGCATCGGCGGTCGATTGCGTCATCGTTTCGCGGTCGCCAAGGCCCTGGCTGGCGCTTTCATCCTCGACCAGCAGCACGATATCGCTCAGCGGTGCGCGATCCTCCTGTTGATAGGCGGGGCCAAGCAATGCGCCGAGCACGACCAGCCCGGCCAGTGCGCGGAACGCCCAGCCTGACAGGCCCCGCAAGAGTGCGAGGGACAGTCCTGCCGCCACCAGCACCGCCAATGCAGTAATCAGCCAGATCGGCAGGAGTGGATCAAAAATCACGCTGCCCGTCATTGGCCCAACCTGTCCAGAAGTGCCGGCACATGCACCTGATCGGATTTGTAATTGCCGGTCAGCACATGCATCACCAGATTGACGCCGAAGCGGTAGCTGAGTTCGCGCTGCCGCTCGCCAGCATAGCCGCGCCCGACCGGAAACAGCGGATCGCCACGCTCATTCACCGCCCAGGCCGAGGCCCAGTCATTGCCGCCGATCACCACCGGTGTCACCCCGTCATTGAGATTGCGGAACGGCATGCCCTCGATGCGTTCGGCGTCAGGGGGCGCGGCCTCTACCCAGACCGAGCGACCCGTGTGACGGCCCGGAAAATCACTGAGAAGGTAGAAGGTGCGGGTCAGCACGTGATCCTCCGGCACGGGCTCCAGCGGGGGAATATCCAGCGGTGCGGCCAGCCGTTGCAGCCGCGCGCCATTGGGGGAAGACGCGCCAAAACCCGCCACGTCGGCGTCGCGCGTGTCGAACACGATCATTCCGCCGCTCCGCAGGTAGTCGTTGAGCTTCACATAAGCCTCTGCCGAGGGGGTGGGCTGATCGGGAGTGATCGGCCAGTAGAGGATCGGGTAAAACGCCAGCTCATCGGTTTCGAGATTGACGCTGATCGGGGGATCAGGCTCGATCGAGGTGCGGAAGGTGAGCATCCGCCCCAGCCCCCGCAGCCCGGCGCGGGCGGCGTCGTCCACGTCAGTATTGCCGGTGATCACATGGGCGAGCACCACCTCTGACGTGGCTTCGATGGCGCGCGCATCGCTTTCCTGTGCCTGCGCCTGTTGCGGTGCACTGAGGCTGAGCGCGACCAGAAGCATCGCCGCTGCCCGCGCAGGCCAGAGCCGCCCCGACAGCGCCAGCGAGGCGAGAATATCCGCCGTCAGCAGTACTAGCGCCGTTGCCAGCAGCCACCCGCCAAGCGGCATCTCGGGCGCGCGGGCCAGCCCCTCGACGGGGATGCGCGCGGGCCATGTCATGGGGGTGAGGGGCGCCTCCTGCGTCATCACATTGCGCGCCATCCGCCGTTCCGGGCCATCGTAGAGCCCCGGCAGGAGATCGGGACCAAGCGATGCCTCAAGCAGGTCCTCACCGGCCACGCCGGGGCGGGTGCCTGCATCGTCCAGCCGCCCGAACCCGTCGAGCACCTCGACCGGCTGCCATGTGGTGCCCTCAAGTTCCGCCATGTCCGGCGGGGCCATGGCCGAGGACACAGCCAGCCGCTCCAGCATCTGCACGAAGAGGCCCGAGAGCGGCAGGGAGGACCATTCGGCATTGGCGGTGACGTGAAAGAGCACGACCTGCCCCGCGCCGATGCGCTTGCGCGTGACCAGCGGCGTGCCGTCACTCAGCTGGGCAATCACCCGGTCGGCCAGCGTCGGGTCGGGCTGTGCCATGACCTGCGCGCTCACCGTCACGTCACCGGGGATATCGAGCCCCTGAAACGGGCTGCCATCGGGGAAGGGGGCGAGCGATTTGGGCTCTCCCCAGCTCATCGCGCCGCCCACCGTGCGCCCGCCCGCGCGCAGGCGGACCGGCATCAGCGGGGCCTCTTCGCTGCGCGAGACATCACTTGCGGCGACGCGCGGCCCGGCGAAGCGCAGGAGCAGCCCGCCCTTTTCGGCCCATTCGAGCAAGGCCGCCTGCTCGGCCCCCGAAAGCGTCGCCACATCAGCGAGCACGATCACATCGGGGTTGGCGGGCAGCACGTCCATCAGCGCGCCGTCCAGAAGATCAGCGGTCGGCACCAGCGCCTGTTCGAGGTAATGCAGCGGCGACAAAAGCTCCAACCCCTCGCGATCCTCGCGACCGGCAATCAGCGCCACCTCGCGCCGTTTCAGCCCGTCATCGGTAAGCGTGACCGCCCCGGCCTGCGTCTCTCCGGCAATTTCGAACCGGGTGACGCGGGCGCGCAGTTCTGGCGGCAGCGAGAGCGCGCCGGTGGCCTCGGTGGCGTCTTCTTCGAATGTCATCGGCAGGCTCGCGAGCACGCGCGGGATGCCTGCGGGGTCAAGGCCATGGGCATTGACGGTGATCTCGCGCGTGCCCCCCGGCGCGGCGCGCAGGGCGGTCAGGTCGACCAGACCGTCGGACAGTTGCGCGGGGCGCAGCGCCATCACCGACCGTGCGCTTTCATGCACCGTGACCGGGCCACGCGCTTCCAGCGCCTCAAGCAGTGCATCGCGCCCGTCATGCGCCAGCCCGTCCGAGAACCAGCGCGTCTCGAACCCGTCATCGTCGAGCATCTCTGCCGCCGCCTCCAGCGTCTCGGGCGTGGGGGGCCAGGGGGCGGGTGTCAGCCCCGGCAGGCCGCTGCGCCATGTCTCGGCGGCGCGAAAGACTGGCGCTTCGGGGTCGCTCAACTCCATGATCGCGGCGGCGCGCCCGTCGCGCCCCGCCTCGGCCAGGAGGCCGTCCATCACCGCCACCTGCGCATTCCAGTCCCTGGCATTGGCCCAGCTTGCATCGGTCACGATCAGCAGCGGCAGGCGGCTTGCCGCCTCGCCGTCGGCGCGCGGATTGAGCACCGGGCCCGCCAACCCCACGATCACCGCCGCGACGGCCAGCATCCGAAGGAGCAACAGCCACCACGGCGTGCGATCCGTCACCGTGTCGTCATCGGTCAGCCCCAGAAGCAGCGCCACGCCGGGGAACCGCCGCCGGATCGGCGCGGGCGGCACGGCGCGCAGGATGAGCCACAGGATGGGCAGCGCGGCGAGTGCCAGCAACAACCAGGGTGCTGCGAAACCGATAGGTCCAAGCATCATGCGCTCGCCCCCTTGTCGATCGCGCGATAGAGCCACAGGAGCGCCGATTGCGCCGAGTCACCGGTGTGGTGCAGACCGTGCCGCCAGCCGGTCGCGGCACAAAGCGCGGCGAGTTCCGCCTTGCGTTCGGCCAACCGCTCCAGATAGCGGTCGCGCAGATCGTTGGCCTTCAGCGTCTCATGCGCCAGCGTGCCGCCCATGCTCTCGAAAATCGTGCGGCCACGATAGGGAAACGCCTCTTCCGCCGGGTCGAGCACCTGATAGACCACGCCGCGCACCCCGCGATCCGCCGCCTTGGTCAATGCGGCGCGCAGCCCCGCGAGATCGCCCATGAAATCCGAGATCAAGAGCGCCCGGCCATGCGGCACCAGGCCCGCCATGTCGGGGCTTGCATAATCTTCTTCGCTGTCGAGCGTGAGCGCCTGTGTGAGGCGCGCCAGTTGCGCCTGCCCGCGCCGGGGGGGCAGGGCGGTGCCGGTCATTCCCACCCGTTCGCCGCCGCGCAGCAGCAGCACCGAGATTGCCAAGGCGAGAAGCCGTGCGCGATCTGCCTTGTCGGGCAGGCCCTTGTCCGAGGAAAACCGCATCGAGGCGGCGGGATCGACCCAGAGCATCACGCTTTGCGCGATCTGCCATTCGCGTTGCCGCACGAATTGCGCATCCGACCGGGCCGAGCGGCGCCAGTCGATCATCCGGCGGCTGTCGCCTTGCTGAACCGGGCGGTATTGCCAGAAATCGTCGCCTTGCCCCGCGCGTCTGCGGCCATGCTCGCCCAACAG
Source organism: Roseovarius sp. (assembly GCF_040219995.1). Taxonomy (GTDB): domain Bacteria; phylum Pseudomonadota; class Alphaproteobacteria; order Rhodobacterales; family Rhodobacteraceae; genus Roseovarius. The sequence goes on along the minus strand of NZ_JAVJUC010000015.1, from coordinate 63,250 downwards.
GACGGTGCCCGCCAGATGCTCGGCCCGCGCCAGAAGCGGCGGCAGGCGCGCGGCCTCGGCCTCGGCGCGGGGGCGCAGGGTATGGACGGTCTCTTCCATGTCAGGCGGCGGCCTGAACCTGTGTCACGTCCTCGACCATGCGCGCGATCAGTGCGTTGAGGCTGTCGCCCCGGGCCCTTGCGGCGAAATTGAGCGCCATGCGGTGGCCCAGCACCGGCTGTGCCATCGCGGCCACGTCGCTGGCATCGGGGGCAAGACGGCCCTGCAACATCGCGCGCGCGCGCACGGTCAGCATCAGCGCCTGTGCGGCACGAGGCCCGGGGCCCCAGGCGACGCTCTCGCGCACCCGGTCATCGGCGCTCGCATCCTCTGGGCGGCAGGCGCGCACAAGATCAAGGATGACCTCCATCACCTTTTCGCCCACTGGCATGCGGCGCAGCATCTGTTGCGCGTCGATCAGCTCTTCGGGGGTAAAGACGCCATGGGCCTCTTCTTCCTCGGCCCCGGTGGTGGCCAGCAGGATCGCGCGTTCTGTATCGCGGTCCGGGTAGGGCACGTCGATCTGCACGAGAAAACGGTCAAGCTGTGCCTCGGGCAGGGGGTATGTGCCCTCCTGCTCGATCGGGTTCTGTGTGGCCAGCACGTGAAACGGCGGGGTAAGCGTGCGGTTCTGGCCCGCGACCGTCACCTGCCGCTCCTGCATCGCCTGCAACAGCGCCGATTGCGTGCGCGGGCTGGCGCGGTTGATCTCATCGGCCATCAGAAGCTGGCAAAAGATCGGGCCCTCGATGAACTTGAAGGCGCGCTTGCCGTCCTCGGAGGTCTCCAGCACCTCGCTGCCGAGAATGTCGGCGGGCATGAGATCGGGAGTGAACTGCACCCGGTTGGTGTTGAGGCCCATCACCGTGCCCAATGTCTCGACCAGCCTTGTCTTCCCCAGACCGGGCAGACCGATGAGCAACCCATGCCCGCCGCACAGAAGCGCCGAAAGCGACAGGTCAACCACCCGCTCCTGACCGATGAAGCGCCGCGTGATCGAGGCGCGGGCCTGCGCCAATTTGCCTTCCAGCGCGTCGAGACCGGCGAGAAGATCGGGGTCATCGGTCATGGCAAAACTCCTGTCAGAACTATATCCTCAGCCTAGAATGTATCGCGCAAGACAGAAATGGCAAAAGCAATGAGCACAGAATCTCTCACAACCCCGTCAGCCGACAGCCTCGCCGCTTCTGCACGTGCGGTCGCCAAGCAAGGGCGCGGTCTGCCGCCGGTACAGGACTGGAATCCACCGTTTTGCGGCGATCTCGACATGCGCATCGCCCGCGACGGGACGTGGTTTTACCAGGGCACGCCGATCACGCGGACAGCACTTGTGCGGCTCTTTTCGACCATTCTGCGCCGCGACGGGGGTGATTATTTTCTGGTCACGCCGGTCGAAAAGGTCGGGATTACGGTCGATGACGCGCCTTTCGTGGCCGTTGATGTCGAGGCCGAGGGGGCAGGGCAGGATCAGACCCTGCGATTCGAGACCAATGTCGGCGATCACGTCACCGCCGGGCCGGAGCATCCGATTCGCGTGGAGCGCGACCCCGAAACCGGAGAGCCCGCGCCCTATGTGCTGGTGCGGGCCAATCTCGAAGCGCTGATCGACCGCAAGAGTTTTTACCGGCTGGTCGAGATCGGTGACCGGCAAGATGGCTGGTTCGGTCTGTGGTCGGGCGGCGCGTTCTTCCGCATCATCCCCGAGGACGAATTGCCCTGACCGCCCGGCGTCGCTGATCACTCGCATGGCGTGAATCCGCGCATCGCCGCGTCGCGCGCTTGCGCTTCGATGGCTGGGGTCTGAAATATCTCCCAGGTGTATCAGGAGTCTTGCCCCATGCGTGCCTTATGTCTTCCGCTGTTGCTTGTTGCCGCCCCGGCCATTGCCGACGATATCGCGCTGTCCAGCCGGGTCAGCGCGGTGACGTTGTTTCCGCAAGGCGCGACAGTCGTCCGCGAGGTGCCCTTTGCCGCGCCTGCGGGCCAGCATGACCTGATCCTCGCCGATCTGCCGCGCGGCACGCCGCTCGCCTCGGTGCGGGTCAGCGTCGAGGGCGCGCGCATGGGCGGGGTGACGACGCGCCGCGATTACGTGCCGCCCCGCGACATGAGCGAGAGTTCTGAACTGCTTGCAGCTCGCGCCGAGGTGGAACGGCTGGAAGAGGCACTGCGCGCCGCCCGGGCGCGGATCGACGATATCCGGCTGGAGGCCGAGGCGGCGCGCGCGCGGCTTGCCTTCCTTGACCGGATCGGACAGGGCGACGGGGTGGCGACGCTCGAGATCGACCGGTTGCGCGACCTGTCGCAGATGATCGGTACCGAGACCCTCGCCGCGCGGCAGACCGCGCTGGAGGCCACCCGCCGCGCCGACGCCGCCGAGCGCGCGCTCTCCGATCAGCAAGAGGCGCTGGACGCGGCGCGCAAGGCACTCAAGGCGCTGGTCCCGGAGGAGGAGGCGCGCGCAATGCTCGCCGTTGCGGTTTCAGCCGACAGCGCCACAGAGGGGCGGATGCTCGTGACCTACACCATCCCCGATGCGGGCTGGCAGCCGCTTTACGATATGCATCTCGAGCGCGACAGCGGCGCGCTGCGGATCGAGCGCGGGGCGCTTGTGCGCCAGGCCACCGGTGAGAATTGGCAGGACGTGGCGTTGACCCTTTCGACCGCGCGTCCGTCCGAGCAGACGCAGCCCGGGCAGATCTGGCCCTGGGTGCCGCGCATCGTGGACCCCGAAGAGATCCGGCCCCTCGCGCGTCAGAAAGGTGCCGACGCGCTCATGTCGATGGCCGCGCCCGCGCCTGAGATGGAAAATGCCGTGGTCGCCGACGCGACGTTAGACGGTCTTTCGGTTTCCTACAGCTATCCCGCGCCGGTCGATGTGACCACGGGCGCCGATCACGTGCGGCTTATGCTCGGCACGCTGGAGGCGCAGGCCGAGATCGTCGCACAGGCCGTGCCGATGGTGGATCAGACCGCCTATCTGATGGCGGAGTTCACCAATCAAACCGACGAAATCCTGCTGCCCACCTCTGAGGCGCGGTTCTATCTCGATGGGCGTTACGTGGGGCAGCGCGGCCTTGACCTGATCGCCGCCGGGGACGAGGCGGACCTGTCCTTCGGCCCCATCGACGGGCTGCGCCTGAGCCGCACCCTGCGTGACCGCAATGAAGGCGACCGGGGGCTGATCCGCAAATCCAACGAGATGACAGAGGCTGTGATGATCGAGGTCGAGAACCTGACCGACATGGCCTGGCCGCTGCGCGTGCTCGACCGGGTGCCGGTGTCGGAACAGGAAGATCTGGAGATCACCTGGTCCGCGACGCCCGCGCCTGCCGAAGAAAATGTCGATGACATGCGTGGTATCCTGGCTTGGGAGTTCGACCTGCCCGCCGGTGAGGCACAGTCCATCCGGCTTGAGACCGCGATGGAATGGCCCGAGGGCAAGGTGCTGCGCTGAACCGAAACATGCGCGCCATGAAAAAGCGGCGGTGCCGATCCGGCCCGCCGCTTGATTTGTCCGCGATCCGCCGCGTTACTGGCAGCGCTTCTCGGCCTCTTCGACCGCGGCGGTGTAGCCAAGCAGCGAGAACGTGTCCTTGGTCTGTGTGCCGCGCGAGGAGCGTGCCGTCAGCACCGCGTCCGCGCCGCGTTTCATTGCCGCCAGTATCTTGGCGTCATCCTCGGTGCTGGCGGGCCAGGCCCATTCGCCCTCGGTGAACAACTCGAACTCGCTGCCGCCGATATTCATGTTGACGGTCGAGCCGCCCGCGAACGGATAACCACCGGTAAAGGTGATCTGACCCTGCACGCCCGCGCCGGGGCGAAAGAACGTCATCAGCAGGATATCGCCCCGCCGCACGGCGACGACGCGACCGTCGCGCGTGTTGACGGTTTCCGTCGGGGCCGACACCGCCCAGCATTCGCGCGGGTCGGTGTCCTCGAACACGCTCCATGCGGTCTCGGCGGCGACCTGATTGGTGCTTGTTTCCTGCGCCAGCGCGCCGGTTGTCATCAACCCGACGAGCGCGAGTGCAATGCCGCCTGCAATTCGTGATACCATATGTCCAGCCTCCAAGCTGTCCTGAGCCTCAATTCCAAGGGTCGCTTGCATTCCTTGCCGGAATTCTTTTGAGATGCGACCAGTCCTATCTCGACACTGCAACATTAGCCTGAAACACGCGAGAAATGAAAGACGGTATTGGCGGATTTTCGCACACGCCGCCATGGTCCGTCGAACTGGAGAAGCTGCATGACCAATCCCGTCCCCCTTACCGAAATCTGGCGCGGACCGCGCCCCGAAAGCGTACATCTTGGCCATGCCGTGATCTGCGATAGCTCGGGCGGGATTGTCGAGGCCTCGGGCAACCCCGACGCGGTGGTGCTGCCGCGCTCCTCGGCCAAGATGTTGCAGGCGCTGCCGCTGATCACCAGCGGGGCGGCGCATGCCCATGGGCTGAACTCCGAACAATTGGCGCTGGCCTGCGCCTCACATGAGGGGGGCGAGATACATACCTCTCGCGTGCGACGCTGGATCGACGATCTGGGCCTGACCGACTATGATTTTCGCTGCGGTGCGCATATGCCGTGGGACAAGGCGGCGCATAAGGCGCTTTTGTGTTCCGATACCGCGCCCTGTCAGGTGCATAACAATTGTTCGGGCAAGCATGCGGGGTTCTTGACGCTCAATCGCCAGTTGGGGGGTGGGCCGGACTATGTGGAACCGGATCACCCGGTGCAAAAGGCGGTATTCGAGGCGTTCGAGGAGATCACCGCCGAAACCTCGCCCTATTACGGGATCGATGGCTGTTCCGCGCCCAACCCGGCCTGCACCCTGCATGGCATGGCCCGCGCGATGGCGTGGTTTGCGGCTGCGTCCGAAACCGGGGGCATGGTCGAAAACGCTGCCGTCCGGCTCTGGCAGGCGATGGTGGCCCATCCCGAACTGGTCGCGGGCGAGGGGCGTGCCTGCACCGAGTTGATGCGCGCCTGTTCCGAGCCGGTGGCGCTAAAAACCGGGGCCGAGGCGTTCTTTATCGCGATCCTGCCGCAGCGCAAACTGGGTGTCGCGCTCAAGATCGCCGATGGCGGCACGCGCGGTGCGGAATGCGCGATCGCCTCGATCCTCGTTCGTTTGGGCGTGCTCGACCCCGACCACCCGACCGCGCGCAAGTTCCGCAATGCGCCGATCACCAATTGGCGCGGCATCGAGACCGGCATGATCAAACCGGCCGCCGCTCTCGCCTGAGTCGCACCGGTCGGCAATGTTCCACTGATATGCGAGACGCACCATTCCGGCGGCGTTTCGCTCGAATGGCCGTGTCACGCGGGCAGGTTCCCGCCAGCCCGGGACGGGCGGCGTTGTCCCGCCCATGCGCCCCCTGCGTTTTGGCTGGTTTTCGCATGTTTTTCAGGTATTTGGGACGACCCGATGACAGCGAGCCAAGGCGGCCTCATGTTCTGGACACGATCGCGATAAAACGCGGTCCGAAACCTGAAACGAAAGGATGTCTGAGATGACCAAGACAACGCTTGCCACCGGCTTTGCCCTCACACTCGCGCTGCCCGGCCTTGCCCTTGCGGCCGATTTCGCGGAGATCGATGCCAACGGCGATGGGTACATCACCATGTCGGAATTCCAGCAGGCCATGCCCGATGCCTCCACGGATGCCTTCATGAAGGCCGATGCCGATGCCGACGGCGCGATCAGCGAAGAGGAGTTCGCCGCCGCGCAAGAGGAAGGCACCCTGCCGTCGAGCGAGGGCTGACCCGAGAGCCGGGGCATGCCACCGCGCATGCCCCGGCACCTTCCCTATGCGGCTCAGGCAACAAGTCTGGTTTCCCACCGGCGCAGACAGTGCCGCGCGGCTGCATCTGCCGTGTCCCCGTCCACGGCATCGACGTCCATGAGGTCCGGGAACAACGCCTTGAGCTCCGCATGCTCCGCCGCACTCAGCGCGCCAAGCGCCATCTCGCCCAGGTGCAGGCTCTCGCTCGGGATGCCCTCGGCAAGAACGACTTCATGCTGATCAAACGCCAGATGCACATAGCGCACCCGAGACCGTGGCACCTGTCGGATCGTATCCCCATTGACCAGATGCAATGCGGCGACCAGAACCTGAGGCTGGCCGAAATACATTTCCGTACGCCAATCGCCGATCAGCATGCGATGCTGCGGTGACACCACCAGCTTGCGCCAGTTGCCAAGCGCCCCCGACGCGATCTCGATCGGGGCCATCGATCCGCGCCCCGGCACTTCGCGCTGACCGCTCCACCGGACCGGTTGCAGCCCGTGATCCAGCGTGCGCACCAGATCCCCCGGACGTATCACCTCGACCGGCAACGGGCCGGTTTCGGTCTCGATCAGCGTGCCGGCGGCAAAGCAGGGAAAGACCGGCGGATCGGGAGAGAACGTGTCGAACGAGAGTTGCTGATCGCGGCGCGGCTCCAGTCCCGGACCGAATTGCACGGTGCCTGCGGTCAGCCCGTTGACATCAAACACGATATTCGCCGGGTTGGTGATGATCTGATGCTCACCGGACGAGGCGCGCCCCTGAAACTGATCATGCTGCGGATTGAGGCTTGAAAAAATCGGCGGTTCCGGCGGATCGGCATCGGGCCAAGCGTAGATATCGACGAATTGCCCGTTGCTGAACAGGTTGTCGTCCCCGTTCACCTGACGGATCACGATGCGGAACACGTCGCTCGACGTGCCAAGCGGCTCTACCCCTTGCAGGGTCACCTTCATGCCGTTGTTATTGCCGGATGTCGAAACGCTGGAAAAGGTGCCGACCTCGTCCCCCGTCACGAATATTTCCACTTCGGCCACGCCGGGCCTCCTTACAACTCATCCCCCCAGGATTTGCTGCCGGATCGATTGCGCTTAAGCTGCCTGAAAGATGACATGGTATCAATAGTTAAGAGGCGGGGCTTTGGAACTCTTCCCGGCTGTAGCCCTGCACGTACAAGAGCGCCGTCAGGTCGCCGTGGTTGATGCGGATATCGCAGTCTGCGGCGACCGAGGGCTTGGCATGCAGTGCCACGCCGGCGCCTGCCCGTCCGAGCATGCCCAGATCGTTCGCGCCGTCGCCGACGGCGATCACGTCGGCCTCTGAAATCCCCAAATGGGTGCTGATCTCTTCGAGCGCCTGCACCTTGGCGGCGCGTCCGAGAATGGGGCGTGCGACATCGCCCACAAGCGTGCCGCCCTCGGCCAGCAGCGTATTGGCGCGGTGCTCGTCAAACCCCAGCTGCGCCGCGACCGCTTCGGTAAAGGCGGTGAACCCGCCCGAGACCAGCGCGCAATAGGCGCCCTGCGCGCGCATCGTCGCGACCAGCGTGGCTCCCCCCGGCATGTAGCTGATGCGGGTGCGCAGCACCTCGCCGATCACCGCCTCGTCAAGGCCCTTGAGCAGCGCCACACGCTCCAGCAGGGCACCCTCGAAATCCAGCTCACCATTCATCGCCCGCGCCGTGATCTCGCGCACATGTGCGCCGACGCCCGCAACCTCGGCCAGTTCGTCGATGCATTCCTGCTCGATCATCGTGCTGTCCATATCCGCGAGCAGCATTTTCTTGCGCCGTCCCTCGACGGGCTGCACCACCAGATCGACGCCCATTTTCTGCAACTCGTCCCAGACATCCCACCGGTTGCCGGGATCCTGCGGCAGGCTGAATTCCGCCGCCTCATCCGGGGCAAGCCAGATCGCATCCCCGCCGCCCCAGGCATTGCGCAGGTTTTCGACAAGCGCGGGCTCAAGCGCCCCGGGGGCGGCGATCAGGGTGGCGATATACATGGAAACCTCGATTTTGCGATCCGCGGATGCCATAGCGCAGCTGTGGCCGGGGTTCCAGTGGGCGGGCGAATGCCGGGGGGGGAAGAAGCGGCCATTGAAAGTCGTGGTGATGCCGGGAAGATCGATTGCAGGACAGACGGATTGAGTCCTTCTCGAAGTCCAAAGAAGGCCGACCGGGACCACGTCGCCAATGATGCTAAAAAAACGTGATCTCCGTTTTCGGAATATCGGGAAATTCTGTCATTGTGCCAGGTGCAAACAATGAGATTACGCGATCATCTTGCTCGCCAGACATTGGATCGTAATACCGGTCTTCACGAAAGTCAAAAAAGCCGGTCATAGCCAGGTTCAGGCGCGTAAAGTTGACAGACCCAAGTTGATAGAAAGGCTTGTCACCGTTTGCTTTTTCGAACGCTTGCAGCGCAGTCCGTGTATCGTCTTGGAATACTTCGACATCCCCAATCAAGACGGGGATGGATGCCGGACCGGTGGCGATGAACACAACCTTGCCATCTCGATATGCCACGTTTGGATCGCCCAAACCCCAAAAGTGTGTCACCAGCCCGTCGTCCTCGACGATGGTGTCTTTCGCTCTGCCAAGCCCGGACGCCTCGGAAACTTCGCTTTCGGTCATGCCAAATTTTATAGGCAGGATGCCCACGTTAGGTTCGACACTCCATTTCGTCTCGCGCGTCATCGGACAATCCCATGCTTTTTCAAACACGTCGCATAGGCCATCATCTGGCCTATTGCCGCGTCATATTTGTCTTCGAACTTTAGCTTAATGTCAGCAACATCCAAAGCTATTGCACCCATGAAATTCCCGGCGGCTATCAACCGGGCTTGCTTGGCTTGGTATGCCTGAAAGCCTGGGCGCTTGCCGCTACTTGCGGTCTTGGCGTGGTCGAGTGGGTCCATTTGGATTGCAGGGCCAACTGATGTCGGCAGCGGGCTAACGGCCTTGGCCGGAGTGTGGTGACTTTCTTTACCGTCGCCTGAAGGTTGGGACATACCTAGATGAGACCCGCCGCGATATTTGCTGCCTGGAAGGCCATTCTGCAAATGTTGACATGGATTGTTTCTACCACATACTGCGCACGCCTCAGTGGCCTCCGTTTTGGCCAAAGTCCTGTTAACCTCATCCGAAGCGCCATTCATCATTGAACTGACAGCTGCAGCACCTGTGATAGTAGCGGCGACTGGAACGGCGTTTTGAGCGGCTGCAGTTGCCGTGCGTTGCGCAAAACTCCTAACAGCGTATTGCACGCCTATCCTGCCCAGATTCCACGCCACGGGAGCGAGAAAAGCAGGCATTATTCAGCTATACCTTGCGCGAGTTCCCCCATGGCATTGATCAAGTTGCGCAAATCCTGTTCGGGTTCTCCCATGTGTCTGCGTAAAAATCCGTCGATCTCTGGCATCGCATTAGCCTGACCATCCATCGCGCATTGCAATAAACAAAAGAGTCCAACGCCCTGTTCGGATCTGATCTTGTATCCGTAGCTCACGTGTCTTTGTTGTCTGATGAAGGCGTGAACATCAGATGCAGAAATGCTCGAAAGCTCCGCAACACGGCCGCGAAGAAACGTTTCAACACGGCGATCACTCTGCGCGAGCCGTTCTTCGCGCCCAACGTTGTCGATGAAGGTCCTTGAGAACCTGAGCACAGAAGCATCCAAACCAAAATGACTAACAACGGATTTTTGGCTAACATAGGTTGCGGGCCCGGTCTAGCTGAATGCTCTGCAGAAACAGCTTTCCTCGACGGATAGTAGGTGCGCGCAGTGAGAACAGCGGATCAACAGGTGGAGCTAAAACTCGCCATCCCTCGCCTGTTTCCGATCGTGGACACGCCATGTCGTATTTTTCACTCAAGCGGCGCTCCTGCGTCATTTCTGCGCTTGCGAAAGGCTCCGATTGGCCGTAATCCTGCAGGTGGGACACCCCTCCCCAACGAGGGGCGCTTATCTGGAAGGATAGCAGCAATGGCTATTGAACAACCGGCAACGCGGCCGGCAAATCCGCGTTTTTCCTCTGGCCCCTGTGCCAAACCCCCCGTTTTCGAATTGAGCAAGCTGTCGGATGCGCCCCTGGGCCGCAGCCACCGCGCTGCCGTGGGCAAGGCCAAGCTCAAGGCCGCCATCGAGGGCACGCGCGAAATTCTCGGCATCCCCGACGACTACCGCATCGGCATCGTGCCCGCCTCGGATACCGGGGCCGTGGAAATGGCGATGTGGAACCTGCTGGGCGAGCGCCGCGTCGAGATGCTGGCCTGGGAAAGCTTTGGCGCAGGCTGGGTCACCGACGCGGTCAAGCAGCTTAAACTCGACGCCGAGGTCAAGACCGCCGACTATGGCGAGATCGTCGATCTGGAGACGGTCGATACCGACAATGACGTCGTGTTCACCTGGAATGGCACCACCTCGGGCGTGCGCGTGCCCAATGGCGACTGGATCAAGGCGGACCGTGCGGGCCTGACGATCTGCGACGCGACCTCTGCCGCCTTCGCGCAGAACCTGCCCTGGGACAAGCTCGACGTGACCACCTTCTCTTGGCAGAAGGTGCTTGGCGGCGAGGCAGCGCATGGCATGATCATCCTTAGCCCCCGTGCGGTGGAGCGGCTGGAAAGCTACACGCCGCCCTGGCCGCTGCCCAAGATTTTCCGCCTCACGAAGGGCGGCAAGCTGATCGAGGGCATCTTTGTGGGCGAGACGATCAACACGCCGTCGATGCTCGCGGTCGAGGATTACCTGCTGGCGCTCGACTGGGCGCGCTCGGTGGGCGGCATGAACGGGCTGCGCGAGCGGGCCTATGCCAATCTCGCCGCCGTGCAGGCCTTTGTCGCCGGGCACCCTTGGCTGGCCTTCCTCGCGCATGAACCGGCGATCCGCTCCAATACCTCGGTGTGCCTGAAGTTCACCGATGAACGCATCAGTGATGGCGCGGGTTTTGCCAAGGCGGTCGCCAAGCGGCTTGAGTCCGAGGGCGTGGCCTATGACATCGGTGCCTATCGCGACGCGCCCCCCGGTCTGCGCATCTGGTGCGGCGGTACGGTCGAGACCGCCGATGTGGCGGCGCTGATGCCATGGATCGAATGGGCATTTGAAGCCGAAATCGCGGCGCTGTCCGAGACGGCGTGACCCCGATTTCTTGAAAAGAAATCGGTCCGAAGTCTTTCAAAGACTTCGGGCCCTCCCCCGAAATGTATCATCAAAGGACCAGAAAAATGGCTCCCAAGGTTCTCGTCTCCGACAAACTCTCTGAAACCGCCGTGCAGATCTTTCGCGATCGCGGCATCGACGTGGATTTCCAGCCCGATCTGGGCAAGGACAAGGACAAGCTCGCCGAGGTGATCGGCGACTATGACGGTCTCGCCATCCGCTCGGCCACCAAGGTCACGGAAAAGATCCTCGCCAACGCGACAAACCTCAAGGTCATCGCTCGGGCGGGCATCGGCACCGACAATATCGACAAGGCGGCGGCCTCGAAAAAGGGCGTGATCGTGATGAACACGCCCTTCGGCAACATGATCACCACCGCCGAGCATGCCATCGCGATGATGTTCGCCGTGGCGCGGCAAATCCCCGAGGCGTCGGCCTCCACGCAGGGGGGCAAGTGGGAAAAGTCGCGTTTCATGGGCGTGGAACTGACCGGCAAGACCTTAGGCGTGATCGGTGCAGGCAATATCGGCGGCATCGTCTGTGACCGCGCGCGTGGGCTCAAGATGAAGGTGGTGGCCTATGACCCGTTCCTCGGTCAGGAAAAGGCCGACAAGATGGGGGTGGAGAAGGTCGAACTCGACGACCTCCTGAAGCGCGCTGATTTCATCACCCTGCATGTTCCGCTCACCGATCAGACTCGCAATATCCTGAGCCGTGAGAACCTTGAAAAGACCAAGAAGGGCGTCCGCATCATCAATTGCGCGCGCGGTGGGCTGGTGGATGAGCAGGCCCTCGCCGACCTGTTGAAATCCGGCCATGTGGGGGGCGCGGGCTTTGATGTGTTCGCCGAGGAACCCGCCGTGGACAATCCGCTATTCGGCCTGCCCAACGTGGTCTGCACCCCGCATCTGGGCGCGGCCACCACCGAGGCGCAGGAAAACGTCGCCCTGCAGGTGGCCGAACAGATGTCCGACTACCTGCTGACGGGCGCTGTGACCAACGCGCTCAACATGCCGTCGGTGACGGCCGAAGAGGCCAAGGTGATGGGGCCGTGGATCAAGCTGTCGGATCACCTGGGCAATTTCATCGGCCAGATGACCGACGAGCCGATCAAGGCGATCAACATCCTTTACGATGGTGTGGCGAGCGAGATGAACCTCGGCGCGCTGACATCTGCCGCCGTGGCGGGGATCATGAAATCGGTGAACCCCGAGGTGAACATGGTGTCCGCCCCCGTCGTGGCCAAGGAACGCGGGGTCAAGATCTCGACCACCAAGCAGGACAAGTCCGGCGCTTTCGAGGGCTATATCAAGATCACCGTCGTCACCGACAAGCGCGAGCGGTCCATCGGCGGCACGGTGTTCAGCGATGGCAAGCCGCGTTTCATCCAGATCAAGGGCATCAATATCGACGCCGAGATCGGGCAGCATATGGTCTATACCACCAATGAGGACGTGCCGGGGATCATCGGCACATTGGGTCAAACCATGGGCGAGAATGGCGTCAATATCGCCAACTTCACCCTTGGCCGGTCGGATGCCGGGGGCGAGGCGATTGCGCTCTTGTACGTGGATGCGCCGGTGCCGGAGGCGGCGATCAAGGCGCTGCACGCGACGGGCAAGTTCCAGCAGATCCGTCCGCTGCAATTCGACATGGGCTAAGCCACGCCCAACAGCGATGGACGAGGTCGCCTGCCTGCGCTATCAGGCAGGCGATTTCGCGTTTTGCAGGAGACCGCCGCCCATGTCCGGCCACGCCACGCCCGTTCCCATGACCTCGCACAGATCCGGGCCTCTCAGCGGTCAGGCGGATGTGCCGGGGGACAAGTCGATCTCGCACCGCGCGCTTATCCTCGGCGCGCTCTGCGTCGGCGAGACGGTGATCACCGGGCTGCTGGAGGGAGAGGACGTTCTGGATACCGCCAAGGCGATGCGCGCTTTTGGGGCCGAGGTGACGCGCGACGAGAGCGGCACATGGCATGTGCATGGCGTCGGCGTGGGGGGCTTTGCCGAGCCTGAACAGGTCATCGACTGCGGCAATTCCGGCACCGGGGTGCGGCTGATCATGGGGGCGATGGCGACCTCGCCGATCTGCGCCACCTTCACCGGCGATGCGAGCCTCAACAAGCGGCCGATGGCGCGGGTCACCGACCCCTTGGCGTTGTTTGGCGCGCAAGCAGTGGGGCGCGCGAGTGGCCGGTTGCCGATGACAGTGGTCGGTGCAGCCGAGCCTGTGCCGGTGCGCTACAAGGTGCCTGTGCCGTCGGCGCAGGTGAAATCCGCTGTATTGCTGGCCGGGCTGAACGCGCCGGGCGAGACGGTGGTGATCGAAAAGGAAGCGACCCGCGACCATACCGAACGCATGCTGGCCGGGTTCGGGGCCGAGATCGTCACGCAAGTGACCGAAGAGGGCCGTGTCATCACCCTGACCGGGCAGCCGGAACTTATCCCGCAAGCCATCGTCGTGCCGCGCGATCCCTCGTCGGCGGCGTTTCCGGTCTGCGCGGCAATCATAACGCCCGGTTCTGACGTGCTGGTGCCCAATATCGGGCTGAACCCGACGCGCGCGGGGCTCTTTACCACGCTGCGCGAGATGGGGGCCGATTTGGAGTATGAGAACCTGCGCGAAGAGGGCGGCGAGCCGGTGGCCGACCTGCGCGCGCGGTTCTCACCCGATCTGCGGGGCGTCAAGGTGCCGCCCGAGCGCGCCGCGAGCATGATCGACGAATATCCCGTCCTGTCGGTGGTGGCCGCCTTTGCGACGGGGCAGACCGTGATGCGCGGGGTCAAGGAATTGCGCGTCAAGGAAAGCGACCGGATCGAGGCGATGGCGGCGGGGCTGCGCGCCGGTGGCGTGACCGTCGAGGACGGGCCGGACTGGTGGATCGTGCATGGGCTGGGTCACGGGAATGTGCCGGGTGGGCAGACCTGTGTCAGCCATCTCGATCACCGTATCGCGATGTCGTTCATGGTGATGGGCATGGCCACGCAAAGCCCCGTCAGCGTCGATGATGGCAGCCCGATCGCCACGTCCTTCCCGATCTTCGAGCCGCTGATGGCCGCGCTTGGTGCGGATATCCGGTGCGGCTGAGGGCGAAGACTGCGCGATGACGGGGCAGGTGGGTCTGGCCTGGCCATGGCGCGGCGGCCTTCGGCCTTGTTCCGCGCCGGGTCTGCCAAACAAAGGTACGCTCAAGGCCAACCCTCCCCTCACCCCGCCTTCTCGACGTTCACCTGATGCGGATAGGGGATCGAAATCCCCCCGGCATCGAACGCCTCTTTCACCGCCTTGGTCATCGCGAATTTCAGATCCCAGTAATCGGCGGCGTCACACCACAGGCGCACCGCGATATCCACACTGCTGTCGCCAAGGTTCACGACCTGCGCCCATGGTTCCGGGTCGGCTTGCACCCGGGCATCGGCCCGCGCCACATCGAGGATGATCCCGATCGCCCGGTCCGCGTCGTCGCCGTAATCGATCCCGAAACTCAGGTCGCAGCGCCGCGTCGCGTGGTGCGAATAGTTCGTGATCACCGAACCCCAGGCCTGACCGTTGGGCAGGATGATCTGCACGTTGTCGGGGGTCGAAAGCTCCGTGAAAAAGAGATTGAGATCGACCACCGTGCCCGAGGTGCCGCCGATATCGACATATTGCCCAAGTTTATACGGGCGAAACAGGATCAGCATGAACCCCGCCGCCAGATCGCTCAGCGTGCCCTGAAGTGCCAGACCGATGGCCAGCGTCGCCGCACCCAGCACCGCGACAAGGCTTGTCGCTTCGATCCCGAATATCCCCAGCACTGCGACCAGCACCATCAGCAGGATCACCCATTTCACGATGGAGGCCGCGAAATTGCCGATGGTCTTGTCGATCCGGGGGCTTGCGTTGACACGGCGCCGCACGATCCCGCTGACGATCCCGGCAACTATCCAGCCAAGGATCAGAACGGCGAGGGCCTTGGCTGCCGCGATCACGAGCGGCCCATAGCCGCTGAGTTGGGTCATGAGGTCTTGCATCACTGTCTCCTTTGAGCCGTATCGAGGCGCGCCGGCCACGAAAAAGGGCCCGCCGTGAAGCGGACCCCCCGCCATGTGAGCGGCTTATTTCTTGAGAGAATCGCGGATTTCCATGAGGATGTCCAGTTCGCTGGGTCCGGGATCGGCTGCCGGGGCCGCCTCTTCCGGCTTGGCCGAGGCCTCCTTGGCGCGGTTCACCGCCTTGACCAGCAGGAACACGACCCATGCGATGATCAGGAAGTTGATCACGGCCATGATGAAACGGCCATAGGCAAAGACTGCGGCGCCGGCTTCTTCGGCGGCGGCGATGGAGGCGTATTCGCCGGACCCGAGCAGCACGTAAAGGCCGGAAAAATCGATCCCGCCCATGAACAGGCTGATGATCGGGTTGATGAGGTCGGACACGAGCGAGCCGACAATCGCGGTAAACGCCGCGCCGATGATGATGCCAACGGCCATGTCCATGACATTGCCCTTCGCTATGAAATCCTTGAACTCTTGTACCATGATCGTCCCTATCTCACTGATCCCGGCGGGTCTCAGGCCGCGCCACGTTGGCGGTTTACCATGAAATGCCGCGAGGCAAGTCTGAAAAACCCGCGTCGCACGGGGAAATTGCGCCGCGTGTTCCCCGGGATCGTGGTGTGAGAGGGCTACCGTGAGTTCAGTTGATCAGGCCCGCGTGGCGCATCCCGTCCTCGACCAGTGCCTTGACCGGATCGCTCAGCCCGACCAGCGGCGTGCGAACCTCTTCGCTGCACAGCCCCAGCCGCGACATGGCGTATTTCACGCCGACCAGCCCCGGCTCGGTGAAGATCGCGCGATGCAGCGGCATCAGCCGGTCCTGCAGTTCGAGCGCGGTGGCATAGTCGCCCGCCAGCGTCGCCTCCTGCACCTGCGCCACCAGCTTGGGCGCGACATTGGCGGTGACCGAAATCACGCCGACGCCGCCCTGCGCGTTGAAGCCGTGCGCCGTGGCGTCCTCACCGGAAATCTGGACGAACTCCTTACCGCAGGTCAGGCGCTGCGCGCAGACCCGTGCCAGATCGCCGGTGGCGTCCTTGACGCCGACGATGCGCGGCAGCTTGGCCAGTTGCCCCATCGTGTCGGGCATCATATCCACGGCGGACCGGCCCGGGATGTTGTAGATGACGATCGGCAGGTCACAGCAATCGTGCAGCGCGGTGAAATGCGCGATCATGCCACCCTGCGTGGGCTTGTTGTAATAGGGCGTCACCACAAGCGCGGCATCGGCCCCCACCTTGTGGGCATGCTGCATGAAGCGGATCGCCTCGAGCGTGTTGTTCGATCCCGCCCCGGCAATCACCGGAATGCGGCCCGCGGCAGCGCGCACGACTTCCTCGACGACGGTCTCATGCTCTTTATGGGTCAGGGTCGGGCTCTCGCCGGTGGTGCCCACGGGCACAAGGCCGTGGCTGCCCTCGCCGATATGCCACTCGACGAGTTTCTTGAGCGTGTCCAGATCCAGCTCGCCGTTCTTGAACGGCGTGACCAGGGCAGGAAAAGATCCTTTGAACATGACACGCTCCTCTCGTCGTAATCTGCGGGCCGGGCCCGCGGTGATCGGGTTCGCCATCGGCGGCGGATCGCGCATGGTGCCGCGCATCGTGAATGGACGCGGGCGCGCAGGATGCCTAGGCTGGCGACGTCTATCCTTCGGCAAAGCGGGAAATGCAAGAGATGTTGCGCGTGCTCACGCTGGTTTTCGGGCTGATTTTCCCGGTTTTCGCCGCCCAGGCGGCCGATTTGCCGCGCATTGCTCCGCGTCCGCTGGCCAGTGCGCTTGACGCGATGCAGGCCGGACGCTGGGAGGTCGCGGCGCGGCTTGCCGCGCGCGATGGCCAGGCGGCGGCGGATCTGATCGAATGGCACCGCCTGCGCGCCGGGCAAGGAGAACCGGATGAAATTCTCGGCTTTCTGGAGCGTAACGCGCATTGGCCCGGTCTGGATTACCTGCGCCGCCAGAGCGAGGAGGCGATGACCCATGCCGATTTCGATGATGTGCTGACGTTCTACGATGGCAACCGCCCGCAGACCGGCACCGGCGCGCTCAACCTCGCGCGGGCGCTGCTGGCGCGCGGACGGCAGGGCGAGGCCGAGGCGAGCGTGGTGCTGGCATGGCGGACGCTCGATCTGAGCAGCGCCGAGCATGACGATTTCCTGCGCGAGTTCGACATTCTCCTGCGCCCGCATCATGCCGCGCGTCTGGAGATGGCGCTCTGGCGGGGTCTGCGTGATGTCGAGGACATGCTGCCGCTGGTCAGTGCCGAGGCGCGCGCTTTGGCGGAGTTGCGGGGCAAGGTGAAGCGGGGCGAGGCGCAGGACCTGACCGAGGCACAAGAGAGCAACGCGGGTATCGCGTTCGAGCGGTTCACCCGCCACCTGAGCAACGCGCCGGAAGAGGCGATCGCCGTGCTCTTGCGTCAAAGCCGGGCCGAGGGCGGCCTTGGTGAGCCCGAGCGATGGGCTAGCTGGCGCCGCGCCCTTGCCCGGCAGAAGATGCGCGAGGGCGAGCCGCGTCTGGCCTATGAGATCGCGTCGGTGCATCAACTGGTCGAGGGGGCGAATTACGCCGATCTCGAATGGCTGTCTGGTTATCTTGCGCTGACCTATTTCGATGCGCCGGACCTGGCGCTGGATCATTTCCAGCGGTTCCGCGCGGCGGTCGGCACGCCAATTTCATTGGGGCGCGCGGGGTACTGGATCGGCCGGGCGCAGGACGCGCTGGGCGACACCGAGGCCGCGCAACTGGCCTATGGCGAGGGGGCGGCGTATCAAACCAGCTTTTACGGGCTTCTGGCGGCGGAAGAGGCGGGGCTGCCGGTGGATGACGCGCTGCGCGGGGCTGAGGTGTTCCCGCCCTGGCGCGCGGCAGAGTTTGCCAAAGGCGACCTGCACGAGATCGGCACGCTTGCGCTGAGGATGGGCGATCTGGGGCTGGCGCGGCGGTTTTTCATTCATCTGGCCGACAGTCAGGACCGGACCGGTCTGGGCCAGATGGGGCAGATGCTGGCCGAACTGGAGCAGCCGCATCTTCAGGTGATGCTGGGCAAGGCGGCGGCAGAGCGCGGAATCGTGGTCGAGGCCCCGTATTATGCGCTCCACCCGATGACCGGGATGGACTTGCCGGTGCCGATGGAACTGGCGCTTGCCATTGCCCGGCGCGAGAGCGAATTCAACCCGGTCGTGGTGAGCGGGGCAGGGGCGCGCGGTCTCATGCAGCTCATGCCCGGCACGGCGCGCGACATGGCGCGCGATCTGGGGGTGGAGTATGACCGCTCGGACCTGCTGACCGAGCCTGAATATAACGCGCGGCTGGGTTCGGGCTATCTGGCGCAGCTTGCCGGGCGCTTTGACGGCAATATCGTGCTGATGTCGGTGGGCTATAACGCAGGGCCGGGCCGGGCCGGGCAATGGATCGAGGCCTATGGCGATCCGCGCGGGCGGGGTGCGCATGAGATCGTCGACTGGATCGAGCACATCCCCTTCCGCGAGACCCGCAACTACGTGATGCGCGTCGCCGAGAGCCTGCCCGCCTATCGCGCCCGCCTCGGCAAGCCCCCGCTGCCCGTGGCGTTCACACGCGAACTGGCGGGGCGCAGCGTGGCCGCGTTGGGGGAGTGACTGCGGATCAGTCCTGCGTGCGCAGCCGTGAATTCTGCACCATGGCCACCGCAAGCAATGGCAGCCCCACCGTCACCAGGCTGACAATGATCAGCAGGATGCCGAGATCGGAATAATCGGCGGGGGTCGTCACCTGCCCGGTCTCGCGGTCCGTCACCTCGCGGGTGATGACGAACACGTTGTTGAGGTATTTCGTCAGCAGCGAACTTGCCGACAGCGCAAGGTTGGTAAACGAGGCCATGACGGCAAAGAACGTCGCCTTGAGATCGTTCGGCGCATTGCGCGCGATCCAGGCCAGCATCGGGATCATCGCGATCTGCCCGAGCGGCGATTCGATGGCCGTGTCGAGAATCGCGATAAAGCGTGCATCGACGACACCGCCGGTGAGCGGCGCGGTTATATCCTGAATGCCGTAATAGAGCCCGATATTGGGCAGCGACAGAATGCCCCCCGCCAGCGTCAGCAGCACCACGATATAGACAATCGGTTTACTGGCCATCAGTGGGCGCAGAATCACCATGCCCACGAGGGTCAGAACGGACGTGATCAGCGACAGGATCGACAGGAACTGTTGATCAAACCCCAGAACGTCGATGGAAAACCACGTATAGCCGTCACCCGGTCGCGGCACCGCACGGAAGATGAAGATCACTACAGCCGTGCCGATCAGCGCCCGTGCTTGCGCCTGTGTCAGCACCTTGATCAATTGCCGCATCAGGAGCAGCACGATCGTCATGGAGCCGACAAAGATGATCTCCTGCCCGTAGGCGATATCGCTCAGCCCGACGGCCAGCGAGATCGCGACAAAGCCCGCGCCGCCGATGAAATACCACGGGTTGGGCTTGGTGTCCTCGTCGGGCCGCTCGAAGAGGGCATCGGCCTCTGCGGGGTCGAGGCCACGCCGGATGAACCCCCGCCGCGCGCGGATCTTCTGGATACCCGCCAGCACCACACCCGACACCGACACCACCGGAATGAGCAGCGCGGTCAGGTAGATATTGGCGTAGATCTGCCGCTTGGCGTCGTCGGCCATCGCCTCGATGCCCGAAAACATCGATATGTTGAGCACCGCCACCGCCACCGTACCCGAAATCAGCGCGAACCGGCCAAGCGTCTGCATCGTGGTGTGCATGGCGCGCGATTGCTCCAGCCCGATCTCGCGGCCTTCGGCATCAAAGCGCGGCACCGCCTCGACCGACATCGCATCGGCCACTGCGTCCTGAATCACCAGACCGCAGGGCGCCAGCAGGTAAGAGGTGATGTACCACGCAGCCATCGGCATGATCGCGGTCATCATCTCGGTCTGCGTCAGCAGCAGATACATGATGAAGACCGACAGCCCGATCAGCCCCGCGCCGAGATAGACCAGCAGCCATTTCCAGCGCCAGATGATATCGACGAGGTGGCCAAGCGGCATCTTCAGCGCCCAGGGCAGCCCCGCCCAGAAGGCGAGCCCCGCCAGATAGGCCGCCGAGAGGTCGAGATACTCCTTCACGAAGAAGGTGCCCACGATCATTGTCAGCCCCGAAAAACCGGCGGCGAAATAGACCATCAGCGGCGGCAGGAAGGTCCAGCGCATCTGCCGCCCGAGATCGAAGACGACCGCGTCGATCCAGCTTCCGATCCGGCCTGCCGCACTCATCTCGGGTTCGCCCCTTCGGGCCACCGGGCCGCACTTTCGGCTAGGGCGGTCACCACGATGTTGAGCCTGTCCACCGGCAGCATCACCAGCATCTTGGGCGCAGTGATGGTCAGATGCACCGGCCCCGTGGCCGCGTTCGACGTGCCGACCTGCCCGTCAGGCGCGAAATTCAACCCGCGCAGCGGCCATTGCAGCCCGTCGGACAGACCTTCAACCGCACCCATCGGAAAAAGCGAGACGCGACAGCCCGCATCGAGCGGCAGGTGGATTGCGGGCGGGCAGAGGAACACCAGATCGGTCTCGCCCAGCAGGACACAGCGCTGTAACGGATAGCGCACCAGCGTGTTGCAGGCCGCAAGCTGATGATCGATCCGATCACCGCAGAACCCGACGCCCAGAATCAGAGGTGCCGTGACGCTGCGCAGGCATTTGTCGAAATCGGTGCTGTTCTGGTCGGGCATGGGGTGCAGGATGGCCTCGGGCAGGGCAGCGCGTGCGTGGTCCGAGATGCTGTCGAAATCGCCGATCACCGCGCGGGGCGTAATGCCATGGGCAAGCGCGCGGTCTGCCCCGCTATCGGCGGCGACGACCAGACGCGCGACCTCGAGCGCCTGATCGAACAACTGGTCGGAAAGGCCCGCGCCGCCGACAAGCGTGATTGGATCGCTTTCGTGAACAATCATTTATCGCAGCCCTTATCGTTGCCTTAACTCGTCTGATGACACATTCTGACCATGAAATGATACGGTAAAGATCGAAGAATCGTGCCGCTTTGGTCTTGGCGGTCATGGTAAACACTGTCTTTGCAGGCAAGCAAAGCGAGCTTTAAATATGGTTGGTTCAAGTAAAATTCTAACAGTCTCCTACGGTACGTTCTCGTGCACGTTGGAAGGTTTTGACGATTCATTCGACACGATGAAGGCGATTGCGGAATATTTCCGCGATCTGGCCGCCGATGACCGCTATTTCGGGGCAGAGCCGCCCACGCCGGATGCCGAAATGCTGGCCCGGATCGCCGAGCGCGAAATCTCGCGCCGGGTCGAGGCGCATGAACATCAGGGCCGCATCGTGCTGCGCGCCGACGAGGGGCAGACCACACGTCAGCACGCTGCCGAACCGCAGCAGACCGCCGCCAAGGCGACACAGCAAGAAACCGCTGAAGACGCACCAAGGCAAGAGACCGCCGCGCGCACCGCCCTTGCGGCACCGCTGGCAGACCCGGTCGCGGAGCAGTCCAGGACGGAGGCCCCACTCGCCGAAGACATGCCCGCCGACACCGTGGCCGAGGCCCCGGTTGAGCAAAGCACCCCTGCGGTTGCCGCGCCTGAGCCCGAGGCCATGGCCGAACCGGAGCCTGAACCCGAGTCAGTCGCCGAGATGGAGCCCGAGGCTGTCGCAGACCCCGAGCCCGAAGCACCATCGGAACCCGTAACGCCCGAACCCGTCGCCGAGGAAGTGCGCGCACCGATTGCCGCCGACCCCGACAGTTTCGCCGCCAAGCTGCACATGATCCGCTCTGTCGTAAGCGGCGACGCGTCGTCTGCAGATGATCAATACAGCGAGGACGAGCACGCCCAGGATTTCGTGCAGCCAGAGACCGACGAGGCCGCCTTCTGGCCTGATACCTACGAGGAGCCCGACACCTACGAGGATGACGCGACGGCGGACGTGAGCACAGAGCTCGACGATCTTGTCGAGGATACCGCCCCCGAACCGGCGGAAACTGACAGCTTCGAGGATACGCTGGCCGCACTGATGTCAGATGCGCCTGCGGAACCCGAGGTGTCGGCCACGGCGGAGGTCTTGCAGGACGAGACCGCCGAGGATCTGCCAGAAGAGCTCGCCGAAGCGGAGCCGGAACCCCTCGCCGAGGACGACACGCCGCGCGCTGCGCTGGACGCCGACGACGCCCCCGAAATCGCTGCAGAGCCAGAGGAGCCGACATCCGCCCCCCAGGCCCCGGTTGCCCGCGTCATGAAAGTCAAGCGCGCAGAGCTTGAAGAGGTGCTCGACCAGGGCTTGTTCGAAGAGGATGAAGACGAGGCAGAAGACGACGACGCCGACAATCTCTTTGAGGAGACGGAGGCCGCGCTTAGCCCCGAGGACGAGGCCGAGCTTCAGCGCGAACTGGCCGAGGTCGAGGCGGAATTGACACCGGACGCGGCGGCAGAGGCGGCAGAGGATGTGGCCGACTACGCAGAAGATGCCGCAGAAGACGAGCCGACCCCGGTCGCAGAGGCCGCAGGCCCCGAGATTGAAGATCCCGCAAAAGACACCGATTCCGGGCGCCGCAAACTCGCCCGCGCCGAGGCCGGAGACGACCTGTCGCGCATCTTTGACGAGACCGACACCCAACTCGAGGCCCCGGCGTCCAGCCAGCGGCGCAACACCATCCAGCACCTGCGCGCCGCGCTCGCCGCGACCCGCGCCGAGAAACAGGCCGGATCGGAACTCAAGCGCGATGTGGATGATACGCCCTATCGTACGGACCTGGCTGATGTGGTGCGCCCGCGCCGTCCGCAGGCCGTGGCGTCCGAGGCCCGCAGCTCGCGGCCGACCGAGAGCCACCCCGCGCCACTCAAACTGGTGGCCGAGCAACGCGTCGACACACCGCGCAATCCGGTGCGCCCGCGCCGCATCTCGGCAGCCGATGTCCATGCCGAGGTTGAGGCCGACACAGATGGCGGTTTCGTCGCCTATGCCGATGAAATGGGCGCCACCGCCCTGCCTGATCTGCTGGAAGCGGCGGCGGCCTATCTCGCCGATGTCGAAGGCCGCCCGCAATTCTCGCGCCCGATGCTGATGGGCAAGCTCAAGGAGATCGAGAAAGACAATTTCTCGCGCGAGGATGGCTTGCGCTCCTTCGGGAGGCTGCTGCGCGAGGGCAAGCTGCAAAAACTGTCCGGGGGCCGCTTTGCCGTCACCGAAGAGACCGAGTTCCGCACGCAGGACAAGCGGCAGGCGGGCTGATCTGGCAGACCCGGCCTGCGCCACGTTTGACCACCACAGGACAAAGAACAGCACCGCCCGCGCGGTGCTGTTTTCATTTTGGGTGTGCTGTCAGAGGTGTTCGTCCGAGAGGGTAGATTACGCGCCGGCCGGCTCGTCACAGGCTGGACAACAAATTCGGCCCGCCCGGCGCGCTTGGCGCCTCAGATCCGCAGGAACGGCTGCGCGAGGCGCGGCATGATCGAGCGGAAGCGCAGCGGCGCATCGGTCGCCGCGAGACAGATGCAATCCGCCCCGATATCGGCGACCGGGGTGTGGCTCAGGTCTTCGTTCGCCACCTCGATATCACCGGGGCCGAAATGATCGACCTCGTCAGCGAATGCGCCCTGCAGGACCAGTGTCAGTTCGGTGCCGCGATGGCCGTGATCGGGCACCGAGGCCCCGGCGGGGATATAGAGCAGCCGCGCGGTCGCATCGCGCGACGTCGGCAGAATAACCTGTTTGACCCCCATGCCGACGGACCGCCAGCGCACGCTCTGCAGATCGCCCCCGACATAATCACGCAGCGGAGCGGGCAGATTATCGGCTGCCGTTCGCGGCGCGGGTTTCTCGACAGGCGCGCCACCCCGAATAAGCGCCATCGTCGCCGCCAGACTGTCGGCCCCGACCTCGACGGCTTCGCTGCGGTCCAGCAGCGTGCCACCCACCGTATCGAAGGAGGCCAGACGCGCACGGCAGTCGTCACACATCGAGATATGCGTCGCCACCGTCAGGCTGAACGCCTCGGGCAATGTCCCTGCCGAATAGGCCATAAGCAGGGCGTCGGTCAGATGATGTTTGATCGCGGGTTGTGTCATGGCATTCACTTCATTTCATTGCGTGGCGCAAACGGTCCAGCGCCAGTCTGATACGGGATTTGATCGTACCGAGCGGCAGCCCGGTCTGTTCGGCGATTTCGGAATGGCTCAGATCGCCGAAATACGCCTTTTCGATCAGCACCCTCTGTTTCTCGGGCAGGGCGGCGATTGCGTCACCCAGTTGGTCGCTTTCCTGTTGCAGGGCCAGCACATCGGCCTGATCCGGTTCCGGGTCCTGACCCCAGGGCAGATCCTCGGGCTCGGGTCGTTTCTGTTTGCGCAGTGCGTCGATCTTGCGATTGCGCGCGATGGTAAAGATCCAGGTGGCAGCTGATGCGCGCGCCGGATCGAACATATGCGCCTTCTGCCAAAGGGCAGCCATCACCTCCTGAGTGCACTCCTCGGCCAGGGTCGCATCCGCACCGGAGCGCATCAGAAATGCCTTTACACGTGGCGCGAAATGAGCAAACAGCCGGGCAAAGGCTGCCTCGTCCTGCGCGTCACGAATACGGGCGATACAGGCCACCCAATCTTCGTTTTCAATTTGTCGTGTCGTTCCGTTCTTCGATGTCACGATTGCCGTTCCTGCCACCTTGCCCGCTCTTGATCGCCTCCTATCATGCGTCGCCGACACGGGCGAGGGCGCTGGTGCATCAATGAGTGCGGCATCGGTGTACATGAGGTTGATACGCGGCTTGGCAAGGATCGGATCACCGGACGGACCGAATTTCTTTCTAATCCGGTTTCGCACCCTCCACGTAAGTCTTCTAAATACTCAAAACGCAGGTAACGTCACTCATGCCATTCGAAACCGGCGCGGTCGCGCGCAAAAGGGTTGCCGTCATCGGCGCGGGAATCTCGGGAATGGGCGCGGCAGAGCGTCTTTCGGCCTCTCACAACGTTGTACTCTTCGAAGCCGAGCCGCGCCTTGGCGGTCACGCTCGCACGATCACAGCGGGCAAGCATGGTGATCGCCCGGTCGATACCGGCTTCATCGTCTTCAACTATGCCACTTACCCGCATCTCACCGCGCTCTTTGACCGGCTCGACGTACCCGTGGTCAAGAGCAACATGAGCTTTGGCGCCTCGATCCGGGGCGGCGCATTCGAATACGGGCTCGACAGTGCGGCGGCTTTTTTCGCGCAGAAGCGCAACGCGCTCAACCCACGATTTCTGACTATGCTGCGCGATATCTTCCGCTTCAACGCGGGTGCGTTCGTCGCCTCGCAGGAGGCAGGGCTGACCATCGGCGGGCTGATCGAGAAAATGCGCCTTGGGCGTTATTTCCGCGACTATTACCTGCGGCCCTTTTCCGGCGCGATCTGGTCCACCCCGGTCGAGAAAATCCTCGATTTCCCGGCCCATGCCATGGTGCAGTTCTTCAAGAATCACGGGCTTCTGGGCTATGATGATCAGCATCAGTGGTTCACGGTTCAAGGCGGCTCTGTTGCCTATGTCGACCGGCTGGAGCAGGCGATGCGCGCCAAGGGCGTCGATATCCGCCTCGGCGCGCCGGTGGCCGGGATTGTGCGCCTTGATGACGGCGTAAAAATCCGCGCCGAGGGCGGCGACTGGGAACTCTTCGACGAGGTGGTGATCGCGGCCCATGGCGACGACGCGCTGCGCCTGCTGTCGGATGCCGACGAAATCGAGCGCGCCGATCTTGGGGCGATCACCTATCAGCCGAACGACATCACGCTGCATGCCGACGCTTCGGTGATGCCCAGGCGGCGCGCGGTCTGGTCGTCCTGGAACTATACCGAGGCGAAGGTCAAACGCAGCGGCCAGATCGACCTCACCTACTGGATGAACAGCCTGCAACCGATCCCGCAGGACGATCCGCATTTCGTGACCCTCAACACCACCCGCCCCATCCGCGAGGAGTTGATCTACGATCAGGTGACATTGCACCACCCGGTCTATGATCTGGCCACGCTGGCCGCACAGGGCCGGGTGCGGGCGAGGAACGGACGGCGCAACACATGGTTCTGCGGCGCATGGATGCGACACGGCTTTCACGAGGACGGGCTGTCGAGCGGGCTGGAAGTCGCCGAGGCGATCTGTGCGCGCGACCCATTGGCGGTGGCGGCGGAATGAGTGCGGTCGATCATATCGCCGGCCACACCTGGCACGGGCGCAAGGGCGCGGTCGAAAATGCGTTCCGCTACGGAATTGACTACGTGCTCTTGGATGCCGAAGCCGCACTAGAGGCACCGCGCCTCTTCGGTCGCAACCGGACCGGGCTGGCCTCGGTCGGGGACCGCGATCATGGCGGCGCGCCCACGGCCGGGCGCGGCGCGGACTGGGTGCGCGAGACGCTGGCCGAGCGCGGCTTGCCCGCCCCCGACCGGATCGAGCTTTTGGCGCAGCCGCGCGTTCTGGGCCATGTCTTCAACCCGGTCTCGTTCTGGATCTGCCGCGACGCGCAGGATGACGTACGGGTGATCATCGCCGAGGTGTCCAATACCTATGGCGAGCGGCATTCCTACCTGTGCCACCGCGATGACCTTGCACCGATCACGGCGCAGGACCGCCTCCATGCCAACAAGATCTTCTACGTCTCGCCCTTCCTGCGGATCGAGGGCGGCTATGAATTCCGCTTCGATCTGCGGCCCGACCGGATCGGCATCTGGATCGATTTCACCGGGGGGAATGGCGGCGTGATCGCCACGCTTGTCGGCCCGCGCAAGCCGCTCACGACCGGCGGTCTGATCATGGCCGCGCTGCGCCGACCCTTCGGGTCGCGCCGGGTGCTGGGCCTTATCCACTGGCAGGCGCTCAAGCTGTGGTGGAAGGGTGCGCAGTTCCGCTCGCCACCGCCGCCACCCTCGGAGGAGATCAGCCGGTGAGCCACGCCGCCACCATATCCGCTCCGGGCATTGCCCCGCGACTGCCCGGCTTTGCCGTCTTTGCAGCACTTCTTGCGGCGGCGGGGCTGCCGCTATACATCCACGCGCCCAAGTTTTACGTGGATGAATACGGCGTCTCGCTGGCCGCGCTCGGCTCGGTGCTCTTCGTGCTGCGCCTGCTCGACGTGGTGCAGGACCCGCTGCTTGGACGGCTGAGCGCGCGGCTGCGCAGGCACCGCGCGATAAGCGTCGCCGTGGCTGTCGTGGCAATGGCGGCGGCCATGCTGGGATTGTTCGCCGTGACCCCGCCGATTGCGCCGCTGTGGTGGTTTGCAGCCATGCTCACGGTGGTCTTTTCCGCCTTCAGCTACCTCACCATCTGCTTTTACGCCCAAGGCGTGGCAAGCGCCGCCCATCTGCCGGGCCAAGGGCATCTGCGGCTGGCTCGCTGGCGCGAAACCGGCGCATTGCTCGGGATTTGCGCCGCCGCCGTGGCCCCGCTGGCGCTTGGCGGGCATGCCGGGTTCGCCGTGGCCTTTGCCGCCCTCGCCCTCGTCGCCGCCCTTGCCATGACGGGGCAGTGGGGTGCCACGGATGTTCCCGACGGCACCGGGTTCGGCCCGGTCCTGCGCGATCAAACCGCGCGCCGCTTGCTGATCGTGGCGCTGTTCAACGCGGCCCCCGTGGCGGTCAGTTCCACGCTGTTCCTGTTCTTCGTCGAAAGCCGCCTGCAAGCGCCGGGATGGGAGGGGCCGTTCCTTCTGATCTTCTTTCTGTCCGCCGCGCTCGCCGCCCCTGCGTGGAGCAAGCTGGCCGAGGCCTACGGCGCCAAGCGCGTGCTCCTTGGCGCGATGGTGCTGGCCATCGCGGCCTTTGCCTGGGCGATCCTGCTGGGTGCGGGCGATCTCTGGGCCTTCGGCATCATCTGCGTCGTCTCCGGCGCAGCCGTGGGCGCGGACATGACACTGCTGCCCGCGCTCTTTGCGCGGCGGATGTCGGATATCTCGCCCGGGGCCGCCGAAGGCTTTGGCCTGTGGTCCTTCGTCTCGAAATTCACCCTCGCCCTTGCCGCCGTAGGCCTCTTGCCGCTGTTGCAGGCGGGCGGCTTCTCGGCGGGACAGGACAACGACGAGGGAGCCCTGCGCCTACTCAGCCTGCTCTATGGCGGGCTGCCCTGTGCGCTCAAACTCATGGCCATTGCGCTCTTGGCCCGAACACAGATTGAGGAAAGGAGCTGACCCGATGGACGCTTTTGGTTTCATCCTGCTGGGGGCCGCGATCATGCTGGCGCTGATGCTGCTCAAGGAGCGGTTCACAGGGTTTTCCGCACAGACCCCACAGGATTACGCGCAGCTTGAGCCGCATTTCGATCTGCGCGAGCATCTCAACGGCCCGATCAAATGCGAGGGTGTGATCTATGGCCCGCTTGGCCGCGTCGCCTCGCGCTTCACCGGCGATTTCGAGGCGCATTGGCAGGGCAATCGCGGCATCATGCGCGAGCATTTTGACTATGACAGCGGCAACAGCCAGGATCGCGAATGGCGGCTGGAACTGGGCAATGACGGGTCCATCCGCGCCGAGGCGGATGATCTGGTGGGCTCGGGCGAAGGCCAGCAGATGGGCGCGGCGACGCGGCTCTCCTATCGCATCCGCCTGCCGAAGGAGGCGGGCGGCCATGTCCTCAGCGTCACCGACTGGATGTACCTCACGCCCGGCGGCGTGGTGGTGAATCGCAGCCAGTTCCGCAAGTTCGGCATCAAGGTGGCGGAACTCGTGGCAACCATGCGCCGGGTGGAAGCATGACCGACTGGCAGGGCAAACGCTATTGGCTGGTGGGCGCAAGCGAGGGGCTGGGCGCGGCCCTCGCCCACAAGATCAACGCGGCCGGGGCCGAGGTGATCGTCTCGGCCAGAAGTGCCGACCGACTTGAGGACTTGGTGCAGAGCCTACCGGGTCGCGCACACGCCGTGGCGATGGATGTGCGAGACGACGCCAGCGTGGCTGAGGCGGCCAAAACGGTAGGAGAGGTCGACGGTCTGGTCTATCTCGCGGGCGTCTACTGGCCGATGCCCTCGACCGAGTGGCAGGCCGAAGAGGTCACCGCCATGGCCGATGTGAATTTCACCGGCGCGGTGCGGGTGCTGGGCGCGGTGATCCCCGGCATGGTGGCGCGCGATGCGGGCCATGTGGTGCTGACCGGCTCGCTCTCGGGCTTTCGCGGCCTGCCGGGGGCGATCGGCTATACCGCCTCCAAGGCCGGCGTGATGAACCTCGCCGAATCGATGCGCGCCGATCTGTGGCGCACGGGGGTGCGTGTGCAACTCGCCAATCCCGGCTTCATCAAGACGCGGCTGACCGACAAGAACAATTTCAAGATGCCATTCATCATGTCGCCCGAGGATGCAGCACAGGAGATGTTCGAACTGATGTGCGATGACAGCGCCTTTCAGCGCCATTTCCCGCGCCTCTTCAGCTATCTCTTCCGCCTGTCGCGGTTCCTGCCGGACTGGGCCTATTACCGGCTATTTGAGTAAGAACAAGGACGGGGGACGACCCGACCGGCATTACTGAGCTAGACTAGCTCAACAGGAGACTATGACAAGATAGACATCACAGTTCACAAGATCGCGCAGATCATTTTGATGTCCCGGGAACTGGACCGGGCCGAAGGGGAACTGCGCGCCTTCATCGACCGATTGAGCGAGGAAGAACAGGCAAGCCTCGTCGCCGTCATGTGGATCGGGCGCGGCAGCTTCGAGGCCGAGGATCTGGAAGAGGCCAAGCGCACCGCTTTCGAGGAAGCGACCACACCCTGCGCCGATTACCTGCTCGGCACGCCGCATCTGTCGGACCATCTGGAGAACGGCCTTGACGCGCTCGGGCTGTCGGCCTCGGACGATGAGGACGAGCTGATCCGCGGCGGTTGATCCCCGCGGGCATCACCCCTCCTGAATGCTCTCCAGATAGGCCATCAGCGCCGCAAGCGGGCGCGGCGTGGGCGTCAGCACCCCGTCGCCGACATCGACCGGAACGGTATCACCCTCCAGCAGCAGCCCGAATTCCGGCATCTCCTTGCCCGGCAGATCGGTGCGGTCATAGCCGTCGATGACTGACAGCACATGCGCGCGCGGGAATTCCCCGTCCATCGTCAGTTGCGTGAGATCCGAGGGCGGTGGCGTCATGCCCGACGCCCAAGGGCCATCGCCCTTGCCCGAGGCCCCGTGGCACTGCGCGCAATTCTCGGCATAGATCGCGGCACCCTCGCGCGCATCGGGCATCGACACCGTTTGCGCGCAGGCCGCGAGTGCCGCTGCTGTCAGGATGGCTATGGTCCGCATCGCTCGCCCCCTTGCTGTTTTCCCGAAAGGTAGCAAGCGGACCAAAGCCGCGCAATGATCCAGATCAGGCCAGTTCGCCCGCCAGCCCCTTGTCGATCAGCACCACGGTTTCCTGCACGCCGTAAAGCGCGATGAACCCGCCAAAGCGCGGCCCCTGAGAGGCCCCCAGAAGCACCTCGTAGAGCGCCTTGAACCAGTCGCGCAGAGGGTCAAACCGGTCGCGGCCCACGGCATAGACAATCGATTGCAGCGCCTCGTCCTCGACCGGTCCGTCATAGGCCGCCAGTTGATCGCGCAGATCGGTCAGCGCCTCGCGCTCCAGATCGGTGGGCGCGCGATAGGTCTTGGCGGGCGCGACGAAATCCTCGTAATAGCGCACCGCGTATCCGGCGGCGGCATCCATGTCGGGATGGGTCTCGGCACTCGCCTCGGGCGCATAGCGGCGGATGAAGCCCCAGAGCGTCTCCTTGTCATGCGCGGCGGAAACCGAGGCGAGGTTCAGCAGCATCGAGAACGGCACCACCATCCGGCTCTCGGGCACGTCGCCGTTGTGGATATGATGCACCGGGTTGTTGAGGCGCTGCGTGATGTCCTGCCCGGCATAGGCGCGCAACTGCTGGTGATACTCGTCCACCGCCTTGGGGATCACGTCGAAATGCATGCGCTTGGCGGTCTTGGGCTTTTGATACATGAAATAGCTCAAGGATTCCGTCGCGGCATAGCTCAGCCACTCGTCGATCGAGATCCCGTTGCCGCTCGACTTGGAGATCTTCTGGCCGTTCTCATCCAGGAACAACTCATAGGTGAAATGCTCCGGCGCGCGCATGCCGAGCGCCCGGCAGATGCCGTCATAGATCGGCGTATTGGTGGAATGGTCCTTGCCATACATCTCGAAATCGACGCCGAGCGCCGCTCAACGGGCACCGAAATCGGGCTTCCATTGCAATTTCACATTGCCGCCCGTCACCGGCAGCGTCCACTCGCGCCCGGTCTCGTCGTCAAAGGTCACGGTGCCGTCCTTGGCATTGACCTCCTTCATCGGCACATAGAGCACGCGGCCCGTCTCGGGATGGAGGGGCAGGAAGATCGAATAGGTCTGCTGACGCTCCTCGCGCAGGGATTTCAGCATGATCTTCATGATCTCGTCATAGCGCTCGGCGGCGCGCAGCAGCACCTCGTCGAATTGCCCCGACGCGTAGAACTCGGTCGCCGAAATGAACTCGTATTCAAACCCGAACGTGTCGAGGAACCGGCGCAGCATGGCGTTGTTATGCGCGCCAAAGCTCTCATGCGTGCCGAACGGATCAGGCACCGAGGTCAGCGGCTTTTGCAGATGCTCGGCCAACATCTCGCGGTTGGGCACGTTGCCCGGCACCTTGCGCATCCCGTCAAGATCGTCGGAGAAACAGATCATCCGCGTCGGGATGTCGCTGATCACCTCAAAGGCGCGGCGGATCATCGTGGTGCGGAGCACCTCACCGAAGGTGCCGATATGCGGCAGGCCAGAGGGGCCATAGCCGGTTTCGAAGAGGACATGACCCTTTTCAGGCGGGTTTTTCTCATACCGTTTGAGCACGCGGCGCGCCTCTTCAAAAGGCCAGGCTTTCGAATTCATCGCGGCTTCGCGCATATCTGACATCGGATCGTCTCCTCTCGCGCCGGTCAGGCCACCGGCAGGGCTGGGCCGGTTCCTATTGCGGGGGGGCGGAACAGTCAATATTCTGCACTGCAACAATGCCCGGCGTGAAAGGCCCAGAATGACCGATCAAATCCCCCACCCGCTGACCCCGCAGGACTGTCTTGTCGCGGTCATGATCGCCGTCGCTGCCTCGGACGAGGACATGCGCACCGCCGAACTCGTCAAGATCGAGAGCACGGTCAACAACCTGCCGGTCTTTGCCGCCTATGACCTCGACCGGCTGCGGGTGATGTCGCAGACCGTGTTCGACCTGTTCAGCGTCGAGGATGGGCTCGACGCGCTGTTCGGTCTCATACGCGACAACCTGCCCGAGCAACTCTATGAAACCGCTTATGCGCTCGCCTGCGATGTGGCGGCGGCCGACGGCATGCTCAACGACCGTGAATTGCGGCTGTTGGAGGAAATCCGATACGAATTGAACATCGACCGGTTGCACGCGGCGGCCATCGAACGGGGCGCGCGGGCCCGGCACTTGACGGTCTGAACCGGGGCCGAGCCGCGCAATTGCCCCTCGCGCCCGCGCCCCAACTCTCCTATAACCCGGGCGGAACACACGGGGAGTCGCTGCCATGACCGGAGAATTATCGCCCATCGACAAGGCCAAATTCGTGGCCGCCAAACGCTCGGTGGATTTCGTCGAGGACGGGATGCGCGTGGGGCTCGGCACCGGCAGCACGGCGGCCTGGATGGTGCGCTGTCTGGGCGAGATGGTGCGCGAGGACGGGCTAAAGATCAGGGGCGTGCCGACCTCCACCCGCACCGCCGAACTGGCCCGCGAAGTGGGCATCGAGGTGATCAGCCTCGATGAGGCGAAATGGCTCGACGTGACAATCGACGGGGCCGATGAATTCGATGCCAATCTCAACCTGATCAAGGGCGGCGGCGGCGCGCTCCTGCAGGAAAAGATCGTGGCGACGGCCAGCGACCAGATGGTGGTGATCGCCGATATCGGCAAGGAGGTCGAGGCCCTCGGCGCCTTCCCCCTGCCGGTCGAGGTGATCCCCTTCGGCTGGCAGACCACCAAGTCGCTGGTCGAGGAATTGCTGATCAACATGGACGTGCTGGGCCGCGACGCGACCCTGCGGATGAACGGCGACCGGCCCTTCATCACCGATGAGGGCAATTACATCATCGACCTGCACCTGGGCCGCATCGGCAACGCGCATCAGCTCTCGATGGCGCTCAACCAGATGCCGGGGGTGGTCGAGAACGGGCTCTTTCTCGATATCTGCGACGTGGTGATCCTTGGTTACGGCGATGGCCGGGTCGAGACCCGCGACATCAACGAGGGCACGGTCGAGGAAGACCGGCTCGATTTCGTCGAGAACGACAATCTTTTCACCGATCTGAACGACTGACACGGGGGCGGGCATGGCATTCGACTACGATCTTTTCGTGATTGGCGGCGGCTCCGGCGGGGTGCGCGCGGCGCGCGTGGCGGCACAGGGCGGGGCAAAGGTCGCGCTTGCGGAGGAGGACCGCTATGGCGGCACCTGCGTCATTCGCGGCTGCGTGCCGAAAAAGCTGATGGTCTTCGCCTCGGAATATCGGGGCGCCATGGCCGACGCGCAATCCTATGGCTGGACGGTGCATGCGGGCGGTTTCGACTGGGACGCGTTCAAGACGAAACTGCATGCCGAGCTGGACCGGCTCGAGGAGATCTATCGCGGCATCCTGCGCAACAACGAGGTGGAGAGTTTCGATACCCGCGCGCGGCTGGTTGACCCGCATACCGTGGAACTGGCCGACGGCACACAGCATAGCGCGCGGCATATCCTGATCGCCACCGGCGGACGCCCGGTCAAACCCGACCTGCCAGGGGCCGAGCACGCCATCACCTCGAACGACATCTTTCATCTTGAAACGCTGCCCAAGTCGATCCTGATCATCGGTGGCGGCTATATCGCCTGCGAGTTTGCCTGCATCCTCAACGGCCTCGGCGTGCAGGTGACGCAGTTCTATCGCGGCGCGCAGATCCTGCGCGGCTTTGACGGCGAGGCGCGCGGCCTGGTCTCTGACGAGATGATCCAATCGGGCATTCACCTGCATCTGGGCACCAACATCCTGTCGATGGACCCTGTCGAGGGTGGCTATCGCGTCAAGGCCAGCAATGGCACCGAGGCCATGTATCAACAGGTTATGTTCGCCACCGGACGCGCCCCCAACACCGAGGATCTGGGGCTTGAGGCCGCAGGCGTCGCCACCGGGCGCAAGGGCGAAATCGTGGTCGATGAGTATAGCCAGACCGGCGTGCCCTCGGTCTATGCCATCGGCGAGGTGACCGACCGGGTGAACCTCACGCCGGTGGCCATCCGCGAGGGCATGGCCTTTGTCGAGACGGTATTCAACGGCAACCCGACGCCGGTCGATCACGAGTTGATCCCGACCGCGATTTTCACCCAGCCAGAGATGGGCACCGTGGGCCTGAGCGAGGAAGCCGCACGCGATCAGGAGCCGGTCGATGTCTATTGCAATTCGTTCAGACCGATGCAGACCGCCTTTGCCGGACGCCCCGACCGGGTGCTGATGAAACTTGTCGTCAGCCGTGAAACCCGCAAGGTTCTGGGGTGTCATATCGTAGCACCCGGCGCGGGCGAAATGATCCAACTGGCGGGGATCGCCGTCAAGATGGGCGCGACCAAAGAGGATTTCGACCGGACCGTGGCGGTGCATCCGACCATGTCGGAAGAGCTTGTGACAATGAAAACGCCTGTCTGAGCGGCTTGATTTTTCGCCTGTGCTGCACAGGTAGAGACCAAGACCGTGACTGGCGGGACAACAAGGGAAGAGAGACGTATGGCTGGAAATTCTGGCGGCCCATGGGGCGGCGGCGGCAATTCTGGAGGCGGCGGCGATGATCGTGGCCCTAACAAGGGTGGTGGCCGGCGCCCTCCCGAAGGAGGCTCGCAACTGCCCGAGATCGACGATCTGGTGCGCAAGGGTCAGGACCAGCTTCGCGTGCTGATGGGCGGTCGTGGCGGCGGCTCGAACGGCACCGGCGGCGGTGGCGGCGAAGGCCCGCAATTCGGCAAGGGCACCATCGGTCTGGCCGCGCTCGGCGCGGTGGCGCTCTGGGTGTTCGCCAGCGTCTATACCGTCAAGCCCGAAGAGCAATCCGTAGAGCTTTTCCTGGGCGAATATTACAAGACCGGCAACCCGGGTCTGAACTTTGCACCCTGGCCGGTCGTGACCTACGAAATCGTCAATGTCACTTCGGAACGCACCGAGGATATCGGCGAGCGCCAGACGCGCGGCAATGAAGGTCTGATGCTGACCACCGATGCCAATATCGTGGACATCAACTTTCAGGTGGTCTGGAACATCGCCGACCCCGCCAAGCTCCTGTTCAACATCCGCGATCCGCAACTGACCGTGCAGGCGGTATCGGAATCCGTCATGCGCGAGATCATTGCGGCCTCGAACCTTGCGCCGATCCTCAACCGGGATCGTGGGATCATCGCCGACACCGCGATGGAGGACATTCAGGCCACGATGGATGATTACGAAAGCGGCATCCGCATTGTCCGTGTCAACCTCGACAAGGCTGACCCGCCGCGCGAGGTGATCGACGCCTTCCGCGAAGTGCAGGCCGCCGAACAGGAACGCGACCGCCTGCAACGTCAGGCCGACGCCTACGCCAACCGCGTGCTGGCCGAGGCCCGTGGTGAGGCCGCGCAGACGCTGGAAGAGGCCGAAGGCTACCGCGCCCGCGTGGTCAACGAGGCGCGCGGTGACGCAAGCCGCTTCAACTCGGTTCTCGAAGAATACTCGAAAGCACCCGAAGTCACGCGCAAGCGTCTCTATCTGGAGCGCATGGAGCAGGTTCTGGGCGATATCGACAAGACGATCCTCGACCAGTCCATCGTCGGCAGCGGCGAAGGCAGCGGCGTCGTGCCATACCTGCCGCTGAACGAACTGCGCCGCAACAGCACCACCAATCAGGGGAACTGAGATCATGGGCAAGACGAAATTTTTCATTCCGTTCCTCGTCGTGGTCGTCTTTCTCGGCCTCTCCTCGATCTTCGTGGTGGATGAGCGCGAAAAGGCGCTGGTGCTGCAATTCGGCCAGATCAAGGACGTCAAGGAAGAGCCGGGACTCGCCTTCAAGATCCCCTTCATCCAGGAAGTCGTGCGCTATGACGACCGTATCCTGTCGCTCGATACTGACACGATCGAGGTTACCCCGTCGGATGACCGCCGCCTCGTGGTCGATGCGTTCGCCCGCTACCGCATCCGCGATGTCGTGCAGTTCCGGAAGGCGGTGGGTGTCGGCGGTCTGCGCGTGGCCGAGGATCGGCTCTCGTCGGTTCTCAACGCGCAGATCCGCGAGGTTCTGGGTGCCGATCAGGTGACGTCCGACACCATCCTGTCGGAAGATCGTCGCAGCCTGATGGGGCGCATCCAGCAAAATGCGCAGACCAGCGCCGCAGGCCTCGGTCTCGACGTGGTGGACGTGCGGCTCAAGCAGACCAACCTGCCCGATCAGAACCTCGACGCCACCTTTGCCCGGATGCGTGCCGAGCGCGAGCGCGAGGCCGCTGACGAGATCGCCCGTGGTAACGAGGCCGCACAACGCGTGCGCGCTCTTGCCGACCGGACCGTGACCGAGACCCTGTCGGATGCCGAGCGTGAAGCGCAGGTGATCCGAGGCGAGGCCGACGCCGAGCGCAACTCGATCTTTGCCGAGGCCTACGGCTCGGACGAGGAGTTCTTTGCCTTCTACCGCTCGCTCGAAGCCTATGAAAAGGCGCTCCAGGGCGGCAATTCCTCGATGGTGATGACGCCGGACAGCGAGTTCTTCGATTACCTGCGTTCGGCCACACCGGACCAATGATCGAAACCGCGCTTCTGGCTCTCGGGCTGGTGCTGATCGTGGAGGGGCTGGTCTATGCGCTGGCCCCTTCGCTTATCGACCAGATGCTTGTCGCCCTCGCGGCCCTGCCGCCCGAGGCACGTCGGCTGCTGGGATTGCTCGCGCTGGTGATCGGGCTGGCGCTGGTCTGGGCCGCCAAGACGCTCGGGGCATGAACGCCCCGCGCCACCACGCCGCTTGACAACGCACCCCGCCCGCGCGACAGACGCCGCCATGATGATGACCTTTCTTCAGGTGGCTCTTGGCGGTGCGATCGGGGCCTGCCTGCGCTTTGGCGTGGGTCTTGCCATGCTGCGCGTCGCGGGGCCCGGCTTTCCCCTCGGCGTGCTGACGGTCAATGTTCTGGGCTCTTTCCTGATGGGGGTGATCATGGTGCTGTCCTTTCAACGCGGGTTCGATCATCTCAACCCGTTCCTGATGACCGGGGTGCTGGGCGGCTTCACCACATTCTCGGCCTTCTCGCTCGAGGCCTTCACGCTTTATGAACGCGGGCAGATCGTGGCGGCGGCGGCCTATGTCGGCCTGTCGGTCGTGCTTTCGCTCGCGGCACTGGCGCTTGGCGTCTGGCTGGCACGGGGGATCACGGCATGAGCACGGTTCAGACACGGGTCGTGAAACCCGGCGATGGCGATCAGCGTCTCGACCGCTGGCTGCGGCGGCAATTCCCGCATCTGACCCAAGGCCAGATCGAAAAGATGTGCCGCAAGGGCGAGGTGCGGGTCGAGGGCGGGCGCGTGAAATCCGCCACCCGGCTGGAAGAGGGGCAAAGCGTGCGCATCCCGCCGCTGCCCGATGCCGACAGCAAGCCCGCACCTGACGCCGCCCGGATCAGCCCAACGGATGCCAAGATGATCCAGTCCTGCGTGATCTACCGCGACGATCACATCATCGCACTGAACAAGCCGCCGGGCCTGCCGGTGCAGGGCGGCAGCAAACAGGCGCGGCATGTGGACGGGCTCTCGGAGGCGCTGCGCTTCGGGTATGAGGAAAAGCCACGTCTGGTGCATCGGCTCGACAAGGACACCTCGGGCGTGCTGATCCTCGCCCGCACCCGCGAGGCGGCCAAGGGTCTGACCGCCGCGTTCCGCCACCGCAACACGCGCAAGATCTACTGGGCCGCCGTCGCCGGATCGCCGGTGCCGCGCATGGGCACGATCCGGTTCGGTCTGGTCAAGGCACCCGGGCACGGGGCCAAGGGCGAGGGCGAGAAGATGCTCTGCCTGCATCCGCGCGAGGTCGAGACTACGCCCGGCGCGAAACCCGCCACCACCGACTACGCGATGATCGAGAATGCCGGCGGGCGCACCGCGTGGATGGCGCTGATTCCGGTGACCGGGCGTACGCATCAGCTGCGCGCGCATATGGCCGAGATCGGGCATCCCATCGTCGGTGACGGAAAATATGGCGGCTCAGGGCAGGAAAACCTCGGTGACGGCTGGGGCGCGCAACTGGGCGGCGATGTCAGCCGCAAGCTGCACCTGCACGCCCGCTCGCTCAAGATCGAGCATCCGGTGACCCGAGCGATCCTGCATCTTACAGCACCTCTGCCCGAGCATATGGCGCGCACCTGGGACCTCTTTCAGTGGCAGCCATCCGAGGCGCCGGAGGACCCGCTCGAGGATATGGCATGAGCCGCCCGTTGCGTCTGGTGATCTTCGATGTGGATGGCACGCTGGTGGACAGTCAGGGCGACATTCTGGCGGCGATGACGGCGGCGTTCGAGCGCGCCGACCATCCTGCGCCCGGCCGCGAGGCGGTGCTTGGCATCGTCGGGCTGTCGCTCGACGTAGCGGTGCCGCGGCTGGCACCGCACTTGCCCGCCGATCTGCACACCCGCCTCGTCGGCTGGTACAAGGAGGCCTATATGGGCCTGCGCGCGCAATCAGGCGTGGCGCAATCCTCGCCGCTCTATCCGTATGCGCTCGACACCCTGCGCGCACTGCACGCGGTGCCCGAAACGCTGTTGGGCGTGGCGACGGGGAAATCCGCGCGCGGGCTCGACAAGCTGCTGGACGGCCATGATCTGCGGTCCTTCTTCGTGACCCGGCAGGTGGCCGACCACCACCCGTCGAAACCGCATCCCTCGATGCTGCGCGCGGCCCTCTCGGAGACTGGCGTCGCGCCGGAAAACGCGGTGATGGTGGGTGATACAAGCTTCGACATGGAAATGGCCCGCGCGGCGGGCATCCCCGGCATCGGCGTCAGCTGGGGCTATCACAAGCCCGAGGCATTGGGCGCGGCGACTGCGATCGCGCGCGATTTCCGCGATCTTGCGGGGTTGATCGACGATATCTGGAGGGCACCGGTATGAGCGAATGGGCCGCGAAACGCTTCTGGAAAGAGGCCGGGATCAGTGAGACCGACCAAGGTTTCAGCGTGCATCTGGATGGTCGCCGCGTGCGCACCCCCGCCAAGGCGGAACTGATCGTGCCGACCCGTGCCATGGCTCAGGCCATCGCCACGGAATGGGACGCGCAAGACAGCAAAATCGTCCCCGACACCATGCCCGTCACCCGCGCTGCCAATGCCGCCATCGACAAGGTCGCGCATCAGCATGCCGAGGTGGCGCGCATGATCGCCGATTACGGCGACAGCGATTTGTTGTGCTACCGCGCCGAGAGCCCGGCGGAACTGGCCGCACGGCAGGCCGAGGCCTGGGATCCGCTGCTTGACTGGGCCGAATCGGTCCTTTCCGCACGGTTGCACCCGCGCACGGGCGTCATGCACCAACCGCAAGGGGTTGAACCGCTTGCGCGCCTGCACGCACAGGTGGAAATGCTGGATAATTGGGCATTGACCGCCTTTCACGATCTCGTCAGCCTCAGCGGCTCGCTGATCATCGGCTTCGCCGCGATCCATGATCTTCACCCTGCAAAAACCCTGTGGCAGCTGTCCCGAATTGACGAAACCTGGCAACAGGAGCAATGGGGTAACGACGAAGAGGCCGAAGCGGTCGCGCTGCGGAAAGAAACTGACTTTCTCAACGCGAAATACTTTTACGATCTTTCGCGCGGGTGAGGCGGATGCCCTTTTCAGGTCTTTGACCTTGGGTCATGATCCTGTCGGCTATTGGTTTTCTTGAACAAAGACTTGACGTTTTGTGATGAATCCACACAAACTTGCGGACACTGACAGGGGTTTTGATCCCTCAAACAGTGTCACAGCGGCCCCGTGCGGGCCGAACGAACCGCTTTCGAAAGAGCGGACAATCAGGAAGAGGTAAACATGAAAAAAACCGTATTTTTGGGCGCGCTGACCGTCGCTGGCGTGGCTGCCGGCGCATCTGCGGCTGCTACGCTCGATGACGTCAAGGCCCGCGGCAAGCTGAACTGCGGCGTGACCACCGGTCTCGTCGGTTTCGCTGCGCCCGACGCGAACGGCGTCTGGGAAGGCTTTGACGTCGCTGTGTGCCGCGCCGTTGCTGCCGCTGTTTTGGGCGATCCGCAAGCTGTCGAATTCGTGCCGACCACCGGCAAGACACGCTTCACCGCGCTCGCCTCTGGCGAGATCGACATGCTGGCGCGCAACACCACCTGGACCTTCTCGCGTGATACCGACCTCAAGTTCGAATTCGTCGGCGTCAACTACTATGACGGTCAGGGCTTCATGGTGCCCAAGGCTCTGGGCGTAAGCTCGGCCAAGGAACTCGACGGCGCGACCGTTTGCATCCAGACGGGCACCACCACCGAGCTGAACCTCGCGGATTTCTTCCGCAAGAACAACATCAGCTACGAACCGGTGCCGATCGAAACCAACGCCGAAGGCCAGCAGCAGTACCTTGCCGGTGCCTGCGACACCTACACGACCGACGCCTCCGGCCTTGCCGCGACCCGCGCCGCGTTCGAGAACCCGACGGAGCACGTGATCCTGCCCGAGATCATCTCGAAAGAGCCGCTTGGCCCGCTTGTGCGCCACGGCGACAACGAGTGGGGTGATATCGTGCGCTGGACGCTCAATGCCCTGATCTCGGCTGAGGAACTGGGTGTCACCAGCGCCAATGTCGAAGAGATGGCATCGGCGCCGACCAACAGCCCCGAGATCAACCGCCTGCTTGGCACCGAGGGCAACCTTGGCGAGATGATCGGCCTCGACGCTGACTGGGCCAAGCGCGCAATCGCGGTTGGTGGCAACTATGGCGAGGTGTTCGAGAGGAACATCGGCGAGAATACCCCGATTGGTCTGGCGCGCGGTCTGAACGCGCAGTGGACCGATGGCGGCATCCTCTACTCGCCGCCCTTCCGCTAAGACCAGAACTGACAAAGGGCGCGGATCATCCCGCGCCCTTTTCACCTGACAGCTCTCAAAAAATCGGCCCACGGCGCAAAAGCCGATAAAAAACCGGGTCGAAACACAGGGAAACCCAGATGACAACGGTATCCGACCCTCCCAAGGCGTCGTTCCAACTGTCGCAGCTGATCTACGACACGCGGTATCGCTCCTACACATTCCAGTTCATCGCCCTGATGCTTCTGGTCGCGCTGATGGCCTATCTTGGCGCGAATCTCGTGCGTAACCTTGCCGAGCAAGGCCAGAACATCGCCTTCGGCTTTCTG
This sequence comes from Roseovarius sp., assembly GCF_040219995.1. GTDB lineage: Bacteria > Pseudomonadota > Alphaproteobacteria > Rhodobacterales > Rhodobacteraceae > Roseovarius. The sequence goes on along the minus strand of NZ_JAVJUC010000015.1, from coordinate 21,836 downwards.
GCAGAGCCGTCGGGCTATGACATCAACCAGCGACCGATCGAGTATGACAGCCAGTCGAGCCATTTGCGGGCCTCGATCGTGGGGGTGCTCAACACGCTGATCGTGGCCTTTCTGGGCTGTATCACCGCGACCATCTTCGGCGTGACCGCAGGTATCCTGCGGCTCTCGCCCAACTGGCTCGTGCGCAAGCTGATGGCGGTCTATGTCGAGGCGTTCCGCAACGTGCCGGTGCTGATCTGGATCCTGATCATCTTCACCATCATGACGGCGGTGCTGCCCGCGCCAAGCGCATTCCGGGGCGACGACCCGGATTCGAGCATGCTCTTCGGGTCATTCGCCTTTACCAATCGCGGCGTCTACACGCCCGCGCCGATTTGGGGGCCGGGCTCGGTCGTCGTGGTGCTGACCTTCCTCGCCTCGATCTTTGGCGTGTTCTACTATCGCCGCTACGCGACCAAACTGCTCTATGACACTGGCAAGCTGCTGCCGATGGGCTGGCCGTCGCTGGTCATCCTCTTCGTGCCGACCATCCTCATCTATTTCATCCTCGGCCGGCCGATCGGCCTCGATTACCCTGCGCTTGCCGGCTTCAACTTTCAGGGTGGCATTCACATTCGCGGCTCGCTGATCGCGCTGTGGTTCGCGCTCGCGATCTATACCGGTGCCTTCATCGCCGAGAACGTCCGCGCTGGCATTCAGGCGGTCAGCAAGGGCCAGACCGAGGCTGCGGCCTCGCTCGGGATGCGGCCGCGCCGGATCATGAACCTGGTGATCCTGCCGCAGGCGCTGCGGGTGATCATCCCGCCGCTGATCTCGCAATATCTCAACCTCACCAAGAACTCCTCATTGGCCATCGCCGTGGGTTACATGGATGTGACCGGCACCCTCGGGGGTATCACCCTCAACCAGACCGGGCGCGCCATCGAATGCGTCCTGATGCTGATGTTGTTCTACCTGACGATCAGTCTCGCCATCTCGGCGGTGATGAACGTCTACAACAACGCCATTGCGCTGAAGGAGCGTTGAGCCATGTCGGACAATCAGATTTCCTTCGTGCGCACCCACATGCTCCCCGAAGCGCCGCCACCTGTTGCGGCAACCGGGGTGGTCAAATGGCTGCGTGAAAACCTGTTCTCGTCACCGGCCAATTCGCTGCTGACGATCGTGTCCCTCTACGTGGTGATCGAGATCGTGATCTCGGCGGCCCCATGGTTCCTCAACGGGGTCTGGGACAGTCCCAGCCTTTCGGCCTGCCGCGAGATTCTCGACGGCAATGTGGGGGGTTGTTTCGCGGTGCTCTCCGAGCGATGGAACCAGCTTCTCTTCGGGTTCAAATACCCGTCTGAACTCTACTGGCGCCCGGGGCTGGCCTTCATCCTGCTGTTTGTCGCGGGTGCGCCCCTGCTGTTTTTCAAGCTTTTCCCGAGCAAGATGCTGATCTTCACCGGGCTCTACCCGTTCATCGCCTACTGGCTGATCTGGGGCGGATCGCTGCTCGTGCCGATCTTTGCCCTGCTGGGCGTGCTGCTCGGCTTCTATGTCTACAAGCGCACCGTGTTTGCCAGCGCAGGCATGGCGGTGATCGCGGGCTTTGTGGCGGCGCTGATCTTCTGGATCCTGTCCGGCTTCATCAGCGGGCCGATGGAGAACGTCCTGGCCATTGAGCCGGTACCGTCGCGCGACATGGGCGGCTTCATGATCAACCTGATGCTGGGCGTAGTCTGCGTGTCGCTCTCGGTGCCGTTCGGCATCCTGCTGGCGCTCGGGCGGCAATCGAGCATGCCGATCATCAAGTGGATCTGCGTGGTCTTCATCGAGTTCATTCGCGGTGTGCCGCTGATCACGCTGCTGTTCGTGGCAAACGTGGTGCTGGCCTACTTCCTGCCGCCGGGCACGGCATTCGACCTGATCCTGCGGGTGATCATCATGATCACGATGTTTGCCTCCGCCTATATCGCCGAGGTCATCCGGGGCGGCCTCGCGGCCCTGCCGCGCGGGCAATATGAAGCGGCGGACAGTCTGGGTCTGGATTATGCGCAGGCGATGCAGCTCATTATCCTGCCGCAGGCGCTCAAGATCTCGATCCCGGGCATCGTCAACGTCGCCGTGGGCCTCTTCAAGGATACCACGCTCGTTTCGGTGATCTCGATGTTCGACATCGTCGGCATGATCCGCGGCCCGATCCTCGCCTCGGCGGAGTGGAATGGCGTCTACTGGGAGCTGTTTGGCTTTGCCGCTCTTTTGTTCTTCGTCACCTGCTACGGCATCTCGCAATATTCTCAGTGGCTGGAGCGTCAGCTTCAGACCGATCACCGGTAAGGAGGGTCATCATCATGGCCGCAGAAACACAAATGAAGGTCTCCGATCAGGTCGCTGTCGAGATTAACAAGATGAACAAATGGTTCGGCGCGTTCCACGTGCTGCGCGATATCGACCTGACCGTCTATCAGGGCGAGCGGATCGTGATCGCGGGGCCCTCCGGCTCGGGCAAGTCGACGCTGATCCGCTGCATCAACGCGCTGGAGGAGCATCAGAAAGGCTCGATCACGGTGGACGGAACGGTGCTGTCCAACGACATCAAGAACATCGACCGGATCCGCTCCGAGGTCGGGATGGTGTTCCAGCATTTCAACCTCTTTCCACACCTGACGATCCTCGAAAACTGCACCCTTGCCCCGATCTGGGTGCGCAAGACGCCCAAGCGCGAGGCCGAGGAAATCGCGATGCATTTCCTCGAAAAGGTCAAGATCCCCGAACAGGCCGATAAATATCCCGGCCAGCTTTCGGGCGGGCAGCAGCAGCGGGTGGCAATCGCGCGCTCGCTGTGCATGAAGCCACGGATCATGCTCTTTGACGAGCCCACCTCGGCGCTTGATCCGGAAATGATCTCCGAGGTGCTCGACACCATGATCGAACTCGCCGAGGAGGGCATGACCATGCTTTGCGTCACCCACGAGATGGGCTTTGCGCGCAAGGTGGCGAACCGGGTGATCTTCATGGATCAGGGTCAAATCGTGGAGCAGAACGAGCCCGAGGAGTTCTTCAACAACCCGCAATCCGAGCGGACCAAGTTGTTCCTGAGCCAGATCCTCGGGCACTGATGGTATCGGGGGCGCTGCCCCCGTCGCGCGATGCGCGACTCCCCCGGGATATTTGGGGCAAGATGTAGGGGCGGTCCGACGGGCCGCCCTTTTCCTGTCAGACCCAGGCCGCCTGTCGGGCGCGCAGAGTGTGGATCGAGGCGCGCAACTCGTCCGGGACGCCCCCCTCGCGCGGCGCATCGCGCAGCGTGTCGATAAGAGCATCGGGCGGGAACGCGGGGCGGCGCGTCCATGTCAGCGCGGCGAGGACGGCGCGGGCGCGTTCGGGCAGACGGTCGGGGATCTCATATCCGTTCAGCGTGGCCCAGCCCCCCGACCAGAGCCGCCCCACCGTCCACGGATTGTAACCGCCACCGCCGAGGACAAGCAGGCGGGGTGCAAGCGATCGCAGCAGCGCCACCGCCTGCCAATGCGCATTGTTCGACAGGCTCAGGCGCGAGAGCGGGTCTTCCGTGACGGCATCCGCCCCGCATTGCAGCACGATGGCCTCTGGCCGCATCGTCTGAAGGGCGGGCAGGATCACCTCGTGCAGCGCCATGGCAAAGCCGCTGTCATTGGTCTCGCGCGGCAGGGGCAGGTTGATGGCGTGGCCCCCTGCCCGGTCGTCCAGAGCGCCGGTGAAGGGCCAGCGCCGGACCTCGTGGGTAGAGATCATCAGCACGCGGTCCTCGCCGTCAAACGCCGCCGCGACCCCGTCGCAATGATGCGCGTCGATATCAACATAGGCGATCCGCGTAAGCCCCTGGGCAAGCAGCGCCTTGAGCGCCAGGACCGGATCGTTGAGGTAGCAGAACCCACCCGCGTGATCGGCCATGCCGTGATGCGTGCCGCCGCCGGGATTATAGACCACGCCGCCCCCGGCAATCAGGTCGGCGGCAAGAAGCGAGCCACCGGCGGCCGTGGCCGGTCGGCGGAACATCTCCGGAAAGACCGGGTTCGAGAGCGTGCCAAGGTGGTGGCGCGCACGGGTCTCGGGGCTGACCATGCCTTCGGTCTCGGCGCGTTGGAGCGCCTCGATATAGGCGGGGGTGTGCCACGATGTCAGCGCCTGCGGTCGCGCACGCGGGCTGTTGATATACTGCGACGCGGGCAGCCAGCCCATGGCGCGGCAGAGGTCGATCACCGTCGGCACCCGCGGGATCGAGAGCGGGTGGCGCGCGCCGTAGCTCGATCCACGATAGATCTCCGATCCGATGAAGCGCGGGGCCTGCATCGCGCTCAGGTCAGCTCGCGCGGGATGACGAAATGCTGCACCGCGCCGGTGCCGGGGGCCAGGTCCGCCCAGCCCGCGATGTCAAAGCGCACGACCAGCGTCGCCCCGGTGGGGTAGTCGTCGAACCGCTCATGCGCGGGCGGCGTGGCGACAAGGCTTGCAGCAAACTCGGCGATGCCCGGGTTGTGGCCCAGCATCAGAACGCGCGCACCGCTGGCCCCGCGCAATACGCGCAGCATATCGGGAACTTCGGCCAGATAGAGCGCATCGTGAAGCTCTGGCGAAAGCGGCAACTTCAGGCGCGCGCAGGTTTCCTGTGTGCGCGCAGAGGACGAGCACAGGATCTGATCCGGGATCAGGTCTTGCGCGCGCAACCACTCCCCCAAGGCAGTGGCCGAGCGCCGCCCGCGCTTGTTCAGCGGTCGCGCGTAATCACGCAGCAGCGGACTGCCCCAGTCGGATTTCGCATGCCGCATCAGGATCAGTTCTTTCATCCGAAATATCCCATGTGAAAGGCGGATTGCGCAGGCTCCCGCCCGTAGGTTTGGCTGACCGGACAGGCACGACGCACCGCGCATCCCTGCGCGCGGCAGTCATTGCCGTCACGGTCCAGATCGGCCTTGCAGGCGGGCACGTCATAGGCCCCCGGGCGCAGCGCATCCACCGGGCAGGCGGTCAGGCAGGGCTGCGTCGCGCATGTCTCGCAGGGGCGCAGGCCCGGCTCTGGCAGGTCGAGCCGGTCGGGCAGCGCCAGCGCGCCGCGATAAGACACCATCAGCCCCGCCACGTCATGCACCAATAGCCCCACCGGCGACGGCCAGGCCCGCCCGCTGCGCCGCGCCCAATCGGTAAAGGGCTGCCACGGCGGGCCGCCAAAGGGAAAGAGCGGCACGGCCCCGAGATCCTCGGCAAGCGCGGTGATCACGCGGGTCGACCAGCGATCCATCGGGTCCGGCGTGCCGTCGCGATACTCGGGCGTCTGCGTGAAGGCCGTCCAGAACCCCGGCTCCGACGGCCCCAAAAGCACCAGTGTCGCATGCCCCGGCACCTCATCCGCCGCCAGATGCAGCGCGCCCATCACCGCGAGGTGATGCGGGGCGGCGTGGCGGGTGATCTCGGGCAGGCTCATGGCGGCATCCTTGCTGTGGCAATGAACCTAACGCGCGCCGCCGCTTTCACAAGGTCACGTCGCCCGGATCAGCGACCCCGCCCCGTGCTCGGTATAAAGCTCAAGCAGCGTGGCATTGGGCGCGCGTCCGTCGAGGATGACCACGGCCCGTACCCCGCCCTCGATCGCGGCCAGCGCGGTTTCGGTCTTGGGGATCATGCCGCCCGCGATGATGCCGTCGCGGGTCATCTGCCGGATCTGATCGGCGCTGAGTTCGGTGACCACCTGACCCGACGCATCGCGGACCCCGTCGATATCCGTAAGCAGCAAGAGCCGGTCGGCCTTGAGCGCGGCGGCCACGACACCGGCGACGGTGTCACCGTTGATGTTGAAGGTCTCACCATTGCGCCCCGCGCCAAGCGGCGCAATCACCGGGATGATATTGGCGTCAAACAGCGTGTGCAGGATCGCCGGGTTGATCTCGTCGGGCTCGCCCACAAGGCCCAGATCGGGGCTGGACGGCGTGCAGGTGATCAGCCCCGCATCCTTGCCCGAAAGCCCCACAGCGCGCCCGCCCTGGCCGTTGATCGCCTGCACGATCCGCTTGTTGACGCGGCCCGAGAGCACCATCTCGACCACTTCCATCGTGGCGGCATCGGTGACCCGCTTGCCGTTCACGAAATCGGACTTGATCGCCAGTTTCTCCAGCATCTCGTTGATCATCGGCCCGCCGCCATGCACGATCACCGGATTGACGCCGACCTGGCTCATCAGCACCACGTCGCGGGCGAAGGTTTCCATCGCCTCGTCACTGCCCATCGCATGGCCGCCCAGCTTGATCACGACGATGGCGCCGGTATAGCGTTGCAGATAGGGCAGTGCCTCGGAGAGCGTGCGGGCGGTGGCGATCCAGTCGCGGTTCATGTCTCTGGCCTTCATCCTTGTCTCCGGTATGGCGGTGAGCGCCTTGTTAGCCGCTCTGCATTGCCCTGCCAAGGGTCGTTGCAAGTGCGCCCCGCTGCGTTAGGGTCAGCGCGAGGCATCAGGAAAGGACACAGGCATGACGGAACAGCGGACATTGCTTCTCACGGGGGCGAGCCGGGGGATCGGTCACGCCACGGTTCAGCGGTTCAACGCGGCAGGCTGGCGGGTCATCACCTGCTCGCGCCATCCCTTTCCCGCAGAATGCCCGTGGGGTGGCGGTGAGGCGAACCATATCCAGATCGACCTTGCCGATCCCAAGGACGTGATCGAGAAGGTCGAGGAGATCCGCGCGCGACTGAACGGACGGCTTGATGCGCTGGTCAACAATGCGGGCATCTCACCCAAAGGGCCCGAGGGCGAGCGCCTTGATACGATCAGCACCGACCTGCGCACATGGGGGCACGTGTTTCATGTCAATTTCTTCGCCCCCGTCGTGCTGGCGCGCAGCCTGAAAGACGAGTTGGCGGCGGCCAAGGGGGCGGTTGTCAACGTCACCTCTATCGCAGGGGCGCGGGTGCATCCCTTCGCGGGGGCTGCCTATGCGACGTCCAAAGCGGCGCTGGCGGCGCTGACCCGCGAGATGGCGTTCGATTTCGGCCCCCTGGGCGTGCGCGTCAATGCCATCGCACCGGGCGAGATCCGCACCGCGATCCTGTCGCCGGGTACCGAGGATCTGGCCGACCGCCTGCCGATGCGCCGCCTCGGCGAGCCGCAGGAGGTGGCCGATACGGTCTATTTCCTCTGCACCGAAGGCTCAACCTACATCTCGGGCACCGAGATCGAAATCAACGGCGCTCAGCACGTGTAAGTCGCGGTTGCGCGCGGGTGTCGGCTATTCCAGCGTCGCGATCACGGCGCGCAGGGTGGCGATGCCTTCGCCCTTCTCGCTGGATGTCAGGATCAGTTCGGGAAAGGCCGCAGGGTGCGCGGCCAGCTTTTGGCGCACCTGCTCCAGCACCTTGTCCCGCGCGGTTGCGCTGATCTTGTCGGTCTTGGTCAGCACGCATTGAAAGGTCACGGCAGAGCTGTCGAGCAACGCCATGATCTCCTCGTCCACCGGCTTGATTCCGTGGCGGGCATCGACCAGCACGAAGGCGCGGCGCAGGGTCTGACGCCCCGATAGATATTGCTTGAGCAGCGCCTGCCATTTGCGCACCACATCCACCGGCGCGTTGGCATAGCCATAGCCGGGCAGGTCGACCAGATAGCGGCTGTCGCCAAGGGTGAAATAGTTGATTTCCTGCGTCCGCCCCGGCGTGTTCGAGGCCCGCGCCAGCGCCTTGCGCCCGGTCAGAGCGTTGATCAGCGTCGATTTGCCCACGTTCGAGCGGCCTGCGAAACACACCTCCAGCCGGTCGGCAGGGGGCAGGCCCGACATCGCGACCACGCCTTTGACGAAATCGACCGGCCCGGCAAAGAGCTTGCGCCCCAGTTCCGCGCTGGCCTGATCGGGGGCCTCGGCCTCGGGAAAATGCATCTGCATCACAGCACCTCTACCGGGGCGCCGACGGCGATGGCGCCGGTCCGGGTGACCTCGGCATAGATGCCGAAATCCTGATGGTTCCAATTGGCGTTGAGCGCGCCCAACGTGTCGAGATCGCGCGCGCCGGTGGCCGGGTTGGCGGTGGTCGCCATGCAGCGCCGGATCGGCTCGCGGACCTGCAGTTCCGCCTCCCCGATGCGCAGGGTCCGCCCCACCAGATCGAATTCCGCCCAGGGCGCCAGCCCGTCCAGATGGATGTTGCAGCGCCAGCGCAGTGGCGACACCTCGGTCCCCATGCGCGCCGCCAGATCGGCGTTGGACGCAAGATTGAGCAGGCTCACCGACGGGTAATCCGTATCCGTCACCCCGCGCCCATCCAGCCGGAAGAGCCGCACCGATTGCGCACGGTTCACTGGCATCAGCGGCCGCACCCAATCGAGAAACGCCTGCGCGTCGCGGTCAGGATCAAGGGTCAGATCAGGCCGGTCGGGATGGCTCAGCGTCACCAGCCCCGTCGTCTCGTCCACCTGCGCGTTGATCGCCATCAGCGCCGGGGCCTTGGCCCCGATCGAGAAATTGGTGCAGGGGGCCCATTCGCCCTCGGTCAGCCGCGCCAGTTCATGCGCCACGGCCCAAAGCCTGTCCCACGGCATCGCCTGCCCTGCGGCGAGGGTCACATCGGTCAGCGCCTCGCGCCCATGCCCCTTGATAGGGTGCCGCCAGAGGGCGCTGACCTGCGTCATCACTTCTTCTTGCCCGTATCCGGGGCCGCCTTGTCACGCTTGAATCCGGACATGATGTTGCCGAACACGTCCGGCTTGTAGCCTTGGCTGCGCATGATCAGGTATTGCTGCGTGAAGGTGATCACGTTGTTCGCGATCCAGTAGACCACAAGGCCGCTGGCAAAGCTGCCCAGCATGAACATGAAGACCCAGGGCATCCACGCAAAGATCATCTTTTGCGTCGGATCGGTCGGCGACGGGTTCAGCTTTTGCTGCAGCCACATCGACACGCCGAGGCAGAGCGGCAGGATACCGATGAAGATCAGCGCCATGATCGAGCCCGGCTCCGGCGCGGCCCAGGGCAGGATGCCCCAGAGATTGTATAGCGACGACGGGTCAGGCGCCGACAGGTCGTTGATCCAGCCGATCCACGGCGCGTGCCGCAATTCCAGCGTGACGAAGATCACCTTGTAGAGCGAGAAGAAGATCGGGATCTGCAACAGGATCGGCAGACAGCCCGAGGCCGGATTGACCTTTTCCTTCTTGTAGAGCGCCATCATCTCCTGCTGGAGTTTCTGACGGTCGTCGCCGGCGCTTTCCTTGATCTTCTCCATCTCCGGCTGAAGCTCTTTCATCTTCGCCATCGAGACGTAGGATTTATAGGCCAGCGGCAGCAGGATGACCTTGATCAGCAGGGTCAGGCCGATGATCGCCCAGCCCATGTTGCCGATGAGCGCGTTGAGCCAATGCAGCACCGCAAAGATCGGCTTGGTCAGGAAAAAGAACCAGCCCCAGTCGATCGAGTCGAGAAAACCCTGGACGCCTTCCTCGTTCTCGTAGTTGCGGATGGTGGCCCATTCCTTGGCCCCGGCAAACAGCCGGGTCTCGGCGACCGAGGTCTCACCGGGGGCGAGGCTGCGCGTCGCCTGCACCGTCTCGGTCTGGAAAATGCCGCGCTGCGGGTCGTATTTGCTGACCGCCTTGAACGGGTTGCCCTGTTCTGGGATGAGCGTGGTCATCCAGTAGTGATCGGTGAACCCGATCCAGCCGTTTTCGTTGACCTGCGTGACTTCGGCGGGCGCGCCCTCGCGCGGGTTGAATTCGTATTCCTCGACATCGTCATAGTCGATCTCAGAGAGCGTGCCGTCGGCCATGCCGATGAGGCCCTCGTGCAGGATGAAGAAATTCTTCAGATCGTCCGGCCGCCCGTGCCGCGCGAGAATGCCATAAGGCGCAAGGCTGACCTCACTCTCGCCGGTGTTTTCGACGCTCTGACGCACCGAGAACATGAAGTCCTCGTCAACGCTCAACTGCCGACGAAAGATCAGGCCCGCGCCGTTGTCCCAGACCAGCGTGACGGGGCTGTCGGGCGTCAGCGTCTCGCCGCTCTCGACCTGCCAGAGCGTGTTTGCACCGGGCACATTGTCGATGGTCAGCCCCGCGCCTGGGGCCCAGCCATAGAGCGCATAATAAGGCGTTTCGCTGCCGACGGGCGACAGCAGGCGCACGATCTCGGAGGAGGGGTCGATCGTCTCGCGGTAGTTCTTGAGCAGCAATTCGTCGATCCGCCCGCCCTGAAGCGAGATCGTGCCGGTCAGGCTCGGCGTCTCGATATCGAGCCGCGGCGCGTCGGGGGTTTCGGCGGTCTCGGTGCCGGTGGCCGCTTCGCCTGCGGTGCTGGCCGGGGCATCCGCCGACGGTGTGGACGGGGTCAGTTCCCCTTCGGTCGCGGTGACCGGCGCGTTGGGATCGGTGGGCGCGGGTTCCGGTGGCGGGAACATCACGAACCAGACAAGGATCACGAGAAAGCTGAGCGCCGTCGCGAGTATGAGGTTCTTGTTCTGATCATCCATATCCGGGGGCCGTCCGTCTGTTACCTGTTCCGCGCGTTCAACAGAGTGCGGCCCCAAAGGTCAAGCGGATTCCGTTGTTTTGCAGGCGGGCGCGAGGATTCGCCGCCTCTGCATGCCGGGGCCGGTTCCGCCGTCGCCCTAGCGCCGGGGCTGTGGACCGGGGTCATGGACAAGCATCGCCGAGGGTCCGCGACGCACCGCCTCGTCCAGCGTCACCATAAGGCCCTCAAGCAGCGCCGTGCCGGACCGGAGCCGCCCTGCCGGGGCAAGGCAAAGCGCCAGTGACGCGGCCGGATGCAGCGGGTCATCCCCGGTGAAAACCTGTTCCTCGACAATGGCTTGAAGCCGTCGGCCAAGACGGACAAGCGCCGGGTCGTCAAGGCCGGGCACCGGGGCGAGCAGGAGGGCGATCCGGCCGTCCTGGAGATCGAAAATCCGGTCCTCGGGGCGCAACGACTGGCGCAGGCGGGTCAGGGTCTGTTCGGTCACCTGCGCGGGCGTGATCCGCAGCAGGATACAGGCGAATCTCCAGCCTGTTTTCCGGCCCCTCTCCAGGTCCCGCTCAAGCGCGTGGCGCAGGTCTGTGGCGGCATCACCGGTGCGCCGCCGATCCTGCGAGAGCGGGAAAAGGCCCAGAAAAACAAAGGGTAAGGCAAAGACCAGCGCCTGCGCCCCGAACCATGACAGGGCCAGCGCCGCGGCCAGCAGAAAGACCAGGCCGGTGGGCAGATACGCCCGGATCATCCCGTATTTATCAGATAGATGTGCCATCTTTCCCCTCGATGGGGCGCAGCATGGCAGGCAAAGGTTAACGAAGCTTGGGCAAGCCTTCGGGATTTCCGTCGGATTTTAGCGGCTCCGTGCTCAGCCCCGCGAAATCAAACAGCTTTGGGTCGAGCAGGTGCGAGGGGCGCGCGTTCATCAGCGCGCGGAACATCACCTGACGGCGACCCGGCGAATTGGCCTCCCACCCGTCGAGGTTCTGCTTGACCTGCTGGCGCTGCAAGCCGTCCTGAGAGCCGCAGAGATCGCAGGGAATGATCGGATAGTTCATCGCCCGCGCAAACCGCTCGCAATCGGCCTCGGCGACATGGGCGAGGGGGCGGTAGAGAAAGAGATCGCCCTCCTCGTTCACCAGCTTGGGCGGCATCGTCGCGAGCCGCCCGCCGTGAAAGAGGTTCATGAAGAAGGTTTCCAGAATATCGTCGCGGTGATGGCCCAGAACCACCGCCGTGCAGCCTTCCTCGCGCGCGATGCGGTAGAGGTTGCCCCGGCGCAGCCGCGAGCAGAGCGCGCAATAGGTGCGCCCCTGCGGCACCTTGTCGACGACGATGGAATAGGTGTCCTGATACTCGATCCGGTGCGGCACGCCGCGCGCTTTCAGGAACTCGGGCAGGACGGTAGCGGGAAAGCCGGGCTGCCCCTGATCGAGATTGCAGGCCAGCAACTCCACCGGCAGAAGGCCGCGCCATTGCAGCTCATGCAGCACGGCCAGAAGCGTGTAACTGTCCTTGCCGCCCGAGAGACAGACCAGCCATTTGCCCCCCGGCTCGACCATGCCGTACTGCTCCACCGCCTCGCGCGTGTGCCGCACGATGCGCTTGCGCAGCTTGCGGAACTCGGTGCTGGCGGGGGCCCCGTGAAAGAGCGGATGGATATCGTCGGTCTCGTCTAGCATGGGCTGGCTTTAGGGGTTTTGAGGGGGGCAGGCAAGGGTTTGGGTGGGGTAAGGGTTGGGCGCGCGGTGGGGGGTGATGGCGTGGGTCGGCACGGGGGGCAGATGTACAACTCGGGCGCTGAATGCCATGTTCGAGCGAAGGTATGGGACGGTGGGGCTATGAGGTGTGGGAATAGTTGGTTCGCTGTCAAAACATAGGAATCATTTCCCTGCCCTAAACCGTTAGTAACGCAATTTTTCTCCTTGGAGTTGAAATGCTGTCTGCCTATGCTTCGGCTCGATTAGCAAGTTAGAGGAATATCAAAGTGTCACGTTGGTCTGAGGAATTTGAAAACCATCCCATTCATCAACAATTAGATCAAATAAGCGAATTTCTAGAAACAGAAGTCGAAGACACAGATGCCGCTTTTGAGGACGAACGGAGACGCTTGAAGAATGTAATTAGCAACTTGCGTGAGATCATCGACGGGTTGGATCCCGAGTTCTTTCCCAAACAGTGGATCGATCAGGTTCAAGGACATCTCGCGCATCAAAATTTCATGCAGCAGTTGCAGGCATACGCGAGTAATGGATCCATCAACCACATTCAGACTGCTAATAATCACATAACACAATACGCCCCGCAGATATTCAATCTGGCATCAATGTCTCGTCCACTTGAGTCCAAAAAGCTAATTGCCGGTGCCCAAGAGGCATTTGCCTCTTTCACGGCGTCGATGGAAAACACAGCGAACGAAATAGAACACCGGATCAAACAATCCCACGCTGAGCTTCAGGGTATTTTGGACAGAACCGAGGCCGCTGAGCGGAACATTAACACTCTGGATAAAGAGATTAGTGAAAAGCTAGCGGAATGGCAGGAGGATTTTACTGCGAAACAGACTGCGCGCGCCAAGGAACATTCGGACGCACAGATAAACCGCGATGCTAAGTTTGACGAGCTACTTTCAGCGTGGAAGGCTACCGTTGAAGAGCAAAGAGCGAACCTTGAGCAAACACAAACAGACAAATTACAAGCGACGTTGGATCACTTTAAAGAATCTGGCCAGTCTATTTTGGCAGATATGGCGAAGAAGCATGAGGAGGTTAAGGAAATACACAAGCTCGTCGGGCGTGACAGCGTTGCCGGTGGATATCAGAGTAGCGCCGGGGAGGAAAAAAATGAGGCAAACCGTTGGCGTTGGATTTCCTTAGCATGTCTGGCAACAGCAGTTATTTGGCTAGGTATTAAATACTCAGTCGGATTTACGACGACGGCAGAGGGAAGTTTCGATTGGCCGGAAATCGTTACAGCTTCATCTTTAACGGCGATCCTTCTCATTGCAGCTGGATACACATCCAAACAGTCGAAGCTGCATCGGGACAATGAAAAGCTTTTGAGATCTTACGCACTTGAGACAAAGGCGCTGGATCCATTCATCGCAAGCTTAGACAAGCCTGAACAGCAAGCGATTAAGGCGGAACTAGTCAGGCGGATGTTTGGCCAGCAAAATAATGTTGACGCAAGCAGATCAACAAGGTTGGATGACGGGACCGTCAATACTCTGACTAGTCGCCTGACAGATGCGGTCAAAGACGCTTTGCAAAAGGTCGGTGGCAATAGTTAAATCGACGAGTCATTCGTTGTGTGGCCTCAACTCCCCCCACCCCCATCAATCAGCGCCGCAATAATCGCCATCGCGCTCTCACTATCCCAGTGCGCATCCCCCTGCAGGCGGGCGATCTCGTTTCCTTGCGGGTCGAGGATCACCGTGATGGGCAGGCCGAAGACGCCCATTTGACGCGCCAATGCGCTCTTGGGGTCGCGGTGGAGGGGCAGGTTGTCGACGCCGATCTCGTCAAAGAACGCCTTCATCGCCGGGGGCGGGTTGCGGCCCGTGGCGATGGTGACGACGGTGAAATCCTCGCCGCCCATCTGGGTCTGCAGGTTCGACAGCATCGGCATTTCCACCCGGCAGGGCGCGCACCACGTCGCCCAGAAATTGAGCACGACATGCTTGCCCTGATACTCGGCGAGCGTGGCGGTTGAGCCGTCCTCGCGCTCGAATTCCACCTGCGGCGCGGGCTTGGGGGCGGAATGGAACATCAGTTTCTTCATGTCCCCCTCGCGCAGCGCCTCAAGTGCTGCGGTATCGGCCACGGCGGCGTTTGCACCGAGCGCGAGGGCCATATAAAGGACGATCTGACGAATGGTTTTCATAAATCCCTCCGAAGGGCAAAAGACATGACTGACACGACCTCGAACCAGATGTGGGGCGGCCGCTTTGCCGCCGGGCCGGATGCGATCATGGAGGCAATTAATGCCTCGATCTCATTCGACAAGCGGATGGCGGCGCAGGATATCGCCGGGTCGCGTGCCCATGCCGCCATGCTGGCCGCCACGGGTATTGTCAGTGATAAGGATGCCGAGGCGATGAGGGAAGGGCTTCTCACGGTCTTGTCAGAGATCGAGGGCGGGAAGTTCGAGTTTTCCACGGCGCTGGAGGACATTCACATGAATGTCGAGGCGCGGTTGAAGGCGCTGGTCGGCGAGCCTGCCGGGCGGCTGCATACCGGGCGGAGCCGTAACGATCAGGTGGCCACCGATTTCCGCCTCTGGGTGCGCGATCAACTGGACGCCGCCGATGGCGCGCTTGAGGCGCTGATGCGCGCGCTGGTCGCGCAGGCCGAGGCCGGGGCGGATTGGGTAATGCCGGGCTTCACCCATCTGCAGACCGCGCAGCCGGTTACCTGGGGGCATCACATGATGGCCTATGTCGAGATGTTCGGGCGCGACCTGAGCCGGGTGCGCGATGCCCGCGCGCGGATGAACGAATGCCCCCTGGGCGCGGCGGCGCTGGCCGGGACGTCGTTCCCGATTGACCGCGAGATGACGGCGCAGGCATTGGGCTTTGACCGGCCCTGCGCCAACAGCCTCGATGCCGTCAGCGACCGCGATTTCGCGCTGGAGTTTCTGGGCGTGGCCAGCATCTGCGCGATGCATCTCAGCCGCTTTGCGGAGGAACTGGTGATCTGGTCCTCGGCGCAGTTCCGATTTGTCGCCCTGTCGGATCGGTTCTCCACCGGGTCGAGCATCATGCCGCAGAAGAAGAACCCCGATGCGGCGGAGCTTATCCGCGCCAAGGTGGGGCGGATTTTCGGGGCCAATGTGGCGCTGATGATGGTGATGAAGGGGCTGCCGCTGGCCTATTCCAAGGACATGCAGGAGGACAAAGAGCAGGTCTTTGATGCCGCCGACAACCTGATGCTGGCGCTCGCGGCGATGGAAGGCATGGTGCGCGACATGCAGGCTCAGAAGGCCAATCTGGAGAAAGCGGCCGGGTCGGGCTTTTCGACCGCGACGGATCTGGCCGACTGGCTGGTGCGGGTGGCGGGCATGCCCTTCCGCGAGGCGCATCACGTCACCGGCAGCCTCGTGGCCCGCGCCGAGGCGAAGGGCTGTGACCTGCCGGACCTCAGCCTTGACGAGATGCAAGAGGTGCATGGCGAAATCGACGCGTCGGTCTATGATGTGCTGGGCGTGCATAATTCGGTGGCGTCAAGGATGAGCTATGGCGGCACCGCCCCCGAACAGGTGCGCGCGCAGGTGGCACGGTGGAAGGAGCGTCTGGGATGACAAGAGCGGTTCTGACGGGGCTGGCGCTGATCGCGCTCGCGGCCTGCGGCGCGGATGGCGATCCGGTGCGCCCCTCGGTCAACACCACGGTGAGCGCGGGCACCGGCGGCGTGCATACCAGCGTCAGCACCGGCGTGCGCGTGGGCGGCGTGAATGTCGGCGTCGGGGTGGGCCTATGAGATGGGTCTTTGCCGCACTGGCGCTCTGGGGCGCGGTACATCCGATGTACTGGTTCATGTCCTACATGGCCGCGAACGACTGGAGTCTCGCGGCACTGATCGACGCTTGGTATGTCAATGACAGTACGACCGGGCTGACGTGGGACCTGACCATCGCCGCTGTGGCGCTCACCGTCTGGGTGCTGGTCGAGGTGGTGCGGCACCGGCACTGGGCCGGGCTGATCGCGATCCCCGCGACCTTCTGCATCGGGGTAAGCTGTGGCTTGCCGCTTTACCTCTTCCTGCGCATGTCGCGAGAGGTGTAGAGGCCGGATTTGAGTATTTTTGGCAAGATGAAACGGGGCGGGAGCGCGCGTGGATCATTTTCTCTATCGTGACGGCGTTTTGCATGCCGAAGATGTGCCACTCTCGGAGATTGCCGAGGCGGTGGGCACGCCGTTCTACTGCTATTCCACCGCGACGCTGACGCGGCATTTCCGGCTGTTCGACGAGGCGCTGGAGGGCATGGATCACCTCGTGTGCTATGCGATGAAGGCGGCGAGCAATCAGGCGATTCTGCGCACGCTGGCGGGGCTTGGCGCGGGGATGGACGTGGTGTCGGGCGGCGAATACATGCGCGCCCGCGCGGCGGGGGTGCCGGGCGAGAGGATCGTGTTTTCCGGCGTCGGCAAGACCCGGGATGAGATGCGTCTGGCGCTTGAGGGCGGCATCCGTCAGTTCAACGTCGAGAGCGAGCCCGAGATGCGCGCGCTGAGCGAGGTGGCGGTAAGCCTCGGGGTGGTGGCCCCGATCACCGTGCGGGTCAATCCGGACGTGGACGCGAAAACCCATGCCAAGATCGCCACCGGCAAGAGCGAGAACAAGTTCGGCATTCCGATCTCGCGTGCGAGTGCGGTTTATGCCGAGGCCGCCGTCCTGCCGGGGCTGGAGGTGATCGGCATCGACGTGCATATCGGCAGCCAACTGACCGAGTTGGAGCCGTTTCGGCAGGCCTATCGGAAGGTGGCCGACCTGACGGAGGAGTTGCGCGCCGACGGGCACGATATCCGCCGTCTCGATCTTGGGGGCGGCCTTGGCATTCCCTACACCCGCTCGAACGAGGCGCCGCCGCTGCCCACCGAATACGGCGCGCTGATTCGCGAGACATTGGGCCATCTGGACTGCGAGATCGAGATCGAGCCGGGGCGGCTGGTGGCCGGGAATGCCGGAATTTTGATCAGCGAGGTGATCTATGTGAAAGAGGGCGAGGGGCGCGACTTCCTGATCCTCGACGCGGCGATGAACGACCTCATTCGCCCGGCCATGTATGACGCCCACCACGACATCATTCCCGTTGTGGAACCGGCCCCGGGCGTCGAGCAGAGCGCCTATGACGTGGTCGGCCCGGTCTGCGAATCGGGTGATACCTTTGCCAAGGGGCGAATGCTGCCGCCTCTGCGCGAAGGCGATCTGGTGGCGTTCCGCAGTGCCGGGGCCTATGGCGCGGTGATGTCGAGCGAGTACAATACCCGCCCCCTGATCCCCGAGGTTCTGGTCAATGGGCGTGAATTTGCCGTGATCCGGGCACGCCCGACCTTTGACGAAATGATAAATCGCGATACCATCCCTGAATGGCTCTGACGCGGTGCGCGCGTCGGGCCGAGGAGAGGCGCGGCCCATGGCAGACACGCGAAACCCCCTGAACACCGTGACGGCGCGGCTGCGGCGGCCCTTGGCGCTGACCTGGGCCGGGCTGATCGCCGAGCGGCTTGTGCGCGCCTTCTGGCCAGTCTGGAGCCTTCTGGCAGGTGCGGCGGCGCTTGTCATGCTGGGTGTGCAGGACATGGTGAGCATCGAGGCGGTGTGGACCGGCCTGATGCTGGGCGGTCTGGCGCTGGTGATCTTTGCCGCGCGCGGTGCGTCTCGGTTCCACTTCCCGACCCGGGCCGAGGTGCTGGCCCGGCTTGATGCGACATTGCCGGGGCGTCCCCTGGCGGCATTGGCCGATACGCAGGCGGTGGGCGCGCAGGATACCGGATCACAGGCGCTCTGGCAGGCGCATCAGGCGCGGATGGCGGCCCGCGCGGCAGAGGCAAAGGCGGTCGAACCCGATCTGCGCCTGTCGCGGCAGGACCCGTTCGGGCTGCGTTACGTGGCGCTTCTGGGGCTGGTGGTGGCGCTGCTCTTTGGTTCTGTCTGGCGCGCGGGCTCTGTGGCCGACATGGTGCCGGGTGCCGGGCGCGGCGCGGCGCTTGCCTCTGGCCCGACATGGGAGGGCTGGATCGAACCGCCCGCCTATACCGGCTTGCCGAGCCTATATCTGGCCGATCAGTCAGGCGTGATCGAGGTGCCCGAGGGTAGCGAGATCACCCTGCGGTTTTACGGCGAGGTCGGCGCGCTCAGCCTGAGCGAAACGGTATCGGGCCGTGCGGGTGACGTGCCCCCCGCGACCGGGACGGAACAGGAATTCACCATCGCGCAAGATGGCGAGATGCGTATCGACGGCCCCGGTGGCCGCAGCTGGCAGGTTGAGGCGATTGCCGATGCGGCCCCGGCTGTGCAGGTGCTGGAGGGCGAGGCCAAGACCGCCTTTGACGGCCAGATGAGCCAGCCTTTTGACGCGCGTGACGATTACGGCGTCGTGACCGGGGGCGCTGTGTTCGAGCTCGACATGGACCGCATCGACCGGCGCTACGGCCTTGCCACGGAGCCCGAGCCACGTCAGCCCATCCGGCTCGATCTGCCGATGCCGCTGGCGGGAGACCGCAGCGACTTCACCGAGACGCTGATCGAGAACCTCTCGGAGCACCCCTGGGCGCATCTGCCGGTGACGCTGCGCTTGCGGGTCGAGGATGCGGCGGGGCAGGAGGGTCTGTCGGAGCCTGTCGAGATGGACCTGCCCGCGCGGCGGTTTTTCAACCCGATGGCGGCGGCAGTGATCGAACAGCGGCGTGATCTGCTGTGGTCGCGCGACAATGCGACCCGGGTGGCACGGGTGCTGCGCGCGGTCTCCTACCAGCCGCGCGAGGGGCTTTTCCGGTCCGAGAAGGCCTATCTGCGGCTGCGGGTGATCCTGCGGCAGCTTGAGGCGATGACCGACAGCGGAGACGGGCTTAGCGGGGATGAGCGAGACGAGATCGCGCAGGCGCTGTGGGATCTGGGCGTGCTCTTGGAAGATGGCGATGTGGGCGACGCGCTGGAGCGGATGCGCGCCGCGCAGGAACGGCTGAGCGAGGCGATGAAGAACGATGCCAGCGAAGAGGAGATCGCCCGGCTGATGCAGGAATTGCGCGACGCCACGCAGGATTACCTGCGCCAGAAGATGCAGCAGGCGCAGCGCGAGGACCCCGAGAACAGCGGCGATCAGCAGAGCGCCGAGAACATGATGCAGATGAACCAGCAGGATCTGCAGGACATGATGGACCGCATTCAGGAACTGATGGAACAGGGCCGCTTTGCCGAGGCGCAGCAGGCGCTGGAAGAGTTCCAGAAGATGATGGAGAACATGCAGGTCACCCAGGGCGAGGGCCAGCAGGGCCAGTCGCCGGGGCAACAGGCGATGGAGGGCCTGGCCGAGACGCTGCGCGAGCAGCAGGGCCTGTCGGATCAGGCGTTCCGCGACCTGCAGGAGCAGTTCAATCCCGGTGCGCAATCCGGCCAGTCGCAGGGCAATGAGGGCCAGAGCGGCGGCGAGGGCCGCGGCCAAAGCCATGAGGGCCAGCCCGGGCAGGGCGGTCAGGGTGGCCAGCAGCAGGGTCAGGGCGGTGAAGGTCAGGAGCGTGCGGAGGATCCGGGCCAAGGCGGGCAGCAGGGCGCCGAAGGGGAACTGGCCGACCGGCAAGAGGCGCTGCGCCGCGAGTTGGAGCGGCAGCGGCAGGGCCTGCCGGGGCTGGGCGGCGAGGCCGGAGAGGCCGCGCGCGAGGCGCTGGAACGGGCTGAGCGGTCGATGGAAGGGGCCGAGGAGGCGCTGCGCAACGATGATCTGGCCGGGGCCATCGACGAACAGGCCGACGCCATGGAGTCGCTGCGCGAAGGCATGCGCAACATGGGCGAGGCAATGGCGGAACAGCAAAACCCGGGCGGGCAGGGCCAACAGGACGGCCCGCCGGGACAGGCGCAGGCCGATCCCTTGGGTCGCGAGGCCGGGCAGGGACGGCGTGCGGGCACGCAGGACAACCTGTTGCAGGGCGAGGATGTCTATCGCCGGGCGCGTGATCTGCTCGATGAAATCCGGCGGCGCTCGGGCGAGGGCGACCGGCCCGACGTGGAACTCGATTATCTCGAACGCTTGCTGGACCGGTTCTGAGCCGGGGTAGGAAGGCCTTTGCAAAAGGCCTTCGCCCGTGGCTGATGGTGCTTTGAATCTCTGAGATATGGGCGCTTGGTTTGGCCTTGAGCAGTCGTTGCCGTCAGAGAGATGAGCCGCGCGGGCGACCGACCGCGGGTGGGCGCTGCAACGGTCGTGGGATGCGCTTTATGGTGGCCAAATACTGCAACGATTGCGCGGGTTTGCGACGTTGCAAAAGCGCCCGCCCTCGGGGGCGGTCGGGCGCTCGCGCGGCGGCGTGCAAGCACGCCGTTATTCCGCGCGGATGGTCACAAGTAGAATGGCAGCTCAAGGCCAAACCCTACCGCATCACACCAACACGACCCTACTGCGCCAATGCCGCATCCACCACGGGCTGCCACGTCTCCTCATTGGCGGCGCGCCACTCGGCGGCGACCTCGGCTACCGACCGGCCGTCCTGCTCGACCGCGCGCATCAGCGCCTCCTGCGTCTCGGTATCGATCTGGAAATCCTCCAGCATGTACCACGCGGCGGGCCATTTGATCTTGGTCCCCTTGATCACTGTCTTGACCGCCTCGAGCGAGGGGATGCCGCAATCGCCGGGCAGGTCCGGGTTCGGGCCCCAGCTTGGCGTTTCATAACAGGCGGCCTCAGGCGTGGGCAGGGTGACAAAGCGCAAATCCTGCGCCGCCACCGCCCAATGCGGGCGCCAGAACATCACCAGCGCCGGATCGCCCGAGGTGCTGGCCTCGGTCAGCGTCTGCGATAGGTCCGCCTCGGACGCGGCGGGGCGCACCTCGAAGGGCAGGCCCAAGGCCTCGATGATCCCGGCGGCCGGGCCTTCCCATTCCTCGGGATAATCCACCACCGTCAAACCGGACAGCGCGGCGCAATCGCGCAGCGCCTCCCACGCGGGCAGGCCGGGGCAGGTCGCGTCCATATGCGCGGGATAGGCAAGGCCCTCTGACAGTGTCACACCCAACTCACCCATGTCCTGCAAATCGCCGTCGAGGATCATGTCACGGTAATTGCGCGGCGCGCGGGCCTCCCAGACCTCGACATTGACGTCGATACGGCCCTGCCGCATGTCACTGAAGACACGCATCTGATCGGCCTCGACATACTCGACCGCGTATCCCATGGCGCTGAGAACCTCACCGGCCAGATGCGCGGATATCTGTGCGCCGGTTTCGGGCAGAAGCGCCAGCCGGATCGCCGTGTCGGTATCGCCGATCTCGGCGGCTTGGGTCGCGGCGGGCAGGGTCAGGCCGGTCAAGGCCATGGCGCGGATTGTGGATCGCATATTTAGCTCCTGGTACAATATTCGGGCGCGTGGCCCGCATGGGTCAAACGGTCGGACCGGAAAGCAGGGTGCTGAAAAGCGTTTGCGAGTAATGTAAGGGTGCCTTCCGAGTCGGGCGCACGATAGCATGCGCGCCGGACAGTGCACCTGTTTTCGTAAAGGGAGGGCGAATTCAGGGAGGGGGGGTGGTTCTGGCCTGGAGCGGACATTGACGCATCTCGCGCGAAACGCACCGAAGGTGCCGCGCGATCGCCGGGCCGTCCCGCGGCCTGGCGATTTGATAGGGCGCGCAACGTGTCGAGGTTAGAATGACTTGGCTGGGATAAAGC
>NZ_JAVJUC010000014.1:0-932099 GCF_040219995.1 Roseovarius sp. | reverse complement strand
CCGGATGCTGGATGGCACGCCGATCCATCATTACATGGGCTGCTCGACCTTCGCCAATCACACCGTGGTGCCGGAGATCGCGCTCGCCAAGGTGCGCAAGGACGCGCCGTTCGACAAGATCTGCTATATCGGCTGCGGGGTTACCACCGGCATCGGCGCGGTGATCAACACCGCCAAGGTGGAGCTGGGCTCGACCGCGATCGTGTTCGGGCTGGGCGGCATCGGGCTCAACGTCATTCAGGGGCTGCGACTGGCGGGGGCGGATCAGATCGTCGGCGTCGATCTCAACCCCGGCAAGGTCGAGATGGCGACGCATTTCGGGATGACCGATTTCGTCAATCCCAAGGAGGTCGAGGGCGATCTGGTGGCGCATCTGGTCGAGCTGACCGGGGGCGGTGCGGATTACACGTTTGACGCCACCGGCAACGTGGGCGTGATGCGGGCGGCACTCGAGTCGGCGCATAAGGGCTGGGGCGAGAGCATCATCATCGGGGTGGCGCCGGCGGGGGCCGAGATTTCCACCCGGCCGTTCCAATTGGTGACCGGGCGGTCGTGGCGCGGCACGGCGTTCGGCGGCGCGCGCGGGCGCACCGATGTGCCGCGGATCGTGGATTGGTACATGCAGGGCAAGATCGAGATCGACCCGATGATCACCCACAAACTGACGCTGGATCAGATCAACGAGGGGTTCGAGCTGATGCACAAGGGCGAGTCGATCCGCGCCGTGGTGGAGTTTTGACGTGACGCTCAAGGTCATCTCCGAAAACCGCAGTTTCGGCGGGGTTCAGGCGGTCTATACGCACCGCTCGGAGGTGTGCGATTGCGACATGACCTTTGGTGCCTACCTGCCGCCACAGGCCGAGGACGGCCCGGTGCCGGTGCTGTGGTATCTGTCGGGGCTGACCTGCACCCATGAGAACGCCATGACCAAGGGCGGGTTTCAGGAACATGCGGCACGGCACGGTGTGGCGGTGATCTTTCCCGACACAAGCCCGCGCGGTGACGGTGTGGCCGATGACGACGCCTATGACCTGGGGCAGGGGGCGGGATTCTATGTGAACGCCACCCGCGCGCCCTGGGCCGGGCATTTCCGGATGTATGACTATGTGCTGAGCGAATTGCGTGGCCTCGCGCTCGATGCGCTGCCGCTGGAGGATTGCCACGGCATCACCGGCCATTCGATGGGCGGGCATGGCGCGATCACGATGGCGCTGCGCAACCCCGATGCTTTCACCTCGCTGTCGGCCTTTGCGCCGATTGCGCATCCGGCGAATTCGGACTGGGGGCGCAAGCAGTTGGGCGCCTATCTGGGCGATGATGAAAGCGCCTGGGCGCTGCACGATTCGGTTCTGCTGATGCAGCAGAACGGCTGGAAGGGTGATCTTTTGGTCGATCAGGGGATGAGCGACAATTTCCTTGATCTGCTGATGCCCGAGGCGTTGGCGAGCGTGATGGCCAAGCGGCGGCAGGCGGGCGAGATCCGGCTGCAGGCGGGCTATGATCATTCCTATTTCTTCGTCAATTCCTTCGCCGGGGATCATGTCGCATGGCATGCCGAACGGCTGATGCGACCCAATGGCTGGAGGCACTGAGCCATGTTCAAGAGAGTTCTTGCCCTGTCCTGTCTGATTTGCGTCCCGGCGATGACCGTGGCGCAGGATGGCGACGCGGCCGCGGGAGAAAAGGTGTTCCGCAAATGCCAGGCCTGCCACATGGTCGGCGAGGACGCGCAGAACCGCGTCGGGCCGATGCTGAACGGGGTGGTTGGCCGGGCGGTCGGCGCGGCCGAGGGGTTCAAGTATTCCTCGGGCTTTGAGGAGCGCGCCGCCGCCGATGAGACATGGACACCCGAGGCGCTTGATGCGTTTCTGGAAAAGCCACGCGATTACGTGAAAGGCACCAAGATGGCCTTTGCAGGACTGCGCAAGGAGGAAGAGCGCGCCAACGTGATCGCCTATCTCGCGACCTTCGGGGAGTAGGTCGCGACAGCAGAATTTGCCCCTGCCGGTACGGAGGAGAGACCGAACGGCAGGGGCAAGACAGACGGCCTTCCTATGGTGGACCGGTCGTTCAAAACCAGCGGCACACCTGCCGCGCCTCAGGGAGGAGGACCAAGATGAGAAAGCTACCGCTTTTGACCTCTGGGATCGCCCTTTGCGTTGCCACCATGGCATCCGCGAATGATGATCTCATGACCCAGATGGATGATGCCAAGCAATGGGCGATCCAGACGGGTGACTACGCCAACCAGCGTTATTCCGAACTCGACCAGATCAACGCCGACAACGTGGGCGACCTTCAGGTCGCGTGGACGTTTTCGACCGGTGTTCTGCGCGGGCATGAGGGCTCGCCGCTGGTGATCGGCGACACGATGTATGTGCACACACCGTTCCCGAATATCGTCTATGCGCTTGATCTTGCCAACGAGGGCAAGATCAAGTGGAAATACGAGCCGCGCCAGGACCCCGAAGTGATCCCGGTGATGTGCTGTGACACGGTCAACCGGGGCGTCGCCTATGCGGATGGCAAGATCTTCCTGCATCAGGCCGATACCAAGGTTGTCGCGCTCAACGCCGATACCGGTGCGGTCGAGTGGGAGGCCGTGAATGGCGATCCCTCCAAGGGTGAGACCAACACCGCCACGGTGCTGCCGGTCAAGGACAAGGTCATCGTCGGCATCTCGGGCGGCGAGTTCGGCGTTCAGGGCCATGTGACGGCCTATGACATGAGCACCGGCGAGCAGGTCTGGCGCGCCTATTCGGTGGGCCCGGACGATCAGCTTCTGTTCGATCCCGAAAAGACCACCGCGCTTGGCAAGCCCGTGGGAGCCGACAGCTCGCTCAAGAGCTGGGAAGGCGATCAGTGGAAGATCGGTGGCGGCACCACATGGGGCTGGTACTCGGCCGACATGGAAGAGAACCTGTTCTACTACGGGTCCGGCAACCCCTCGACCTGGAACCCGGCGCAGCGCCCGGGCGACAACAAGTGGTCGATGACCATCTTCGCCCGTGACATCGATACCGGCGAGGCCAAGTGGGTCTATCAGATGACGCCCCATGACGAATGGGACTATGATGGCGTCAACGAGATGATCCTGACAGATCAGGAGATCGACGGCGAGGAGCGCAAGCTGCTGACCCATTTCGATCGGAACGGTCTGGGCTACACGCTGGACCGCGTGTCGGGTGAGTTGCTGGTGGCCGAGAAGTTCGACCCGGTGGTGAACTGGACCACGGGTGTGGATATGGACCCCGAGTCGGACACCTATGGTCGTCCGGCGGTGGTGGCGCAGTATTCCACCGAGCAGAACGGCGAGGACGTGAACTCGACCGGCATTTGTCCGGCCGCGCTTGGCACCAAGGACCAGCAGCCTGCGTCCTATTCGCCCAAGACGGAGATGTTCTACGTGCCGACAAACCATGTCTGCATGGACTATGAGCCGTTCCGCGTGGCCTATACCGCCGGTCAGCCCTATGTGGGCGCCACACTGGCGATGTATCCCGCGCCGGACAGCCATGGCGGCATGGGCAACTTCATCGCCTGGGACAATATCAACGGCGAGATCAAGTGGTCGATCCCCGAGAAGTTCTCGGTCTGGTCGGGCGCGCTGGCCACGGCGGGTGACATTGTCTTCTACGGCACGCTCGAAGGTCATCTCAAGGCGGTGCATGCCGAGACCGGGGAAGAGCTTTACCGCTTCAAGACCCCGTCGGGCATCATCGGCAACGTGATGACCTATGAGCGGGACGGCAAGCAGTATGTCGGCATCCTGTCGGGTGTCGGTGGCTGGGCCGGGATCGGCCTTGCGGCTGGCCTGACCAACCCCAATGACGGCCTTGGTGCCGTGGGCGGCTATGCTGCGCTGAGCGACTATACCGCTCTGGGTGGTCAGCTGACCGTCTTCGCCCTGCCGAACTGATCGGACGCGATCAACACTCGACAAACTTCCGGACTGGCGCGCCACGCGCGTGCCAGTCCGCCTTGCAAATCAGAGGACTTTCATGACACCCATCCGCAGCCTTATCGCCACCGCCCTTGCCGCCGGTCTGGCCAGTGCCGCCGCCGCGCAGGACGCGGGTGACAACATCGCCGTCGCCTATGAAGAGGACGGCCGCTATTTCACGGCAGATGACATTCCCACCTATAACGTGGCCGAGGATGGCACTGTGGACTGGCTGACGTTTTCCGGGTTCCGGCGCTATCATTCCGAATGCCATGTCTGCCACGGCCCTGATGGCGAGGGATCGACCTATGCCCCCGCGCTGAAGAAATCGGCCGTGGACATGGATTACTACGATTTCTACAGCGTCGTGGTGAACGGGCGCGAGAACGGCAACTCGGTGATGCCCCATTTCGGCGACAACCGGAATGTCATGTGCTATCTTGACGACATCTACGTCTATCTCAAGGCGCGCGGCATGGATGCCGTGCCACGCGGACGCCCTTCCAAGAAAGAGGCCAAGTCGGACGTGATCCAAGAGGACGAAAATGACTGCATGGGCTGATCTTGCCCGGGGTGCGCGGCATGCGCGCCTGAGCCTTGGTCTCGTCGCGGCATCGTTCGCGGCGGGATTTGCCGCAGACGCGCAGGCGCAGACATCGGACCTGGTGTCGGATAACGTGTTGCGGGTCTGTGCCGATCCGGCCAACCTGCCGGCATCGGCCGAGGATCAGAGCGGGTATGAGAACGCGCTGGCTGAACTGATCGCCGAAAAACTGGGCGTGGGGGTCGAATATACGTGGTATCCGATGGCCACCGGTTTCATTCGCAACACCCTCAAGGCCAAGCGCTGCGACGTGGTGATGGGCTATGCGCAGGGCCATGAGCTGGTCCAGAACACCAATCACTACTTTACGTCGGTCTATGCGCTGATCGTGCCCAAGGACGGCCCGCTCGCCGGGGTGAGCGCGCTGTCGGATGCGGGCCTGAATGGAAAGCGCATCGGCATTGTCGCGGGCACGCCGCCCTCGGCGCATCTGGCGCGTAACGGGTTGATTGCCAAGGCGCGGCCCTACAGGCTGTTCGTGGACCGACGGCATGAAAGCCCTGCCGATGAAATGCTCGCCGATCTGGAGGCGGGCGAGATCGACGCCGCGATCCTCTGGGGGCCGCTGGGCGGGCCGCTGGTCAAGCAGGATCATCCCGACCTCGCGGTCATACCGCTGGTCAACGAGACCGAGTCGCCGCGTCTGTTCTTTCGCATCACGATGGGCGTGCGGCTGGGCGAGAAGGTCTGGGAGCGCAAGCTCAACTCCTTGATCCGCCGTCATCAGGACGAGATCGACGCGCTGTTGCGCGAGGCGGGTGTGCCGCTGGTGAATGACATGGGTACGGCGGTCAAAGAGCCCGAGGGATGAAGCATGCGCTGATCCTCGTCGCGCTGCTGGGCCTGTCGGTGACGGCGGTGGCGCAGACGGTGCGCGAGCCTGTTGGCTACCGGATGGATCAGTATCGCGGGCCGGTGCCCGATAGCCTGACCGGGGGGCGGGTGCTCGATACGGAGGCCGCGCATGAATTATGGCAATCGGGCGAGGCGGCGTTCATCGACGTGCTGCCGCGCCCGCCCAAGCCCAAGAACCTGCCCGAGGGCACGATCTGGCGCGACAAGCCGCGCCATTCGATCCCCGGTGCGATCTGGCTGCCTAATGTCGGCTATGGCGCGATTGCCGGGGTGACGGCGGATTATTTCAAACGCGGGCTGGAGAAGGCCACGGGTGGCGATATGGATCATCCGGTGGTGATCTTTTGCCTGGCAGAATGCTGGATGTCCTGGAACGCGGCCAAGCGGGCGCTGGAATACGGGTACGCGCAGGTCTACTGGATGCCCGACGGCACCGATGGCTGGACGTTTTACGACTATCCAACCGAAGTGGTTACGGCAGAGCCGGAGCCGTGAGTTTCATCTTGCCTTAAATATCCCCGCCGGAGGCTTCCTGCATTTGCCCTCAATACCCCGGCAACGTTGCCTGCGCGTGGCTGACGGTGCCGTCGGTATCGGTCATGGTGACGTCCACCGCCTGTGTGCGGCCCGGCACCGAGAGGCTGACGCGGGGGTTTTCCGACAGCGAGATGGAGCCGGTCATCTCCACGTAGCCGCCGCCGTCGAGGGCGATATCGATCGTTTCCACATAGCGCAGCGGGATGAAGAGCAGGCTGATCTGGTCCATCTGCATGCCGGAATGGCTGGGATGGCTGATCTCGAGATTGACCTGCCGGTTGCGGGTGGCGAGGGCGGCGAGGCGGTCTTGCGCGCCGATGGGTTCCGTTATCGCGATGCGCATCTGGCCGAGCGTGGCCAGCGCCTCCTCCGGGTCGGTGCCCGGCGGCGCGGCGCAGGCGCCCTGGCCGGAGGTCTTGACGAAGGTTTCGGCGACGTAAAGCTGCCCGTCCGTCGTCTCGCCCACCACATGCAGCGGCGTCGGGCCGTTGATCCGCAGGGTGACGTCGAAGGCAAAGCGCGCTTGCGGGTCCTTGAAGTCGAAGACCGCCGAGACCGGCATCGGGTTGTCGTCAAGGATCACCTCGACCTTGCCCCAGAGCCGCCCGGGCGGGGCCGCGAGCGTTGCCTTGACATGGGTGCGGGCGTCCTCGGTGGTGCGGTAGGGAGTGTCGATGGCGATATGCTCGGTGCCGTCGAGCAGCGGACGGGTGCCGTAGAGATCCTGTGCGAGGTCGGGCCAGACCGGCTCGGACGCGGCGGCGGGCAGGGCAAGTGCTGCCATGAGTGCTGCGGACAGGAGCGTGTGTTTCATCAGTCTTCCTCCGTGATGAACAGGCCGAAGGCGCGCGGGCCGTCGCCGGTCTCGATCTCGTTCACCACCTGCAATGTGGTCGCGTCGATCACGCTGACCGTGTTCGAGAACCAGTTTGCCACGATTATGCGGGTGTTGTCATGCGTGGCGTCGATGCCCTCGGGATACTCGCCCACGTCGAGGGTGGCTGTCACCGTCAGATCGTCAAGGGATATGACGCTGACGGTGTCGGCATATTGGTTGCTGACAAAGGCGCGGCCCTGCGCGAAGGCCACGCCGTAGGGGCGCGCGCCGACGGGCACAGTGGCGAGAGTGTCGCCACTGGCGGGGTCGAGAACGGTGACGTCATCGCTGCCGACATTGCCGACGAAGAGCCGCCCGTCGGGGGCGAACCGCAGGCCGAAGGGGCGGGTGCCGACCTGTGGCTGCGCGATAATGGCAAGGGTTTGGGCGTCGAAGATCGTCACCCGGTCGGCGTCACGCTCGGCGGTGGCGAGGTGGCGGCCGTCCTCCGAGAGGGCGATGCCAGCCGGGGCGGCGGCGGTTGTGAGGTCGCGCTGATGGGTGAGGGTCTGATCGTCCAGCACCCAGAGCCGGGCGTTGTACCAGTCCGAGACGTAAAGCCGCCCGCGCACCGCGTCATGCGCCACGCCGATGGGGCCGCCATCGAGCACGGTTTCAGCCAGTGTCGCGCCCGTCTCTGTGTCGAGGCGGCGGACGGTCTTGCTGTCGGGGGAGACGGTGTAGAGCGCCGCGCCGGTTACTGCCACGCCCGCCGGTTTGCCGGGCAGGGGCCAGCGGGCGCGCTCGACCCCCCGGGCGAGGTCGATGATGCTGAGAACCTCGCCGTTCTGGCAGGTGACATAGGCGGTTTGTGCAAGGACTGGCCCGGTGAGGGCCAGCCCGAGGATCAGCAGCGTGGCGTCAAGAGCCCGGCGCACCGAACCGCTCGACCAGGGCATCGAGCCCTGCCTGATAGACGCCGGTCACAGCGGCGATGGCGGCGGCATCGTTGAGCTCTTCGGGCGGGTCGTTGTTGGGATAGCCGCGATAGAAGGCGCCGCGCCATTCCACCAGCGACCCGCCGCCGTCGCGCGGCTTGACAGTGAGATGTGAGGAGTAGTTGGTGACCGGCAGAACCTCGACCTTCACCTCGGTGATGCGGTAGGAATAGCTCATCTTGTCGGTGCTGTATTTATAGAGCACCTCGTCGATGGTGGGGCCGCCTTCGCCGCCCAGAACGAGCTGACGTGTGGCGTCGATGGCGTTGTCGCCCTCGCCGGTCGTCGAATGCACCGCCGGGTGCCAGGACATGTCCTGGAAATTGCCGATCGCGGCCCAGACGTCCGCCGGGTCGGCGGCGACCTCGGTTGTGACGGTGACCTTTTGCCGGGTCGGGCCATGTGCCAACGCCAGTGACGGGATCGTCACTGCCGCCGCGGCCATCAGGAATAGACGTCTCTTCATTTTTCCTCCTCACGAAAAATGCGGTTCTTCAGGATGTAGCGCATGCCGCGCTGCCAGCTTTCATCGGTGTTCGAGCGGATATCGACCACGCCGCCGCGCACCAAATCGCCGGTCGCGGCGTCGCGCAGCTGCAGGTTCATGGCGAGGATCAGGTTGGAGACCTTCTGCACCTCGCCCACGAGCGAGAAATCGGCGCCGAGGTCGGTCGCCATGCGGGTGTCGCAGCCATAGCATTTGGCGGGGTTCACGATGCGGTCGAGATCGGCCTGCACGGGGGTGATGTCGAGCAATTCGTAGCCTTCGGCAAGGAATCGGTCGCGCACGATCTCTTCCAGCATGGCGATGCGGGCGATCTGCGCCGGGTCCTCGCCCTGCATCTGGCTTTGCAGGGACTCGTCGAGCAGGGTGAGGCCGAAAAACGCCACTTTCTCGCCTGCGGTCGCAGCCGAGGCGAATCCAAGAAACAGCAGTGTTATCAACCTCATGGCACGCTCTTATAAAATAAGAATAGAGCCATAGTCTGGGCCTGCTAAGGTGATTCCAGCAACACGGCCAAAGGTAGCGGTTTCGTCCCGGGCGGTCTTCACGGCAGCTTGGGGCTAAGGGAACCGGCATCGCAAAAAGGCCGGGCAAGGGAGGATACCGTGCTGAAATATGCTCAGGCGCTGCTGGCGTCGCTTACCTTCTGTTTCTGGGCCGGGTCCGCGCTGGCGGTCGATGTCCGTGCGGCGGTGCTGCGGGTGGATTATCCCACGCTGTTGCCGGTATCGCGCCATGACCTGCGGGCCGAGGATATCGGCTTTGCCGGGGCGGCGCTGGCGGATGAGGACAATGGCACCACGGGCAGTTTCATGGGCCATACCTATGAGACGGTGACGCGGGCTGTGCCGCCTGAGGGGGCCGACGCGGCGCTGGAGGAATTGCTGGGCGACGGTATTCGCCTGATCGTGGTGCAGGCGGGAGCCGAGGACTTGTTGCGCCTGTCGGACCGCGCGGCGGAGGACGGCGCGCTGGTGCTGAATGCGGCCGCGCCTGACACGGAATTGCGCGACGATCAGTGCCGCGCCAACCTGCTGCATATCGCGCCGTCCGATCAGATGATGGCCGATGCGGTGGCGCAATTCGCGGTCTGGAAGAAATGGGGCGACTGGCTGCTGGTCGAGGGGTCGAACCCCGCCGACATGGCGCTTGGGGCGGCGTTCCGCCGGGCGGCGGCCAAGTTCGGGGCCGAGATCGTCGAGGAACGCACGTTCGAGGATACCGGCGGCAGTCGCCGGACGGATTCGGGCCATGTGCTGGTGCAGCGGCAATTGCCGACCTTCATGCAGGGGGCCGAGGATCATGACATCGTGGTCACGGCGGATGCGACCGACTATTTCGCCAATTACCTGCCCTATCACCTGTGGACGCCGCGCCCGGTGATGGGGTCGGGCGGGTTGAAACCCGTCACCATGCACGGCGCGCATGAGGCCTGGGGCGCGACGCAGTTCCAGACCCGGTTCGAGGAGTTGACCCGGCGCAAGGTCACCTCGGAGGATTACAATGTCTGGCTGGCGCTGCGGGTTGTGGGCGAGGCGGTGACGCGCACGAGTTCCGCCGAGCCGGAGGTGATCCGCGACTACGCGCTGTCGGACGCCTTTGAACTGGCGGCGTTCAAGGGGCAGAAGGTGACGTTTCGCCAATGGAACGGGCAGATGCGGCAACCCATCCTGCTTTACGATGGGCGCATCACCGTGAGCGTCAGCCCGCAGGAGGGCTTTCTGCATCAACGCTCGCCGCTCGACACGATGGGGCTGGATCAGCCCGAATCTCAATGCACAGCCTTTAACTGAACGGAGACAGGTATGAAAACGCTGCTACTCTCAACGGCGCTTGTTGCGCTCAGCCTCTCGCCCGCGCTGGCCGGCAAGGCGTTCATATCGAACGAGCGGGGCAACACGATCACGGTCGTGGATACCGACACATGGGAGGTGCTGACCGAGTTTGATGGCGGCAACCGCCCGCGCGGCATCATCGTCAGCCCGGATGGCAAGAAGCTCTATGTCTGCGCGTCGGATGACAATCTGGTGCGGGTGTTCGACACCGAGACCTACGAGGAATTGCCGAGCCTGCCGTCGGGGCCCGACCCGGAGCTGTTTACCATCGAGAAAAGCGGCAAGAGGCTCTATATCGCGAACGAGGATGACAACCTTGTCACCGTGACCGATACCGACACGCGCGAGGTGCTGGCCGAGGTGCCGGTGGGCGTGGAGCCCGAGGGGATGGGGATCAGCCCGGATGGCAAATTCGTGGTCAACACGTCCGAGACCACCAACATGGCGCATTTCATCTCCACCGAGGATTACGAGATCAAGTATAACGTGCTGGTCGATCAGCGCCCGCGCTACGCGCAATACACGGCGGATGGCACCCGGCTTTACGTGTCGTCGGAGATCGGCGGCACCGTCACGGTGATGGATATCGCCGAGGATGGCGCGCCGACGGTGGTGGGCAAGCTCACCTTTGAGGTGCCAAATGTGCAGCCCGAATGGCTGCAACCGGTGGGCGTGAAGGTGACAGAAGATGGCAGCCGCGTCTTTGTCGCGCTCGGGCCTGCGAACCGGGTGGCGGTCGTGGATGGCGAGAGCCTGGAGGTGCTGGATTACATCCTCGTGGGGCAGCGCGTCTGGCAGCTCGATTTCACGCCGGACCAGAAATACCTGCTGAGCACCAACGGCAATTCCAACGACATCACCGTGATCGACGTGGCCGCCGAAAAGGCGATCCGGTCGGTGGAGGTGGGACAGGCGCCCTGGGGCGTGGCGATCATCGACTGACGAAAATTGAGTGATAAAAAGGGAGACTGACAATGAAACGACTTGTGACCGCCTTTTGCTTCGGTATCGTGGGTGCCCCTGTGGCTGCCGCGCCGTTGTGTGATGATTTCGGCTTTGCCGGGCTCTTGGCCAAGTGCAACCGGGGCGAGGTGATCGAGCTGACGCTCGGCTCGGGTGTGCCGCTGGGTGAGGATCGCACGCTGGAATCCGGGGCCTATTACGAGATGGAGATCACCTCGGACGGCTCTGCCGAGCTGGCGCTGTCGGGGCCGGATTTCTTTCGCGCGATCTGGATGGACGAGATCGTGATCAACGATATCGAGATCCGCCCGATGGCGGTGGACAGTTTCGAATTCGACGACGGCGGCACGCTGGAATTTTCCTTTATCGCGATCAAGCCGGGGCGGCATGTGCTGCGCATCCCGGGCTCGACCGGCGAAAGCCAGATGGTGACGTTTACCATTCAGTAACGGAGGCGGGGCCTTTTGCGACCATCATTTGCCAGGCTATGGCGGGCGGGGCGCGGGATCATCCCGCGCCTTCTCCTCGTGCTGGGGCTGGGTTGCGCGGGGCCGGTGCTGGCCGATGATCTGCCGGTGATCCGGGCCGCCGTGCTGAAGGTCGGCACGGTGAACTGGGAATTGCAGACCATCCTGCGCGAGGGGTTGGACCGTGCGCATGGCTTCCGGCTGGAGGTGCAGCCCTATGCCGATACCGCCGCCACGCATCTGGCGGTGCAGGGCGGGGCCGCCGATCTGGCGGTGGCTGACATGATCTGGCTGGCGCGGCAGCGGGCGGCGGGGCGCGATTACGTCTTTATCCCCTATTCGCGCGCGGTGGGCGGCGTGGTGGTGCCCGACGGCAGTACCGCGCAGAGCCTTGCCGATCTGCGCGGCGGCAAGATCGGGATCGCGGGCGGGCCGCTCGATAAATCATGGCTGATCCTGCGTGCCTATGCGCGGGCGCAGCATGGCATTGATCTGGAGGGCGAGACCGAACAGGTTTATGGCGCGCCGCCGCTGATCTACAAATCCGCGCTGCGGGCGGAGTATGCGGGGGCGATCAATTACTGGCATTTTCTGGCGCGGATGAAGGCCGAGGGGATGCGGGAACTGATCTCGGTGGGCACGGCGGCAGAGGCGCTGGGCCTTGATCCGGCGACGCCGCTTTTGGGCTATTACATGCGCGAGGGGATGCTGGCCGAGCATCCGGGGCTGGCGCAGGCGTTTTATGACGCGAGCCGCGCGGCCAAGGATGTTCTGGGCCGGTCGGAGGCGGCGTGGGGGGCGTTGCGCCCGCTGATCGCCCCGCAATCGGAGGCGCAATTCGCGCAGTTGCAGGCCGATTGGCTGGCCGGGGTGCCGCCGCGCGGGCCGGTTGATCCTGCGGGTGCGCGGGCGATGTTCGCGCTGATGCACGAGCTGGGCGGGCGAGATCTGGTGGGCGATGCGGCGCGGCTGCCGCCTGGCCTGTTTGCAGAGATCGAATGAGCGAGACCGCGCAGAGCCGCGCGGTGCCCGCCCTGTCGCTGGCGGGGCTGCTGGGGGTCTGGGCGGTGGCCGCGCTGCTGACGCGCGATCCGCAGCTTTTGCCCGCGCCGTGGCAGTTGGCGGCACCGTTCTGGGCTGAGTTGCGGTCGGGCGATCTGCTATATCATCTGGGAATGACGCTGTGGCGAGTGGCCTGTGCCTTTGTGCTGGCGATGTCGATTGGTGTGGCGTTGGGGCTGGCGATGGGGCGGTCGGAGAGGCTCGATCGCTGGCTCGATCCGTGGCTGGTGGTGTTCCTGAACCTGCCCGCGTTGGTGCTTATCGTGCTGTGCTACCTGTGGATCGGGCTGACTGAGGTGGCGGCGATCCTCGCCGTGAGCCTGAACAAGATCCCCAACGTGGCCATCGTTCTGCGCGAGGGGGCGCGGGCGCTGAGCCCCGATCTCGATGCGATGGCGCGGGTCTATGCGATGCCGCGGGGCGCGCGATTGCGCCATGTGGTGCTGCCGCAACTGGCGCCGTTCATCGCGGGGGCGGCGCGGTCGGGCGTGGCGCTTATCTGGAAGATCGTGCTGGTGGTGGAATTCCTTGGCCGGTCCTCGGGCGTGGGCTTTCAGATTCACATGCATTTTCAGCTCTTCGATGTGGGCATGGTGCTGGTCTATGCGCTGTCCTTCATCGCGGTGATGCTGGTGGTGGAGTGGCGCATCCTGCAACCCTGGGAGCGGCGCGTGCGGCGCTGGCGGGCGGCATGATCGAGGTTTTGGTCGAGGACAAGCGGTTCGGAGGGGTGCAGGTGCTGGGGCAGGTGGCCTTTACGGTTGCGCCCGGTGAGGTGCTGGCGATCCTCGGGCCGTCGGGGGTGGGGAAATCGACCTTGCTGCGGATCGTGGCAGGGGTGGACGAGGATTACACCGGCCATGTGCGCGGCCCTGCGCGGCGGGCGATGGTGTTTCAGGACCCGACGCTGCTGCCGTGGCGGTCGGCGCTGGATAATCTGCGGATCGTGCATCCGGCATTGGGCGCGGACGAGGCGCAGGCGATGCTGGACAAGGTCGGGTTGGGCGACCGGGGTGCTGCGTTTCCGGGGCAATTGTCGCTGGGGCAACAGCGCCGGTTGAGCCTTGCGCGGGCCTTTGCCGGGCGGCCTGAATTGCTGATCATGGATGAGCCGTTTGTGTCGCTGGATGCGGCCACCGGAGAGGAGATGCTGGCGCTGGCCGAGCGGCTGATCGCCGAGACGCGGCCCGCCACGCTGCTTGTCACCCATGCCCGCGCCGAGGCCGAGCGGCTGGCAAGCCGGATCATGCATCTGGCGGGGCAACCGGCGGTGTTGCGTGACGGGGCCGGGCCATGAGGCGCGGGCGGGCTTGTTGCCACGCGCCGGACGGGGCAGGGTGCGACGGGGTAGGAGAGGAATGCGATGGCAGAGCTTGAGGTGCGCGATCTGAGTTTTCGCTATGGCGCGAAACAGGCGCTGGACAAGGTGTCCTTTGCCTTGCCCAAGGCGACGTTCTGCGCGCTGCTTGGTCCCAACGGGGCCGGCAAGTCGACGCTGGTCTCGCTGCTGACGCGATTGCTGGTGTCGCCCGAGGGGCAGGTGGTGGTGGCGGGCCACGACATGGCGCGCGCGCCGCGCCGGGCGCTGGCGCATCTGGGGGTGGTGTTTCAGCAGCCGACGCTCGATCTGAACCTGACGGTGCGGCAGAATATGCGTTATTTCGCGGCGCTGCACGGGCTGCCGCGCAAGGGGCTGGACGGGCGGATTGACGCCGCGCTCGACCGGCTGGGCATGGCCGAGCGGGCAGGGGAGAAGGCGGCGGATCTCAATGGTGGGCACCGGCGGCGGATGGAACTGGCGCGGGCGCTGTTGCACCGGCCGCGCGTTCTGTTGCTGGATGAGCCGACCGTGGGCCTCGATGCCGCCGCGCGGGCCGCGATCGTGGGGCATGTGCATGATCTGGCGCGTGACGGGCTGTGCGTGCTGTGGACGACGCATCTGACGGACGAGGTCCGCGACGGCGATCACCTGCTGGTGCTGCATCGGGGCCGTATTCTGGCGGATGGTGTGAGCCGGGATATTCGCGGAGAGATGCCGCTGTCGGACTGGTTCCTGAGCCGGACGGAGGTGGTGGCATGAGCGGGCTATGGGGCGTCGCGCGGGCGATCATGGGCCGCGAATTCCTGCGCTTCGTGCATCAGCGCGAGCGGTTTCTGGCGGCGTTGGTTCGGCCATTGGTGTGGCTTCTGGTCTTTGCGGCGGGGTTTCGGGCCGCGCTTGGACTGTCGATCATCCCGCCCTATCAGACCTATATCACCTACGAGACCTATATCGTGCCGGGGCTCTGCGCGATGGTGCTGCTGTTCAACGGCATGCAAAGCTCATTGAGCCTGGTCTATGACCGCGAGATGGGGTCGATGCGGCTGTTGCTCACCAGCCCCTATCCGCGTGGCTGGCTGCTGTTTTGCCGGCTGTTCGGGGCGACGCTGATCTCGGTTTTGCAGGTCTATGCGTTTCTCGGGATTGCGGCGCTGTTCGAGATCACCATGCCTGTCTGGGGCTATGTGGCGGTGTTGCCGGGGCTGATCCTGGGCGGGCTGATGCTGGGTGCGCTTGGGCTGGTGTTGTCGAGTTTCATCAAGCAGCTGGAGAATTTCGCGGGGGTGATGAATTTCGTCATCTTCCCAATGTTTTTCCTGTCTTCGGCGCTTTATCCGCTGTGGAAGATGCGCGAAAGTTCGGAGCTGTTGCACGATATCTGCGCGTTCAACCCGTTCACCCATGTGGTCGAGTTGATCCGCTTCCTGCTTTACTTGCAGATGAACTGGCAGGCGCTGGCCTGGGTCGTGGGATCGACCGTGTTGCTGGGGGCGGTCGCTCTCTGGGCCTATGATCCGTCGCGTGCGCTGATGAAGCGCAAGGGGTGAGCGGTTCAGGACAGGCGGCTGCAGCGCCAGCGGCGGATGCGCAGGTCGGGGTGGCTTTCCATCCAGCGGGCGAGTTCGGGTTGGGCCGCGCGCAGGCAGGCGGCGGGGGACATGTCGCCGAGGATGAGGCGGTGGTCCTGGCATTGCGCCGGGGCGGCGGCCATGCAGGTGACAAAGAGCAACTGGATCATGCGGCGTCCTTTCTCGCTTGCGTCCATCCTCCCTCGGCTCAGTGTAGCGGAGCGTGCCGTGATTGCACGCCCCGAGACGCGGATCGGCGCAAATCTGTTGCTTTTGCGCGCCGCAAGCCGGATTTTCCGGCATGATGAGGAGGTGCGGGTGCGTCTGAAACAGACCGAATCGCTCAAGGCGAAACTGGGGATCGGCGCGGCGCTGCTGGGCGGGGTCACGCTGGTGCTGGCGGCGATCCTCTATCTGGGGATGACGCGGGTTGCCGACCGGCTGGAGGCGGCGCTGGCGACCGAGACGCGGATTGCGCGCTATTCGACCCTGTCGCGTGAGGCGTCGACATTCATCGTCATTGCGACCGAGACGGTGCAGACCGAACGGCCGCCCGAGGTGCGCGCCGACCGGCTGGAGCCGGTGTCGGCGGCGATTGCCCGGACATTTACCCTGCTGCGATCCGATCTGGAAAAGGCGGTGGAGGAAGCGCGCGCACTGGGGTTAGACGCGCAATCGCGGCAGGCGACGCAATCGCTGGGGCTGGCGCGGATGGAGGCGCTGCTGGAAAACACGCTGCGGGCGCTGCGCGGGCCCGAGCGCGACCGTGACCGGCTGCGCGCCTATATCGACAGTTTCGCGAGCGGCTTTGATCCGCTGCTCAATCAGGCGGTCAATACCGAGATCATCCTGCGCAACGAGGTGCTGGCCGGAATCGAGCGCCTGCGTGCGCGGCTGAGCCGGATCGCGATTGCCACCGGCATCGTGAGCCTTTTGCTGGTGGCCGGGTTCTATCTGTTGCTGATCCGCCCGCAATTTCGGCGTCTCGACCGGCTGCGCCGGGCGGCGCGCGAGATCGGGCAGGAGAATTTCGCGGTCGCGCTGCCGGGGGGCGGGCGCGACGAGATTGGGCTGCTTTACGCTGAGACGGACCGCATGGCGCGGGCATTGGCCGAGCGGCGGGACGCGGTGCAGGCGGAGTGGGACCGGCTGAACGAGACCATCGCGCAGCGCACCGAGGCGTTGCGCGCGGCCAATACCCGGCTGGAGGAGATCGACGAGAACCGCCGCCGGTTCTTTGCCGATATCAGCCATGAGTTGCGCACGCCGCTGACGGTGATCCTGATGGAGGCGCAGATCGGGCGGCAGGGTGGGGAGGGCGCGGCGCAGGCCTTTGCCACCATCGAGGCGCGCGCGGCGCGGCTCAACCGGCGGATCGACGACCTGTTGCGGGTGGCGCGGTCGGAGACCGGGCAACTGGCGCTTGATCCCGTCGTGGTGCCGCTGGAGCGGATCGCGGCGGAGGCGGTCGAGGAGGTGCAGGCGGAAATCGACACGGCGGGGCTGAGCCTTGAGGTTGCGGAGATACCGGCGGTGAGTGTCACCTGCGATCCCAACTGGGCGCGGCAAGTGATCGTCGGGCTGGTGCGCAACGCGATCGCCCACGCCCGCGAGGGCGGTGCGCTGCGGCTTGCGGCGGAGGTGGACGCGCAGGGTGCGGGCCTTTCGCTGACGGATAATGGCCCCGGTATTGCGCCCGATGCGCAGGCGCGCGTGTTCGAGCGGTTCGAGCAGGCGGGGCGTGGGCGCGGGCAGGGATTTGGCATTGGCCTCGCGCTGGCGAAATGGGTGGTCGAGGCGCAGGGCGGACAGATCGCGTTGCTCAGCCCGGTGCCGCGCGAGGCCGCGATTGGTGATGCACCCGGTACCAAGATATCGGTTCGCCTGCCGCGCGGAACGGGTTAGGCTCTGGCCCCATGAGCAAACAGTTGTTGATCGTCGAGGATGACCCGGAAATCACCTCGGCCCTGATGCGGGGGCTGGCGCTGCACGGCTATGAGGCCGAGGCCGAGAACCGCGCGGGCCGGGCCTTGGCGCGGCTGGAGCGGGGGCGGTTTTCCTGTGCCATCGTCGATGTGATGCTGGGCACCGATAGCGGGCTTGCGCTGGTGCGCGAGGCGCGTGAGAGGGGCCTGACCCTGCCGATTCTGATGCTCTCGGCGCTGTCGGACGTAGAGGACCGCGCGGCGGGGCTGGAGGCGGGGGCGGATGACTATGTGGTCAAGCCGTTTTCGTTTGACGAGTTGGTGGCGCGGTTGCGGGTTCAGGAATCGCGCGCCGATCATCGCCATCCCGTGGCGGCCACGCTCTGCCCGCGCGAGCGGGTGCTGTGCCGGGGCGGGGATGCGGTGACGCTGACGGAACGGGAATATGCGCTTTTGGCGCTGCTCATCGACCATGGCGGCACGCCACAGCCGCGCCACGCGATCTTTGACGCGCTCTGGGCGGCCGAGGGGTCGGCCAGTGAAAACGTGGTGGATGTCTATATCGGCTATCTGCGGCGCAAGCTGGCTGAGGGCGATTTCGGGTTCGAGATCAAGACCATACGCAGCAAAGGCTTTTGTCTGGATGGGGTCGCGCCGCGCCTGATTACCCCTTGATGCAGACCAAAGTCTGCATATCTCTTATAAAATAAGAGTCGCCCGACTACGAGTGATCTGGCAGTCTTGAGCTGTCAAAACGACACATAAATGAGGAGGACCCTTGTCATGGCATGGACCAAACCCACGCTCCGCGAAATCGAGTGCGGCATGGAAATCAACATGTACGGCCCGGAATTCGAAGACGACCGCGAAGTACTGTTCTGATCCTGGGCGCGCGGAATGACGATGACTTTCCGCGCGCGCATACTCGGGGCGGCTGCCGGTGGCGGCCTGCCGCAATGGAATTGCGGCTGTCCCAACTGTAACCTCGCGCGAGCGGGGGACATCCCCGCTCAGACGCAGTCGTCACTGGCCGTGACGTCAGATGGTGCGACTTGGGCAATTCTCAACGCCTCTCCTGATATCCGGGAGCAGCTTGCGCGTGCCCCGTCTCTCCATCCAAGTGGGCTGCGCGAGCTGTCCCTTGCGTCCGTGCTTTTGACCAATGGTGACATTGATCACGTGGCAGGCCTGCTGACGCTGCGCGAGATGCAGGCGTTCACGCTTTTTGCGACGCCGGGCATTCACGAGGTGCTGGACGCCAACCCGATTTTCGACGCGCTGAACCGTTCGGTCGTGGACCGGGCGGCGATTGCGCTGGATACGCCTTTTGATCTGGTTCCGGGGCTGGAGGCAACGCTGTTTGCCGTGCCGGGCAAGGTGCCGCTCTATATGGAGGCGGGCGAGGTGCAGACCGATCTGGTGGGCGAGCAGACCGTTGGGGTCGAGTTATGCGCGGGCGAGACGCGGGTTTACTACATTCCCGGCTGCGCAATGTTGAGCGACACGCTGGCCGAGCGGCTGGAAGGCGCGGATGCGGTGTTTTTCGACGGCACGCTCTGGCGCGACGACGAGATGCAGCGCGCGGGGCTGGGCGAGAAGACCGGCAAGCGCATGGGCCATATGTCGATGAGCGGAGCGGACGGCTCGATCGCCGCCTTCACCGGGCTTACCATCGGGCAGAAGGTCTTTGTGCACATGAACAACACCAACCCCGTTCTGCGCCCCGGATCGAGTGAGCGCGCCGAGGCCGAGGCGGCGGAATGGATCATCGGGCAGGATGGAATGGAGATCACGGCATGACCCCGTCGAAACAGGAGTTCGAGGCACGGCTGCGGCAGATCGGGGCGGAGCGGTATCACGACCGGCACCCGTTTCACGGGATGTTGCACGGGGGTGACTGCACGCCCGATCAGGTGCGCGCCTGGGTGATCAACCGGTATTATTATCAGCATTCGATCCCGATGAAGGACGCGGCCTTCATGAGCCGGGTCGAAGACCCCGACCTGCGGCGCATCTGGCGTTCGCGGATCGAGGATCATGACGGCACCGAAACCAACGAAGGCGGTATCCGCCGCTGGTTGCGGCTGGCCGAGGCGGTCGGGCTCGACCCCGATTACGTGGCCGCGTGCAAGGGGGTGTTGCCCGCCACGCGCTTTGCCGTCGATGCCTATGTGCGGTTTGTGCGCGACAAGACCCTGCTGGAGGCGGTCGCCGCCTCGCTGACCGAGCTTTTTGCGCCCAAGATCCATGCGCAGCGCATCGAGGGGCTGTTGCAGAATTACGAGTTCGCCGATGACAGTTCGCTGTCCTATTTCCGCAATCGGTTGAAGGAGGCACCCAAGGATGTGGCGTTCGGGTTGCAATGGGTGCTGGATCATGCCGATACCGCCGAGAAACAGGATGCCGCCGCCGCCGCGCTGATCTTCAAGACCGATGTGCTGTGGTCGCAGTTGGATGCGCTTTACGGGGCCTATGTGGACCCCGCCCGCATTCCGCCCGGCGCGTGGCAGCCGGGTGAGGGGCTGCTGATGCAGAGGGCATCATGATGAAACCTGCCGATATCCCCGCCCTGCCGCGTGGCGTGCGGCTGCATTTCGACCGGGTACGTGAGACTTGGGTGCTGCTGGCCCCCGAGCGGGCGCTGACGCTGGATGCGGTCGGGCATGCGATCCTGTCAGAGGTTGACGGGCAGCGCAGTTTCGGAGAGATCACGCAGATGCTGGCCGAGAAATACGAGGCCCCGCCCGAGCAGATCGCCCAAGACAGCGCCGGGTTTCTCTCGGCCTTGCGCGACCGTCGGTTTCTGGACGTGACTGCATGACCCAAATCAATCCGCCCATCGCCATGCTGGCCGAGCTGACGCATCGCTGTCCGCTGTCGTGCCCCTATTGCTCGAACCCGCTGGAGCTGACCCGGCAGGAGCGCGAATTGGACACCGCGACATGGGTGGATGTGTTCCGGCAGGCGGCGGATCTGGGGGTGCTGCAACTGCACCTGTCGGGGGGCGAGCCCGCGTCGCGCCGCGATCTCACCGAACTGATCGCGGGGGCGCGCGAGGCGGGGCTTTATACCAATCTCATCACCTCGGGGATCGGCCTGACCGAGCGGCGGCTGCGCGAGCTGGACGAGGCGGGGCTGGATCATGTGCAGCTCTCGTTGCAGGGCACCGACCCGGCCATGGCCGACGAGATCGGCGGCTATCGCGGTGGCTTTGCCCGCAAGATGCAGGTCGCCGAATGGATCGGCGCGATCGGCTTTCCGCTGACGCTGAACGCGGTGCTGCATCGGCGCAACCTGCATCAATTGCCGCGCGCCATCGAGATGGCCGAGGAGATGGGCGCGCGCCGGATCGAGGTGGCGACGGTGCAATTCCACGGCTGGGCGCTGGAAAACCGCGACGCGCTGATGCCGACGCGCGAGCAGGCGCGCGAGGCGACACGGCTGGTGGCCGAGGCGCGGGCGCGTCTCAAGGGGCGGCTGGTGATCGACTATGTGCCCGCCGATTATCACGAGGATCTGCCCAAGCGCTGCATGGGCGGCTGGGGCAGCAGCGGCCTGAACGTCATTCCCGACGGGCAGGTGTTGCCCTGCCACGCGGCCCAGAGCATCCCGCATCTGAGCTTTGACAACTTGAGCGAGCGGCCCCTGCGGGAAATCTGGTACGAGGGCGCGGCCTTCAATGCCTATCGCGGCACCGACTGGATGCAGGAGCCGTGCAAGAGCTGCGAGCGCAAGGAGATCGACTTTGGCGGTTGCCGCTGTCAGGCGATGGCGATCCTGGGCGATCCGAATGCGACTGACCCGGTCTGCGTGAAATCGCCCCATCACGGCGTCTTACAGGCCAGTGCCGATGCCCATGCCACGCGTGATGACGCGGCGCTGGTCTATCGGACCATGCCGCAGAAAACGAACGCCTGAGCCGCGGCTATTCGGCCGTCGGCTCCAGCACCGTCACCCCCACGGATGCGGCGCGCGCCAGATCGGGATCGAGAGACATCGGGACATATTCTCCGCGCCTCCAGAGTTGCGCCAGATCGTCGTAATGGCGGCTGAGGAAATGGCCGGACTGCCC
This sequence comes from Roseovarius sp., assembly GCF_040219995.1. Classification (GTDB taxonomy): domain Bacteria; phylum Pseudomonadota; class Alphaproteobacteria; order Rhodobacterales; family Rhodobacteraceae; genus Roseovarius. The sequence continues at coordinate 910,627 of NZ_JAVJUC010000014.1, read as the reverse complement.
GGTGGCGATGATGAACACGCTGCTGTCGGGATCGGCGAAATCATAGACCCCGCGAAAGCCTGCGCCATGCACGTTGTGGAACGGATCGGGCCCGTCACCGCCGCGCGTGCGCCCGCGCAGGAGCGTGTTGTCGCCGCCCGAGGTCGATTGCCGGATATTCACGAAATAGCGCAAGAGCGGCACCTCGCCCAGCACCTGATGGTCATGTGTCGCCTGATGTGCGTCGCCCCATCGCAGGCTTTCGAGCGAGGTGCCGTAGCGTTCCTCGATCCAGATCAGCGCATCGTCGAGCGCCATGCGCGAGATGTCGGCGCAGGTCTCTTGTGCCGCTGACTGCTTGACGTTGCACCATTCGGCGGCCCCGTCCACGTCGCGGAAGACGCGCTCGATAAAGACCGGGTCAGGATGGTCGAAGTCACGCGACAGCGGCCCGAGGTCGTCGCGGATGAGCCGGTCCATCAGCGCCCGCATCCAGGCGGCGTAGATCAGCGGCTCGGGCAGGTGCTCGTTCATCTCGCCGTTCCAGTCGGCAAGCATGGTGAGCGCGCGCTGGCGCAGGCGTTCGGGCGTGCCTTCGGGGGCGGCCTCGCCGGTGAACCACAGATCGGCCCCGATCAGTGGCAGGATCGAGCGGGCGGTGAAGCTCACGGTATCGAGCTGTGCCTCGATGAAGCTGTCGCGGGTATGGACCTCGCGGCTCTGCATCAGGCGGCGCCAGCGGTGCACCCGCTGCGTGTCGCCCCACAGATGGCTGACATGCATCGGGAACGGGCGATCCACCACCTTGTTGTTGGTATTGCCGAGGATGCCGCCCTTGGGGGCGATGAATTCAGGATTGGCGGCGAAGGGCAGCATGCCCTGCCAGCGGTTCTCCGGCAGCCAGCCGCGCGAGGGCATGCGCCCCTCGCTCTCGTGCCGGGCGCTGCGGCGGGGCATGGCACCGATCAGGCGCATGGCGATGGTGTCCTGACCGACCAGCGTGAGGTTCTGCGAGGGCGCGATAAAGCCTCGGCTGATGTCGATCGCGTCTTGCACGGTCTGCGCGCGCATCAGGCCCATCGCCGAGGTCATCGTCGTGTCCTCGCCGCTGAGTGCGGTCCAGGCGACCGAGGCCACGTGACCGGGCGGTGTCACCTCTGAAAGGTTGTAGTGACTGCCGGGCAGGACCGGGCCATTGTCGGTCCAGCGCAGGGTGAGGGTGACCGGATCGGCATCCTTGATCTCGATGATCGAGCGGGTGGTACGAAAGCTCTTCCAGCCGTCGGGCGTGCGGTACTGGTCGGTGTTGTCGGGGTTCAGTTCCTCGATGAACACGTCCTGATCGTCGAGATAGGACGAGGTTACCCCCCATCCCAGCCGCGCGCTGCGCCCGGTCAGGATGACCGGGATGCCGGGGATGGTGCCGCCGATCACGCCGCCCGATTGCAGCTCCATCCGGGCCAGATACCAGATATTCGGCGCCGAAAAGCCAAGATGCGGATCATTGGCCATCAGCGTGCCGCCCGCCGCCGAGCGCGAGGGCGCGGCCGCAAAGGCGTTCGAGGCCCCGGCAAAGGCGCGCCGCTTGAAGGGTGAGAGCGGATCGCCGGTCAGGTCCGTCTCTGCCGCTGCATGGCGAAACGCGGCATCCGGGAAGAGGCTGGCATATTCCGGCAGCGTGGCGATGCCGCTGCCCGGGGCGAGCGGCATGATGTCGTCGAGCCGCGCGGGATCGTCGAGCGCGAGCGAGGCGCGTGCGAAGGTTACTTCGTTATCGAGATGCCCCGAGAGTTGCACGGCCATCAGCTTGATCATGGCGATCGAATCGGCGGGCTGCCAGGGTGCGATCGGGGCGTTGAAGATGAACTGCTCGGGCGCGCCGCGGCCCAGTGCGTCCTGATTGATCTCGGTGATCCGGGCGTTGACGCCATCGGAATAAGCCTTGAGCGCGGCCAGCGTTTCCGCGTCCTGCGCCGCCACCGATTGCCGCGCGAGGTTGTAGAGATCGAAGCGCCGCAGCGTGCTGTCGATCTTGACGGTGCGGGTGCCGAATACCTCCGAGAGGCGCCCCTGCACGGTGCGCCGCATGGTCATCATCTGCCACAGCCGGTCCTGCGCATGGGCATATCCGAGGCCAAAGAAGACATCCCTGTCGCTGGTGCCGAAAATATGCGGCACATTGGCGTTGTCGCGCACGATCTCGAGCGGCGCGTCCAGCCCGCGCACGGCGAGCCGCTTGTCATAGTCCGGGAGCGAGCGTGACAGCAGCATATAGGTGGCAAGAAGCGCCAGAAGCGACAGCACCACCACCGCGCCGGCCACGCGCAAGAGCCATTTGATCATCACCGCCACAGGGGTCGCCTTATCCGGGTTTCTGCTTGCATCTCCTGCTGGGATAGTCAGAAATCCCCCGTGAGACAATGGCAACACGCGATCAGGAGGAGAGAAGAATGGCAAAGCTGGCATTTCTGGGATTGGGCGTCATGGGCTATCCGATGGCGGGGCATCTGCAGGCGGCGGGCCATGATGTCTGTGTCTATAATCGCACCGCGTCAAAGGCCGAAAAATGGGCGTCGCAGCATGGCGGGCGGCACGCGCCGACCCCGCGCGAGGCCGCCGAAGGGGCCGAGTTCGTGATGGCCTGCGTCGGCAATGACGACGACCTGCGCAGCGTCTGCCTGGGTGGCGACGGGGCCTTTGCCGGGATGGATGAGGGCGCGATCTTTGTCGATCACACCACGGTATCGTCCAAGGTCACGGCAGAGCTTTATGCCGGTGCCCGCGCCGGTGGACAGCAATTCGTCGACGCGCCGGTGTCGGGCGGACAGGCGGGGGCCGAGAACGGCCAGCTGTCGATCATGTGCGGCGGAGATCAGGCGGCTTATGATGCCGCCGAGCCGATCATGACCACCTATGCCAAGCTCTGCCGCCGCATCGGCGAGAGCGGGGCCGGGCAGATGACCAAGATGTGCAACCAGATTGCCATCGCGGGGCTGGTGCAGGGCCTTTCCGAGGCGCTGCATTTCGCCGAGAAGGCGGGGCTAGACGGGCGCGCGGTGGTCGAGGTGATCAGCCAGGGGGCCGCCGGCTCGTGGCAGATGAACAATCGCTACGAGACCATGCTGGATGACAAGTGGGAGCATGGCTTTGCCGTCGACTGGATGCGCAAGGATCTGGGCATTTGCCTGTCGACCGCCGACGAGACCGGCGCGAGCCTGCCGGTCACGGCCCTGGTCGATCAGTTCTACAAGGACGTCCAGAAAATGGGCGGCGGACGCTGGGACACCTCCAGCCTCTTCGCGCGGCTGCGCAAGCTGGGCTGAAACGCCTGCGTCAGGCGATCTTGCGGTCGCCTGACAGCCATTTGCGGGTGTCGATCACGTCAAAGACCAGCGAGACCGCATCGACCGCCAGCAGGATCAGCAGATAAACCCGGTAGGCAGGCGCGATGTCCTGCGCCAGCAGCCATAGCACCAGCCCCAGCATCGGCGTCCAGATCAGCACATGCGGCAGCGCCATCAGCTTGGAAAAGCCGCGCTCGACCAGCATGATCAGGCCGTTGAGCAGCATCGCCCCCACCGCCAGCGCCGCGATCCAGAGGCCAAAAGGCTCGGACAGAAAGGCCAATGACGCGGCATTTACCGGCACGAGGATGAATGACACCCAGGCCTGAACCCAAAGCGGCAGGCGGCGATAACTTTGCAAGACCTCGGAAATCATGGCGCCCCCTTGCTGTTTCTTTATGGCGAAAATACTCAAAAAGCCCGGCTGACGCCAGCGATCACGCCGTGCGCGGGCGCATCACCAGCCAGATCAGCGCCGCCCCCGCCAGCATCAGGAAGGGGGCCATGGCGAGGTTGACCGCGGTCCAGCCCGCCTGCGCGGAGCTGCCCGAGCAGTTCATCAGCCCGCCCGAGGCGAGCGAGGCAAAGGTCACCCCGCCAAAGACCAGCAGGTCGTTGAGCCCCTGCATGCGCCCGCGCTCATGCGGGGCATGGGCCCCCGCCAGCATCGTGGTCGCGCCGATGAAGCCGAAATTCCAGCCCAGACCGAGCAGGATCAGCGCCACGAAGAAATGCTCCAGCTCCACCCCCGAGAGCGCCACCGCGCCCGCACCGGCAAGGATGATCAGCCCGGTGGCGACGATCTTTTCCACCCCGAAGCGCACGATCAGGTGGCCGGTGAAGAACGACGGGATATACATCGCCAGAACATGCGCGGTGACGATATCGGCCGCGTTGCCCTCGTCAAAGCCGCAGCCCACCACGGCAAGCGGCGTCGAGGTCATCACCAGGTTCATCAGCGCGTAGGAGACCATCGCGCAGATCACCGCCACCGCGATGCGCGGGGTCTTCAGCAATTCCATGCGCGAGCGCCCGCGCGGTGCGTCCTCCGACGGGATCGGCGGCTTGGGGATGTCGAGCAGCAGGAACAGGAACGCCCCCACAAGATTGAGTGCGATCACCGCCAGATAGGTGCCGAAGAACGGGATCACCATCGCCTGCGACGTGAGTTTGACCAGCTGTGGCCCGATGATGGCGCTCAGAAGGCCCCCGGCCATGACATAGGAAATCGCCTTGGGGCGGAAGGTCTCGCTGGCGGTATCGGCGGCGGCGAAGCGGTAAAAGCCCTGCGCCGACATGTAGGTGCCGGTGATGAAGCTGCCCGCCAGAAAGATCGGGAAGGACGCCACGTAGAGGCCATAGGCCCCGACAAGCCCGCCGATTGCCCCCGCAAGCGCCCCGATCATGAAGCCCGCGCGACGGCCATAGCGCTGCATCATATGCGACACCGGCGTGGCCGAGAGCATCGAGCCCAGCACGATCAGCGAAATCGGCAGCGTGGCGAAACAGACATTCGAGGCCAGCGATTGCCCGGCGAGGCCGCCAACCACGAAGATCATCGGCATCTGCGCGCCAAGGATCGCCTGTGCCGCCACCAGAACGGCCACGTTGCGCTTGGCGCGACTGTCGTCGATATGCAGGGTGGCGTCGGTCATGGACAGCTTGCTAGACCCGGGGCCGGAGAGGTGCAAGCGCGATTGCGTCCGCACCCCCTTGGGTTTTGCCGCAAGCGGCCTATGATCGCGGGCATGACAGGACGCATCATCGAAACCCATGACGACGTGGCCGAAGGGGCGGCGCATCTCGCACGCGTCTGCCCGCGCATGGCGCAGGCCTATGCGCAGACCGGGGCCTTGCCTCTGCGGCGCAGCAAGGACGGGTTTACCCGGCTGTTGAGTGCGATCGTCAGCCAGCAGGTCAGCGTCGCCTCCGCGAATGCGATCTGGGGCCGGGTCGAGGCGGCGGGCTATGCCGATCCGCAGACGATTCGCGCCGTCAGCGACGACGATCTGCGCGCCGTGGGGCTGAGCCGTCAGAAGGCGCGCTATGCCCGGGCGCTGGCAGAGGCCGAGATCGACTATGCCGCGTTGCGCGATGCGCCGGATGACGAGGTGATCGCCACGCTGACGGAAGTTTCGGGCATCGGTGTGTGGACGGCGGAAATTTACGCGATGTTCAGCCTCGGGCGGGCGGATGTCTTCGCGCCGGGCGATCTGGCGTTGCAGGAGGCGGCGCGCATTCTCTACGATTTGCCGGAGCGGCCACGCCCGCGCGCCTTTCGCGAGATGTCGCTTGCGTGGTCGCCGTGGCGGTCGGTTGCGGCGCGGCTGCTCTGGGCCTATTACCGGGTAGCCAAGGACAGGGAAGGGATCAGATGACACGGGTATTGACGGCAGGCCGCAGGGAGCCCGTGTCGGGCGAGACCCGATCGGCGGTGGTGTTTTTGCACGGCTACGGGGCCAATGGCGCGGATTTGCTGGGGTTGGCGGACCCGTTGGGCGAGCATCTGCCCGATACGCTATTCGTGGCACCTGACGCGCCGGAGAGCATTCCGGGCATGCCGATGGGGCTGCAATGGTTTCCGATCCCGTGGATCGACAATTCCAGCGAGGAAGAGGCCGAGCGCGGATTGATCGCGGCGGCGCAGGATCTCGATGCGTTTCTCGATGCGCTGATGGTCGATGAAGACCTGCTGCCCGAACAGGTGGTGCTGTTCGGCTTTTCACAGGGCACGATGATGGCGCTGCATGTGGCACCGCGCCGCGAGGACGAGGTGGCGGGGATCGTGGCGTTTTCCGGCCGCTTGCTGTCGCCGGAACTGCTGGCCGACGAGACCCGCAGCCGCCCGCCGGTCCTGCTGGTGCATGGCGATGCCGATGACGTGGTGCGGGTGCAATCGTTGCCGGAGGCCGCCGAGGCCTTGCAGGAGGCGGGCTGGAAGGACGTCTATGCCCATATCATGAAGGGCACCGCGCATGGCATCGCACCCGACGGGTTGTCGGTGGCGCTCGCGTTCATGCGCGACAAGCTGGGCCTCTGAGGGCGGGGCCGCAAAATGCCCCGGCCGTGCCATATTGCGATCATCCGCGCGGGCTAGCGCGGGGCATGGATCAGACCTCGGGACATAGCAGAATATCGCATCGCGCGCTCTGGCTGGGTGCGCTGTTTGTCGCCGAGATGGCGGTGCTGGTCGCCGCCTTTCAGGTGTTCAGCGATATCGAATGCCGCGCCACGGCAGTCGAGACCGCCTGTCGCAGGTTGCGCTGGGTGGCGCTTTGGGTGGTCTGTGCGGCCTCGCTTCTGGGGGTGTATCTCTGGGCGCGGCCCGAGGCGCGAGCGGGCTTTGCCCGGATCACCGCCATGGCCCCCGGTGGCCGGGGCTGGGCGGTGCTGCACGGGGCCGGGATTCTGGTGACGTTGGCCCCGCTTGTTGTCGTCCCTGCCGCTGACATGAATCAGGTCTTTCACCGGGTCTTTCCGGTGCTCTGCACGGGGGCGGCCATGGCGGCGACGGGCGGGCTGTTCTGGCTGGCGCGGCCCGGGGCCTGGGCTGGCTGGCTGTCCGGGCGCGCGGCATCGGTGCTGGCGATCTGCGGGGTTGCGGCGGCGATCCCGGGCATTGTGGTGCTGGCCGGGCCGCTCTGGACGGTACAGGCGCTGACCGATGTGACCTTTATCGCGGTCTACCTGATGCTGCGGCTGTTCTCGGACATGGTGGTGGTCAATCCCGAGGCCTATATCATCGGCACGCAGGAGTTTCGCGTCGAGGTGGCGGAGACCTGTTCGGGGATCGAGGGTCTGGTGCTGATCACCGCCTTTCTGGCGCTCTATGCGGTGCTGTTTCGCGATGATCTTCGGTTGCGCCGGTTCGGGCTGGTGATCTGGCCGCTGGCGCTGCTGGTCAGCTGGATCTTCAATACCGTGCGGATCACTGCGCTGATCCTGATTGGCGCGCATGTCTCGCCCGAACTGGCGGTCAACGGATTTCACAGTTTTGCGGGCTGGATCATGTTCACCGGGCTGGCCGTTGGCGTGCTGGTTGTGGTCAATCGCAACCGCTATGCGCTTCAGCATGACGCCCGGCCCGAGGCGCGGCCCGCGCTGCCGCCGCTGGCGCAGGATGACGTGGCCGGGCGGATCGTGCCGTTCATCGTGTTCGCGCTGTCGGGGATGCTCGTGCAGGCGTTCTGGGCCGAGCCCGCGCTGGGGTATCCGTTGCAGGTGGGTTTGATGCTGGGGGCGCTCTGGTGGGCGCGGGCCACCGTGGCGCGTTATCTGGACTGGCCATCGCCGTTGTCGGTGCTGGCGGGGTTGGGGGTCGGTGTGGCGTGGATCGTGACGGCACCGCCCGCAGAGCCGGTGCCAGCCGCGCTGGCAGGGCTTGGGGCGGGGGCGTTTGCGCTATGGGCAGGCTTGCGCATCCTTGGCACGGTGGCACTGGTGCCGGTGATCGAGGAGTTAATCTTTCGCGGATATGTGCAGGCGCGGATCGACCGGGGCACGCCGCTGAGCCGGGTGGCCGCGATCACGGTTTCGGCTGGATTGTTCGCGCTGGTGCATGGTCGCTGGATCGAGGCGGCGCTGGCGGGGGTGGTGTTTTCGCTGCTCTACATGCGACATGGGCGGCTGGCTGATGCCACGGCCGCCCATGCGAGTGCGAATGCACTGATCGCTGCCGTCGCCCTTTGGAGGGGAGATTGGGCGCTGATCTGAGGGGGTAAGCCCTCAGCCCCGCGCGCGACGGCGGCGTTTGATTTCCCAGGTCAGGACAAGCGCGGCGAGCACGACGGCAATGGCCAGCGTGCCGCTTGCGGCGTCCATTTCCGGCACGGCTGATGCGGACCCGGTATCACCCCCGGATGTGCCGCCGCCGTAATAGCCGCCGAAAAACCAATTCCACATTGTGCCGTCCCCCAGGATAGATGTGCTTTAACGCTTACGCAGGTTGTTGCCTGAAAGTCGCCGCTTTTTCGCCACTTTTCAAGACCCTGAGTGCGATTGACCGCGAATTGTCAACGACACGGCAGTTTGGACGGGTATTGTTTCCACCCTGTTGCTCGCAATGCGGGCAAACCGGTCCGGTTGCGCCGATCTGGGCGCGTGCGGCGCAGAATCACTCGGCTGCGCGCAGCGGGGGCTTGGGGTCGCGTTCGTCCAGCACGCGTTTGAGGTCGTCGAGATGCGGGGCCTCGGTGGTCTCTTCCTCGACATAGCCGGGGCGGGGGGCACTTTCATCCGGCCAGACCAGTTCGGTGCCCGCCATGCGCCGGGCTGCGCGCTGCAGCGCCCAGTCGCGCGCGGCGCGGCTGGAGCGGCCCATCGACAGCATCGCCATCAGTCGCGCGCCCCAGAGCACGTAGGTCGTGGCCCAGACCCGCAGTGCCAGCATCGCCGGGGTGAAGATCAGCGTCAGCACCGTGGCGATGCCGAGGCCGAAGACCACCGCCGTCGCCAGTTGCTTCCACCAGAGCGCGGTGGGGCTGTTGAAGGCGTAGCCGCCATTGAAGAAATCGAGGCTGAGGCCGAACATCATCGGTGCCAGCCCCGCCATGGTGGTGATCGTCGTGAGCAGCACCGGGCGGATGCGATCCTGCGCCGTGCGGGTGATCGCGGAAATCCGCGGCATGTAGCGGGCATAGTCCTGATAGGTGTCGATCAGCTCGATATTGTTGTTCACCACGATGCCCGCCAGCGCCACGATGCCGGTGCCGGTCATGATGATCGAAAACGGCTGGTTCATCACCAGCATGCCGATCAGTACGCCAGCCGTGGACAGGACCACCGCAAGCAGCACCAGAACCGCGTTATAGACGCTGTTGAACTGTGCCAGCAGGATGATGAACATCAGGCCGAGCGCGCCGGCGAAAGCCTTTTGCAGGAAGGTGCCGGATTCCTCCTGATCCTCGGCGTCGCCGGTCCATTCGTAGCTGATCCCCGGCGGCACGACGCCCGATGAGAGCCACTCGGTCAGTTGTTCGATCCGTTCGTTGGCGGTGATCGGCACGGTGGTCTCGGCGCCGTCGGGGCCGGTCACGGTACGGGTCATCCCGTCCGCCACCGCCGCCTTGACGTCAAAGAAACGGGTCTGGTCGATGCGGTCGATCTGCGCCAGTTGCTGCACCGGTTTGCGGGTGATGAAGTTGGATAGCGGCACCAGCCCGTCCGGGGTGCGAACCTTGAGGCTGTCGAGGGTGGAGAGCACGCGGTTTTCCTCGGGCAGGCGCACGCGGATCTCGATCTCCTCGTCGCTGCTATCGACGCGCATCGTGTCGAGCAGGATGCCGCGGGTCACAAGCTGCACCATCGCGCCGACGATCGCCACATCCGCGCCGAAGCGGCCGGCCTTTTCGACATCGACGTCGATCTGCCAGTCGATGCCGGGCAGGGGCAGGGTATCTTCGATCTGGCGCAGGCCCGGGGTCTCGTCGAACTGCGCGCGGGCCTGTTCGGTGAAGGCCTGCAACGTCTGCCAGTCGTCGCCCTTGATGCGCAGGTGCACCGGCTTGGCCGAGGCGGGGCCGCGTGCCTGTGCGAGGATCTCGATCTTGATGCCGGGGATCTCTTCGAGTTGCCGGGTCAGGTCGGCGATCACCGCGTCGCCGTCAAAGTCGGGGGCGACCACGTGGCGGTTCACGGGAATGTCGAGCAGCGGAATGGTGAACCAGGTTTCCATCGTGCGCGGGCGATCCTCCCACGGGATGGTTTCAAGCTGTACCTGGCCGATGGTGTCGCGCGGCGGCTGCGCGCCGCCGGTGTTGTTGTCGAGCCCGCCATCCCCGGCAAAGGCGAAGGCGGTCTCGATGCCGGGATGGGCGCGCACGATATCCTCGACCTGCTTGACCAGCCGGTCCTTCTGGTCGATCGACAGGTTGCCGCGGCCGCGCACGTACACGATGGCCTGTTCGGGTTCGCTGTCGACGAAGAATTCGGTGCCGTTGTTGTTGTTCACGTAGAACATCAGCACCGAGCCCACGAGCACGAAGATCGCACCGAACGCCACCAGCGGCATCACCGGGTTGCCGGTGATCGCGTGGATCACCCAGCCGAAGGCGGAGCGGCGATAGCCCGCGCGCACCCGCGTGCGGCGGCGGGGCATCAGGGCGCGGCCGATGGCGCGCAGCAGGTTGCCACAGCGGCGCGGGATCGCCATCAGCCCCAGAAGCGTGGTCAGAACGCTGGCCACGCCGACCCCGATCAGCGCCACGACCCCCAGAAGCAGGCTAAAGACCGTGGCCAGCACCGGCATGACCGAGCCGAGGATGTCGTCGCTGTCCATGCCGGAGAATTCCGCCGTCACCTGATCGAACAGCACCGGCGCGGCTTGCCCTGCGAGATAGACCGCCGCGAGCGCCAGCGGAAAGAGCAGGATATGCCAGAGCCAGAAGCCGCCCGCGATCTGGTCGATCCGGTCGTTGAACCACCGCTCGAGCCGCCCGGTGACGCCGCCGAGAACCGGCAGGTACACCAGCGCCACCAGCAGCGAGGCGGAGAGCACGAAAATCAGCGTGACCGGCAGCATCCCCATGAACTGCCCCGGCACGCCGGGCCAGAACAGCATCGGCAGGAAGGCGCAGAGCGTGGTGGCGGTGGAACTGACCACCGGCCAGAACATCCGCTTGGCAGCCCCGACATAGGCATGCATCGGGCCTTCGCCCTCGGCGATGCGCTTGTCGGCGTATTCGACCACGACGATGGCACCGTCGACCAGCATGCCGACGGCGAGAATAAGCCCGAACATGACGATATTCGAGATCGCCACGCCCATCACAGCGAGCAGGGCAAAGCACAAGAGGAAGGAGGTCGGGATCGCGAAGCCCACCAGCAGCGCCGGGCGGATGCCGAGGGCGGCCAGCGTGACGATCATCACAAGCGCGATGGCGGTGAGCACCGAGCCTTCAAGCTGGCTGACCATCGAGGCCACGGTGCGCGACTGATCGTTCGATGTGCCGACATTGACCGCGACCTGCAGTTCCTCGGGCCAGCGGGTTTCGGCCTCGGCCACCACCTCGCGCACCAGATCTGCGGTGTCGATGATGTTGAAGCCCTTGCGCTTGACCACCTGCAGCGCGACCGTCGTCTCACCGTTGAAGCGCGCGGTGCCGATCCGGTCCTCGAAGGTTAGGTTGATCGTGGCCAGATCCCCCAAGCGCACAATCCGGTCGCCATTGGTCTTGATCGGCAACTCGTAGATATCGCGGGTTTCCTCGAAGGAGGAGGGGATCTTGACCGCGAAGGTGCCCTGCGCGTTGTCGACCTCGCCTGCCGGTATCAGCTGGTTGTTGTTGCGCACCACCTCGACGAATTCGTTCACGGTGACGTTGTAGGCTTCGAGGCGGAGCGGGTCGATGACCACCTCGACCATCTCGTCGCGGTTGCCCGCGATGCCCGCCTCGAGCACCGGTTCCAGCCCTTCGAGCGTGTCCTGAAGGTCCTTGGCCAGACGCGACATGGTGCGTTCCGGCACCGGGCCCGAGAGGTTGACGATGATGATCGGGAATTCGCTGAAATTCACCTCGTTGATGGTGTATTTCTCGAACCCGTCGGGAAACTCGGCCTCGGCGGCATCCATCGCGTCGCGCACATCGGCGAGGATCTTGGTCTTGTCCCAGCCGAATTCGAATTCGAGCGCGACGCCGCCGAAATTCTCGGCCGCGGTGCCGGTCATTTCCTTGAGCCCGTCGAGATCGCTGAGTTCGGTCTCCATCGGCTTGACCAGCAGTTTCTCGCTGTCCTCGGCAGAGATGCCGGGGAAGGGCACGGTGATGAAGAGCGCGGGGATCTCGATATCGGGCTCGCCCTCCTTGGGCAGGCCCATATACGAGAGCGTGCCCGCAAGGATCGACAACACGATGAAGGCCAGCACCATCCGCGCCCGGGCGGCGGCCCAGTCGACGATGCCGGTCATTGGCCAAGCTCCTGATAGGACGGGCGCACCGGCACGCCGTCGCCCACGTATTCCTGTCCGATCACGATTACGTCGGCGGTCTCGGGCAGGCCGGTGAGCCAGACGCCGTTGGGCGTGTCGCGCAACACCGTCACCGGCATGAACTGCGCACGGGTTTCTGTATCCACCACGCGCAGGCCAAGCGTGCCCTCGTCATTGAGGGTGAGCGCCGATTGCGGCAGCAGATGCGCGGCCTTGCCTTCGGCGCTGATCCTGATCTCGGCGGTTTCGCCGTCGCGCAGGCCGAGGTCGGGATTGGGCACGCGCACCTCGACCCGGAAGGTGCGGGTGGTGTCGTCTGCGGAGCGGGACAGAAAGCTGACCGTGCCCTCGACCTCGCTGCCGGAGGTGGTGCGCGCGGTGGCAGGGGCACCTTGAACGACCCGGGCGACCTGCATTTCAGACACGAACCCCACCAGCGTGATCGGGTCGAGTTGCAGCACCGTGGCGCAGAGCGCGCCAGGTTGCAGCAGGCTGCCGATTTCTGCGGTATCGGTTTCCAGCACTCCGGCAAAGGGCGCGGTGATGCTCAGCCGGTCGATTTCCTTTTCGGCGCTGGCCACGGCGGCGCGGGCGGATTCGATCCCGGCGCGGGCGGCCTCGAGCCCCGAGGTGGCCGATTGCACTGCGGCCTGCGCGGAACTGACGGCGGCGCGGGTGGAGGCGACGCGGGTCTGCGAGGCGAAACCGTCGGTCACGAGGTTTTCGGCGGCGTTGCGGTTGATCTCGGCCTCTTCGAGTTGCGCGCGGGCCTCTTCGACGCGGGCCTCGGCCTCGGGGACGCGGGTCTTGGCCTCGGAGAGCCGCGCGCGGGCCTCTTGCAGCGTGGCCTGACGGGCCGCCGGATCAAGGCGGCACAGTTCGTCGCCCTGATCGACGAAGGCCCCCTTGCGCAGCGGCTCGGAGATCACGAGGCCGGAGGTTTCGGCGCGCAGTTCGACGATACGGTCGGCCTCGGTGCGGCCCCGGACGATCACGGCGCTGTCCACCTCGCGGGCCTTTGAGCGTTGCACGACGACGCGCATCGTCTCGGTCTGCGATTGCGCCGATTCGCCGGTGTTGGCCTCGGTTTCGGGGGTCTCGGCGCTCTGCGCTGCGGTTTGTGGAAGCAGGGCGAGCAGCCGGTCACGCTCGAACACGAATGCATAGATCAGCCCGGAGACCAGCACGGCGATCAGAATGGGAACCAGGCGCATGTGTGAACTTTCAGGACTTGTGACAACGGTCGGCACGCCAAACGGCGCACCGCCGAGCTATAAGACGGATACGCTGAACTGACCGGTTCAGATTAATCTTTTCCGCGCGTCACTGCAAGCGTCACACATGGCGCCGCACCGCCGCCCCTTGGCAGGGGGCGGGCTTCGGGTTAAGAGGAGCGGAAATTTCGCAAAGGGGCGACGGCGTGAGCGACACCGACAGTTTCATCGAGGAAGTCACCGAAGAGGTGCGGCGCGACCGGTTGTTCCGGCTGATGCGGCGCTATGGCTGGATCGCCATTCTGGCGATTCTGCTTTTGGTGGGCGGGGCCGCGTGGAACGAATGGCGCAAGGCGCAGGCGCGCGACACGGCGCAGGCGTTCGGCGACAGTATCCTGTCGGCACTGTCGGCTGAGGACCGTGCGGCGCGGGCGGCGGCGCTGGCCAATGTCGATGCGCCGAACCCGGAGGCCGCTGCGGTTGTGGACCTGCTGGCCGCGGCCGAGGGCGCAGATCAGGACCCGGAGGCTGCGGCGGCGCGCCTGCTGGACATCGCCGACCGGGATGCCACCCTGCCGGTCTATCGTCAGATCGCCACGCTCAAGGCGGTGACACTGCCGGGATCGGGGCTGAGCGTCGAGGACCGTCGCACGCGGCTTGAGGGGATGGTGTCGGAGGGCGGCGTCGTGCGCCTTCTGGCCGAAGAGCAATTGGCGCTGCTCGCGCTCGAAACCGGGGATCGGGCGGCCGCGCTCGAAGCCCTGACGCGGATCGCGGTGGATGCCGAAGCCACACCGGGCTTGCGTCGGCGCGTCACACAAGTGATTGTGGCACTGGGAGAAGAGCCGCCGGACACACCGATGGCCGATCCCGATACAGCGACCGTGCTGCAAGAATAAGCGCGGCATCACGGGGCAGGCGGCAAGAGGCGACAAGTGAGGGCGATGCAGTGACGGCGAAGACGGTATTTTTCGGGCTGGCGGCGGCCCTTGCCCTGACGGCCTGTTCCAAGGATGAGCCGATCCTGAGCGGCGAGCGCGAAGGCATTCGCGAGGTGCTGCAAAGCGAGGTGCGCCGCGCTCAGGCCGAGGAAACCCCTGAAAACCAGGTGATGGCGGTCACGCTCCCGGCGGCGGTGAACAATGCCGAGTGGACGCAGCGCATCGGCACGCCCTCGACCCGGGTGGCGCATCCGGCGCTCTCGGTGGCTCCGTCGCTGGCCTGGTCGGTGAATATCGGTTCGGGCGACGGGCACCGCGTGCGGATCACCGCCGATCCGGTGGTGGCGGGCGGGCGCGTGTTCACGCTCGATGCCGAGGCGCAGGTCGCGGCGGTGTCGACCAGCGGATCGCTGCTGTGGACCACCGATCTCACGCCGCCGAATGATCGCTCGGACCATGCCAGCGGTGGCGGGCTCGCATTTGGCGATGGCAAGCTCTTTGTGTCCTCGGGATTTGGCGTGCTGAGCGCGCTTGACCCTGAAACCGGGGCGACGCTTTGGTCGCAGGACCTTGGCTCGCCCGGGACGGCGACGCCGACGGTTTATGACGGGCGGGTCTATGTGGTGGCGGGCGACGATGTGGCCTGGGTGCTTGACACCGCGACGGGCCGGGTCGAGTGGCAGTTGAGCGCGACGCCGGACATTCACAACGTTCTGGGCGGCCCGGCGCCGGCGCTGACCGAGAAATATGCCGTGCTGGCCTTTGGTGCGGGCGAATTGCAGGGCGCGTTCCGCAAGGGTGGCTTGCGGCTCTGGGATGCGCAGGTTGCGGGGCAACGCTCTGGCGTGGCAAGCGCGCAGGTGCTGGATATCACCGGCGATCCGGTGGTGGTCGGCGACCGCGTTTACACCGGCAGCCATGCCGGCCGCATGGTGGCGCTGCGGCTGGGCAGCGGCAAGCGCATCTGGACGGCCAACGAGGGCCCGCTCAACCCGGTCTGGCCTGCGAGCGACTCGCTCTTCATGGTTACGGACCGCAACGAGCTGGTGCGGCTCGCGGCGCAGGACGGCACCCGCATCTGGAGTCAAGCCCTGCCGCTCTTTGACGCACGCAAGCCGCGCAAGCAGGCGCAGATCGTCGGACATTTCGGTCCGATCATCGCGGGCGGGCAGCTGGTCCTTGCCTCGGGCGACGGGCGGCTGCGGTTCTTCGATCCGGCCTCGGGGCAGATGATCCGCAGCGTCGATCTGCCGGGCGGTGCCACGTCCAATCCGGTGGTTGCGGGCGGCACGCTCTACGTCGTGTCGAAAAAGGGTCAGTTGCTGGCTTTCCGTTGACCGCGCGATCCTGTATCAGACCGGCTTGACGCCGGAGCGGAGCCTGATCCATGTCTTTCACCCTCGCCATCGTGGGACGCCCCAATGTGGGCAAGTCCACGCTATTCAACCGCCTTGTGGGCAAGCGCCTGGCGCTGGTCGATGACCAGCCCGGCGTGACGCGCGATCTGCGCGAGGGGGCGGCCCGGCTGGGCGATCTGCGCTTTACCGTGGTCGACACGGCGGGGCTGGAGGATGCCACCGATGACAGCCTTGAAGGCCGGATGCGGCGACTGACCGAGCGGGCGGTGGAGATGGCCGATGTCTGCCTCTTCGTGATCGACGCGCGCACCGGAGTGACGCCGGTGGATGAAATCTTTGCCGAAATCCTGCGCAAGCGGTCGGATCACGTGATCCTTGCGGCGAACAAGGCCGAGGGCTCTGCCGCCGATGCCGGGGTGATCGAGGCCTGGGGGCTGGGGCTGGGCGAACCCATTCGCCTCTCGGCGGAGCACGGCGAGGGGCTGAATGATCTTTATGCGCAGTTGCAGCCGCTGGCCGATGCCTATGAGGAACGCGCCGAGGCGGATGCCCCGGTCACCGATATCGAGGTGAACGAGGAGGGTGAGACGCCCGCGCAGTACGATCATACGCCGACCAAGGCGCGGCCCTTGCAGGTGGCAGTGGTGGGGCGGCCAAATGCCGGAAAATCCACCCTGATCAACACGATACTGGGTGAAGAGCGCTTGCTGACCGGCCCCGAGGCGGGGATCACCCGCGATGCGATCTCGCTCGCGCTCGACTGGGATGGGTTGCCGGTGCGGATTTTCGACACGGCTGGCATGCGCAAGAAGGCGCGGGTTCAGGACAAGCTGGAAAAGCTGTCGGTGTCGGACGGGCTGCGGGCGGTGAAATTCGCCGTGGTGGTGGTGGTTCTGCTCGATGCCGCCATTCCCTTCGAGCAGCAGGATCTGCGGATCGCCGATCTGGCCGAGCGCGAGGGGCGCGCGGTGGTGGTGGCGGTCAACAAATGGGACGTGGAGCCCGAGAAGCAGCAGAAGCTGCGCGAGTTGCGCGAGGCGTTCGAGCGGCTTTTACCGCAGCTGCGCGGCGCACCGCTGGTGACGGTCTCGGCCAAGACCGGAAAGGGTCTCGACCGGCTGCGCGCGGCGGTGGAAAAGGCGCATGAGGTCTGGAACCGGCGGATCACCACGGCGCATCTCAATCGCTGGCTGGTGGGCATGCTGGAGCAGCACCCGCCACCCGCGCCGGGCGGGCGCCGGATCAAGCTGCGCTACATGACGCAGGCCAAGACGCGGCCCCCCGGTTTCGTGGTGATGTGCAGCCATCCCGAAAAGCTGCCGGAAAGCTATACGCGCTATTTGGTCAATGGGTTGCGCGAGGATTTCGACATGCCGGGAACGCCGGTGCGCCTCTATATGCGCAGCCAGTCGGACAAGAACCCCTACAAGGCCAAGAAGAAGCCGGGCCCGTCGAGCCTGCGCAAGCACATCTCGGGGCGGTCGTCGAAATAGGGGGTGGGTGCGTTAGGGCCTGAAACGGACATTGATTGACCGGTAGAAGGTGCCGCGCGGTCGCAAAGCCGGGGACTGGCGATCGCGCGGCACCTTCGGTGCGTTTCGCGCGAGGTGCGACAACGGCAGCTAAAGGCCACCATCGCTCCCCCTAGACCACACGCTCCCTGCGCCACAGGGCATATCCGGTCCTGGCCGTGATCAGCACCGCACCGCCTGCCGCCAATCCGAGCGTCAGGGCGCTGCCGTCGTCCATGTTCTGCACCACCACCCCGATCAGGGCCCAGATCACGCCCGCCGCGTAGGTGAGCGCGCCGGGCCGCAGCGTCAGGACCGCCGCTGCAATTACCAGGGCCAGCGCCAATGCCACGACCGCGGCCGCCACCTCCGGCAGCCAGCCATAGCCGCCCAGCACCAGCCCGACCGACACTGAACTCGCCGCCGTGAGCCATCCGGCATAGAGCCCGACCGGCCCGGACAGCCATCCGCCATCACGGTGCGGCGCGCGCAATAGCGCCAGCAGCGCCGTGACCAGCATCGCCCAGATCATCACCGTGGCCCAGGGCACCGAGGTATTGGCGACCGGGATCCACGCGGCCCCCACCAGCAGGCTGGCCACCAGCGGCCCGCGCATCCGTGACCAGCCTGCATCCTGCCTGCGCGCGATCACGCCGAACACCGCGCCTAGGATGAGCCAGAGATAGATCACCCCCCAAAGCGCAAAGGCATAGCCCGCAGGCTGCACTGCCGGGTTGTCCTGCGGCACGGGAAACTGATCGGGGCTGAACCCGTTGAAGCCGTCGCCGAGAAACGGTGAGGCGGCGAAACCGAGTGCAGCGGCGAGATGGGCGAAAGCGAGAAACCGGATCATGCCCCTTCCATCGTCCGCGCGCCGCGCGGCGTCAATCCCCATGCGCGCCGAAAAAACGGCGCCGCCCCTTGCATTGCATCACGAGAAGTTCAAATCTTGGACGGTAAAAGGTTGATATCCCTTTGACAAAGGAGGCTGCCATGACCACCGCCACAGACCAGTCGCTGCGCGCATTTCTCAAGCCCTATACGGCCAAGAGCGATCTGCGGGGCGGGCTGTCCTTCGCAGGGACGCTGATGGTTTATGCGGCGGCGCTGATCGGTGCGGGGCTGCTGGTGGGGCAGGGCGCATGGCTACTTGCGCCGCCGCTGGTGCTGCTTCTGGCCTTTGCGACGGTGCGGCTTTACGTCTTGCAGCATGATTGCGGGCATTATTCGCTTTTTGCGACGCGCTGGCTGAACGATGTGGCGGGGCATGTTCTGTCGGTGTTTTCGCTGACGCCGTTCCGGGTCATGCAATACAATCACAACCTTCATCACGCCTATCTCGGTAATCTCGATCACCGCGAGACGACCGAGGTCTATACCATGACCCTGAGCGAATGGCAGGCCGCCCCGTGGCACCGGCGGCTGTGGTACCGGATTTACCGCAACCCGGTGGTGATGCTGTCACTGGGCGGCATCGTCACCTATTTCTTTGCCTATCGCTGGCCGCGCAACACGGGCCGGGTTGGGGCGTGGGGTGTGATCGCGCATAACGCGGTGCTGGCGGGGTTCGTGGCGCTGGTCTGGGCCACGCTCGGCTGGCCGGGTGTCGGTGTGCTGGGGCTGAGTGCGGTGATCGCCGGGGTGATCGGGGTATTTCTGGTCTATCTTCAGCACAATTTCGAAGAGACCTATTGGGACCGCAAGCCCGATCTGGATTTTCGCAAGGCGACGCTGGAGGGGTCGAGTTCGCTTGATCTCGGCTGGCTATGGGATCTGGGCACCGGCAATATCGCCTATCACGACCTGCATCACTACAACCCGGGTATCCCGTCCTACAACCTCCGGCGTTGCCAGAACGCATTGCCGGATCATCTGAAGTATCACGATGTGATCCGCTGGCCCGAGGCGCTTGCCAGTTTCCGTCTCAAGCTCTGGGACGAAGAGGCCGGGCGGCTGGTGCCGTTCCCGGCCGCGCGCAGGCGGCGCCCGGTTGCGCGCGTCACTGCATCCTGAGCGCCCCGTCGAGGCGGATCACCTCGCCGTTGAGATAGCCGCATTCGACGATGAACCGCGCCAGCCGGGCATATTCCGCCGGGTCGCCCAAGCGCTTGGGAAAGGTCACCTCGGCGGCGAGGCTGTCCTGCACGTCCTGCGGCAGCCCGCGCATCATCGGGGTGGCGAAGATGCCGGGGGCGATCGCCATGACGCGAATCCCCTCGCGTGCCAGATCGCGCGCCATGGGCAACGACAGCCCGACAATTCCGCCCTTGGAGGCGGCATAGGCCGCCTGTCCCTTTTGCCCGTCAAAGGCGGCGATGGAGGCGGTGTTGATGATCACGCCGCGCGCGCCGTCGGCATCGGGTGCATTTTCGGCCATCGCGGCGGCGGCGAGGCGGGCGACGTTGAACGTGCCCACGAGGTTGATGTCGATGGTGCGGCGGAAGGCGTCGAGCGGGTGCGGCCCGTCGCGGCCCAGCACCTTGGCCCCGGTGGCGATGCCGGCGCAGTTCACCGCCGCGGTGATCCGTCCCATGTTGGCCTTGGCCGTGGCGATGGCGGCACTGACCGACGCCTCGTCGGTCACGTCGGTCTCGGCAAACCCCGCGCCGATCTCTTCGGCCACGGCGTGCCCGCGCTCGGTATCCCGGTCAAGCAGCGTGACCTGCGCGCCCGCCTTGCGAAACTGCCGCGCCGTTGCCTCGCCCAGCCCCGAGGCCCCGCCCGTGATGATCGCCGCCGTGTCCTCGATACGCATGCCGCTCTCCTGCGATTAAATGAACATATGTTCAGATACCGTCTGCGTGCCGATCTGTCAAAGCCCCGGTTTCTTTATGGCATAAATACTCATAGTCACCGTTCACTCCGTGCGCTGCCGCAGCCGGGTGATCACCCCAAGGGCCACGACCGTCAGCAAGATGCGGTAGATGTGGTGCAGGGTGACGAAGGCCGGGTTGGCCTGCAGGCTGAGCGCCACCAGCGCCATTTCGGTGACGCCGCCGGGGGCGAGGCTGATCACCAGCACGTCCACCGGCTCATTCGTCATGCGCTGCAGCAGCGCCGCCAGCCCGACGCCAATCGCCAGCATGCCGCCCACCGACACCAGCGCCAGCCCCGCGCCGCGCAGCAAGAGCCCCCGGCTCAGCCCGGTGAAGCGCATGCCGAGCGCGGTGCCCAGCACCATCTGCGCAAGGTTCACCAGCCATTGCGGGATGTCGAAACTGAGCCAGCCGGTCAGTGACAGCAGTGCGGCCACCGCCATCGGCCCGGTCATCTGCCCGGCGGGCAGGCGCAGGGCGTGGCCCAGAGCCAGCCCGGCCAGCCCCGCCAGCGCAACCAGCGGCAGGTCGGACCATGGCACATCGCCGCGCGCGAGGCTTTGGCCCGCCGCGCTGCCCACAGGCGCGCCCAGCCAGAGCGACAGGCCCAGGGGCAGCAGCGTCACCACCACGATGATCCGCAGGAACTGTTGCATCATCAGCCGGGTCATGTCGGCGCCCGCCGCCTCGCCCATCTCGATGCTCTCGTATAGCCCGCCGGGGGTGCTGGCGTAAAAGGCGGTGGTGCTGTCATAGCCGCCCAAGGTGCGGAAGACCGCGTAGCCCAGCCCATGTGCCAGCCCCACGAAGAGCGTGACCGCGCCAAGCGTCAGCGCGTAGTGATGCGCCTCGGTGAAAAGCGCGGGCGTCACCTGCGATCCGATCATCAGCCCGATGATCGCGATGAACACCAGCCGCAGCCAGGTGGGAAAGCGGTAGCCCTGCGGCAGGTGCCGGGGCAGGGCGGTCGCGATCAGTGCAGAACAGGCCAATGGCCCCAGCATGAACGGCAGCGGGGTGCCGATGGCCTGCGCGGCAAACCCGGCAAGACCCGAGAGCGCGAGCAGCGCGAGAGTGGTCAGGATATGCGGCATAACCGTCTTGAACCACCCCGCGCGGGCGGGGGCAAGGGGCTCAGGCGAAGGTCACGTGCTTGTCGAACGGCATTTCGCGCAGGCGGGTGCCGGTGGCAGCGAAGATCGCGTTGGCGAGTGCTGCCGGAGCCGGGGGCACGGGTGGCTCGCCGATGCCACGGATCTTGTCGGCGGTCTCAAGCCCGCGCAGCTCGATTTCGGGGCATTGGTAGAGGCGCATGCCCTGATACTGGTCGAAATTGCGCTGCTCTGCCGCGCCTCTCGCATAGGTGATCTGGCAGTTCATCGCGTGACCCAGGCCGAAGATCACGCCGCCCTTGACCAGCCCGTCGAAATTCACCGGGTCGATGATACGGCCGACATCGGCGGCGACGTAGACGCGGGTGAGGCGAATGCCGTCCTCGGTGTCGCTGACCTCCACCACCTGTGCGCAGGGCACCCCGAAGGACAGGCAATAGGCGACGCCGCGCCCCTGACCGGGGGCCATGGTGCTGCCCCAGTTCGACATCTCGCCCACCGCCTCCAGCACCGCGCGCGAGGGGGCGTGATTGCACAGGCGCAGGCGTTCTTCCAGCGGGTCGGCCCCGGCGGCGTGAATGAGCTCGTCTAGCAGGCAGTCGTGGAAGAAGCCGTTGGACGAGGCGCCAACCGAGCGCCAGCTTGAGATCGGGGCGAGTTCCGGCGCGCGGTAGCCGGTGACGCGGTAATCGGTGATGGCGAAGGGCTGATCCCATGCGCCTGCCACGATTTGCAGGTCGGGCCCCGGCGCGGGGATGGTCTGGCGGCCCATCTGCGACGAGAGCACCGAAGGCATGGCGATGCCCAGGTCATAGGCGGTGACGTGGCCGTTCTCGACCCGACCGCGCCCGCGCGCCATGGCGATCTGGCGGGGGAAGTCATGCGCCATGTCCTCTTCGCGCGAATAGGTCAGCTTCACCGGGCGGCCCGGCATCTCCATGGCTATGTGGGTGGCATGGCGGACCACTTCATCCTCCAGCCGGTGCCCGAAACTGCCGCCGATCATCTCCGCGTGGACATGGATGCGGTCGCGGTCGAGCCCGGTGATCCGGGCGACATTGGTCTCGATGAAACGCGGCACCTGTGTGCCGGTCCAGATATCCACGCGCTCGGGCGTGTAGCGCACGGTGGCGTTGAGCGGCTCCAGCGGGGCGTGGGCGAGATAGGGCGCGCGGTATTCGACCTCGATATCTGTGCCGCCCGCCAGTGCGGCCTCGACATCGCCCTCGTCGCGGAACTGGCTGTCCTGTGCGTCGCTCGTGAAGCTGTCTGACAGTGCCTGCCAGTGGTCGGCCATCCCGGCGGGGTAGGGTGCTGTGGCCCAGTCGCAGGTGATCGCCTCTGCGGCGCGGATCGCGCGCCATGTGTTGTCGGCGATCACCGCGATACCGCCGGGGATTTCGATGATTTTCTGCACGCCGCGCATGGTCTCGGCCTCTGACGCGTCATAGCTGGCGAGGGCTGCACCCTGACCGGGGTTCAGGCGGATCGCGGCGTGCAGCATGTCGGGCAGGTCGATATCGATGCCATAACCCTGCGTGCCGGTGGATTTCGCCACGATATCAATGCGCTGCATCGGTTTACCGAGCAATCGCCACTCTGAGGGATCGCGCAAGGTGACATCTGTGACCGGCTCGGTCTGCGGGGCCTCTGATGCAAGGCTCTGGTAGCTGAGCCGTGTGCCGTCGGGCAGGATCACCGCGCCGGTCTCGGTGCTGAGGGCCGACCGCTCCACCCCGTGCAGCCGTGCGGCCGTGGCCTTGAGCGTCTCGCGCGCCACCGCCCCGGCATGGCGCAGTTTGTCATAGCCATCGGGCACCGTGGTCGAGCCGCCGGTGATCTGCATGCCGAGGAATTTCATCGGCGCGTCGGCGAGGTCGCGCACAGTCTCGGCCATCCAGCTGTCATCGGTGGCGCGGAAGGGCACGGCGTCGCCTGCAAGGGCGGTGTTGTAATAGGCCGGGCTGGGCGGGCCGAAATCGGTCTTGATCTGGTCGATAGAGACATCCAGTTCCTCGGCAATCAGCGCCGCCTGCACCGAGACCGCACCTTGCCCCTTGTCGGCACGGGGGGTGATCAGGGTGATCGCGTCGGAGGTGATCCGCACGTAAGGCGTCAGCGCCGCCGCCCCTTCGGGCAGGTCGGCAAGGAGCGGGTTGGTATAGGGTGTCTTGTAGCGCCAGACACCGAAGGCGACGCCGCCTGCGATGGCGACCGAGCCGATGAGAAAGCTGCGGCGGGCGATGGTTTTCACGCGTCCCATCTCAGGCCCCCTCGCTCATGGACTTGGCGGCGGCCTTGATCGCGGCGCGGATGCGCGGATAGGTGCCGCAGCGACAGAGATTGCCGGACATGGCGTCGTCGATTTCCTGATCGGTCGGGGCGGGGGTCTCTGCCAGCAGGCTGGCGGCCTGCATGATCTGACCGGACTGGCAGTAGCCGCATTGCGCAACCTGCGCGTCGATCCAGGCCGCCTGTACCGGGTGCGGGGCGTCGGGCGTGCCGAGCCCCTCGATCGTGGTCACCGGGCCCCAGACATCGCCGACGGCCACCTGGCAGGAGCGCACGGCCTCGCCGTCGATATGCACCGTGCAGGCCCCGCATTGCGCGATGCCGCAGCCGTATTTCGGCCCCTTGATCCCCAACACGTCGCGCAGGGCCCAGAGCAGCGGCATCTCGGGCTCCAGATCATCGAGGGAGTGGTCGGCGCCGTTGACATTGAGTTGCATGAGGCAGGCTCCTTTCGCGCGGGGGCTGTGGCGGAAGATAAACCGTTCGGTTCAGGTGTAAAGCGGGATTTGGGGAGGAGTGGTCTGGAGCGGACTTTGGTAGTGAGCCGCGCATCGCCGTGCCGGGGGGCGGCCCGGCGATGCGCGGCGGGCTTCGCCCTTGATTCCGCGCAGGGGCACAACGGCAACGGCAGACCCAGGCCAGAACCCGCCCGCACGGCATGGCAATGCCACCCAGTCAGATCGGCAGGTACGCGACCGTCTCGCCTGCCTCGCGCGCCGGGTCATGCGGCGGGCGCACCAAGAGTGCGTCGGAATGGGCGAGAATGCTGAGCAGCGAGCTGTCCTGCTTGTCCTCGGCGATGAGGCCCTGATCGGTGAGGCGCGCGCGCATGTAATGCTCGCGCGGGCCGTTGGCGGGCAGGGGGGCGGCCAGCACCGTCTCCCGGCGCGGTGCGGGGCCTGCGCCCAGACCCAGCATCTTGTCGATCATCGGTGCGACAAAGACGTGACCGCAGACCATCGCCGAGACCGGATTGCCCGGCAGGCCGACCATCGCGGCCCCGCCCATGCGCCCCGCCATCAGCGGCTTGCCCGGACGCATCGCGACCTTGTAAAAGGCGCGGTCCATGCCGAGATCGCCCGCCACGCGACCCACCAGATCGTGATCGCCGACCGAGGCCCCGCCGATGGTGATGATCAGGTCCGCGCCCTCGGCCAGTGCAAAGGCGGTGGTGAGCGAGGCCACGGTATCGCGGGCAATCGGCAGGATGCGCGCCCGCGCGCCGCGCGCCTCCAGCAGAGCCTTGAGGCCGAAGGTGTTGGAGGCGATGATCTGATCGGGGCCGGGGGCCTCGCCGGGCATGACCAACTCGTCCCCGGTCGAGATCAGCGCCACCTGTGGTTTGCGCCGCACCGGCACCGACGCGATGTTCATCGAGGCCATGAGCGCGATATCGGCGGGGCGCAGCGCGCGCGGGGCGGTAATGCTCTGACCCTCGCGGAAATCGCAGCCAAGAGGGCGGATATGGTCCTTGGTGCCGAGATCTGCGCCTAGGGTGATGGTGTCGCCGTCGCGCGTCACGTCCTCCTGAATGATGACCCGGGTCGCGCCTTCGGGCAGCGGCGCGCCGGTGAAGATGCGCACCGCCTCGCCCGTGCCGACAGCGCGGCCAAAGCCATGCCCTGCCGCCGCCTCGCCGATGACGGTGAACTGCGCACCGGGTGTGGCCTCATCGCCGCGCAAGGCGTAGCCATCCATTGCCGAGGCGGAAAAGGGCGGCTGATCGCGCCGTGCGGTGACGTCGCGCGCGAGGATGCGGCCTGCGGCCTCGGCCAGTGGCACCTCTTCGATTTCAAGCGGCTCGACGAGGGCGAAAAGATGCGAGAGGGCGGCGTCTACCGTGATCATTGCGCCTGATACCGGCCTGATTTTCCACCATCTTTCAGGATCACGCGAATGGCGCCGATTTCCATGGCGCGGTCGACCGCCTTGGCCATGTCATAGACCGTGAGCGCGGCCACCGAGACCGCCGTCAGCGCCTCCATCTCGACGCCGGTCTGCCCGGTGGTCTTGACCGTGCCCTCGATCCGCACACCGGGCAGGTCGGGGTCAAGCGTCAGCTCCACCGCCACCTTGGTGACGGGAAGCGGGTGGCAGAGCGGGATCAGGTCGGGCGTCTTCTTGGCCCCCATGATGCCCGCAAGCCGTGCGACCGACAGAACGTCACCCTTCTTGGCGCGGCCTTCTGCAATGATATCATAGGTTTCGCGGGCCATCTTGATGTGCCCTTCCGCGACGGCCACGCGCGCGGTCACGTCCTTGTCGGACACGTCGACCATATGGGCGTGGCCCTGGCCGTCGAAATGCGTCAGATCGCTCATCAGACGCCGCCTGCCTTCATGGGGTTGGCCAGAAGATCGCGGGTGGCCTGTGCGACGTCATCGGCGCGCATCAGGGTCTCGCCGATGAGGAAGCTGCGCGCGCCGTAGCGGGCCATCTCGGCCAGATCGTCGGGGGTGGACAGCCCGCTTTCGCTGACGATCAGACCGTCGGGCGCGACGAATTTCGCCAGCTTGCGGGTGGTGTCGAGCGAGGTTTCGAAGGTGTTGAGATCGCGGTTGTTGATGCCGATCATGTTGGAATTGAGCGTGTGCGCGCGGTCAAGTTCCTCGCGGTTATGCACCTCGATAAGCGCGTCCATGCCCCAGCGGGTGGCGGCTTCTTCCAGTTCCAGGGCCTGCGCGTCCGAGACGCTGGCCATGATGATCAGGATGCAATCTGCCCCCCAGGCGCGCGCCTCGGCGACCTGGTAGGGGTCATACATGAAATCCTTGCGCAGCACCGGCAGATCACAGGCGGCACGGGCCTGCCCGAGATATTCGGGCGCGCCCTGGAAACTGGGCGTGTCGGTCAGCACCGAGAGACAGGTGGCCCCGCCACTCGCGTAGGCCTCTGCCAGGGCGGCGGGGTCGAAGTCTTCACGGATGAGGCCCTTGGAGGGGCTGGCCTTCTTGATCTCGGCGATGAGGCCATAGCCGGTCTTGCTGGCCTGCAAAAGCGCGTCGCCAAAGGGGCGCACCGGGGGGGCGTCGCCGGCCTCGGCCTCGATCTCGTCCTGCGGGCGGGCGGCCTTGGCGGCGGCGATCTCCTCCAGCTTGTAGGTCTTGATCTTGTCGAGGATGGTGGGGGTGGTCATGCGGCCTCCGATGTGAGTTTCGCCAGAGCGGTGAGTTTCGCGCGCGCGGCCCCGCTGTCGATGCTTTCTGCGGCCATGGCGACGCCTGCGCGCAGATCGGGCGCGCGTCCCGCGACGGTGAGTGCGGCCGAGGCGTTGAGCAGAACTGCGTCGCGATAGGCGCCGGGCGCGCCGTCGAGCAGCGCGCGCAGCGCGCGGCCGTTTTCCTCGGGTGTGCCACCAAGGATGGCCTCGAACGGATGCACGGGCAAGCCGAAATCCTCGGGGTGCAGTTCGACCTCGCGGATGCTGCCGTCTTCCTCAAGGGCGGCGACCCAGGTGAGGCCGGTGATCGTCATCTCGTCGGTGCCGTCGGAGCCATGCACCAGCCAGGCGCGCTCTGACCCCAATTGCCCAAGCGTTTCGGCCATGGGCCGGATCAGATCGCGCGAGAATGCGCCGGTCAGTTGACGCTTGACGCCTGCCGGGTTGGTCAGCGGCCCGAGGATGTTGAAGATCGTGCGGGTGCCCAGTTCCGCGCGCACCGGGCCGACATGGGCCATGGCGGGGTGATGCATCGGCGCCATCATGAAGGCGATGCCGACCTGCGTGAGCGCGCGTTCCACCACTTCGACGCCGACCATCACGTTGAGGCCGAGTTGGCCGAGCGCATCCGCCGCGCCGGATTTGGAACTGAGGTTGCGGTTGCCATGCTTGGCCACCGGCACGCCCGCGCCTGCCACGACGATGGCGGTCGCGGTCGAGATGTTGAGCGTGCCTTTGCCGTCGCCGCCGGTGCCGACGATGTCCATCGCACCCTGCGGTGCGCGGACCTTGTTGCATTTGGCGCGCATCACGGCGGCGGCGGCGGCGTATTCGTCCACCGTCTCGCCCCGCGTGCGCAGGGCCATCAGGAAACCGCCGGTCTGCGCCGGGGTCGCCTCGCCCTCAAAGAGGATCTGGAATGCGGCTTCGGCCTCTTTGCGGCTGAGCGCGCGGTCGGCGGCGGCCCCGATCAGGGGTTTCAGCCGGTCGCTCATGCCGGAACCTGCATCAGGTTCAGGAAATTCTGCAAGAGCTTGTGACCGTGCTGCGAGGCGATCGATTCGGGGTGGAACTGCACGCCGTGGATCGGCAACTCGCGATGTTGCAGGCCCATGATCGTGCCGTCCTCAAGCTCTGCCGTGATTTCCAGACATTCGGGCAGGCTGTCGCGCTCCACCACCAGCGAGTGATAGCGCGTCGCCTCGAAGGGTGAGGGCAGACCGGCGAAGACGCCTTTTGCGGAGTGCTGGATATGGCCCATCTTGCCATGCACGATTTCGGAATGGCGGATCACACGGCCGCCGAAGGCCTGCCCGATGGTCTGATGCCCAAGGCACACGCCAAGCAGCGGAATCCCCGCCTCTGCGGCGGCCAGGGTGAGCGGCAGGCAGATGCCCGCCTGATCCGGGTCGCAGGGGCCGGGCGAGAGCAGGATACCGGCGGGGCGCATCGCAATCGCCTCCTGCACATTGAGCGCATCGTTGCGCATCACGCGGGTTTCGGCCCCCAATTCGCCCACGTAATGGACGAGATTGTAGGTGAAACTGTCATAGTTATCGATCAACAGCAGCATTTGCGCCTGTCCTCTTGCAAAGGGGGCTGGAGGCCGAGGGCCCGGTCGCGGTATACTTGTTCAGGCTTGCGCGGCACCGTCAAGGGGCGCTAGGCCGGTAATAAGGTAAAACAGGCGGATACGGGGGCAAAGGCAGTGGCACGCGGACTATTTGCGGGAATGATCACGGGCACCGTCTTTTCGGGGCTGGTGCTTGGGATGGCTTCGGTTCTGACCGAGGTGCCGGGCGCGGAGGCGCCCGAGGCGGAGACGGTCGAGGTCACACCCGGGTCGGGCTTCGATCTGCGGCGCGAGGATCGGCAGGCGGCCTTGCCGGACGTCGAAGACAGCCCCGAGGCGGCGGGCAGGCCGCAGGTGGTGGCCCCGGAGCCCGACGATCTGTCATCGCTCACCGGGGCGGACACCGCCCCGGCGCAGGCCCCGACCACGGGCAGCGACGTCGATGCGCTCGGTGCGGCACCCGAAGGGTCGGGCAGCACGGGCGGTGTCGCGGTCGGCAGCGAGAGCCCGGTTCTGCCCAGTCCTCAGTCGCAGGCGCCCGAGGCCCCGCAGGATGAGGGACAGGTGGCAATCTCGTCCGACCCGGCGCAGCCGCCGGCGCCTGATCCGGGCGAGGCGGATGCCGGGTTGACGGGCAGTGAGACAGGCGGCGAGACGGGTGGCGAGACCCGAAGCGCCGTGCCGGATTTCCCCGATGAGGAAGAGACACCGACGCTTGCGCCCGATGCGGCAGAAGAGACCCCGGCCCGTGACGACACGATAACGCCGATCGCACCCGACGAGGGGCCGGTGCCCGAAGCGGTGCAGACCTCCGAAGACACCCCCGAGACGTCCAAGACACTGCCGCCCTCGGGCACCATCAGTGACCGCGTCGAAGGCGTGCGGAGCAATCGGTTGCCCCGTATCGGTGACGAGCCGGAGACCGAGACGGCGGAGGAGGCCGAGGAGACCCCGGTGCCCGAGCGCGCGATCCTTCGCCATGCCGCCGAGTTCGAGAACCCTGAGGGCAAGCCGCTGATGTCGATCGTGCTGATGGATGACGGCAGCAGCCCCATTGGCATGGAGGCGCTGGCCAGTTTCCCCTATCCGCTCAGCTTTGCGGTGGATGCCGATTGGTCGGGCGCAGCAGAGGCCGCCGAGCGCTATCGCGCGGCTGGGTTCGAGGTGCTGTTGACCGTCGATCTGCCTGAAAGCGCTGCCGCGTCTGATACCGAAGTGGCGATGCAGGCCTGGCTTGACCGGGTGCCGCAGGCGGTGGCGCTGCTGGAAGGCGACGAGACCGGCGTACAGGCGAGCCGCGAGGCCAGTGCGCAACTGGCACCGATCCTGAAGGAAACCGGACACGGGATCGTCATGCATCCCAACGGGCTCGACATGGCGCGCAAGCTGATCGGGCGCGAAGGTGTGCCGTCGGCGACGCTGTTTCGTGATTTCGACGGGCAGGGGCAGGATGCCTCGGCGATCCGCCGATTTCTCGACCAGGCCGCGATGAAGGCAGGCCAGCAGGACGAAGGCGTGATCATGCTGGGCCGGTTGCGCGCCGATACGATCAGCGCGCTGATGCTCTGGGGATTGCAGGACCGGGCCAATCGGGTGGCGCTGGCCCCGATCTCGGCGGTGCTGATGGCAGGGGCGGAATAGCGCTCAGACCGGGTCATCCGTGACCAGACGCATGCCCAGATGCGCGGGCGGGGTGCCGACGGCGCAGCCGCCGCGCGCGGGGTCGCGCACCAGATAGGACATCGCGGCCACGTGCTCGCCGCCGACAAAGAACGCCGGGCAGCGGGACGGGTCGGTGCCGTCGCTGGCGCCTGCGTAACATTCCTGCGTCCATTCCCAGACACTGCCATCGAGATCGGCGATGCCCTCGGGCGAGGTGGTAAAACTGCCTTGCGACTTGAGCGCCCGTGGGGCGGTGCCTTCGGTCAGGTAGGCCGAGGCCCATGTCAGCGAGGGGTCTGTGAAGGTCGGATCGGGGTCGTCGGGCAGGACCGCGGCGGCCATGATGTTCCATTCGACGGCACTGGGCAGGCGAAACGCGTGGCCCGTGGCGTCATTGAGCCAGGCGATATAGTCCTGCACGTCGATATAGCTCAGTCCGGTTGCGGGGGTGGTGTCAGGATCCTGATCGGCGCGGGCGCGCACGACCTGTGCGCAGGCATCCTGCGCGACGCATCGCGCCCATTCGGCGATGGTGACCTCATGGCGTTGCACGTAGAGCGCGCGACCGTCCGGGAGCATCACGGGTCGGTCGGCCATCACCGGCAGAAAGATCGGATCAGGGGCGCGCTGCAAGAGCGCGCCCCCGGCGATGACCGCCGCCAGAAGGCCCAGAGCCGCAAAGCCAAGCGCGGTCTTGAGCGGGTAGGTGTGAGTGGTGGCAGCGGCGGTCGTCATGTCATGCGTTCCTTTTATGTCGCGAAGGGACGGGGCGGGACGACCTGTTCCATCAACTGGTTGTCCCAGTCACCCTCGACCACGAAATGCGCCGTCGCACCCAGCATCGCACCCTCGATCAGGTTGTGGTTGACATAGGCGTAGACGCCCGGCTGCTCGAAGGTGTACATCGCCGCCACCGCGCTGCCGCCGCGCACGAACCATGTCTCCATCCCGGTCATCGGCGCGTCGGTGAAGGACGTCTCCCAGACGAAATTGCCATGACCGCCGATCAGGTGCGGACGCGAGTCACGGTTTGCCTGATTGTGGATCATCAGCACCGTCTCGCCGACCTTGGCACGCAGCGCGTTCTCTCCGGTCAGGGCACCGACCGCGCCGTTGAACACCGAATGCGTCGGGATCAGGGTGCGCATCGCAACAAGACTGTCTGCATAGTCGTCACCGGCGGCGGCATAGCTCTTGTAGTCGCCGTTATCGTCCATCGGCAGGTAGTAATCCTGTTCGCCGACATAGGCGATGCTGTCGTATTTCAGCGGATTGCCCGCGCCGTCCTTCAGCCCGTCACGGGGCAGCACCATGACAGCACCATTCATGCCATGGGTGACGTGATAGGGGATCATCGCACCGCCGGGGGCGCAGTGATAGGTGAAGCAGCCCGGCTTGGTCGCCTTCCAGCGCAGCACGCATTCCTCGCCGGGATAGAAATGGGTCAGGCCACCGCCGCCCAGGGCCCCTGTGGAGGCGTGGAAGTCGATATTATGCTCCATCATGCTGTCGGCGGGGTTGCGCAGGGTCAGTTCCACCATGTCGCCCTCGTGGCAGATGATCAGCGGGCCGGGGACCGAGCCGTTATAGGTCAGTGCCCAGACCGAGGCGCCGGTGTCCTCGTCCACCACCATCAGCCGTTCGGTGGTTTCCATGGTGATCTCGATGAGCTTGGGGCCGCCGGTTGCGACCTGTTCGTGGGCGGGCGCAAAGGGCGGTGCGACCAGTTCCTGCCGCACGCGGGTATAGCCCGAAAGATCGGCGGGTTTGGCCGTGGTTTCGGCAGCCTGTTTGGCGGCGGCCTTGTGCAGGTGTGCGGATGTCGCGTTGGCCTTGGTGAGCCGGGGCGCGCGCGAGGCGGCCATTGCGCCTGCACCGGCCATTGCTGCGGCCCCCGCGAGCATGGAGCCGCGCAGCACATTGCGGCGGCTGGTTGAGACGAGTCCGGGGTTGATACGCTTGGTCATGATGTCCTCCATGACGGTGGGGGTGGCGGGCCTCATGCCCGCACACCGGGAAAGGGATCAGAGATTGCCGAGTTGCGCCTCGAAACGGTCCTTGGCCTTGGGCGGCACGCGGCCCTCAAAGAAGGTCTCGGGCACCTCCGTCTCGCCCACGGCGATGGTCATCACCATGCCCATGGCGAAGTGCGGCTTGCAGATGACGCCATAGACGCCTTCGACATCGAGCGTGACGTCGAATTCCTCGTCGATCTTGCCGGAAAAGGCCTCGGCGCCGTCGGGCAGCATGCCCTTGTTGATCTCGGCGTTGTGGCCCTTGTCGGTGGCGACAAAGCGGATGGTGTCGCCGGGGGCGGCCTGAACAAAGGCCGGCTCGAACACCATGCGCTCGCCATCGGCGCCCTTGTTCAGCATCTTGACCTCAAAGGTTTCGGCAAAGGCCGCGGAGCCCATCAGGGCGGCGAGGGCGAGGCCGGTTGTCAGCGTGCGGATCATGTCGTTTGTCCTTTCATGTCGCGTTATTGCTTGACCTTGAGAATAGTGATTTCCGCAGGCGCGATATTGCTCTGGCGCAAACTTCGGGACGATTGATCGGGCGGGGCATCCGGTTATGGCGTTGCACGTGGTTCTGTGCGATGACGCGCGCCATGACCGAACCTGCCCGAAAAACCCTGCCGCGGCTTGATGAGAGCCTGCTGACGCATCTGCCGCCGTTTTCCCGGCTGGAGAAGCGGCAGATTCGCACGATTCTGGATCAGGCGAGTTCGCGGCGGTATGAGTCCGGGGGCACAGTGTTCAACGAGGGTGATCCGGCCGAGCGGTTCTACATGCTGCTCGATGGCTATGTGCGGGTGGTGCGCATCACGCCGACCGGTGAGCAGGTGACGGCGCTGCATATCCCGGCGGGGCAGCTCTTGGGTATCGCCAAGGCGATCGGGCGCGAGACCTATCCGGCGACGGCGATGACGGCGACCGAATCGATCGTGCTCAGCTGGCCCACCAGCCTGTGGGATACGTTCGTGGCCGAGTATGACGGCTTTGCCACCGAGACCTACAAGACCCTCGGCCACCGGGTGGGCGAGATGAACACCCGCATCGTCGAACTGGCGACCCAGCAGGTCGAGCAGCGCGTGGCCAACGCGATCCTGCGCCTGATCAACCAGACCGGGCGCAAGGTTGAGGGTGGCATCGAGATCGACTTTCCGATCACCCGGCAGGACCTGTCGGAGCTGACCGCCACAACCCTGCACACCGTCAGCCGCTTGCTGAGCGGATGGGAAAAGCGGGGGCTGGTGGAAAGCAAACGCAAGCGCATCAAGGTCTGCGACCCGCACGCGCTGGTGGTGCTGAGCCAGGGGTGAGGGGGGTGGTGTTGGGGTGTCGGTGACGTGGGATTGGTGGGTGGTCGGTTTTGGGGGGCGCGCTGATCTTGGCTCCGGTGCTCGCAATAGCCGCTCCCAGCCCCAACGCGGTCATGGCGCGAAACGGCGGGGCTGGTCAGAGCGGACCTTTGAGTTGCGTCAGTTGAAGGACCGATGTGCGGGCCGAGGCTTACTTTTGCGCCAAGACCGCTTTTCGGAAATAGGCATGGAATTAGCTACGACGAATCCAGATGATGGTTTATCGTCTTAGGCGAAGCCCGTGTAACGACGATTCCGTTGTCTAGGACGACAGCATGATTAAGCCGCCGAGAAACAACAAATCCAAAGATGGCTGGCGGGCTTTGATCGAAGCCTGCGCACAATTGACACCGCTTACAGCCTTCCTTTCGAGGATTTACGCAACCACCTTTCCAAGCCAATCTGACAGGG
The DNA here is from genome assembly GCF_040219995.1 of Roseovarius sp. Classification (GTDB taxonomy): domain Bacteria; phylum Pseudomonadota; class Alphaproteobacteria; order Rhodobacterales; family Rhodobacteraceae; genus Roseovarius. The sequence continues at coordinate 876,967 of NZ_JAVJUC010000014.1, read as the reverse complement.
AGCGGGAAGAGTGGGAAGGTGAGGTATCTACAATTCTGAACGACAGACTTTCAGGCCGCTTGAAGACATTTGGACGCGTGGATTTCGATGGCTCACGTTACTCGTTCGGTCGCAGTTCGAATGTGTCCTCAATTACTGATCTCGGTTCGGGATGTATCAAAGCTAACCTTATCAGGCGGTTTACCGAGAATTGCGTCGTAGATGTACAGGCAGATGATGGCGTTGCACGAGTGACGCAAAAGTCGGCAGCAGATTTCTCTATCGAAATTCGTAAAGACGGAGAGCGCATCGACACCGGCTTTGTGTTTATAGTGCATTCTTGCGATGACGGCGTCTAGCTGACCATGAATGAGCGGCTGGGCTCTAACCTGCCAATTGCCGTACTTGGACTGAACGACCGCTCTCGGGATGCGGCCATAGCTTTGCAAACTCCGCTTCCTGCGTATTGCTGCCCTTCGAGCAAGAGTCAGCACCAGCCACCAACCCCAACCGACATCCGCCGGGTCGCCCTGCGTAGGGCGTGTTGGCGACACGCGATGCCTTCATAGGTCCGGTCTTATCCCGGGTCTGCCGCCTGCATCAGTTCGGCCAGAAAATCCTCTTCGTCGAGACCGTATTCCGCGCAGGCGTCCATGACCGTGTGGAACGGGCTGACGAGGCATCCGACGCAGAGCATCCGGTGCCGGACGAAGACCGGGACCGTCTGGGGCCATCGTGTCATCAGATCCGCCAGTGGCAGATCGGGGTCATCGGGTCGGGGGTGCCGCATCGCGTGCTCCTTTCTCCGACCACCTTAGTCGCGCAATCGCGCCAAACGTTGCGCTGGCACAAACTGCGTTGCCGGTCGCCCGCCTAGAACAGGTCATCCCGAATTCCAAGGAGGCCTGAACATGGCTGAAATCTTAACGAAATCGAGGGCGCGCAACATCTTCTACGGGGGCTCGATCTTCTTTGTCGTGATCTTCGTGGCGATGACCGTCCATAGCCACAAATACGTGGTCGAAACCTCGACGGCGGGCATGGCGCTCAGCGAAGAGGTGATCCACGGCAAGCATGTCTGGGAAGAGCATTCCTGCATCAACTGCCACAGCCTGCACGGCGAGGGCGCGTATTTCGCCCCCGAAGTGGGCAACGTGATGACCCGCTGGGGCGTGCAGGACAGCGCCGAGGATTCCTTCGATATGCTCAAGGGCTGGATGGAAAGCCAGCCGAGCGGCATCGAAGGCCGCCGCCAGATGCCGAATTTCAACCTCAGTGACGAAGATATCCGCGGCCTCGCGGAGTTTCTGCGCTGGGCCGATCAAACCGACACGCAGGGCTGGCCGCCCAATGATGCCGGGTAAGGAGTGAACCCCATGAAATACCAATCACAAAAAGTCGCGCTTTACTATTTCGTCGCGGCGATGGCCCTCTTCGGCATTCAGGTGCTGGGCGGGCTGCTGGCGGGCTGGGTCTATGTCTCGCCCAACTTTCTGGCAGAGATCCTGCCGTTCAACATCATCCGCATGATCCACACCAACGCCCTGATCGTCTGGCTGCTGCTGGGCTTTTTCGGGGCCGCCTATTTTCTGATCCCCGAGGAATCGGAGCGTGAAATCTGGTCGCCGAAGCTGGCCTATATCCAGCTCATCATTCTTGTTGTGGGCACGTTGGGGGCCGTGGGCTCGTACCTCGTGGGTATCCATGGCGGGCGTGAGTTTCTCGAACAACCCTTGTGGGTCAAGTTCGGCATTCTCGTCGCGGCGCTGATCTTTCTGCTCAACATCTCGATGACGGTGCTGGCGGGCAAGAAGACCGCGATCACGAACGTCCTGCTGATGGGGCTCTGGCTGTTGTCGCTGCTCTGGGTCTTTGCCTTCATCAACCCCGACAACCTCAGCCTCGACAAGATGTACTGGTGGTTCGTCGTCCATCTCTGGGTCGAGGCGACCTGGGAACTGGTGATGGCCGCGATCCTTGCCTTCCTGCTGCTGAAGCTGACCGGGGTGGACCGCGAGGTGGTCGAGAAATGGCTCTATGTCATCGTCGCCACGGCGCTTTTCTCGGGCATTCTCGGGACCGGGCACCACTTCTACTGGATCGGCCTGCCGGGCTACTGGCAATGGGTTGGCTCGATCTTCTCGACCTTCGAGGTGATCCCGTTCTTCCTGATGATGTCGTTTGCCTTCGTCATGGTCTGGAAAGGCCGCAAGAACCACCCGAACAAGGCGGCACTCTTGTGGTCGCTGGGTTCCTCCACGGTGGCCTTCTTCGGCGCCGGCGTCTGGGGCTTCCTGCACACGCTGCACGGGGTGAACTTCTACAGCCACGGCACGCAGATCACCGCAGCCCACGGCCACCTCGCCTTTTACGGGGCCTATGTGGCGCTCAACCTCGCGATCTTCACCTATGCGATGCCGATGCTGCGGGAACGCGCGCCCTATAACCAGGTGCTGAACATGGCATCGTTCTGGTTGATGACCGGCGGCATGGCCTTCATGACCTTCGTGCTGACCTTCGCGGGCACCATCCAGACGCATATGCAGCGCGTGGTGGGCGACTATTACATGCAGGTGCAGGACAGTCTGTCGATCTTCTACCTGATGCGGTTTGGTGCCGGTGCGGCTGTGGTGATCGGGGCCTTGCTGTTCCTCTATTCCATGCTGGTCGCGCGCAAATCCGAGGTAATCGCGCCCGGCCCTGCCAACCCTGTTCCGGGAGAATGAGCCATGAACATGGTCTACAAACCAACCCTGCCGTTCTATCAGGCAACCGGCCGCGAATGCGATCTTTTCGAGACGGCCCATGACAACGGTTTGCCCCTTCTTCTGAAGGGGCCGACCGGCTGCGGCAAGACCCGCTTTGTCGAGCATATGGCGGCCCGGCTGGGCAAGCCGCTCTATACGGTGGCCTGCCATGACGATCTGTCGGCCTCGGACCTGATCGGGCGCTACCTGCTCAAGGGCGGCGAGACGGTCTGGGTCGACGGGCCGCTGACCCGCGCAGTGCGCGAGGGCGGTATCTGCTATCTCGATGAGGTGGTCGAGGCACGCAAGGACGTAACGGTCGTGCTGCACCCGCTGACCGACACGCGCCGCACGCTGATGATCGACCGCACCGGCGAAGAGCTGGTGGCGCCATCGGGTTTCATGCTGGTGGCCAGCTACAACCCTGGCTATCAGAACGTGCTCAAGCGGCTGAAACCGTCGACGCGGCAACGCTTCCTCTCGATCTCGTTCGACTTTCCGGGGGCGGAGACCGAGATTGCCGTGGTCTCCAGCGAAAGCCGGCTGGAGCCGGGGCGCGTGGCCCCATTGGTGCGGCTGGCCGGGCATATCCGCAACCTCTCTGGAATGGACCTTGAGGAAGGCGTGTCAACGCGCCTGTTGATCTATGCCGCCACGCTGATGGCGGGCGGCATGGGCGTCGATCAGGCGCTGGAGGCGGCGGTCATCGAGCCGCTGAGTGACGAGCCTGACGTGCAGCAGGCGCTGCGCGATCTGGTCGCCACGATCTACGGGTGAGCGCCATGCATCTTCTCGATCTCATGGAACCCGAAGAGACGGTCGGCAACCTCTGGCATGACATAGCCAGCGGGATCGGGGCGGATATCGATTATCCCGAGGCGGGTGTCGCACTCGCCTCGGTCCGGCCCAGCCTTGCGGTGCTGTTTCGCGGTCTGGGCGGTGCGTCCGGCGTGGAACTGAGCGAGGTGGCGGCGACGCTGGTGCGCCATCGCCGCCCGCTGCGCCGCAAGCTGGGGGCGGAGCGGGACCGTGAATGGGTCGCGGCCTTTGACGGTGAGCGGCTCACGCTGCCGCCGGTTATCGCCGCCTTTCCCGACCCTGCACTGAACCGGGCCGCGTATTTCTGGCTGACGGCGCTGGCGGCGGTCTGCGATCTGAACGGGATCGACCTGACCGGCGAAGGCCCGGCCCGCGATTGCGTGCAGGTGCGCGCCAATGCGGCGGCGGCGGATGCGGCCTATGCCGCCTGTCCCGGCCTGCGTCAGGCCCATGACCGGATGGCGCGGCTCTGCATGGCGGCGCGACCAGACGTTCTGCGGCCCGCGCAGGAGGCGATCATCGAAACAGCCATTCGCAACCAGCTTTGCGGGGCCACACCCGAGGTGACCGCGCACCCGGTGCCGGGGAGCTACATGCCCTTCGCACCGGTGCCGATCTGGCTGCGCTTTGCGCCCGTCGCCTCGGGCGAGGCCGCGACGGATCAGGCGGCAGACCCTGCCGCACCGCCCCCCGCCGCTGCGCAGACCAGCCGAAAGCTGGGACGGCGCAAGGATCAGGATCAGCAGAACCGCAAGGACAGCTTTATCATTCACCGGTTCGAGTCGATCCTGTCATGGGTCGAGTCGATGAACATCAACCGCAGCGTCGATGATGACGATGACGAGAATGCCCAGAAGGCGGCGGATGATCAGGATGAAATCACCCTGTCGAAACAGGATCGCAAGGCCGCGACACGGCTGCGCCTGCATCTCGATCTGTCGCCCACCGACGCCGATCACGAGGCGCTGGCGGGCACGCACACATACCCTGAATGGAACCATCGGTCGCGCAGCTACATGGCCGACCACTGCCGGGTTCTGGATGCGCCGGTGGCCGCGTCCGACACGCCCTTCGTGGCGAACGCGCGCCGGATGCGCGAGGTGCGCCGCCAGTTCGAGGCGCTGCGCCCGCGCCGCATCCTGCAGCCGCGCCAGGTAGAGGGCAGCGAGCTTGATCTCGACGCGCTGCTGACATCGCGGGCCGATCTGCTGGCCACCGGGCGCGGATCGGACCGGATCTGGCAATCGGCGCGACAGGTCGAGCGTGATCTGTCGGTGGCCTTCCTGATCGACACGTCGCGCTCGACCGAGGCGGCGATCGGCGATACCTCGGTGATCGAGGTGGCGCGCGAAGCGATGGCGGCACTGGCTGCGGGCATCGACGCGGCGGGCGACCGGCTGGGCATCTGGGGGTTTTCCTCGTTGCGCCGCGACCGGGTGTTCCTGAGCCGCTGCAAGGGGTTCGGCGACGACATGTCCCCCGCCGTCACCGCCAATATCGGCGCGCTGAAGCCCGGGCATTACACCCGGCTCGGGGCGGCGATCCGCCATGTCAGCGCGCAACTGGCTGAGGAGCCGAGCGCGCGCAAGCTGCTCATTGTGCTGACCGATGGCAAGCCCAACGATCTTGATCATTACGAGGGCCAGCACGGTATCGAGGACAGTCACATGGCCGTCCGCGAGGCCCGCATGGCGGGCCACAGCCTGCATGGCATCATCATCGACGAGGACGGGCAAGACTGGTTTGCCCGTATCTTCGGGCGGGGCGGCTTTACCCTGCTGCCCGACCCCGCGCGCCTGACCCGCGCGCTTCCCGATATCTATCGCACGCTGACACAGGAGAATTGACATGCGTTGCCTGACAGTCTTTTTCGCGGTGCTTATCGCATCGCCAAGCCTTGCCAAGAGCTTTGACCGGCCAATCCCGCAGGCCCAATCGGCCACGGCCGAATTCTGGTATGCCTTGGCCTGCCTTGCGCTCATCGTCTCCATGATCGCCGTGCAGCGGCTGGTATCCCGCCGATGACACGCCAAGGCTGGTCCACCCGGCGGATCGCCCTCGCCCTCTACCCCTTTGGTGCAGGGGCGGCGGCGGTCAACGTGTTCTTCGCCTCGCTGATCTTCAGCTGGGTCGGCGGGCCGGTGACCTCGACCGCATGGTCGATTGGTCTCGGCTGTGTGATCGGGGCCCCCGCCACCTGGTATTTCGCGCGCCATATCCGGGGGCTGATGGACCTCGCCGATGCGCGCTGCGCGGCGGAACGGCCCTGGTGATCCGAAGATGTGCCAAACTGGCGATCCCGCGAGGACTCGAACCCCGAACCTGCTGATTAGAAGTCAGCTGCTCTATCCAGTTGAGCTACGGGACCGCTGATGCGGCTCTTAGCGCGGGTGCGGTTCAAGATCAAAGCCTAATCTTGTGCGAACGGGTCCTCAGGATATACCACGCCCGCGAGGTAGAGCCCGTGTGGCGGGGCGACCGGGCCGCAGGCGGCGCGGTCGCGCGTGGCGAGGGCTGCGCGCACCTGATCGGGTGGCCAAGCGCCTGCGCCGACGCGTTCAAGCGTGCCGATGAAGCTGCGCACCTGATTGTGCAGGAAGGACCGTGCGGCGAGGCGGAAATGCACCTCGCGCCCGGTGGGCGTGGTGATCTCTTCGATTTCCAGCCGGTCGAGGGTTTTCACCGGGCTCGCCGCCTGGCAAATGGTGGAGCGGAAGGTGGTGAAATCGTGATGGCCCACGAGGTGCGCCGCACCCGCGCGCATCGCGTCGATATCGAGATCGCGCCGCACCTGCCAGACCCGCCCCGCCTCGATGGTGAGCGGCGCGCGCCGGGTGCTGACCCGAAAGAGATAGCGCCGCCCGGTGGCCGAGAACCGCGCGTGCCAGTCGTCGGCCACGCGCGCGCAGGCGGTGATCGCCACCGGCGCGGGCTTGAGGTGATAGTTCAGCGCCTCGGACAGGCGGAACGGCGACCAGTCCCGGGCCAGATCGCAATGGGCGACCTGCGCCAGCCCATGCACGCCCGCATCGGTGCGCCCGGCGGCGGCGATGGTATGCGGCCCCGGTTCCAGCCGCGCCAGCGCCGCCTCGATCGCGCCCTGCACCGAGGGCTGATCGGCCTGCCGCTGCCAGCCGGCAAAGGGTGCGCCGTGATATTCGACCTGTAGGGCGTAGCGGGGCATGGGCATATCGCTTGGTTGCAGTGTGGTCCGGCCCTTTTGTCGCGGATCGGGGGCAGGGGGCAAGCCCATTTAACCGCGCGCCTTTTCCTCGGTCCCGGCGCGGTGTAAGCCTGCCCGCGAACAGAACCCGGAGCGCGCGCATGGCCATCCCCTTTCCCGACACGACCCTACTGCTGCAAATGCTGGCGATGCTGCTGGTGATCGGCGCCTTCGCCGGGGTTCTGGCGGGGCTATTGGGGGTTGGTGGTGGTATCGTGCTGGTGCCGTCGTTTTTCTATGCGTTCCAGACGCTTGGCTATGACGGGCCGCAGCTGATGCAGATTTGCCTTGCCACCTCACTGGCGACAATCATCGTCACCTCGGTGCGCTCGGTGCTGAGCCACAACAAGAAAGGCGCTGTCGATTGGGCGATCCTTCGGGGCTGGGCGCCGGGCATCGCCGTGGGGGCGATATTGGGTGTGCTGGTGGCAGCGAGCCTGCGCTCGACCACGCTGCAAGGGCTGTTTGGCGGGCTTGGCGTGCTGATCGGGCTTTACCTGGGGTTTGGCCGGTCGCATTGGCGGCTGGCCGAGGTGATGCCGGTGGGCGTCACCCGCGCTGTACTGTCGCCGGTGCTGGGGTTTCTGTCGGTGTTGATGGGCATTGGCGGCGGCAGTTTTGGCGTGCCGCTGATGAGCCTTTACGGCGTGCCGATCCACCGCGCGGTTGCCACGGCGGCGGGGTTCGGCGTGACCATTGCGGCCCCTTCGGTGGCCGGGTTCCTGTTTCTCGAGATCGCCGCAGAGAACCGCCCGCCGTTCACCATCGGGGCGGTCAATCTGGTGGCCTTTGCCGTGATTATCGCGATGACGCTGGTCACGGCTCCTTGGGGCGTGCGGCTGGCGCATGCGATGGACCCCAAGCCGCTCAAGCGGGTGTTTGCGGTCTTTCTCACACTGGTGGCGCTCAACATGCTGCGCAAGTCCCTGGGATGGTAGCGGCGCTGCTCGACAAGGGCTGGGCCTGTTTTGCGCCGGAGCCTGCGGTGCGGGACTGGTCAGCGCGTGCGCGTCTCGTGGCCCTTGCGCGCATCGCCGATCCACAGGAACGCGCAGAGTGGCTGCAATGCGAGGGCACGTGGTTCGTGGGTGTGGATACGCTGCCCAATGATGTCGAGGGGCGACTGGAGGGGGGTGCGCCACTGACCGGGATGGCGATCGAGGCGGCCTCTGCGCTCTTTGGCCGGTTGCCGCTGCACCGGGGGCAGGTGTCGGTCGTCTATCCGGGCTATCCCCGCCCGCGCAAAGGCGAAGGCGAGACGGCGTTCCGCTATCGGCAGAGGCGCGATGCGGCGCATGTCGACGGGCTCTTGGCCGTGGGCGAGGGGCGGCGGCGCATGCTGCGTGAACGCCATGCCTATATCCTCGGTCTGCCGTTGAGCGAGGCGGGGCCGGGGGCGAGCCCGATGGTCGTCTGGGAAGGCAGTCATCACATCATGCGCCGTGCCTTTGATGCGGCGCTTGCCGGGGTTGCGCCGCAGGGCTGGGGGGAGGTTGACCTGACCGAGATCTACCAGGCGGCGCGCCGTGAAGCATTCGAGACCTGCCGCCGCGTGCCTGTCCACGCGCCCGTGGGTGGGGCCTATCTGGTGCACCGTCTGGCCTTGCACGGCGTGGCCCCGTGGGGGCCGGGGGCCGAGGCGTCCGAGGAGGGCCGGATGGTGGCCTATTTCCGCCCGCAATTCGAAGTGTGCTCGGATGATATGTGGTTGCGGTCGCCGTGAATTGGCTGGCCGTGGGGTCGCTTGGTGGCCTGGAGCGGTTATTAATTGACCCGTAGAAGGTGTCGCGCGCTCGCAGGGCCGGGGACTGGCGATGCAACGCTCGCGGCGGGTACTTTATGCAAGCCAAGTCATTCTAAGCTCGACACGTTGCACAACCCCTCAAATCGCCAGGCCGCGGGACGCGTCATGCCGGAGGCATGCCTCCGGCATTACGATCGCGCGGCACCTTCGGTGCGATTCGCGCGGGATGCGGCAAGGGCAGCAACAGGCCCAGACCTGCCCCACTATCCTCGCTCCAGCCGCGCCGCGCGTCCGCCCCGGCGTTTTTTCAGCAAGCCTGCGCGGTCGGGCAGGGCGGCCATCACTTCGCGCCGCTCGGCACCGCTCATCTTCGACCAGCGGGTGATCTCGTCGATGGAGCGCAGGCAGCCGGTGCAGATCCGTGCCTCGGGGTGCACCACGCAGACCCGTACGCAGGGGCTTTCGACCTCGTCGCGCTGCCATGGTGTTTCATCCGTCATGCTCTGCCCTCATATGCCTCATCCGGTCCAGCACCCCTTGCAGGATATAGGATGCGGCGACACTGTCGATCACCTCTGCGCGACGCTTTCGGGTCGCATCCGCCTCCAGCAAGGCCCGTTCGGCGGCCACGGTCGACAAACGCTCGTCCCAGAAACCGATCGGCAGGTCGGTCAGCCGTTCCAGATTACGGGCAAAGGCGCGGGTGGACTGGCACCTTGGTCCCTCGCTTCCGTCCATGTTGCGTGGCAGGCCGAGGATCACGCCGCCCACCTCGCGCACCGCGATGACCGCCAGCAGATGCTCGGCATCGAGGGTGAATTTGCGGCGCTTCACCGTCTCATGCGGGCTGGCCACTGACCAGAGCCTGTCCGACAGCGCCACGCCGATGGTCTTGGTTCCCAGATCGAGACCCATCACGGCCCGTGCGCGCGGCAGGGCGGCGGCGAACTCGGCGGTATCCTCGACGATCACTCTGTCACGCCCGCGTTCTCCGCCGCTGCCCGCACGGTGGCAAGGCGGCGCGGGAACTCGGCGAAGACCGCCTGCGCTTCGGTCCAGATGCGGCGCGCACGGTCGGTCTCGCCCAGCACGCCATAGGCGTTGATCAGCCGGGCCCAGTCCTCGGCGGTGCCGCCCTCGTCGGCCAGACGGCTTGCGAGCCCGGCTACCATGCCCCGGATCATCTCTTGCCGGGCCTCGGGGTCCATATCCTCGGCCGCCTCGATATCGCCCGCCGAGGGGCCGGGCGCGCCCTCGGGGGGCGGCAGCTCATAGCGTTCGCCCGCGCGCGCTGCCAGTTCCTCGATACCTGCGCGAATGGGTGCGATCCAGGGCGCGTCGGGTGTGCTCTCTTCGAGCAGGTCGCGCCACAGGCGGAAGGCGCGGTCAGGCCGGTCGATCTGCGTCATGTAGAGGCCGAGGTAGAAGCGGGCCGTCGGTGCACGTGGGTTGCGGTCGAGGGCGGCGCGCAGTGCGGCTTTGGCGTCACTAGAGACATAGCCATTTGTGGCGTTGATCATCAACTCGGCCAGCGTGGCGTAATCGTCGGCGGTGGCCGTCTCGCCCTTCACCTCGATGAGCTGCGCCTGCGCCTGGCGCGCCGCCTCCATATTGCCGAGCGCCGCCTCACTGCGCACCAGAAAGCGCAGGCCCTGCTGATCCTCGGGCCGCTCCGCCACCGTCTCTCGTAGCCGCTCAACCAGCGCCATGTAGTCCTCGCTGGTGCCGTCGGGCAGGCCTGTGTCCTGCGGTGCAAACCGCTCCTCGGCGGTGTCCTGATCCAGGCGTTCGGCGCGCGCGGCCTCGGAATTGGCAATCCGCGTTGCCATCGGCAAGTCGCCATAGCCCGGCGCGCCGATCTGCGAATAAAGCAACACGCCACCGCCGGTGATCACTGCCACCACGACACCGGCCATCGCCACCCCGAGCGCTTTGGGCTGACCGCCGCTCTCGCCGCCTGCGCGTAGCTGTGCATCTGCGGCGAGGATCTTGCGCGAAATCTCGGCGCGCAAGCGTTCGGCATCCTCGGCCTCCAGCACGCCGCGCTTGAGGTCGCGGTCGATCTCGCGCAGCTGATCGCGGTAGACGTCGAGGTCGTAGGCCGCAGGCGGTGCCTCGCCCACACGACCACGTAACAGGGTCAGCCCCAGAATGGCCCCGACCCCGATCGCTAGGGCCGCCACTATGATCCAGAATGCCATGATCTCTCCTTGGGTGGTTGCCCTCATGTAACGACCCGCGCGCGCGGAAAAAAGAGGCATATGGTCACTTGGCGGCAAGCCACCCGCGCCGCGATGTCGCAATGTCGCTATTGATACGGAAATCGCCGCGCCGAGTATCCTTTCCCCGGCCCGTCCATCGCATTACGGTGCCAGCCGCAAACCCGTTGCGAATCCACCAACCCCGAGAGCGCGCATGAAACACTATTCCGCCTTTGCCGTCGCCCGCGAAGCCCTGCGTTACCACATGGGGTGGGAGCGCGCCTGGGCCTCGCCCGAGCCGAAGAAGAAATACGATGTCATTATCGTGGGCGCGGGCGGGCACGGTCTGGCCACCGCCTATTACCTCGGCAAGAATTTCGGCATCACCAATGTCGCGATTTTGGAGAAGGGCTGGCTTGGCGGCGGCAATACGGGGCGCAACACCACGATCATCCGCTCCAACTACCTGCAGGACCCCTCGGCGGCGATCTATGAGAAATCCCGCTCGCTCTACGAGACGCTGAGCCAGGATTTCAACTACAACATCATGTATTCGCCCCGCGGCGTGATCATGCTGGCGCAGACCGAGCACGAGGTGCGCGGCTATCAGCGCACAGCGCATGCCAACGCCCTGCAAGGCGTGACCACCGAATTCATCTCGCCTCAGCGGGTCAAGGAAATCGTCCCGATCATCAATCTCGACGGGCCGCGCTATCCGGTCCTCGGCGGCCTCTGGCAGGCGCGCGCGGGCACCGCGCGGCATGACGCTGTGGCCTGGGGCTATGCGCGGGCCTGCTCGGCCATGGGCATGCACATCATCCAGAAATGCGAAGTCACCGGCATCAGCCGCGAGGGCAGCAAGGTCACCGGTGTCACCACCAATCGCGGCGACATCGCCTGTGACAAGCTGGGGCTGGTCGTGGCCGGTCACTCGGGTCACCTCGCCGATATGGCGGGCTTTCGCCTGCCGATCGAATCCGTCGCCCTTCAGGCGCTGGTTTCCGAGCCGATCAAGCCCTGCATGGATTGCGTCGTCATGGCCAACACCGTGCATGGCTACATGAGCCAGTCCGACAAGGGCGAGATGGTGATCGGCGGCGGCACCGACGGCTATAACAACTACACGCAGCGCGGTTCCTTCCACCATGCCGAGGAAACCGTGCGCGCGCTGGTCGAGACCTTCCCGATGGTCGCGCGCCTCAAGATGCTGCGCCAGTGGGGCGGGATCGTGGACGTGACTGGCGACCGCTCGCCGATACTCAGCAAGACCCCCGTCGATGGCATCTTCATCAATTGCGGCTGGGGCACGGGCGGCTTCAAGGCCATCCCCGGCTCCGGCTGGGGCTTTGCCGAACTGATGGCCAAGGGCCACTCCCCGCTCTGCGACGAGTTCGGCCTCGACCGCTTCTATCAGGGCCGGTTCATTGATGAATCCGTCGCCGCTGGCGTCGCCCACTAAGGAGGACTTGACCCATGCTGATCCTCACCTGCCCCTGCTGCGGCGTTACGGGCGAAGAGACCGAATTCCATCAAGGCGGCGAGGCGCATCTCAAGCGTTTCGGCCCCGGTACGTCAGATGACGAGTTTCACACCTACATGTTCGCCAAGGAAAACCCCAAGGGCGTGCATTTCGAGCGTTGGCGGCACAATAACGGCTGCGGCAAGTGGTTCCATGCGGCGCGTGATACCGTGACGCTGGAGGTCTACGGCACGTACCCCGCGCAGACGCTGGAGCCGCCGCAGAATATCCGCGACGCGATCACCGCCAAGCGCCCCGGCTGGACATGGCGGGAATTCGCATGACCCTTCATCTTGCCAAAAATATCCACACCACAACGCCCGCCCGCCGGGCCCGAGGGTTCAAGACATGAGCACACGTCTGGCCAAGACCGGTCGCCTCGTCGATCACAGCCGCGCCATCGAGTTCACCTTCAACGGCAAGCGCCTCAAGGGCCATCCCGGCGACACGCTCGCCTCTGCGCTGCTGGCCAATGACCAGATGCTGGTGGGCCGGTCGTTCAAATACCACCGCCCGCGCGGCATCGTGGCCTCGGGCGCGGAAGAGCCGAATGCGCTTGTCGGTCTGGGCGAGGGCACCCGGTTCGAGCCCAATCAGCGCGTCACCACGACCGAGCTCTTTGACGGGCTGACCTGCATCAGCCAGAACCATTGGCCGAGCCTCGATTTCGATATCGGCGCGGTCAATACGCATCTGTCGCGCTTCCTGCCTGCGGGCTTTTACTACAAGATGTTCATCCATCCCCGCCCGTTCTGGAAACATGTCTACGAGCCGTTCATCCGTCAGTCGGCGGGTCTGGGCAAGGCGTCCAATCCCGGCGATCCGGACCGGTATGAGCATTTCTACTACTTCTGCGATGTGCTTGTCGTGGGCGGCGGCGTGGCCGGGTTGCAAGCCGCTGTGACTGCGGCAGAGGCCGGCTCAAAGGTCATGCTGATCGAGCAGACCGCCCATTGGGGTGGCCGCGCGCCGGTCGATGGGGGCGAGGTGGACGGCCAGCCGGTCGCGGACTGGGTCGACGCGACCATTGCAAAACTGCAAGGCATGCCCAATGTTACCCTGCGCAGCCGGTGCATGGGTGCAGGGGTTTACGATCACGGCTATGCCTTGGGGTATGAGCGCGTCGCCGATCACACCCCCGGCAGTGACGCGCCCCGCCACCGCCTCTGGCGCATCCGCGCGGGGCAGATCGTCACCGCCACCGGCGCCATCGAGCGGCCCTTGAGCTTTGCGGGCAATGACATTCCCGGTGTCATGCTCGCCTCGGCGGTGCGCGATTACGCGGTTGATTTCGGGGTCTCTATCGGTGACCGCACCGTGGTTGTCACCAACAATGACGATGCCTATCGCACCGCCATCACGCTCAAGCAGCTTGGCCTTGAAATTCCCGTCATCCTCGACGCCCGTCAATCGGGCGGCGGTGCCTTGGCGGATGAGGCGCGCGCCCTCGGCATCCGCGTCGAAAACGGCAAGGGCATTGCCAAGGTCAAGGGCGGCAAGCGCGTCGAAGGCGTGGCGATCTGTGCGCAGGCGGGCGAAGGCGCGGTGCTGGAAGAGATCAAGTGCGACGCGGTCGCGATGTCCGGCGGCTGGTCGCCGGTGGTGCATCTGTGGTCGCATTGCGGCGGCAAGCTGATCTGGGACGAGGCGCATGCGCATTTCCGTCCCGACCCAGCCAACCCGCCCAAGGGCGCCAAGGGCGAGGGTTTCGTGATCCCCGCAGGGGCCGCCAATGGCGCGGGCGATCTGGCCAGCGTTCTAAGCGACGCGCATGCCGCAGGGCAGGCGGCGGCCAAGGCCATGGGCCAAAAGCCCAAGGGCATGGCCCCTGAAGCCAGCACCTCGGAGGAGGCTCCGATGCAGCCCGTCTGGCTGATGCCGCAGGGCGCGGGCATCAAGCTGCGGATGAAATCCTGGCTTGATTACCAGAACGACGTGAAGGTGTCTGACGTGCAATTGGCGGCGCGCGAGGGCTATGAGAGCGTCGAACACGCCAAGCGCTACACCACGCTCGGCATGGCCACGGATCAGGGCAAGCTGAGCAATATCAACGGCTTGGCGATCCTGTCGGATGCGCTGAACCAGCCCATTCCGCAGACCGGTACCACCACCTTCCGCCCGCCCTACACGCCGATTTCGCTCTCATCCATCGCGGGCGAGGCCAAGGGCGAGATCTTTCAGCCAATTCGCAAGACCCCGATGCATGGCTGGCACGAGGCCAATGGCGCCGATTTCGAGCCGGTCGGCCAGTGGCGTCGCCCCTATTGCTTCCCCAAGGGCGAAGAGGGCCGTCACGAGGCCGTCAACCGCGAGATCAAGCAGACCCGGGCCAGCCTTGCGCTGCTCGACGCCTCCACCCTTGGCAAGATCATCGTCAAGGGCGCGGATGCGGGCCGCTTCATGGACATGCTCTACACCAACATGATGAGCACGCTGAAGCCGGGGCGCTGCCGCTATGGGCTCATGTGCAACGAGAACGGCTTTCTGATGGATGACGGCGTGGTTGCGCGGCTGGATGAGGACACGTTCCTTGTCCACACCACCACCGGCGGCGCGGAATCGATCCATGGCCATATGGAAGACTGGCTGCAATGCGAATGGTGGGACTGGAAGGTCTATACCGCCAACGTCACCGAGCAATATGCGCAGGTGGGCGTTGCCGGGCCGTACTCGCGCAAGGTGATCGAAAAGCTGACCGAGGACGATATCAGCGCCGACGCGCTGACCTTCATGGGCTGGAAAGAGATCACGGTCGCGGGCATCCCCGCGCGCGTGTTCCGCATCTCCTTTGCCGGTGAACTGAGTTTCGAGCTTTCGGTGCCTGCAAGCCATGGTCGCGCCCTTTGGGACGCGCTGCTGGAGGCGGGCGAGGAATACGGCGTCATGCCCTACGGCACCGAGGCGATGCATGTCATGCGCGCCGAGAAGGGGTTCATCATGATCGGGGACGAGACGGATGGCACGGTCATCCCGCAGGACCTGAACATGGATTGGGCCATCTCGAAGAAGAAAGAGGATTACCTCGGCAAGCGCGCGCAGGAGCGCAGCCACATGGCTGATCCAAACCGCTGGAAGCTTGTGGGGCTGGAAACGCTGGATGGCTCGGTCCTGCCGGATGGCGCCTATGCCACGGCAGCGGGCACCAACGCCAACGGTCAGCGCAACACCCAAGGGCGCGTGACCTCCACCTACCACTCGCCCACGCTCGGGCGTGGCATCGCCATGGGGCTGGTCCACAATGGCCTTGATCGCATGGGCGAGGTGCTGGAGTTTCCCAAGGTCGACGGCGGTATCGTCAAGGCGAAGATCGTCGATCAGGTATTTTACGACAAGGACGGGGAGAAGCAGAATGTCTGAGGTCGTCACCCCCCTGAACGGGGCCCGCTTTGAAGGGCTCGCAACCATCGCGGATGCGGGCCTGACCGGCATGATCACCCTGCGTGGCGATCTGTCCTCCGCCGAGGTCAAGGCCGCCGTGCAAAAGGCCGTGGGCCTCGACGTTCCTGCACAGCGTCAGGCGCTGAGCGGGCAGGGGACGGCCGTGCTCTGGATGTCGCCGGACGAGCTCTTGCTGATCTGCGCCTATTACGGGGTGGCCGAGACGATTGCCACTCTGGAGGCGGCGCTCAAGGGCCAGCATTTCCTCGCCGTCAACGTCTCGGACGCGCGCACCTACATGCAGCTCTCGGGTGCGGGGGCGCGCGAGGTGCTGGCCAAGCTTTGCCCGGTGGACCTCTCCGAGGCGGCCTTCACCCCCGGCATGTTCCGGCGTACCCGCATGGCGCAGGTGCCCGCCGCGTTCTGGCTGGATGAGGATGGCACCTTCCACCTCATCTGCTTCCGCTCGGTGGCCGACTATGCCTTCAACCTGCTGAAAACCGCCGCCCTGCCGGGCGGTGAGGTGGATATCTACGGCTGAACCCCGGCAATCCCGACAGAAAAACTCCGACCCGCAGGGTTGACCTTTGCCCAATCCGCCCACCATGTAAGGGCATCGGATTTCAACACCAACGAACAGGGGGCATACCCATGGCTTTCGAACTTCCCGACCTTCCGTATTCGCACGATGCGCTCGCCGATCACGGCATGAGCCGCGAGACGCTGGAATACCACCACGACATCCACCACAAGGCCTATGTCGACAACGGCAACAAGGCCGTCGCTGGCACCGAGTGGGAGGGCAAGTCGGCTGAAGAGATCATCAAGGGCACCTATGATCCCAAGGCTGTCGCGCAGTCGGGCATCTTCAACAACGCCTCGCAATACTGGAACCACAATCAGTTCTGGGAGATGATGGCGCCGGGCGGCACCGGCATGCCGGGCGAGCTGGAAAAGGCGATTACCGAAAGCTTCGGCTCGTTCGACAAGTTCAAGGAAGATTTCGCCGCCGCAGGGGCCGGTCAGTTCGGCTCTGGCTGGGCGTGGCTTGTGAAGGACACCGATGGCGCGCTGAAAGTGACCAAGACCGAGAACGGCGTGAACCCGCTCTGCTTTGGTCAGACGGCTCTTCTGGGCTGTGACGTTTGGGAGCATTCCTACTACATTGATTTCCGCAACAAGCGTCCGGCTTATCTGCAGAACTTCCTCGACAATCTGGTGAACTGGGAAAACGTCGCCTCGCGCATGTGATCCCGTGTCTGACGCGATCGCGGAAGGCCCGCCAATTTGGCGGGCCTTTTTGTTGCGTGTCACTGAATAGATCTCTGATCCGACTTGGTTTTCTGACGGAACCTGGAGCCCTTCCACACGTTTTCCCTACGAAGCCAAGTACAAAGGAGGTGCCCTATGGCCGACCGCGCGAAATCAACCGATGGCAGCCGGGAAACCGAAGAGATCCTCGGCGAAAAAACCGAAAACATGAGAAAGTCGCCTTCCGCTGCGGGCCGTGCAGGAGGCGAGATCGCCCGTAAAATAGGAACCCGTGACGAGAAGAAGCGCCACGACGAGACCTCGGCGGGTAAGACCCGTGAGACCGCGCAGGATCAGAACGAGAGCGGCGACAAGGAGAAGATGTAATGGCTGTTCTGACAAACGGCACATGGGTGTTGATCGCGGATGGGGAAAAGGCGCTCTTCCTGCGCAATTCCGTCGATGCGATCTCGCCCGCGCTTGATGTCGTGCGTAAGGACGATCAGGAAAACCCGTCCGATTACGACCAGTCAGCCAACCGTCCCGGGCGCAAGCGAGACACCGGGATCGGGCAAAGTTCGGCAATGGACGATACCGACTGGCACGAACTCGCCAAGGAGCGGTTTGCGCACGAACTCTCCGAGATGCTCTACAAATACGCGCATCGCGGCGCGTTCGAGCGGATCGTGCTGGTCGCCGCGCCGCATGTTCTGGGCGACCTGCGTCAGACCCTGCACAAGGAGGTGCAAGACAAGGTTGTGTCCGAGATCCCGAAAGATCTCACCCACCATCCCCTCGACAAGGTCGAACAGATGCTGAAAGCCGAGCTTGACCCCAAGCTCTGAACCATTAGCGCGCCGTTCTCTGGCATGAAACCGGCGTGCAATCTGCATCCCTTCGACGCTTTCGCCTTGCCCCCGCCCGCTGCTTGCGGCAGCACAGTGGCAGGGCGGAACAAGGGGCAGGGCCATTATGCGCGAGGAGACCAAAGGCATCATCGCGATGGTCGCAACCTGCACGGTCTGGGGCCTTTCGGGCATTTATTACAAGCTGCTGGATCACATCCCGCCCATCGAAATCCTCGCGCATCGCACGCTGTGGTCTTGCGTGTTCTTCGCCTTCGTTCTGCTGATCCAAGGGCGGATTTCCGTTCTGGGGCAGGCGCTTGCGGGGCGAAAGTCGATTCTGCTGATCGGTTTTGCGGCGCTGATGATCTCGACCAACTGGTTCGTTTTCATCACCTCCATTCAGATTGGGCGCGCGATGGAGGCCTCACTGGGCTACTACATTTTCCCGCTGGTGGCGGTGCTTCTGGGGGCGATTGCCTTTCGTGAACGTCTGGGAAAGGCGCAGCTTTTCGCCGTGGCCCTTGCGCTCTGCGCGGTCGTGACCCTGACGTGGGGGCTTGGCGTTCCGCCTTGGATCGCGCTGATCCTCGCGTCAAGCTTCGGCCTCTATGGCCTTGTGAAAAAGGGACTTTCTGTCGGTCCCGTGGTCTCAGTCACGGCCGAGGTTCTGCTGCTTTCACCGATTGCGCTGACGGTTTTGTGGTATTTTCATTCCGACGGACATGGGGCATTCGCTGTCAATTGGCGTGACAGCCTGCTCCTGATGTTTTCCGGCATCCTTACCGGCACGCCACTGATCATGTTCAGCTATGCCACCAAGCGCGTTACCTTGGCCACGGTCGGGCTGGTGCAATACCTGAACCCCACCCTGCAATTCCTTGTCGCAACACTGATTTTCCAGGAGGCATTCAGCTTCTGGCACGCCGTGGCCTTCGCGATGATCTGGACCGCGCTCGCGATCTACACCACCGCGAGTCTGCGTCAGGACAGGGCGGCGCGCAGGGCGATCCTCAAATCCTGAACAGTTTCAACAGGCTGAACAAAGCCCCTTAGGCTGTCTGCGGCGAAATCCTCGGCGATCACGTGATCCAGAATTTGCATGAGAGGCGTCCAATACTCTTCTGTATTCAATAAATAAATCGGCTTGTCATGCAGGCCGAGCTGGCGCCATGTGAGAACCTCGAAAAACTCGTCCAGCGACCCCGCGCCGCCGGGCAGGACAACGATGGCGTCGCAATTCATGAACATCACCTTTTTGCGTTCATGCATGGTTTCGGTCACGACATATTGCGTCAGGTCGCGCTTGCCGACCTCCAGACGCACCAGATGCGCAGGGATCACGCCAAAGGTCTTGCCGCCCGCCTTTTGCGCCGCCCGCGCCGTGGCCCCCATCAGCCCGACATCCCCCGCGCCGTAAACCAGCCGCCAGCCGTTCTCGGCCAGCATCTTGCCGGTGTCGGTCGCGGCCTGCATATATGTGGGGCGCTTGCCCGGACGTGCGCCGCAAAAGACACAGACGGATCGTTCTGACATGGGATCACTCCGGGCTGAAACGGGTTGCTTTGACCCGTGATAGCCTTGTTGCTATGCTCCGACAACCGGGCGTGGTGCCACGGCAGGGGATGTTGAAAAAAGATGAGCAAATTCGCCGGTTTACGGGCTGGGCCTGCTGCGGGTGCCGTTGCTCTGGCGGTGGCGGCCCTGGTCGCCGCGGGGATCTATATATATCGCGGCGATAGACCGGGTGCGGAGGTGGCACAGCCCACGGAGCCCGCAACCGAAGCGGAGCAAGTGTCGGAGCCGGTCAGCGCGCCATCCACCCAAGAGGCGCAGGCGGAGCCCGACACGCCTGACATGCCTGACATGCCCGCACCGCCGGCAATCGACACGTTTCGGCTGGAGCCGGATGGCCAGATGGTGGTCGCCGGTCGTGCCGCACCCGGCTGGGATGTCTCGATCCTTATCGACGACGAAGACATCGGCATCGCGGCCCCGGACGGTGCCGGGAAATTCGTCCAGTTTTTCGATCTTCCGCAAAGCTCGCAACCTCGGGTCCTGACGTTGAGCATGCGCTCTGCGACGGATGGCACGGAGGTCAGATCCGCAGACGAAATCCTGATCGCGCCGAGGCCGGAGCCCGAGTTGTTCGCGCCCGAAGTGAGCGAGGCCGCCGCACCTGACGTGACCGATGCCGTCGCGCCAGAGGGTGGCCAGCCGGCTACGGCGGATGGGGTTGAGACGATAGCAGCGCCCGATGCCGCGCCCGCAGACACGCCTGCCGTGGCCCCGGCGGAGCAAAGTGCCGACGCGCCTGATGGCACGACACCGCCCGAGCCGCAGCAACCCACGGTGTTGCTCTCCAATGAAAGCGGTGTGCGCGTGCTGCAATCCCCGCAGAAGCGCACGCCGGAGGTGATGTCGTCGGTCGCGCTCGATGCGATCACCTATTCCGAGGCGGGAGAGGTGCAGTTGTCAGGGCGAGGGCGTGGCGAGGGGTTCGTCAGGATTTACCTTGATAACCAGCCGATTACGACCTCCCGGATCGAAGAGGATGGCGGGTGGCAAAGCGCGCTGCCGGATGTGGATACCGGCGTCTACACCCTGCGCGTGGACGAGGTCAGCGAGGCGGGCGAGGTCACGTCGCGCGTCGAAACCCCCTTCAAGCGCGAAGATGAGGCCATTCTCGCCACCCGGGACCCCGATCCTGCTGCGCCGCGTCTCGACGTCGTCACGGTGCAGCCCGGCTCGACCCTGTGGGCGATCTCGCGCGAGACATATGGCGAGGGGATTCTCTATGTGCGGGTGTTCGAGGCCAATCGCGACCGTATTCGTGACCCCGATCTGATCTATCCGGGGCAGGTGTTCGAACTGCCCGAGTGAGCGCGGGCTGGTCATTGGAGGATACGGGGACTATCTGTGCCCCTCGACCCGATGAAAGGCCCCAATCTCCATGCGCACATCCCGCGTGACATCCTCCGAGGCGTCAAGCAGCGGCTGGATCACCATCCGGCGCGTCGCGCCCTACCTGTGGCCCGAGGGGCAGCCCTGGGTCAAACGGCGGGTGGTGATCGCGCTGCTGCTGCTGGTCGCGGCCAAGCTCGTGTCGGTCGGCACGCCGTTCTTTTACAAGGCCGCGGTTGATGCCCTTGCGGGCGAGGGTCAGGAGGCGGCCTGGATGCTGGGGGCGGGGGCCATCGGGCTGACCGTCGCCTATGGCATGGCGCGGCTGATGAATGTGGGCTTTCAGCAATTGCGCGATGCGGTCTTTGCCCGGGTGGCGCAGCGTGCGCTGCGGGCGCTCGCCTTGCAGACCTTCCGGCATATCCACGCCATGTCGATGCGCTATCACATCACGCGCAAGACCGGCGGGCTGAGCCGGATCATCGAGCGCGGGGTCAAGGGCGTCGATTTCCTGCTGCGATTCCTGCTGTTCTCGATCGCGCCACTGGTGCTGGAACTGCTGCTTGTCGGCATCATCCTGTGGACGCTCTTCGACATCTGGTATCTGGTCGTGGTTGCGGCTGTCATTGCCGCCTACACGGCCTTCACCTTCAAGGTGACCGAGTGGCGCGTGCGGCTGCGGCGCGAAATGAACGATCAGGACACCGACGCCAATCAAAAGGCGATCGACAGTTTGCTGAATTACGAGACGGTCAAGTATTTCGGCGCTGAACAACGCGAGGCTGAGCGCTATGACGCGGCGATGGCGGGCTATGAGCGCGCCGCGTTGCAGACGGCGCAGTCGCTGGCCTTTCTGAATTTCGGGCAATCCTTGCTGATCACCGGCGGGCTGATCATCGTCATGGTGATGGCGGCCATGGGGGTGCAGGATGGCAGCATGACGGTTGGCGATTTCGTGATGGTCAACGCCTACATGATCCAGATCACCATGCCGCTGAACTTTCTCGGCACGGTCTATCGCGAGATCAGGCAAGCCCTGGTCGATATGGGCGAAATGTTCGAAATGTTGGAGAAAAATCCGGACGTGGCCGAAAAACCGGATGCCCATGCTCTGAACGTGACGGGCGCCGCCATCACATTCGATGCGGTCGAATTCGGGTATGATCCCGCGCGCCCGATTCTCAAGGGCGTGTCGCTCGATGTGGGGCCGGGTCAGACCCTGGCGGTGGTGGGGCCCTCGGGCTCGGGCAAGTCGACCATCGGGCGTCTGCTCTTTCGGTTCTACGACGTGCAGGCCGGGGCGGTGCGCATCGACGGGCAGGATGTGCGCGACGTGACCCAGGACAGTCTGCACGCCACCATCGGCGTGGTGCCGCAGGATACCGTTCTTTTCAACGACACGATCGGCTATAATATCGCCTACGGGCGCGACGGGGTCAGTCAGGACGAGGTCGAGGAGGCGGCGCGAGCGGCGCAGATTCATGACTTCATCGCGAGCCTGCCCGAAGGCTACGCGACACAGGTGGGCGAGCGCGGGCTGAAGTTGTCGGGGGGTGAAAAACAGCGCGTCGGCATCGCGCGTACCCTGCTGAAAAACCCGCCGATCCTGCTGCTGGACGAGGCGACGAGCGCGCTTGATACGCAGACTGAAGGCGAGATTCAGGAGGCGCTCGCACGTGCAGCAGAGGGGCGCACCGTGATCATGATCGCGCACCGCCTGTCGACGGTCGCGGGGGCCGACAGGATTGTGGTTCTGGATCAGGGCGTTGTCGTCGAGGAGGGCACGCATTCCGACCTTCTGGCGCGGCAGGGCCGGTATGCCGCGTTATGGCAGCGGCAGGCGTCGGGGCAGGACGAGGCGGCGGCGTGAATCCTGTCACAGCGCGGTTACGTTTGCCTCCTATATCGCTATCTAGATATGCTGCGATATAGCAGGCTTGCCAGCCGCCGAACACGATATATAGTGGCATAGAGGTGAGGGGAATTCCGCCTTGCCGCTTGGGACCGGGGGCCGCAAGAAGGGCAGTTCAGACGATGGACGGGGATTTCAGAACCGAATTTGTAAGAGAGCCCGCCGCGCTGCGGCATTTCCCGGCTCTGGTGCTCAACGCGGACTACCGTCCGCTGTCCTACTATCCGCTCTCGCTCTGGACGTGGCAGGAGGCGGTGAAGGCGGCCTGGTCGGACCGGGTGGATATCGTGGCCGAATATGACCACTGGGTGCGCAGTCCGAGTACCGAAATACGGATACCCTCGGTCATCGTCCTCAGAGACTTTGTGAAACCTCAAAAGCGCGTGGCCTTCACGCGCTTTAATTTATTCTTGAGGGACGAGTTTCGCTGTCAGTATTGCGGGGCCAAGGGTGATTTGACCTTTGATCACGTGGTGCCGCGCGCCCGCGGTGGCGTGACAAGCTGGGAGAATGTCGTGGCCGCCTGTAGCCCATGCAACCTGCGCAAGGGCTCGCGCAGCCTGCGGCAGGTCGGCATGAGCCTGCGCAAGCCGCCACGTCCGCCGGGGGCCGAGCAATTGCGCAACATGGGGCGTAAATTTCCGCCCAACCACCTGCATGAAAGCTGGCTGGATTTTCTCTACTGGGATGCCGAACTGGAGGCGTGAGCCGCTCTGGAGTTTGGCTTGACGGGAAAATGGCCTATTCTCCTGACGAGGATAATTAAATTGCGCGGGCATGCTCCCGCTAAAGTCAGGACGCCATCCCAATGTGCCAGATCTGTAGTGCCGCGTCGGCGCAAGGAACACTCGATCATTGTCTTTGTGGGTCGCCGCAGACCCAAGCCGCCTTTGCCCGCATCGAGGCCGATTTGCGGCGGCGCGAGATGCTGGGCGGTATGGCGGCGGTCTTGGGGCTGTTCGCCGGATTTGGCCTTGGACCGGAGCCAGCCCATGGTCAGGGCGCGGGACAGCCGCTATTGCTCACCAACCTTCGCTATTTCGATGGCAGCCGCCTTGCCATGCAGGACGGGCGCGACATCCTGATCAAGGGGGGACGTATCGCAGCGATTCTGCACGCCGGTCAGGGGCCGGAGGAGGCCCGGCGCATTGATTGCGGGGGCCGAGCGGTGATTCCCGGTCTTATAGATTCGCACTGGCACAGCACCCTCGTGGGGGTGACGCAGCTTCAGGCGATGAGCGCTGATATCGGTTTCGTGCATCTGATGGCCGGGCAGCAGGCGCAGGCGACGCTGATGCGCGGCTTTACCACCGTGCGCGACACAGGCGGGCCGGCCTTTGGCCTGAAGCTGGCGATTGATCGCGGGGTAGTGCCGGGGCCGCGCATTCTGGCCTCGGGCGCGATGATCTCGCAGACCTCGGGGCATGGCGATTTCCGGATGGTGGGCGATTTGCCCCGAGCTGATGGCGACCTGCACTATATCGAGAAAGCCGGAGTGGCGGCGATTGCCGACGGGCGGGCAGAGGTATTGCGGCGCGCGCGCGAGCAGTTGATGAAAGGGGCGAGCCAGATCAAGATCATGGCGGGGGGCGGTGTCACCTCGCTCTACGATCCGCTCGAAAGCCTGCAATTCACCGAAGACGAGATGCGCGCCGCCGTCGAAGCGGCCGCCGATTGGGGCACGTATGTCTGCGCCCATGTCTATACGGCGAAAGGGATTCAGCGGTGTTTGCGTGCGGGCGTCAAATCCATCGAGCACGGACAGCTTGCCGATCTGGAAACCGCGCGCATGATGCGCGACGAGGGGGCGTGGTGGTCGATCCAGCCGTTTCTTGCCGATGAGGATGCCAACCCCAAATCCGACCCGCGCCAGCAGGCCAAGGCTGATGAGGTCGCCACCGGCACGGTGCAAGCCTTCGACATGGGCCGGGCCGAGGGCGTCAATATGGCCTTTGGCACCGATGTTTTGATGAACCCGGCGGGGGCTGAGACCCAGGGGCGCCAACTGGCCAAGCTCACGCGCTTCATGGACCCGCTGGAGGCGCTGCGTATGGCGACGGGGGCGGCGGGTGAGCTATTGGCGTTGTCGGGCGCGCTTGCATCTTACGAAGGGCGGCTTGGCGTGATCGAAGAGGGGGCGCTGGCCGATCTTCTGGTTGTTGCGGGCGATCCCGAGGCGGGGCTCGACTGGCTGGATACACCGGATCAGAGTCTTGCGCTGATTATGAAAGACGGAGCGATCGTGAAGGAGGCGCTGTGATGACACGGCGGTTGATCATGTCCTGCGCCGTCGCGCTCAGCCTCGTGTCGCCTGCGATGGCGCAGGATCGGGTGTTTCAGGTCACCCCTTATATTTGGGGCACGGGCGTCGGTGGGACCGTTACGCCGGTCGCGGGTGGGCCATCGTTGCGATTCGAGGAAGGGCTGTCAGAGGTGCTGGAGGATCTCGACAGCGCGTTTTTCCTTTCGGGGTTTTTCCGTCATGACCGGTTCGTGGCGATCGGCGACTACTCCACCTCGCGCAGTTCGCGCGGCGGGGTCGTGCCCGGTTTGGGGTTGCCCGTGCGTGGACGGTTGGAGCAGTCCTCGCTGACGCTGGCGGCAGGATACCGGGCGCTTGATCAAGAGAGAGCCAACGTTGATTACCTTGTCGGCCTCCGGCATTGGGACATTGACGCACGCGCCACCACACCCGTACCGGGGCTGGCGCGTGGCCTTTCGGTGAGCTTCACCGACCCGATTCTGGCGGCACGTACGAATATACGCTTGTCGGACCGCTGGTCGGTGATTGGGTATGCCGATATCGGTGGCTTCGGCGTCGGCTCAGACCTGACGTCGCAGCTTTTCGCGACGGTTAACTGGCAGGCGCGTGAGCAGCTTTTCCTCTCGGCAGGCTACCGGATCTCTATGTCGATTACGACAAGTCAGGAGCCGGTTTCGAGGGGAGTTTCTCGGGTCCGATCCTGGGACTGAGCCTGCAATTCTGAGGCGCATGAAAAAGGTGCCTCAACCGGGGCTGGGCACCTTTCAGCGATTTTCGGCAGGTCAGCCCTGCTTGGCATCCGCAGGTTTTGCGGCGGGCTGTTGGGCCGGGGCCTGTGCCTGCGTCTGCGCCGGTTTGGCGGCGGATTTGTTGCCCGAGAGCGGATCGTCCTGGCGCTGCACCGAGCCTTCGAAATGTGCGCCGCTCTCGATCGCGATGGTCTTGTGGATGATGTCACCCTCGACCCGGGCGGTGGAGGTGAGTCGCACCTTGAGACCGCGCACGCGGCCGACGATGCGGCCATTGATCACCACGTCGTCGGCGATCACCTCGCCCTTGATCGTGGCACCTTCGCCGATGGTCAGCAAATGCGCGCGAATATCGCCCTCGATCGTGCCCTCGACCTGGATATCGCCGGTAGTCTTGAGGTTGCCGGTGATGTGCAGGTCGGTTGACAGAACCGAGGCGGGCGGCTTGGCCTTGGGGGCCTGGGCCTTGAACTCGCCGGTGTTGCTGTCGGGGCGCGCGCTGTCGAGACGGTTCTCGGAGCTTGCCGGTTTGCTCTCGGCGGGTTTCTGCGCGGGTTCGTTGATCTTGCTCTTAGAAAACATTTTTCGCTGCCTTGATGTAGGTCATGGGGTTGACGGCCTTGCCGTCCACGCGGACTTCGTAGTGCAGATGGGTGCCGGTGGACCGTCCTGTGTTGCCCATATCACCAATTCTATCTCCGCGCGAGACCCTTTGACCGGGCTGCACGCGGATTCGGGACATATGGGCATAGCGGGTCTCGATACCGAAGGCATGGTCGATCTTCACGAGCCGACCATAGCCCGACTGCCAGCCCGCGTGGCCGACGACGCCGTCAGCCGTGGCATAGATGGGTGTGCCGTGCGGTGCCGCGAAATCTGTGCCCGCATGCAGGCGGCCCCACCGCATTCCGTAGCCCGAGGTGAAGCGGAAGCCGCTTTTGACGGGCAGGGCGAAGGGGGCTTTTTCGGCGGCGAGCCGGTAGAGGTTAAGCTCGTCGAGTCGGCCCAGGATGCGGTTGGCACGTTCAGCATCGGGCGAAAGCGTTTCGCCGCGCGTCGAGAAGGAGGCGGGCATCAGCGGACCGCCCTGACCGGAATAGCCCCGGCGTACCGTGTCGAGCAGCCGGTCGGTATTGAGCCCGGCTGCGCGGAACATTTTGTCGAGCGGTTCGACAGAGATCGCCATCGCGTCTTCGAGCTGGCTGAAAATCTGGTCGTTCTGGTCCTGCAAAAGCCGCAGTTCATAGGCCATTTCGTCGGCCCGGACGAGCGCCTCCTGCGCATCGGCAATGGTCTGGTCGCGCGCCTCGGCGGCGTCGGCGAGGGCGGCGGACAGGAAGTTCACCGTGCTGTCACCCGTCGCGCTGCCGTTCTCGCCGGGGGCCTGGGCACCGCCTGCATCGAGCGCGTTGGCCAGGCGTTCTGCTTCTTGCTGTGCGTCTTCGCGCTCGGTCATGGTGCGGCGCAGCGTGGCCTGGATAACCTCGATGCCGGTTTCCAGCTCCTGCCGCCGGGTTTCGGAGGCGAGAAGTTCGGACTGCATGATGGAAATCTGTTCGAGTGCGAAGCTGAACCGTTCCTGCGCGGCAAGCGCCTCTTGCGCGCGCTTGTCACGTTCGTCGGCGAGCGCGTTGAGACGCATTTCATAGGTCTGCAACTCGCGCTTGGCCTGTTCGCGGAAATTTCCCGCCCCGATCGAATCCATCACCAGCACCGAGGTCGCGATGATCGCCCATGCGACAATGGCCGCCGCGCCGCCACAGGCAATGAGCTGTGTCGCGGGGCCAAGCCGGATGAAGCGTGTGTCGGTATCGGAACGCAGAAAGACCCGTCTTTCGGGAAAGTAGCGCTCCAGGAGTGAATGAAGTCTTATGCCCAGTCGTGTTCGCACGCGGTCTTTGTCCCTAATTGCCCGTCCAGTTCGCGGCGTTCTTGATGCCTGAAAGCGACGCCTTGGGCCATTGCTTAGCCAGTGGGCAAACCTTGGGCAAGAAATTTGACCAAATCGGGGGGTATCTGGGCCGTTTCCCGCCAAGTTGGCGGAAAATCGCCTATATTCGGCGGCCTGTCTCAACCGAGCGTTGTGGCGCTCTCGGCCAGAGGCCAGTAGAAGTCCGGGGGTAGCCCGGCCTCGGCGCGCTTTTCCTCGTTGAAGGGCGGCTTGAGCGCACCGTGGAAATAGCGCCGGACCAGATCGTGAAACACCTCCTTGGGATCGAGATCGTGGCGGCCACAGAGGAAATGGAACCACTTGGAGCCATAGGCGACGTGATGCACTTCTTCGGCGTAGATTACCTGCATCGCGTCGACCGCACGGGTGGCACCTGCGCGCTCGAAAATCGCGATCATGCCGGGGGTGACGTCGAGACCGCGCGCCTCGAGAACCATCGGCACCACGGCAAGGCGGCCGATCAGGTCATCGGCGGTATCCTCGGCGGCGCGCCACATGCCGGCATGGGCGGGCAGGGCCCCATAGTGGCTGCCCATTTCCTCAAGGCAATCACATATCAGGTTGAAATGCTTGGATTCCTCATCCGCAGATTTTACCCAGTCATCGTAGAATCCCATGGGCATCGGTGTGTCGGTGAACCGCGCGATGATGTCCCAGTGCAGGTCAACGGCGTTCAGTTCGATATGCGCGACCGCGTGCAGCATGGCGATGCGCCCCTTGTCCGAGCCGGGGCGGCGGCGGGGCACCTCGCGCGGGTCAAGCAGTTCGGGCCGGTCGGGGCGCGCCGGTTGCGATGGTGGTGCGGCATGGCCGAGGGGAATGTCGCGGCCCGCCGCGCGCGCGGCGAACCACGCGGCCGCATGGGTCCGCGACAGCGCCGTCTTGGCGCGCCCGTCGGCTGTGCTCAGCACTTCGACGGCCATCTCTGCAAGGGTCTTGGCACTCACAATGCGCGCACCGCGTCGAGCACCTCTTCGGCATGACCGGGCACCTTCACCTTGCGCCATTCGCGCGCGATGCGGCCCTCGCCGTCGATCAGGAAGGTCGAGCGTTCGATGCCCATGAATTTCTTGCCATACATGCTCTTTTCCTTCCAGACGCCGAACGCCTCGCAGACCTCGCTGTCGGCATCCGACAGCAGCGGCACCGTGAGCCCGTGCTTGTCGCGGAATTTGTCGTGGCTGGCAACGCTGTCCTTGGAAATGCCCATAACGACGGCACCAGCGGCCTCGAACTCGGCCTGCAGGCCGGAAAAGCCGACCGCCTCCTTGGTGCAGCCCGAGGTGTCATCGCGCGGATAGAAGAACAGCACCACAGCGTGCGGGCGAAGGGTAGAGAGGGTCACGCTTTCGCCGCCATCGCGCGGCAGGGTGAAATCGGGGGCGGAGGTGTCGGACATTTGCTTTCCCTTTGATGAAAAATTGTGAGTTCCATATTAGACCGCAACAGACGAGAATAAAGGCATGAGGCAGAGACGGGACGCGGATAAGGTGCCCGACCGAAAAATATGAGCGAAACAGAACGGCCAGAAGATCGCACGCCGGGCAAGGCGGAAGCGGAAGCGGACGCGCGCGGGCGCGAGGGGCGGCGTGGCCTGTTGCATCATCTTGGCCAATTCTGTTTCGGCTGTTCGGTGCTGGCGCTCGTTCTGGTGCTGGCGCTGCTTGCGGTTCTGGCGGCGGGGGTCACGGCCCCGGGCTGGATCAGGGCCGATCTGAGTGACCGTATCAATCGTGGCCTGACGGGCTATGTGCTGCGTTTCGAGGAACTTGGGCTGAGCCTTGGGCCGGACATGGTGCCGCGCATCGCCTTGCGGGAAGTCTCCTTTGACGACGAGAGCGGGCGGCGGCTGGCCGATCTGGCGGCGCTGGAGGTGTCGCTGTCGCGTGGGGCGCTGTTGCAGGGTCAGGTGCGTCCGTCGACCGTGCGGGCCGATGGCGGGCGGCTGGTGCTGCGCCGCCGTGCCTCGGGCGAGTTGTCGGTCGCGGTCGAGGGGGCTGGTGAGGCCTTGGAGGGCTCTGTCACCGAACAGATCGGCGCGGTTCTGGCGCAGCCGCAGCTGGCCTCGCTGCGCGAGGTTCTGGTGGAAAACCTGAGCCTGCGCTACGAGGATGCGCGCGCGGGCCGGGCGTGGTCTGCCGATGGTGGCGAATTGCGTCTGGGCCGCGAGGGCGATCAGGTCACGCTGCGCGGCAATGTGACGGTTCTGGGTGCGCGCGAATATGCCACCTCGATCGAGGTGAACTACACCACCGCGATCGGGGCCACGGCGGCGGATTTCGGCGTGCGGTTCGAGGATATGCCAGCAGGTGAGATCGCCGGGCAATCGCCAGCGCTTGCCTGGCTTGCCGCGCTTGATGCGCCGATCTCTGGGGCGCTGCGTGCGGCGGTCGATGGTGACGGGCGGCTTGGCCCGCTCAATGCCACGTTGCAGATCGAGGCTGGCGTGCTCCAGCCCAATCCCGCGACCTCGCCGATCCCGTTCGAGGCCGCGCGCAGCTATTTCACCTATGATCCCGCGACGCAGGAAATCCGCTTTACCGAATTGTCGGTCGATAGCAGCTGGGGGCGCGCGCGCGCCGAGGGCACGGCGCGACTGGTGGGGATGGAGGATGGCTGGCCCCGCGAATTGCAGGCGCAGATCGCGTTCGGGGAGATCGTGGCCGACCCGGCCGAGGTCTACCCCGAGCCGGTGTCCTTCGAGGGCGCGTCGCTGGATCTGCGCCTGCAACTGGAGCCTTTCGTGCTGTCCCTCGGGGCGTTTCGCCTGAATGATCAGGGCAAGACCCTGCGCCTGAACGGTGAGGTGCGCGGCCAGAGCGACGGCTGGGCGCTGTCGCTGGAGGGGGTGATGGACGCCATCGCGCCCGAGCGTTTGTTGGCGCTGTGGCCGGAGGCGGTCAAGCCCAAGACCCGTGATTGGATGGTCGACAACATTCTCAAGGCCACGCTGAGCGACATTCAACTGGCGCTGCGCGCCGAGGCGGGGGCGCTGCCCGAGGTCTTTCTTGGTTTTGATTTTGAGGACCTGAGTGCGGTATACGTGCGCGACGTGCCGCCCATCGAGGGGGCCAAGGGCCATGCTTCGATCCGCGATAACCGCTTTGTGGTGCATGCCGAGGGGGGCCATGTCACGGCGGCGCAGGGCGGGCGTATCGACATCTCGGGCACGACCTTTTCGATCCCGGACCTGCGCATCAAGCAAAGCCCCGCGCAGGCGCATATGAATACCGACAGCACGATCACAGCCGCGCTGTCGCTGCTGGATGCGCCGCCGTTCCGCTTTTTGACAAAGGCGGGGCAGCCGGTAACGCTGGCCGATGGGCGGGCGCGCCTGAAGGGCGATCTCAACTTTCTGCTCAAGGATAAGCTGACGCCCGAGGAAGTCGCCTTCGAGGCACAGGGGGTGTTGCATGACGTGCGCTCGGAGGCGCTGGTCGAGGGGCGGGTGCTGACGGCGGGTTTGCTGGAGGTCGAGGCCAGCAACGAGCGTATTCAGATCGGCGGGGAGGCGCAGATCGGTGCCGTGCCGCTGTCAGGCGATTGGAGCATGGCGCTCGGCCCGAACACGGGCGGCAAAAGCCGGGTGCGCGGGCAGATCGAACTGTCGGAACGGTTTGTCGATGAGTTCGAGATCGGATTGCCGCCCGGAAGCCTGTCGGGGGCGGGTTGGGGCGAGATCGAGATCGGTTTCGGCAAGGGCAATCCGGGGCAATTCGCGCTGACATCGGATCTGGCAGGAATTGGCCTGCGCATCCCACAGCTTGGCTGGGCCCTCAGCCAGGGGGGCACCGGGCGGCTGGATGTGACCGGGCAATTGGGCGGGCCCGAACAGCCGCCCCGGATTGACGGGGTAAGCGTGAATGCGGCGGGGCTGCGCGCGACGGGATCGGTGACGATCAATCCGCAAGGCGGATTGGCGCGGGCCGATTTCACCGGCGTCGAGATCGGTGATTGGTTGAATGCTCCAGTGTCGCTCATCGGGCGCGGGCCGGGTGCGACACCAAAGATAGAGGTGGCGGGCGGACAGGTCGACCTGCGGCAAACCTCGCTCATGGGCGAGGGTGGCGGCGCGGGCGGCGGTGGTCCGGTCACGCTGCGGCTCGACCGGTTGCAGGTGTCCGATACGCTGGCCCTGACGCAGTTTCGCGGGGAACTGAACACGGCAGGCGGCACCAAGGGCAGCTTCACCGGGCAGCTTAACGGGATCACGCCGATCAGTGGCGACGTGGTGCCGATGCAGGGGCGCAGTGCGTTTCGCATCCGCAGCGATGATGCCGGAAGTGTGCTGGCGGCGGCGGGGCTGCTCAAGCAGGCGCGCGATGGGTCGATGGAACTGATCCTGACCCCCGCGCCCGAGCCGGGCAGCTATGACGGCGTTCTGGCGATCCAGCAATTGCGCGTCAGAGAGGCCCCGGCCCTTGCTGCGCTTTTGAACACGATCAGCGTCGTGGGCCTGTTGGAGCAGTTCTCTGGCCAGGGTCTGCATTTCGGTAGCGTCGATGCGCGTTTTCGCCTGACGCCTACGCGGCTGACCCTGCTTGAAGGGAGTGCTGTCGGGGCGTCGGTGGGGATTTCGATGGACGGGTTCTACAATCTGGCGAGCAAGCGGATGGACATGCAGGGCGTCATCTCGCCGGTCTATGTGCTGAATGCTGTCGGCGAAGTCTTTACGCGGCGTGGCGAGGGGCTTATCGGGTTCAATTATACGCTCAAGGGGCCCGCCTCGGACCCCGAGGTCGGGGTCAATCCCCTGTCGGCCCTGACGCCGGGGTTCCTGCGCGAGATGTTCCGCAGGCCTGCACCGACAGTCGAGGGGGGCGGTCCTCCGGCAACGTCGCGGCAATCGGGGCAGGGCGAGTCCGAGAATAGAACACCGCCCTACGATAGAATTGACCGATGAAACTGACTGATTTCGACTTTGACCTGCCGCAGACGCTGATTGCTACTCGGCCCACGCGCCCGCGCCGGTCGGCGCGGCTTCTGGTGGCGCAGGGGGGTGCCATCCATGATGCCCACGTGACCGATCTCGGCCAGTGGCTGCGGCCGGGGGACCGGCTGGTGCTCAACGACACCAAGGTCATTCCGGCTCGACTGACGGGCAGGCGACATCGCCACGGCGCGCCGGGCGAGGGCGATGCGAAGATCGAGGTGACGCTGCTGGAGCCCGGGGCGGACGGCACGTGGTCTGCGCTGATCAAGCCGCTGAGAAAAGTGCGCGAGGGCGAGGAGATCGTGTTTTCCGATGCGCTCTCGGCGGTGCTTGAGGTGAAGGAGGACGGGCAGGGATGGCTGCGCTTCAACCTGACCGGCGATGATTTTGACGCGGCGCTTGATGCCGCAGGGGCCATGCCGTTGCCGCCCTATATCGCCGCCAAGCGGCCGGCTGATGCTCAGGATCGCGAGGATTATCAGACGATCTGGGCGCGCAACGCGGGGGCGGTGGCCGCGCCCACGGCCTCGCTGCATTTCGACGAGGTCGTGTTGGATGATCTGCGCGCGCGGGGTGTGGTCTTTACCCATGTCACGCTGCATGTGGGGGCGGGCACCTTTCTACCGGTCAAGGTGGAGGACGTCACCACCCACAAGATGCATGCCGAATGGGGCGAGGTGAGCGCGCAGGCCGCCGCCGAGATCGCCGCCACCCGAGCGGCGGGTGAACGGATCATCCCTGTGGGCACAACCGCCCTGCGCCTGATCGAGACGGCGGCTCGCGCCACTGGCGAGATTACGGCGTGGGAGGGCGATACCGATATCTTCATTTATCCGGGGTTCGAGTTCCGCGTCACGGATGCGCTGATGACCAATTTCCACCTGCCCAAGTCGACGCTGATGATGCTGGTTGCGGCGCTTATGGGGCAGGACAGAATCCGGCGCATATACGCGCATGCCGTGGCGCAGGAATATCGCTTCTTTTCCTATGGCGACGCTTCGCTGTTGATACCGCCACCAAACCCTGACAGGCGGGTTACAGGCGCGACAGATTGAGTCGCGATTGACACAGACGCGCGCACCCGGGCCTTGCGAGGCTGGGGCGGGCTGACGGAGAGACGCGATGTTTCAGGTATTGTCGGGGGCTTGGGCGCTGCTTCTGGGCATGATGCTCTTGCAGGTGGGCAATGGCATGCAGGGCACGCTTCTGGGTATCCGGGGGGCGCTCGAAGGATTTTCGACCCTCGAGATGTCGATCGTGATGTCGTCCTATTTCCTCGGATTCCTGTTCGGATCACGATTGGCCCCCGAGATGATCCGCCGGGTCGGTCATGTGCGGGTCTTCGCCGCGCTTGGTTCGATGATCTCGGCCGTGCTGATCCTTTATCCCACGGTGACGGAACCCTGGGCCTGGTCGGTCGGCCGGGTGCTGATCGGGTTTTGTTTTTCGGGCGTCTATGTCACGGCGGAAAGCTGGCTCAACAATTCCGCGAGCAATGAAACGCGTGGCAAGGCATTGTCGCTTTACATGATGGTGCAGATGGTCGGCATCGTGTCGGCGCAGGGTATCATGGTGCTGGCCGATCCGTCGGGATATGTGCTCTTCGTGATCCCGTCGGTGCTGGTGTCACTGGCCTTTGCGCCGATCCTGCTGTCGGTCAGCCCGACGCCCGCCTTTGACACGACCAAGCCGCTGTCGCTGCGTCAGATCATGAAGATCTCGCCATTGGGCTGCGTCGGCATGCTGCTCACCGGCGGAGTGTTTGCCGCGCAATTCGGCATGGCGGCAGTCTACGGGGCCGAGGCGGGGCTGAGCGTCGGTGAGATTTCGACCTTCGTTGCGTCCTTCTACGTGGCGGCGGTTGTGGCGCAATACCCGCTTGGCTGGCTGTCGGACCGGATGGACCGGCGCAAGCTGATCGCGGCCGTGTCGCTTGTCACCGGTCTGGGTGGCGTGGTCGGCATGATGCTGGGCGACAATTTCTGGTTCTTGCTGCTCGCGGCGGTGTTGGTCGGAGGTTCGTCGAACCCGCTCTATTCCCTGCTGATCGCGTATACCAATGACTTTCTCGATCATGACGATATGGCCGCTGCGGCGGGCGGCATGGTGTTCATCAACGGATTGGGCGCAATCGCCGGGCCGCTGATGGTGGGCTGGATGATGGGGGCCATCGGGCCGGGGGGGTATTTCCTCTATATCGCCATACTCATGTTCGCGATGGTGGCCTATGCGATCTACCGTATGACGCAGCGCGCGGCACCGACGGTGGCACAGACCGAGAGCTATATGCCGGTCTCGCCGTCATCTTCACCAATGGCCGTCGAATTTGCGCAGGAAGTCGCCATCGAGAGTGCACAGGACGAAAATCAGGGGTAATCCGGTGTTTATGTCCCTCTTGAAGTATTATTTTACTGTGAAAGTGCGGTTAACTCGCGTTAACGTCATTTTATTGTCATAGGGGAATGAGGAGAGTCCTATGGTTTCGCCCGAAGATGTTCTTGGGTTCTGGTTGGACGAGGTGGGTCCGCAAGGGTGGTACAAGGCGTGCGATACATTGGACGCCACCGTGCGAGAGCGATTTCAAAGTGGTTGGGAAAACGCCCGCGCGGGGGCTTATAGCCTCTGGCTGACCTATCCGACCGGCACGCTCGCCTATATCATCCTGACCGATCAGTTTCCACGCAACATGTTCCGCAATGAGGCACGGGCCTTTGCCACCGACAAGGCGGCGCTTGCGGCGGCGAAGGTGGCGATCAACCGGGGCTGGGATTTCAAGATCGATGAGCCGGCACGGCAATTCTTCTATGTGCCGCTGATGCATTCCGAGAATCTGTGTGATCAGGAGCGTTGCGTGCGCCTGATCTGCGAGCGGATGCCGGAGCAGGGCCCCGAGAACATGACGCATGCGCGCGCGCATCGCGAAGTGATCCGCCAGTTCGGACGCTTTCCCTATCGCAACGAGGCTTTGGCGCGTCCCTCTACCGCGTTGGAGCGTGCCTATGAGGCCGAAGGCGGATACGGGGCCACGTTGCGTCAGGTGATGGCGGACGCCTGAAGCGATCCTCAAGCCAGAGAAAACAGGCGTCTGCCGGGTGTTTGCGCAACCGGTGGGCTTTGGCGCGTTGTGATCGTTCCAAAAATAGTTTAATACCAAACTAAATTTGCAAGCGGAGGGCCACATGGCGTCGAACAGCTATGACATGATCGTGATCGGGGCCGGGCCGGGCGGCTATGTCGCCGCGATCCGGGGCGCGCAACTGGGCCTCAATGTGGCCATCGTCGAGCGCGAGCACATGGGTGGCATCTGCCTCAACTGGGGCTGTATCCCCACCAAGGCGATGCTGCGCTCGTCCGAGGTGTTTCACTTGATGCATCGCGCCAAGGAATTCGGGCTCAAGGCCGAGGGGATCGGCTATGATCTCGACGCGGTGGTAAAACGTTCGCGCGGGGTGGCCAAGCAACTGAGTTCGGGCGTCGCGCATCTGATGAAGAAGAACAAGATCACCGTGGTGATGGGCGAGGCGACGCTACCTGCCAAGGGCCGCGTCAGCGTCAAGACCGACAAGGGCACCGAGGAGCTGACCTCGAAGAATATCGTGCTGGCCACCGGCGCGCGGGCGCGCGAATTGCCGGGGCTGGAGGCCGATGGTGAACGGGTCTGGACCTACAAGCACGCGCTGGTGCCGCCGCATATGCCCAAGAAGCTCTTGGTCATCGGCTCGGGTGCCATCGGGATCGAATTTGCCAGCTTTTACAACACGCTTGGGGCCGATACGACGGTGGTCGAGGTGATGGACCGCATCCTGCCCGTCGAGGATGCCGAGATTTCCGCCTTCGCCAAGAAAGCCTTTGAAAAGCAGAAGATGAAGATCAAGGTCAAGGCCATGGTCAAGCAGCTGGACCGCGCCAAGGACAAGGTGACCGCGCATATCGAGGTCGATGGCAAGGTCGAGAAGCACGAGTTCGACTCGGTCATCTCCGCCGTCGGCATCGTCGCCAATACGGAGGGTCTTGGGCTCGAGAAGCTGGGCGCGAAGATCGAGAAATCCTTTGTCGTGACCGACGAGTTCTGCCGCAGCGGTGTCGAGGGTCTCTACGTGATCGGGGACGCGACCAACGGGCCGTGGCTCGCGCACAAGGCCAGCCACGAGGGGGTTATGGTGGCCGAGTTGATCGCGGGCGGGCATCCGCATGCGGTCGATCCCGACAGCATCGCCGGCTGCACCTATTGTCACCCGCAGGTCGCCAGTGTCGGCCTGACCGAGGCGCAGGCCAAGGAGAAGGGCCACAAGATCAAGGTTGGCCGTTTCCCCTTCATCGGCAACGGCAAGGCAATCGCCATGGGCGAGGCCGAGGGCATGATCAAGACGGTGTTTGACGAAAAGACCGGCGAACTTCTGGGCGCGCATATGATCGGGGCCGAGGTGACCGAGCTCATCCAGGGTTACGTGGTCGGCCGTCAGCTTGAGACCACCGAAGAGGATTTGATGCACGCCGTCTTCCCGCATCCGACGCTCAGCGAGATGATGCATGAAAGCGTGCTCGACGCCTACGACCGGGTGATCCATATCTGAGCGGGGCAGTTGTTCCATTGAATGCAGAGGGGCGTGGGCCAAGGCTTGCGCCCCTTGTCTTTGCGGGGCAAAGTACAAGCGTAAACAGGGGATCCCGCGTGGCCAGTCTGAACCGGATCGTAATGCAGCAGGTCTCGCGCCGTTGGCTGCGTGCGCTTGATACCGAAGAAATGGACGCCGCCGAGATTTCGGGCAAATACGGGCATCGTTACAGCTTTCGCAGCTATACCCGGTTTCGCTATCCGAAATACGACATCTGCAACGGGCCCTATACCGGCGAGGGCGGGGCGGTGCTGCAATTCGATATTATCCTCGCCAATCAGGTCTGGGAACATCTCGACCGGCCCTATGCCGCCACCCGCCATGTGCGCGAAATGCTGCGCCCCGATGGCTGGTTCTGGCTGGCGGTGCCGTTCTACATACCCTATCATGGCGACCCGGTCGATTGTTCGCGCTGGAGCGCGCGGGGTCTCAAGAACCTGCTGATCGAGGCCGGGTTTCACGAGGACCGGATCACCGCGCGGCAATGGGGAAACCGCGCTGCCGCCGCCCGTAATCTCGAAGACCAATGGCCCCCGGCGCATGATCCCGAGACCGACGACCTGACCAACGATCCGCAGTTCCCGATTTGTGCCTGGGCCCTGGCGCAGAAATAGGCGGCTACGGGCTCCGTTCCTGTAATGTTCGCACAATTGACTTGGACCCGGGCCGCGTCTCTTCTATGTGTGACGAGGATAAAGCCCGGGGGTCAGAATGGCCGATCTGAAATATATCGAGGTGCGCGGCGCGCGCGAGCATAACCTCAAGAATATCGACGTGGATATTCCGCGCGACCAACTGGTTGTGATCACCGGGCTTTCCGGCTCGGGCAAGTCGTCGCTCGCCTTCGACACGATCTATGCCGAGGGGCAGCGGCGCTATGTCGAATCGCTCAGCGCCTATGCGCGGCAATTCCTCGACATGATGGAAAAGCCGGATGTGGACCACATCAGCGGGCTGTCACCTGCGATTTCCATCGAGCAGAAGACGACCTCGAAGAACCCGCGCTCGACCGTCGGCACGGTGACCGAGATTTACGATTACATGCGGCTCTTGTTTGCCCGCGTCGGCACGCCCTATTCCCCCGCCACCGGCCTGCCCATCGAGGCGCAGCAGGTGCAGGACATGGTGGATCGCGTGATGGCGATGGATGAGGGCACGCGCGCCTACCTGCTGGCCCCCATCGTGCGCGACCGCAAGGGGGAATATCGCAAGGAATTTCTGGAACTGCGCAAATCCGGCTTTCAGCGGGTCAAGGTGGATGGTGAATTTTACGAACTCGATGAGCCGCCCACGCTCGACAAGAAATTCCGCCACGATGTCGATGTCGTGGTTGACCGGTTGGTGGTGAAGGAGGGGTTGGAGACGCGGCTCGCCGACAGCCTGCGCACCGCGCTTGACCTGGCCGATGGCATCGCCGTGCTGGAAACCGCCCCGCGCGAGGGCGAGCCGGAGCGGATGACCTTCTCCGAGAAATTCGCCTGCCCGGTCAGTGGCTTCACCATCCCAGAGATCGAGCCGCGGCTGTTTTCCTTCAACGCCCCCTTCGGGGCTTGCCCGGACTGTGACGGGCTGGGGGCGGAGTTGTTCTTTGACGAAAAGCTGGTCGTGCCGGACGAGGCGCTGCGCATCGGTGACGGGGCAATTGCGCCGTGGCGCAAGGGCAAGAGCCCGTACTTCACCCAGACCATCAATGCCATCGCCAAGCATTACGAGTTTGACGAGACGACCCCGTGGAAGGATCTGCCTGCCCATGTGAAACAGGTGTTCCTGCATGGCTCGGGCGATGAGGAAATCCCGTTCCGCTATGACGAGGGGGGCCGCGTCTATCAGGTCAGCCGCGTGTTCGAGGGGGTGATCCCGAACATGGAGCGGCGCTATCGCGAGACCGATTCGAACTGGATTCGCGAGGAATTCGAGCGCTACCAGAACAACCGCCCCTGTGGCGCCTGTGGCGGCTACCGGCTGCGGGAAGAGGCTTTGGCGGTGCGGATCGGTCCCGCCAAAGGCGGGCGTGACGAGTGCCTGCATGTCGGGCATGTGGTGCAGATGTCGATCCGCGAGGCCTATGATTGGTGCGAGACGGTGCCGGAACACCTTGGCAAGCAGAAGAACGAGATCGCCCGCGCGATCCTCAAGGAGATCCGCGAGCGGCTTGGCTTTCTCAACAATGTGGGCCTCGATTATCTGACGCTTAGCCGCAACGCCGGCACGCTCAGCGGGGGCGAGAGCCAGCGGATCAGGTTGGCGAGCCAGATCGGGTCGGGCCTGACCGGCGTGCTCTACGTGCTCGACGAGCCCTCCATCGGGCTGCATCAGCGTGACAACGGGCGGCTCTTGCAGACGCTGCGCAACCTGCGCGATCAGGGCAATACGGTGATCGTGGTCGAACATGACGAGGAGGCGATCCGCACCGCCGATTACGTGTTTGACATCGGCCCGGGGGCGGGGGTGCATGGCGGCCAAGTGGTCAGCCACGGCACGCCGGATCACGTCGCCGCCGATCCGGCCTCGATCACCGGGCAATACCTCTCGGGCACGCGCGAGATTGCCGTCCCGCCCAAGCGGCGCAAGGGCAACAAGAAGAAACTGACCGTGGTCAAGGCCAACGGCAACAACCTGCAAGACGTCACCGCCGAGTTTCCTTTGGGTAAGTTTGTCTGCGTGACGGGTGTCTCGGGCGGGGGTAAATCGACGCTAACCATCGAGACGCTGTTCAAGACCGCCTCGATGCGTCTTAACGGTGCGCGTCAGACGCCCGCGCCCTGCGAGACGATCAAGGGGCTGGAGCATCTCGACAAGGTGATCGACATCGACCAGCGCCCGATCGGGCGCACACCGCGCAGTAACCCCGCGACCTATACCGGGGCCTTCACGCCCATTCGCGACTGGTTTGCCGGGCTGCCCGAGGCCAAGGCGCGCGGCTACAAGCCGGGGCGGTTTTCGTTCAACGTCAAGGGCGGGCGCTGCGAGGCGTGTCAGGGCGACGGGGTGATCAAGATCGAGATGCATTTCCTTCCGGACGTCTATGTCGAATGCGAGACCTGCAAGGGCGCGCGCTACAACCGCGAGACGCTGGAAATTCGTTTCAAGGGCAAGAGCATAGCGGACGTTCTTGATATGACCGTGGAAGAGGCGCAGGAGTTCTTCAAGGCGGTGCCCTCGATCCGTGAGAAGATGGATGCGCTGATGCGCGTGGGCCTCGGCTATATCAAGGTGGGGCAGCAGGCGACGACGCTTTCGGGTGGCGAGGCGCAGCGGGTGAAGCTGTCAAAAGAACTTGCCAAACGCTCCACTGGGCGCACGCTCTATATCCTCGACGAGCCGACCACGGGGCTGCATTTCGAGGATGTGAAAAAGCTATTGGAAGTACTGCACGAGCTGGTGGAGGCCGGGAATACCGTGGTGGTGATCGAGCATAATCTCGACGTCATCAAGACCGCGGACCACATCATCGACATCGGCCCCGAGGGTGGCGACGGCGGTGGTGAGATCGTCGCCGTGGGCACGCCCGAGGTGGTTGCGGAGGAGCCGCGCAGCCATACCGGGCGCTATCTCAAGGACATGCTGAACGCGCGCAAGGTGGCGGCGGAGTAGGGGCGGTGCGCCACTCGACGTCATCCTACGGGGTGACTGGACGATCTCACCGAGCGTGGAGATCCTCGGGTCGGGCCCGAGGATGACTGGAACAAAGGCTGCAACCTTGTCGAATGAGGTGATGCGCGCGTCCCGGCAAGCCCCGGATTAATCCGTGAGTAATGATGGCCCGCCGGGACGCGACTTTGGAGTTTGACCAGTGATGGCGCACTCCGTCCCTATTGTTTACTGCTTCTTTAGGGGGCAGGTCGAGAGCCCGAAGATCGAATAGAGCGGGCAGGACGACATCAGGCCTGTAACCAGCGGAATGATGCCGATCAGGTAGAGCCAGCTATAGGCCCCCTCGCGGTTGAGAAAGAACCCGGCCAGCAGGCCAAGTCCGAGGATGATGCGCAATGTGCGATCGATCGTACCGACGTTTTTCTTGAGCATGGGGACACCTTTCGGGTAGCGGCCTGAACCGGCCAGTGAATTACCCATCAAGTGTGCCACGACTGCCGCCTTCGGGTCTGTGATCTGGTCACATTCCCGAGGCTCATTTGAAATTGCGGCTGTCCTTGATCTGGTCCCAGGCCCAGACGACCTGTTGCAACTGCTCTTCCTGGCTGCGGTCGCCGCCGTTGATATCGGGGTGCAACACTTTGATCAGAGACTTGTAGGCCTTGCGGAGTTCCGCCTTGGTCCAGGTGTCCTCGGCCTCGAGGATCTCGATGGCGCGCCGCTCTGTGGGGGGCAGCTTGCGCCCGCCGCCCTTCCTCTTGCCGGGGTTTTGCGTGGCGTTGCCGCCCAGTACCTGATGAGGGTCCTCGATGCCCAGCCGTGCCCAGGCCCGCGCCTCGGGGTCGTTGAACCGCTTGGTTTCGCGCTCCCAGACCTTGTCCTTGGACATCTGCGCATTCAGTTCCGCCTCGGTGGTGCCGTCGAAGAAGTTCCACTTGAGGTTATATTCGCGCACATGCTGCTGGCAGAACCAGAAATAGTCGTCGAGCACGTCCGGCGCCTTGGGCGCGCGATACTTGCCGGGTTCGTTGCAGCCGTCATGGTCGCAGACGCGGGTCGAGGTTTCGGATGCACCCGACATGCCGCGCCGGCCACGCGGGTTCTTCTTCTTGGCCGAAGAGACCGACATATCGAAACCGAATGGATCTGATTTGGACATCGAGCACACCTTTGTGAGTCAGGACGCAGAGTGTATGCCAAAACGCGTCGAATTGAAGGGGGTCAGCGCAAAATTTTCCGCGAGCGCGGCGCTTTTTCGCGGGTGACCGGTGCCGGGGGTCACCGTTGACATGTGTGCCCCGGCACCAGCCGGAGACCCTGCGGTTTTCAATCGCGATCTGGTAATGGGGAGAGGCTCTGTGCGAGCGGTTCCGCCGTCACCGCCTCTTGTAACACCGGCGGCTCTGGAACGCGGCGTACGCTGATCTCGCGCTGAAAGACCAGAACCGAGCGATAAACGGTATGGGTCGAGGTAAGACCCTGACGTTCCTCGCTTGGCAGGATATCACTGCGCAGGTAGGTCCAGCCATCGCGGGCCATCTCGTTCAGCGTCTCTTCGAGCCCGAGGGCAAAGCGGGCCTCGGGGGTCTTGACTCCGGCAGCCTTGCGGCCGCGGGTCGGGGCCGGAAGGACCTTGTATTCGAATTGCGACATGGACGGCTCCGATCAGTTCACGGTCGCTGATCCTACGCGATCAGCCGGGCGGTGCAAGCGGGCAAAATGAAACCCCCGGACCGATGGCCGGGGGTCGCGTGGGGCTCCGGTGCCGGGCGGATTATTTCGCGCCCGGTCCGATGATCATGATCATCTGGCGGCCTTCCATCTTGGGCATGTTCTCGACCCGGCCCACCTCCTTGACGTCCTCGGCGATCCGCTCGAGCAGATTGCGGCCCAGATCCTGATGCGCCATCTCGCGGCCACGGAAGCGCAGGGTGATCTTAACCTTGTCG
Organism: Roseovarius sp.; assembly: GCF_040219995.1. Taxonomy (GTDB): domain Bacteria; phylum Pseudomonadota; class Alphaproteobacteria; order Rhodobacterales; family Rhodobacteraceae; genus Roseovarius. Next base: position 834,390 of record NZ_JAVJUC010000014.1, on the reverse strand, counting down.
CCGCCTTCGAGGAATTTCAGCACATTGCGCATCTTGACGTCGTAGTCGTGAGTGTCGGTGCCGGGCCGAAACTTGACCTCCTTCACCTCGATGATCTTCTGCTTCTTGCGTGCTTCGGATTCGCGCTTCTGCTGTTCGTACTTGTACTTGCCGTAATCCATGATCTTGCAGACCGGCGGATTGGCGCTTGGCGAGATTTCGACCAGATCGAGCCCGACCTCCTCTGCCATCTCTAGCGCCCTGCGTGGGGTGACGACGCCTACGTTCTCGCCTTCTGCTCCGATCAGGCGGATTTCGTCGGCGCGGATGCGGTCGTTGATCCGGGGACCGGTGTCACGAGTGGGCGGCGCGTTATGGGGTCTGCGGGCTATGGCTTCAATCCTTCGATTGTTGAACATTGTCGGGTGAATTTGACGGTGCAAGGTAAACGGCGGTGCGGCGGCTTTCAAGCCGCAAAATCGGCTGATATGAGCCGAACTGTCACCATTTCCCCCTTGCGGCTTTTCTTTGCAAGCCGCATTTGGGAAGGAGTGTCACAAAGGGCCGTGGCGATTAACGCGAGGGCCTGTCTGTTATTCTGGGAGATGGGTATGAAAAACCTGATTTGGATCGTTCTGGCGGTCATCGTGCTGGGCGGTGGCTACATGCTTTTTACCGGCAAGTCTGTCGATGAGGTCGTGAACGAGGTGAGCGGAGCCACGCAAGAGGTCGAGGCCCCCGAAGCGCTTGAAGATGCGGCTGAGGCTGCGGGCGAGACCGCCGACGCGGCGGCGGATGCGGCGGGTGACGCAGTCGATGCGGCAGAGGACACAGCCACAGAGGCGGCAGAGGCGGTTGAAGAGACCACGAGCGAGGCGACAAGTGAGGCATCTGATGCCGTCGAAGGCGCTGTCGAGGCCGCCGAAGAGACTGCCGCCGAAGCCACGGAAGCGGCTCAGGAGGCCGCAGAAGAGGCAGTGGACGCAGCAACCGGTACAGCTGATGAGGCAACCGATGCTGCAGGCGACGCGACCGAGGCGGTGACCGAAACCGCGGACGAGGCCGTCGATGCCACCACAGAGGCCGCCTCTGATGCTGCCGCTGAAACCGAAGCCGCTTCGCAAGAGGCGGTGGACGCGGCGAGCGAGACGGCGACCGAAGCCGAAGCTGCTGCTGAGGGGGCTGCGGATGGCGCAACCGAGGCCACCGAAGAGGCCGCTGCCGAAGCGGGTGAGAGTGCCACGGGCGACGCCGCTGCAAGCGGTGGCGAGCAGGCCCCCGAGGCGCTGACCGTGGACGGCTTTGACATGGAGCGGGTGCGCGGCCTGATCGAGGGGTCCGACCTGGGCTCGATGCAGGAGAACCTGCTGATCGAGGGGATCAGGGCAGCGCAGGACAATCCTGAATTGCTGCAATCCGCGCTTCAGGCGGCACGTCAGGCGCTCGGTTACTGAGCCAGTCCAAACATTGATAAGCCCGCGCAAGGTGCTGCTTGCGCGGGCTTTTTTTGTGGCAGCGTCGGCATGTCTCCGGTTACGGGAGACCCTCGGGTCGAGCCCGAGGGTGACGGGCATCTGGGGTAGGCGTCATCCTCCGGCTTGACCGGAGGATCTCTTGGTCTGTCACCCCTCAGTCCAGAAACGCCTTTTCGACCACGTATTCCTTGGGGTCGGAATTGGCCCCTTCGCGCAGCCCATACTCCTCCAGCATCTCCTTGATCTCGAGGTTGAAGGCAAGGTTGCCGCAGACCATGGCGCGGTCGGTTTCGGGGGCGAGGGGGGCAACGCCAAGGTCCGCAAACACCTCGCCCGAGCGCATCAGATCGGTGATGCGGCCCATCTTGGGGCTCTGCTCGCGGGTGGTGGTCGGGTAATAGCGCAGCTTGTCGGCAAAGCCTTCGCCGATCAACTCAGCCAGCATTTCGTCCTTGCGGATGCTGTCGATCAACTCGGCCCCGTATTGCAATTCGCCCACCTCACGGCAGGTGTGGGTCACGATCACCTCATCGTAGTCCTCATAGGTCTGCGGGTCGCGCAGCAGCGAGGCGAAGGGGGCAAAGCCGGTGCCGGTGGCAAAGAGCCACAGCCGTTTGCCGGGCAGCAGCGCGTCATGCACCAGCGTGCCTACAGGCTTGGGGCGCAGGATGATCTCGTCGCCGACCTCGATATGTTGCAGGCGCGAGGTCAGCGGGCCGTCCTGCACCTTGATCGAGTAGAATTCCAACTCGTCATCCCAGGACGGCGAGGCAATGGAATAGGCGCGCAGCAGCGGCTTTTCGCGGCCGGTTTTCTCATCCGTCTGCATCAGCCCGATCATCACGAATTCGCCCGACCGAAAGCGCAGGCTCGCCGGTCGCGTGACCCGGAAGGAAAACAGCCGGTCGGTCCAGTGTGTTACCTGCGTTACTGTCTGCGCATCGGGCAGCGCGAGGGTCTTGGGCGCTTTTGCGGTCGCTTGGGTCACGGCGGTCATCTCGTTCATGGTGTCAACTGCCGGTCATTTAAACCGACATCCTCTTCTAATCTTTGATTCAGGTCAGGTAAAAGCGGTATTCAGCCGCGCAGCCGCTCTTGGTAGTCGTGGGCCTGCCAGTTGGCACGAGAGAGCCACTGATCCTCGGGCTGCCGGGCGGCGAGATCGTCGGATATCTCGACCTCGTCAAAACCCGCGCGCCGCGCCATGGCGTATTGATCGGCGATCACGTGGCCATAGGCGCGCAACCGCCCGGTGTAGCCCATCAGCCGCAATTGCCGCGCGATGCTGAATCCGCGCCCGTCGGCGAAGCTCGGGAAATGGACCTTGATCATCTGCACATCGGGCAGGCGACCGGCCAGTTCCAGCGGGTCGGCGCTGGAGGGCAGGGTGATGCCGACGCCGCGGCGGGCCTCTTCCAGAGGCACGATGGGGGTGGTCCAGGTTTCGGGGCCAAAGCCCGTGTCGGTGACGATGACAGTCATGCGGAAACTCCTTTTCGCACCAGTTTGCCGTTCACAAAATGGATGCCACATTCGGTTTTGTCCTGATCGCGCCAGCGGCCAGATCTTGGGTCTTCGCCCGGTTTCACGGGCGTCGTGCAGGGCATGCAGCCGATGGAGGGGTAGCCTTGGCTCACCAGCGGATGCCGGGGCAGGCGGTTTTCCTCCATGTAGGTTCGGATGTCGTCGCGGGCCCAATGGGCCAGCGGGTTGACCTTGATCCGGTCGGTGCTGTCCTCGATCTCGAAGAAGTCGAGGGTGGCGCGGGTGCCGGTCTGATAGCGTTTGCGCCCGGTGATCCAGCCGTCGAAACCGCTGAGGGCGCGTTGCAGGGGGCGGGTCTTGCGCAGGGCGCAACACGCGTCGGTATCGCGTCGGTATAACGTCTGTTTTGCGTCGGTGTGTGCAAGGTCGTGCGCGTCGGGCCGAATGATGCGCAGATCGCGCAGGTTGAGCCGCTCTGCCAGTTCCTGCTGATAGACCAGCGTCTCGGCAAAGAGCATCTCTGTGTCGATGAAGATCACCGGCGTCGCGGCCTGCGTGACCGAGACCATGTGCAACAGCACGACCGATTCGGCCCCGAAGCTTGAGACGAGCGCCAGCTTGCCCGCCTGGGGGTCGCGCAGCGCGTGCTCCAGCACCGAGATCGCCGAGTGATGGCGATAGCGGTCGTTGAGCGCCTGAACCCGGTCGTGCAGATCATTCTGCGGCATGGGCCCGGGCCTCGTGATCGTAGAGCGCGGATTTGAACGGCGCGAGGCCGAGACGATTGTAAGCCTCGAGGAACGTCTCCTCGGGCCCTTCGCGCAGGTCGAGATAGGCGAAGATGAGCCGCTCGATCGCGGGCACGATCTCGTCATAGGCAAAGCCCGGTCCGGTGCGGGTGCCGATTGCCGTGCTTTCGGAGGCATCGCCGCCGAGGGTGATCTGGTAGTTTTCCACCCCCGCGCGGTCGAGGCCCAGAATGCCGATATGGCCCACATGGTGATGCCCGCAGGCATTGATGCAGCCCGAGATCTTGATCTGGAGATGGCCCACGTCATGCTCGATCTTGAGCGCGTCCAGCCGGGTGGCGATGCCCTGGGCCACGGGGATCGAACGGGCGGTCGCGAGCGCGCAGTAATCCATGCCGGGGCAGGCGATGATATCCGAGGCGAGCCCGATATTGCCGGTGGCCAGCCCCACCTCGCGCAGCGCGGCATGGACGGCAGGGATGTCGGCGAGCGCCACATGCGGCAGCACGAGGTTCTGCGCGTGGCTGGCGCGGATATCGTTATGGCCGTAGCGCTCGGCGAGGTCCGCGACCACACGCATCTGATCCGCGCTCGCATCGCCCGGAGTCGCGCCATGCGCCTTGAGGCTGATGGTGACGATGCCGTGATCGGCGTGCTTGTGCGGGGTCACATTGGTGTCGGTCCAGGTGCGGAACACCGGGTCGTCGTCGCGGGCGGCGTAAAAGTCTTGCGCGTCGCGCTCGGGCAGGGTGGGGGTGATAAAAGCGGCATTGATCAGGTCGAGCCACGCCTGATCGACGCCCGAAAAGGCCGCGCGACGGCGCGGGAACTCGGCCTCGACCAGATCGCGGATCTCATCCAGCCCGTTTTCGTGCACGGTGATCTTGATCCGCGCCTTGTACTTGTTGTCGCGCCGCCCGAGGCGGTTGTAGGTCGCGAGGATCGATTCGAGATAGGGCAGGAGATCGGCGCGGGGCACGAACTCCTTGAGCAGCTTGGCGACCATGGGCGTGCGGCCCATGCCGCCGCCGACCCATATCTCGTAGCCTCGAACGCCGTCACGCTCGACGATTTTCACGCCGATATCGTGGCTCTTCATCACAGCGCGATCCGCCTCGGAGGCGATCACGGCGATCTTGAACTTGCGTGGCAGGAACTGGAATTCCGGGTGGTCGGTGGACCATTGCCGGATCAGTTCGGCCACCGGGCGCGGATCTTCCAGCTCATCCGCCGCCGCCCCTGCGAAATGGTCGGAGGTCACGTTGCGGATGGTGTTGCCGGAGGTCTGGATGGCGTGCATGTCCACCTCGGCCAGCGCGTCGAGCATGTCGGGAATATCGCGCAGTTGCGGCCAGTTATACTGGATATTGGTGCGGGTGGTGAAATGGCCGTAGCCCTTGTCCCACCGCTCGGCCAGATAGGCCAGCTGGCGCAGTTTCGCCGGATCGAGCGAGCCGTAGGGGATCGCCACGCGCAGCATGTAGGCGTGCAGTTGCAGGTAGAGCCCGTTCATCAGGCGCAGCGGTTTGAACTCGTCCTCGGTCAGGCTGCCGTCAATACGGCGCTCGACCTGGGCGCGGAACTGGCGGTTGCGTTCAGCGATAAAAGCGGCGTCGAAGTCGTTGTATTGATACATGATTCTGGGTTCCTTACCTTGGGAGGTCCCGGGTCAAGCCCGGGACAGTCCTTCGGACTGTTTGCCGTGAAAAAGGTTCGAGGGGCCGGTGCGCCGGAAATCCTCGCGGAAATGGGTGGGCTCGGGGCCGTCGGGACCGGGGCGCACATCCGCGAGATAGGCGCCAACGATTTCATCGGCGCGGGCCTGTGCCTGAAGCAGGCGATAGTCGGCATCGGCCTCGTCGGTCAGCACCTCGGCCTCCGAGAGATGCCGCGTCCAGCGGTCATCGACGGTGAGATAGACGACATCGCCCTCGATGAGGGCATTGGCGGTCACGACCTTGGGGGTGAAGTCTCGGGGCATGTCAGGCAAGCTCCTGTTTCGAGTGGACTAGGGCCGCTTCGGCGGCGCGCGGCGCGAGGCCGAGGAAGGTCAGCGCGGGGCCGGTCAGGTTGGCCTCGGCCAGATCGGCAGGAAGACGCTCCAGCGTGGTGGAGAGCACGCGCTGATCGGGGCGCGAGGCGTTCTCGATCACGGTGACGGGCGTGGCGCGATCGCCGCCGTGCATGATCAGACGGCCCTGGATGAAGCGCGCCGATTTCTTGCCCATGTAGATCGCCGCGACCTCGCCGGGGCGGGCCAGCGTGCGCCAGTCGTGATCGGCAAAGCCCTTCATGTCGTGGCCGGTCAGAAAGCGCACCGCGGCGTTGCGGCCGCGTTTCGTCAGGCTCTGCCCGATGGTGGCGACCGAGGCGGAGGCGGCGGTGATGCCGGGCACGACGTGCCAGTCGATGCCGGCGGCGGTAACCGCGTCGAGTTCCTCGTCAAGGCGGCCAAAGACGGTGGGATCGCCGCCCTTGAGGCGGACGACGCGCGCGCCGGTGAGGGCCTGTGCGACGATCAGAGCGTTGATGTCATCCTGCGACATGGAGGGGCCGAAGCCTTCCTTTCCCGCGTTGAGGAGTTGCGCGGCCGGGTTGGCGAGATCGAGGATGTCGCGGGCGACCAGCCGGTCATGGATCACCACATCGGCCTGTTGCAGGGCGCGCAGGGCCTTGACGGTGAGCAGGTCGGGGTCGCCGGGGCCTGCGCCGACAAAGGCGACGGTGCCGGGTTGGAGCGGAGTGCGGGACATGGCGCGACCTTTTGCAAGCGGTTTGACTTCCCCTGCAATATAGGAAATATTCCCGGTTCAACGCCATATGGCCGCGTGAATAAGGATATATGTTCTGATTGGCGCGGCTGTTGGGTGGAAAATTCCATCGGAAAGGAAAACTTGGAATGACTGTCCGTCTCGATGATCTGGATCGGAAAATCCTCGTGCAGCTGCAGGAGGATGGGGGGCAATCGCTGGACGATATCGCCAAGGCCGTGGGCAGTTCCAAGACGCCCGTATGGAACCGGATTCGCAAGATGCGCGAGGGCGGGGTGATCCGGCAGCAGACCTATCTGCTGGATGCCGAGGCGCTTGGATTCGAGGCGTGTTTCTTTGTCCTGATCCGCACGTCAGAGCATGATGCGGGCTGGCAGGCGCAGTTTCTGAACGCGCTGAATGCCCGGCCCGAGGTGATGGAGGCGCACCGGCTGGCGGGGGATATCGACTATATCCTCAAGGTGCGGGTGGCCAATGCGCGGGCCTATGACGTGTTCTATCAGGCGCTGATTTCAGAGGTGAAGGTGCATAACGTCACGGCGCTTTTGTCGATGGAAGAGATCAAGTCGACGACGATGCTGCCGATTTGAGCGTGGCAAGGGGGCGCTGCCCCCGGTCGCCTCTGGCGACCTCCCCCGGAGTATTTGTTCCAAAAAGAAGCGGGGTCAGGCCTGTTCCAGTGCCGTGATGATTGGCGAGAGGTCGGCGGATTTGAGGCTCGCGCCGCCGACGAGTGCGCCATCGATATTCGAGGTGGCGAAGATCTCGGCGGCGTTCGCGGGTTTGACCGAACCGCCATAGAGCAGGCGGATGGTGTAGGCCTGATCCTCGCCCAGGCGGTCGGTGAGGCGGGCGCGCAGGAAATCATGCACTTCGGCGATCTGCGCAGTTGTGGGGGTGAGGCCGGAGCCGATGGCCCAGACCGGCTCATAGGCGATGACGGTGTTGGCACCGGTTGCGCCGTCGGGAAGCGAGGCGTCGAGTTGCGTGGCGATCACGTCGAGGGTTTGGGCCGCCTCGCGCTGCGCCAGCGTCTCGCCCAAGCAGATCACGGCGGTGAGGCCGGCGGACCATGCGGCGGAAGCCTTCTCTGCGACCAAATCGTTGGTTTCATGATGACTTTCGCGCCGCTCGGAATGGCCGAGCAGGACGGCGATCGCGCCTGCATCGGCCAGCATCGGGGCGGAGATGTCGCCGGTATGCGCGCCGGACGGGGCGGTGTGGCAATCCTGCCCGCCGATCATCAAGGGGCTGTCGGCGGTGAGGGCTGCGGCCTGCACGATCAAGGTGGCGGGCGGGCAGATCAGGATATCGACGCGCGGGTCGGGATGCGCGGCAGTGAGGGTTTGCAGTTCGCCGAGGCTGGCATTGGTGCCGTTCATCTTCCAATTGCCGGCGGCGAGCTTGCGTTTCATGCACTCATTATCCTGATTTTATATTCTAAAGCAGCGGGTTATGAGGCGAAGCTCACATGCCCTCGAACTTGATCGACTCGCCGCAGCCGCAGGCCTCTGTCACGTTCGGATTGTTGAACACGAAACCGGATTCCAGCAGCGAGGTCTGGTAGTCGATCTCGGAGCCGAAGAGGAACATCTGCGCCATCGGGGCGATCATCACCCGCGCGCCGTCCTGTTCAACCACCTCGTCATGGGGGTCAACTTCGGTCACATACTCCATCGTGTATTCCATGCCCGCGCAGCCGCCCTTCTTGACGCCGATGCGCAGGCCCTGATGACCGTCCCGGCCCATCAGTTTCGCGATCTGCGTGGCGGCGGTCGGGGTCATGGAGACCGCCTGCTTTCCGGGAATGCCAAACATGAGGTTCGCCTTTCAGTCGCTTGATGTCATTACATGAAACCCAGCTCAAGCCGGGCTTCGTCGCTCATCATGTCCATGCCCCAGGGCGGCTCCCAGACGAGGTGGACGTCGACCTGCTTGACGCCTGCCAAAGGCTCGATCGCCTCAGCGACCCAACCGGGCATTTCACCGGCCACGGGACAGCCCGGCGCGGTCAGGGTCATGGTGACGTTGATGGCGTTTTCGCCATCAATATCAATCGTGTAGATCAGGCCAAGGTCGTAGATGTTGACCGGGATTTCGGGGTCATAGACGCCACGGCACGCCTCGACCACCTGATCGTAGAGCGGGTGGTCGGTGCTGGAGGGGGCGATGAGCGGGGCCCCTTCAAGCGGCTCGGATGAATTCATCATGATCGTGTCCTGCGGTTATCCTGAGCAAACATATAAGTTTTATAAACCCTCGCGTCCAGAGGGCGCGGTTGCATGCGCCCCGGGTCTAGCCGTCGGATTTTCCAGCCGTCTTGCGGCGGCGGACCGGGGCAGGGCGCACGCGCGCCTCGATCATGTCGTAGAGCGCGCCGGTGATGTTCTTGCCGGTGGAGCCCTCGATGCCCTCGAAGCCCGGCGAGGAATTGACCTCGAGCACCTTGGGCCCGGTTTCGGAGCGCAGGAGATCGACGCCCGCCATGTTGAGATCGAACACCTTGGCGGCGCGAATCGCGGTGTCGCGTTCGGTCTTGGTGATGCGCACGGATTTGGCCGAGCCGCCGCGATGCAGGTTGGAGCGGAAATCGCCGTCTGCGCCGGTGCGTTTCATCGAGGCCACGACCTTGCCGCCGATGACGAGGCAGCGGATATCCTCGCCCGCCGCTTCCTTAACGAAATCCTGCACGAGGAAATTGGCCTTGAGGCCGCGAAAGGCGTCGATCACCGATTCGGCGGCCTTTTTCGTTTCGGCCAGAACCACGCCCTTGCCTTGGGTCGATTCGAGCAGCTTGACGATCAGCGGGGCGGTGCCGACGAGGCCGATCAGGTTGCCGGTATCCTTGGGCGAGGCGGCAAAGGCGGTGTTGGGCATGCCGACCTGCGCGCGCGCCATCAGCTGATGGGCATAAAGCTTGTCTCGGCTGGCAATGATGCCCGCCGAGGTGTTGACGCTATAGGTGCCGATGGTTTCGAACTGGCGGATGACGGCGGCCCCGTAGGCGGTGACCGAGGCCCCGATGCGCGGCACCACGGCGTCGTAGCGCGGCAGGCGTTTGCCGTCGTAATGCACCTCGGGGGCAAGCGCGTTGATCGCCATGTAGCAGCGCGTGGTGTCGATCACCTCGACGGTGTGGCCGCGGGATTCGCCCTCTTCGACGAGGCGGCGGGTGGAATAGTTGTTCTCGCGGCTGAGCACGGCAATGCGCAGGGCGCGTTTGGGCTGCGCGGCGCGCATTTTAGACGTGTGATAGACGTCATAGCTAAGTTCAGGCTGCAGGAAGCGGTCGGTGGCGACGATGGAAATATGATCCTTGAGCGCCTGCCGCCCGAGCAGCATGCGCGAGGCCATTGTCGAGCGGTTGGTGAGGGTGATCTCGATCGGCCAGCTGTCGCCGTTGACCGACAGCGTGCTCTGGATGACGTAGCGCAATTCGCGCTCGCCATTGGAGGAGGCCACCTCGCGCCGATCGAGAATGGTAGCGGAGCAGGGGATGACCAGATCGTCGCGGCCCGGAATCGGATGCACGGTAAAGCGGACCTTGGGTTTCGCGGACGGCCCGAAGGTCTCGATGTCGAAGGCATGCAGCGCGGAGGTGCGCGCGCCGGTATCGACCTTGGCCTTCAATGCGGGGACGCCCAGATCGGGGAGCGAAATCCATTCCTCCCAGCCGAATTGCAGGGGCTGGGGCGTGTCTGGCGTATCGCTCATGGGCTATGGCTCCTTGTCATGGGCGCGGATTCGTCGGATATGACCTGTCTCGCGCTATGGGGCCAAGATGACAGCATTATTCAACTATAAACTCAAGGGAACTGACGGTTTGGCGCGCACGGGTGTGATTTCCACGCCGCGCGGCGAGATCCGGACGCCGGCCTTTATGCCGGTGGGCACGGCGGCGACGGTGAAGGCGATGATGCCTGAGAGCGTGGCGGCGACGGGGGCGGATATCCTCTTGGGCAACACCTATCACCTGATGTTGCGCCCCGGCGCGGAGCGGGTGGCGCGGTTGGGTGGTCTGCACCGGTTCATGAACTGGGAGAAGCCCATTCTCACGGATTCGGGGGGCTTTCAGGTGATGAGCCTTGCCGGGCTGCGCAAGCTGACCGAGCAAGGCGTGACGTTTCGCAGTCATATTGACGGATCAAAGCATGAGTTGACGCCGGAGCGGTCGATGGAGATCCAGCGGCTATTGGGCAGTGATATCGTGATGTGTTTCGACGAATGCCCGGCGCTGCCCGCGAGTGACAAGGCTGTGGCCGAGAGCATGCGGCTCAGCATGCGGTGGGCGGCGCGGTCGAAAGAGGCGTTCGGGGACCGGCCGGGGCATGCGCTTTTCGGGATCATGCAGGGCGGGGTCACGCCCGAGTTGCGCGAGGAGAGCGCTGCGGCGCTGACCGGGATCGGGTTCGACGGCTATGCGGTCGGCGGTCTGGCCGTGGGCGAGGGGCAAGAGGCGATGTTCGGCGTGCTGGAATATGCGCCGGGGTTCCTGCCCGAGGACAAGCCGCGCTATCTGATGGGGGTGGGCAAGCCTGATGACATTGTGGGCGCGGTGAAGCGCGGCATCGACATGATGGATTGCGTGTTGCCAAGCCGCTCGGGGCGCACCGGGCAGGCCTGGACGCGGCGCGGGCAGGTCAATATCAAGAACGCGCGGCATCAGGATGATCCGAGGCCATTGGATGAGGCCTGTGGCTGTCCGGCCTGTCGGAATTATTCCCGCGCCTATCTGCATCACGTGTTCCGCAGTCAGGAGATGATCTCGGGCATGCTGCTGACCTGGCACAATCTGCATTATTATCAGGAGATCATGGCGGGCATGCGCGCGGCGATTTCTGAGGGACGGTTCGCCGCGTGGGAGGCGGCGTTTCATGCGCTGCGGGCCGAGGGGGATATCGAGCCGGTCTGAGGCGCGCGGGGGGCCGTCGAGACAGTGGCCTACCGAAACCGGTCCGCGAGTTTCTGCAAAGCGCTGCGGGTGTCTTCGGCGGCCTCTTGGGGCGGTTCGGCCGCGGGCTCTGGCGCGGGTTTTGCCTTGCGCTCGGGCTTGGGGCGCGGTGGGGTCATGCGCTGCGCGACCGCGTTCTGGAACCTGTCGGCCTTGCCCTGTGCCAGCCATGGCGCACCGTCCGCAATGCCGCGCATCATGTCGTCGAGCCAGTCCTGATCGGCCTTGGCGAAATCCTGCAGGACATAGCCCGCCACCCGGTCCTTGTGTCCCGGATGCCCGATGCCAAGGCGCACGCGGGCATATTCCGCGCCGATATGGGCGTGGATCGAGCGCAGACCGTTATGGCCGGCATGGCCGCCACCGGTCTTGACGCGCAGCTTGCCGGGGGCAAGGTCGAGCTCATCATGAAAGACGGTCACGTCGACCGGCGTCAGTTTGTAAAAGCGCATCGCCTCGCCCACCGACTGACCGCTGAGATTCATGAAGGTGCCGGGCTTGAGCAGGATCACCTTCTCGCCCTCCAGCACGCCCTCGGTGACGTGGCCCTGGAACTTGGTCCGCCACGGGCCGAACCGGTGATCCTCGGCGATCCGGTCGACGGCCATGAAGCCGATATTGTGGCGGTTGCCCGCATATTTCGCGCCCGGATTGCCGAGGCCCACAAAGAGCTGCATTGCCCATTTCTCCCGCGTCACTTTAGGATGGTCTAGGGCCTTGGCCCGGCGGAATCAACCAAGGGGCAGGGTGGCATGGCGGAGTATGAGATCGACGGCCTGACGCTTGATGTGCCCGACAGCCATATCAATGACCGGATCGCGGCGAAACTGGCCTCGGGCAAATACGAGGGGCAGGAGGCGGCGGCGGCCCGGATGCGCCTGCGCGAGGGCCAGCGGGTGCTGGAGCTGGGGGCGGGGATCGGCTATATCGCGACGCTTTGCGCGCGGGTGGCGGGACCGGCAAATGTGACCACGGTCGAGGCCAATCCGGCGCTGCTGCCGGTGATCCGCGCCAACCTTGACCGCAACGGGGCGGGAGCCGTGACGCTGCTGCATGGCGCGGTGACGGGGCGCAGGGATGACCGCGACGCCATCGCCTTTGACGGCGCGCGCACATTCTGGGCCGGGCATATCGCCGATGAGGAGAGCGCCTCCGACAGGCTGATCGAGGTGCCGGCGCTCGGGCTCGATGCGCTGCTGGACATAGCGCGCCCGCATCTGGTGATCATGGATATCGAAGGCGCGGAAGAGCATCTGTTTGACGCGCCCTGGCCGGATCATGTTCATTCGGTGATGATGGAACTGCATCCGGGGCGCTACCCGGACACGGTGATCCAGCGGATCGTGGATTGCATGTCGGTTTCGGGTCTGACCTATGATCCGGGGCCCTCGCGCGGGCGCATCCTGTGCTTTCGCCGGGTGCGCGGGCAGTGAACGAAAAACGCGGCCGCCGTTTCCGGGGCCGCGTCGTTTTATGTTGCGCTGAGGCGGCGGCGGATCACTCCTCCGCTGCGACCTCTTCGGCTTCGACCTCGGCCTGATCCTCATCCTCGTCGTCCTCCTGGCTGCGCAGTGCAGAGGGGGCGGAGATGTTGCAGATCACGAAGTCGCGGTCGATGGTCGGCTTGGTGCCCGCGGGCAGGTCGACCATGGAAATCGTCAGCGTGTCGCCGATGTTTTCCATCTTGGTCAGGTCCACGACGATCTTCTCGGGGATGTCGCCTGCGGTCACCACAAGCTCGATCTCGGGGCGCACCAGGGTCAGAACGCCGCCCTTGCGCAGGGCCTTGCACTCTTCCTCGCCCTCGAAGTCGACATGGATGAAGAGGTTGATCTGCGTGGTCCGGCGCAGGCGCATGAAATCGACATGCGTCGGCAGGTCCTTGACGATATCGCGCTGCACGTCGCGGCAGATCACGCGCACATCCTCGTGGCCATCGACCTTGAGGTTGAAGAGCGTGGACTTGAAACGTCCCGCCTTCAGGCGCTTGATCAGCGCGTTATAGGGCAGTTGGATTGCCAGCGGCTCTTTGTCGCCACCGAACACGATACCCGGAACCAGATGCGCACGGCGCACCGCACGAGCGGCGCCCTTGCCCGTCCCCGTGCGTTCCTGGGCGTGAAGATCAGGAATTTCTCCAGCCATTTTGAATTCTCCATAGGTTAGAGCGGGGCTCCTCCAAGGCTGTAGCCCCGCGTGAAATTGCGCCTATAGAGCACGCTGGCTTGCTTGAAAAGGGCCAAACGGCATGGTCTGCGGCTTCTTCTTGGCAAAAATACTCAAATTCCGCCGGGTGCCAGCGCGTGTCACTCCCACTCGCCCGAAAAGCCTTTGGGCACCATCAGGATATCGCGGTCGAGATCATGCACGTCGCGCCGCCCGCAGAGGCCCATGGTGGTGTCCAACTCCTTTTGAATCACCTCCAGTGTCTTGGTGACGCCCGCCTCGCCCATTGCGCCAAGCCCGTAGACGAAGGCGCGGCCGATATAGGTGCCTTTCGCACCCATGGCGAGGGCCTTGAGCACGTCCTGACCCGAGCGGATGCCGCTGTCGAGATGCACCTCGATCTTGTCGCCCACGGCATCCATGATCGCGGGCAGGGCGCGGATGGCCGAGAGCGCGCCGTCAAGTTGCCGCCCGCCGTGGTTCGAGACGATGATCGCGTCTGCCCCCACGTTCAGTGCCTCGAGCGCATCGCGCGGGTCCATGATGCCCTTGATGATGAGCGGGCCGTCCCACATCTTGCGGAACACGCGGATGCGGTCCCAGTCGAGCGCCTGATCGAACGCCTCTGACGTCCATGTGCTGAGCGAGGAGGGGTCCGAGACACCCTTGGCGTGGCCCACGATATTGCCGAAGCTGCGCCGTTTGGTGCCCAGCATGCCGAGGCCCCAGTGCACCTTGGTCATCATGTTGGCGACGCTGGCGGGGGTCAGCTTGGGCGGGGCGGAAAGACCGTTCTTGAGATCCTTGTGACGCTGTCCCAGCATCTGCAGATCGACGGTGATCATCGCCGCCGAACATTTGGCGGCCTTCGCCCGATCGAACAGGCGCTGCATGAAATCGTCGTCCTTGAGCGTGTAGACCTGAAACCAGAACGGCCTGGTGGTGTGCTCGGCCACATCCTCGATGGAGCAGATCGACATTGTCGAAAGGGTGAAGGGCACGCCGAAATTCTCGGCCGCGCGGGCGGCCTTGATCTCGCCATCGGCGTTCTGCATGCCGGTGAGACCCACCGGCGCGAGCCCTAAAGGCATCGCCACGTCCTGCCCGATCATCTTTGTCGACAGGTTGCGCCCGGTCATGTCGATGGCGACGCGCTGTTTGAGATAGATGCGGTCGAAATCGGAGGTGTTCTCGCGAAAGGTCTGTTCCGTCCAACTGCCCGATTCCGCGTAGTCATAGAACATCTTGGGGACGCGGCGGCGGTAGATCCGCTTGAGATCGTCGATATTGGTGATGACGGGCATGGGGGCACTCCGGAAATTGGTAAACATGCTTTACCAACCCCGTGCCGCCTGCGCAATCATTGCCGATGCCGCAGGTCTGCGGATCGGGGGCCGCGACATCCGCTGTGCATTTTCTCCATTGTAATTGCCGCCCGCAACGCTTTAGTGTGAAATTGCGGTGACGGGTGCGATTTTTTGCCCCGACCACAAGAGATTCGCTGTTTCAGCCTCCTGCCGGACCGACAAATCCGCGAGGGCCGAACAGACCGATTGGGCCCCGGACCGGGGCTGCATACACGCCTGAAACCCCGACAAGGTGCCTCAGGCCTTGAATTGGCCCGCAAGGGCCGGAGAAGAAGAACCGCGATGAAGCGCGCGAGCACTGACAGCGTCATACAGGCAGGGACCACATGCGTCCCGCCCATGCGCACGCCCGCTATCGCCCCTATCAGACATCAGCCGCAACGCGCCGCCCCCCCGGGGGCGTGTGCCGCGCCGCGATGCATACGGAAAACATGGCCAAGAAAATGCTTATTGATGCCACCCACGCGGAGGAAACCCGCGTCGTGGTGGTCGACGGAAACAAGGTCGAGGAATTCGATTTCGAATCCGAGAACAAGCGCCAGCTTGCTGGCAACATCTATCTCGCAAAGGTAACCCGGGTCGAACCGTCGCTTCAGGCGGCGTTCATCGATTACGGCGGCAACCGGCACGGTTTCCTCGCCTTTTCGGAAATCCACCCCGATTACTATCAGATCCCGGTCGCCGACCGCGAGGCGCTGATGGCCGAGGAAGAGGCGCTCGCCCAGGCCCAGCAGGAGGAAGAGGAAAAGCCCAAGCGCTCCTCTCGCTCCCGGTCGCGGTCGCGCGCGAAACCCAAGGCGGAAAAGACCACGTCGGATGACGCGGTGACCACCGGCGATATTTCCGGCATGGAGACCATCGACCTAGACGCTGACGAGGAGGAAGGCACGTCGCCGATGGAGCGCGTGGCCGAGACCCCGGTCGAGGAACCCGCCGAAGACAGCGCCGCAGAACAGGGCACCGACACCGCGACGCCCGAGGGCGACGAGGATGACAGCGATACCCGCGATCACGCCAGCCACGATGACAGCATCGAATCCGTCGCCGATGAGGATGACAGCGAGGATCTGCGCCCGGTGCGCAAGCCGCGCGCGCGTCGCTACAAGATACAGGAGGTGATCAAGGTCCGCCAGATCATGCTCGTGCAGGTCGTCAAGGAAGAGCGCGGCAACAAGGGCGCGGCGCTGACCACCTATCTCAGCCTCGCCGGTCGGTATTGCGTGCTGATGCCCAATACCGCGCGTGGCGGCGGCATCTCTCGCAAGATCACGCTGGCGGCCGACCGCAAGAAGCTCAAGGAAATCGCCACCGAGATCGACGTGCCCAAGGGCGCGGGCCTGATCATCCGCACGGCGGGGGCCAAGCGCACCAAGGCCGAGATCAAGCGCGATTACGAATATCTCCAGCGGTTGTGGGAGCAGATCCGGGAGTTGACGCTCAAATCCATCGCGCCCGCCAAGATCTACGAGGAGGGCAACCTGATCAAACGCTCGATCCGCGATCTCTATAATCGCGAGATTGACGAGGTTCTGGTCGAGGGCGAGATGGGCTACCGGATCGCCAAGGACTTCATGAAGATGATCATGCCGTCCCACGCCAAGAACGTGAAACACTATGTCGATCAGCAGCCGCTTTTCGCGCGCCATCAGGTTGAAAGCTACCTCAGCGGCATGTTCAATCCGACGGTGCAGCTCAAATCCGGTGGCTATATCGTGATCGGCGTGACCGAGGCGCTTGTCGCCATCGACGTCAACTCGGGCCGGGCCACCAAGGAAGGCTCGATCGAGGAAACCGCAACCAAGACCAACCTTGAGGCCGCCGACGAGGTCGCCCGTCAGTTGCGCTTGCGCGACCTTGCCGGGCTGATCGTGATCGACTTCATCGACATGGACGAGCGCCGCAATAATGCCTCTGTCGAAAAACGGATGAAGGAGCGGCTGAAGACCGACCGCGCCCGCATTCAGGTGGGGCGCATCTCGGGCTTTGGCCTTATGGAAATGTCGCGCCAGCGTTTGCGCCCCGGCATGATCGAGGCGACCACACAGCCTTGCCCGATCTGCCACGGCACAGGCCTCATCCGCTCGGATGACAACCTTGCGCTGTCGATCCTGCGCCAGGTCGAGGAAGAGGGCGTGCGCCGCCGCTCGCGCGAGGTGCTATTGAAATGCCCGGTGGGCATCGCCAACTACCTGATGAACCAGAAACGCGATCACGTGGCCCAGATCGAGGCGCGCTATGGTCTTTCCGTCCGGGTCGAGGGAGACCCGACGCTGGTCAGCCCCGATTTCACGATGGAGAAGTTCAAGACCGCGACGCGCACCGTGCCCGAGCCCGATGCGGCGCAGTTCGTCTCTGCCGGGGCGGCGCTGATGGTCGAGATCGACGAGACCGAGGAAGACGTGGTCGCCGACGAGGTGGAACCCACGCCCGAGGCCAATGGTGACGACGGCGACAAGCCCAAGAAAAAGCGCCGCCGCTCGCGCAGCCGTGGCCGCCGCAAGCCCAAGAATGGTGGCGAGGGGCAGCAGGAGAACGGCCAGGCCGAGGCTTCGAGTGGGGCCGGGGATCAGGGTCAGGAGACGCCGGTCGAGGCCGGTGGCGATGCCGCGGCGCAGACCGACGCCGAGACCGCCCCTGCCGCCGAACAGGCCGAGGCCGAGGCAGAGACACCCAAGCCGAAGCCCAAACGCCCGAGCCGTTCGCGCAAGAAGACGCCGGCCAAGGCGGATGGTGATGCGGCCCCGGCAGACGCCGAGGCGACACCGGAGGCCAAGCCCGAGGACGTGGCTCAGGACAAGCCCAAGCCGCGCTCGCGCTCTGTCTCGCGCAAGAAGAAAGAGCCCGAGGCGAGCCCGGTCGTGGAAGAGGTCGCCGCTGCGGCTGATCCCATCCCCGAGGCGGAACCGGCGCCAGCCGCAGAGGCGGAGGTCAAGCCTCAACCGGAGCCTGCACCGGAACCGGAGCCGACCCCTGAGCCGGTCGCGGAAGAGCCCGCCAAGGCCCCCGAGCCCGAGCCGGAAACCGAAACCGTCACCGAAGACCCGGCCCCGGCCAAGCCCAAGCGGCGCGGGTGGTGGTCACTCGGCTAAACAGCGGGACATTTCCGAGAAAAGCCGCGCCCCGTTTCACGGGCGCGGCTTTTCCATGCCGCGGCCTTAGCCCGCCTTGCGGATGAGATAGGTCTGCACCCCGGCCTCGTCGCTGGACGAGATCAGTTCATGGCCGGATTCGGCACAGAAATGCGGCACATCGATCACTGCCGCCGGATCATCGGCGTAGAGCGCGACCAGCGCGCCAACGTCCAATGATTTCAAGCGCTTGCGCAGCTTGAGAACGGGCAGGGGGCACAAGAGGCCACAGGCGTCGAGCGTATCATTCGGGGTCATGCCCAATCAGATAGCGGCCTTGTTACAGCCTGTCCACAAGGATGTGACCCTTTGCTGCGTGACGCAGCGGGGTGGACGGGTTATGTGTGTTCCCATGTTCGGAATCGAAATCATAGACGCCGCTTTGCTGCCGGCCATGCTCGTGGCCTTAGTTGCTGGAATCATATCGTTTTTAAGCCCCTGCGTGCTGCCGATCGTGCCGCCTTACCTGGCCTATATCAGCGGTGTCAGCCTCAATGACCTGACCGAGAGCGGCAGCCAACGCGCGCGCGCCGTGATGCCCGCGCTATTCTTTGTGCTGGGGCTGTCGACGGTGTTCCTGTTTCTGGGCTTCACCGCGTCGGCCATCGGTACGGTGTTTCTGCAATACCAAGGCTATTTCAACGCGATAGCGGGCATACTTGTCATGGCCTTCGGGGCGCATTTCGTGGGCGTCTATCGCTTCGGGTTCCTCGACCGCGAGGCGCGGCTTGATGCGGGCGACCGGGGGGGATCGTCCTTTGGGGCCTATATTCTCGGTCTGGCCTTCGCCTTTGGCTGGACGCCCTGCATCGGCCCGCAACTGGGCGCGATCCTGTCGCTTGCCGCCTCCGAGGCCAATGTCGCGCGGGGCACCTCATTGCTGGCGGTCTATGCCATCGGGCTGGGTGTGCCCTTCATTCTGGTGGCGGCATTCCTGCCGCGTCTTCAAGGGCTTATGGGCTGGATGAAGCGGCACATGGAACAGATCGAGCGGGTCATGGGCCTGCTGTTGTGGACCATCGGCCTACTGATGCTGACCGGCGGCTTCTCGGCGTTTTCGTTCTGGCTGCTGGAGACGTTCCCGGCCCTCGCGGTGCTTGGATAACGTCTTACGCTCGCCTGATTTTCGCGCTAGGCTCTGGCCGACAAGAGGTTGGTCATGAGCAGCAACGCCCCCGTTAACGCGCCTGTGCGGCATAGGCGTGTGTTTTACATTCCGGGTTACGATCCGATCCCGCCGCGCCGCTACCGCGAGCTTTATCGCAAGGAAAGCGCCGCGCAGGCGGGTATTTCCGGATATGAAATCAGTATCTTGCCGAGCGAAGCTAAGGCGAGATTCGGTTGGGGTGTGCAGGGCCGGATAGAGGGGGCCGAGGTGGATGCCCAAATCGAGGTGCTGGTCTGGTCCGACATTGTCAAGGACAGCATGGATCAGGGCATTCTTGCCACCTATGCCCAACTGATCCGCACCGCCGCCACCTATATCGGAACCGGCGCGCTGTTTCGGCTGATGCGTTTGCGCAAAGGTCCGGTGATTGCGGCGCTTTACCCGGTTGGGGTTCTGCTGACGCAACTGGGTCTGGCGCTGTTGGCGGCGTGGGGTCTGGGTCAGGGTCTGGCCGTGCTGCATCCGCTGGCGGCCTGGGGCGGGCTGGTCGTTGTGCCGCTGATCCTTGGATGGTTTCGCCGCATGGATGGCCGGTTTTTCGCCTATTACCTGATGCATGACTATGCCTATTCGGCGCGGCATCTGGGGGCCAACCCGCCGGAGTTGGAGGCGCGGATGGCCGAGTTCACCGCCGAGATCGCGCAGGCCTTGCAAGGAGAGTGCGACGAGGTGCTGGTTGTCGGGCATTCTTCGGGCGCGCATCTGGGGGTGTCGATCCTCGCCGATCTGATCCGCGCCGGGCATGTGCCTGCGGGTGGCCCCGCGCTGTCATTCCTCAGTCTCGGGCAGGTGGTGCCGATGGTGTCTTTCCTGCCGCGCGCGCACCGGTTGCGCGCCGATCTGGCCTATCTGAGCACGCGCGAGGAGGTGTTCTGGCTCGACGTGACCGCGCCGGGCGATGGCTGCGCCTTTGCGCTGTGTGATCCGGTGAGCGTGAGTGGCGTGGCCCCAGCGGGGAAACGCTGGCCGCTGGTGATTTCGGCGGCGTTCACGCAAAGCTTGAGTGCCGAGCGGTGGCGCGCACTGCGCTGGCGGTTTTTCCGGCTGCATTTTCAATATCTTTGCGCCTTTGACCGGCCGAAGGATTACGACTATTTCCGCATCACCGCCGGGCCGCAGACCCTTGCGCAGCGCTTTGCCGGGCGGCCCGCGTCCAAGAGCCGGATCGAGCGGGCGACCTCGGGTTACACGAGCGTTGCGCCATGAGACCGCCCAAGCCCCCCGCGCGGCCGGATCGCGTGTCATTGTGGCGCTACATGCGGCTGTTTCGGGCTGATATCCTCTCGGCGCAGCCCGCGCGGCTCTATCGGGCGTGGATGGCCGAATTTCGCACGCCGTTCTTTCGCTCTTACCTGTGCAATGAGCCCGACCTCGTCGATCTGGTGCTGCGCGCGCGGCCCGATGACTTTCCGAAATCCGCGCGGGTGTCCGAAGGGTTGCGGCCTTTGCTGGGGCAGTCAGTGTTCGTCACCAATGGAGAGAGTTGGAAGCGGCAGCGGCGGATCATCTTCCCCGCCTTCGAGGGCGGGCGGCTGCGCGATACCTTTGCGGCGATGGTCAGGGCCGGGCAGGGCGCGGTGGCGCGGCTTGAGCCCTTGGCCGATGGCGCGCCGCGCGATATCGAGCCGCACACGAGCCATGCCGCCGCCGACGTGATCTTTCGCACGCTGTTCTCGATCCCGATCGAGAACGAGACCGCGAGCGCGGTGTTCGAGCAGTTCAAGGAGCATCAGCGCACGCAGCCGGTGCTGAACCTCGCGGCCTTTGTGCCGCTGCCGCGCTGGTTTCCGCGCTTTCATCGCCGGAAAACACGAGAGACCGCCCGCAGCATCCGCGCGCTGATCACGCAGCTGACGGCGCAGCGCATGGGGGAGATCGAAGCCGGGACCGCGCCCGACGATCTGGCCACCAAGATCATGACCACCGCCGACCCGCAGACCGGCGTGCGGTTCGACACGCAGGAAATGGTCGATCAGGTGGCGATCTTTTTCCTTGCGGGGCATGAAACGAGCGCCTCGGCACTGGCCTGGGCGCTGTATCTGCTGGCGCTGTACCCTGATTGGCAGGACCGGCTTGCCGAAGAGGCCGAGGCGGTGTTTGGCAGCTGCACGCCCGAGTTTTCGGACATGTCGCGGCTGCGCGTGGCGCGGGATGTGTTTCGTGAGACGCTGCGCCTTTATCCGCCCGTGCCGATGATGGTGCGCGAGAGCACGTGCCCCGAACGCTTTCGCAATCGCGATGTCAAACCCGGCGCGCAGGTGGTGATCAGCCCGTGGCATCTGCACCGGCATGAACGGCTGTGGGACAATCCCGACGGTTTTGACCCGGCGCGTTATGGCACCGAGAATGGCAAGACTTGCCTGCGTACCGCCTATATCCCGTTCTCCGCCGGGCAGCGGGTCTGCACCGGGGCGGGGTTTGCGATGATCGAGGGGCCGCTCTTGCTGGCGATGCTGGTGCGGGCCTATCGCTTTGACGCGGTGCCGGACCGCCCGGCGATGCCGGTGGCGCATCTGACGGTGCGCGGGCGCGACGGTATCTGGCTGGCGATTTCGCCGCGCTGACCCCTTTGCAAGCCCGGCCAAAGCGCCTATGTATGAGGTGTTCCCGGCAATGGGGACTATGGACATAAACGCGCTCGTAATAAGCGGATCGGACCCGGGGGCGGTACCCGGCGGCTCCACCAATCATCCTTCATTTGGGGATCATGGGGCCGAAACAGGATCGACGAACGTCTAAAGGGGTTATGCTTTGTCCCGGTGAGGTACCACCGTTATCGGTCCGAAACGTACAGTTGCAAATGACAACCGTGCTCCGGTCGCCGTTGCTGCGTAAGCAGTAACAAGACCGAAACTTAAGCCCTTGCGCCTAGCCGCGTAAGGCGGGGTTCGCAGGCACCTGGCAACAGAAGCCTGCACTTTCCTGATTTTTTGACATTTTCGCGTGTTTCAGGCAGACCTGATGCATCGAACTCTTCTTTAGGTTGAGCTGTCCCTAAAATATTCGTCTTGCAATACAGTCCGGTCGGTGGGACCATTCACGCATATTTGATTTTTTATTAAGGATAGTGAAAATGAAAAGCATTGCGCTTGCGGCAGTTTCCGCGTTGTACATCTCCTCCGGCCCGGCATATGCGGCGACGCTCTCTGATCTTGTTGGGGGGGCGACCCTGACTGAGGGCGACGTGACGTTTTCGGGGTTTGCGTTTACTGACAACGTGCGAACACCGGCCTTTGCCGGTGATTTTGTCGCCGATGCTAACGGCATCGAAGTGACGACGTCCTCGACGGCATCAACGACGACGCTGTCCTTCAATCTAGACCCCGGGGCGAGTATCTCTGGCTTTGACACTGCGTCCAGTCTTGGGCACATGTTCAGCTTTTTCGTCGATTTCAATGTGGCCGTGGCAGGCGGGTCCACGCGCACATTGAGTGATGTAACGCTGGGTGGTGGCGACCTCTTCGCCACAGTGGATGCTTTCTCTGAAGTTATCTTTGTTGACGGCATAAACTTGCCGTCGGTCGAGCTTGAGATTTTCGAGGATACTCTGACGGGCAGTCAGACCAGCGACACCGAGATGCTGGGCGGTTTAAGCTCACTGGATTTATTCGGGACCGTTGGGGGCTTGACCCTTGGCGACGGTGCCACGGCCGGGCTCAGCGCCTTTTCGCTGACCTTTGATCTGGCAGGCACCGCCCCGCCCCCCAGCCCTGTTCCACTGCCCGCCGGCCTGCCGTTATTGCTGGCCGGTCTGGGGGGGCTGGCGCTCTTGCGGCGTCGCAAGACACTTTAGGTCCAAGTTGACGCATCGCGCGTCAGCGATTGTTCCCTTGCGCATCCACCGGCGGAGATTACGCCGACTGCGCAAGGTATTCACGGTGCTGCATTTTTCGCAATCCATTTTAGCTGAAAGTGAATAGGAGAACTCCATGCCAAACAGGATCAAGACCCTTGCCGCAACCGTGGCCTTGTCAACCGCAGCCCTGCTGTCTCCGAAACCCGCCGAGGCGCAGGCCGACCCGTTCATCGGCCAGATCATGATGGCGGGATATAACTTCTGCCCACGCGGTTGGGCGAATGCGGATGGCCAGCTTTTGCCGATTTCGTCGAATGCCGCACTGTTTTCGTTGTATGGCACGACCTTTGGCGGGGACGGGCGCACGACCTTTGCCTTGCCGGATCTTCGGGGCCGCGTGCCGATGCATACCGGTCAGGGACCTGGTCTTGCCTCCCGGCAGAGCGGGCAAAAGGGCGGCACCGAAACCAACACGTTGTCGGCGGCCCAAATGCCCGCTCATTCGCATTCGATCAACGTTTCACGGTCCAATGGCAGCACGACGACGCCGCAGGGCACCTATCTGGCGGGCACCGGGCGCGACCGGGATTACACGGGTCAAAGTCCCGATGCGACGATGAGCGGCAATGCAATCGGCAGCACAGGTGGCGGTCAGCCGATCGACAACATGCAGCCCTACCTGGTGATACGGTATTGTGTGGCGCTTCAGGGCATCTTCCCGTCGCGCAACTGAAGGGCATAGCCGAATTGAGCGAGCGTCAGCCTGTCATTCGGGCTGACCTCGTCCTGGTCTCGCACAAGTCCGGCAGAACTGTCTGACGATGCCGCACGACAATTCCGTGTCATATTTTCTATGCGTTGAAAATTGCGCTTGCGTGCCTTGATCAGGCGGCTACCACTTGCGCCATGACCCCTGCGCTCAATGATCTGGTAGCTGTATTCCTACGCATCGGCCTTTTGTCCTTTGGTGGACCGGCGGCGCAGATCTCGATGATGCATGCCGAACTGGTCGAACGGCGGGGCTGGCTGGATGAGCGGCAATTCCTCGGCGCGCTGTCGTTCTGCATGCTGCTGCCGGGCCCCGAGGCGATGCAGCTGGCCACCTATGCGGGTTGGCGGCTTAGGGGCGTGCCGGGGGGGCTGATCGCGGGGCTGCTCTTCGTGGTGCCGGGGGCGCTGGTGATCATGGCGCTTGGGCTGGGCTATGCGCTTTATGGCGGGGTGCCGTTGGTGCAGGCGCTGTTTGTCGGGGTCAAGGCGGCGGTGGTGGCGATCGTGTTGCAGGCGCTGTTGAACCTCGCCCGCAAGTCACTGCAGGACCGGGCAAGCTGGGTGCTGGCGGGCCTCGCCTTTGTGGCGATGTTCATGCTGTCGGTGCCGTTTCCCATCATCATCGCGCTGGCGGCGCTCTGGGGGTATCTGAGCGCGCACGGAGAGGCCGAGACCGCGCTGCCCGCCGCCGTGCCGTTGCGCGGCACGCTGGTCACCGTCGCCATCTGGGGTGCGCTCTGGGCTGCGCCGGTGCTGGTGGTGTGGGCGGCAGGGGCCGATTTCCTCACCGATCTGGCGCTGTTCTTCAGCAAGCTGGCCGTGGTGACCTTTGGCGGGGCCTATGCGGTGCTGGCCTATATGACCGAGACGGTGGTGGTGACCAAGGGCTGGCTGAGCACGGCGCAGATGATCGACGCGCTCGGGCTGGCCGAGACGACGCCGGGGCCGCTGATCCTCGTGACCGAATTTGTCGGTCTGCTGGCAGGGTACGCGCAGGGCGGGGTGGGGATGGCCGTGCTGGCGGCGCTGCTGACGCTCTGGGTGACTTTTACGCCCTGTTTTCTGTGGATATTCACCGGCGCGCCTTATATCGAGCAGATCCTTGCGCGGCCCCGGCTCAAGGGGGCCTTGGCCGGCATTTCGGCGGCCGTGGTTGGCGTGATCCTGAATCTTTCGGTCTGGTTCGCGCTGCATGTTCTGTTTGAGCGCGTGCGTGACACGAGCTTTGGCCCGGTGCCGGACTGGGGGACATTCAGCCCACTCAGCCTTGTCTTCGTGCTGCTGGCGGCGGTGCTTTTGCTGGGCGCGCGGCTGTCGATGGTCTGGGTCCTGACGCTGCTTGCGGTGCTCGCGGGGGCGTGGCATCTATTGATTTAACGTGCGTATTGCGGGTCTTTTGTTTTGTCCCGAATCCCCTATGCTGATCGCTAGAACTCACCCGAGGTAAAGAATGTCGCGCTCGATCGATTACGGAAACCTGATGCATCGCGCCATGCGTGGCCTCATTCAGGAGGTTCTGACCGACGTGCAGATGAACGGGCTGCCCGGCGCGCATCATTTCTTCATCACGTTTGACACCACGCATCCCAAGGCGGAACTCGCCGATTGGTTGCGCGACCGCTACCCGTCCGAGATGACGGTTGTGATGCAGCACTGGTATGACGGGCTGGAGGTGACGGATGACGGGTTCAGCGTCACGCTGAATTTCGGTGATGCGCCGGAGCGGCTCTATGTGCCCTATGACGCGATCCAGACCTTTGTTGATCCTTCGGTCGAATTCGGCCTGCGATTCGAGACGCAGGAGGTCGAGGACGAGGACGACGAGGAGGATGTCGACGATCTGGATGCCGAGGGTGACGCGCCCACCGAGGCGGATGTGGTCAGCCTCGACAGCTTTCGGAAATAGGGCAGGGTGCTTGCTGCGCCCACCGGTATTCCATTGTATACAGCATTGATCTTTTGCCCGGCTTCGCTATGAACGGGGCAAACCGTCAAGGAGATTCCGCAATGACTGCCACCCGCACCGAATCCGACAGTTTCGGCCCGCTCGACGTGCCTGCCGACAAGTATTGGGGCGCGCAGACGCAGCGCTCGATCATGAATTTCCCGATCGGCTGGGAAAAGCAGCCC
This sequence comes from Roseovarius sp., assembly GCF_040219995.1. GTDB lineage: Bacteria > Pseudomonadota > Alphaproteobacteria > Rhodobacterales > Rhodobacteraceae > Roseovarius. The sequence goes on along the minus strand of NZ_JAVJUC010000014.1, from coordinate 808,454 downwards.
ATCGCTATCGTGCGCGCCCTGGGCGTGATCAAGAAGGCCTGCGCGCAGGCCAACAAGGCGAGCGGCAAGCTTGATGCGCGGCTGGCGGATGCGATCATTCAGGCGGCGGGCGAGGTGATCGAGGGCAAGTTCGACGACAATTTCCCGCTGGTGGTCTGGCAGACGGGGTCTGGCACGCAGTCCAACATGAATTCCAACGAGGTGATCGCCAATCGCGCCATCGAGATCCTCGGGGGCGAGATCGGATCGAAAGATCCGGTGCATCCCAATGACCATTGCAACATGGGGCAGTCCTCGAACGATACCTTCCCCACGGCGATGCATATCGCCACCGCGATGAGCGTGCGCGATGTGCTGCTGCCGGGGCTGGGCAAGCTGGCGGCGGGGCTGGAGGCGAAAGCCGCCGAGTTCAAGGACATCATCAAGATCGGCCGCACCCATACGCAGGACGCCACGCCGCTGACGCTGGGGCAGGAGTTTTCGGGCTATGCGCATCAGGTGCGGCAGGGGATCGCGCGGGTGCAGGCCTGCATGCCCGGCATTTACGAGTTGGCGCAGGGCGGCACCGCCGTGGGCACCGGGCTCAACACAGCGCATGGCTGGGGTGAGACGGTTGCGGCCAACATGGCCGAGATCACCGGCCTGCCGTTTGTCACGGCGCCCAACAAGTTCGAGGCGCTTGCGGCGCATGACGCGATGGTGTTCCTGTCGGGGGCGCTCGCGACGGTGGCGGGCTCTTGCTACAAGATCGCCAACGATATCCGGTTTCTCGGCTCTGGCCCGCGCTCGGGCCTCGGCGAATTGATCCTGCCCGAAAACGAGCCGGGCAGCAGCATCATGCCCGGCAAGGTCAACCCGACGCAGGCCGAGGCGCTGACACAGGTGGCCGCCCATGTCATGGGCAATGACGCTGCGATCAAGTTCGCTGGCTCACAAGGGCATTTCGAGCTCAATGTCTACAACCCGATGATGGCCTATAACCTGTTGCAATCCATTCAGCTTTTGGGGGATGCCACCGACAGCTTTACCGAGCGGATGCTGATGGGCATCGAAGCCAACGAGTCGCGCATCGAGAAGCTGATGACGGAAAGCCTGATGCTGGTGACGGCGCTTGCGCCCACGATTGGCTATGACAACGCCACCAAGGTTGCCAAGACCGCGCATAAGAACGGCACAACGCTGAAGGAAGAAGCGATCGCGCTCGGCTTTGTGGATGCGGAGACCTTTGACCGCGTGGTGCGGCCCGAAGACATGATCGGCCCGAAATGAGCGACAGGCCGGTCAACCTGAACCGGGTACGCAAGCAAAAGGTGCGGGCTGAGAACAAGGCCCGCGCCGACGAGAATTCGGCGCGTTTCGGGCGGACCAAGGCGCAGAAGACCGTTGAAGAGACGCAGGCCGAAAAGGCGCGCCGCATCCTCGACCTGCACCGCCGCGAGGATGACTGATGCGGGTTTCATCTTGCGATAAGTATCCCGGGGGAATCGCCGCGTGCGGCGATGGGGGCAGCGCCCCCGGACATGGCCAGCCATGAACGCGCGCCCGGTCAAACATTCGCTGACCCTGCGCGGCCATCGCACCAGCGTCTCGCTGGAGGAAGAGTTCTGGCGCGCGTTTCGCGAGATCGCCGCCGAGGAGGGCATCGCGCTGAACGCGCTGGCCGCCCGGATCGACGCGGAGCGCGGCATCGAGGCGGGCCTTGCCTCGGCGATCCGGGTGCATGTCCTGCGCCACTTTCGCGCGAAAAATGCCGATTGATACTCGCGCTGAGCGTAGGAATCCGGGTCGGTCTTAGGGGGCCGCACCTCTTAAAGTGTCGCTTTTCACACCCAATCCTCCGCTGATTGGTTGCGTTTACGCAACCGGGCTTGTTACCCTCAACGGGCGAATGGGATCGGGGGCCTTCACCTGAAGACGTCCCGGGTAAGAGTGCTTCCCGGTTCTGAATGCTGAAAACGCCAGCGCGCCGCGTGCGTCCGAGCCGGCCTGTGAAAGGCGTGTTCGGGGTGTGTTACGCGACATGGCAAAGGGACAAGGGAGGGCCTCAATGGCCGACGAAACAGAGAACCAGGGTATCCCTGCGCCCACGGGCGACTCGGATATCATCGAGACCGATTACGAGATCGGTCAGGACAACATCACGACCAAGATCGGGCCCTTCGGCCTCGATATTCACAACCCCGTCTTCATGATCTCGGGCCTCGCGGTGGTGGCCTTCGTCTTCTATACGCTGGCCCTGCCGGAGCAGGCGGCAAGTGTCTTTAGCTGGCTCTTTTCGGCGGTGACCAAGGGCTTTGACTGGTTCTTCCTCGGAGCCGCGAATATCTTCGTGATCTTCTGCCTGGTGCTGATCGTGACGCCCTATGGCTCGGTCCGGCTGGGCGGCACTGAAGCCTCGCCGGACTATAGCTATATCGGCTGGTTCGCGATGCTGTTTGCCGCGGGCATGGGCATCGGCCTGCTGTTCTTCGGCGTCTCGGAGCCGATGAGCCACTTCTCGTCGTCGCTCGGCGGCACCTCTATGGAAGACGGCGCGCGCACCGACTGGGCCCCTCTGGGTGCGGCAGGCGGTGACGCGGCGGCGGCACAGCGGCTTGGCATGGCGGCGACGATCTTTCACTGGGGTCTGCACCCTTGGGCGATCTATGCTGTCGTGGCGCTGGCGCTTGCGCTGTTCTCCTATAACAAGGGCCTGCCGCTGACGCTGCGCTCGGCGTTCTACCCGCTTCTGGGCGAGCGTGTCTGGGGCTGGTGGGGTCACATCATCGACACGCTGGCGGTGTTTGCCACGCTCTTCGGTCTGGCCACCTCGCTCGGCTTTGGTGCGGAGCAGACGGCCTCGGGTCTGACCTTCCTCTTCGGGTCGGGTGACGCGGCAGAGGGGACACGCTCCTTCATGGGCATCACCTATGGCAACAGCGACGAGTCGGGCGTGGCCAACAACCCGCTTCTGCTGGTGATCCTGATTTCCGCGATCACCGCTGTCGCGCTGGTCTCGGTCGTGCGTGGCCTTGACGGTGGCGTCAAGGTGCTCTCGGAGATCAACATGGGGCTGGCGGCGATCCTGCTCTTGTTCGTGTTCTTCGTGGGTGGGCCGATCTTCCTGCTGACGCTGTTTTTCGACAGCATCTGGGCGTATTTCCAGAACCTCTTTGCCCTGAGCAATCCGTTCGGGCGTGAAGACACCAACTTCATGCAGGGCTGGACATCGTTCTACTGGGCCTGGTGGATTTCCTGGTCGCCCTTCGTCGGCATGTTCATCGCGCGCGTCAGCCGTGGCCGCACGGTGCGCGAGTTCATCATCTGCGTGCTGATCATCCCGACGACGGTCTGCATCCTGTGGATGACTGTCTTCGGGGGCACCGCGCTCAATCAGGTGGTGGCCGATGGCTATACCGGTGCGCAGGATGCGGCGCTTGAACTCAAGCTGTTCCAGATGCTTGCGGAACTGCCGCTGGCGACGATCACCTCGGTGATCGGGATCGTCCTGGTGATCGTGTTCTTCGTCACCTCGTCGGACTCCGGGTCGCTCGTGATCGACACGATTACGGCGGGCGGTAAGGTCGACGCGCCGGTGTCGCAGCGTGTGTTCTGGTGCATCTTCGAAGGCGCGGTCGCGATCGTGCTGCTGATCGGCGGGGGCCTTGCGGCCCTGCAATCGGCGGTGATCTCGACGGGTCTGCCGTTCACGCTGGTGCTGTTGGTGATGTGCTACGCGATCTGGAAGGGACTGGCGTCCGAGAAGCGCTGATCCCAGCCTGACCTAACCCAATGAGAGGCCCCCCGGGTGTTGCACCCCGGGGGGCTTTGCTATTTGCTATGCCGAAATCATGATGGGGGGACTTGGGGTCGTGATACTGGACAATGAATTCGTGCGCGCGCAGTTTCCGGCATTTTCCGAGCCGTCGCTTGCGGGCCAGGCGTTTTTCGAGAATGCGGGCGGGTCTTTTACCTGCGCGCCGGTGATTGCCCGGCTGGAGCGGTATTACCGGCAGCGCAAGGTGCAGCCTTATGCGCCATATGAGGCCAGCCGTCTGGCTGGTGAAGAGATGGATGAGGCGCGGGCGCGGCTGGCGGCGATGATGGGGGTGGCCACCGACGAGGTCAGTTTTGGCCCTTCGACCACGCAGAACACCTATGTTCTGGCGCAGGCGTTCCGGCAATGGATGCAGCCGGGCGATGCGATCATCGTGACCAATCAGGATCACGAGGCCAATTCCGGGCCGTGGCGGCGGCTGGCCGATGAGGGGTTCGAGCTGCGCGAGTGGCGGATCGACCCGGACACCGGCCTGCTTGACCCTGCCGATCTGGAGAACCTGCTGGATGAGCGGGTGCGGCTGGTGTGTTTTCCGCATTGCTCCAACGTGGTGGGGGCGATCAACCCGGTGGTCGAGGTCACCGCGCTTGCCCATGCTGCGGGGGCGTTTGTCTGCGTCGATGGCGTGAGTTATGCGCCGCACGGCCTGCCCGATGTGGGCGGCATGGGCCCTGATATCTACCTTTTTTCGGCCTACAAGACCTACGGGCCGCATCAAGGTATCATGGTGATGCGCCGCGAGTTGAGCAACCTGCTGCCCAATCAGGCACATTATTTCAATGCCGATACGCTCTACAAGCGCTTTACCCCCGCCGGACCCGATCACGCGCAGGTCGCGGCAAGTGCTGGCATGGCCGATTACATTGACGCGCTCGCGGCGCATCATGGGATCGACGGCGAGGCGGGTGCGCGCAATGCGGGGGTGCATGACCTGATGCGCGCACATGAAACGGCGCTGTTGCAGCCGCTGCTCGATTATCTGAAGGATCGCAATTCCGTGCGCCTGATCGGGCGGACCGATGCGGCGGCCAAAGCCCCGACCGTGGCCGTTGCCCTCAACCGTCCGGGGGTTGAGGCCGCGGCGGATCTGGCCGCGCATGGCATCATGGCGGGGGGCGGTGATTTCTACGCGGTGCGGCCATTGCAGGCCATGGGCGTGGATACCGAGAAGGGCGTGCTGCGGCTGAGCTTTGTGCATTACACGTCGCGCGCGGAGGTGGATAAGCTTCTGAGTGCGCTCGACGATATTCTTTGATCCGGCCCCGGCGGCCTTGCGTAAGACAGTTAAAGACCGGGGCAGGGGATGACCGACATAACACCGAGTATCGTATGGCTACGCCGTGATCTGCGGCTGAGCGACAACCCTGCCTTGGCGGCGGCCTGCGCGCGTGGCGGGCCGGTCATTGTCGTGTTCATTCATGATGACAGCATCGCGCGGTTGGGTGCCGCGCCGAAATGGCGGCTTGGCCTGTCGCTTCGTGACCTCGCGGACGCGCTGGCGGCGAAGGGTGGCCGTTTGATCCTGCGCAGCGGCGACGCGTGCGATGTGCTGCTCGATCTGATTAATGAGACGGGGGCGGAGGCGGTGCATTGGTCCCGGCTCTACGATCCGGAGGCGATTGCCCGCGACAGTGCGATCAAATCCGCGCTCAAGGCGCGTGGTGTCGAGGCCGAGAGCCACAACGCGCATCTGCTGTTCGAGCCCTGGACGGTCGAGACGCAGCAGGGCGGGTACTACAAGGTCTACACGCCGTTCTGGCGTGCGGTGAAGGACCGCGACGTGCCCGCGCCCGAGAGCGCGCCACAGCGCATTCCTGCGCCCGAGGCCTGGCCCGAGAGCGAGCGTCTGGAGGATTGGAACCTTGGGGCCGCCATGCAGCGCGGGGCCGAGGTTTGCCTGCCGCATCAATGCGTGGGCGAGGCGGCGGCGCAGGGGCGACTTGGGGCCTTCGTCGGCGGGGTGATCGCCGATTATGCGACCGCTCGCGACCTGCCCGCCAAGCCCGGCACCTCGGGCCTGTCCGAGAACCTGACCTATGGCGAAGTATCCGCGCGCCAGTGCTGGCATGCCGGGCTGCGTGCGCTGCACGAGGGGGCACATGGGGCCGAGACGTGGCTCAAGGAGCTCGTGTGGCGCGAGTTTGCCTATCACCTGATCTATCACACGCCCCGCATCGCGTCCGGCAACTGGCGCGAGGAATGGGATGCGTTTCCGTGGAACGAGGACGCGACACGACCCGAGGTGATCGCCTGGAAACAGGGCCGCACCGGCGTGCCCTTTGTCGATGCCGCGATGCGCGAGATGTATGTCACCGGCACCATGCACAACCGCGCCCGGATGATCGTGGCGTCGTACCTGACCAAGCATTTGATGACCCACTGGAAGATCGGCCTTGAGTGGTTCGCCGATTGCCTGACCGACTGGGATCCGGCCTCGAACGCCATGGGGTGGCAATGGGCGGCGGGCTGCGGGCCGGATGCAGCGCCGTATTTCCGCGTCTTCAATCCGGAAACGCAGCTGCATAAGTTTGATCCCGAGGGCGCGTACATCCGCCGCTGGATCGCGGAAGGCACGCGCAGCCCGAGCGAGACGGCGCTGTCCTATTTCGATGCGATCCCGCGTGCCTGGGGCCTCTCGCCGCAGGATCGCTACGCGGCCCCGGTGGTCGGTCTGAAAGAGGGGCGCGAACGCGCGCTTGCCGCATATCAAGGACGGGGGTTCTGAATGGGCAGTGCCGCAGTTGAAAAATCTTGCCCGCGCGGGACCGATGCCAATAGCCTTGACGAAGAGAAACGAGGAAATAATCGCATGATCCTGACCGATACCACCGGCCAGACCGACCTGCCACGCTATTTCGCCCGCTCTTTTGGCGTGGCCCGCCAGATCAGCGCCGGGCGGATCGATATCGTGCTACCCGATGGCCGGATCTTTCGCGCCGAAGGGCCGCGCCCCGGCCCGGTGGCGGTGCTGGAGATCCACGACCCGGAGGTGTTTGCCCGGTTGGTGCGCGAGGGCTATCTGGGGTTTTGCGAGGCCTATCTTGACGGTGACTGGTCGACGCCGGACCTGCAATCCTTCATGGATCTGCTGAACGATGATGACGGGATTTATAACGGCTATCCCGGCCAGAAGATCGCACAGCTTTATGAGCGCATCCGCTTTTGGTTCAAGCGCAATTCCAAGGCTCAGGCGCGGCGCAACATCAGCTATCACTACGATCTGGGGAATGATTTTTACCGGCTGTGGCTGGATGACACGATGACCTATTCCAGCGCCATCTTCGACGAGGGGCGCAACAGCCTGGAGCAGGCGCAGATCGCGAAATATGCCAGCATGGTCGATCAGATGGGTGTGAAACCCGGCGATCACGTGCTGGAGATCGGCTGTGGCTGGGGCGGCTTCGCGGAATATGCGGCGGGCGAGCGTGGGCTGCGCGTGACCGGCCTCACGATCAGCGAGGAACAATTGAAATACGCGCGCGAGCGGATTGCACGGGCCGGGCTGTCGGACAAGGTGACGCTCAAGTTGCAGGATTACCGCGACGAGCGCGGCACCTATGACGGCATCGCCAGCATCGAGATGTTCGAGGCCGTGGGCGAGCGATATTGGCCGGTGTTCTTCGAGAGCCTGCGCGACCGGCTCAGCCCCGGGGCGCAGGCCACCTTGCAGATCATCACGGTCGAGGACAGCCGGTGGAACAGCTACCGCAATGACGTTGATTTCATTCAGAAATACATCTTTCCGGGCGGCATGCTGCCCAGCCCGACGGTGCTGCGCCAGCAGATCGAGCGCGCCGGGCTGACCGTCGCGGGCTCGATCGAATTCGGGGAAAGCTACAGCCAGACGCTGCGCCGCTGGCATCAGAGTTTCAACGAGAAATGGGGTGAGATCGCCGATATGGGCTTTGACGAGCGGTTCCGCCGGATGTGGAATTTCTACCTCACCTCTTGCGCGGGGGCCTTCAAAGGGGGTAGTTGCGATGTGACACAGATCACCATCGCAAGGCCCGGATAGATGCCTGTAACCGACCGTATGCCCACGATGGGCAAGCTGGCTGCCGCGATCGGGCTCGGCATCGTGGGCTGGGTCGGGTCCGAATTGTTCCGCCCGTTGATGCCGGACGACACCAATTTCGGCTGGTTCAATTACGTCAATGTCGTGCTTGGGGTGATCTGCGGCTGGCGGGTGACGGGCACGCGGCTGGGGCGCGGCTATGCCGAAGGCTTCAGCGCGGGGTTGACCGGATTGGGCGCGCTGGTGTTCTGGGCGATCTTTCTGCAGAGCCTGAACGAAATGCTCAAGCGGGCGCTCGATAATCGCTATGACGGCGCGGTCGAGGGCATTACCTCGATGTTCGAACTGGCGACGGAATATGCGCTGACCATGGTTGACGGGACGCTGATCGGTGCGTTGCTGGCAGGCGGCGTGTTGGTCGGTGTGATCTCGGAGTGGGTGGCGCGCCGCTGGCCATGACCAATCCGCTGTTCCTTTACGGGCCGATGGCAGAACAGGATTTTCTGGAGGCGGCTTTGGGTTCAGCCAACCCCGGCCTTGCGCCGGAGGCGGTGCTGCCCGATCACGCCCCGAGCGCCGCGCCTGTATCGCTGCCCCTTCCGGGCCTCAGCGGCGGTGTCGGGGCCGTCAGGGGGCGGATCGTCAGCGATGCGGAGGCGGTCGCGCGGTTGATTTATATCGGCGAGGTGCTGGGGCTTGAGCCCGTGCAGCAGGTGCGGCTGTCTTGCGAGGGTCAGGAGATCCCGGCGCGCGCATTGGCCGGGCGGCCCGGCACGCTGGCCTGGCAGGCTGATTGCTGGTCGGGGGCGTCACAGTTGACGCTGTGCGAGGCAGTGCGCGAGATCGTGGAGGATATGGCGCATCGTCCGGCAGCCGATCTGGCGGCCACGCGGGCGATGATCCTGTCGCGCGCTGCGGCGCGGGTCGCCGCCCGCGACGCGGTGCCTGCCGAGCTGCGCAGCGCCACCGGAGCGGACAGTGTCGAGGCGCTGCGCGTCGAGACGCCCCATGCCGGGTTCTTTCGCACGCGGGGCTATCACCTGCGCCATCCGCGTTTTGACGGCACCGCCAGCCCCGTCCTGCATCGCGAGGTGTTCGTGGCGACCGATGCGGCGCTTGTTCTGCCCTATGACCCGCTGCGTGACCGGCTGTTGCTGATCGAGCAATTCAGGATGGGCCCCTATGGGCGCGGTGATCCGCGTCCATGGATGCTGGAGCCGGTGGCGGGCCGTATCGACGCGGGCGAAACGCCGGAAGAGACCGCCCTGCGCGAATGTCGCGAGGAGGCGCGGATCGATCTGCGCGGGCTGGAGAAAATTTCGACGCATTACTGCACGCCGGGCTATTCCACGGAGGTGTTTCACCTTTTTCTGGGGCTGTGTGATCTGCCGGATGTCGCGCAGGGGCAAGGCGGGCTTGAGACCGAGAACGAGGACATCCGCAGCCATGTGATTGATTTCGATCAGGCGATGGCGCTGTTGCGCAGTGGCGAGGCCAATAACGGGCCGCTGGTGCTGAGCCTGATCTGGCTGGAGCGGGAACGTGCAAGGCTGCGCGCATCGGCTTGAGTTCCGTCAACTGAGGGCCTAAACCCGAGGGAACATGCCGAGCACAGGAGCAACGGGAATGCGCATTGCACAGGATCTGGCCGCCGCCGTCGGGAATACCCCGCTACTCCGGCTGCGCCGCGCGAGTGAGGAAACCGGCTGCGAGATCTTCGGGAAATGCGAGTTTCTGAACCCCGGCCAATCGGTCAAGGATCGCGCCGCGCTTTACATCATCCGCGACGCCATCGCGCGCGGAGAGCTGGAGCCGGGCGGCACCATTGTCGAGGGCACGGCGGGCAATACTGGCATCGGGTTGGCCCTTGTGGGGGCATCGCTTGGCTTCAAGACGGTGATCGTCATTCCCGAAACGCAGAGCCAGGAAAAGAAGGACATGCTGCGTCTGGCGGGGGCGGACCTTGTGCAGGTGCCGGCCGCGCCCTATTCAAATCCGAACAATTTTGTCCGTTATTCCGAGAGGTTGGCTCAAGAACTTGCCAAAACCGAACCTCACGGCGCGATCTGGGCCAACCAGTTCGACAATGTTGCGAACCGTCAGGCGCATGTCGAAACCACCGGTCCCGAGATCTGGGAGCAGACCGCCGGAAAGGTTGACGGGTTCGTCTGTGCCGTGGGGTCGGGGGGCACGCTCGCGGGTGTCGGCATGGCATTGCAGCCCAAGGGCGTGAAGGTGGGCATAGCCGATCCGATGGGGGCCAAGCTCTATTCCTATTACACCAGTGGCGAATTGGAGAGCGAAGGCTCGTCCATCGCCGAAGGGATCGGTCAGGTGCGGATCACTGCCAATCTCGACGGGTTCACGCCTGATTTCGCCTGTCAGATCCCCGACGAGGAGGCGCTGCCCATCGTCTTTGATCTGCTGGAGCATGAGGGGCTGTGCATGGGCGCCTCGACCGGGGTCAACGTTGCCGGCGCGATGCGCATGGCGCGCGAGATGGGGCCGGGGCACACGATCGTCACGATCCTGTGCGACTACGGCACCCGCTATCAGTCCAAGCTCTTTAACCCGGAATTCCTGCGCGAAAAGGGTCTGCCGACGCCGAACTGGCTTGATCAGGCCCCGCGCTCCATCCCCGGAGTGTTTGCGGAGTGATACAGCTTCTGCGCCTTCTCTCGCTGGTTCTGGCCCTGGCCTTTGGCGGCATCGGGGCGGTGTCTTTCGTGCCGATGGCGCAGGCGCAACAATCGCTGAGCGGACCTGACTACGAGGCCTGGGAATCGCTGGCCGACCGTGTCGAGAATGCGCTGGAAAGCGGCCGGGTGGATACCAAGATCCTTGAGGATTTGCGTAGTCTGCTCGTCGATTTCCGACAGAAGTTCGTCGATGCACAAAGCGTCAACGCGACGCCGATAAAGACCGTGCGCGATCAGCTTGCTGCGCTTGGACCGGTGCCCGAGGATGGCAATGAACCAGACGAGGTGGCCGAGCAGCGCGAAGAACTGAACCGCCGCCTGACGCGGCTGGAGGCCCCGGTGCGCACGGCGGACCTTGCCCGCAGCCGCGCCGATGGCCTCATTCAAGGGATCGATCAGGTCATCCGTGACCGGCAAACCGCAGAGTTGCTGCGTCTGGGGCCGATGCCGGTCAATCCCCTGCACTGGCCGGAAGCCGTGCGCGCGGCCTATGGGCTGGCTGAATCGGTGCGCTCCGAGGTGATGCTCGAATGGAGGAGCCCGGTCGGGCGTTCGGTGCTGAATGACAGCCTGCCGGCGGTCGTGGCCTGGTTGCTGCTAGGGCTTATCCTGCTGGCGCGCGGGCGGCACTGGTCGAGCCGCCTGATGCGGCAATTGAGCCAGGAAGAGCCAAGCGCCGGTCGCTGGATCAGCACCTTTCTGATTTCGCTTGGTGAGTGGTTCCTGCCCTATGCCGGGGTCTATGCGCTGGTGCGCGCGGTGCAGGCCACGGGTCTGACCGGGACGTATTCCGATCTTTTGCTGTCCAACCTGCTGCCCGCCGCGTTCATCTTTCTTCTGGCACGCTGGCTGGCGCAGCGGGTTTTCCCAAGGCATGAGCCGCGCGGCCCGGTGCTCAATCTCGATGACCGCTGCCGCTATTCGGGCCGCCTTTATGGCGCGCTCATGGGGCTTGTGGTTGCGGCCTTCTATTTCATTCAAGCGGTTGCCGAGGGCGCAAGCTGGAGCGAAGAGGCCACCAATGTCGTGGTGTTCCCGGTGCTGGCGCTTACCGGGCTCTTGCTATGGCGATTGGCCAGCCTGCTGAACCTGCACAGCCGCGCGAGCGAAGGCGTTGCCGACGCTGAAGCCGGATTTCGGGACCGCATTGCGCGATTGCTGTCACGAGTTTTGACAGCGCTGGCGCTGCTGGCGCCGGTTCTGGCCGCCGTCGGATATGTGAAGGCCGCGCAGGCGATGATGTTGCCGGCCGCGCTGTCGCTCATGTTGCTGGCGTCGCTTCTGGTTCTGCAACGCCTGCTGACAGAGCTTTACGTGATGATCACCGGCAATCGCGAGAAGGCGCAGGAATCCCTTCTTCCGGTTCTTGCGGGCTTTGTCCTTGTGCTGCTGTCGCTGCCGGTTTTCGCCTTGATCTGGGGCGCGCGCCCGGCGCAGCTATTGGAGTTCTGGACGCGCTTTACCGAGGGGGTCAACCTTGGCGGCACGCAGATTTCGCCGGCGATCTTTCTGACCTTTGCGCTGGTCTTCACGCTTGGTTATCTGGCGACACGGCTGTTGCAGGGCGCGCTGAGGAACACGATCCTTCCGAAGACCAAGCTCGATACGGGCGGGCGCAATGCCATCGTGTCAGGCATTGGCTATGTCGGGATTTTCCTTGCCGCGCTGATCGCGATTACCAGTGCGGGCATTGATCTCAGTTCGCTCGCCATCGTTGCCGGCGCGCTCTCGGTCGGGATCGGTTTCGGCCTGCAGAACATCGTGTCGAATTTCGTCTCGGGCATCATCCTTCTGATCGAGCGGCCGATCTCCGAAGGCGACTGGATCGAGGTTGGCGGGCAGCACGGCTATGTGAAGTCGATCTCGGTCCGCTCGACCCGGATCGAGACATTCGACCGCACTGACGTGATCGTGCCAAATGCCGATTTCGTCAGCGGCACGGTGACCAACTACACGCGCGGCAACACGGTTGGCCGGGTGATCGTGCCGGTGGGGGTGGCCTATGGCACCGACACGCGCAAGGTCGAGAAGATCCTGCAGGAGGTCGCCGAGGATCATCCGATGGTGCTGATGAATCCGCCACCCAACGTTGTTTTTCGCGGCTTTGGGGCCAGTTCGCTCGATTTCGAAATCCGTGCGATCCTGCGTGACGTGAACTGGGTGATGACGGTGCATTCCGACATGAACCACGAGATCGCCCGCCGCTTTGTCGAGGAGGGCATCGAGATCCCGTTTCCGCAACAGGATCTGTGGTTCCGCAATGCCATGCCCGCTGCCATGGCCGGAGAGCCGGGCGCGCCGGCTACCCCGGCTGCGCAAGCAGCCCCCACAAGCGCTGCCCCGGTGCAGAAGACAGAGGCCGATTTCGATAGTGATGCGGCAGGTGGCGAGGGCGATGGGCGGTGACCGAGCGGCTCTTTCTTGACGATCCTTATCTGGCCGAGGCCGACGCGCGTGTCGTGGCGCATACGCCCGAAGGGGGTGTGGTGCTTGACCGGACGCTCTTTTACCCCACGGGCGGCGGCCAGCCGGGCGATAGCGGGCGGCTCGATTGGGGGCAGGGACGTGTGACCGTGGCCACCTCGGTCAAGGGCGAGGGAGCACAGATCGCGCTTGTGCCTGCCGAGCCGCAGGTCTTGCCGCCGGTCGGCACGGACCTGCGCCAATATCTCGACTGGGAGCGGCGGCACCGTCACATGCGGATGCACACAGCGCTGCATCTTCTGTCGGTGGTCATTCCGCTGCCAGTCACCGGCGGGGCGATCGGCGAGACGCGGTCGCGGCTCGATTTCGACATGGCCGAGGCCCCTGAGGATCGCGACACGCTGGAAGAGTATCTCAATCTGCTGGTGGACCGTGATCTGGCGGTGACTGAGGACTGGATCACCGATGCCGATCTCGACGCCAATCCGGGGCTGGTCAAGACCATGTCGGTGCGTCCGCCCAAGGGGGCGGGTCAGGTTCGGCTTATCCGGATCGGGCAGGGCGAGCGCGAGGTCGATCTGCAACCCTGTGGCGGCACCCATGTGGCGCGCACCGGCGAGATCGGGGCGCTGCGCCTGGGGAAGATCGAGAAGAAGGGCCGCCAGAACCGCCGGGTCTATTTGCATCTGGACGGGTAGTGGCGTGGTGCGGCCTCTTTTAGGAGGGGCCGGGAATGGCGTTGAGCGGACATCCGATTAAAGCACCTGCGCGAAACGCGGCCGAAGGCCGCCGCGCATCGCCGGGCCGCCCCCCGGCACGGCGATTTGGCTGCAACCTGCTCTGCGCACTGATGTTTTTCGGATTTGGCTGATATAAAGTGCCAGGAACCTATCGTTGGATCGCCGTACCGCGGCCCGTCGATGCGCGGCTCACGGCAATGGCAGCTCAAACCCCTGAACCCCGGCGTCTTGCAACGACAGACGCGCTCAGCCGGTCCGCCGCCTCTGGGCCTTGGGGAGTGCGATGTCGAGATCGGAGTCGGTTTCCGGCAAACCTTCGCGCGACAGGAGCACCGCCACGGCGCGCAGCCCCGGCACGTGACTGCATACGATCATCAGGGCGACCATGATCGGCACCGCCAGAAACATCCCCGGTATTCCCCAGACGGCCGCCCAGAAGGCGAGGCTGATGATGATGCCAAAGGACGACACCCGCAGCGCGCGGCCCATCAGCATCGGGTCGATGATATTGCCAAAGAAGAACTGGATCGCGCCGACCAGAAGGAAGATCGCCAGCGTCAGTGTGCCATCGGCCAGTTGCACGAAGGCCACCAGCGCCACCAAGACCGTCGCCACGATGGAGCCGATCGAGGGGATGTAATTCAGCACGAAGGTCAGAATCCCGAGGGCCGCCGCTAGATCAAGCTCGAAGAACCGCGCGATGCCGTAGACCAGCAGCCCGGTTACCCCGCTCACCAGCGTCTTGACCAGCAGGTAATAGTTCACACGGTGGATGATCGAGCCGATGATGCGGCTCACTTTCTCGGCCTGCACGGCGTCGCCGAACAGGCTCTCGAGCTTGGTGCCGAACCAGACCCGCTCGGCAAAGAGAAAGCCCACGAAGAGAATGACCAGCACCGTGCCCTGCATCAGGCCGCCCGCCTGTCCCGCGATGGTGCGCAGGTAACCCGCCACGTCGAGCGTCGCGACCGAGTTGAACACCGCCTCTTCGGCATCGGGCCCGAGCCATTTGAACATCGCCGAAATCGCCTGCGGCGCGCGGTCGGTATAGGCCAGCGTGGTCGAAAGCACGGTGTTGGCCTGTGACAATATGATTGCCGTCAGGCTGAGCAGGGCGGTCGAGATCATCAGCAGGGCCACGATGCTGGCCAGCCAGTTGGGCACCCGCACCGGCCCGACCCGCATCCGCGCAATGGAATTGATCGCATCCGAGGTCAGGCTGAAGAGGATGATCGCGGTGGCCAGCGAGATCAGCAGGAACCGCGCCTGCACGAGCAGGAACAGCACCACCGCAAAGGCGATGATGATCTGCGCCACGGTGCGAATGCGCTGCAATTCGGAGGCGGGCGGGTGGTCGGTGCGAGGTGTCGGGCTTTGGGCTGTCACTTGGGGCTCGTCGCTGTCATCTTTGCGTATTGGACGGATTATTCAGCCTGAGTATCAGGAAATTGCGGGAAAGATACAATCATCACCGCATCGCGAAAGAGAGCCTCTTGCAAATCCCCCGGTCCTGCGTCTAGAAACCGCGCAACGGAGAGGTGGCCGAGTGGTCGAAGGCGCACGCCTGGAAAGTGTGTAGGCGGGAAACCGTCTCGAGGGTTCGAATCCCTCTCTCTCCGCCACGCAGCCTCAAAGCGAGCTCGCCCAATAGAGTGGGTTCAGTGCGGATCTCGGTGCTTGCGCGATTTTGGCGGTGTTTGGGCCGCTTGATTCGTGGCCTCATTGGTGGGCGCGTCATGAGCATCATGAAACAAGGTCGGCTCAGCCATCACCTTCACGGCAGGAACCGCGCACATACCGGGCCCATGCGGGCAATATTTCGGTCCAGAGCCAGGAAAACCGGTGGCCTTCGCTATTCGCGGAAAGCCTTGGTCAGGTAATCGGTGAAGGGTTTGACCAGATAGGCGATCGGGGTGCGGTCGGCTGTGCGGATGAAGGTCTCGACCGGCATGCCGGGGATCAGGGTCACGTCCGGTGGCAGGCGGTCGGTCTCGCCCGGCTCGAGCACCACCTCGGCGCGGTAATAGCTGGCGCGCGTCGCCTCGTCCTCGAAGGCGTCGGCGGAGACCTGGGTGACATGACCGCTCAATTCCGGTGTGGTGCGCTGATCAAGGGCTGAAAAGCGCAGCGTCACCTCCTGACCGACATGCAGCTTGTCGACATGGATCGCCTCGACCCGGGCATTGATCACCAGCGGGCGATCCTGCGGAATGAGAAACAGCACCGGATCGGCGGGACGGATGACCGAACGCAGGGCAAACACCTGAAGGTTATAAACGATGCCGGGCACGGGCGCGGTGATCTCAAGCCGGGACATCCGCTCTTTGAGGGCACGGCGCTGTTCGCGCAGCTCCAACTCGCGGAATTGCAGGTCGCGCAGGGTGGTGATCGCCTCTTCGCGGCGGTCGGTGCCCAATTGCAGGATCTCGATCTCGATCTCGGTGATGCGTCCTTCGGCCTGTGCGCGCTGTGCCGCCAGTTCGCCCATGCGGCCGCTGAGGCGGGCCTCTTCGCGTTGCAGGCTGAGCACGCGCGCCGCCTGGGCAAGGCCCCGGTCCAGCAGCGATTGCTGGCTTACGAGTTCCTCCGCGATCAGGTCGAGCTGCTTTGAGAGCGCGGTGCTTTGCGCATCGATGCCGCTGATCTGGTCGCGGGTCTGATCGCGGCGCTTGTGCAATTGCGCGATGCGCTGTTCGGCGGTTTCGGCGCGGGCCATCAGCAATGTGGTCTGGCCCTGCATAAGGGCCGCGGCATCGGGCATGTCGGCGACCATCTGCACCAGAAGCGGGTCGAAATCGAGTTCCTTGCGCTGATCACGCTCTGCCTCGAGACGGGCGCGGCGGGCCATCAGTTCGACCAGCTGGTTCTCGGTGATCATCAGTTGCGATTGCAAGTCGGTCGGGTCGAGCCGCAAGAGCACGTCCCCGGCGGACACGCGGTCGCCTTCCTTGACGTTGATCTCGGCGACGACGCCGCCATCGGGGTGCTGCACGACCTGCCGGTTCTGATCGACTTCGATGCGCCCCGGCGCGATGATCGCGCCCGAGATCGTGGTCGTCACCGCCCAGGTGCCAAAGCCGCCCAGCAGCAGGACGAGCCCCAGAAGCCCCACCAGCATCGGGCCGCGCACCGTCGAGACCGTGCCTGTCGTCCTGTCGCTCATCGCACGCCTCCGGCGGTCTGGGCCTCGGCCAGTTGCTGGTGGTTCTGCACCACGTCCTGGAGCACCTTGTCCCGCTGGCCAAAGGCGCGGGTGGCCCCGTGTTCGAGCATCAGCAGCATGTCGCATTCCTTGATCACGGCGGGGCGGTGCGCGATCACGATCACCGCCTTGTCCTCGGATTTGAAACGGCGGATCGCGGAATTGACGGCCTCGCTGCCGGCATTGTCGAGATTGGCATTGGGCTCGTCCAGAATAAGCACGACCGGATCGCCATACATCGCGCGCGCCAGCCCGATGCGCTGGATCTGCCCGCCCGAGAGGCGCCCGCCGCTGGCGGTCACGCGGGTCTCGTAGCCGTCGGGCAGTTTGAGGATCATCTCATGCGCGTCGGCACGTTTGGCGGCCTCGACGATGGCGCGGGCATCGGGCTCTGGCGCGAGCCGGGAAATGTTCTCGGCGATGGTGCCGTCGAAAAGCTGCACCTTTTGCGGCAGGTAGCCGATCAACTGCCCCAAGACGCCGGGACTGTACTGGTCAAGTGCTGCGCCATCGAGCCGCACCTTGCCCTGTGCGGGACGCCAGACCCCGGTGAGCGCCCGGGCGAGGGTGGATTTTCCGGCCCCCGAGGGCCCGATCACACCAAGCGCCTGGCCGGGGGTGATGGCGAAACTGACATTCTTGAGCGCGGCCTGGCTGTCGCCCGGGGGCACGATGACCAGCTTTTCGACCGCAAGCCGCGCCTTGGGCCGGGGCAGGGCCGTGCGCGGCTGCTCTGGCGGAACCTCGCCCAGCAGGCTGGCGATATTGTCCCAGCCGCGCTTGGCGCGCTGCACCGCGCCCCATTGGCCGATCACCTGTTCCAGCGGGGCGAGCGCACGGCCCAGCAAGATCGAGCCTGCGATCATCGCGCCGGGGGTCAGTTCGTTGCGCAGCACCAGCAGCGCGCCAAGGCCGAGCATCGCCGATTGCAGAAGCAGGCGAATGGCCTTGCTGGCGCTGGTGAAACTGCCGCCGAGATCGGCGGCGTGAAGGTGATCGCGCAGCGCGCTCTCGCGGCTTTTCTGCCAGCGGTCAAAGGCCGCGTCGCGCATACCGAGGGCCTGCACCATTTCCGCATCGTTGCGCAATTGGTCCGAGACGGTATCGGCCTGCACCCCGGCCATGCCCGCTCGCCCCGAGGGGCGGCGCGTCACGATCTGGTTGATCAGCGTGACCGTTACCAGAATCGCCCCGCCGATCAGTGCAAGGCTGCCGAGCCAGGGGTGAAACACCCAGATCGCCGCGATGAACAGCGGGGTCCAGGGCAGGTCGAACAGCGCCAGCAGCACCGGCGATGTCATCAGTCGCTGCACCGATTCCAGATCGCGCAGCCCGGTGGCGGTGCTTTCATCCGGCTTTACCGCCGATTTTCGGATCACGGCGTCGAAGACCCGCCTATCGAGTGTTGCCTGAAACCGCGCGCCGACGCGCCCCATGATGCGCCCGCGCGCGAAATCCAGCAACGCCATCATCGTGTAGAGAAACAGCACCAGCACCGACAGCGCGACCAGCGTTTCCACCGAGCGGCTGCTGAGCACCCGGTCATAGACCTGCAGCATGTAGATCGGCCCGGTCAGCATCAGCAGGTTGGCAAACACGCTGAATACGCCCACCACCCAATAGAGCGCGCGGCTTTGTTTGCGGGCGGCGCGCAACTCCTCGCGTCCTGCTTGCTGCATCTTCTCGTGCGGTGTCATGGCGATCCTTGTGTTTCGGTATCGGGCGCGGATCGGCCCGGGGCTGCGCCGAGTGGCCAATGTGGCGGCGTATAGGTTTGTAAGGTGACCGTTTTGTAACAGTTTTTGCAAGTGGCAAGAAACTTGGCTGCCGCGTCCCGGTTCATGCGTTCGTTACAGATTCCTCAAACAGCCGTCACAAACAGGCTCTATCGCTGCGGCCTATCTTCTTCAAAAATCCAGGGTGGGATCTTTATGGCCTATACGCTTCAGCTGCTGCATGCGAACGATCTCGAAGGCGGCGTCGCCGCGCTTGATAACGCACCGAATTTTGCCGCGATCGTCGATACGCTCGAAGACACGTTCGAGAATACGATCCTTTTGTCGGCGGGCGACAACTATATCCCCGGTCCGTTCTTTTCGACGGCGGCCGACTTTTCGATGGGTGGCACGCTGACTGCGGCCTATGAACGATTCTTCACCGAGTTGCTCGGGGCCGATCTTGAGGCAGAAGGCATTGAGCTGGATCTCGGGCGCGGTGGCGGTCGTATCGACATCACCATCATGAACATCCTCGAATTCGATGCCTCGGCTGTCGGCAACCACGAATTCGACCCCGGCACGAGCGCGTTTTCCGAGATCATCGGCCGCGAGATTTCCCTGACCGAGGATGGCGCACTGATCGAGTGGCTGGGCGCGACCTTCCCTTATCTGACGAGCAATATCGACTTTTCCGGCGACGGTAACCTGTCGGGTCTGGCGAGCGAGGACCTGCTGCGCCTTGACGAACTCACCGAAGGTGCGACCGGTGACATCCTCGCCGATCTGGCGGCGCTGGCGGACACCCCTTCGATTGCACCGGCCACCATCATCGAGGAAAACGGCGAGTTGATCGGCATCGTGGGGGCCACAACGCAGATCATCGAGACGATCTCTTCCACCGGCGGCACCGACGAGATCACCGGCGGCGCGAACGACATGGCGGCCCTTGCCGCCGTGATCCAGCCGCAGATCGACGCGATGGTCGCGGCGGGGGCCAACAAGATCATCCTGACGTCGCATCTCCAGCAGATCGCGCTGGAAAAGGAACTGGCCGGGTTGCTCAATGGTGTGGACATCATCATCGCCGGTGGCTCGAACACGCTTCAGGCCGACGCGCAGGACCGCTTGCGCGATGGAGACGAGGCCGCCGAGGGCTATCCGTTCCTGACCACAGATGCGGGTGGCAATGACGTGGCCATCGTCTCGACCGATGGAGAGTACAGCTATCTGGGCCGCCTCGTGGTGGAGTTCGATGAAGACGGCAACCTGATCGCCGAATCGATTGACCAGAACGTCTCGGGCACCTTCGCCACCGACGAGCAGGGCGTGCTGGACGTGACCGGTGCCACGACGCTGGACGAGGCGATCAACGGCTCGCTCAAGGCCGATATCGTCGAAGATCTGACCAGTGCCGTGCAAACCATCGTGGATGCCGCCGATGCAATCGCCTTTGGCAATCACGACGTGTTCCTTGACGGGCGCCGCGAAACCGTGCGTACCGAGGAAAGCAATCTTGGCAACCTGACGGCGGATGCCAATCTCGATGCTGCGCGCGGTGCCGATGCGGCGGTTATGGTGTCGTTCAAGAACGGTGGCGGTATCCGCGCTGAAATCGGTTCGGCCACCAATGAGGGCACCGATGAGGGTGACGGTATCCTGTCGCAACTCGACGTGCAGAATTCGCTGCGTTTCAACAACGGTCTGGTGACCGCCTCGGTCAGCAAGGAAGGCTTCCTCATGCTGCTTGAGCATGGTGTGGCCGATACCGACACCGAGGCCGGCAACACGCCGGGCCGCTTCTTTCAGATCGGCGGCTTCCGCGTCACCTTTGACGAGGCAGGCACCGCGCAGGAACTGGTGACCGACGAGAGCGGCGATTACGTGGTCGATCCGGCCACCGACATGCCCGAAGTCGCGGTTGCGGGTGACCGGATCAAGACTGTCGCACTGATCGATCCCGAGACCGGCGAGGATATGGTGATCTTCCGCGATGGTGCATTCACCGCCGATGCGCCCGACACGATCAACATGGTGACGCTCGACTTCCTGTTGCTCAATAACGGCGATGGGTATCCGTTCCAGGAGTTGGTCTCCAACGTGCAGTTCCTGACACCCGAGGGCGGCCTGACCGCTGATCCCGAGGTCGACCGCCTTGGCGAGCAGACGGCGCTTGCAGACTTCATGCAGGAGAATTTCCCGGACGAGGACAATGCCTTCACTCAGGCGGAGACCGACGTCACCAACGATCTGCGCATCGTGCAACTGGCGCGCAACGGGGGCGAGGACCGCATCCTTCTGGATGAGAACCAGCCCAAGCTGGAGGCGAGCATCGCCGCCGAACTGCTCAGCGGTGAAACCGAGTTGTTCACCGGCGGGGCCGAGGTGGTCTCGGTCGATGGGGACCGCACCTATGTCACCAATGGCGCGCAGGATCGCATCGACGTGTTCAGCACCGCCACCGGCGAAAAGCTGGCGGAGTTCGACCTGAGCGTTGTCGAAGGCTTTGACGGGGTGCAGTCGGTCGCGGCCAAGGACGGTGTTGTCGCCGCCGCGATCTCGGTCACGCCCGAGGATCAGAACGGCATTGTGGCAATCTTCGACAGCGAGGGCACGCTGCTCAACACGGTCGAGGTCGGCAATCTGCCCGACATGCTGACCTTTACCCCCGATGGCAACAAGATCCTTGTCGCCAACGAAGGTGAACCGGTGGACGGCACCGATCCGCTCGGGTCTGTGTCGATCATCGACCTTACCGGTGGGGTCGAGGAGGCTACCGCCCTGACCCTGGACTTCACCGCGTTTGACGGGCAGGAAGACGCCCTGTCCGAGGCTGGTGTTCTGCTGCAGCCGGGCAATTCCGTCTCCGAGGATCTGGAGCCGGAATACATCACCGTGCTGCCGGATGGTGAAACCGCTTGGGTCGCGCTGCAAGAGGCCAATGCCTACGCGGTCATCGATCTGACCACGAACGAGATCACGGATATCCGCAGCTTCGGGCTGATCGACCGGTCGCTGCCGGGCAACGAACTTGACGCCTCGAACCGCGATGATGCGATCAACCTGCAGAACTACGACAACCTCTTCGGCATGCGTCAGCCCGATGCGATCACCTCGATCGAGATCGGCGGCGAGACCTTTATCCTTACCGCCAATGAGGGTGACGCGCGCGATGACACGGAAGCGCGGGTCAAGGATCTGACCCTTGATCCCACTGCCTTCCCGAATGCCGAAATCCTGCAGCTGGATGAGAATCTTGGTCGGCTCAACGTGCGTTCGGATATCGGCGATACCGACGGCGACGGTGATTTCGACCGGCTCTACCACTACGGGTCGCGCTCGTTCACGATCTACAACGCGGCGGGGGACGTGGTCTTTGACAGCGGCTCGCAGTTCTCGAAATTGATCGCTGAAATCCGCCCCGACCTGTTCAATCAGGACGAGGGCGACATTGACGACCGCTCGGACGACAAGGGTGTCGAGCCCGAGGCGATTGCGGCAGGCGAGGTCGACGGGCGCTACTATGCCTTCGTCGGGCTGGAGCGTGACAACGGGATCATGGTGTTCGACATCACCGATCCGTCCGCGCCGGTCTTTGATCAGTATATCGACAGCGAGGCCAACGGGAATATCAGCCCCGAGACCATCCAGTTCATCCCCGCAAGCGAGAGCGCGACCGGTGAAGCGCAGATCGCCGTGGCCTACGAGGGTGACGGAAATACGGTCATCTACGACTTCGCGGGCACCCCGGACGTGCAGCCGGGCGCGATTGAGGAGACGTTCGACCTCGACCCCGAGACGCCTGAGACCATTTCTGGAACCCTTGCGGAACTGGCAGGCGATACGTTCAGCGGTCTGAACGAGGATGACCGGATCGTGATCGAAGGCAACTTCCTGGGTGATTTCGAATTCAACCCGGAAACCGGCGAGGTCACGATCGGCGAAACCAGCTTTAACGTCGGGGCGGGTCTGTCCGACGCGGTGTTGATGGCGGTCGGGCTTGGCGGTCGCGGGGTTCTTCCGCAGATTTCCGAGGACGATCTTGGGACGGCCCCGATCGCACGCACCCTTGCGCTGCCCGAAGAGCGCGAGAGCCCGGAGACGGTTCTGCAGTTCGTGACCGAGGAGCAGGATCTGGCCGAGGGCGCGCGGGTCGCGGACGGGGATATCAACGGTATCGCCTTTGAGGATTTCCTCACCGGGACCGGGCAGTCGGATATCGTCATCAATCTCGATACCGGCAAGATCGGCGCGGACTTCGACAACATCCTTGGCATCTACGAAGTGGATGCCAGCGGGGCGGTTTCGGATGCGCAGATCATCTTCGACAGCACGCTCGACCCGTCTGCCTCCAGCTTCACGCTGGAGAATGCGGAGATCGCGGCAGGCTCCAAGCTTGGGTTCTTCATGATCCAGGACGGGGCGTCGCGGTTTGCGGATCTGTCGATCGAAGACACGCTGGTCTTTGTCGACAGCACCGACGGCTCGCCAGCCGATGTCGATGACGGCGGTTTCGTGTTGCAGGTCAATGGCGCGGCACTCGATGGGGCGACGATCTTCCACAGCCTCGACGCGGGGCTGAACCCCGATGGGGCGCAGCACGTGCTCTCCGGTGCGCTCGACGCGAACTCTCTCCAGCTTGGCTTCGAGGACCTAATCGGTGGCGACAACGACTTCCAGGATGTGGTGCTGAACGTGCAGCACGACTACCTGCTGCCGGTCTGACCGTGACGGCATGCCCCCGCTTCCAGGGCGGGGGCATGCGCCGCCCACCTCCGCGATTAAATCTCCCCTGCGTGACAGCCCAGCTTGCACCCATGGGATGCCATGACATCGTGCCCGATGGCCGCACCGCAACCGGGCGAGCGGCGTTGAGCCAGCAAGTCAGCCCGTCGAGATCACGACAAGCACATGTGATCTTGCGAATACCGGCCCGTCGAAAAGCAGACGGTGCCGACTACAAGGAGCTCTTATCCGCATGAGTGAAGTCGTAATATCGCTTACCACGATCCCGAGCAGGGCGGGTCATCTCGCCGAGTTTCTGGATTGTATCAACCATCAGACGATCTTGCCGTCGAGGATCGAGCTTAATCTTCCTGCGGAATACCACAAGAGAAGCCTGGGCAAGGTCGACAGGTCACTGATACCCAGTGACTTCGATGTATATGAGTGCGAGGATTTCGGGCCCGCCACGAAAGTATTGCCGACGCTGAAGAGATATGCCGACAGCGATGTGCGTATCATCTATTGCGACGATGACAGGGTCTACGACAAGAATTGGGTCCACAATCTCGTAACAGCGTCGGGGCGCACCCCCGATCGCGCGATTTGCGATGAGTGTGTGTCGATCAACTCGATACTGTATCGGTATCACTATCCCCGCAAGGACTTGCGCTACAAGGTCAAGAAGGCCCTGTCGCTCGGCAAGTTCCGGCCCTACCATACCGACAAGTGGCAGGAGGCCGACATCGCTCAGGGTTTTGGCGGGGTGTTGGTCCGGCCGTCATTCTTCACCGACATGGTATTTTCCATTCCCGCCGTTCTCTGGTCGGTTGATGATATCTGGCTATCGGGCAACCTGGCGTCAAACGGAACGGGTATTCGCTGGAGTGGACGGAGGCGGGAAGAGAAATCCGTCCCGATCTTCGTGGACGGACAGGATCTCGGGCGGCTACCGGAGTCTCTCAACCTGTCCGAATGTGATGGTTTTGGACGGCTTTCGGCGGATTACTACGGGGTGCGTTATTTCCAGGAGAATTTCGGTATCTGGAAGGGCAAGACCCGCAGCTTGAAACATCCGGGTTTCAACACCTTCCACATGCTGGCGCGTGAAGCTAACGCCGAAACGCGCGCGGGGTAAGGGGGTGGCGGGCCGGACTGTCCGCGCTGTCGCCCGGCAAGTGGCGGCAGGTTCGCCTATGCCAGCAGATCGGCCAGCAGCGGATTGGGAAAGCGCCGCTCCAGCGTCACCGCAAGGAAAGTCTCAGTGATCCCGTCGAGGCGTGCGGCCTCGGTCAGGCGTCCGCTGCCCAGCTCGTCGCGCACGACGATGGGCGGGATTACGGCGAGCCCCGCATCCTCGCGCACCAGCAGGCGCAGCATCGCCATGTCATCGGCCTCTGCGGCGATTTGCGGGCTGATCCCGAGCCGCGCGATGAGCGCGTCAAAGCCTGCGCGCAACGCCGTTTCTGGCGTGGGCAGGATGAGCGGCATGTCTGACAGCAGGGCGGGCAAGGGGCGTGGTGTCGGGCCAAGCCGTTCGGGTGTGCCGATCAGGCTGACCGGCTGTTCGTCGATCCGCTGGATCAGGTAGCGGCTGGCGGCATCCCGTGCAGGGGCGAGATTGGTCAGCACCACGTCGAGCGCCATCGCCTCGAGCCCGCGCAGCAATTCGGGCTGAGAGCCCGAGCGCAGCACAACCTCGACATCGCGCCGCCCGATCAGCGGGCGCAGGAACTGCATCTGGAAATTGCGCGACAGCGTGGCGAGTGCGCCCACGCGCAAGGCACGACGACCGCCGCCGCGCTCGCGCAGGGTGGCGCTCAGATCCTCGGCGGTGCGGAAAATCGATTCGGCATGGTCGAGCGCGATGCGCCCGGCCTCGGTCAGGATCAGACGGCGGCCACGCCGTTCGAAGAGGTCCTGCCCAAGCGCGGCCTCCAACGCCTTGATTTGCGTGGACAATGCTGATTGCGACAGGTTGAGCGCGCGGGCCGCGCCGGTCAGTGTGCCGTCATGGGCGACGGCACGAAAGAGGCGGAGGTGATGCAGGTTCAGATATGCCATAGTTCTATTATATAGAATGAATACGGATATAATATGTAATTTTTTAAACTGAGTGCTGAGGGTATCTCCTGTCGAAACCGGATTCGAAGGAGATATATCATGCCCCTGCTGTCGTCGCTTCTGCTGCTGCCACCCGTTCTGTTGCTCGGCGTGGCCGTTCACACGCTCCTACAGCCCGTGCGCCGTCCGCGCCTGCCGGAAGGAGCGGCGCTGGCGGTGCTGGCGATCATGGGCGCGGCGCTGGTGCATTTGCTGGTGGCGGGCCCGGGCACGCTGGTGCTTGGGTCCGAGGCGGCGGGGCTGTCGCTGCGGCTTGACGCGGTCAGCGTGACGATGGGGCTGCTGGTCAGTTTCGTGGGCTGGATCGTGATGCGCTATGCCCGCAGCTATCTTGATGGCGAGCCGCGCGAGGCGCCGTTTCACGCGCTGATGCTGGCCACTTTGGCGGCGGTGCTGATGGTGGTGCTGTCGGGCGGGCTGGTGCTGATGATCCTCGCCTTCGGCGCGGTCGGGATGGGGCTGCGGCACCTGCTGCTGTTCTATCCTGAGCGGCCCGAGGCGCGGCGCGCGGCGGCCAAGTTCACGCTGGTCTGGGGCGCGGGCGATCTGGCGCTGATCGGGGCGGCAGGCCTCTTTTGGCTGGCCTTCGGCACGCTCGATCTGGGCGGCATCGGTACGGCGGCGCAATCCGGCCTGCCGCTGGCGGGGCAGGGGGCAGTGGGGCTGCTGGTCATCGCGGCGGCGCTCAAGACCGCGGCCTTCCCGCTGCATGGCTGGCTGACCGAGGTGATGGAGGCCCCGACGCCGGTTTCGGCGCTGCTGCATGCCGGGATCATCAATTCCGGCGGGCTGATCCTGATCCGGCTGGCCGAGGCAGTGCAGGCCAGCCCCGGCGCGATGGCAGCATTGGTGATGCTGGGCGGGCTAACGGCGATCTTCGGCGCGGTGGTGATGCTGACGCAAAGCGCGATCAAGACCGCGCTGGCGTGGTCGACGGTGGCGCAGATGGGCTTTTTGCTGCTGCAATGCGGGCTGGGCCTATGGCCGCTGGCGCTGCTGCATATCGTGGCGCATTCGCTCTACAAGGCGCATGGGTTCCTGGCCTCGGGCGGGGCGGTGCGCGCGGTGGCCGAGATCCGGCGGCCCGGCCCGGTGGCGGTGCCCGACCTCAAGGCGGTGGCGCGCGCCTTTGCCCTGGCACTCTTGCTCTATGGCGCGGTGGCGGTGGGCTTTGCCTTGCTGATCGGGCCGAAATCGGCACAAGCGCTGGCGCTTGGCACGATCCTGATCTTCGGGGTGGCCTATCTGGTGGCGCAGGGCCTTGCCGACGCAGCACCGGCAGAGTTGACCAAGCGCACGGCGCTGGCCTCGGTGGCCGCAACGCTGGCCTATTTCATCTTCCAGATCATCGCGGGCGCGCTCTGGGGCGCGAACCTGCCCGCGCCGCCGGTGCCCGGTGCGCTGGAATGGGCGCTGATCGTGCTGGCGCTGATGTCCTTCGGCCTTGTCGCGGTGGCGCAGGCTCTCTTTCCGCTCTGGGCGCATCACCCGGCGAGTGCCGGATGGCGCGTGCACCTGGCCAATGGCCTCTACCTCAACACGCTGCTGGATCGCCTGATCGGCGGGCTGCGCGTCACACATCCCTCCAACCGGACCTGAGAAGGAGCACGAGCCATGTTTCTCAAGCACACCGAAATCGCACCGGATCGCATTGCGGACCTGCTGAGCGCGGCGGAGGGGGCGGCGCGTGCCCTGCCGCCCGCCTTTCCGCTGGAAGCGACCGTCGCGGTCAATCCCTTCCTTGGTCAGACAGGTGAGGATCTGGCCACCGCCTCGGCCCGGCTGGCGCGGGTGGGTGGCGTGCGCCTGACGCGGGCGCGCGCCGACTATGCCGCCATGCTGGCGCGCGGCGAGATGGGTGAGGACGATCTGGCCGCCGCGCTTTACGCCAGCCAATCGCCGGTCAAGCCGGTCGATCTGGCCTATCTCAAGGCGCGGATCACCGGCCCGAGCGCGGAGCCGCAGGCGCTGCCGACCGTGGCCGATCTGGCCGCGCAAGCGGATGGCACCGACTGGCCCGCGATCTTCGGGCGCAGTTTCGGCCTCTGGGCCGGGGGGCATTTCGACCGGGGGCAGGCGCTCTGGACGCCTGCGCCGGGGCGCGGGGCCTTTGCCGCCTGGCGCGAATGGGCGATGCATGATCTGACGCCGGAAATCGCCGGGCTGTCGGGCTTTTGCGCGCATGTGACCGAGGCGCCCGACACCGCCGACCGCGCCATCCTGCGCGCCTGCGAGCGGTTGGGGATCAGTGAGGCGGCGGCGGAAACGGCGTTTCACCGGCTCTACATGGATATGGCCGGATGGGCGCAGCATGCCCGGTGGCTCTTGTGGCAGGCCGAGGCGGCGGGGCAGAGCGATCACACGCTGACCGATCTGCTGGCGATCCGGCTGATCTGGGAAGAGGCGATTTTTGCGCAGGTGTCGGGCGTGGCCGGGCCCTGGGCCGAGACGGTGGCGGCGCATGAAGCACCGCTCGCGCCCTCACCCGATCAGGTGATCGACAGCATTTTGCAGGATGCCGCCGAGCGCGCCTATCAGCGGCGGCTGGCGGCGGATCTGCGGGTGCCCGCGCCGATGGCGGCACGGCCCGTGCTGCAGGCGGCGTTCTGTATCGACGTGCGCTCCGAGGTGTTCCGCCGCGCGCTCGAAAGTCTCGATCCGGGGGTAGAGACCATCGGCTTTGCCGGGTTCTTCGGCCTGCCGGTGGCGCATTGCGCGCATGGCTCGGACGTGATTGAGGCGCATCTGCCGGTGCTGTTGCAGCCCGCGATGAGCGCCACGAGCCACGCCGCGCCCGAGGTCGAGCAGGCGACCCGTATCAGCGCCCGCGCGACCCGCGCCTGGGGCCGGTTCCGGCAGGCGGCGGTGTCGTCTTTTGCCTTTGTCGAGGCGGCGGGGCCGTTCTACGGGGCGAAGCTGGTCAAGGATGCGCTTGGGTTGAAAGGGGCGAGCCCAGCCGAGGGGCCCGCACCCCGGCTCGACCCGGCGCTTGATGCCGAGGCAAAGGCCGAGACGGCGGCCAAGGTGCTGCGCGCCATGGGCCTTGCCAAGGGGCATGCGCGGCTGGTGCTGCTGTTGGGCCACGGTGCGAAGGTGACGAATAATCCGCATGAGAGCGCCTATCATTGCGGCGCTTGCGGCGGGCATACTGGCGAGGTCTCGGCGCGGCTGCTGGCGCAGTTGCTGAACGATCCCGAGACCCGGACGGGCCTGCCCGCGCAGGGCATAGACCTGCCGCAGGACACGCATTTCATGGCCGGGCTGCATGACACCACGCGCGACGAGGTGGCGCTTTACCCCGACAGCGCCGCGCCGGAGCATGCCGAGGACATCAAGAAGGCCGGTGCTTGGCTGGCCCGCGCCGGGGCGCTGGCGCGGGGCGAGCGTGCGCTCAGCCTGCCGGGTGCCGTCGCGCGGACCGTGGCGGCGCGGTCCTCGGACTGGGCGGAACTGCGCCCGGAATGGGGACTGGCGGGTTGTGCCTCGTTCATCGCGGCACCGCGCGCGGTGACCTCGGGGGTCGATTTGGCGGGGCGCACATTCCTGCACAGCTATGACTGGCGGGCGGATGAGGGGTTTGCCACGCTGGAGCTGATCCTGACCGCGCCGGTTGTCGTGGCAAGCTGGATCAGCCTGCAATATTACGGGTCGAGCGTCGCCCTGGCGCAGTTTGGCGGAGGCAACAAGCTGATCCATAACGTCACTGGCGGGATCGGCGTGGTGCAGGGCAATGGCGGGCTGTTGCGCCCCGGTCTGCCTTGGCAGGCGGTGCATGATGGTGCGACGCTGCGGCACGAGCCGCTGCGGCTGACGGTGCTGATCGAGGCCCCGAAAGAGGCGATCAGGGATGTCTTGCGGCGGCATGACGGGGTGCGCGCTCTGTTCGATAATGGCTGGCTGCATCTGCTGGCGCTGGAGGACGGGCAGGTTGCCGGGCGCTATCTGCCCGGGCTGAAATGGGAGGTGCTGCCCGACTGACCGCCGATTGAAATCCAGCACTGTCGGTCCATCTGTCCTGCCTGACGATGGACAGAGCAGGGGGACCGGCGGTGCAGGAGGCGACGCGCGCAAGCGGCTTGGAGATCATGCGGGGTTTTGCCCCGCGCATGGGGCGGCGCTATGCCAAGGGGCGCAATTTCGACCGGGGCGCGGGGGCGCATAATGACGTCTCGATGCTCTCTCCCTATCTGCGCCGGCGGCTGGTGCTGGAGCAAGAGGCGGTGGCGACGGCGTTTGGCGCGCATGGCCATGCGGGGGCCGAGAAGTTCATTCAGGAGGTCATCTGGCGCGGCTATTTCAAGGGCTGGCTGGAGCATCGCCCCGGCATCTGGCAGAGCTATCGCGACGGGCTTTGCCGTGATCTGGAGCGGATGGACGACGACCGCCGCCTGCGCCGCGAGGTTGCCTCAGCCGAGGCCGGAGAGACCGGGCTTGCCTGTTTTGACGCCTGGGCGCAGGAACTGGTGGAGACCGGGTATCTGCACAATCACGCCCGCATGTGGTTCGCCTCGATCTGGATCTTCACCTTCGGCTTGCCATGGCGGGTAGGCGCGGATTTCTTTTTGCGGCATCTGCTGGACGGCGATCCGGCCTCCAACACGCTTGGCTGGCGGTGGGTGGCCGGGCTGCACACGCGGGGCAAGCCTTACGTGGCGCGGGTTGGAAATATCGAAACCTATACCGGCGGACGGTTCGCGCCGCGCCCGATTGAACTGGCGCAGGATGTGACCGGGCTGGAGGGCGAGGAGCCCGAGGGGTTGCCGCCGGTGCTGCCCTTGCGGGTGCCGCGTGCGCCCTTTCCGGGGCTGCCCTCGGTTCTCTTGCTGACCGAGGAGGACTGTTGCCCGGAGGGTTTTGCGCCCGATGCGCTTGATCTGCGCGGGGTGGCGACGCTTGCGGGCAGTCACCTGCGCTCGGTGCGCCCTGTGGCTGAGCATGTGGCGCGGTTCGAGACGAAGGCGTTGGCGGATACGGTTTCGCGGGGCGGGTGGCAGGCCGAGGCGATGCGTGCGGGCGTGCCGGGGGATCTTGCGGCATGGGCCGAACGGTGCGGGGCGCGGCAGATCGTGACGCCCTATGTGCCGGTCGGTCCCTTGCGCGACTGGCTGGATGAGGCGCAGGCCACGCTGGAGGCGCGCGGGATTGTGCTGGCGGAATGGCAACGCGATTGGGATCGGGCGATCTGGCCGCATGCGACGGCGGGGTTCTTCAAGGTCAAGAAACGGATTCCGAGTATCTTGTTGGAGGTTGGCCTTTTGTGAGGGGGTGGATTATGGCCTGAAGCTGCCGTTGCCGTAGGCCGCGCGAAACGCACCGAAGGTGCCGCGCGATCGCCGGGCCGTCCCGCGGCCTGGCGATTTGAGGGGTGGCGCAACGTGTTGAGTTTAGAATGATTTGGCTGGGATAAAGTGCCCGCCACGACCGCTGCATCGCCAGTCCCCGGCCCTGCGATCACGCGGCACCTTCTGTCGGAGTGCTATGTCCGCTCAAGGCCCCTGCCAGCCTCCTTCCTCGATACGGCTCCTATCCCGGTGGCCCCGCGAGCGAGTCGCGCCAGGTCACATGCGCGTCGAGTTCCTGTGACGTGACGGCCCCGTGTTCTTCGATCATGCGGATCAAGAGCCGCGCCGCCGCAGATCCCATCGCGCGATGCGGCACATGCACCGTCGTCAGGGCCGGATCGACCACCGAGGCAATGTCAATATCGTCAAAGCCGGTGATCGAAACATCCCGCGGCACCGAGAGGCCGAGCATGCGCGCGCGTTTTACCGCGCCCACCGCCAGCACGTCATTGCCGCACATCACCACCGTGGGGCGGAGGTGGGCCTGCATCAGTGTCTCGAAGGCGACGCCACCGGTTTCGATGCCGTAGTCGGTCTCGATCACCGGCAACCCCGCGACCGATAGCCCGCGCGCGGTGATGGCGTCGCGGATGCCATCGACGCGGGCGCGGGCGCGGTCGTTATCGGCCAGCGGTGCCGTGATCACCGTTATGGTGCGATGGCCCAGATCCAGAGTTTTTTCCGCAAGCGCCCGCATCGCGCGGCGATTGTCGAAGCCGACCGAGACGCCAGCCTGCGCCGGATCATAGGCCCATGTGACCAGCACCGGCAGGCCGCGTTGCTGCAGGAACTCGGTCACCTGCGGCGCGCGGTCGTGGCCGATCAGCAGGAGCCCGTCGGCACCGCGCGCGACCAGCGAGCGAATCTGTTCCTCCTCGATGTCCTGTCGGTAGGACGAGGAGGCGACGAGCAACTGATAGCCAAGCGTCCGCAATTCTTCCTGAAAGGCCTGAAGCCCGCGTGCGAAAATCGCGTTCTCCATCGTCGGGATGACCGCGCCTATGGTGCGCGTGCGCCGCGACGCCATGGCGCGCGCCCCGAAATTCGGCGCGTAGCCGAGCCTGCCCACGGCCTCCATCACGCGCAGGCGGGTGCTTTCGGAGACCTTGTCGGGCGTGTTGAGACAGCGCGAAACCGTCGCGGTCGAGACCTGTGCTGCGCGCGCGACATCCTCGAGCGTCGGGGCAGGGTGGGGATTGGTGATCGTGGTCATCTTCGGATTTTCCAAATCCCTCATGCGCGATTTCTGAACAAGCAGCCTTTAGCGCCCGATCACGGGAAACTCAAATGAAAGCGCTTGCAATATCGTAATGCAAGCGCTTACATCAAGGCAAGAACCGATTCCGTCCGGGAGGAACATCCATGGCGCTCGTGCTTGCGATCCTGAGTTTTGCCGCCTTTACCGCGAATGTCGCGCTTGGCGCATCGGGCGTGGCCGTGCCGCTGAGCGATGTCGGAGAGATGCTGGTTCTGCTGGCCGCGTCGACGTTTTTCGTCGTGGCGATCCTGAAAAAAGAAGCCGACAGGCGGAACAGGTCAGACGGCTGATCGTCGAAATGGGAGGAGATGATCTTGGATATTGAACGCAAGGAACTCGAGTCGGCCGCGCGCCGGAATTTCCTGAAGCTGGCAAGCACCGGCAGCTTTACCGCAGCCCTCGTGGCCGGTGCGGGGGGCATGCTCTGGTCGACCGAGGCCGTGGCACAGACCGCCAAGGAGGAAAGCGAGCGCGAGCGCGCCGCTGACCACATCATGACGCTGGCGACCGAATATGTGATCGGCACGTCGCGCGCCTATCCGATGATGCAGCTTGATGTGAAGGAGAACCTTCAGAACGCCTCGAACGGCAAGATCTACGTCAAGCTGGCCCCCGGTGGACAGCTTGGCGTCGGTTCGGCGCTGGCGCAGAAGGTACAGGGGGCGACGGTCAATGCCGGTCAGTTCTCGCTGTCGAATTTCGCGCCCTTCGCGCCGGCGGTGGACCTGATCAATATGCCCTATTTCTGCGGCGCCAATCAGCGGTTCGTGAACCTGGTGACCTCGGATATCTGGAAGAAGGAGGTCAACGCGCTGGTCGAGGAGCGCGGCTTCAAGCCGATGTTCTATTTCTGCATCGACCCGCGCGTGATGGCGGTGCGCAAGGGCGGCGGCGGTGCGATCATGACGCCCGGCGACCTTCAGGGCATCAAGTTCCGCGTGCCCGGCTCCAAGATGCTGCAGCAATTCTACCGCATGGGCGGGGCCAACCCGACACCGGTGGCCTGGGGCGAGACGCCTTCGGCCATCAAGCAGGGCGTGGCCGATGCGCTCGACCCGGCGGTGGGCGCGCTTTATGCCTTCGGGTTCAAAGACATTCTCAGCCACGTGACCTTTACCCAGGCGGTGCCCGACAGCCAAGCATATGCCTGCAATCTGGAATGGTTCAACGGCTTGCCCGGCGACGTGCAGGAAGCGATCGAATGGGCCTCAGAGATGAGTTTCCAGCAGAACCTCGCCAAGGTGCCCTCGGCGCGGACCTATGCGATGGCCGAAATGCGCAAGTCGGGCGTGGAGTTCCATTCGCTGAGCGACGACCAACTGGCCGAGTGGCAGGACACGGTGGGCTATCAGCGTTCCGAATGGGACGGCTACAAGACCGAACTCGCGGGCTCGATGGAGGTGTTCGACAAGCTGGTCGAAGCTGCTGGTACGCAGAGCCGCTACTACGTTCACGACGCCTGAGCCCTGCGGGGCGCGCGGTTGCGCGCCTCGAACGCCCGATGTACGTGCCCCCGCGCGCCGGCAATGTCGCGCGGGCGGGTCCTGACTGACCACGCCCGAGGAGAACCCCCATGTCCATCCTGCGCCGCCTGGACCGCGACGCCGAACGCTGGCTGCTTCTGGTCTTTTACGTCATGCTGGTCGTGACCATGGCGGTCGAGGTGATCCGGCGTGAAGTCTTCTCCTACTCCTCGGTCTGGGGCGAGGAGATCGTGCGCTATTCCTTCATCTATCTCGCCTGGATCGGGGCCGCTGCGGCGGTCAAGGAACGCGCACATATCCGCATCGACGTGGTGATGCATTACCTCGGGCCACGGCTCAAGGCGCTGCTTTATATCTTCGGCGATCTGGTGATGGTCGCGGTGGCGATGGTCGCGCTTTACTGGTCGTGGGAGGCGGTGCTGGTCTCGGCCAAATTCGGCTCGGTCAGCGCCGGGCTGAGGGTTTCGATGGTGTGGTTCATCATGGCGGTGCCCGTCGGCTTTTCGCTCATGCTGTTTCGTCTCGTGCAATCGCTGTTTCGGGATTTCAGATCGCTTCGGGACGGCACGCCCGTCTTCGAGGGCGACAAACTCTTTGATTGAGGGTGCGCGATGCTTTGGGGTGCGATGGAACAAACCGTGGAGCTGGGGTGGGATTTCTACCTCCCGGTAATTCTTTTTGTCGGTCTGATCGCGCTCGCCGTGCCGGTCTGGGCCGCCATCGGATCGGCGGCGATCATCATGCTGGTGATGTCGGGCGATCTGCCGCTCAGCCTTGTGGGCGAG
The DNA here is from genome assembly GCF_040219995.1 of Roseovarius sp. Classification (GTDB taxonomy): domain Bacteria; phylum Pseudomonadota; class Alphaproteobacteria; order Rhodobacterales; family Rhodobacteraceae; genus Roseovarius. The sequence goes on along the minus strand of NZ_JAVJUC010000014.1, from coordinate 774,127 downwards.
AGCCTGTTCACTGGCATCGACGCCTTTGCGCTGACCGCCGTGCCGCTCTTCATCCTGACCGGCGACGTGCTGGTGCGCACCGGGCTGAGCCGCAAATTCCTCGACGTGGCCGAGGCGCTCACCTGCTTTGCCAAGGGGGGCTTCGGCTCGGCCACGGTGCTGGTCTGCGGGATGTTCGCCGCGATTTCCGGTTCGGACGCGGCGGGGGCGGCGGCGGTCGGGCGGATGACCATCGAACGTCTGGTTGAATCGGGTTATCCGCGCCCCTATGCCTGCGCGCTGGTGGCGGCAGGGGCCTGCACCGGCATCCTTATCCCGCCCTCGATCGCTTATATCATCATCGGCCTCGTGCTGGGCATTTCGGCCTCGACCCTCTTCATGGCGGCGCTCATTCCCGGGCTTGCGATCCTCGTGTCGATCCTGGTGACCAATATCATCGTCAACCGGATCTACGATTACGAGGGTGGCGGCAAGCTGTCCTTTGGCGAGTGGCTGGGCAATCTGGGGCGCGCGCTCGGCTCGGGCTGGTATGCGTTCATCGTGCCGGGAATCATCTTTTACGGCATCTTTTCCGGGCGGCTCACGCCAACCGAGGCCGGGGCGACGGCAGTGGTGGTGACGATCCTCATGGGGTTCATCCTGCGCACGCTGAGCCTTGCGGATTTTCCGGCGATGCTGGTGAGTTCGGCCAAGGTGAACGGGGTGATCCTGCCGATCATCGCCTTTTCGGCCCCGCTGGCCGAGGCGCTGGCGATCATGGGTGTGCCGCAGGGGTTTGTCACCGCCGTCACCGGCCTGACCGATGAGCCCTGGCTGCTGATTCTCTTGATGATCGGCATCCTGATCGCGGCGGGCTGTGTGATGGAGACGACGCCCAATATCGTGATCCTCGCGCCGATCCTGAAGCCGCTCGCCGACAATATCGGCATGAACGAGATCCAGTTCTGCATCATGATGATCACGGCGCTTGGCGTGGGGTTCATCACGCCGCCGCTTGGTCTCAATCTCTTCGTCGTTTCGGGCATCACCGGCGAGTCGATCCTGCGGATCGCATGGCGCGCGGTGCCCTTCGTGTTGGGCATGTTCGTGGTGGTCTTGCTGATCGCCTATGTGCCCGCCGTCTCAACCACGCTTTTGCCTGACATCTACAAATAGGACCTCTGCGATATGGCTCTGGAATACCTCAAGAAAGCTCGCCTCACCTCCGGCTCGAACGCGGGCGATGTGCATGACACGGTGATTGCCATTCTCAACGATATCGAGGCGGGGGGCGACACGGCGGCGCTGGACTATGCCGCCAAGTTCGACAAATACGAGGGCAATGTCTTGATGACGCAAGCCGAGATCGAGGCGGCCTGCGCCTTGGTCCCTGAAAAGCTCAAGGCCGATATCCGCTTTGCCCATGACAATGTGCGCCGTTTTGCCGAGATGCAGAAATCCACTGTCGCCAATGTCGAGCACGAGGTGGTGCCGGGGATGATCGCGGGGCAAAAGGCGATCCCGGTGGATGCGGCGGGCTGCTACGTGCCGGGCGGGCGTTATAGCCATATCGCGAGCGCGATCATGACCGTGACCACCGCCAAGGTTGCGGGCTGCCGTCATATCACCGCCTGTTCACCGCCGCGCCCGGATGTGGGCGTGAACCCGGCGATTGTCTATGCCGCGCATATCTGCGGGGCGGATCAGATCCTTGCCATGGGCGGGGTACAGGGGGTGGCGGCGATGACCTTTGGCCTCTTTGGCCTGCCACGTGCCAATATCCTCGTGGGGCCCGGCAATCAGTTCGTCGCCGAGGCCAAGCGTATTCTGTTCGGCCGGGTGGGGATCGACATGATCGCCGGGCCGACCGATAGCCTGATCCTTGCCGACAGCAGCGCCGATCCGCATATCGTGGCGACCGATCTGGTGAGCCAGGCCGAGCATGGCTATAACTCGCCGGTCTGGCTGGTGACCGACGATCGCGCGTTGGCCGAGGACGTGATGGCGCGGGTGCCGGGGTTGATCGCTGATCTGCCGGAGGTGAACGCCGAAAACGCCGCAGCCGCTTGGCGCGATTATGCCGAGGTGATCCTCTGTGCCGACCGTGAGGAGATGGCGGCCACCTCCGACGCCTACGCGCCCGAACACCTGACGGTGCAGGCCGGCGATCTTGATTGGTGGCTGGATCGGCTGACCTGCTATGGCTCGCTGTTTCTGGGCGAGGAAACGACGGTGGCCTATGGTGACAAGGCGGCGGGGACTAATCATGTGCTGCCCACCTCGGGCGCGGCGCGCTATACCGGCGGGTTGAGCGTGCATAAATACATGAAGATCGTCACATGGCAGCGGGCCACGCGCGAAGGTGCGAAATCCATCGCCGAGGCGACGGCGCGCATCTCGCGTCTCGAAGGGATGGAGGGGCATGCCCGCGCCGCCGATGTGCGGCTGGCCAAGTATTTCCCCGATGAGACCTTTGATCTGACCGCCAATGGCTGACGACCTCTTCAGTGTGAAGGGCCGGGTCGCCTGCGTCACCGGGGCGAGTTCCGGTCTGGGCCGGCATGCGGCGCTGGTGCTGGCCCGCGCGGGTGCCCGCGTCGTGGGTGTCGCCCGGCGCGAGGACGCCTTGCGGGATTGGGCGGCGGAGGCAGGGGAACATGCAGCCTATGTCGTGGCCGATGTGGCGGACCGCGACGCGCTACCCGAGACGGTGGCCGCCATTCGCGCGCCTTTTGGTGCGCCGCAGATCGTGGTGCATGCCGCCGGGGTGAACACACGGCAGGCTGCCGATGAGGTGACACCCGAGGGCTGGGACGCCACGCTTGCGCTCAACCTCACCGCGCCGTTTTTCCTGACGCAGGCGCTGGTTCCCGGCATGCGCGCGGATGGCTGGGGGCGGGTGGTCAATTTCGCCTCTCTCCAGACCACGCGCGCCTTTCCCGGTGGCATTGCCTACGGGGCGAGCAAGGCGGGCATCGGGCAACTGACCCGCGCCATGGCCGAGGCGTGGTCGCGCGATGGGATCACCGCCAATGCCATCGGGCCGGGGTTTTTCCCGACCGAGTTGACACAGGCGGTCTTTGGCGACTCGGACCGCGCGGCAAGGAACGCGGCGCAGACCTGCATCGGGCGCAATGGAGACCTGTCGGATATGGACGGGCCGCTGCTTTTCCTCTGCTCCGAGGCATCGCGCTACGTGACCGGGCAGGTTCTGATGGTCGATGGGGGGTTCACCGCGAAATGAAGGCACTGATCTATGAAGGCCCCGAAACCCTCGTGCTGCGCGAGGTGCCGGATTCTGAGCCGCGTGCGGGCGAGGAGTTGATCCGGGTCTTGGCCGTGGGCATTTGCGGGTCGGACATGCACGCCTATCTGGGCCATGACGCGCGCCGCCCTGCGCCGCTTATCCTCGGGCATGAGGCGGCGGGGGTGATCGTGGGCGGACCGCGCGAAGGCGAGCGGGTTACGATCAATCCGCTGGTGACCTGTGGGGCCTGCGACGCTTGCCGTGCGGGGCGCGAGAACCTGTGCGCGGCCCGCCAGATCATCTCGATGCCGCCGCGCGAGGGGGCTTTTGCCGAATACGTCGCGATGCCTGCGCGCAATCTTGTCCCGGTGCCGCCGGATGTGCCACTGGCCAAGGCCGCGCTGGCCGAACCGCTGGCGGTCAGCTGGCACGCGGTGCGGCTGGCGATTGCGGCGCGCAAAGAGGGCGTGCCTGAGGCAGCATTGGTGATCGGTGGCGGGGCCATCGGGCTGGCGGCGGCGCTGGCGCTGGTGGCGCAGGGGGTGGCGGATGTCACCCTGTCCGAGCCGAACCCGGCGCGCCGGGCGTATCTGGCCGAGCGCTGCGGGCTGCATGTGGTGGACGAGGCGCGCGGGCAGTTCGGTCTGGTGATCGACGCCGTGGGCTATGCCGCGACCCGTGCCGCCGCCTCGGCCTGTGCCGCACCAGGCGGGGTGATCGCGCATGTCGGGCTGGGTGAGGATGCAGGCGGGCTCGATATCCGGCGGATGACCTTGCAGGAGATCACCTTCATCGGGACCTATACCTACACCGCGCAGGATTTCCGCGACACCGCTCAGGCGATCTATGACGGGCGGCTCGGCCCGCTCGACTGGATCGAGGCGCGCGGGTTGTCTGACGGCACCACCGCCTTTGCCGATCTGCGCGCGGGCCGGGTGGCCGCGCCCAAGATCGTTCTCGACCCTGCCGGATAGCGCGGGGCATCTGCAAAAGGAGCTGACAGCATGTATAAACGTATTCTCGTTCCGATGGCGCTCGACCATGGGCTTTCGCCGGAAACGCTGGAGATCGCCCGTGCGCTGCTACACGACGGCGGCGAGATCATTGCGCTGCACGTCTACGAGACGCCGAGTGGCGCGGTCGGGGCCTATCTTGACGAAGAGATGGTGCGCGCCGGGTTCGAGATGGCGCGCACGCGCATGGCCGAAAAGCTGGCGGAGCATCCGGAGGTCAAACCGGTGCTCAAGAAGGGCCACAGTTATCGGACCATCGTGGACTATTCCACCGAGATAAAGGCGGATTGCATCGTCATCGGCTCGCACAAGCCGGGGCTGCGGGATTACTTTCTCGGCTCCACCGCCGCGCGGGTCGTGCGGCATGCGCCCTGCGCGGTGCATGTGATGCGCTGATCTGTTGGGGCGTGCCGCGCATATCCACAGCGCCGAGGATGCGCGGCGTCTGGCCCGCCGTCGTCTGCCGTGGATGGTGTTCGACTACATCGACGGAGTGGCGGGGCGCGAGACGGGGGCCGTGCGCAATCGCGCGGCATTGGATGCGATCCCGCTCACCCCGCGCATCCTGCGCGATGTGAGCGCGCGTGATCTGAGCGTGCCCCTGTTTGCCGGGCGGGCCGGGCGGCCCTTCGGCATTGCGCCGATGGGTATGTGTAACCTGTCTGGCCCCGGTGCCGACCTGATGCTGGCGCGTTTGGCAGCGCGCGAAAAGGTGCCTTTGGGCGTGTCAACTGTGGCCTCTACCCCGTTGGAAAGGCTGATTGAAGTGGCCGAGGGGCAGGCGTGGTTCCAGCTCTATTTCAGTGGCGATGGCAGCGGCACGTTTCGCCTGGCCGAGCGGGCGCGCGATGCGGGCTACGAGGTGCTGATCCTCACCGTGGACGTGCCGGAACTGGGCCGCCGCCCGCGCGAATTGCGCCACGGCTTTACCATGCCGTTCCGTCTTGGCCCCCGGCAATTTCTCGATTTCGCGCTGCACCCGTCATGGTCACTGCGCACGCTTTTGCATGGCCGCCCGGAGATGGCGAATTTCCAGATGCCGGGCTATGCCTTCGACCGCACCGAAAGCCGCGCGCGCGCCACCTGGGACACGCTGGCGCGGCTGCGGGAGATGTGGCCGGGCAAGCTGGTGGTCAAGGGGGTGTTGGATGTTGAGGATGCGGTGCGGCTGGCCGCATCGGGTGTGGATGCCATTCAGGTCTCCAGCCACGGGTCTCGGCAGTTGGAGAGCGCGCCGCCGCCTATCGACGCGCTCGCACGCATCCGCAGTGCTGTGGGCCCTGACATGCCGCTGTTCTATGACAGCGGGCTGCGCTCGGGCGAGGATGTGCTCAAGGCGCTGAGCCAGGGGGCGGATTTCACCTTTTTGGGCCGCATCCTGCAATTCGCCATTGCGGCGGCCGGCGAGGAGGGGCTTCGGCGTCTGTGGGACGTGCTGAGCACCGAGTTGAGCGCGGCGATGGCGCAAACCGGGCGCTGTTCACTCTCGGAGGGGGCAACACCTGCGCCAGAGACCGGTCACTCCACCACACGGAGCGCGTGACGCAAATACGACCCGCCGGATTTGCTCAGAGCTTGCGGATCTTCAGCTTGGTGATCCGGTTGTCCTTGCGCGCGACCACCTGAAAGCGGAAGCCGTGAAAGATGAACGTCTGGTCGATTGCCGGGATCATCTGCGCCTCGTGGATCACCAGCCCCGCCACGGTATTCGCGGCATCGTCCGGCAGGGTCCAGTCGGTCGCGCGGTTGAGGTCGCGGATCGTCATCGCGCCGTCGATCAGGAACTGGTTATCCTCGGTCTTGCGAATGGGGTGTTCGGCGTCGGGATCGAATTCATCGGTGATCTCGCCGACGATCTCTTCCAGAATATCCTCCAGGGTGATCAGGCCTTGCAGCGTGCCGTATTCATCGACCACCAGCGCGAAGTGGCTGCGCATCCGCAGAAATTGCCGCATCTGATCGTCGAGCGTGGTGGTTTCAGGCACGAAATAGGGCTCGCGCGCGATGCTCTGGACGTCAAAGGCGCGCAACGCCTCGGCGGCGCCTTCCTCGGACGAGGTGACAAGGCTGTGCATTGCGCGCAAGAGATCCTTGGCATGGACCACGCCGACGATGTTGTCGGGATCATCGCGATAGAGCGGCAGGCGGGTGTGGTTGCTCTTGAGGCACTGATCGAGGATCGCCTCGGGGTCGGCCTCGGCATTGATCATCTCGATCCGCGACCGGTGAAGCATGATTTCCTCGACCGCGCGCTCGCCCAGATCGAGCGCGCCCAGGATACGGTCGCGGTCTTCTTTCTCGACGACGCCTTCGGATTGACCGAGGTAGAGCGCGCCTGCGATTTCGTCGCGCACCGCGAGGATATGGCTGTCGGGATCGGTCTGCACGCCAAAGCCGCGCAGGATCAGCCGCACAAGCCAGCGCACCGCCGAGACGACGGGCGAGAACACCTTGACCACCCAGACGATGATCGGGGCTGTCCGCGAGGCCGCGACCTCGGCATTGGTGATGGCGTAGGTTTTGGGCAGCACCTCGGCGAAGATCAGCACAAGCAGCGTCATCACCAGCGTTGCCAGCGCCACGCCGCTTTCGCCAAAGAGCCGGGTGAAGAGCGCCGTGGCGAGCGAGGCGGCGAGGATGTTGACGAGGTTGTTGCCCAGAAGCACCGAGCCGATCAGGCGTTCGTTGTCCTCGGTGATCTTGAGCGCGGTATCCGCCCCGCGAGAGCCCTTTTCGGCCTGCGCACGCAGCTTGCCGCGTGAGGCAGCAGTGAGTGCCGTCTCACTGCCCGAGAAAAACCCCGACAGGACCAGCAGGCAGAGGATGGACCCTGCCGTGATCCAGAAGGTCAGGTCGAGAACGGGATGCGTCGCTTCCATTTGCGTGATATTCCTTATGCTTGATCGGGTTATGGGGGCTGATCGGCCCGCAATCAAGGGAGCAGGCGTGATGCAGGTGCGGGATTTGGGCGAATTGGACGGCCCGCTGCTGATTTTTGGCGGGCCGTACTCGAACCTGCAGGCCACGCAGGCCTTGATCGCCGAAGCGACGCGGCGTGCAATTGCGACGAAGCATGTGATCTGCACCGGCGATGTTGTTGCCTATTGCGCGCAGCCCGCCGAGACGGTGGCTGCCATTCGCGATCTTGGTTGCGCCGTGGTTGCCGGCAATTGCGAGCGGCAACTGGCCGCGCGTGCTGGTGATTGCGGCTGTGGCTTCGAAGCGGGCACGCTGTGTGACAGGCTTTCGGCCGGATGGTATGCGCAGGCTGAGGCGGCGATCAGCGACACGGCACGCGACTGGATGGCGGCGCTTCCGGACATGATCACCTTTGCCCATCACGGGCGGCGGCATGCGGTCATTCACGGCGGTGCCCGTGACATCAGCCGCTTTCTCTGGCCGGTGTCGCATGATGACGACTTCATCGAGGAAATTAATTATATAAAGAGTGTTATTGGCGATATCTCATGTGTTTTGGCGGGACATTGCGGCCTTGCATTCACCCGGCGGATCGGTCCTGTGGACTGGATCAATGCAGGTGCGATCGGCATGCCGCCCAATGACGGCAGATCTGAGACCGCCTTTGCCATTCTGGACGGAGGGGGTGCGACGCTGCACCGCTTGCCCTACGATCACGAAGGCACGCAGGCGGCGATGCGGGCGGCGGGTCTGACGCAGGGCTATGACACGGCGCTTGGCACAGGCTATTGGCCGTCGGAAGAGGTGCTTCCACCCGCCTTGCGCCGTGCGGCGGTCGCGAGCGGGTGATGGTCCTCAACGAGGGCCTGTAGCCGTGCCTCCAGCACATGGGTGTAAATTTCGGTCGTCGCGACGTCAGCATGCCCCAGAAGCGTCTGGATGACCCGCAGATCGGCACCATTGGCCAACAAATGCGTGGCAAAGGCGTGGCGCAGGGTGTGGGGTGTCACCTTGCCCGGATCGACATGAGCCTTGACCGCCAAGCGCTTGATCAGTTGATAAAACCGGTGACGTGTCAGGTGTCCGGCCTTTCCGCTCGAGGCAAAGAGATAGGCCGAGGCAGTCTTCCCCTGAGCGCGTTTTTCATCCTCTTGCGCGTTGCGCAGCGCCAGCCAGTCGGCGAGCGCGTGGCGCGCGGGCGGCGACAGCGGCACCATGCGTTCCTTGCCCCCCTTGCCGCGCACCAGAAGCATGTCGGGGTCGCCACGTGCCGCCGACAGGGGCAGCGTCACCAATTCGCTCACCCGCATGCCGGTGGCATAGAGCAGCGCCATCAGACAGGCATTGCGGCAGCGGTCCGACGGGTTGCGACCGAATTGCGGTGCGGTGTCGAGCAAGCGACTGACCTCGTCCTCGCTCAACGTCTTGGGCAGGCGCTGTGCGCGCCCCGGTCCCTTGATGCGGATTGCCGGATTGTCGCTGCGCAGCCGCTCTTCGAAGGCAAAGCGGTAGAGTTGACGGATCGCCGAGAGCCTGCGCGCGCGGGTCGATTGCGCAAGCCCCTGCGCATCGCAGTGGATCAGGTAGGCTTCGATATCGTCCTGCGTGGCCGAGGAAAGATCATGTGCCCGCCCGCTCATCCATGCCTCGAAATCGCGCAGGTCGCGCTGATAGGCCGACAGGGTGTTGGCGGCGGCTCCGAGCTCTGCGGCTTGCGCCTCGAGAAACGTGGAAATCCAATGTGTTGCGCTGCTCAACTCAGGCGCTCCAGCAAGAGCATCTGGAGAGCTGCACGCCGTGCCGTATCCTCCAGCCCGACGGCACGCAGTGTCCCGAGTGCTGCGCTGAGCGTCTCGCGGCCGCTGCCTGCGTTGCTGTCCAGCTCTCGGGCCGCAAGCAGGATCGCTTCGCCCAGCCGTCCCTCTTCGATCAGCACCTGATGTGCAGGCGCGGCGGCCACGCGGGCAAAACCGCGCGCGACCGCCTGTTCGACCGGGCGCGTGGCGTCGGCCTCGGACGGGGCACCGCGGGCCAGCCCGGCCGCGAAGCGCTGGCGGGCGTTGGTTGGTGTCAGGGTCTGTGCCGCTGTCTCGTAGATGCTGGACAAGAGCGCGATGTCAAAGGCCTGGGCCTCAAGCTCGGGGGGGAGATCAACCTTCAGGAGGCGTTCGGCAAAGAGTTCGGCAAAGATGGTCTCAAGCCGCACCGCGCGTGCAGCCTGCCACGCAGCCGGGATGGCCCGCGCGACGGCGGCGGGATCGCCATCGGTGAGCGCATTGTCCAGACGCTGCACCGCCGAGACCCGGTCCCAGACCCCGCCGGAGGCGGCCGGTTTGCGCGCAGTATAGAGGCCCAGAAGCTGCGCACCAGGCAAGGCTCCGGTCCGGGCGAGGCGTTCGGCGGCTTCGAGTTCCGCTTTCCAGCCTGCAGTGCCGCGCAGATCGGCCATCGCGAAGGCGCGCGGCAGGTTGCGCGTCGAGAGCGGAGCGCCAATCGCCTCGAACAGTCGGAATTGCAGGGGGCTGATCTGTGCGGGCGGGGCAGGCGGTTCGATATCCTCGATCATCCCGGGATCGAGAAACAGGGCGAGGAGCGTGGCATCGGTCTCGCTCAGCCCGTCCGTGGCGGTGGCCCCGTGATAGGTGAGCGCCGCCGTGTCCCAATCACCATCGCGCGCGGTGCAATAGATGCGCGCAGCGAGCCGTCGGCTCAGATGCGGTGCCTCGCTCAGTGCCGCGCAGGCGCGCTCCTCGCTGCCATCAAGCAGCGCCAGGTCGAGCCACTGATCAAAGAGCGCCGGGGTTGCCCCACCGGCCCGCTCGACCAGCGCGAGGGCGGGTTCCACCGCGCCGAACCGGCGCAGCGCGGCGAGGCGGGCGGAGAGGAAAGGTGCGCCGCTGCCAGCATCTTCAGGGGCGTGGGCCTCTGCCAGAAGGAGCGTGTAATAGAGCGCCTGGACAGCGGGCAGCGGCACGTCCGGCAGATCGTTCAGCCGTTCTAGAATCGCCTCGGTCGCGCTGTCTTGCCAAAGCGTGGAGGGCAGTCCCGTGGTCGAGCCCGGCAAGAGACCGACCGCATCCGCGCGCGGTGCGTCGAGCGCGGTGACGGTGACACCGGGCACCACGACGCGATCGGCGGCGGGTGGCTCGTCTGGTTTGGCATAGGGCCTGCCGAGGGCCACGGTCTCGGCATCGTTCAACCAGTCAATCGCCGAGAGCGGCTCTTGTGCTGTGCCGAGGGTTGCCCAAAGCGTGGCAAGCAGCGTGAGGCTACTGCGTCTCAAGAATGACATCCTCGCGAATCTCGGTTTGCGGCGGCGAGAAGTCGGCCCCGAAAAAGGGCCCGATATAGGCATAGGCCACCAGGGCGATGAAACCCAGAATGGCCAGATAAAACAGCCATTTGATCAATCGCAACATGGAAACCTCTGTCTGCTCGGATGTGAGTTTTGACCAAGTTATAACTGGCCTTTTGCGCAAGATCACGTCATTGAGTGAAAAACTGTGTGAATTGGCAGGGGAGCGCCGAGCGTGTCGGGCGGAACGCATTGGAATCTGAAGAAAACTGTCGTGCTGGTGGGCATGATGGGGGCAGGCAAGACAGCCGTGGGCAAGGCCTTGGCCACCCGGCTTTCTGTGCCGTTTCTGGATTCGGATGCAGAAATAGAAAAAGCCGCCAACATGACGATTTCCGAGATATTCCAAAGGGATGGCGAGACATTCTTTCGTGCGCGCGAAAGCGAGGTGATCGAGCGGTTGCTCGACACACAGCGCGGTATCCTGTCGACCGGTGGGGGCGCCTTCTTGTCCGAGAGGAACCGGCAGATGATGTCCGACAAGGGCGTCTCGGTCTGGCTGAATGCCGATCTGAGCTTGCTGTGGTCACGGGTAAAAGGAAAGAATACCAGACCCTTGCTGCGCACAGCTCATCCATATGAGACGCTTCGGGAGATATATGAAACGCGTGCGCCGATCTATGCATTGGCGGATTTGAGCGTGGCCGGCGATCCGGGATATTCGATCGACGACATGGCGGCTGAGGTCGAGGCGGCGCTGGTGACGCGCAGGGATGTTCTGGAGGCAGTGAAATGAGCGAGGTCGTGCATGTGGGTCTTGAGGGGCGGGCCTATGACATTCACATCGGTCCGGGTCTGCTGGCACGCGCGGGCGCATTGATCGGGCCATTGCTGCGGCGGCCGCGCGTTGCGATCATCACCGACGAGACCGTCGCGGCACTGCATCTCGAGACGTTCCGCACGGGATTGACCGAGCACGGTATTTCTTCCGTAGCGCTAAGCCTGCCACCGGGCGAGGCCACGAAATCCTGGCCGCATTTCGAGCGCGCAGTCGAATGGCTGCTGGAGCAGAAGGTCGAGCGCAACGATGTGGTGGTCGCCCTGGGCGGCGGCGTGATCGGCGATCTGGTGGGCTTTGCCGCCGCCGTGCTGCGGCGCGGGGTGCGCTTCGTGCAGGTGCCGACAAGCCTGCTTGCGCAGGTCGACAGTTCGGTGGGCGGCAAGACCGGGATCAACGCGCCGCAGGGCAAGAACCTGATCGGAGCCTTTCATCAGCCGAGCCTCGTGCTGGCCGATACTGAGGTCCTGGACAGCCTGCCGGAGCGCGATTTCCTCGCCGGTTACGGCGAGGTGGTGAAATACGGATTGTTGGGGGATCGTAATTTTTTCCAATGGCTTGAGGGAAATGCTTCATGTGCCGCCTCGGGCGATATGGCGGCGCGGATCCATGCCGTGAAACGCTCGGTCGAGATGAAGGCCGAGATTGTGATGCGCGACGAGACCGAACAGGGCGACCGGGCGCTGCTGAACCTTGGCCACACTTTCTGTCATGCGCTGGAGGCGGCGACCCGCTATGATGGCGCGCGGCTGCTGCATGGCGAGGGGGTGGCGATCGGCTGCGCGCTGGCCTTCGAGCTGTCAGCGCGTCTGGGGCTGTGTCCGCAGGAGGAGCCGAGCCGCGTGCGCGCCCATCTTCGCGACATGAAGATGAAGGTTGATCTGTCTGATATTGAGGGAGAATTGCCGGATGCGGATGGGCTAATAACGCTGATGGGGCAGGACAAGAAAGTCGTTGATGGGGCGCTGCACTTTGTTCTCGCGCGCGGCATCGGTGACGCTTTCGTGACGTCTGATGTGCCCTCCGAGGTGGTACGCGCGGTTCTTGATGACGCGCTCGCGGCGCGTGGCTGAGATGGACGGTAGGGGAAAGGCGTTTGCAAACGCCTTTAGACGCGGTTTCGAAACCGCGTTGCAAGCCGCTTGAAAGCGGCTTGACCAAGGGATTTCAAAATCCCTTGGTCGCGCGACCCGCTTAGGGGATGAGCTTGATCAGCGCGTGGCGCTTCTTGCCGGCCGAGAGCTTGATCGGCGCGGCGAGGGCGGTGGCGTCGATCATCAGCCCGGCATCAGTGAGGGGCGCGTCGTCGAGGCGCGCGCCGTTTTCGGCGATCAGGCGCTTCGCCTCCTTGCCGGATTTGGCGAGCCCGCTGCGCACGATCAGTTGCACGATCGAGAGCCCGTCGCCCAATTCCGCAGGTGTCAGTTCGACCGTGGGCAGGTCATCACCTACGCCGCCTTTCTCAAACACCTCGCGGGCGGTCGCCTCGGCGGCCTGCGCCGCGTCGGCCCCGTGCAGCAGCGTCGTTACCTCGTTGGCGAGGATGATCTTGGCCTCGTTGATCTCCGACCCCGCAAGCGCGCCCAAACGCTCGCAGTCCTCGACCGGCAATTCGGTGTAGAGCTTGAGGAACCGCCCGGTATCTGCATCGGTGGTGTTGCGCCAGAATTGCCAGAATTCGTAGGGGCTCAACATCTCGGCATCGAGCCACATCGCGCCGCCCGCCGATTTGCCCATCTTGCGCCCGTCCGAGGTGGTCAGCAGCGGTGAGGTCAGGCCGTAAACCTCATGGTCGATCACCCGGCGGGTAAGGTCGATGCCGTTGACGATGTTGCCCCATTGATCCGAGCCGCCCATCTGCAACACGCAGCCGTAGCGGCGGTTGAGTTCAAGGAAATCATAGGCTTGCAGGATCATGTAGTTGAATTCGAGGAAGCTGAGCGATTGCTCGCGGTCGAGCCGGGATTTGACGGATTCGAACGAGAGCATCCGGTTGACCGAGAAATGCCGCCCGATATCGCGCAGGAATTCGAGATAGTTCAGCCCGTCAAGCCATTCGGCATTGTCGAGCATGAGCGCATCGGTCGGCCCCTGCCCATAGGCGAGGTAGCGCGCGAAGACGCGTTTCATGCCGGTGATGTTTTCGGCGATCTGATCGGGGCCGAGGAGGGGCCGTTCATCAGAGCGGAACGAGGGATCGCCGACCTTGGTTGTGCCGCCCCCCATCAGGGTGATCGGCCGGTGCCCGGTCTTTTGCAGCCAGCGCAGCATCATGATGTTCAGCAGGTGCCCGACATGCAACGATTTCGCCGTGGCGTCATAGCCGATGTACGCGGTGACCGTGCCGTTGGTCAGCGCCTCGTCCAGCCCCTGATAATCGGTGCAATCCGAGAGGTAACCACGCTCGATCATCACGCGCATGAAATCGGATTTGGGGTGGTAGGTCATAAGGCTTGTCCCGCTTGTCGTTGCGCGGCATGTATATGCAGTCATTGGGCGAAGGAAAAGGCCATGTTGAAGGCGGGGCGGCTTTGGGCTTTGGGGGCGATGTCGGGCACCTCGCTTGACGGGGTGGATGCGGCCATGGTCGAGACCGATGGCGAGGTGATCTTTGGCTTTGGCCCGAGCGCCTATCGCGCCTATTTGCCGGGGGAGCAGGCCGTGCTGGCCGCCGCCCTCGGCAAATGGCCCGGAGAGGATCTGGCCGAGGCCGGGGCGCTGGTGGAGCGCGCGCATCTCGAGGTGTTGAGCAGTCTTTCAGGGGCTGCACTGGTCGGGTTTCACGGTCAGACGCTGGCGCATGAGCCGCAGGGGCGCGGCACGCATCAGTTGGGGGATGGCGCGCGGCTGGCCGAGGCTTTGCGCCTGCCGGTGGTCTGGGATTTCCGCAGCGCCGATATCCGGCTGGGCGGCGAGGGCGCGCCGTTGGCGCCGTTCTTTCATTTCGCCTGCGCGCGTTGGATCGGGGCCGAGGCGCCGCTGGCGTTTCTCAACCTTGGCGGGGTGGGTAACCTGACATGGGTCGATCCGCGCCGGACCCGGCCTGAGGAGGAGGGCGCGCTTTTGGCCTTTGACACCGGCCCGGCCAATGCGCCGATCAACGATCTGATGATGGCGCGGCGCGGTGAGCCCTATGATCGGGACGGCGCGCTCGCCCGGCGGGGGCAGGTGGCGCAGGGCGCGCTGGAACTCTTTCTGGACGAGTCGTATTTCCTGCGCATGCCGCCAAAATCGCTGGATCGCGACACGTTTTCCGAGATGATCGGGTTGGTTTCGGAACTGGGCGATGCCGATGCGGTGGCGACGCTCACCGGCATGGCGGCAGCGGCGGTGTTGCGCGGGATGGAGCATTGCCCGGAGCCACCCGCGCGTCTGCTGGTGACCGGGGGCGGGCGGCACAATCCGGTTATGATGCGCATGCTGGCGGCCTCGCTCGATTGCCCGGTGGAACCGGTGGAGGCGGTGGGGCTTGACGGCGACATGCTGGAGGCGCAGGCTTTCGCGCATTTGGCGGTGCGGGTGGCGCGCGGTTTGCCCACGTCCTGTGCTGGCACGACGGGTGTGCGCGCCGCCGTGTCGGGCGGGACGATCAGCCGACCGGAGGGCATGTGATGGACTATGATCTTGATCTGGGCGCAGGGGCCGGGCGGCGGCTTGGGCTGATCGTGCTGAGCACCGACGAGACGCTGGAATACGAGGCGCGCGGCATTCTTGCGGGGCGCGACGTCAATCTGTTGCACACCCGCATTCCGGCGCAGGCCGATGTCACGCCCGAGGATCTGCAGGCGATGGCACCGCAGATGACATGTACCGCCGCCCTTTTGCCGCAGGGGCTGTCGGCGCTTGGCTATGGCTGCACCTCTGCCAGTGCCGTAATCGGCCCCGAGGAGGTGGCGCGGCGCATGCAGAAGGCGCAACCCGGCACGCCCGTCACCAACCCGTTGAGCGCCGTGATTGCGGCGCTCAAGGCGCTTGGAGTGACCCGCGTGGCGATGGTCACGCCGTATGTGGCCGAGGTGAACGGCCCGATGCGCCACGCGCTGGCCGCGCAAGGGATCACCGTGGTGAGCGAGGCGAGTTTCGGTCAGAAGGAGGACTGGACGGTGGCGCGCATCGCCGAAAGCTCGACCCGGGCCGCGATGGTGCAGGCCGGGGGGGCGACGGGTGTTCAGGCGGTCTTTACAAGCTGCACCAATCTGCGCACTTTCGGGATCATCGAGGCGGTCGAGCAAGAGCTTGGACTGCCGGTGATCAGCTCCAATCAGGCGCTATTGTGGGACATGTTGCGGCGCGCCGATGTGGATGCGCTCGGATGGGGGCCGGGACGGCTGTTTGATCTAGAGGGACGGAAAGAAGACTGAATGACCGAGAAAGACCAAAAGCCCGCGACCATCGCCGCACAGGCGGCAGGCGCGGTGGAGGCGCAGACCGGGGGCGTGGTGCCGGGGATCAGCCTGGCCACGACCTATTTGCGCGATGCCGACTATGGGCTGATGCGGCCCGACAATGTCTATGGCCGCGATCAGAACGACACGGTGCGGCAGTGCGAGGAGGTGGTGCGCGCATTGGAAGCTGCGGCGGCGAGCCTGCTGTTTCCAAGTGGCATGGCGGCCATCGCAGCGGTCTTTCGGGCGCTGCCTTCGGGCGCGCGGGTGGTGATGCAGAACGGCATCTACTGGGGCACGCTGAAATGGGTGCGTGACTATTGCGTGCGCCGCGCGATCATACTCGATGAGATCGACGCGGCGGATCCTGCTGCCTTGGCCGAGGCGTGCCGGTCCTCGGCCGACATGGTCTGGATCGAGACGCCGTCGAACCCGTGGCTCAAGACCGTGGATATCGCGGCGGCGGCGGGTATGGCGCATAAGGCGGGCGCGGTGCTTGTGGTCGATGGCACGGCGGCGACGCCGGTGCTGACCCGGGCGCTCGATCTGGGGGCCGATATCGTGATGCATTCGGCGACGAAAGCCTTGAACGGGCATTCGGATGTGCTGGCGGGGGTCTTGTCCTGCCGCGAGCCGGGGCAGGCGATGTGGCAGGAGATCGCCACTGACCGGCATGACGCGGGTGCCATCATCGGCCCGTTCGAGGCGTGGCTCTTGATGCGCGGGATGCGGACATTACCGCTCCGAATGGAGCGGATGTGCGAGAATGCGATGGCAGTGGCGGAGTATCTGGAGGGGCGCGCTGATATTGAGGCGGTCTATTATCCGGGGCTGGCCAGCCACGCGGGGCATGCCATTGCGGCGCGGCAGATGCAGGGCGGCTATGGGTATCTGCTCTCGGCGCTGGTCAAGGGCGACAAGGCGCGCGCGCTCGACGTGGTGGGGCGGTTGCGGCTGTTTCACCGGGCGACGTCGCTGGGGGGCGTCGAGAGCCTTGTCGAGCATCGCCACACCATCGAGCCGCATACCGGCATACCCGAGACGCTCATTCGCCTGTCGGTGGGGATTGAGGATGCCGGCGACCTGATCGCCGATCTGGCGCAGGCGCTGGACGGGTAGGGGTGGTTATGGCCTGTTGTTGCCGTTGACCGCTACACACATGCGCGGAATCAAGGCCGAAGGCCGCCGCGCATCGCCGGGCCGCCCCCCGGCACGGCGATTTGGCTGCA
This sequence comes from Roseovarius sp., assembly GCF_040219995.1. Taxonomy (GTDB): domain Bacteria; phylum Pseudomonadota; class Alphaproteobacteria; order Rhodobacterales; family Rhodobacteraceae; genus Roseovarius. The sequence goes on along the minus strand of NZ_JAVJUC010000014.1, from coordinate 757,222 downwards.
ACCTGCTCTGCGCTCGTATGTTTTTCGGGCTTGGCTGATATAAAGTGCTAGGAAACTATCGTTGGATCGCCGTACCGCGGCCCGTCGATGCGCGGCTCACGGCAACGGCAGCAACAGGCCAAAGCCTGTCTGCAACCCAGACCTGTACGGGTCTCTGGCAAACTCACGCAAATGCGAACGTGTCGGCGCGCGCGCGGTCCCAATATTTGGTGAAGGCCGGGTGATCGACGGTGCCTGAGAGCAATTCACCCGGTTCCAGCCAGAGATACTGGCTGGCCGCCGAGCGTACTTCGCGGCTGTTCACGCGGATCATCAGGTGGTGCGGCGTGAACTCTTGCGGGGCGCGCAGACCAGAGGATTCCACAGCCTCTTTCAGGGCAATCATGGTGTTGCGGTGGAAATTGGCCACGCGCTGGTATTTTTCCGTGACCACGAGAGCGCGGTAGCGGCCCGGGTCCTGCGTGGTCACCCCCGTGGGGCATTTGCCGGAATGGCAGACCTGTGCCTGAATGCAGCCGACGGCGAACATGAAGCCGCGCGCGATGTTGCAGCCATCCGCGCCGAGCGCGAACATGCGGCAAAGGTCAAAAGCGCTGATCAGCTTGCCCGAGACGATGAGCCGGATGCGGTCGCGCAGCCCCATGCCGACCAGCGTGTTATGCACCAGCATCAGCCCTTCGCGGATCGGCGCGCCCTTGTGGTCGGCGAACTCTGCCGGTGCCGCGCCGGTGCCGCCCTCGGCCCCGTCGATGGTGATGAAATCGGGGGTGATGCCGGTCTCGTGAAACGCCTTGGCCATGGCGAAGAACTCCCACGGATGGCCGACGCAGAGCTTGAGGCCCACCGGCTTGCCGCCCGAAAGTGACCGCAGGCGGGCGATGAACGCACACAGCCCCTCGGGGGTGGAGAACTCGGAATGGCCGGGCGGGCTGATGCAGTCCTCGCCCACCTGCACGCCGCGCGCTTCGGCGATGGCCTCGGTCACCTTGGCCCCGGGCAGAATGCCGCCATGGCCGGGCTTGGCCCCCTGGCTCAGCTTTATCTCGATCATCTTGACCTGATCGTCGGCGGCGGTCTCAGAAAACATCTCGGGATTGAACGCGCCCTCGGGCGTGCGGCAGCCGAAATAGCCCGAGCCGATCTGCCAGATCAGATCGCCGCCATGCTTGCGGTGAAAACGCGAGATCGAGCCTTCGCCGGTGGTATGGGCGAAACCGCCGATCCTGGCCCCCCAGTTGAGTGCCTCGATGGCATTGGGCGACAGCGCGCCATAGGACATGCCCGAGATATTGAGCGGCGAGCTGTCATAGGGTTGCGTGCAATCCGGGCCGCCGATGCGCAGGCGGAAATCGTGGCTGTCGAGATGGGTAGGGGCCATGGAATGGTTGATCCATTCATGCCCCACCGCGTTGACATTGCGCAGCGTGCCGAAGGGGCGCAGTCCCTCGATGCCCTTGGACCGGCGATAGACGAGGGCGCGCTGTTCTCTGGAATAGGGGGTTTCTTCGTGATCGCTTTCAAGGAAATACTGGCGGATCTCGGGGCGAAAATGCTCGAAGAGAAAGCGCAGCCGGGCCGAAATCGGGTAATTCTTGAGCACCGCGCGCTTGGTCTGAAAGACATCGTAGAGGCCGATGGCGGCCACAAGTGCTGCGAGGGCCGCAAGCACCCCGCCCCAGAACGGCAGCCAGAGAGCGACAACAATGCCTGCAGGCACGAGCAGTAAACTGATGAGCAGCGGAATATAACGCAAGAGACCCTCCCTGAACCCTGTCGCACCGGATCACTGTGGCAGATGGGGCTGCCAGGAGGCGAGTCTTTTCCGCTCAAATTTCGTGCATTGACGTGTCAGTAGTCTCTTTCGAAGAAGATACCGACGCCGGTGTCGCCATCATTCGAGGCCCCGCCCTTGACCGTCACCGAGTCCGAGACGTCGAGATTGAGGTTGATGCGCTGCTTGCCGGTGCTGTCGGCGGTGACCTCGGTATAGATGTTGTCGGAGATATAGGCCCCGGCGCTGACCTGCGTGTCGCCCTCTTCGGTCTGGGTGACGTCGAGATCGGCAAGGCCGATGGCCCCACGCAGGTTGCCCACCAGATCGGCATTCTCATTGCCTGCAAGGGTTGCCACGGCCGAGGCAAGCTGCGCGGCCTGGAAGGGCGAGATATTGTCGAGCCCGCGGCCAAAGATGAGGCGCGAGACGACCTCTTCCTGCGGCAGGTCGGGGTTGGAGGCGAAGGTGACTTCGGGCGCGCTGGCAAGCCCGTCGATGATGACCTGAAGCACGGTGTCCTCGACCTCGGTTTCGGCCACGAAGCGCAGGTATGGGTCGAGCGAGCCCTGCATGGTGACGCGCCCCTCGGTGAGGTCCAGGCGCTTGCCAAGTATGTCGAACCGACCCCGGATCAGTTCGAAAAACCCGTCGGGGGCAACGTCGGCGGTGGTGCCCCGGATGCGCAGACGCCCGCCCAGTTCGGCGTCAAGACCGCGACCGCGCACGAAGATGCGATTGGGTGCACTGATCGAAAGGTCAAGCGCGAAGGGGCGCGAGGGGCCACCGCTGTCCTCGGTCTTGATCAGACCCGCGCGCTCGCGGGAGGCGCGCGACGCGGCGGGTTCGTTGACGTGCTGCAGGTCGCGCAGCGAGACCGAAGCGGGGCCAAGCCCGGAAGGAATACGGATATTGGTCTCGTCCAGCGTGATCGCGCCGCCGATGCGCGCGCCGCCTGTCAGCGGGCCGTTCAGCGTCACCTCGCCATTGGCGGTGGTGGTGTAGATCAGCTGATCGGTCAGCACCAGACCGGCGAGACCGACGCTGAGATCGCCGTCAAAGCCAGGCGTCAGCGAGACCGGACCGGTGACCGTGACTTGCCCGCCGTCGCGCATGCGGGCGGTGAAGTCGGTCTGGACACGGGATTGTCCGAGATTGGCGGTGCCGCTCAGATCGTCAATGGCAAGCCCGGTTTCCGGGAGCGCCACGCGCGTGCCTTGGGTGGTCACGGTGCCCGAGACCGAGGCCAGCGCGGGCGCGCCACTCACCCGCAGATCATAGCGGGCGGTGCCATTGATCGCATTGGGCTGAATGAAGCTGTTGACCAGCGCGAGGGGCAGGGCGCCGGACGCTGCCAGATCGAGGCGCGCGCCGTGGTCGATCACATCCCCCGAGACGGCGGCGGTGGTGCCGCCCGGCCCGGTGGCGTCGAGATCGAGGCTGACGCGACGCGCCTCGGGACCCTCCAGCGTGACGGTGCCATTGGCCGACAGTGGCCCGGAAAACTCTGGCGCGAAGAGGCCAAGATTGGCGAGCCGCGCGTCGATGCTCAAGGGGCCGCCCGCGCCGTCTCCCGCTGCGGTGAGGCTGATCTGAGGTGTTTCAAGCGCGATGTTTCGGATCTCGATCCGCTCGGGCGTGCGGCCTGCCTGGGCGGTGAGGGAGAGGCGGCCCGCGATGATCTGGTCCAACTGGGCGATCCCGGTGGCGAGGCTCCGACCCTCCAGAGTGGTGCTGAGCGATAGCGCGTCGCCGCTGTCGCTGGTTTCGCCCTCTGCCGTCAGGTCGAGGCTGCCGCGCAGGGGGCGGCCTGCAAGGTCGGCGAAACGTGAAAGGTCGTTGATCCTGGCCGCGACATTGCCAGTGGCCGCAAACGCCTCGGGATCAGGTTGCACCGTGCCGGTGGCGTCGAGCGTGGCGCCCATGAGTTGCGCGGCCAAGCCGGTGGCGGTGATCGCACCGTCTGCGTCGCGGGCGATCATACCGCGCGCCTCGGCCGGACCGCTGAGGCGTTCGTCGATCAGTGCCAGATCGGAGAGGTTCGCATCGAACACGAGCTGTCCGCTTTGCTCGGCGATGATGCCCGAGCCGGAGGCGTTGATGCGCGCGGCGTCATAGGCGAGGCGCAGGTCGCGCAGGGTGACTGTGCCGTCGTCATGTGCCGCCTCGATGAGAAGCGTGCCGTCGCTGGCGATGATCCCGTCAAGCTGCGCGATGCCGGTGGCGAGGCCCGAGGTTGTGGCCTCGAGCGTGATGTCCACGGCTTGCGTCTCAATCGTGCCGCCGCCGCCGAAGGTGGCGTCGATGCGGCCCTCGAGCGGTTGGCCGGTGATCGCGGCAAAGCGTGAGAGATCGGCCACCTCGGCCTTGATCTGGGCGGAGGCGGGCAGGCCCGGGGCCTCGGGGGAGAGGGATGCCGTGCCGGTGATGCGCGCGCCCATGGCCTGTGCTACCAGATCGGTGAGGGTGACATCGTCGCCTGCGGCCCATGTCACCTGCGCGCGGGTTTCGGCGGGGCCGTCGAGGCGGCGGTCGGCGAGGCTGAGGTCGGACAGGTTGGCCGAAACGTCGAGGCTGCCGGAGGTGCTGTCGAGTTTGCCGGACGCGCTGGCGGTGAGATGGCGGTTTTCCAACTCGAAGCGGTCGAGCGTGGTGCCCGTCGTGTCGCGCATGGCCTTGAGCGAAAGCGTGGTTTCGGGCGCGATCAGCGGATCGGCCTGCGGGATGCCAACGGCAAGGCCGTCAGTCGAGGCATCGAGGGTGATGTCGAAATCGCCGCCCAGAAGGCTGCCGGATCCGGCGAGCGTGGCATTGGCGGCCCCCGCCAGATCCTGCCCGGAAAGGGCGGCGAAACGCGCCAGATCGGGCGCCTCTATCTGAGCGGAGCCGGAGATCGGAAAGCCCTCGGAAAGCGCCTCGACCCGGCCATTGGCGGCAAGGGTGGCGGCACCCGAGGCCACGCGCAGCGCGCGCAGCAGCAGCGGTGCGCCTTCGCTCCAGTCAATGCTGGCATGACCGGATAGGGTGGTGCCTGCGGCCTCGGCAAGTGCCGCATCGGCGAGATCAAGGCCGGAGATGTCGAATTCGGCGAGCGCGGTCACCCCGCGTGGTGGCATGCGCCGCAGCGTGCCGCGCCCCGAAAGCGTGGCGCTGTCGAGCCGGAGATCGGGTTGATTGAGGTCGGTCACGTCCAGGGTGGCGCGCCAGCGGTCGCCTTGGGCCGCGTCGTAGCGGGCGCTGAGCGTGGCCTCTTCAAGTGTCACGGGCGGGCCCGCGACGGGAAGGCGTACGGGTGTCGTGCCATCGCCGATATTGCCGTCGAGATCAAACCGCGTGGGCCAGCCTGCGGCATCGAGCGCCAGGGTGCCGTCGAGCGCAAGCTGCGCCGCCGAAAGGCTGAGCCGGTCGATGTCGAGCGCGCCATCGGGGGCGCGCGCCCCGGTGAGGTTGAGCGTGCTTTGCCCGCCGAAAAAGGCACGGTACTCCTCGGCCATGAGGGGGGTCAGATCGCCGTCGAGCCCGGCATTGAAGCGCATGCCGTCTTCGGTGCCTTGCAAGGTCAGCCGCCCGGTCAGCCGGTCGGTGCCGTCGGTGGCGAGCCGCAGATCGGCGGCGTAGTCATCAAGCGGGGCCTCGCCCTGAACGGTGAGGGCGATGGCCGGGCTGTCGGGCAGTTTCAGCAGCGTCGAGGCGATCCCACCCGGGGCCTCATCAAGGGTGAGATCGAGGGCGAGCACACGGCTGTCATTGTCAAAGCCCGCCTCAAGCGAGATTTCGCCGCGCCCGTCGAGGCGATTGACCTCGATATCAACCGTGCCCTCGCCACTGCCAAGTGACAGGCTGCCGAAGAGTTCGAGCCGGATTTCCTCGCCAAGAATGGGCGCGCCGAGGGTCAGCGTCTCGGCGGAAATCTCGCCGATATTGACCGAAACGGGCAGTTCGGGCAGGGCGAAGGGCTTGGCCTCGGCGTCCTCGGGGGTGACCGGCGCCTCGCCGCCCGGCAGGCGTGAGAGGGTGATTTCGGCGGCGGTCAGGCTGTTGACCTCGACGCGTCCGGCCAAAAGCGCCGAGCGCGTCCAGTCGAGTGTCACGTCGCCGAGGCGCAGCCAGACACCGTCATCATCGGCGATGGTCAGGGTCTCGAGCGTGGCCTGCGACGACAGCGCCCCGGCAAAGCCGGTGATCCGCACCTCGCGCCCCGCCACCGAGAGATTGTCCTCGATCAGTGATTGCAGAAAGCCGCGCCCGTCCTCGTCCTCCTGCGCGTGCAGGGGGGCTGCCAGAAGCGTGAGAGCCAGCGATATGAGCCGTAGCGCGCGCATCAGAATGCCTGTCCAATCCCGATATAGAGTTCGAGGTTTTCGCCTGCATTCTCGCCGATGGGGGTCGCGAGGTCGACCCGGATGGGGCCCACGGCAGTGAAGTAGCGCGCGCCAATGCCCGCGCCGCTGTGCCATTCGCCCCGGCCGGTGCCGAACGCGTCCTGACCGATAAAGCCGGTATCGGCAAAGGCCACGGCCTGAATGCTGTCGCTGACCATCGTGCGCACCTCGCCGGAGAAGCCGAGAAAGGAGCGCCCGCCGACGGTGACGGTGGGCGACAGATCCACCCCGAGCGATTGATACCGCTGGCCGCGCACCGTGCCGGCACCCCCTGAATAGAACAGCATGTCGGCAGGCACCTCGTCGATATCCGCCCCCGTGACAGAGCCCAGTTGCGCGCGCCCTGCCAATGTGAAGCGGTCATTCGCGCCAAAGGAGACATGCTCGCGCAGATCGACATAGAGCCGTGTGCCCGCGCCGCCGCCTTCATCCAGCCCGATGAACGGGGTCAGAGAGACGTCGAGATAGAGCCCCGATGTGGGGTTGAGCGGGTCGTCACGGCGATCCCATGTGGCGCGCAGTGGAAAGAGCAGATGCTGCAATTCGCGGTTGCCCAGATCGTCTGTGATCTCGGAATAGCGGTAGGTGATGCCCGCCTCGCCGGTCAACTCGTCGGAAAAGATATGGGTCAGGCCGCCGCCAATTTCGGCCTTGCGTTCGCTATAATCGGGTTCGTTGTTGTCCTCGATATTGGCCAGCAGAAAGGCCCCGGTATCGGGGGTGAAGGTGGCAGGCCGGTCAAGCCGCGCGCCGAGTCGGAAATCCTCGCCGCCCGAATCGCCGCCGATCCCACCGATCATCGCGTCGAGGCGCAGTCGCTCGGCACCGCCCAGCAGGTTGCGGTGCAACCAGAACCCCGAGAGCGTGATCCCTTCGAGCGATGACAGTTCCGCGCCCGCGCCGATGCGGCGGCGTTTGGCGTCCACGACCTGCGTGCGCATGTCGAGCGTACCGTCAGGGTTGGGGGCGTCGGCATCGCGCATCACCACCGAGCGGAACGCCCCAGTGCGGCGCAGGCGGTTTGCAGCGCGTTCGCGTTCGGCGGGCGAGTAGATACGGCCGGTGGGCAGGCCCGCGATCTCGCGGATACGCGCCTCGCGCACGCGGGATGGGCGCCCCTCCTGTTCAATCTGCAGGGTGCCGAAGCGCAGGCGCGGCCCGGGATCGAGGCTGATATCGGCATCAAGCGATTGCGTGGCGTGATCGGCGATGACGGTCTGAGCGTCCACGTCTGCCTTGGCATGACCGGCATCCCGCCAGTTGCTGATGCTGGTGCGGGTGGCGTCGCCGATGAGTTGGCCCTTGGCAGGCTGGCCGGTGGCGAAACCATCTGGCAGTTGGGTGCCGGGGGCGAGCGGGGCCACCCGAGCGCGATTGAAGGAGAAGGCCGGGCCGCGTTCGACGATGATGTCGATCCGGTCGATCTGATCGGGCGCGCGCAGTGGCGGGATGCTGGCCGCCTCCTGCCCGTTGACGCGGATACGCACCACGCCGCTGTAATAGCCCGCGGCATAGAGCACGCCGGTAAGGCGTCCGTAATCGGCCTGTGCGGCGGCGAACAGGTCCTGGGCGGTGCTGCCGTCCGCCTGGGCTGTGGAGAGGCTGAGCGAGGCGTCGCGCAGGCGCGACTCAAACCTGTCGGGCGCACCCGGTGCTGCAAAGCCGAAGTCGAGTGCCACGGCTGGTACCGTGCCAAGGCACAGGGCGATCGCCACCAGTGCAGCCTTTGGAAAACAGGACTTTCTCACGTCACGCATACCCCCCGGCACCAGTAACTTTGGTATCGCATCGCAGGTAGCGGATTGCCAGACCGGGACGAGGGGAATTTTTGAACGGCTTTGAAAACTGGCAGGAATTCACTCAGCAGGCTGTGGGGCATGGTCCGCAAGTTCGGCCTCCAGCGCCTTTTCGATGGTCCCCCTTGGCTGTGTGAACCGTGCCAGAAGATCGTAGAGGATCGGCGTCACGAAGAGCATCAGCAGCGTAGCGAGGCTGAGCCCGGCGATGATCACCGTGCCCACGGCAATGCGGCTCTCGGCACCCGCGCCGCTGGCCAGAACCAGCGGCAGCGCCCCCAGCACGGTAGAGATTGCGGTCATCATGATCGGGCGCAGGCGCAGCACCGAGGCCTCGATCACCGCGTCGCGCACCTCGCGGCCTTCGTCGCGCAGCTGATTGGCGAATTCGACGATCAGGATACCGTTCTTGGAGATCAGGCCGATCAGCAGGATGATCCCGATCTGGCTGTAGACATTGAGCGACAGCCCGCCCACGACCATGGCATAGATCGCGCCCGCCACGCCGGTGGGCACGGTGAGCATGATGACAACGGGGTGCAGGAAGCTCTCGAACTGCGCCGCGAGCACAAGGTAGACGATCACCAGCGCCAGCACGAACACCACGCCGAGCCCGCCCGAGGTGTCCTTGTAGGTGCGCGACTGCCCGTCATAGCCTAGCTTGGCCTCGGCGGGCAGGATTTCGGTGGCGATGGTTTCAAGCTGCGCCAGCACGTCGCCCAGTTCCGCATCGGGGGCGAGCGCGCCCGAAAGCTGGATCGAGGGCAGCCGGTCGAAGCGGCGCAATGACGGGGCAGCAGCGTTTTCCTTGAGCGTCACCAGTGCGCCCAAGGGCACCAGCGTCTCGCCGTCGGAAGCGCGGATGAAGATATTTTCGATATCCGTGGGGGTGCGCCGATCCTCGTCCTCGGCCTGCACCAGAACCGGGTATTCGCGGCCCCGGCTGACAAAGGTCGTGACCTCGCGCGAGGCCAGCATGGTTTGCAGCGTGGTGGCGATCACGTCAGCGGAGATGCCCAGGTCGTCGGCGCGTTCGCGGTCAATCTCGATATCGAGCTGCGGCAGGTTTTCCTCGAAGTTGATTTCCGGGTTCACCAGCCCCTCGACGCCCTCGGCGCGTTTGAGAAATTCGGTGGCCCAGCCTTCGATGCTTTCGAAATCCGGTCCGCCGATCACCACCTGCACGGGGGTTGAACTACCGCGCAGCCCAAGGCCCGCAGGTGTCACCGGAAAGCCGTGCGCGATGGTCACCTGGCTCATTTGCGGGGCGAGATCGCCGACCAGCGCCGACACCGGGCGGCCGCGCTCTTCCCAGGGCGCGAGGCGGAACACCACGAAGGAACGCCACGCACGCCCGCCCCAGCCGGTGAAGGTGAACACCGTCTCAATCTCGCCGCTTTCGACATAGGGCACGAGCAGCTCCTCGACCTGGCGCGCAGCCATGTCGGAATGCGGCACGGTTGAGCCCTGCGGTGCGGTGAGCGGCACGAAACCGACGCCGCGATCCTCGCGCGGGGCCAGTTCGCGCGGCAGACCGTCGTAGAAAAGCGCGGCGCCCGCCGTGATGGCCAAGGTGACCGGCAAGACCACCAGCGGCATGCCGATGGCACGAGTCAGAAGCGCACGATAGGCGCGCTGGATGAAGGGGGTGCCATGCGCGCGGCCATCCTTGCGGGCCTTGCGCGCGCGCAGCACCTTGGAGGCCAGTGCAGGGCAGGCGGTCAGCGCCACGAAGGTCGAGATCGCGACGGTGCCCGCCATGACCCAGCCGAATTCCACAAACAGACGCCCGACCTGTCCGGGCATGAACGAGAGCGGCACGAAGACCGCGATCAGCGTGAGCGAGGTGGCGATGACGGCAAAGGTCACCTGCCGCGCGCCCTTGAGGCTCGCGACCAGCGGGCTTTCGCCCTCTTCGATCCGGCGCTGGATGTTTTCCAGCACGACGATGGCGTCATCGACCACAAGGCCGATCGACAAAAGCAGCGCCAGAAGCGTCAGGGTGTTGAGCGAAAATCCCCAGATGCCGATCAGAAGAAAGCTGCCGATCAACGCGACGGGGATGGTAATGGCGGGAATGAGCGTGGCGCGAATGCTGCGCAAAAAGAGCAGGATCACCGCCACCACCAGCGCCAGTGATATGAAGAGCGCGGTCACCACTTCGCGGATCGAGGCCCCGACGAAAAGCGCATCATCCGAGCCGACGATGATCTTCATGCCCTCGGGCAGGCTGCGTTCCATCGCCTTCATCTCGGCGCGCACGGCCTTGGAAATTTCCAGCGTGTTCGACTGGCTCTGACGCAGGATCCACAGGCCCACGGCGTCGGTGCCGTTGGTGCGCACGACGGTGGTGTCATCGGCCACGCCCGGCTCCACCCGTGCCACATCGCCCAGGCGCACCGGGTAGCCCGCCACGCGGTCGAGCACGATGGCGCGGAAATCCTCGATGCTGTCGAGGCGGCTGTTGAGGCGCACGGAGAGCTGACGGTTGAACGATTCCACCTCGCCCGCAGGCAGTTCGATATTGTTGCGCCGCAGCGCTGCCTCGACATCCGAAACGGTGAGGTTACGTGCCGCGAGCGCGCGCCGGTCGATCCAGATGCGCACCGCAAAGGGCCGCTCGCCCACCAGATTCACGTTTGCCACACCGTCGAGCGTGGCAATACGGTCAACGACCAGCCGGTCGACGTAGTCGGTGATCTCGGCGGTGGTCATCCGGTCCGAGGTGACGGCGATGCGCATCACCGGGTCAGCATCGGCATCGGATTTGACGACCTCGGGCTCATCCGCCTCTTCCGGCAGTTCTCCTCGCACCCGGCCCACGGCGTCGCGCACATCGTTGGCGGCCACGTCGATATCGACGCCGCTGTCAAACTCGATGGTCACGCGGCTGCGGCCCTGACGGCTTTCGGAGCTGATCGTGCGGATGCCCGAGATGGTGGCGATGGCGCCCTCGATGGTCTCGGTCAGATCGGTGTCGATCACCTCGGGTGCGGCACCGCGATAGGTGGTGGTGACGGTGACGACAGCATTGTCGACATCGGGCAATTCGCGCACCGGAAGCGAGCGCAGTGCGGCGAGGCCGAAGATCACGATCAGCAGGCTCATCACCGCCGCAAGGACGGGACGGCGGACCGAGATGTCCGAGAGGGTCATGTCGGCTGTTCCGGTTCCGCCTCGGCAGAGGCGGTGGCGGCATCGTCGGTTTCGAGAACCTTGAGCGGGCTGCCGTCGCGCACCCGCTGCAGGCCTCGCACCACCACGGCCTCGCCCTCGTCGAGGCCCGAGAGGATCGCGATGCGCCCGTCCTGACGTTGTCCGGTCTTGACCACGCGGCGCTGCGCGACGTTGTCCCGGGCGACAAACACATAGGTTTCAGCGGCCTGAAAGATGATCGCCTCTTCCGGCACGGTGACGCGGTCGTCCTGCGACAGGATCAGGGTGAGCGACAGGAACATGCCGGCGGGCAGGGTGCTGTCGGGGTTGGGCACCAATGCGCGGGTGCGAAAGGCACGGCTCACCGGGTCGATGCGGCTGTCCACCGCGTCGATCGTGCCGGTGAAGTCGCGCTCGGGAAAGGCGGCGCTGCGGGCGATCACCTGCTGGCCGTGGTGCACTTGGGCAAAGACCGTCTCGGGCAGCGAGAACTCGACCTCGACTTCGCTCAGATCGTCAAGGCGGGTCAAGACTTGCCCCTCTTCCACGCGCGCACCGGAGTCGTAGTTGGTTAGCCCCACGACGCCGCCGAACGGCGCGGTGATGCGGCGATCCTCCAGCCTGCGGCGGGCGCGGTCGACATCGGCCTCGGCCTCGGCCAGGCGGGCGATGGCCTCTTCCAGCGTGGCGAGCGAGACGGCATTTGTCGTGCGCAGCTGTCGGGCACGCTCGAGTGCCTGACGCTGTTCGGTGAGCACGGCCTCGGCCTCCGAAAGATCGGCGCGCTCGATGGTGTCTTCGAGCCGGGCCAGTACATCGCCTTTCTCAACGCGCGTGCCGGGGGAGATTGTCAGTTCGACAAGGCGTCCATCGACCTCGGGCACGATCTCGATCGAACGCAGGGCGCGGGTGGTGCCCACGGCCTCGACGGTGCGGCGCAGGGTGCGGGTCTCGGCGAGGGCCAGCTCGACTGTGGCGGGGCGTGGCCCGCCGCTCTCCGCCTCGGAGGGCGGGGCAGGGGCGAGTTCGGTGCGGTAATACTCATAGCCGCCATAGGCGAGCGCGCCCAGAACGCAGAGCACCATGAGTTGTTTCAGGATCGACATGCGTTCGCACCTTGTTTTATTGGCGCGGGCGTCGGCCCGGCGCGCGGTCGGTTTAACCCTGACCTTTGTCGAACTTATCGTATGCTAAGGGAAAGGCAACTCTTCGTGAGGGTGGGACCGGCGCTGGTTTTGCCTGACGCGGACCTGCGCACCTCTCGTGCGGACCCTTGGTTTGCTCATGCCGCATCGCGGTAGCGGTCGATTTCGGCCAGGGTCACTTGCCAGAGGGGTGGCAGTTCGGCCAGACGGGCGGCGCGGGCGGCATGATCGCGCCGGAGCACGGCCGCCTCTGCCGCCGCCAGATGTGCCTGAAAGGCGCGCGCGCCGCAGGTTGCTGCGGTGCCTGCCAGCCGGTGCAGCCGCGTGATCAGCGCGTCGTCCGGCAGAGACCGCTCGCTGGAAAGATCGCCCATCAGCGCTGCACCCTCCGCCTCGAAGCTGCGCAGGATTTCGGCGATACGATCAGCCGAGAGGCTGTGGCCCAGCTGATCGAGATAGCCATGGTCGAGACAGGGCGGTGTGGTTTCCCCTTGCCCGAGCAGCAGCTCTGTGACGGGCAAACCGGTGTCATTGCGCGCCATCAGGCGGCGCAGGGCCTCGCGGCTGAGCGGCTTGGTCTCGACCTCGTTGACCCCGGCCTCGATCAGCTTTTTGGCCGTGTCAGCCCCGGCATGGGCGGTAAGCGCCACGATGCGCGTGCGTGCGCTCGGGCCCGTGCCTGCGCGGATCGCCTGCGTTGCCGCTATCCCGTCCAGCCGCGGCATGTTCACGTCCATCAGGATGAGATCGAAGGTCGCGGCTTGCGCCGCCTGCACCCCCTCAATTCCGTCCGCTGCGAGCGTGACCTGATGTCCGTCACGGCTCAACATGGTCTCGACCACCAGCCGGTTGGTCGGGTTGTCCTCGACCACAAGTACCTTTGCCTTGCGGGCAGGGGCGGGCGTCGGCATGACCCGGCCCGACGGTGGGGCGGTGCGATCCGTGGGCCGCAGCGGCAGACGCACCCAGAACAGGCTGCCTTCGCCCAGCACGCTTTCCGCCCCGACGCTGCCGCCCATCAGGGTCGCCAGTTGCCGCGCGATCCCAAGCCCGAGCCCGGTGCCTTCGGGCTGTTCCATGTCCCGTGGCTCGACGCGCACGAAATCGTCAAAGACCTTTGGCAGGTCTGCTTCGGGGATGCCGACGCCGGTGTCGGACACCTGAAATTCGACCATCTCGGCCGCGGGATCGCGGGACACCTCGAGCGTGATATCGCCATCGCGGGTGAACTTGATCGCGTTCGAGACGAGGTTGAGCAGCACCTGATGAACACGGTCGCGGTCACCTTCCACAGGGCCCAGCCCATGCGTGGGCGCGAGCAGGCGCAGCCGGTTGCCGCGTGCGGTGGCGGCGGCGCTCTGGCTTTCGACCAGATCGGCGAGCAGCCGGTCCAGGTCGAAGGCGCCGCGCCGCAGTCGCAGCTTGCCCGCCTCGGCCTGCGTCATGTCTAGCGCGTCGGTGATCTGGGTCAGCAACAACTGCCCGGACGAGCGCATGATGCGGGCGTAGCGCTCCTGTTCGGCATCAAGGCCGGTGTCGCCCAACAGATCGAGCGCCCCTAGAATGCCGTTCAGCGGCGTTCGCATCTCGTGGCTGATCATGCCGAGAAACCGCGCTTTCGCCCGCTCACCCGAGAGCGCACGATCGCGGGAGGTTGCAATCTCGGCCTCGGCGGCGCGTCGGGCCGAGATGTCCCGCACGAAGCAGATGCAGACCGCCGTATCCCCACGCGGCGCAAGATCGGCAGAAAGTTCCACCGCGAAATGCCGCCCCGTCAGGCTGTGCCCGGTCAGCCTGTCCGACCGGTATGGCCCGTCGCGACAGGCCGCCATCAGGCGCTCCGCGTCAAGCCGGAGACCGGCCGCATTGCCGTCGGGCCCCGAGATCAGCGCGTCGAGGCGCACATTGCTCTCGGCGTTGCGGGGCAGGTCGAACATGCGCTGTGCACTGGCATTGGTATCACGCAGGCAACCGTCGGCGTCGATCACCAATACCGCGTCCTGCGAGGTGTTGAGGATCGTCGCCAGCCGGTTCGTGGTGCGGCGGCTTTCCTCGGCGCGCAGACGGTGACTGCGGTAAAGCCGCCAAAGCGTGATCAGCAGGGTAAAGAGTGCCGTCACCATCAGCAGGATCAGGATGGTCAGCGTGATAATCTGCGAGGTCAGCACCGTGCGCTCGGCGTCCGAACGACGCGCATCGACAGTGATCGCCTGCGTGGCGACGGCGCGGATCGGCGCGGTCAAGCGCCCGGCCAGAGCCGCGAGCCGGTCACTCGCCGCGTACAGTTCGGTGTCCGGGGCGTCGATGATCGGCACCATCTGCGCCAGCAGCGCCACCATCAGATCGAGATCATCCTCCATCGCGCCATCGCGGATCACCGTGCGATAAACGTCTCCGCGCTGCAGGGTCATGGCCCGACTGTAAAGCAGGTCGAACTGTCGGCGCGTATTCTGTGTCGAGGCGGGGTCGGATTCGCTCAGGCGTTCAAGTGACAGGCGAAAGCGCAACTGATCCACTTCGAGTTGCGACATCGTCCATTGCAGATTGTCCTGCTTGGCGCTGCCGTATTGGTCGAGTTTCCCAAGCACCTGCATGGTCATCAACGCGGCTGCGAGCATGCAGCCCGCGGCAAACGCGCTCAGGATCGCGAGTGCCAGGCGATCCCGGGCGGGCAGGCTTGCGGCGGTCGTGACACTCATTCGGTTTCATTCCAGGCCGCGCGTGCAGGGGTCAGCGGGCGGTGATTCGGTCCAGCTGCCAGATGCTGCGCGAATATACCGTTTCGGTCCGAAAGGCCGGATCGGCATCATAGTTGTAGACCAGCCAGAATGGCCCTTTTTCCCGCAGGCTCATCGGCTCGTCGTTGCGCGCATAGGCGATCATCGGGTTGTCCTGCCCGATCTCGGAGACAGGCACGGTAATGGAATAGTCGTTTATCGCCTTGAACTCCAGTAGTTCCGCCTCGATCTTCAGGTGACTCATGAGATCGTGAAGCGACACGCCGGAAAATCGCTGCGGCCCCTCTGTCCAGATCGTTGTCGTGACGTATTCGGTCTGCGGCAGGGCCGTCAGGTCGGTGCGGCTCAGGATGACGGGCGCGTCTAGTCGCGGGTGGGTGATGGTCAGGTTGGGTTCGGTTTGGGCTTGCGTCACGGCGGGCGGCGCCGTGATGATCAGACCGGTAAGGATCGCGGTGCACACCGCGCGAAAAACTGACTTGAACATGGTTGTCTCCGGAAATTATATGCGTCAGTCTCATCAATTACACCGCGTTGACCATCCCCCTATGCCGATGGAGAGGCCGCACAGCCCATGGTGGTATTCCGCGATTGCGAAATCCGGGGTTTTGATAGATGCGATGCCAGAATATGATCAAATGATTGTGATCATTTTGCGCGCGGCATAATAAGTGCATGCGCAGCGGCGGCGACACGTGTCGAGCCGCGTCGCCAAGGAATGGAAAGGGACGACATGGGCAGGCTCTTGCTGGCGGATGATCACGATCTCGTGCGAGAGACCATCGCCGATTTTCTTCGGCTTCAGGGTGGATTTGTCGTCGAAGTGGCAGATAGTTTCGATGCTGCGATTTCGCTGGTCGGACGGTCGACGCCGTTTGACCTCGTCTTGCTGGATTTCCAGATGCCGGGCATGGACGGCCTGACCGGGCTTTCACGGATGAAGGCGCAGGCGCGCTGTCCGGTGGCGATCCTGTCAGGCACCGCACCGCCTGATGTTGCGCGGCGCGCGCTGCGCGCGGGGGCGGCGGGATTCCTGCCCAAGACGCTCGATCCGCAATCGTTGATCGCGGCGGTGCATCACATGCTGGTGGGCGAGAATTACGCGCCGCTCGACTTTCTCGAAGAGGATGCCCCGGTCGAGGAGGGCCCGCGCCTGACGCCGCGCGAGCGCGACGTTCTGGTGGGGGTGTCCGAAGGCAAGTCGAACAAGGAAATCGCCCGGGACCTCGACATTCAGGAGGTGACGGTCAAGCTGCATCTCAAGACGCTGTCACGCAAGCTGGGGGCAAAGAACCGCACCCATGCCGCGATGCTGGCGCGCGACATGGGCTATGCCTGAGCGCTGAGCGGTCAGCCTGCGACCGATGCCGCGTGAATATCGTCGATCGACTTGGCGATGGTCGCGTTGAACTCCGCATCCGATTGGCGTGCCGAGAGACCTTCGGTGAGGGCGCGGCTGAAACTGGCGATCACGCCCGTGTTCCGGCCGAGCCGCGCGTTGGCCTCTTCCCGACTGTAACCGCCCGACAGCGCCACGACACGCAGCACGCGCGGGTGATTGACGAGCGCCTCGTAGAGATTGTCGGTCTCGGGAAGGGTGAGTTTGAGCATCACCTCCTGATCTTCGGGCAGCGCGTCGAGCTGCGCGAAGATCGCGGCGCGCAGGATGTCTTCGGCCTCGGCCTTGTCGGCGATGGAGATGGTGACCTCTGGCTCGATGATCGGCACGAGGCCGTGACCGAGGATTTGCCGCCCTACCTTGAATTGTTGCTCCACCACGGCCTCGATCCCCGCCGGGTTTGCCGCGTTTATCACCGAGCGCATCTTGGTGCCGAAAATGCCTGCCTTGACGCCCCGCGCGAGCAACGCGTCGAGATCCGGCATCGGTTTCATTAGTTTGACGCCGTCGGTCTCGTCAGCCAGCCCCTTGTCGACCTTGAGAAACGGCACGACGCCGCGCTCTTGCCAGAGGAAATCGGGCGCGCGTTTGCCGCCGATCTCGCGGTCCATCGTCATCTCGAACAGGATCGCGCCGAGCACCTTGTCGCCGGTAAAGGCCGGGGCCTGTGCGATGCGGGCGCGCATGGCGTGGATCAGGTCGAACATCTCGGCATCGGAGGCGTATTCGCTTTCCTCGACGCCGTAGAGCCGCAGTGCCTTGGGGGTGGAGCCGCCCGATTGATCGAGTGCTGCGATAAAGCCCTGTCCTTCGCGGAGTTTCTGTCTTTGCTCGGCCTGCGACATGGCTGGTCCCCCTGAATCACGATACGTTTTGCGCCCTCTTAGGCGAGGGGCGCGCGCCCTGCAATCGTGGTGGCGCTAACAGGGGGCATGGCGTGCAAGCCAAGCCGTGTCCAGCACCGGGAAAAGGCCGAAGGACGGCAAAGTGCCTGCCCTTACCCCTCACCCTTGAGCGCCGCGACGCCCGACAGGTCCTTGCCTTCCATCCACTCGAGGAAGGCGCCGCCTGCGGTGGAGATATAGGTGAAATCCTCTGCCGCGCCCGCCTTGTTCAGCGCCGCGACGGTATCCCCGCCGCCTGCGACCGAAATGAGCGCGCCATCGCGGCTGCGCCCGGCGGCGTGTTTCGCGGCGGCATTGGTTGCCGTATCAAAGGGCGCGATCTCGAACGCCCCGAGCGGACCGTTCCAGATCAGGGTTTTGGCCGCGTCAATCGCAGCAATGATCCGTGCCACGGCCTGTGGTCCGGCATCGAGGATCATGGCGTTGGGCGGGCAGGCATGCGCGCCCACCACCTCATGCGCGGCCCCTTCGGCAAACTCGCGCGCCACGACCACATCGGCGGGCAGCAGGATCTCGCAACCCGCAGCGCCCGCCTTGAGCATGATCTCGCGGGCGGTTGGGGCCATGTCGTGCTCGCACAGCGATTTGCCGACGTCGAGCCCCATGGCGGCGAGAAAGGTATTGGCCATGCCGCCGCCGATCACGAGGCAATCGACCTTTTCCACGAGGTTGCCCAAGAGGTCGAGCTTGGTCGAGACCTTGGCGCCGCCGACCACCGCCATAACGGGGCGTTTGGGCGCGCCGAGGGCCGCCTCCAGCGCCTGCAATTCGGCCTGCATCAGGCGGCCCGCGCAGGACGGCAGCAGATGGGCGAGCGCGGTGGTCGAGGCATGCGCGCGGTGCGCCGCCGAAAAGGCATCGTTGCAATAGACATCGCCAAGCGCCGCGAGACGCTGCGCCAGCGCAGGATCGTTGCCCTCTTCGCCGGGATGAAAGCGGATGTTCTCCAACAGCAGCACATCGGCGGCGCGCGCCTCTTCGGTGAGGTTCTCGGCGCCCTCCAGCGTTTCGATCAGCCGCACCTTGCGGCCCAATGCCTGCTCCAGCGCGGGCACGGTGACGCGCAGCGACATGTCGGGCACGACCTTGCCCTTGGGCCGCCCGAAATGCGCGATCAGCATCGGTTTGCCGCCCTTGTCGAGGATATCGGTGATCGTCGGCTTGATCCGCTCGATCCGTGTGGCATCCGTCACCATGCCCTTGTCCACCGGCACGTTGATATCGACGCGCACCAGCACGCGCTTGCCCGCAAGATCCATGTCGTCGAGGGTTTTCCAGGTCATGGCGCGGCGGCCTCCGTGTTGTTCCCATGTCGCGCCCCTATTGGCGCGGGGGCGCGCAGAGGTCAACCTGCGTGCTTGGCAAGGGCGCGCGTTCGTCTTAGGTATCGGGTAGATTTCAATGAAGGAGCGCCCGATGGCCGAGATCAAGGACCCCGAGAACACCATTCTGATAGAGCTCAAGGACGGCACCGTCACGATTGAGCTTTTGCCCGATATCGCCCCCGACCACTGCGCCCGGATGAAAGAGCTGGCGCGCGCCGGGCAGTATGACGACGTGGCCTTTCACCGCGTGATCGACGGCTTCATGGCGCAGACCGGCGACGTGCAGCATGCCAATATGGAAAAGGACTACAACCCGCGCATGGCCGGGACGGGGGGCAGCGATCTGCCCGATCTCAAGGCGGAATTCTCCAAGATCCCGCACGATCGCGGCACATTGGGCGCGGCGCGCAGCCAGAACCCGAATTCGGCGAACAGCCAGTTCTTCATCAGCTTCAAGGACAACCATTTCCTCAACGGGCAATACACGGTCTATGGTCGGGTGATTTCCGGCATGGAGCATGTCGATGCGATCACCAAGGGCGAGCCGCCCGCGAACCCCGACCGGATGATCAGCGTCAAGGTGGCCGCCGATGCATAAACTAGCCTTTGCCTTTTCCCTGCTGGCCAGCCCTGCCTTGGCGACTGGCTTGCAGATCGAAGTCGCTGGCGAGGCCAACGGCACCGTTACCATCGACCTCTTCGAGGATATCGCCCCGAACCACGTCGAGCAGATCACCGCACTGGCCGAAGAAGGCGCCTATGACGGCGTCGTCTTTCACCGCGTGATCGAGGGTTTCATGGCGCAGACCGGCGATGTGCAGTTCGGTAAAATGGATGACGGTGACATGAGCCGCGCGGGCATGGGCGGCAGCGACCGCCCCGATCTGCCAGCCGAATTCTCAGACGAGCGTTTCCTGCGCGGGGTCGTGGGCATGGCGCGCAGCCAGAACCCGGATTCAGCCAACAGCCAGTTCTTCATCATGTTCGACGCGGGTGAGTTCCTGAACGGGCAATATACCGTCGTCGGCAAGGTCACCGATGGCATGGACGTGGTTGACGCGATCAAGCGCGGGCGCGGCAATAACGGGGCCGTGGTCGGCCAGCCGGATGTGATGCAAGAGGTCACGGTGATCGAGTAACGCGCATGGCCGGGACCGGATATGAGCCGCTCGATACCCTCAAGCCCTGGGGGGACGGGATATGGCTGATCGACGGCCCGGCCATCCGCAGCCGGGGCTTTCCCTATCCGACCCGAGCCACGGTGGTGCGGCTCAGGAACGGGAACCTTTGGGTGCATTCGCCGACGCGGCTGACGGACGGCTTGCGCGCGGAGCTCGATGCGCTCGGGGAGGTGCGTCATCTGGTGGCGCCGAACCCGTTTCATTTTGCGCATATCGCGGACTGGCAGGCGGCCTGGCCCAAGGCGAAAAGCTGGGCCGCGCCGGGCGTGGTGGACCGGGCGGCGAAAGTCGGGGTGAGCCTCAGCTTTGACCGCGAGTTGCGCGCGGATGAGGCCGAAGGGCCTTGGGCGGGGCAGTTGGAGCAACGCATCGTGCAGGGCAGCGCGCGCTTTCACGAAACGGTATTCTTTCACCATGCCAGCCGCAGCCTGATCCTGACCGATCTGATCACCGCCATCGAGACCGCCAAGCTGCCTACCCGTCACCGTCCCCTCGCCTGGATCAAGGGCATCGACGACAGCGACGGCAAGACGCCGCCGGGCATCCGCTGGTTGTTCCGCGACAAGCGCGCCATGGCCGATAGCGTCGAGGAGATGATCGGCTGGGCCCCCGAGCGGATCATCCTCGCGCATGGCCGCTGCTATGAGAAAAACGGAGTCGTGGAGTTGGAGCGCGCCTTTCGACGCGTCTTGCGCGACCGGATGTGGGACCGGGAACTGAGCCGCGCGAAGAAGAAACAGGCGGGCAAGGGCTGACGTCGCCTCACAATCGCGTGGGGGTGGCTGGCCCGAATCTTGGGCAAGCGGCATGATCGTGGCACCGTCCACCGCCGCCTGAGGTGCCCGCATGGCCCGCTTTATTGGATTTTTGACGCCGCTTCTGCTGATTGCCGGTCTGGCCACGGCCAACCCGAGCCAATGGCGGCATGAATGGCCGGAGACGAATTTCCAGAAGAACAACATCGACAACTGGTCCGAGATCATGTCGGGGGGGCCGCCCAAGGACGGCATCCCGGCGATTGATGATCCGAAATTTCTGCGCGCAGGCGACGAGCGGCGCATCTCGGGCACCGAGCCTGTGATCACCGTCGAGATCGACGGCCAGACCCCGCGCGCCTATCCGATCCGCTATCTGACATGGCATGAGATCGTCAACGATCAGATCGGCGGTATTCCGGTGGCGGTAACCTTCTGCCCCTTATGCAATTCCGGCATCACCTTTGACCGGCGGGTGCAGGGCAAGGTGTTGAGCTTTGGCGTCTCGGGCAAGCTGCGCCATTCCGACATGGTGATGTATGACCGCGAAACCCAGAGCTGGTGGCAGCAGGCCATCGGCGAGGGGATTGTGGGGCAGATGACCGGGTTGGAGTTGCGGCAATTGCCAAGCTGGATGGAAAGCTGGGATCAGTTCCGCGCCCGCAATCCTGAAGGGCTGGTGATGGCGGAGCCCGACTTCAACCGCTCCTACGGACGCAATCCCTATCAGGGCTATGACAGTTTCGCGCGGCCGTTCCTCTATAATGGCGAGAACCCGCCGCATGGCATCCCGCCGCTGGAACGCGTGGTGCGCGTGGGCGACCGGGCCTGGCCGCTGACCCGCATCCGCGACGCGAGCGGCGTGCAAGAGGCGGGCGTTTCGATTTCATGGGAAAAGGGTCAGGCCTCGGCGCTCGATCATGGCACCATCGCCAAGGGCCGCGACGTGGGCACGGTGCGGGTGCGTGACGGGCAGGGGCGCGACGTGCCGCATGACGTGATGTTCGCCTTCGCCTTTCACGCCTTCTGGCCGAACGGCACCTGGATGGTGCGGTAACTGCTAGGCTGTTAACGCGGCAAGATCATCGCGCAGGGCGGCATACATCTCTTGCGCGTGGCGGATGCGTCCGTTTTTCATCTGCCTGTTCTCTACGCGGATCAGCGCCTCTATGCCCAGAAAGAAGGGCAGGGTGCGGGTGCGCTCCGTCTCGGTCAGGGCAAAGGTTTCGACGAAAGCCTCGATGCCCTGCATGTCTACGCCCAGATAACGTTGGCCAGAGGGCAGCATGCCGCGCCGCCCCATATGGGCGAGGAACCGCGCGATGTCTTTGGTGACCGGCATGCGCGATGACGCCCCGAGGTCGATGCCGGTCAGGCGCTCACCGTCGAGCACGAGGTTGTTGGGGTGGAAATCACCGTGGCAGATGGCGATCCGCCACTCTGCCCCATTAAGCATCGTGGCCAACTGCCGCAGATGCGCGAGAATATCGGCCTCGATCCCGCGCAAACGGGCAAAGGGCTGGGCCGCTGCCGCGCGCTCGGCGCGCGCCAGCCAGCCCGCCGTGTTGGTTTCGCGCCACGCCTCGGTCACATCCGTGTAGCGGCGCAACCATGCCGCCGCACGCGGCATGAGGGCGGCCCGGCTATCGGGGGGCGCGGACCACAGATGCTCCAGAAGCGGGGTGCCCGGCACCCGCTCTACCACCATGATACCGACCTCGGGCAGATGCGCCAGCGGCTCTGCCACGCGGTAGCGCGCGCCCTGCATATGGGGCCAGATCCGGGTGGCCTCGCGCCATTCGCGCGCCTGCCACTCGACCTCGTTGGGCTCGACCATGCGAAAAATCGCCGGACGCCCCTGCCACAGCCCTGCCAGCACCACGCGCTTGCCGGGCACGACGCGCAGCACCTCGTCGATGTCGGCCTCCTCCAGCGCTGGTTCCCTCGCGCGCGCCTCGGCCAGCCGCGCCTGAACGGCCATCAGCGCCGCCGGATCGGGCGCGCGAGAGGCAGAAGGATAGCCGGGTTGTGACATGACGACCAATCTTTCCCAGCCCCCTATCGGCGTCAACCGAATTGCACCCGCCGCACGGCCCGTCTAAGGTGATGCTGGCAAATTCAGCAACAGGATCTCCCATGCCCGATACCCCCGTCAGCGAGATGAGCTTTGAACAGGCAATGAAAGAGCTTGAGCAGGTGGTCGGGCGGCTGGAGCGTGGCGATGTGGCGCTTGACGAGTCGATCACGCTTTATGAGCGCGGAGCGGAGTTGAAGAAGCGCTGCGAGGCCAAGCTCAAGGAGGCCGAGGAAAAGGTTGCCGCGATCACCCTCGACAGCGACGGTCAACCCACCGGGACGCAGCCCGTTTCGGGCGATTGACGCGGATGCAGCAAAGGCTCGCCGCCGATGCTGGTGCCATTCAGGCGCAGCTTGATCTGGTGCTGGGCACCTTTCCGCCCGGTCCGGTGACCGAGGGCATGGGTTATGCCACGCGTGGCGGCAAACGCATTCGCGGCTTTCTGGTGATGGAGAGCGCGCGGCTGCATGGCGTTGACACGGCGGTGGCGCTTTGGCCTGCCTGCGCCATTGAGGCGCTGCACGCCTATTCCCTCGTGCATGACGACCTGCCTGCGATGGATGACGACGATCTGCGGCGTGGCCAGCCCACGGTGCACGTGCGGTGGGACGAGGCGACCGCGATCCTGGTGGGCGACGCGCTGCACTCGCTGGCGTTCGAGATGGTGAGCGATCCGCAAACCGGCCTCGGCGCGGATGTGCGCGCCGAGCTGACCCATACGCTCGCGCGGGCCGCAGGCGGGCAGGGGATGGTGCTGGGGCAGGCCCGCGACATTTCCGCCGAGAGTGCCGAGACCCCGCTTACCCTTGATGAGATCATCACGTTGCAGGAGGGCAAGACCGGCGCGCTGATCGAATGGTCGGCCACGGCGGGGGCCCGCATGGGCCGCGCCGATCCGGCGCCACTGCTGGCTTATGCCCGCGCGCTTGGCCTCGCCTTTCAAATCCAGGATGACGTGATCGACGTGACCGGCGATGCCGCGCAGGTGGGCAAGGCCGTGGGCAAGGATGCCGCGGCGGGCAAGGCCACATTCGTGTCCCTTCTGGGGCTTGAGGGGGCGAAAACCCGCGCGGAAGCCCTTGTTGATCTGGCCTGTGACGCTCTATCTTTCTATGGAGAGCGTGCCGACGGCTTGCGGGAGCTTGCCCGCTTCGTTATCTCGCGCAAGAGCTAGCCAATTCCCCCAAGGAGGGGTCCTATGCCAGACCGCCCGACCACACCGCTTCTCGATCAGGTTGAGAGCCCCGCCGACCTCAAGCGGTTGAGCGACGGGCAGCTTGTGACACTTGCGCAGGAACTGCGCGCCGAGACCATCGCGGCGGTATCGGAAACCGGCGGGCATTTGGGCGCGGGGCTGGGGGTGGTGGAACTCACCGTCGCGCTGCATCATGTCTTTGACGCGCCGCGCGACAAGATCATCTGGGACGTGTCGCATCAAAGCTATCCGCATAAGATCCTGACCGGGCGGCGCGACCGTATGCGCACCATCCGGCAAAAGGATGGGCTCTCGGGATTTACCAAGCGATCCGAGTCGCCCTATGACCCGTTCGGTGCCGCGCATAGCTCCACCTCGATCAGTGCCGCGCTGGGCTTTGCCGTGGCGCGTGATCTGGGCGGGGCTTGTCCTACCGGGCATGGCGACGCCATCGCAATTATCGGCGACGGAGCGATGTCGGCGGGCATGGCGTTTGAGGCGATGAACAACGCGGGCCACCTGGGCAAGCGGCTGATCGTCATCCTCAATGACAACGAGATGTCCATCGCGCCGCCCGTGGGCGCGCTGTCGTCCTATCTCTCGCGGCTTTACGCGGGCGAGCCGTTTCAGGAATTCAAGGCTGCCGCCAAAGGGGCGATTTCCCTGCTGCCGCCGCCCTTTCAGGAAGGTGCGCGGCGCGCCAAGGACATGCTCAAGGGCATGACGGTGGGCGGTACGCTCTTCGAGGAGTTGGGGTTTTCCTATGTCGGGCCAATCGACGGGCACGATATGGAGCAGCTTTTGCCGGTGCTGCGTACGGTCAAGGCGCGGGCGACGGGGCCGATCCTTATTCATGCGCTGACCAAGAAGGGCAAGGGCTATGCGCCGGCTGAGCACGCTCGCGATGGCGGCCATGCCACCGCCAAGTTCGATCTGGTGACGGGCGAGCAGAAAAAGGCCCCGTCGAACGCGCCGAGCTATACCAAGGTGTTCGCCACTGCGCTGCTCGATCAGGCGGCGCGCGATGACAAAATCTGCGCGATCACGGCGGCGATGCCGGATGGCACCGGCCTCGATCTGTTCTCTGAGCGCTACCCGTCGCGCTGTTTCGATGTGGGTATCGCCGAACAGCATGCCGTGACCTTTTCCGCCGGTCTCGCGGCGGGGGGGATGAAGCCGTTTTGCGCGCTTTATTCGACGTTCCTGCAACGCGGTTACGATCAGGTTGTCCATGACGTGGCCATTCAGCGCCTGCCGGTGCGCTTTGCCATCGACCGCGCCGGGCTGGTGGGGGCGGACGGCGCCACCCATGCCGGCGCGTTCGACGTGGCCTTTCTTGCCAACCTGCCGGGATTTGTCGTGATGGCCGCCGCCGACGAGGCCGAGTTAGTGCATATGGTCGCCACGGCGGCGGTACATGACGAGGGCCCGATTGCCTTTCGCTATCCGCGCGGCGAGGGGGCGGGCGTGACGATGCCCGAGCGCGGTGAGCCTCTGGAGATCGGCAAGGGCCGGATCATTCAAGAGGGCAGCCGCGTTGCGATCTTGTCTTATGGCACACGGCTCAAGGAGGTGATGGAGGCGAGCGAAGGGTTGCGCGCGCGCGGGATCACGCCGACCGTGGCCGATGCCCGCTTTGCCAAGCCGCTCGACGAGGCACTGATCCTCGATCTGGTTGAGAACCATGAGGCGATGATCACCATCGAAGAAGGCGCTATCGGCGGATTTGCGAGCCATGTCAACCACTTCCTGAGTGAAGCTAAAGTGTTTGATGAAGGCTTCAAGTTCCGCGCCATGGTACTGCCGGATATCTTCATCGATCAGGCGAGCCCGGCGGATATGTACTCGGTGGCGCGTCTGAATGCGTCCGATATCGAGGCGCGTGTGCTTGATCTGCTCGATATCGCGCAAGTGAGTGGCAAACGCGCCTGAGGTGCTTATCTTGAGACGGGAAAGGAGATTTCCATGACCCGTTTCACCGCTTTCATCTTCGCTATTGGTGTCGCAGCAGCACCCGCCCATGCGCTCGATACGAGCGCCGGACCGCTCAATGTGACCAAGATGGTCGATGGCCTCGACGCGCCGTGGTCTCTGGCCTTTCTGCCCAATGGCGGCTTCCTGATCACCGAGCGCGACGGGCGTCTCCTACACATCGACGATGGGAAAAGCCGCGCGATCAACGGCCTGCCGGAGATTGCCGCGCGCGGGCAGGGTGGCTTGCTCGACCTGCTGATCCCGCGAGATTTCGCGCAGAGTCGCGAGGTCTATTTCAGCTATTCCAAGCCTCAGTCCGGCGGCGCGGGCACCGCCATCGCCCGGGCGCGGCTGGCACCCGGTGCGGATCGGTTGAGTGACCTCTCGGTGATATTCGAGATGGAGCCGGGATCCTCCGGCGGGCGGCATTTCGGCTCGCGTCTGGTCGAGGGGCCAGACGGCTATCTTTATGCCACCATAGGGGAGCGCGGCGACAGGCCTTCGGCACAGGATCTTGGCCGCGAGAACGGCTCGGTGATCCGGATCATGCGCGACGGGTCTGTGCCGCAGGACAATCCCTTTGTTGACACATCTGGCGCGCAGCCGGAAATCTGGTCCTACGGGCATCGCAATCCGCAAGGCGCGGCGCTGGACGGGTCAGGTAATCTCTGGGTTGTCGAGCATGGTGCGCGTGGTGGCGATGAGGTGAACCGCGTCGAGAAAGGCGCAAACTACGGCTGGCCGGTGATTTCCTACGGACGGCACTATTCCGGTGCGAAGATCGGCGAGGGCACCCACAAGGAGGGCATGAAGCAGCCCGCGCATTACTGGGACCCGTCCATCGCGCCCTCGGGCATGATGATCTATCAGGGTGACATGTTCCCCGACTGGCGCGGCGATATCTTCGTGGGCTCGCTCAAGTTCGACATGATCTCGCGGCTCAAGGGCACACCACTGCGCGAGGTTGAGCGGTTCGAGAGCCCCGAGACATCGCGCGTGCGCGACATTGTCGAGGCCCCTGATGGTGCGATCTGGTTCCTGAGTGTGGGGCAGGGCGCGGCCTATCGGATCACGCGCTGAGGGTGACCGAAATCTTCAAAAGATTTCGGTTCGCTTTCTTTTCAAGAAAGCGCCGCACCGTCTGGCATCACACAGACAGGCGTGACGTGTGCGCCCCGCGTTCGCGGTAGGGCGTAGTGTTGTAATGCGCGCGGTAGCATTTTGAGAAATGCGACGGGCTCGCAAAGCCGCAAGCGAGGGCCACGTTGATCACCGTCATGTCGGTCTGCATCAACAGGTTGCGCGCCTTTTGCAGGCGCAGTTCCATGTAATATCGTTTGGGGCTGCGGCTGAGGTAGCGACGAAACAGCCGCTCCAGCTGGCGCGTGGACATACCCACCTCGCGCGCGAGAATCGAGGGGCTGATCGGGTCCTCGATATTGGCCTCCATCATCTGGATGACCTGGCTCAGCTTGGGGTGGCGCACACCGATCCGGGTCGGCACGCTCAGACGTTGTGTGTCCTGATCGGTGCGGATCGAGGAATAGATCTGCTGATCGGCCACCGCATTGGCCAGCTTTTCGCCGTGATCGTCCGCGATGATATTGAGCATCAGGTCGATGGAGGAGGTGCCACCCGCCGTGGTCATCCGGTTGCCGTCGATGACAAAGACCGACTTGGTCAATTGCACCTCGTCGAATTCCTCGAGAAAGGCGTCGTGGTTTTCCCAGTGGATCGTCGCGCGTTTGCCATCAAGCAGCCCGGCCT
Source organism: Roseovarius sp. (assembly GCF_040219995.1). Lineage (GTDB taxonomy): Bacteria > Pseudomonadota > Alphaproteobacteria > Rhodobacterales > Rhodobacteraceae > Roseovarius. The sequence continues at coordinate 729,656 of NZ_JAVJUC010000014.1, read as the reverse complement.
TGGCCAGCACATAGGAGGCGGTGCAGAGGCCGCCCATGCGCAGCCCCCGGCGCGCCTCCCGGCGCAACCAGTTGAGCATCTTCTTGGTGGCGGCCTTCTGGATGTCGACCCCGCCGCAGACGATCACCACATCCTCTCGGCCGAGTTCCGAAAGCGGGAAATCCACGTGGAAGCGAACGCCGTTGGAGCAGGTGACGATATCTTCGGTATCCCCGGTCAGCGCCCAGCTGTAAAGTTCCGCCTCGGCCATGCGATTGGCTATGCGCAGGCATTCCACCGCCGAGGCAAAGCTCAGCAGGGTGAAATTGTCGAGCAGCACGAAGATAAAGCGCTTGGGCGCTTTTGGCGCATCGACATCAATTTTCGCGGTCTCAGGTTTCATAGCTCTTCCGAATCCCCGGACAGTCCGGCCATCCTTCGCCTGTGTCACGAAAACGTCGCGAATGACAAGACATGAGGTGTCGATTGCAGGCGATTCCTGCAACTCCTGTATGGCCTCTTGGGCATGGCTTTAGTATAGACCGGGCCTGACATTCGATAAAGCGGAGACTGAGAAATGACGGATTGGCAGAAATCGGGCTGGCGCGCGAAGCCGCGGGTGCAGATGCCGGACTATACCGATGCCGCCGCCCTCGCGGCGGTCGAGGCCCGTCTGACACAGTATCCGCCGCTGGTCTTTGCCGGTGAGGCGCGGCGTTTGAAATCGCAGCTTGGCGCGGCCTCGCGCGGCGAGGCGTTCCTGTTGCAGGGCGGTGATTGCGCCGAGGCGTTCGATCAATTCTCGGCGGATGCCATTCGCGACACGTTCAAGGTGATGTTGCAGATGGCGATGGTGCTGACCTACGGTGCCAAGGTGCCGGTGGTGAAGGTTGGCCGCATGGCCGGACAGTTCGCCAAGCCGCGCAGCGCGCCCACCGAGACGGTCGAGGGGCTGGAACTGCCCAGCTACCGGGGTGACATCATCAACGAACTGGCCTTCACCCCGGAGGCCCGTATCCCCAACCCGGAAAAGATGCTGCAGGCCTACACCCAGGCGGCGGCCACGCTGAACCTGCTGCGCGCGTTTTCCAAGGGCGGCTATGCCGATATGCACCAGGTGCATCAGTGGACATTGGGATTCACCGAGAGCGAGAAGGCCGCGAAATATCGCGAAATGGCCAACCATATCGCTGATGCGCTGGATTTCATGACGGCGGCGGGGATCGACAGCGCGCAGGCGCACACGCTGCAGACGGTGGATTTCTACACCTCGCATGAGGGGTTGCTGCTGGAATACGAAGAGGCGCTGACGCGGCTCGATTCCACCTCGGGCAAATGGCTGGCGGGCTCGGGTCACATGCTGTGGATCGGCGACCGCACCCGGCAGCCCGACGGTGCACATGTCGAGTTCCTGCGCGGCGTGCAGAACCCCATTGGCCTGAAATGCGGCCCGACGATGACCTCCGAGGATCTCAAGCGGCTGCTGGCGACGCTCAATCCGGGCAATGAGGCGGGGCGGCTCACGCTGATCGCGCGGTTCGGCGCGGGCAAGGTCGCCGACAACCTGCCGCGCCTCATCCGCACAGTCGAGGAAGAAGGCGCGAAGGTGCTCTGGGTTTGTGATCCGATGCATGGCAACACGATCAAATCGGCCACCGGCTACAAGACCCGGCCCTTCGAGGCGGTGCTGCGCGAGGTGCAGGAATTCTTCGGCATCCACCGCGCCGAAGGCACGATCCCGGGCGGGGTGCATTTCGAGATGACCGGGCAGGACGTGACCGAATGCACCGGCGGCATGCGGGCACTGTCGGATGAAAATCTCAGCGATCGCTATCACACCGCCTGCGATCCGCGCCTCAACGCCTCGCAATCGCTGGAGCTTGCGTTCCTCGTGGCCGAGGAACTCAAGGCGTTGCGCGACGACCGCAAGCAGGCGCAGGCGGTCTGATAGACCGCGCCGCCCGCGACCGGAGCGCCAAGCCGTTTGCAAACGGCTTGGTCCGTGCTTTGCAAAGCGCGGTGGAAGGCCCTTGCAAGGGCCTTCGCCGCTATCTTACCAGTTAGAGATACGCGCAACCGCGTTTGCTGCCGCGTCCGCGAACCGTGCCGCTGAGCCCGCCGGGAAGGACCTGAAGCAAGCCGCCCGCGTCCTCGATCCCGGCGACAGAGGTTGACCGGCAGGTCTTGATTTCGAACCGGCGCGGTGCGCGGCCCGAGGCCCCTCGGGTCACGAGGCAGCCGAGCGCGCGCGAGACATCACCCAGGTCGCTGCGCAGGGGCAACATCACCAAGGTGGCACCCATCTCGGGGCGACCAAGGCTGCCGGGGCTGCGCAACTCCATCCGCAAGGTGGCGGGCCCTTCGAAGAGATCGACCAAATGCAGTGCGAAGGTGTCGCGCGCAGGCGGCGCGATCAGGCACGACAGCGGCATGCCGCGCACCTCCATGCCCATAATTTCGCTCAGGTGCATTCCCGCCACCCGCAGCCGGGTGACCCCCGGCGCGATGCGTTCGGCGATGAAGGCGTTGGACAAGAGCGGCTCGATCCGCCGCGGGTCGATATCGGCGCGCTTGGGTACATCCTGCCCACGCCGCGCCTCGTTCCAATAGGCGTGCAATGCCCGCAGATGTGCCTCCACGCGTGGCTCTGGCCTCGCGGTCTCCATCGGTCTTGCGTCATCGCGCATGGCATCATCCTCTTGTCGTGTCTCGTCACCGGTGTCGCATCCTTGGCTGATCGGTGACAGCCTTCATGCGCCGCGTTAAGCCGACTCTGAGGCTGCGTGCGGTGCGTTGAGATTGGCACAAATTGTCTCGCAAGTGTCTAAAATTTGAAGGTATTGGTTAACCTCTCGCGGCTTGGCCGCCGAGTGTGCTTCTGTGGCAGAGCGGCTTGCCAGCCCGGCGCGGGCGCTCTAGGAGAGGGACATTCATTGCTCCTGCCCAGAGGCCCGACGCTCATGATCCATTCAATGACCGCCTTTGCCACCCGACAGGGATGCCATGCGGATCACGCCTGGGCCTGGGAGTTGCGCGGTGTCAATGGCAAGGGGCTTGATCTGCGCCTGCGGGTGCCAGACTGGATCGAGGGGCTGGAGGCGGGGCTGCGTACGCGTCTGACGTCGGCGCTTGGCCGGGGCAATGTCACCGTGAGCCTGCGCGTGCGGGGCGGGGCCGAGGCGGCTACGGTCGGGCTCGATTCCGCAGCACTCGATGCGGTGCTGGCTGCAATGGCCGAGGTCGAGGCGCGCGCCATGGCGCAGGCCATCACGCTGGCACCCGCGAATGCCGCCGATGTGCTGGCGCTGCGCGGGGTGCTGGAGACTGCGCCGCCCGATCCCGATACGGTCGGCCTCGGGCAGGCGATCCTCGCGGATTTCGAGCCGGTGCTGGAAAGCTTTGTCGCCATGCGAGCCGATGAGGGGGCCGCGCTTGGCATCGTGCTGGCTGGACATCTCGACGAGATCGCGCGGCTGACCGAGGCCGCAGCCGATCTTCTCGTCACCCGGCAGGAGGATATCGCCCGCCAGCATCGCGCTGCCCTCGCGCGGATCAGCGAGACCGCGCCCGAGTCCGACCCCGCGCGCGTCGCACAGGAACTCGCGATACTGGCCGTGAAGCTGGACGTGACCGAGGAAATCGACCGCCTGCGCACCCATGTGGGCGCGGCGCGCGTGCTCTTGGCCAAGGGCGGGCCGATTGGGCGCAAGTTGGATTTTCTGGCTCAGGAATTCAACCGCGAGGCCAATACGCTGTGCTCCAAGGCGCAACATGCGGGCCTCACCGAGATCGGCCTCGCGCTCAAGACGGTGATCGACCAGATGCGCGAACAGGTGCAGAATGTCGAATGAGACGCGCGCCACAAAGGGCGGAATGGATATTTTTGGCAAGATGAAGACAGGGGAAGCGACGCGATGACGGACCGGCGCGGGTTGTTGATCATTCTCTCCTCGCCGTCGGGCGCGGGCAAATCCACGCTGTCGCGACGACTGCGTGACTGGGACCCGACGATTTCCTTTTCGGTGTCCGCCACCACGCGCACCCCGCGCGAGGGGGAGGTCGATGGGCAGGATTACCATTTCCTGAGCGAGGAGCGGTTCAAGCGCGACGTGACGGCGGGCGAGATGCTCGAGCATGCCCATGTCTTCGGCAATTTCTATGGCTCGCCCAAGGGACCGGTCGAGACCGCGATCAATGCCGGGCGCGATGTGCTTTTTGATATCGACTGGCAGGGCGCCCAGCAGATCCGCAACTCGGCGCTTGGGGCGCATACGCTGTCGATCTTCCTGCTGCCGCCCTCGATTCGCGAACTGCACCGACGGCTGGAGACACGGGGACAGGACAGCCCCGACGTGATCGCGCGCCGCATGCAGAAAAGCTGGGACGAGATCAGCCATTGGGACGGCTATGATTTCGTGCTGGTGAACGACGATCTGGACGCCACCGAGGCGCGCCTGAGGACGATCATCGAGGCCACCCGCCTGCGCCGTGGCCAGCAACCCTGGCTGACCGATCATGTCCGCCACCTGCAAGCCGAATTCGAGGAGACGCTATGACCATCTACACGCTTGACGGCCACAGCCCCGAGATCGCCGGGGATACCTGGGTCGCCCCCGATGCCAACCTGATCGGCAAGGTCGTTCTGGAAGACGGTGCCTCGGTCTGGTTCGGCGTCACGCTGCGCGGGGACAATGAGGTAATCCATATCGGCACCGGCACGAATGTGCAGGAAAACACCGTGATGCATACCGATATGGGCTATCCGCTGGTGATCGGTGCGGGTTGCACCATCGGTCACAAGGCGATGCTGCATGGCTGCACCATCGGCGAGAATTCTCTCATTGGCATGGGGGCGACGGTGCTCAATGGTGCACGGATCGGGCGCAACTGCCTGATCGGTGCGGGCGCGCTCATTACCGAGGGCAAGGAAATCCCCGATGGCAGCCTTGTGATGGGTGCGCCGGGCAAGGTGATCCGCAGCCTTGATGAGGCCGCCATCGAGGGCCTGAAGGCGAGCGCGCTGCATTACCAGCAGAACATGCGCCGGTTTCGCGCCGGGCTGAGCGAGGTCTGAAGCGCCATGAAGGGTCTGGCCTCGGTTCTGGCGGGTATGCCGCTCGCGGCGCTGCTGATTGGCCCGGACGAGCGCATCGCGTCGGCCAATGACGCCGCGCTGGAGATGATGGGGCAGGGCATTGTCGGGCGGCATTTCCTGACCGCCCTGCGCCAGCCCGATGTGCTGGAGGCGATCGAGGCCACGCTGCGCGACCGCGCCCGGCGCAAGACGAGCTACCAGATTTCCGAGGCCGGGCGCGACAGCAGCTTCGAGGTGCATGTCGCCTATGTCGAGACCGACAGCACGCGCGGGGTTCTGGTGTCGTTCGAGGACATGACCGAGCGCGAGCAGGCCGCACAGATGCGCCGCGATTTCGTCGCCAATGTCAGCCACGAGTTGCGCACGCCGCTCACCGCGCTGATGGGGTTCATCGAGACGCTGCAGGGCCCTGCGCGCCGCGACGAGACCGCGATCGACCGGTTTCTGGGCATCATGCAGAATGAGGCCGCGCGGATGGAGCGATTGGTGCGCGATCTCTTGTCGCTCAGCCGGGTCGAGGGCGAGGAACGGGTGCGCCCGCGCGAGGCGGTGGATCTTTCGGAGGTGATCGGTTCGGTCGTCTACATGCTGCGACCCTTGGCGCGCGAACGCGGTACGGAACTGATCTTCGAGAGCGGCGAGGGCATGCAGGCGCCCGGCAATGCCGATCAGCTGCAACAGGTCTTCACCAACCTGATCGAGAACGCGATCAAATATGGCGGGGCGGAGAACCGAATCACCATCACGCTCGACCGGCATCCCAAGGACGCCACCCTGCGCATGCCCGCCATCGTGGCGCGGGTGCGCGATACCGGGCCGGGGATCGACCCGCTGCATATCCCGCGCCTGACGGAACGCTTCTACCGCGTCGATACGCACCGCTCGCGCGAGATGGGGGGCACCGGGCTTGGGCTGGCGATCGTCAAGCATATCGTGAACCGCCACCGCGGGCGGCTGCGAATCTCCTCGACCCCCGGCGAGGGCAGCGAATTCACCGTGATCCTGCCGCGCTGGATCGCCTGAGCCCTTTTTTCCAACGATTTCCGGCAAATCCGCGACTGTCATAAAACGGTTACATAAGTGTAACAAAAGCGTCGCTGAAAGTGCTTAGCACCGCCCCCAAGGTCGCCCTGCCGGGTGGCCCCGTGAAACCAATCTGGGAGCAATCCATGTCTCTTCTCAAAACCACCGTTTCCGCTGCCGCTCTGGCCGCACTGGCCGCTGGCGCGGCGCAGGCACGTGACGAAATCCGCGTCGTCGGCTCGTCCACCGTGTTCCCCTACAGCCAGGCTGCCGCTGAGCAGTTTGCCAACAACACCGGCGCACCGTCGCCCATCGTCGAATCGACCGGCACCGGCGGCGGCATGAAGATCTTCTGCGGCGGCATCGGTGAGGCGCATGCCGACCTGACCGGCGCGTCGCGCGCCATGAAGGCCTCCGAATACGAACTCTGCCAGGAAAACGGCGTGACCGACATCACCGAAGTGCAGATCGGCTCGGACGGTCTGTCGATCGCCGTGTCGCGTGACAGCGAGCACGACTGGGACATGACCAAAACGCAGGTCTATCTTGGTCTCGCCGCTGAAGTGCCGGTCGACGGCGAAATGGTCGCCAACCCCTACATGAAGTGGTCGGACGTCGACTCCAGCCTGCCGGACGAAGAAATCCTCGCCTACGGCCCCCCGCCGACTTCGGGCACGCGCGACGCGTTCGTTGAACTGGCCATCGTCGAAGGCTGCATGGAACTTCCGATGATCGCCGACAAGGGCGAGGACTGGGCAGAAGAGAACTGCGCGCGTCTGCGTCAGGACGGCCCCTTCGTCGAAGCCGGCGAGAATGACAACCTGATCGTTCAGCGCCTGAATGCTGATGCCAACGCGGTCGGTATCTTCGGCTACTCGTTCCTCTTCGAGAATCAGGACACGCTCAAGGCCGTTGCTATCGGTGGCGTCACGCCCAGCTTCGACACCATCGAAAGCGGCGAGTACGGCATCTCGCGCCCGCTGTTCTTCTACGTCAAGAACGCGCATCGCGGTGTGATCCCGAACCTGCAGGAATTCATCGAAGAGTACACGTCCGAAGAATCCATGGGCCCGGGCGGCTACCTGTCCGAGCGCGGCATGGTTCCGCTGGGTGACAAGAAGCGCGAGCAAGAGCGCAATGAGGCCATCGAGGCCGTCAACATGGAACCGAAGGCGTCCTAAGCGGCTTTGACAACATGGCCGCCCGGCTGTTCACGGCCGGGCGGTTTCTTTTACCCGGATCGAGGGCGATATGACCACTGCAGCCTTTCTCTGCCTCCTCATTCTTTCCATCGTCGGATATGTCTGGAACCGTCAGGCGGCCACGGCAATCAGGAACGGCGGAGCACGTCTCCATTCCCTGACAGGCTTTCACGGCTTCTACTCTCTGCTGATGATCCTTGTGCCGGTCATCGTTCTCATTCTGTTGTGGCTGGTGCTCGAGGGCCCGGTGATCGACCTGATCCTCAAGGCCGGTATTTCAGAGCGGCTTGAGGGGCTTGGCACCGGCGCGGTGCAGTTGATCGTCGCCGAGATCAAATCCATCGCCGGGGGCTCGATATTCGGCACGCCCGAGCAGTGGAAGCTGGACGCGGCCGAGCGATATGTCACGCTGAATGCCCGCAGTGGGCAGCTCTTGCTGGTGACGGTGCTGGCGGTCTCGCTGGCCTTGCTTTTCTTCTCGCGCCGTAAGGTGGCTGCGGAGTTCCGGGCGCGCCATGGCGTCGAGCGGATCGTGTCGGGGCTGATGATCTTCTGCTCGGTTGTGGCGATTTTTGTCACCATCGGCATCATCGCGTCCCTGATGTTTGAGACCTTCCGGTTTTTCGAGAAAGTCTCGGTCTGGGAGTTCCTGTTCGGCACCAACTGGGAACCGCAGATCCCGCTGCGCGAGGATCAGGTCGCGGCCGAGGGTGCGTTCGGCTGGTTGCCGGTGATGGTGGGTACGCTGGTGATCACGGTGATCGCGCTGTTTCTTGCCGTGCCTATCGGCCTGATGTCAGCGATCTATCTCAATGAATTCGCGCCCAAACGCTTCCGCTCCATCGCGAAACCCTTCCTCGAAATTCTCGCCGGTGTTCCGACGGTGGTTTACGGGTTCTTCGCCATCCTCGTGGTGGCCCCGGCGATCCGCAGTTTCGGCCAGGCGATCGGGCTCGACGTCTCGCCGAACACCGCGCTTGCGGCGGGCAGCGTGATGGGCATCATGCTCATTCCGTTCATTTCGTCCTTTGCCGATGATGCGCTGTCGGCAGTGCCGCAATCACTGCGCGACGGTGCGCTCGGTCTCGGGGCGACGCGCGCGGAGATGATGACCAATGTGCTCTTTCCGGCGGCGATCCCGGGTATCGTGGGCGGTGTCCTGCTGGCCGTGAGCCGCGCCATTGGCGAGACGATGATCGTGGTGATGGCTGCGGGCCTCATCGCCAAGATGACGATCAATCCGCTCGATAGCGTGACCACGGTCACGGTGCAGATCGTGACCCTGCTGATCGGCGATACGTCCTTCGACAACCCCAAGACGCTCGCCGCCTTCGCGCTTGGCATGATGCTCTTCATCGTCACGCTGGTGATCAACATTTTCGCGCTGCGCATCGTGCGCAAGTACCGCGAAGCCTATGACTGAGGACCCAAGGACATGACCGATATTTCCGCAACCCCGCCGTCCTCCATCGCCTCGTCCGGCAGCGCGCTGATGAAAAAGCGCAACCGCCACCAGACGATGCTGCAAGGACTTGGCATCGCCGCGATCAGCTTTGCCGCGATCATGCTGTTCATCTTGATCGCCTCGCTGGTCAGCAGTGGATACAAGGCCTTCACCCAGACCCATATTCAGGTCGAGGTCTTCGTCGACCCTGAGGAAATTCCGGTCGATGGGTTGCCGCGCGGCGGATTTGACGATGTGCTACTGGCAAGTCTACAGCAGTATTTTCCTGACGTGGAGGGCCGTGCCGACCTGCGCAAGCTGGAAACCATCCTGTCGAACGGAGCGCAGTTTCGCCTGCGGGATCAGGTCGTGGAAAACCCCGACCTGATCGGGCAGACAATCAGCGTGACCGTGCCCACCTCGGATGATTACGATCAGCTTGCAAAGGGCATGGTCGATCGTGACAGCCCTGAAAACCAGCGCAAGCTCTCGGATCGTCAGATTGGATGGTTCGAGACGCTGGAAGAGGCGGGCGTCATCACCCAGCCGATCAACTGGGCGCTTCTTACCAATGCCGACTCGCGATTTCCGGAGCTTGCCGGCCTCAAAGGTGCGTTGGTCGGTAGTTTCTGGGCATTGCTGGTCTGCTTCCTGATCTCTTTCCCGCTTGGTATCGGGGCGGCGATCTACCTTGAGGAATTTGCGTCCAAGAACAAGTGGAGCGATATTATCGAGGTCAATATCAACAACCTGGCCGCGGTGCCGTCCATTGTCTTCGGTCTGTTGGCTCTGGCGGTGTTTCTGGGCTGGTTCGGCATGCCGCGCTCGGCCCCGCTGGTTGGTGGCATGACGCTGGCGCTGATGACCATGCCGACGATCATTATCGCGACCCGCGCAGCATTGAAGGCGGTGCCGCCCTCGATCCGCGAAGCGGCCCTCGGGGTGGGCGCGTCCAAGCATCAGGTGGTGTTCAGCCATGTCCTGCCGCTTGCGATGCCCGGCATCCTGACCGGCACGATCATCGGCCTCGCACAGGCATTGGGCGAGACAGCACCGCTGCTGCTGATCGGGATGAACGCCTTCATCACCTCGGCCCCCGGATCGCCGCTCGACAGTGCCACGGCGCTGCCCACGCAGATCTTCATCTGGGCCGACAGCCCCGAACGCGGGTTTGTCAGCCGCACCTCGGCCGCTATTCTGGTCCTGCTGACCTTCCTGATCGCCATGAACGCCATCGCCATCTTTCTGCGCAGCAAGTTCGAGCGGAAATGGTAGGAAAGGATTGAGACCATGTATGATGCCCCCAATCTCGCGGAGAGCAAAGTGACCCAAGACAACATCAAGATCGCCGCGCGCAACGTGCAGGTCTATTATGGCGACACCCACGCCATCAAGGACGTGGATGTGGATATCCTCGACAAGACCGTGACCGCCTTCATCGGCCCCTCGGGCTGTGGCAAGTCGACCTTCCTGCGCTGCATCAACCGGATGAACGACACGATCGACATCTGCCGGGTCGAGGGTGATATCCTGCTCGACGGGCAGGACATCTATGACAAGCGCGTCGACCCGGTGCAGTTGCGCGCTAAGGTGGGGATGGTGTTCCAGAAGCCCAACCCGTTCCCCAAGTCGATCTATGACAACGTGGCGTATGGCCCCCGCATCCACGGGCTTGCGCGGACCAAGGCGGATCTTGACGAGATCGTCGAGAAATCCTTGCGCCGCGCCGCGCTGTGGAATGAGGCCAAGGACCGGCTCGACCAGCCCGGCACCGGTCTGTCTGGCGGCCAGCAGCAGCGCCTGTGCATCGCGCGCGCCGTGGCTACCGCCCCCGAGGTGCTGTTGATGGACGAGCCGTGCTCGGCGCTCGACCCGATCGCCACCGCGCAGGTCGAGGAACTGATCGACGAGTTGCGGCAGGACTATTCCGTGGTGATCGTCACCCACTCCATGCAGCAGGCCGCGCGCGTCAGCCAGAAAACCGCGTTTTTCCATCTCGGCAATCTCGTGGAATACGGCGAGACCGGCCACATTTTCACCAATCCCGAAGATGAGCGGACCGAAAGCTACATCACCGGGCGCATCGGCTGAGGCCAGGATCAGGATCATTCCAATGTCAGACCAGCAGCATATCGTCTCGTCCTTCGACCAGGATCTCGAAACCATTCAGGCGCAAATCATGAAGATGGGCGGCATGGTCGAACGCGCCATCGCTGACGCCGCCCGCTCGCTCGAAACCCGCGACGAGGAACTGGCCGAGGAAGTGCGCGGCCGCGACAAGGCCATCGACGCGCTTGAAGAGCAGATCAACGAGGAAGCCGCCCGCGTCATCGCCCTGCGCGCGCCGACCGCGCGCGACCTGCGGCTGGTGCTGACGGTGATCAAGATTTCCGCCAGCCTCGAGCGGATCGGCGACTATGCCAAGAACATGGCCAAGCGCACCTCGGTCCTGTCCAGCATGGCCCCGGTCAATGGCTCTCCGGCTGCGCTGCGCCGGATGGCGCGTGAAGTCGAGGAGATGCTCAAGGACATTCTCGATGCCTATATCCAGCGTGATGCCGATCTGGCGCTCGAGGTGATGCACCGCGATCAGGATGTCGATCAGATGTATAACGCGATCTTCCGCGAATTCCTGACCTTCATGATGGAAGACCCGCGCAACATCACGCCCTGCATGCATCTGCATTTCATCGCCAAGAATACCGAGCGGATGGGCGATCTTGTGACCTCCATCGCCGAGCAGGTGATCTATCTGGTGTCGGGCGAAATGCCCGAGGATCCGCGACCCAAGGGGGACACGACCTCGGTCGATCCCAGCATCGCGCCCGATATCAAAGCCTGACACAGGAGAGACTGCCGATGTCCGCCGATCAACCCACCGTGCTGCTGGTTGAGGATGAGCCCGCGCAGCGCGAGGTGCTGGGCTATAACCTTGAAGCGGACGGGTTCCGCGTCGTCACCGCCAGCAATGGCGAGGAGGCGCTGTTGATGGTGTCGGAAATGCCGCCCGATATCATCGTGCTCGACTGGATGATGCCCAATGTGTCGGGCATCGAGGTGTGCCGCCAGCTCAAGACCCGCTCCGAGACGCGCGCCATTCCGATCATCATGCTCTCGGCGCGTTCCGAAGAGGTAGACCGGGTGCGCGGGCTGGAAACCGGTGCCGATGACTATGTGATCAAGCCCTATTCATTGGTCGAACTGATGGCGCGGGTGCGCGCGCAACTGCGCCGCACGCGGCCCGCCACGGTGGGCGAGCGGCTGGAATATGACGATATCGTTCTGGATGCCGAGACCCACCGTGTCACACGCTCCGACAAGGCGCTGAAGCTGGGCCCGACCGAGTTCCGGCTGCTCTCGACCTTCATGGAAAAGCCCGGTCGCGTCTGGTCGCGCGAGCAACTGCTCGACCGGGTCTGGGGCCGCGACATCTATGTCGATACCCGCACCGTGGATGTGCATATCGGGCGTCTGCGCAAGGCGCTGTGCCAGCATGGTGGCGATGATCCTCTGCGCACCGTGCGCGGGGCCGGTTACGCGCTTGGCTGACGCGCAACCGGTCGCGACGATCAGATCGACTGGCTGACGCGCCAGCCCCCGGAATAGAGCCGCCATGTCCCGCCACCGGTGATGGCAAGGATCAGAACCGCCACCAGTGCGGTCACACGCGGCCAGGTCCATAGATCGACCGCCGTGGGATTTATCCATGCGTTGCCATGCAAGAGGATCGTCGCGGTGCAGATCACAAAGCCGATCAGCGCCACGATCCGGCTACGCACGCCAAGCGTCAACCAGATCACAACAAGGCTCAGGACTGCTGCCACGGCGATATCCATCCAGGGATCGCCCGTGTGCAGAGCGTGCGCTGTGGTCCCGCTCCACGTCTTTAACGCGCCGGGGGCCAGGGTGTGGGTCACGTGCGATGCAAAGAATGCCGCAAGGTATAGTCGGCTGAGAAGACCAGCCGTGCCGGATGCCTGTATCATGTCTGCCTCGATTGCTTATTTTTAAGCGCACTGTGCAACCAAGAGGTGTTCACTTCAAGCAAGGCTATCGCAAAAGCGATCTTGCGTTTCGCGCAACTCGCGCGTTTTGCGTTTCGCCTCAGTCAGTTGCGTGCTGACCCAGTTCACCGTTGCGCGGATGTCAGGATCGGCGCTTCGGGTTTCATGGTGGATCACGTAAAGATCGCGCGTGACGTCGAGGCCGGCAGGGCCGATCAATTCAAGATCGGGCTCTTGTGCGGCAATGATGACCGGCAATGCTCCCGCCACACCGATGTCGCGCATGACCCGTATCGCTTGTGGAAAACTGTCAACGAGCACCGTGGGATCGCTGTTGAAGAAATGCCGGCGCGCCTGGATGTAAGGCCCGGCCAAGCGCTCTCCGAGAGAGACCCATCCATCGCCATTGCGCCAGCCTCTGGGGGCGAAGAGCGCGAAATCCAGCACGCCGCAGCGTTTGACCCGCACGCGTCCGGATTCAGGCGGGTGAAACACGACGCTGATATCGGTGGTGCCAAGCCCGCTTTCCAGAACGCGGCTTTCGAGCACCGGGCGGATGCCCGCATTGGCTCGTACGAACGCGTTCATCCCCTCGCATAGCATGTGTGACAGAACCGTTGGTGGTGCCCCGATCTTGACGTCCCGCCGCGCGGTTGGCTGATAGCTTTGCAGGCGCGCCAACTCGCTTTCAAGCATACCGTCGGCCTGCTCGAACGCCGTGACCAGATCCCGCAAAGCGGGGTTGAGCTGCCAATCACCATCGGATTTGACAAATGGGTATATGCCGAGCGTTTCACGTAGCCGGGCAATCTGTCGCGAAACAGTGGAGGTGGTGGTTCCGATCTCACTTGCGGCATTGGTCATGGAGCCGCAGCGCTGTACGGTCAGAACAACGCGCAAGTCATCGTAAATGCGTGCGAAGGAAGGGGACGGCGAGGACGTTGTAGGCAAACCTTTGGACACCTCTTGTGAAGATTGTTCGGGACTGGGAAACGGTTAAAGTGAGCCGCATATGGCGGTCACGCTTCATTCTACAAGCGGCGTCTTTGCATACCCGTTATGCAGCGTCGCACCGGAGAATGAAGCCAAAGTCACGTTTACGTGATTACCGCAGGGTTGTGCAAGCCGCCTTCGACACAGCGACGGATTGCATCTGAAAAGCGCCGTTTGCGCCTATGTCCCGCCCGGCGTCACGATCCGCCATTCACCCGTAGGCAGGCGCAGCGTGCAGCTTGTGGCGTCAAGGCGCGGCTGCGGGGCGTCCGCAGCGATCTGAGCCGCGCGCACCCGGTCCGGGTCGCATTGCGGCAGTGATACCGGACGATACCCCGCCTGCGCCATGCATTGCTCGGTGACGCGGGCGCGCAGGCCCTCATTGGCGTCATAGCTTTCGGTGCGTGCCGGGCTGATCAACCGGTGGCGGGTATAGCATTGGCCACGTGAGTTGCAGTAGCGGTAAGGCGCATATTGAGCGGGAATGTAGCGCGTGCGGATGTCGCGCGGCACCTGATTCAGGGCCGAGACAAGGCAGGTGGTCAGGTTGGCCTCGATCTGCGCGGGGGCGGCCCCGGGCTTGTGATAAAGCGCGGGCGGTGCGCAGGCACCAAGCAGCACGAGGCAGGCGAGAGAAAGGCGAGCGATCCGGGTCATAGTCGCATCATAGCCGGGCCACGCGCCGGGGACAAAGCAATTGACCGCATCTGACCCTTCTGTCATGCAGCGGCGTCAGACAGGATGAGGCAAGAGACATGAAGGTCATCATCTGCGGGGCCGGTCAGGTGGGCTGGCAGATCGCCCGGCATCTGTCGGGCGAACGCAACGATGTCACGGTCGTGGACAACAATCCCGATCTAGTGCGCCGGGCCACCGACACGCTCGATGTGCAGGGGCTCACCGGCTTTGCCTCTTATCCGGATGTGCTGGACCGCGCGGGCGCACGCGATGCCGACATGATCATTGCCGCCACCTATTCGGACGAGGTCAATATGGTGACCTGCCAGGTGGCGCATTCGGTCTTTGACATCCGGCGCAAGATCGCCCGCCTGCGCAGCCAGTCCTATCTCGACGCGATCTATTCCGATCTCTACCGCCGCGATCACATGCCCATCGACGTGGTGATCAGCCCCGAGCGCGAGGTCGCGCAGGCCGCGTTGCAGCGGCTTGCGGCGCCTGCTGCCTTTGATACCGTGACCTTCATGGACGACAGCGCCCAGCTCATGGGGATCCGGCTGGAAGAGGATTGCCCGGTGCTCAACACGCCGCTCCGGCAATTGAGTGACCTGTTCTCGACGCTGAGGGTCGTGGTCCTGGCGGTGCGCCGTGAGGGGCGGCTCTTTGCGCCCGAGTCGGGCGATCAGCTGTTCGAGGGCGACGAGTGTTATCTCTTCGCCCCGGTTGAGGACGTACCGCGCACGCTTGAGGTGTTCGGCAAGTCGCAAAAGAAGCAAGAGCGCGTGGTCATCATCGGCGGTGGCAACATCGGTCTTGCGGTCGCGCAGGCGCTGGAGCGGCGCCCCGGCGGGCGTATCCGCGCCAAGGTGATCGAAAAGAACCGCGCCTGTGCCGAACGCGCGGCGGATGCGCTGGAACGGACCATCGTGCTGAATGGCGACGGGCTGAACGCCGCGCTGCTTTCTGAGGCCGGGATCTCGCGGGCCGACGCGGTGCTGGCGGTGACTGATGACGACAAGACCAACATGCTCGCGGCGGTGCGCGCCAAGTCCGAGGGCTGCCCCTTCGCGATATCGCTGATCAACGATCCCACGATGGTGCCCTTGCTCGATCCATTGGGCATCGACGCCTATATCAACCCACGCGCCACCACCGTCAGTTCAATCCTGCGCCATATCCGACACGGGCGTGTGCGCGGTGTCTATTCCATCGGCGATGCCGAGGCCGAGGTGATCGAGGCCGAAGTGATGTCGACCTCGTCCATCGCCGGGGCGGCGTTGCGCGATATCGACTTTCCCGAAGGCGTGCTGATCGGTGGCGTTAAGAAGGGTGACAAGATCCACAAGCCGCGCGGCGGATTGCGGATCGAGGCCGGAGATGCGGTGGTGATCTTTGCGCTTGCGGCAGATGTGGCAGCGGTCGAAAAGCTGCTGCAGGTCTCGATCGACTATTTCTGATCCGATGACCGCGCGTCTCCTGCGATTTCCGCTTATCCTGATCCTCGCCGGTGTTGCCGGTCTGTTGATGTTCCTGCCGATGGTCGACGCGTTGATGCGTGGCGACACAAGCGTGGCGCTTGCGTTTGGCAACTCGGGGCTCCTGGGGCTGGCGTTGGTCGTGGTGATCGGGCTGGCGATGTCGGGACGCGATGCGGCCCGAGAGATGACCGACGCGCAAAACCTCGCCTCGCTGCTGCTGGCCTATCTGCTGCTGCCGCTCTACCTGGCGCTGCCGTTCTATGAAGGGGTCGAGACGACCACCTATCTCAATGCCTATTTCGAGATGGTGTCGAGTTTCACCACCACAGGCGCCACGCTCTTTGGTGTGCCGGGGCGGATCACGGACAGCCTGCACCTGTGGCGCGCCATTGTCGGCTGGTCGGGGGGATTGCTGATCTGGATTTCCGCTTCCGCGGTGCTCGCGCCGATGAGTCTTGGCGGGTTCGAGGTTACGGTGCGCGCCGAACCGGGGCAGGACGACGCCCTGCTGGGACGGTTCCAGCGGGCCAGCCCGGCGCGGCGGCTGGCACAGATCACGCTCACCCTCGGGCCGGTCTATATCGGGCTGACGGCGGCGCTCTGGATCATTCTCATGGCGGGCGGCGAGCGCGCCTTCGTGGCGGCCGTGCACGCGATGTCGACGATGTCGACCAGTGGTATTTCGTCGATCGGTGGCCTGCAGAACGGGGTCTCGGGATTTGCCGGGGAGTTCGCGATCTTCCTGTTCCTGATCTTCTCGCTGTCGCGGCTCACCTTCTCGTCGGACACGGTGCCGACGGTGCGGCAGGGGCTGCTCTACGACCCCGAGTTCCGGCTGGGCCTGATGATCGTGGCGGGGGTGCCGATGCTGCTGTTCCTGCGGCACTGGATCGGGGCCTACGAGGTGGCCGATCCTGCCGATTGGGCAGGTGTGCTGAGCGCGCTTTGGGGGGCGGTGTTCACGGTGCTGTCGTTCCTGTCGACCACCGGATTTGAGAGCGCCGACTGGCAGGCGGCCCGCGACTGGTCCGGGCTCAAGACGCCGGGGCTCATTCTGATGGGGCTGGCCCTGGTGGGCGGCGGCGTGGCCACCACGGCGGGCGGGGTAAAGCTGTTGCGGGTCTATGCCCTCTATCTGCATGGCCAACGCGAAGTTGAGCGGCTCATTCATCCCTCCTCGGTCGGGCGCGCCTCGGGGCCGGGACGGCGCATCCGGCGGCAAGGCGCCTATATCGCCTGGATCTTCTTCATGCTCTTCGCGCTGACGCTGACCGCGCTGACCGCCGTGCTTGCGCTCTTTGGTCAGACCTTCGAATCTGCGCTGATCCTCGCCCTGTCGGGGCTGTCGACCACCGGCCCGTTGATTCATGCCGCCAGCGAAGAGCCGATCCGCCTGGCACAACTGGGCGAGGGGGCGAAACTCGTTTATGCGACGGCAATGGTGCTGGGCCGGCTGGAGACGCTCGCGCTGATCGCGCTGCTCAACCCCACGGTCTGGCGGGATTGACCGGGCGCGCAATTTTGGGCTGGAAACTCACGCGCTGGCAGGACATACTCGCTCGCGTGTCAGGGTTGAAAGACGCGTCGATACGCGGCGTGCGCAAGAAAAAAAGGCAGGATATTGAATGGCTTCTGATCGGCAAAATTTGCAGGACGCGTTTCTCAATCAGGTGCGCAAGACCAAGATCCCGGTCACGGTATTCCTGATCAACGGGGTCAAGCTGCAAGGTGTGATCACCTGGTTCGACAATTTCTGCATTCTGCTGCGGCGCGACGGTCAATCGCAGCTGGTTTACAAGCATGCCGTGTCGACGATCATGCCATCGCAGCCCGTGAACCTCTATGACGGTGACGACGCCAATTGAAGGAACATGCGCGCCCGATCACCCGGGCCTGGGTCATCCACCCCGAGATTGTCGGCGCCGACCGGGCGCGCGACCCTGATCTTGCGCTCGAAGAGGCGGTCTCGCTCGCCCATGCACTGCCGGATCTCGAGGTCGCGGGCGCACAGGTCGTGCGGCTGCGCAAACCCGACGCCGGGCGGCTCTTTGGCAAGGGCAAGCGCGAGGAACTGAAAGAGGCGATCAGCGCCGCCGAGGCTGATCTGGTGCTGGTTGATGGGCCCCTGACACCGGTACAGCAACGCAACCTGGAAAAGGCCTGGGATATCAAGATCCTCGACCGGACCGGGCTGATCCTTGAGATTTTCAGCGACCGGGCCGCGACGCGCGAAGGTGTGCTGCAGGTCGAGATGGCGGCGCTTTCCTACCAGCGCACGCGCCTCGTGCGGGCCTGGACCCACCTCGAGCGGCAGCGCGGTGGTCTGGGATTTGTCGGCGGCCCCGGCGAGACGCAGATCGAGGCCGACCGCCGCGCCATCGACGAGCAACTGGTGCGCCTGCGGCGGCAGTTGGAAAAAGTCGTCAAGACCCGCACCCTGCACCGCGCCGCCCGGGCCAAGGTGCCGTTCCCGATTGTCGCCCTTGTCGGCTATACCAACGCCGGAAAGTCCACGCTTTTCAATCGCCTGACCGGCGCAGATGTAATGGCAAAGGACATGCTCTTCGCCACGCTTGACCCGACGATGCGCCGGGTCGTCCTGCCGGGTGGCGGACCCGAAGTGATCCTGTCGGACACGGTGGGGTTCATCAGCGACCTGCCGACCGAACTGGTGGCAGCGTTCCGCGCAACGCTGGAAGAAGTGCTGGAGGCGGACCTGATCTGCCACGTGCGCGACATTTCGCATCCCGAGAGCGCGGCACAGGCGCGCGACGTGGCGACGATCCTCGAAAGTCTTGGGGTCAAGGATACGGTGCCGCAGATCGAGATCTGGAACAAGATCGACCGGCTGGAGGATGAGGCGCGCGCCGCTGCCATGACGCAGGCAGCCCGGCAGGACGGGGTTCAGGCGCTGTCGGCTGTGACGGGGCAGGGCATCGACGATCTGGTCGCGGCGGTGTCACAGGCGCTCGCCGAGGTGCGGCATCTAAGCGACGTGCATCTGGGATTCGACGAGGGGCGCAAGCGGGCCTGGTTGTTTCAGAAGGAACTGGTCGAGGGTGAGCGTCAGACCGAGGACGGCTTTGATCTGACCGTCCGCTGGACGGCCCGGCAGCAGCAGCAGTTCGAGAATATGTGAGCGGTCGGGCGTTGGCCTGATGCTCCCGCTTGCGGAAGCCGGGTTTCGCCCGGTCGCTTCATTCCAACGTCAACATCGGACCAAAATGTGCCGCGCCGATCTCAGCCAAAGGTCGCCCCGAAACTGGACCGAAACACCTCGGACAGCTCCGCAAGCGGGGCGTCAGAGCGACCCATGCGCACCGTGTCGCCGGTAAATCGGCCCACCGAAGTAAGCGTCACGCCCGCCTGACCGGCAGCGATCATCAGCGCCTCGGCCTGATCAAAATTGCACGCGATCAGATAACGGCCCTGATCCTCGCCAAAGAGCGTGGCGGTGTCGTCGCTGTCCAAATGCACGCCCACACCCGCCGCTTCGGCCATCTCGAAGGCCGCGAGCCCGAGACCGCCGTCGCTGAGATCGGTGCAGGCCTTGATCAGCGCGTGATTGGCACGGATGAAATCGCCGTGGCGTTTCTCGGCGGCCAGGTCGACCGGGGGCGCGTCACCCTCGACGCGGTTGAACACCTCGGCCAGTAATGCCGATTGCCCCAGATGGCCATGGGTTTCGCCCAGGACAAGCGCCACATGCCCCTCGCGCGCCTCGCCGGTGATTGCCGTTTCGGGATCACGGATCAGGCCCACCGCCCCGATGGTCGGCGTCGGCAGTATCGCCGTGCCGTCGGTCTCGTTATAGAGCGAGACATTGCCCGACACGATTGGCATGTCGAGCGCGGCCACGGCCTCGCCGATGCCCTTGATGGCGCCGACGAACTGCCCCATGATCTCGGGTTTCTCGGGTTTGCCGAAGTTCAGGTTGTCGGTGGTGGCGAGCGGCACCGCGCCCAGGGCGCTGAGGTTGCGATAGGCCTCGGCCACCGCCTGTTTACCGCCCTCCACGGGGTTCGCCTTGACGTAGCGCGGGGTCACGTCCGAGGTGAAGGCCAGCAGCTTGTCGGTGCCATGCACACGGATCAGCCCCGCGCCCTGACCGGGCGTGCGGGCGCTGTCGGCCATGACCATGGTGTCGTATTGTTCGTACACCCATTGCCGCGAGCAATAATTGGGCGAGGCGATCAGCGCGCGCAGCCCGTCGATGGGATCGACGCCCGGCACCGAGGCGGGATTGAGCGGCTCGGGCAGGCTGGGTTCTACCCAAGGGCGGTCATATTCCGGCGCAGAGCCCGACAGCGTGGCCAGCGGCAGATCGGCCTTCACATCATTGCCATGCAGGATGAGAAACCGGTCCTCGGCGATGGTCTCGCCGACGATCGCAAAATCGAGATCCCATTTCTCGAATACGGCGCGTGCTTCGGCCTCTTTTTCCGGGCGTAGCACCATCAGCATGCGCTCCTGAGACTCCGACAGCATCATCTCATAGGCCGTCATGCCGGTCTCGCGCTGCGGCACGGCGTCGAGTTGCAGCTTGACGCCAAGCCCGCCCTTGTCGCCCATCTCGACGGCGGAACAGGTCAGGCCCGCCGCACCCATGTCCTGAATGGAAATCACCGCGCCGGTCTGCATCAGCTCCAGCGTGGCCTCCATCAGGCGCTTTTCGGTGAACGGGTCGCCGACCTGCACGGTCGGGCGCTTTTCCTCGATGGTCTCATCGAACTCGGCCGACGCCATGGTCGCGCCGCCCACACCGTCGCGGCCCGTCTTGGCCCCGAGGTAAACCACCGGCATGCCGACACCCGACGCAGCGGAATAGAATATCTTGTCGGCATCGGCCAGACCGGCGGCAAAGGCATTCACAAGGCAGTTGCCATTATAAGCCGGGTCAAACCGCACCTCGCCGCCCACGGTGGGCACGCCGAAACAGTTGCCATAGCCGCCGACCCCCTCGACCACGCCATGCACAAGCTGGCGCGTCTTGGGGTGCGACACCTCGCCGAAGCTGAGCGAATTCATCGCCGCAATCGGGCGTGCGCCCATCGTAAAGACATCGCGCAGGATGCCGCCCACGCCGGTCGCGGCCCCCTGATAGGGCTCGATATAGGAGGGGTGGTTGTGGCTCTCCATTTTGAAGACCACGGCCTGCCCATCGCCAATATCCACCACGCCCGCGTTCTCGCCCGGGCCGCAGATCACCTGTGGTCCGGTGGTGGGCAGGGTGCGCAGCCATTTCTTCGAGGATTTGTAGGAGCAGTGCTCGTTCCACATAGCCGAAAAGATACCAAGCTCGGTGAAGGTCGGCTCGCGTCCGATGATCTCGAGGATGCGGTCGTATTCGTCGGGCTTAAGGCCATGGGCCTCGATCAGTTCGGGCGTGAGTGCCGGTTCCTGCATTTGACTGGAATCCCCCAAGGTGGTCCGATTGCGCGTCTCTTTAGGCCATTGCGCAGGCCGGGGAAAGGGGCCGCTCGCGACGGACAGTCAGAATCCACAGCTTTGAAAAAAGAAAGGCCCGGCCATAGGGCCGGGCCACAGGCGGATCCGATTTGCCTGTCTTATTGCTTCATTGCGGCGACCTTGGCGGCCACTGCAGTGCGCAATTGCTCCATCGAGTAGGCATATTCCAGCCCATCGGTTTCCTCGGCGCTGAGCGTGCCAGCCTCGAATGCGACCTTATCCGCAGCGAGATCTGCATCGTCGCGTACATCGACATAGACCAGATGCTCGGCGTCGCGGTTGCCCGCGTGCGATGTGACCTCGCCGATAACGACGTCATCGACCGAGTTCAGCGTCGCGCCGTCGTCGGCTTGCGTGAGCACGTTCTCAATCAGCGTCTTGTCCGAATTGGTGAACCCCTTGTTCGCCAGGTCTACGCTGCTCGGCGCGGTGATGTCGCCATCATCACTTACCGTTGCTTCGGTCATGTTGGCGTCAGACGTTTCGCTGCCTTCCACTTGGGGGTCGTCAATACGCTTGGGGTTCTTGTCGGTTTCTGCATCGGCATAAGCGGCCATCGCCGTGACGCTGGTCAATGCGGTTGCAAGCGCGAGTTTGTGGAATGTCATTACAGTCCTCCGTTTCTGCTAGCGCAGGGCGCGCCCTGCGGTTGAGTTCAACGCGCTTCATGCGCGCTTGGTGACACAACGACAGGGGCCGGAATCTTGTTCCTGACAAATTTCGCGCAGGTGCAATTTTTCTCTGGTCACAGGTGAGGCATTGACGCCACGGGCCGCTTTCGCTCTGATGCGCGAAACAAGGGGGTATCATGGAAATTCTGGAAAATCCGTTTCGTGGCAAAGGCATGGATGAAGGGGTGCTGGCTGGCGCGCCGTGGCCAAGTGTCGATGCGGAGGCGGTACGAGATCTGTTGGGGCGTTGTCCGGCGGCGGCAGAGACACCTTTGCGGCAGGTTGACGGGTTCGGGGCCCAACTGTGGATCAAGGACGAGCGCGGGCGCATGGGGCTGGGCAGTTTCAAGGCGCTTGGCGCGGCGTATGTGATCGCGCACGACGCCGCCGAGACCGGGGCCGAGGATATGCGCGGCGCGCTCGAGGGTCGGACCTATGTGACCGCGAGCGCCGGTAATCACGGCCTCTCGGTTGCTGCGGGCGCGCATATCTTCGGTGCGCAGGCAGTCATCTACCTGTCGGAACTGGTGCCTGAATGGTTCGCCGACAAGCTGCGCGCCAAGGGCGCCGAGGTGATCCGCGACGGCGTCGATTACGAGGCGAGCATGGTTGCCGCCGGTCGCGCTGCAACCGACAATGACTGGACGCTTTTGTCCGACAGCTCATGGCCCGCCTACTTTGAGGTGCCGCATCGCCTGATGGAGGGTTATCTCGCAATGGCCGAGGAGGTCACGCGGCAGATGGCCGAGCCCCCCAGCCATATCCTGCTGCAAGCCGGGGTCGGCGGGCTGGCCGGGGCAGCGGCGGCGTGGTTCCGCCATGTCTGGGGCGACGGTCCGCAAATCATTGTGGTCGAGCCCGAGCGTGCCCCCGCCCTGCAAGAGAGCATCCGCGATGCGCGCCCGGTCGAGACGAGCGGTGAGGTGTCAAACATGGGGCGGCTCGATTGCAAGGTGCCGTCGCTGATTGCGCTCAAGGGGCTGGCGCGGGATGCCGATGCTTTCGCCACGATCTCGGATGCCGAGGCCGAGGCGGTGCTGGGTGATCTGGCGGCCAAGGGCCTCGCCTCGACGCCCTCAGGCGCGGCGGGTGTGGCGGCGCTGCGCGGGCTGGATCTGTCCGAGGATGCCCGCGTGCTGTGCATCCTGAGCGAAGAGGCCGAGGGGTGACGCGCGGCTTTGCGGTTGCGGAATATCACGCGCGGGTGCGCCGTGCGCAGACGGAAATGGCGCAGGCGGGGCTGGGGGCGCTGTTGCTCACGACCGAGCCTGAAATCCGCTATTTCACCGGGTTCCTGACCCGCTTTTGGGAAAGCCCGTCGCGCCCGTGGTTCTTGATCCTGCCTGTCTCGGGCGATCCGGTGGCGGTGATCCCCTCGATCGGGGCGGCGCTGATGGGCACCACCTGGATCAGCGATATCCGCACATGGGCGGCACCTGACCCCGACGATGACGGGGTCACGCTGCTGGCCGATACCCTGCGCGAGATCGGCGGCCCGGTGGGTGTGCCGGACGGGCCCGAGAGCCACCTGCGCATGCCGCTCGGCGATTTCGAGCGTGTGCGCCGGGCAAGCGCACTGGACTGGCGCGGCGATCACGGCATCGCGGCCGCATTGCGCGCGGTCAAGTCCGAGGCCGAGATCGCCAAGATCGCACAAGCCTGCGGTATCGCGGGCCGCGCCTTTGGCCGGGTGGGCGAGATTGCAGCCCCCGGTGTCCCGCTCTCCCGCGTGTTTCGGAATTTCCAGGGGTTGTTGCTGGAGGAGGGGGCCGATTGGGTGCCGTACCTCGCCGGTGGGGCCGGTCCGCAGGGTTATGCGGATGTGATTTCACCCGCCTCGGATGCGCCCCTGGCAGCGGGCGATGTGCTGATGCTCGACACCGGCGCGGTCTGGGACGGATATTTCTGCGACTACGACCGAAATTTCGCCGTCACGCGGTCAAGCCCGGCGCAGCGCGCCGCGCAGGCAAGGCTGATCGAGGCCACGCTCGCCGGGGAAGAGGCGGCACGCCCGGGTGCACGGGCCTGCGACGTGTGGCGCGCGATGGCCGATATCGTCGGCGGTGGCGAGGGGGCAGGGCGTTTGGGGCATGGCCTGGGCATGCAACTGACCGAAGGGCTGTCGCTGACCGCCAAAGATCAGACCGTGTTGCAGCCCGGCATGGTCATCACGCTGGAGCCGGGCGTGGACCTCGCCCCGGGGCGCATCATGGTGCATGAGGAAAATATCGTGATCACCGACGCGGCACCGCGCAGGCTCTCGCAGTTTGCCACCTCCGACCTGCCCGTAATCTGACGGCGTTGCGCAAATTCCGTGCAGCGAAAAAAAAGGCCGAGCACTAAGCTCGGCCAAAGTCCAACAGGGAGGTATGATGGTGAGCGCCTTGCGGCTATCACCGTCACAATCGGCAAATAAGGGGGCGCTTCGGCTCGTTCAAGGAAAATAATGCCGCATGTGCAGCATGGCCGATATGCGATTCCTGCATGGCTGGTTCAGACGTTGCCCAAACCCTTAGCCAAGCGCCTGTTCTTTCATCGTTTTCCGGTAGGCGATGATCTCTTCCTGCACGAAATCCCGGAAGGCGGAGATGCGCTTGGAGTGACGCAATTCCTCGGGATAAGCGAGGAACACCGGTACCTCGTTAGAGGACACTTCGGGCAGCACACGCACGAGTTCCGGGAAATCGCGGATCAGGTAATCGGGCAACACGCCCACTCCGAGGTCATGCAGCACACCCTGCAAAACACCGAAATAGTTATTGACTGTCAGCAGGGACGAGATGTCATTCGTCATCAACTCATTCACGAGCGTCGCCGCCGCACCAACCTGCGCCGAGCGCGGGTTCTGACAGATCAGGCGGTGTGCCTGAAGATCCTCGGGTGCCTCGGGGGTACCGTGCAGTGCCACGTAGGAATGCGTGGCATAGAGGCACATATGCACGCTCATCAGCCGCTTGCGGATCAGGTCGGCCTGGCTGGGTTCCTTCATCCGGATGGCCACATCTGCCTCGCGCATCGGCAGGTCGAGCACACGCTCCTCGAGCATCAGATCGATCTTGAGGTCGGGGTATTTCGCATAAAGCTTGGGCAGGCGCGGCGCTAACCACAGAGTGCCAAAGCCGGTCGTGGTGGTCACCCGCAATTCGCCGAACACCTCTTCTTCGCTGTCGCGGATGCGGGCGGTGGCGGCATCGAGACGCTTGAGCATGGCGCGGGTCGCATCGAACAGCAATTCGCCCTGTTCGGTGAGAATCAGCCCGCGCGCATGGCGGTGAAACAGGGTCGCATTCAGCGATTCCTCAAGCGCGCGCACCTGGCGAGAGACCGCCGACTGCGACAGATGAAGCTGATCGCCCGCATGGGTCAGGCTGCCGGCATCCGCCACCGCGTGAAAGATTCTGAGCTTGTCCCAGTCCATGACCCTAACTTTCCGAAAAACCGCAGCACCTCTGACGTAATAGCAGAAAATCCTCGCGGTGCGATAGCAAGCGCGCGATAATTTTATGAAATTCCCCTTGGTAGGTCATAAATTATGACCTAATATTGCCCTATACTGAGGCAAGGCCCTCAAACCAAGGGAGGCACGCACATGACGACGCAAAAGGTGACGCTGAACGATCGTTTCGATCTGGAAAAATCGCCGGTTCTTTTGAACGGCACGCAGGCGATGGTGCGGCTGATGCTGACACAGGCCGCGCGCGACCGGGCGGCGGGGCTGAATACCGCAGGCTATGTCACCGGCTATCGCGGCTCGCCCCTTGGTGCGGTGGATATGCAGATGCGCCGCGCGCAGAAGGTATTGACCGAGGCGCAGGTGCGGTTCGAGGAAGGGCTCAACGAGGATCTCGCGGCGACCGCCCTCTGGGGATCGCAACAGGCGGAATTGCGCGGTGAAGGCAAGTATGACGGCGTCTTTGGCCTCTGGTATGGCAAGGGGCCGGGGGTGGACCGTTCGGGCGACGTGATGCGCCATGCCAACATGGCGGGCACCTCCGCGCATGGCGGCGTGCTGATGGCCATGGGCGACGATCACACCGGCGAATCCTCGACCGTGCTGCATCAGAGCGAGTGGGCGCTGGTCGATGCCTACATGCCCGTGGTCAGCCCCGCAGGTGTGCAGGAAATCATCGACTACGGTATCTACGGCTATGCGCTCAGCCGCTTTGCGGGGGTCTGGGTCGGCCTCAAGACGATGAAGGACACGGTCGAGGCGACGGCGGTGGTCGATGGCAACCCGGATCGCGTGCAGCTTGTGACGCCCGATTTCCCGATGCCCGAGGGCGGGCTGAACATCCGCCTGATCGACACGCCGCATGCGCAGGAAACCCGCATGATCGACTACAAACGCTTTGCCGCCGAGGCGTTTTCGCGTGCAAACCGCATGGATAAGCGGATGTGGGGCAAGCCGGGGGCCAAGATCGGCTTTGTCGCGGCGGGCAAGAACTGGCTCGATCTGGTGCATGCGCTGGAATTGCTGGGGATTGATGCGGACGAGGCGGAGCGTCTCGGGATCACCACCTACAAGGTCGGGCAGGTCTTCCCGCTCGACATGCATGGATTTCACGACTGGGCCGAGGGACTCGACTTGATCGTCGTGGTCGAGGAAAAGCGCAAGCTGATCGAGGTGCAGATCAAGGAGGCAATATTTGACGACCGTCAGGGTCGCCGCGTCTATGGCTGGTACAAGGGCGGCGCGGGCGGCATGCATCGCGACGAGCTTTTCCCGACGCGCGGCGCACTCGATCCAATCTGGATCGCCGAGAAGCTGGGCGGCATCCTCATTGAGGAGGGGCGCGGCACCGACCGGATCAAGGCCGGGCTGGCGTCACTCTCGGAGGCGCGCGCCGGTGACAATGCCGAAGAAATCGCAACGCGTCTGCCGTATTTCTGCGCCGGTTGCCCGCATAATTCCTCGACCAAGCTGCCCGAAGGCAGCCGCGCCTATGCCGGGATCGGCTGTCACTACATGGTCCAATGGATGGATCGCGAGACCACCGGGTTCACACATATGGGCGGCGAGGGGGCGAACTGGATCGGTGAGGCGCCGTTTTCCAAGCGCGGTCACGTTTTTCAAAACCTCGGCGACGGCACCTATAACCATTCCGGCGTGCAGGCCATTCGCGCCGCGCTTGCTGCGGGCACGACGATCACCTTCAAGATCCTCTATAACGATGCCGTGGCGATGACCGGGGGCCAGGCCAATGAGGGCGGGCTGGATGCGCCGCGCATTGCCGCCGAGTTGCGCGCCATGGGGGTCAAGCACCTGTCGGTGGTCTATGACGCGAAGGAAGAGATCGACCTTAAGTCCTTTCCGCATGACATTGAATTCGCAGAACGTTCCGATCTGATGGCGGTGCAGGATCGGCTGGCAACAGTCGAGGGTGTCAGCGTCATCCTCTATATCCAGACCTGCGCCGCCGAGAAGCGCCGCCGCCGCAAGCGCGGCAAGTTTCCCGACCCGGATCGCCGCGTCTTCATCAATACCGATGTCTGCGAGGGCTGTGGCGATTGCGGGGTGCAGTCCAATTGCGTCGCCATCGTGCCGGTCGAGACCGAGTTTGGCCGCAAGCGTGCCATCGACCAGTCAAGCTGCAACAAGGATTTCTCATGCCTCAAGGGGTTTTGTCCGTCCTTCGTCACGCTCGAAGGGGCCACGCCGCGCAAGGAGAGCACGACCGACTTGCAGCTGCCCGACATGCCAGACCCCACGCTGCCCGGAATCGACGGCACGCATAACGTGGTGATCACCGGAGTGGGCGGCACCGGCGTCGTCACCATCGGCGCGGTCATGGCGCAGGCGGCGCAGATCGACGGCAAGGGTGCGGGCATGATGGAAATGGCCGGTCTCGCGCAAAAGGGCGGCGCCGTGCACATCCACTGCCGCATTGCCGAGAATCCCGGCGATATCAACGCGATCCGGGTCGCAACGGGAGAGGCGCACACGCTGATCGGCGGCGATCTGGTGGTCAGTGCCGGGGCCAAGACGCTTGGCCTGACACGTCAGGGCCGCACCGGGGCGGTGGTGAACAGCCACGAGATCGTCACCGGCGATTTCACCCGCGATCCCGAGTTTCACCTGCCCGCAGACCGACTGCAACTGGCGCTTGAGGCGCGTCTGCGCGAGGGCGTGCAGATGTTCGACGCCTCGGATCTGGCCAAAACCGTGATGGGCGATTCGATCTATTCCAACATGATGATCTTTGGCGCGGCGTGGCAGCGCGGGTTGATCCCGATCAGCCATGACGCCATCACGCAAGCCATTACCCTCAACGGTGCGGCCGTCGAGGCCAATCTGCGCGCCTTTGAGGTGGGCCGTTGGGCGGCGCTCTATCCCGCCGAGGTGGAGAAGGTCCTGACCCCCACAGTGATCACCAAGCCGAAAGCGCTCGACGAAAAGATCGCCTATCGCGCCGATCACCTGCGCGCCTATCAGGGCAAGCGGTTGGTCAAACGCTATCGCAAGATGCTCGACGAAATCGAGGATACGGGCGTGAAAGAGGCGGTGGCCAAGGGTTATCACAAGCTGCTGGCCTACAAGGATGAATACGAGGTTGCCCGGCTGCATCTGGAAACGGCGGAAAAGGCGCGCGCTGAATTCGGCGGGGATTTCAAGATGAAATTCCACCTCGCCCCGCCGGTCCTGTCGAAGACGGGCCATGACGGTCGCCCCAAGAAGCGCGAATTCGGTCCTGGAATCCTGCGCGGCTTCGGTGTCTTGGCAAAGCTTAAGTTTCTGCGCGGCACCCTGCTCGATCCCTTTGGACGCACCGAGGAGCGCAAGATGGAACGCGAGCTGATCAAGCAATACGAGGCCGATATGGCCGAGGTGCTGCCGAAACTCGACACACGCACCCGTGACGCGATCATCGCACTGGCTGAACTGCCGCTCTCGATCCGAGGCTTTGGGCCTGTCAAGCAGGCGAATGAGCAAAAGGCCGCGAAACGGCGCGAGGAACTGTTGGCGGTGATCCGCGCAGGTGGGGCGGAAATGGCACAGGCGGCGGAGTAGGCGTCACGAAACTGTCACGTGATCTGGTCAAAAGCGTCGCATATTCTTAACAGGCCGCAAGCCAGCCGAGGACCATCCATGCGCCCTGATCGCCAGATCGCCCGTGACATTTCCTATGCCTATTCCGCCCAGACCAAGGGCGGGCGGGCAATGATCCGCACGATGGAGAACCTTACCGGGCGCATCGCACTTATCAAGCGCGCGGCGGGATATGAGACCGAGGTGTCACGGGGTCGCGATTTCTGGGAAGTGATCGTGGAACGCTACGGGCTGACGCTCGACGTTGTAGGCGGCAGCCTGATGAACATCCCCCGCGAGGGGCCTTTGGTGCTGATCGCCAATCACCCCTACGGCATCCTCGACGGGCTGATGATGGGACATATCCTCAGCCAGACCCGCGGCGATTTCCGTATTCTGGCGCATCAGGTGTTCCGCAAGGCCGAAGATCTCAACAAGGTGATCCTGCCGATCAGTTTTGACGGTACCAAGGAGGCCCTCGCGCTCAATCTCGCCACGCGCAAGGCGTCGCTCGACTATCTGGGGCAGGGCGGGGCGATCGGCGTCTTTCCCGGCGGCACGGTCAGCACGGCCGCCAAGCCGTTTTCGCGCCCGATGGATCCGGGCTGGCGCGGGTTTACCGCCAAGATGATCGCAAAGAGCGAGGCCACCGTCGTGCCGGTCTATTTCGACGGTCACACCAGCCGCCTGTTTCAGCTGGCCAGCCACCTGCATTACACCCTGCGCATGGGCCTGTTGATCAAGGAATTCCGCAAGCGGGTGGACACGCCCGTCAAGGTCGTGGTGGGTGATCCGATCCCGCGCAGCACGCTCGCGCAATATGCGGGCGACACAAAATCGCTGATGGCATTCCTGCGCGCAAAGACCTATGAATTATCGCCAAGCCCGGTTGTCGCCTCGGAAATCGGGTTCGAATACGAGTAACGACATTGGGCGCGGAACATGGCGGTAGGGATCTTCGACAGCGGGCTGGGTGGCCTGACGGTGTGGGATGCGTTGAGCAAGCGTCTCCCCGAGGTGCCGTTTGTCTATCTCGGCGATAACGCGCACACGCCCTACGGGGTACGCGACGCCGATGACATCTATGATCTGACCACGACCAATGTCGCGCGGTTGTTCGATGCTGGCTGCGATCTGGTGATTCTCGCCTGCAACACCGCCTCTGCCGCCGCCCTGCGCCGCATGCAGGAGGCCTGGGTGCCCGAGGGCAAGCGGGTGCTGGGCGTCTTCGTGCCGCTGATCGAGGCGCTGACCGAACGGGAGTGGGGCGACAACTCTCCGCCGCGCGAGGTGGCCGTGAAGAACGTTGCGCTCTTCGCCACCCCCGCCACCGTGGCAAGCCGCGCCTTTCAGCGCGAACTGGCGTTTCGCGCCATCGGTGTCGATGTCGAGGCGCAGGCCTGTGGCGGTGTCGTGGATGCCATCGAAGAGGGTGACATGATCCTCGCCGAGGCGCTGGTGCGCTCCCATGTGGACGCGCTCAGACGCAAGATGCCGCACCCGGAGGCTGCCGTTCTGGGCTGCACGCATTACCCGCTGGTCGAGGAGGTGTTCCGCGATGCTTTGGGCCCCGACGTGGCGGTCTATTCGCAGCCCACGCTGGTTGCGGCGAGCCTGAGCGATTACCTCGGCCGCCACCCCGACAAGATCGGGCCGGGCACCGAGTCGATGTTCCTGACCACGGGCGACCCCAAGCGGGTGTCGTCCCGCGCGACGCAGTTCCTGCGACGAGAGATCGGCTTTCGTCCCGTCTGAGCGTGCGTTGCACTGTGCCGTGATACGCACTATCCCCTGTTTGAATTTCGCTATGAGAGGTCACCATGACCCATAAAATCGCCATCCTGGGCGCGTCCGGCTATACCGGCGCCGAACTTGTCCGGCTGATCGCCACCCATCCAGACCTTGGGATCGCGGCGCTTGCTGCCAATTCCAAGGCGGGGCAGGGGATGGGGCAGGTGTTTCCGCATCTGCGCCATCTCGATCTGCCCGATCTGGTGACGATCGACGAGATCGACTTTGCAGGTATCGACCTGTGTTTTTGTGCCTTGCCGCACAAGACCAGCCAGGAGGTGATCGCCGCCCTGCCGCGCGATCTGAAAATCGTCGACCTCTCCGCCGATTTCCGGCTGCGTGATCCGGCGGATTATGAAAAGTGGTATGGCAATCCCCATGCCGCACCCGAGTTGCAGAAGGAGGCGGTCTACGGGTTGACCGAGTTCTACCGCGACGAGATTGCGGGCGCGCGGCTGGTGGCGGGCACGGGCTGCAACGCGGCGACCGGGCAGTATATCCTGCGGCCCTTGATCAGCGCCGGGGTGATCGATCTGGACGAGATCATCCTTGATCTGAAATGCGCGGTCTCGGGCGCGGGCCGCAGCCTCAAGGAAAACCTGCTGCATGCGGAATTGTCCGAGGGCTATCACGCCTATGCCCTGGGCAGCACCCACCGGCATCTCGGCGAGTTCGATCAGGAGTTCTCGAAGATCGCCGGGCGGCCCGTGGAGATCCAGTTCACGCCCCATCTGATCCCCGCCAATCGCGGCATTCTGGCGACGGCTTATCTGCGCGGCGCGGCACAGGCAGTGCACGACACGCTGAAAGCGGCCTATGCCGCTGAGCCGTTCATCGAGGTCTTGCCGATGGGCGAGGCCCCGAGCACGCGCCACATCCGGGGCAGCAATTTCTGTCATATCGGTGTGGTCGCCGACCGGCAGGCTGGGCGTTGCTCCGTCATCGCGGCGCTTGATAACCTGACAAAAGGTAGCAGCGGGCAGGCGTTGCAAAACGCCAATCTGATGTTATCTCTGGACGAGACGTCGGGCCTCATGCTGGCCCCGGTCTTTCCGTAAAAAAGGACGAGGCTCATGAAATCGCTGAAGAAGAAGCGCCGCGTGCAGGTCATCGCGATTGCCGCCGTGGCGCTGGTGATGGCCACCGCGCTGATCGGCTACGGGATGCGCGACGGGATCAACTTCTTTCGCTCACCGACACAGGTAATGGCCGAACCGCCAAGCGAGACCGAGATTTTCCGCATCGGCGGGCTGGTCGAGGAAGGCAGCCTCAAGCGCGGTCAGGGCGAGGTCATCCATTTCAACGTGACCGATGGCGGGGCCGTGGTGCCGGTGACCTACAAGGGTGTTCTGCCCGATCTTTTCGAGGAAAATCAGGGCATGGTCGGCACCGGCAGCTATCGCGACGGGGTCTTTGAGGCCAGTGAAATCCTTGCCAAGCATGACGAGGACTACATGCCCAAGGAAGTGGTGGACGCACTCAAGGAGCAGGGTGTCTACAAGGAGGCGGATGGCAGCTAGGGGTTCTGCTGTCCGGATTCGAGTATTTTTACCAAGAAGAAACCATGGCCGGTAATATAAGAGCGCGCGCTGGTTCAGGCGCGCGTTAATCTTTATGATCCCATCCTCGCATCCATGTTGCACAGGCAAGATGGGGCAGGCAGATGCGAGATGTCGAACAGATAGCCGAAGAGATTGTCGCGCGCGAGGGTGGGTTCGTGAACGATCCGGACGATCCCGGCAGGGCCACGAATTTCGGGGTGACGATCCACACGATGCGGCGGCTGGGGCTCGATCTCGACCGTGACGGCGATGTCGATGTGGGCGATGTGCGGGCGCTGAGCCGGGGGCAGGCGGTGGCGATCTTCATCGACCACTACTATCGCCGTCCCGGTATCGCGGGCCTGCCCGTGCCGCTACGCGCCAGCGTATTCGACATGTATGTCAATGCCGGGGCCAACGCGGTGAAAATTTTGCAACGCCT
This sequence comes from Roseovarius sp., assembly GCF_040219995.1. Lineage (GTDB taxonomy): Bacteria > Pseudomonadota > Alphaproteobacteria > Rhodobacterales > Rhodobacteraceae > Roseovarius. Next base: position 696,819 of record NZ_JAVJUC010000014.1, on the reverse strand, counting down.
CTTGCGCGAGATGGGCGAGGCGGTGGATGTGGACGGGGTGATCGGTCCGCAGACGCAGGCGGCGGCGGTGCGCGCAGCACAGGTCGCGCCCGATCATATCGGTGATGCCTACGGGATCGCGCGGCGGAATTATTATTTTTCTTTGGCCGATGCTCGCCCGACAAGCCGCAAGTTCGCGCGGACGCGCGCTGGTGGCAAGGGCGGCTGGATCAGGCGCGCTGAAGAGTTCATCGCGCCGCGCTTTCACCTGAGCGATCAGGCCTTTCAGGAAAGGGTCGCGGCATGGTGATCGACATTCTGCGGGCGCTCTTCGGCGCCGGTGGCAACGTGGTGCGCGAGACTGCGGAGGTGTTTCGCGTCAATGCCGAGGCCGCAGATCAGCGCCGGGTCGAGACACAGCGCGCCGCGCTCGATCAGATGGCGGCGGAGTTCGGGGCTGCGGGGCGCAGCACCTTCGACCGGATCATCGACGGGCTTAACCGCATCCCGCGCCCGACCATGGCGCTTGGCACGCTGGCGCTGTTCATCGCGGCGATGGTCGATCCCCTGTGGTTCGGTGAGCGGATGGCGGGGCTGGCGCTGGTGCCCGATCCGCTCTGGTGGCTGTTGGGCGCGATCGTCAGTTTCTATTTCGGCGCGCGGTATCAGGTGAAGGGGCAGGAATTTCAGCGCTCCATCGCCGCCACGCTGGCGCGCGCGCCGCAGGTGGTCGAAAGCGTGGCGCAACTGCGTGCCTTGCGCGCCGACAGTCCCGGCGCGGCCGATCCCGGCCCCGATGCCGACACCGCGCTGCGCGTGCTCACCCCCTCAGGCAACCCGGCGCTGGAGGAATGGCGCGCGAAGGCCTGAGCTCGCCCGCGACAATGTGAACCACGCCCCACGCCGATTGCGATTGGCGTGGGGCCGCGCCTGCGTTATCTTTGACGCATGATTACAGAACTCGGTCACTTCGCCCTTATCCTGGCCTTCCTCGTCGCCTGCGCGCAGGCGGTCATTCCGCTTGTTGGCGCGCATAAACGCTGGCCCGGCTGGATGGCCTTTGCGGAGCCTGCCGCGACGATTCAGTTCCTGCTGACGGCTGCGTCTTTCGCGGCCCTCACATGGGCCTTTGTCACCTCGGATTTCTCGCTGAAGCTGGTCACCCTCAACAGCCATACCGACAAGCCGATGCTCTACAAGATCACCGGCGTATGGGGCAATCACGAGGGCTCGATGCTGCTCTGGGTGCTGATCGTCACGCTCTTTGGTGGGGCGGTGGCATGGTTCGGTGCGAACCTGCCGCCCTCGCTCAAGTCGCGGGTGCTGAGCGTTCAGGCGATGATCGGGGCGGCGTTCTTTGCCTTCATCCTGCTCACCTCGAACCCGTTTCTTCGGATGGGGACACCGCCCTTCAACGGGCAGGATCTCAATCCGCTGCTGCAAGATCCGGGCCTCGCCTTTCACCCGCCGTTTCTCTATCTCGGATATGTCGGTCTTTCGATGACCTTCTCCTTTGCTGTGGCGGCGCTGATCGAGGGACGTGTCGATGCGGCCTGGGGCCGGTGGGTGCGGCCCTATACGCTGGCGGCGTGGATTTTCCTGACCATCGGCATCGGCCTCGGCTCGTGGTGGGCCTATTACGAGCTTGGTTGGGGCGGCTTCTGGTTCTGGGACCCGGTCGAAAACGCCAGCTTCATGCCATGGCTCATCGCCGCCGCCCTGCTGCATTCGGCCATCGTGGTGGAAAAGCGCGAAAGCCTGAAAAGCTGGACCATTCTGCTGGCGATCATCGCTTTCGGCTTCTCCATGGTCGGTGCCTTCATCACACGCTCCGGCGTGTTGACCAGCGTCCATGCCTTCGCCACTGACCCCGAGCGCGGCGTGTTTCTGCTGGGCATCACCGCTGCCTTCATGATGGGGGCGCTGACGCTCTTTGCCGCGCGCGCCAATGTGATGCAGGCGCGGGGCGTGTTCAGCATGGTCAGCCGGGAATCGGTGCTCGTGCTCAACAATATCCTGCTGGCGGTGGCCTGTTTCGTGGTCTTCATCGGCACGATGTGGCCGCTCATCGCCGAGATGGCGTTTGACCGCAAACTCTCGGTCGGCGCGCCGTTCTTCAACGCCGCCTTCACCCCCTTCATGGTGCTGCTCGGCCTTGTCCTGCCGGTCGGTGCAATGCTGGCATGGAAACGCGCAACGGTGGGCCGTGTGGTGCGACAGTTGATCCCCGCCTTTGCCCTTGCCGTCGCCATTGGGGCGCTCGCATGGGCGATGCAATCCGGGCGTTCGGCGCTCGGACCTATGGGCCTGTTCCTGGGCGCTTGGCTGGTGGCGGGCGCGATGGTCGATATCTGGTCGCGCACCGGGCGCGGAACCGGGCGACTGGCCCGCCTCACCCGCCTGCCGCGCGCCGACTGGGGCAAGGCGGTCGCGCATGGCGGGCTGGGTGTGACCATGGCCGGCATCGCCGCGATGATGGCCTGGGAGGCCGAGGATATCCGCGTGCTCCAAGTCGGCGAGGATCTGGAAATCGCGGGCTACGGGCTGCGCCTCGACGAGGTGCATCAGGAGCAGGGGCCGAATTACATGGCGACCAAGGCCACCTTCACGCTCAGCCAGAATGGCCGCGAGATCGCCGAGATGCACCCCGAAAAGCGCGTCTATCCGGTGGCGCAGATGCCCACCACCGAGGCGGCGCTCGATAACGGGTTCCTGCGTGACATCTACGTGGTGATCGGTGACCCGCAGGAGGGCGGCGGCTGGGCGGTGCGCAGCTATTACAAGCCGCTGGCCAACTGGATCTGGGGCGGCTCGATTCTGATGGCGCTTGGCGGGTTCCTGTCACTCAGCGACCGGCGCTACCGCGTGGCCGCAGGCGCACGCAAACTGCCGCAAGGGGTGCCCGCGGAATGAAACGCCTGATCCTCGCGCTCTGCGTCATCGCCGCGCCGGTCTTTGCGGTGCAGCCTGATGAAATCCTCGATGACCCCGCATTGGAAGAGCGCGCGCGCGACATCTCTGCGGGCCTGCGATGCCTCGTGTGCCGCAACGAGAGTATCGACGACTCCAACGCCGAACTCGCCCGTGACCTGCGCCTTCTGGTGCGCGAGCGGCTGGTGGCGGGCGACAGCAACGAAGAGGTCGTGGACTTTGTCGTCGATCGCTACGGCGAATATGTGCTGCTCAAGCCGCGTAGCGGTGGCTCCAACCTGCTGTTGTGGATGGCTGGGCCGATTATGCTCGGTGCGGGGCTGGTGATGGCAGGCATCTATCTGCGCGGCCGCGCGCGAACACCCGAGCGCGAGGTCGCCCGTCTGAGCGAGGCCGAAGAACGCCGCCTGCGCGAGATTCTCGACGACTGACGCGCCGTTGCCCTTGGCCCGGGGGCAACGATAGGGTTTGATCCCCAAGACCATGTCAGGAGGGCCGAATCCCGTGAAAGATTACCAGACCATCACGCTTGAGATCATCGAGGGCGTCGCCGTGCTCTGCCTCGACCGGGCCGACAAGATGAACGCGCTCAACACGCAGATGCGCGCCGAGATCACCGATGCGATGACCCATGCCGGGCGCGAGGCGCGCGTCGTGGTGCTGACCGGCAAGGGCAAGGCATTCTGCTCCGGTCAGGATCTCAGCGACGGCGGCAATGCCGCGACCCTCGATCTGGAGCGGGTTCTGCGCGAGGAATACGTGCCGATGCTGCGCGCCATCACCGACTGCCCGGTGCCGACGATCAGCGCGGTTAACGGGCCTGCGGCGGGGGCAGGGGCCAATCTGGCGCTCTCGGCGGATGTGGTGATCGCGACCGAGGCGTCCTATTTCCTGCAGGCCTTCACCCGGATCGGGCTGATACCTGACGCGGGCGGCACATGGGCGCTGCCGCGTCAGATGGGCATGGCCAAGGCGATGGGTGCCGCCCTCTTTGCCGAGCCGATCAGCGCCCGGCAGGCCAGCGATTGGGGGATGATCTGGGAATGCGTCAGCGATGAGGGCTTTGAGGCACACTGGCAGGCGCGCGCCGCCCATCTGGCCAAGGGCCCGACGCAGACCTACAAGGCCGTCAAGCAGGCGATCCGGGGCACTTGGGACAACACGCTGGAACAACAGCTCGATCTCGAGGCCAAGCTGCAAGGCGCCTGCGGTCAGAGCCGCGACTTTCTGGAGGGCGTGATGGCCTTCCTCGAAAAGCGACCGGCCCGGTTCGAAGGGCGCTGAATGGCGTTTCAAAGGGCAGCCGGGTGATCGCAAGTCACCCATCCAGCCCCCAGTATCAGCTTGCCACCGCCAGCGCCGGGCGCTCGACGAGGATGACATCATCCAGCGTCATTGTTGTCCCCGCGCCATTGACCAACGCAACCGTCGCGCCATCCACGCTTACCACCGCATTACCGTCTGCATCCGGGGCAACCGTCACGGTGGGCGCGGGCCCGCCGGTCGCGGTGTAGTTATACGCGACCAGTTCCACCTCGGGATCGAAATCGGTGATCGTCGCCACCTCGCCCGGGGCAGACCAATCGCCGATCACGAAGCTGTCGGTGCCCAGACCGCCGGTGCCCACATCGATTCCGCCCATCAGCAGGATGTCGTCACCGCTGCCCCCAAGCAGCGTGTCACTGCCATGTGCATCGCTGCCCGGTGCCGGGGTGGCGATGCCAGGGGCCGTCAGCGGATCGGTCACACCGCTCAGGTCGATTGCAGCAAGCTCCGCCGCAGTCTGGCTGTTCAGCCCGACATCCATGCCAAACAGAACGTCATTCCCGGAATTACCCTGGATCAGGTCGCTGCCAAGCCCGCCCAGGACGACATCATTTTCGGTGCCGCCCCAGAGCACGTCGCTGGCATTGCCGCCAAGGATGACATCATCGCCTTCCCGGCCAAACACTTCGTCCCGGCCACCCTGAGCCGAGATCACATCATTGCCCTCGCGCCCGTTGATCTGATCACCGACATTCGTGCCGTCGATCGGATCGGCCCCATCGGTGCCCTCAATGACATTCAACTCATCGCCCAGCAACGAACCCGGCCCGCCCGCACTGTCGTCGCCACCGCTGCGTGGCAACAATTGCACATCGGCTGCGGTCAGCGTTGCCCCGGCACCTTCGACCAGCGCGACCGGCTCTCCGTCCAAGCTCACCACCGCGTTTCCGTCCGCATCCGGCGCGACGGTCACCTCCGGGGTGACGCCGCCCGCATCGGTATAGACAAAGCTCAGCGCCTCGGTCGCGGCGTCGAAGTCGGTGATCGTCGCGATCGTGCCAGCGTCGATCCAGTCCCCCAGGACAAAGCTGTCAACGCCAAGGCCTCCCGTCGCGGTATCGCCGCCCCCTGCGAACAGGTCGTCATCGCCACTGCCACCGAGAAGCGTATCTTCTCCATGCTGATCGTCGCCCGCCCCCGGAAGCGCGGCACTGCTGCCATCGGTGTCCGCAAGAGCAAGGTCAGCCGCGCCTTGACTGTTGAGGTCGATATCGACGCCGAAGATCACGTCATTCCCCGCATTGCCCTGAACAAGGTCATTGCCCGCACCGCCGATTACGGTGTCGTCACCGGCACCGCCCCAGAGCACGTCCGAGGAATTGCCCCCCAGCAGAATGTCGTTACCGTCCTGCGCGAACACTTCGTCGCGCCCGCCGGAGGCCGAGATGGTGTCATCACCTTCGTGCCCGGTGATCTGATCGCCCACAAGAGACCCGTCGATGCTGTCGGCCCCGTCGGTCCCGTCGATCACGTTGAGGTCATCCCCCAGAAGATCGTCATCGCCCGGCGCATCGTCGCCTCCGCCCAGCAGATCGTCGCCGGTCATACCGTCATCGCCGCTTTCAACGACGGTATCGTCGTTGTCGTCATCATCAAGCTCGTCGAACACGAAAGCCGCAAGCCCGGCACTTGCCAAAAGCCCAAGAAACAAGAATGCACCCATTTGAAATACCCCCCAGATACTGGCACAACGCGGTGACGGACGTGGCAGACGACCGTCACTTGCATTAACTTTTATGGGTATTCCAATGATATGCAACTGTGAAAAAAGGCGAATTTTGTCTCGAATGCACATCCTCCGAGACAACCGGCAGATTACCCAAGGACTGTCTCTGGATCGGCGACAATCAGACAGGTTGCTGCAGCTAAGAAAAAACCCGGCCAGTGGCCGGGTTCCGTTTCAACGCAGTCAGCGCTTCTCGATATCGACGTAATCGCGCAACGTCTCGCCCTGATAGAGCTGCCGGGGACGGCCAATCTTCATCTGCGGATCGCTGATCATCTCTTTCCACTGTGAAATCCAGCCGATCGTTCGCGAGACGGCGAAAACCGGGGTGAACATCGAGGTCGGAAAGCCCATCGCCTCGAGGATAATCCCCGAATAGAAATCCACGTTCGGGAACAGTTTCTTGTCCGAGAAATACGGATCGGCCAGCGCCTGCTTCTCCAACTCCTTGGCGACCTGCAGCGTCGGGTTGTTCTCGACCCCCAGCAATTCCAGCACCTCGTCGGCGGATTGCTTCATCACCTTGGCGCGCGGATCGAAATTCTTGTAGACCCGGTGACCAAAGCCCATCAGGCGGAACGGATCGTTCTTGTCCTTGGCCCGCGCGATGAATTCGGGGATGCGGTCGGGCGTGCCGATCTCGCGCAGCATTTCGAGGCACGCCTGGTTGGCCCCGCCATGCGCAGGACCCCAGAGGCAGGCGATGCCCGCCGCGATACAGGCGAACGGGTTGGCCCCCGACGACGACGCCAGACGCACGGTCGAGGTCGAGGCGTTCTGTTCGTGATCCGCATGAAGCGTGAAAATCCGGTCCATTGCGCGGCTCAGGATCGGGTTGACCTCGTAATCCTCGGCGGGCACGGCAAAGCACATGCGCAGGAAGTTCGAAGCGTAATCAAGATCGTTGCGCGGATAGACGAAGGGCTGCCCGATCGAATACTTATAGGCCCAGGCGGCAATCGTCGGCATCTTGGCAATCAGCCGGATCGAGGCCACTTCGCGCTGCCACTCGTCGCTGATATCGGTGCTGTCGTGATAAAACGCCGACATCGCGCCAACCACACCGACCATGATCGCCATCGGATGCGCGTCGCGGCGGAAGCCACGGAAGAAATACACCATCTGCTCGTGCAGCATGGTGTGGTTGGTCACGCGGCACTCGAAATCCTCCAACTCGGCAGGCGAGGGCAACTCGCCATAAAGCAGCAGGTAGCATACTTCGAGGAAATGCGATTTCTCGGCCAGTTGGTCGATCGGATAACCGCGATGCAGCAACTCGCCCTTGTCACCGTCGATGAAGGTGATGGTGCTGTCGCAGCTTGCCGTCGAGGTGAATCCGGGGTCGTAGGTAAACACACCCGCCGTACCATAGAGCTTGCGGATGTCCACGACATCAGGGCCCGCCGTGGGCGAAAAGATCGGCAGATCATAGGTCTTGCCGTCGATCTCCAGCTTTGCGGCTCTCTTGCTTTCTGACATCAGGGGTCCTCCCTCTCAACGCCCGCATGGCCATAGCGCCCCGGGCTGGATAAACGTAAACCCGGGCAGGGCGTCAGGCCCCGCCGCGGGCGGCGTCGGTCAGTCGGGCGATGCTTTCATCACGCCCGAGAACCAGCATCATGTCGAACACACTCGGTGTTGCGCTGCGGCCTGCAAGCGCGGCCCGCAATGGACCGGCCAGCTTGCCGAATTTCATGCCGTGGGTTTCGGCGAATTGGGTCGCGAGAGCCTCGATCCCGTCCCGCGACCACGTAGCATTTTGCAGCTGCGGCGTCAATTCATTCAGTATACCACGGGATACATCATCCAGTTGTGCGGCCGCCTTCTCCTCCGGAACGATCGGGCGCTCGGAAAGGATAAAATCCGCCTTATCAAGTAGTTCGGGGAATGTCTTCGCACGTTCCTTGAGGCAATACATACCCCGTTCCATGACGGTCAACTTTGCGTCAGACAGCGACGCCTGACCGGTCACGGCAAGGAATCCCTGCAATTCATGCAGCAGTGCAGCATCGTCCATCGCCGCGATATGCTGCCCGCAGAGATTCTCCAGCTTCTTGAAATCCAGCCGCGCAGGCGATTTGCCAATGCCGGTGATGTCGAACCACTCCGTTGCCTGCGCGTCCGAGAAAAACTCGTCATCGCCATGGCTCCAGCCAAGCCGCGCCAGATAGTTGCGCATGCCCGCCGCCGGATAGCCCATCTTGTGGTATTCCTCGACGCCGAGCGCACCATGACGTTTCGACAGCTTCTTGCCGTCGGGTCCGTGGATCAGAGGGATGTGGGCATATACCGGCAGGGGCCAGCCCATGGCCTGATAGATCAGCATCTGCCGCGCCGCGTTGTTGAGGTGATCATCGCCCCGGATGACGTGGCTAACACCCATGTCGTGATCATCCACCGCAACTGCCAACATGTAGACCGGTGTGCCATCGCCGCGTAACAGCACCATGTCGTCCAACTGGTCGTTGCGGATGGTGATGTCGCCCTGCACCACGTCGCGGATCATAGTGACACCTTCGCGCGGGGCCTTGATGCGGATCACATAGGCGCTGTCGCCGGGGTGCTGGTCCGGCGTGGCCTCGCGCCACGGGCTGCGAAACAGGGTCGAGCGGCCCTCGGCGCGGGCGGTATCGCGAAAGGTCTCGATCTCGTCCTGCGTGGAAAAGCATTTATAGGCATGGCCCTCGGCCAGCAGCTGATGCGCGACCTCGCGGTGCCGCTCGGCACGCGCGAACTGGCTCACCGCCTCGTCGTCATGATCAAGCCCCAGCCACGCCAGCCCGTCGAGAATCGCCTGTGTGGCCTCGGGGGTCGATCGCGCCCGATCCGTATCCTCGATCCGCAATAGGAACTTGCCGCCCCGACCGCGCGCATAAAGCCAGTTGAACAGCGCCGTCCGCGCCCCGCCGATATGCAGGAAACCGGTGGGCGAGGGGGCAAAACGGGTCACGACTTGGCTTGCCATAGGGCGGATTAACCTTTCGGTAATGATACAACGGCTAGGATTTGACACTGTCTATCGGTCCGCCGGGAGGGACACAAGTGGCGCGCGTCTGGCATCTGATCGAACACGGATGGCTGTCACAGCGCGGATCGCTGTTCCCGTGGGTTCCGGTCTGGCTGGGCTGCGGCGTCGGCCTTTATTTCGCGCTGAGGGTGGAACCGCCTGCAGCGGTGCTCTGGGCCTGCGGCACCGGGGCTCTCCTGCTCGGGCTGGTGGCCCTGCGTGGGCGCGAATGGGCCGGGCCACTCCTGCTGGTTTGCGCGCTTGTGCTGGCGGGCGTGGCGATCGCAGGCGCGCGTGCGCATCTGATGGCCGGGCCCGTGCTCGGCTGGCGCTATTACGGCCCCGTGGAGGGGCGTATCGTGGTGATCGACCGTTCGGCCTCGGACGCGCCGCGCCTGACGCTCGACCGCGTGGTGCTTGAGCGTATGCACCCTGACAAGGTGCCCGACCGCGTGCGCGTCTCTCTCCATGGCGATCAGGGCTTCACCACGCCGCGCCCCGGATTGCGGGTGATGATGACCGCACATCTCGGCCCGCCGTCCGGCCCTGTCGAACCTGGCGGTTTCGACTTTCAGCGTCACGCCTGGTTCCTGGGGATCGGAGCGATCGGCTACACACGCACGCCCGTCCTGACCGTGGGCGAGGCGCAGGGCGCGCAGCTCCTCTTCCGCGCGCGCATGGCGCTCTCGGGTCATGTTCAGGAGCGGCTGCCGGGGCAGGTCGGGGCGTTTGCCGCTGCGATCATGACCGGCGACCGCGCGGGCCTGTCGCAGGACACGTTGCAGGCGATGCGCATCTCCAACCTCGCGCATCTTCTGGCGATATCGGGGCTGCATATGGGGCTCTTGGCCGGTTTCGTCTTCGCCGCCTGCCGCCTTGGCCTCGCCGCCCTGCCGGGGATCGGGCTGCGCTGGCCGATCAAGAAGATCGCGGCGGGCGTCGCGATCCTCGCGGGCGCGGGCTATCTCGGCCTATCGGGCGGCAATGTCGCAACCGAGCGCGCCTTTGTCATGGTGGCGGTGATGCTTGTGGCGGTGATGCTCGACCGGCGTGCGCTCAGCCTGCGCGCGGTGGCGGTGGCGGCGGTGATCGTGCTCTGCCTGCAACCCGAGGCGCTGCTTGGCCCGGGCTTCCAGATGTCCTTCGCCGCGACAGTGGCGCTGGTCGCGGTCTTTGGCTGGTTGCGCGATGCACAGGTGCCGCTCGGGCCACGCTGGCTGCGTCCGGTGCTGGCTGTGGTGATCTCCTCGGCGGTGGCGGGGGCGGCCACGGCACCCGTCGCGGCGGCGCATTTCAACCAGATTGCGCAGTACGGCCTACTTGCGAACCTCATGAGCGTGCCGTTGATGGGCGTTCTGGTGATGCCCGCTGCCGTGGTCGCGGCATTGCTTCTGCCCCTCGGCCTCGACTGGGCGCCGCTTTGGGTGATGGGGCAGGGACTCGACTGGATCCTCGGCGTGGCGACACGCGTGTCCTCTTGGGAGGGCGCGCGCGGCCTTGTCGTTTCCCCGGGCCCCGAGGTGCTGCCGCTCATCGCCTTTGGCGCGCTCGTTCTCGTGCTGTGGCAAGGGCGGGCGCGCCTCGTGGGGCTGGCACCAGCGATGCTGGGATTCTGGCTCTGGTCCGGCACCGACCGGCCCGCTGTTCTGGTCTCGGACAATGGCGTGCTTGTCGGCGTGCTGACGCCTGAGGGCCGCGCCCTCAGCAAACCGCGCGGCGGGGGCTTCGTCGCTCTCAACTGGCTGGAAAATGATGGCGATGCCGCAACCCAGGAGGACGCGCATCTGCGCTGGCCCGACCACTCCACCCTGCCTGTGCCCTTGCACGTGGTGATCGGCGCACGCGCGGCACGCGAAAGGGTCGATTGTGGTAGCGCCTCGCTCGTCGTCTTCAGCGCCGAGCCGGATATCCTGCCTGACACCGACGGATGCCAGAGCATCACGCCCAAGACCCTGAGGCAGACTGGATCGCTCGCCATCTTCGATGAGGCATCAGGATTGCGCGTCGTCACCGCGCGATCCGTGACCGGCAACCGCCTCTGGTCTGCTCAGTAAGTGCGGATAAGCCCCACAAGCCGACCCTGCACCTTGACCTGATCATCTGGGAACACGCGGGTCTCATAGGCCGGGTTCGCCGCTTCCAGTGCGATGGCGTTGCCCTTGCGGAAAAACCGCTTGAGCGTGGCCTCCTCATCCTCGATCAGCGCCACCACGATATCGCCGTTATCGGCGGTCCGTGTCTCGCGGATGATCACGACGTCACCGTCATTGATCCCCGCCTCGATCATCGAGTCGCCCTTGACCTCCAGCGCGTAATGCTCGCCCTTGCCTGAAATCATGCCGCCCGGCACTGACACGTTACGGCTGGCATGCGCGATCGCCTCGATCGGCACACCGGCGGCGATCCGCCCCATCAACGGCACCTCGATCGCCAATGTCGCCTCGACCGGTTGCGCGTTGGCGGGTTGCGCTGCGGTCGGACGATCCCCCTCGATGACCCGGGGGGTAAAGCCATGCGTCGCCTCGCCGCCAAGGCTCTGCGGCAGCTTGACGATTTCAAGAGCCCGGGCCCGGTGCGCCAGCCGCCGGATGAACCCTCGTTCCTCGAGCGCCGTGATCAGGCGGTGGATGCCTGATTTGGAGCGCAGATCAAGCGCCTCCTTCATCTCGTCAAAGCTGGGCGGCACGCCGTCGCGCTGCACGCGCTTGTGGATGAACTCAAGCAGATCAAGCTGTTTCTTGGTAAGCATCGGCCATGTTCCCTGCGCTTGGCATTTGTTTTGTTCTACGCATGTTCTTGTTTTGTGTCAACCATGCGCCTTGACGTCCGGGGTCGTGGAGGCGACGCACCGATGCCGCCGGCGGGATGGCCGACTGACAGGCATAGCCGGGTCATGAGCATCAGCACGTGTGTAAGCCGGTCATTCCGCGGCTGACCGGCAAGTCGGTGACAGTGCAGGGAGAAGGTTGTTCTAACGCATATCAAGGAGCAGTCGCGTCTGAGCTTGGGGGGTTTTGGTCGACCACGCATGTTGTCACCCTCACGGCGAAAAACATCATACCCGCGCTGTGCCATTGTCGCATACGGCAGATCTTAGTCAGGGAGCGCACCCAAATGATTTGCGTCAAGGGAGAACGGAGTTGGTACCTGTGTTTTTGAGGCTGAACTTACCGCACCGCCTTCCTTGCAGCAGTTCCCAAAAGGAAACAAACAACATCTCCAACGATTGTGACACCACGGAAAAGAAGCGCGACGAGAACAGCAGATTCGGGCGAGATCGTCTGGGACAGAAGGACAACGATTGTTGCTTCCCGCACTCCTATGCCGCCCGGTGCGCCCGGCGTCGCGTAACCGGCAAGCCAGGCCCCGAGCGCGACCGCAACGGCGGATTGCGGCGCGACCGGCGAGACCGCATTGGCGACGGCCACGAATACTCCCGCGAGGACTGCCATGAAAGCCAAGCCAAAGATCAGGGCGGGTGCCAGGCGCGGAAGCCACGAGAAGGCGAGCGAGCGCAGCCGCGGATGTGCGGCCACAGCGATCAATATGAATGCCGCGATGACAAAGCTGATAATGGGGATCGGCTGTGGAAGGAATGGTAGGAAGGGCAGGAGCAAGATCCCTGCTGCGACCGGCGTTAATGCGAGCTCCAAGGCAGACGAGCGCAGGAGCGCAGAATCCGATAATCCTCCTCGGCGGAGCCACGCCATGCGGCCTACGATGTGAAACACATTCCCGGGCAGGTAGCGCGCCACGAGTGTTGATGTGTAGGACGGCCAAGTGCGCCGTCGTGGCTCCTCGCCGAAAAGGCCGATGATCCTGTGCCACTGCTCAGCGAGAAAGAGCATTGCAGCACCATAGACGAAGCCGAGCGCAGCGAGCCTGGTCCAGATTGCGACCGGCAGGCTGTGAAGGGAGAGGCTGTCGTGATAGACCAGAATTTCTCGACCGAGATAGGCGAGCGAGGCGGCAACGAGCGCGAATCCGGCCACCTCTGTGAGGTGCTTAAGGTTCATGGCGCGAGATGCCCCAAGAGTGTCGTCTCGTCAGGATGTGGCAGGGCAGGAGTGAGGCCGGCGAGCTTGCGGACGGGCAGGCCTGCAGACGCGATATGCGCGCGGTAGTGGGCGCGGTTCGAGTTGTCGAACACGATTAAGCCGCCGGGCGCGAGTCGCCCAAGCGCGTGCCTCAGGCAGGCCGGTCGGGCGCGGCCGTCGATAACCACGAGATCAAAGCGCCCCCCCGCTTCGTCAATGCTCCCTGCATAGGCGGAAAAGCATGCACCTTCGAATCCGGCTTTGGTCGATTGATAGAATGAGTCCGGCAATTGTTCGGTCTCTGGCGGTACATGCCGCAGATCGACCCTTGCGCACTCGGGTTGCCTTGCGAGCGCCGACTGCATCCGCGCGTACCAGTCGGCGTGATGCTCGACGCTTGTGACGTGTCCGGCGCGGTGGGCCAGCCAGACTGTACTGGCGCCGGAACCAAATTCAAAAACCCGCGCGTTGGCTCTCGTGCGCAGGAAAGCCTCGACACGGTCGATTGCGCGATAGGTCCACCAGGGCACGTCAAGGCGGATCATCGCCTCGAGGTCGTGAATCGCCGTGAGGCTCCGCAACCAGTGCGCCGTTCGCGATCGGGATGCCCGCGCGTCGAGAAAGCGGCCAAGTCCGCTCGTCTGCACAACGCGGTCGGCCCTTCGCACAGCTGCGACATATCCTGATTTCACCGCAAGTTCGATCGACATGTCTTAGCTCCTGCTCTCAATCATGGGGTCTCGGCAGACATATGTTACACGGGCAGCGTCGAGTTCCTTTGCCTCCGCACGCGCGATACACTCGGCTTCGGTCCATTCCGCAAAGGCCGAGTCATCCTGAGTGCGGAACAGATTCGTATAATAGACGGCCGTGCCAATCGACACACCAATCCCAATCCCCAACGCCAAGACAAGGATTCTGCGCTGCCAAAGCGTGATTTCGCCAGCGGGGAGCCGCGCAATGCCCAGCAACGCGACCGCGGCGATGAGCGGCCAAAGTTCGACGTGATATCGTAGCGTGATGGTGGGATAGGACAGCGTCACGAGGCTCGATGTGGCCAGGCCGGCCAGGAGCCCCGCATATGGCCTCCCTTGCTGTAGCAATGCGCCGACGCCGATGCCTGCAAGGATCAACCAAAACGGCCAAAGAAAAAGCATTCCACCGGTGGGTGCCTCGATGCGACCATACCCCGCGAGCGGCGTTGTGACGGCATGGTGCAAATCGCGCGCTGCCTCATTCGCTGCAGGAGAAAGCAGCCGGGGCGGCGCGCCCAGATACATGAGGGCGTTCGGCACAATCCGGGCCGCGTTGAAACGCCCGTATTCTTCGAATGCCTGCTGGCGGGGATTTCCCGGCTCCTCCATCTCCCAATAGGCGATACCGTACTGGAGTTCACCCGGTGTGAAGCTGCCATGTGCGGAGGTGGTCGCCCCGAACTTTGCCTTATTGAGCGCGAGATAGCTCCCACCTCCGGTCGCAAGCATCGCCAAGGCGGCGATAATGACCGGCAGCGCTGAACGACGCCTTTGCCACAGTACCTGGGTCATGGCGATGCCGGTGGCGAGGTAGAGACCGATCGCAATGTTAGGCCTCGCATGAACCGCTACCGCCGCGAGCGTGGCAAGAAAGACAAGCGCAACGGGTGCGAAGCGGTCGCCTGCGGCGGCGCGCGTCCAAACCAGAACGAAGGCGCCGGTGATGGCATAGGCCAGTGCGACCGGCTCATGATAGAGAGCGTAGTTCGCGGTCAGCAGGAGGCCCGGTCCGCCAATCCAAACGCAGACGCCAATAACAGCAAGAAGCCCCGCGCCCGCGCCAAACCGGGTGCCGATCCGCAGGAACGCGACATGCCAGGTGAGGCTGCCCAGCGTCGTCCAGAGCCAGATGGAGAGCGGCGCGAGCGAACCGGCTCCAATGGTCACGAACGGGTCGAGCAGGATGCGCGTCAACAGCGGTGCCACCCCGTGATACATCATGGCAGTTCCGTCCGGCCAATAGTGGCCTTCGAGCCGCAGAACGCGTGCCGGAAGGTCGAAGCGGCCATCGCGGATGGCGAGCCAGAGCTGGTCGTAGATGTCCGCGCCGAACGCGTTCGGCTCCATCGCGGTCGAGCGAAGCATGAAGAGCGCGTAGATCGTCGCGCCGAAGATGACGATCACAGTTTGCACGCCTATACGCTCGGCGGCCGTCAGCCTATTGAGCGGTGCGGTCGCGTCAGTCATGGTCAGTGGTCGCCGGTGCATTTGCGGCGGAAACGCGAGTGGCCCGCTCGGCCTCGATCCTGCGCAGACGGATTAACGTCTCCTCGGTCAGCTTGCGATTGGTGCCAACGATGTCGCTAAGAAACGCTACGATAACGGTGAAATAGCCGGCGAGCAGAAGCACTCCGCCAAGCACGAGCGACTGTACGTGCCCGTCACCCGCACCAATGGCGTAGAACCACAGAAACCGCAGAATCGGCACGAGGCCGACGATACTCATCGCAATGCCTGCAATAAGAAACGTCCGCAAAGGGCGATACATCAGGCAGCTACGAAACATGGTGACAACCTGGCGCGACACGAAGTGCCGCTTGGACGGCGCAAGCCGAGAAGGCCGCGTCGGTGCGTTGGTCTCGACCGGCACGGATATGACCGTCAGACCGCGCTGCCCTGCATGGATCAGTGTCTCCACGGTGTAGCTGAATCGCGTCATCACTGTGATGCTGAGCGCGCTGTCGCGGGAATAGGCGCGGAAGCCCGTGACCGCGTCTGAAGCGTCGATGCCGGACAACGCCCGCACCAAGCGACTGCCGACGCGCTGAAGCAGGCGCTTGAACGGTGAAAAGTGCGGGCTTTCGCCGGGACGGCGGTCTCCCAGCACGATGTCGGCGCGCTTTTCTGCGATCGGCCGTACAAGATCGGGGATTGAACGGCCGCAGTATTGGTTGTCCCCGTCGGTGTTGACGATGATGTCTGCTCCGAGCCGCAGTGCGTGCTCGATCCCTGCCTGAAAGCTCC
This sequence comes from Roseovarius sp., assembly GCF_040219995.1. GTDB lineage: Bacteria > Pseudomonadota > Alphaproteobacteria > Rhodobacterales > Rhodobacteraceae > Roseovarius. Next base: position 680,814 of record NZ_JAVJUC010000014.1, on the reverse strand, counting down.
GCGCGAGGCCCTTATTCCCCTTCTGTTGCAAAATATGGTGCACCCCGTGGCGTCGCGCGACCTCGATGGTGTCATCGTCCGATCCGTCGTCGATGACCTGGATTTCGACCGGGCCGACACCTTCAATGATCTCCGGAATATCCGCAAGAACCGCGGGAAGCGTCTTGGCCTCATTGTAGCAGGGGATCTGGACGATGACCTTGAGGTTCATGCCGCAGGAGTAAGTGCGCGTGTCATCGGTCAGACGGATGGGATAATTCATTATGTCAGCACTCCAAGCAAAAATTCCTGGCAAAGTTCAATTTCAATCAAGCAGTTGAATGTGGTTGGTTTATGGCCTGTTCCGGTTCTTTGAATGACAGGCACCTCCAAAAATTGGTCGGACCCCGGCGTTGCGATATGCTTGAGGTGCTGAACCGGCAAGGGGGTGCAGAGATTGCACAGATGGATTTCTTGTATCTTTCAGATTTTTAGGCGAAGCCGAACGCCAAGAAGGGGGCTGGTTAAAATCGATGACGTGGTGCCTTTGGGGGATTAGTTTCCGGCCCTCAGGCGGGTGTGACTTAAGCCGGAAGCGGGGCTGGTCGAAAGACTGTTTCGCCATTTTGACGGGTGTCTCGCCCGCCAAGCCCCCGGAGCGAGTTCCTGCAATTGCGGACACAAACCATCTCGTCGAATTTCACTTGGCCATTTGGGTTTTCAAGTGCTGATCAACTCGCCGTACCTTACAGGTGGCCCAGCCTCCTCGCGGAGATCGCAACCGTGAGCAAGGAGGGTGCGCATCCTGGTCGCGACGCATCCGGTTGACTTCCGGAAAGGCCATGACGGGCTGGCGGCGCTGGTCCAATCGACGTTGAAAGGGGATCCGTTTGCCGGCACGGTGTTCGTGTTCCGTGCTAAGAGGACGGATCGGCTGAAGATCCTGTTCTGGGAGACGTTTCTGTGCGGCTTCGACGGGATCCTCCAGCTCGACGACTATCAGGGTTACAATCGCCTGACGCGCCCCTCCCGCGCGGGCGGTGATCCCATCCGCGTGGCCCATTGCTGGGCACACGCCCGGCGCAAGCTCAAGGAGGTGTTCGACCGCGACGGCTCCGAGATCGCAGCCGAGGGGCTGCGGCGTATCGCCGAGTTCTACAAGGTCGAGGCCGACATACGCGGTTGCGGTCCCGAGCAAAGGCTCCAGGTCCGGCAGATCCGTACGGCGCCCCTCGTGGCCGAGTTCGGTCAATGGCTACAACAGCAGCGCCTGCGCGTGTCGGCAAAATCAAGATTGGGTGATAAGCTGACCTACATCCACCACCAATGGGACGGGCTGCAGGCCTTCCTCCAGGACGGACGCGTCGAGATCGACTCCAACAGCATCGAGAACCTGATCCGCCCAATATCGCCCTCAATCGGAAAAACGCCTTGTTCGCGGGCCACGACGAGGGCGGCGAGGGCGGCAAGGCATGGGGACGCATCGCGTCGCTGATCGAAACTGCAAAGATCAACGGCGTAGAGCCCTTTGCCTATCTCAAAGCCACTCTCGAGGCCATCGCCGCCGGCCATCCACAGAACCGCGTCGATGACCTGCTGCCTTGGAACTTCCAGCCTTCAAGCTGAAAAGCCCGTGGGGCCCAACTGGCGCTTACAAACGGGAAATGACCAGATCCTGCCCATTTCCTATTCCTCGCGGTTCCTTTCCATGCCATTTCAACGGTTTAAAGCCGTCGGCGGACGCTGGCCAAGTTTTTGAATTTTCGCCTTGTAATGCAGGGGATTGCCCGGCTATACGCATCGGCGGAGACGTGGCCGAGTGGTCGAAGGCGCTCCCCTGCTAAGGGAGTAGGCCCGGAAGGGTCTCGAGGGTTCGAATCCCTTCGTCTCCGCCATTTTACCAAAATCATTGATTGGTTAACGATGTCCGCAACTTGGGCGTGGCGCCGAAACATCAACCACACACACCGACCACACTCATAAAAGCAGTGCTGAAAAAAGGCGGAACGCGTACAACGCTTGATCGGTGCACTGCATTTCGGGGCAGGCTGCGCGGAGTTTGCTATGGTATTTCGATCTCCTTGGGTTAAAAGTTCAACTGTAGGGTGAGATTTGCGTCGGGTATCGTCTGTTGGTTTTTACACTTTCTCGGAACCAGTTCACAGCTTTTGAAGATGTTGCTCGGGATCGTTGGTGCGAAACGGCGGCGCAAGACCTATGCGACACGTTCCGCACGCACTATGCCGCGATGGGGGCCTCGCCCGAACCGCTGATCCCGCTTGTCAATACAGTGGCGGACTGGGCGCGCCGGTATCAGGTGACGGGCCGGGCGGACGTGACCCGGCTTTGCCATGTGGCCGCAGCCCTGGGATACCGGTTCTGGCAAGACCCGCGATTCCGCGGCCCTGTCGAGGCGGCGATGTCGCCGGATATTCCGCCAGGGCGCCGCGCCACCGCCATGATGGGGCAGGCCAAGACCTGGCTGCGCGGGCTTTGGGCCGATGACAGCCCGCGCGCCTTTTCCGAACGCCTGGCCGAACGGGTGCGCACCGGCCACGGGCCCCAGCCCCATTGCCTGCAGGATGTGGTGCCGGGCCATTGGCGGATGTTTTCGGCCACCGACAATGACCGACTGCTGGCCTGGCTGGCCCGTTCGGTCCCCGACACCTCTTGCGTGACCGCCCACCAGCGGCTGGCCCTTAGCGCGTGCGCGCTGGTCTACGGAGTGCAATGGCTGAACGATCCGCAGTATCCGCGCCTGTCCCAGGCGGTGCGCCTGCACTCCGACCCCGACACGCTGGCGCAGACGCTCGTCGACATCCACGCTGAGGCCAGCGCCTGATGGGGTCGCCCCAGGATCCACAGGTCTTCGAGGCCGCCACCGACGCGGCCGCGGTGCAAGGCTCTTCCCCTATCGGCCAGATCTGCGAGCTGTGTCAGGGCAACTGGATCAAGATTCGCTACGAATACGAGGACGGCGCCGGCGTACCGGGGGCCAATTACGTGGTCCAGACTGCCACCGCCGACGGCACACTCACCGGCAATATCATCGCAGAAGGCAAAACCGACGTAAACGGCGACGCGCATGTGCCCTTGCCGGATGAACACACCGAGGTCGAGTTCTACTTTCACGACGATCCCGAGGGCGACCCCTACGAAGATCCCGAGGCCGCAAAGCCACTGGAAGAGCCGGAGGCCGGCTTTTGGGACCGTCTGTGGCGTACGATCTCCGACAGCGCTGACTGGATCTGGGGCGTTTTCAAAGGCGATTTCGAGGAAGACCCCGCCACCAGCCAGATCATCGGGCGGATGATCCTGACCATGATCCCCGGCATCGACCAACTGGCCGATGTGCAGGACGTCGTCAATGTGCTCTACCGGCTGATCTGGAAGCGTGAGTGGGATGTCACCATGCATTGGATCCTGCTGCTGATCACGCTGATCGGCCTGATCCCGGTTCTGGGCTCGCTGGCCAAGGGCCTGCTGAAGCTGGCAATCAAGAAGGCGGGCGATATCAGCGCCCTGCGACACTCTACGGCATCTTCAACTTCTTCGAGAAGGGCAACGCGCATCGCTGGATCCGTGATCTGGCCACCGGCCTGACGGGCAAGCATCTCGACACCGCGCTTGGGCTGCTCGATGACATGCTGACCCGCGTCGTCAGTTACATGACCCGGTCAAAGGGCTGGTTGAGCTGGGGCTGGAACAGGATCATCGATGACGGCCTTGCCCGGGTGGGGGCGTTCAGATCGGTTTACCCTGCGAAGCTGCGCGCCGCGGCGGCGGACCTGCAAAGACGCCTCCTCGACACCCTCGCCGTCGGCATGACCCGGATCCAGCGCAAAGCCACGAAGAACGCCGAGCCGCATGTGGTGCGGCAGAAGAAGATGGCGCCGCCTGTAAGTATTGCGGAAAAATCGCGCCGCATTGACAGTTTGGTCGAGAATGGGACGCGACGATCAGCCAATGATGTTAACGCTTTGTATCCCCAAGGCTATGAGCCGCCTCATAAGCCTGGTACTGATGTTATCGAATTCACATCTGATGGAAATGCGGAATTCGTTCGCGTTTATGGGACGAATAGTTCCAAAGGTGGTTGGGTCATGAAAGAAAGCGATATTGCGGGACTTACGCCTACTCAGATACAAGATAAGTTTGCGCTTCCGGCAGAGCCAACGCACCTCATTCATGTTACTCCACCAACTGGTACACCAATGAGGACAGGTACCGTCAACCCCATATTTGGTGGTTCCGGAGGCGCGCAACAGTTCGAATTCTTGGAAAGGGTGAATGATGGTTGGGGTACTGGAAGACCTCTCTAGTGACATAAGGCAGGCTTTAGGACCTTATGTTCCCGATGAAACCGTTGAGGTGGGCAGTCGGGAGTGGCGAATTTATCAGGACAAGGCAGCATCAGAGCTTTTGCGTGCGACCGGCTTCCTGAATGTCGTAACAGGAGTGTCGGGCAACGCCTGTGATCAGGCCGTAAGTCTCAAGAGATTAAATGAGACCGATCTCGGGTTTGGTTTTCAAGGAAAGAAAAAGCAGGTTGTCACTACAGATGTTGTGGATTTTTCCATTGATGAGGCGATCTTAACCTTGTTTCATTGGAACGGGTTTGCAAGCAAGATAGATCTTGCTAGGCTAACATTGGTTGATCAGTATATGAGTAAATAATTCACTTTGATAAAGTTGAACTCGGACATTCATTTGAAGCCCTATGACCTCCAGTCAGGGGAACGGGTACTGCCTAAACAGGAGGTTGAACGCCTGATCGGGCATCCCATACCCGCCGACTTGATTCAATTTATACCTCAAGGCGGTACCCCATTCACTTTTGAAGAAGAGATCAGGATATCGGTGGAGGAAGCGAACCCACTGCCTGATAAAAACGGTCGTCAGCTTGTGCTTGTTGTTTTTGGCCTCACAAATGGTAAGAATGGAATTCCCAATAAGTATTTCTCGTACAAAGACAGAATTGGCAGGAAGTGTATTCCCTTCGCTGATGATGGTTTGGGGAACTTGTTTGTCCTCGCTCCCGACAACGGTGCTGTATACTTTTGGCATCATGAGAGCAAGAATGGCGAGACCAGTCTTGATGCGTTGACAAGGGTTTCTGACTGCGTTGGTTCATTTATCTCGGGATTGGAAATTGTCGAAGAAGATGCCCAGGCCGCGATAGGGAGTGGTGTGAAACGCGTTTCATTTGGTTTTTAGTTCTGCTGAGTGAAGCTATTATTATCCTTGGGCAGCTCATACCTGAACACTCCAAAACGTCTTCAACTTCTTCGAGAAGGGCAACGCGCATCGCTGGATCCGTGATCTGGCCACCGGTCTGACGGGCAAGCATCTCGACACCGCGCTTGGGCTGCTCGATGACATGCTGACCCGCGTCGTCAGTTACATGACCCGGTCGAAGGGCTGGTTGAGCTGGGGCTGGAACAGGATCATCGATGACGGCCTTGCCCGGGTGGGGGCGTTCAGATCGGTTTACCCCGCGAAGCTGCGCGCCGCAGCGGCGGACCTGCAAAGACGCCTCCTCGACACCCTCGCCGTCGGCATGACCCGGATCCAGCGCAAAAGCACGAAGAACGCCGAGCCGCATGTGGTGCGGCAGGACAAGGTGGCGCCGCCGAGGCGGATTTCTGGACTTTCGGACGAAAAGATAAGGGAGATACTGGACACACCGCGTGGGCAACGACCTGATCCGTCAACATACATGACGAAGGCCGAGATTGATGAGCATCTCGCGCGTTTTGACGATGGTGCCGTGCGATTCCGCGATGCAAACTACGATACGGCGGGCCCGCCCGGCGGTTCTGTCATGCCAAAAAACGAATTTGAGGCTATGGTGAAAGACGCAGGAGGCGATCTCTCAATCGTGGAGGATGGGTTAGGGTTCGATCCCGGTCATTTGACAAGCGGACGATTTGAACCCGTGCTCATTGAGGCCGAGGATTTCAACAGCATTCGTATTCCGTCTGGAAATGAAGGCGGTGCGAACGACCGTTGGTTGCCCGGTGGCTTTACATCCGGAGGGCAAGCTGAGGCTGTCATGGACTTTACTGGTGTGGATTTCACACCGATAATTCTGGATTAGGGAATCGTTATGAAATTTGGGAAAAAAGTCATCGTACCTAAAACATCTGCGATCAAGCGTGAACCAAACCGCGTGACGGGACCAACATGGTCAGTTGAGCGTGTAGATGGCAAGGTATTCTACGAGTACATGTCCGGCGAACTTGCAGGTGGGATCAAAAGATACGAGATTGCAGAGGAAGACTTCGCGGCTGTCTATGCAGGCGAGATGACCGACTACGACCTACTGCTGAAGTACAATTTGAGCTGATGAGTTTGACCATTATTTCCGTCAGTTTGGTTTTCCTTTGACCGAAAAGCGAAAACCCGATGCGATCGTCAGCAGAAATACAGGATAAATTTGCAGTACCAAAACGCCGTCCGGTATCATGTCCAGATATTTGGAGCGATCTAAGATAACTGCCCACGAAACCGGGGAATCCAGAAGGGTGAATGATGGTTGGGGTACTGAAAGACCTCTCTAGTGACATAAGGCAGGCATTTGAGACCTTATGTTCCCGATGAAACTGTTGAGGTGGGCGGTCGGGAGTGGCGAATTTATCAGGACAGAGGGGACGCTGTGAGAAAACGAATTTGCTGAAGACGAGGTTTTTGTCGAGGAAACTGGTGCATGGCATAAACTCGATTCACCGGACACGCACATGGGCCACCATCCGGAGGATGAGGTGGACTGGTGAAATCGTGAAGGATACAAGCATGGGCGAAAGCGCAGCCTGTGCGGGACTGGATGCTGGATTCAAGTAACTACCGTTTCGAGCATGGGCCATCCAATTTCGCCTGTGGCAGCGCAACTGGTTAACTGTTACCCCCGATCATCGAGTCCAACGAAGCATGCGCCAAAGCGCCGTTCTTGAACCGTTTGTCGGCGGTGACATCGGCTCCGAACCAGTCGGGCGCGGTGAACATGTTTGCTGCGTCGAGCGTGGTGAACTCTACCTCGACCAGGATCAGCGGGGCGAGCGCGCCGCGAAAGATATCAAGCTCGAAAATCAGCCCATCCGGCAAGGTGCCGGTATAGCGGGTCTTCTCGATCCGGCGACCGGCCGTGGCCGGCCAGAGTGTTTCGAACTGCTCTGCGGTGATCGCTGTCTCATGCTCGGCGCGCTGCACCGTGCCGCCGGATTTCACGGTCAGGAAATACCCGCACCCCTTCTGGCGCAGGCGCACTTCGACGCTGTCGTCGGGGCCGGTGACATAGCCTTGCCGGACCGCCTCGGACGTCACACCGTCTAGCGCCGGGCAAACGGCGACGAGAAATTTCCGCTCGATCTCGGTCGCGTCGCTCATGCGCGGATCCTGTCCATGACCTCGTCATGCAGCGCCTGATAGGACTGCGCGGCGACGCTTTTAGGGGATGTTGCCATCACCGGGGCGCGGTGAACGCCCATGCGCTCGACTTCCGAGGCGAAGGGGATCTGCGCTTTCATCAACCGCTTTTTATGCGCCTTTTTCATCTCGTCGACAGTCTCGCCATGCAGGGATTTCACGCCCTGCACCATCGAAAAGAAACCATGCAGCTTTTTCAGCGGCAGGTCATTGGCACGAAAGAACTCTTCCAACTGCTCGAAGGTGCGCTGCGACAGGGTCGTCGGGATCACCGGCACGACGATCCCGTCAGCCGAGCGAAACACGTTCTCGGAGAGTGTCGAGATATTTGGCGGGCAATCCAGCAAGACCACGTCATAATCGCTCTTCACGCCCTTGAGCGCCTTTTTCAGCCGCGAGCGGCTGTTGCGCATCCGCGCGAGGAACACGTCAAAGTCACGAAACGTCATGTTCGCGGGCAGGATGTCGAGCCTTTCGAAATCGCTGCCCCGGATCGCCTTGGTGAATTTCTCCACGTCCTTGAAAAACTTGGCTTCGGTCAACTTTTTCGACGGTTTGACGCGAAAGTAATAGCTCGATGCGCCCTGCGGATCGAGATCGCACAGCAGTGTGCGCTGTCCGGCGGCCGCGAGGGCATAGGCGAGGTTTACCGCCGTGGCGGTCTTGCCGACGCCGCCCTTGTTCGAATAGCAGGCTATGATCTTCATGGTCACTCCTTTCCCCCGTGAAAGAGGTTGCGGAAGGTTTTTTGCGTTTCGCGGCTGTTGAAGCGGGCAAAGCTTTCGACGACCTTGGCGCGCTCCGTCAATTGGCGCTGGTGCAGCACGGCGATCAGGGCTCCGACACTTTGCGCGATCTCGAGACCTTCGGCACGGTTCTGCGTTTCCAGTCCGTTGAGAAACTCCCGCAGGCTGTCTTGCTGAACCGAGTAGTCGTTGAATAGACCCAGATTGTCCTGAAGGCGCTTGAGCGGTTTGATCAGGCTCTTGAACTCGGATTTCGGAAACACGGGCCCGAAGAACTCCATCAGGTAGCGCAGCTTCTTGCAATGGATGCGCAGTTGGTGAACCTCTTCATCCTCGGTCTCGGCATTGATGCCCGCCGCGATCTTGCAGATCTTGCGATAGCGTTTCCAGATCAGCTTGCAGGCGAAATCATATGCGGGCAGGTCCGCATTCGGGCCGCGCTTCAGCCTCTTGCGGCTGTCGAACAGCCTTGCGAGTTTTCCGATCTCGGCCTCGTAGGATTTGCTGCGCAGGTGGCTGGACAGGCTCTTTTGCGCCTCTTGCCGCTCGGCGGCGAACATGGCGAACATCCGGTCCAGACCACCATGAAGGCTGTCGGGTACGAGCGCGTAGAAATCGCCCTTTTCCAACAGGTAAACGTCGAGATCGCGCAGCCGTCCGGTCGGCGCCATCAGAGCCGAGAACCGGGCCTTCAGCTGCTGGGTCTGATCCTCGGCGTAGACACCCTTGAACAGGCTCAGAACCGAGCGGATCTTGCGCAGGGCGATGCGGTAGTCGTGCAGGAATTCGGTGTCGATATCCGATACGATCCCCGGCTCGTTCTGCCGGGCGACCGGGATATAGGCGGCGATGATATCGGTCGCGGCATCGAAGGTTTTTTCGGTCTTGCCAACACCGATATCGGGCTTGGCAACATAGGGTGCCTGATCGGGCAGGAGTTGCGCGTGAAGATCGCCTTTCTCCAACGGTGTGCCACCGCACGCGCGGGTGCGATCAGCCAGTTGCGCCAGCGCCTTGTCGTATCCGCGAAGGCCCTGCAGCGTGGCAACGGCTGTGCTGGCACCGTCATCGGCGTAGAGCAGGCACAGGCTGGCGCGGGCCTGGGTTTTTTCCTCGTCATCCATCAATGCCAGGTCCGACAGGCGCATCTGCCCGGTGCAGATCGCCATGAGGCGGCGCAACGCTGGCAGGTCCGACAGAGCATGTTTAACCGGCCCGTCGGTCATGTCGGCGACAAATTGTTCGCAGTGTTCTGCCTGTTGCGACAGGGTCGTGCCGTCGGGCTCCCACAGCTCCAGGCGGTCATCGAATTCGATCAGTACCCGCCGCGCGCGGCGCAGGGATTGGTCAAACGTGTCGTAAAGGGTAAAGGTCGCGGTTTCCTCTGCCTGCGTCAGCACAGCCGCCAGCTTGCCGATGGGGCTGGCATAAAGGTCGTCGATTGCGTCCACAGGAAGAAGGAGGCGCGCGTCGCCGTTTCGGGTCATAGAGCTACTTTCCGGGTTGGTTGACATAGTTTTCGACGAGCGTTTCGATGATCTTCTGGACGCTCGTCTCGTCCTCTATCGCGCGAAGTTTGAGCGCCTTGAGGGTCTTGCTGTTCAGCCGAAGGGATGTGTTTTTCTTCTTGTCGCCCTTGGCGTTGTCCGGCTTGGTGGTGTTCTTTTTGGATTTCGACATTCGTGACCTCATGACGTTATGACGTCACTTTTCACATAGAATATCCCGGCGCAACCCGAATGTTCCGGAGATTGCACATGTATCGAAAGACATGCGACAATTTTTTGATTTGCGCGCAAATCAGTCTGGAATACACTCGGAGACGGTTCTAACAGCCAGGCCCGCCTCGTCGTTGCCTTGAAAGGGTGCCCATGGCAAAACGCCTCTTTATCGCTGAAATTGAAGCCGCGGATGCGGTCAGTCATGTCTGGATTCAGTACGGGCGGGATCGCCCGCGCCCGGTGCGCCCCGAGGATGTGACAGAGACCACGCTGGAAACCGCAGAGTTTTTCGGCGCCTCCAGACAGGCGATTATGGCGTGGTTGAAACGGCTGACGAATCCGGTCTGATCATTCGGTGGGCGCGGTGAAGCTGGCGATGATCCGGGCAAGGTCCGGATGATCCACGCGCGCGGCGGCCTTGTCCTGAGGAAGCCACATCCGATGACGATGGCTTTCGTCCCGCTCGCTGTCGGGCAACAGCCTTGTCACGGCCATCGGATAGATATCGACCGAGCACGTTGCGCCCCATTTGACCAGTTCGTAGCGTCCGACACTGTTCGGATATACTTTGCCCTCAACCCCAGCCTCTTCCAGTGCTTCCTGGGCAGCGGATGCTTGCGCGGTCAGGCCCGGCTCGCAGATGCCCTTGGGGATCCCCCATTTCTGCCCGCTGCCGGAGGTGATCAGCAATACCTCTAAGACGCCTCCGCGGTGGCGGTAGGGCAGGGCTGCGGATTGGGTGTAATAATAGGCGGGCCGCGCGCGTCGTTCGGTGCCACCGGGGCCGGGATAGGCAAAGCCGTCGGGCAGGTCCTCTGCGGCGACCACCTGTTCGACCCGCGCAGCACCGGCCCGCAAAACGCCATCTGACAGGCTGAGCCTTGCAAGAGTGCCATGACCCAACGCCGGACCATCCGGTGCGAGGTGGCGCAACACATCCGTGAGCGCCTTGGGGTGACCGACGCACAGCATCCGAGCCGACGCCTGATCGCGCAACGCTTCAAGGTGACCGGCAACCGGCGCCTCGTAAAGCCGCAGGTCAGTTACGATATGCTGCGCGGTCCAGCCCCCGGCCTTCAAGGCCTTTTGAGCCGTGACCAAGGCCCTCTCGGCTGGCGACGCAAGGCTTACATCCGGCACGATACCCTGTTCCCGCATCCATGCGCCAAGTTTCTGCGCCTGCCGTTTGGACTTGGATTTCAGCGGGCGCGTGATGTCATCCGTTCCCTTTTTCGCCTTGCCATGGCAGAGCAATACAATCTCACGAATGGTCATTTTGTCATCCTCCCGTGTTGCCGTAGTCCCCATCATGTTAACGATATGAGCGCCTCAGACACCTTTTCTGGGTCGTAACGCGACGGATCTTCCGCCTTGCGAAGGGGCAGCGGCATGACGGTCAGGCCAAAGCGAGTTTTCAACCGGCTGGCCTCTTGCGCGTCGAAGGTATCGCTGTCGCACAGAATGACGCTCACCAGGTCGGTCACCGGGCACTCTGCACCGGCATCGGCCATCAGCGCGGCCAGGATCGCCGAGACCTGATCACTCAGCGTCATGCCGTGGCATTCGGGATCGAATCCGAGACTCGGCAGGTAGATCTTGGGCACGTTGCGTGCGGCGACGGCGCGGCCGACACCTTTCGGCAATAGGTTCGCGATCAGGCTGGTGAAAAGGCTGCCCGGCGGGTAGCAGATCAGATCCGCTTGCCCGATCAGCTTGCGGTTTCGTTTGGGCAGGGGCACGTCTTCGTCCGTCAGGCGCGCCCCGCCATCAGACAGGAAAACCTCGCGGATCGGCGAGGTGATCGGTGGCACCTCCTTGCCGGTGATCAAGCGCTGCGTCGGGATCACGGTGCCATCCTGCAACTCGGCCGCGATATCGAGGTTGCGGTCCACGATGGCCCGCACGATCCCCTGCACCTCGACCATCTTGGACATCAGGAACAGGACTGGCTCCAACGCGCGATCATGGCCGAGATACCCGCCTGCAAGGATCAGGTTGCCGACGCTGGCCCCGGTAAGGTCGAAATCCGTGGGCCGATTGGCCGCAAAGACCTTGAGTTGCGACAGGATCAGGCTGCGCATGGGTTGCGAGACGGCCTTCATCAACCGGTGGCGCCCGTCCATGAGGGTCGTGAATTCATCGTCAAGGGCCGCCGGTGATGCCACCTTGGGAAAGCGGTAGGAAAAGAGCCGGAAGATATCGGGCTGTCCCAGCACCGACTCGTCCGCCAGCGCCATCAGGCGGCTGCGCAGATCGCCCACTGCTGGCATCTCGAACGCGTCGCGCAGCACTTGCGAACTGCCGCCGCTGTCAAAAGGCGTGATCAGGTGGATCGAGTTGTGGGTATAGAGTTTCAGCACCCGCGCAATTTCGTTCAGGGCGCTGCCGCCCGAGAAAAACAGCAGACGCGGCCCGAGATTCGGCAGGCTTCGCGCGCGCGCGATGCGCAATGTATCGGGAAATTCCACGTTGCGGGCAATCCGGAGGTCTGACACTGTATACATCTCCTGACTATCCCGCAGCGATACAAAACTGTTTGAAACCTCCTTTACCACCCATGACCACGACGTCGAATGGCTTTCTTGCGGAAATCCGCCCCTGTGCGCGGGCGGTGATCCTGCGGACTCGGGAGGTATTGGTGCAGGTGAAATCGAAACCGGGGCGCGGTGACTACCTGTCGTTACCGGGCGGCAAGCAGGATCCGGGCGAGACGCTGACCGAATGCGTGATCCGCGAATGCGAGGAAGAGATCGGCGCCACCGTGGTCGTGGACCGCCTGTTGCATGTCGCCGAAACCTTCCGCGACAAGCCCGGCGGGATGCGACACCAACTGGACGTGCTCTTTGCCTGCCATCTGCCTGAGGGTTACGTGCCGCAACTCGGGGCCCATCCCGACCCGTCGCAGATCGCCACCGCATGGGTGCCGCTGGACGAGGCCGTTTCTCGGCTGTCGCCCGCCTTTGGCCCGGGCCTCGGACAGCTGGACGGGCCGGTCTATCTGGGGCTCTGCAATGGCTAGACTGCCGCGCGGTGTTGGCGAGAACCTGCATTTCCTTTGTGCCGAACTGGACGGGCAATTGTCCAACCTCGAAGCCTATTTCGAGGCCCCCGACCCGATCACCGCGCAAAAGGTGATCCAGCGCGCGGGCTATTCCTACAATCTCTGGTCACGGGTGCAGAGCGCAGCACTGCGCGGGCTATCCTCCAGAAAACCCACCCGCGAGACGCAGGTGCAGTTGCACAACGCGGCTCTGGTCGCGCGCAATCTCGATCTGATCGCCCGCATGGCGCGGCGCAGCCTTGAACATGCCGAAGACGTGGATCGCAAAGCCCTGCTGCGGCCCAATGCCTATCCCAAGGTCATCAAGCGCGTGCGCAAGCGGATCAAGGCGATCCTGCCTGCGATGGAGGCCCGCGACAACGACATGGCGGTAAAGATCGGGCACGCCAAGGCCGATCTTGGCATGCTCTATGATCGGCTCTTTCAGACCTATACCCGTGATATGCGTCAGTCGAAGCACACCGAGGATCTGTCCAATGCCCTGCTCGCAGCCAATGAGATCCGCCGCATGGGGGACGCGCTGCAAGGCATCAGCGAGGCGATCCTGTCGGCCAGCATCGGGCAATCGGTGCATTTCGACCGCTATGTCTCGTTGCGCAACGTGCTGGCAACGGGAAATTCCGGGGATATGGAACTGAAACCGCTGGCCGAGACCCGCTCCGGCAGCACGATCTCGGGCCTGCGCAGCAAGGACGCAGCCAGTGACGGGTTCGATGCGGTCTTCAAGGATGGCGAGGCCGGCAAGGTGCGCGAGGAACGGGCAGGGGTGAAGCGGTGGGATTCGATCTATCCCGGCCTCGCACCCAAGATCCTGTCCTACCAGAAGAATGGCGATTCGGCTGCGCTGCTGATCGAATACCTGCACGGCCAGACCTTCGAGCAGATCTTGCTTGGGGAAAGCGATGCCGTGCTTGCGCAGGCCGAGGCGGCGCTGGCCAAGACACTGCGGAATGTCTGGAAACGGACCCGGACGGAGGAGCCCGCCGACATGGCCTCCATGAAGCAGCTCTTGAAACGGCTGCCGGATGTCTACCGCGTCCACCCCGAATTCGACATCGCCCCCTCCCGTATCGGCGGCCTGGAGGTGGCGGGGTTCGAGGCACTGGTGCATCGCGCGATGGCGCGTGAAAAGGCCCTGACCGCGCCCTTCTCGGTGCATATCCACGGTGATTTCAATCTCGACAACGTGATATTCGATGCCAGCGAGGGCAAGATCCACTTCATCGACCTGCACCGTTCACGCTTCATGGATTACGTGCAGGACGTGTCGGTGTTCATGGTGTCGAATTACCGGCTGCAGGTACATGATGCGGAGACGCGGCGGCGGGTGGTGCAGGTCGCCGCGACCGTGCATGCGCTGGCGGCGAAATTTGCCCGGGCGCAAAAGGACAAGAGTTTCGAGTATCGGCTGGCACTTGGCCTTGCGCGCAGCTTTGCCAGTTCGACGCGTTTCGTCTTCGACAAATCGCATGCCCGGCGCATGATGGTGCGCGCACGCTTCGTGCTGGAGGCTGCCCTGGCCTGTCCGCCGGGCAAGGAAAACCGGCTTAAACTGCCGATCAAGGAGTTGTTCCGTGACTGAATTGAAGATCGGGGTGATCGGCATCCCGGGGAAATGGTCGACCGAGGCGCTGGCCGACGCGGTCGAGGCGCGCACCGGCTTTCGCCGGGTGATCGACATGGGGGCCGTGGCGCTCGATCTCGACACCGGCGCCCTGATGCATGCGGGCGAAGACCTGTGCAGCTACGACGCGCTCATCATCAAGAAGATCAGCGAAATCTACAGCCCCCATGTGCTCGACCGGCTGGAACTGCTGCGGGTGGCCGAGGCGCGCGGTGTGCGGGTCTTCTCGCGGCCCGAGGCAATCCTGCGACTCATCGACCGGCTGGCCTGCACCGTGTCGCTGCGGCTCGCGGATATCCCGATGCCGCGCACGCTTGTTACCGAGGATCTGGCCCAGGCCGAAGCTGCGGTCGCGGCCTATGGCAGCGCAGTGTTCAAGCCGCTCTATTCCACCAAGGCGCGCGGCATGTGCGTGATCGAGACCGGCCCCGAGGCGGCGGCGCAGATCGCCGATTTTGCTGCGGAGAACCCGGTCATGTATATTCAGGAGAAACGCGACCTGTCGGGCCAGGATCTGGGCATGGTGTTCCTGAATGGCACGTATCTGTGCACCTATGCGCGCGTTTCGGCGTCGGATACGTGGAACACGACCATCCATAGCGGCGGCAAATACGCAGCTTACGCGCCGGATGCGGCGCTGATCGACCTTGCGCATCGGGCGCAGGCGCCCTTTGGCCTGACTTTCACCACCGTCGACGTCGCGCTGACCGAGGATGGCCCGATTGTCTTCGAGGTATCGGCCTTTGGTGGCTATCGCGGCGTCAAGGAGGGCTGCGGGCTGGATGCGGCCGCCATCGTGACCGACCACGTGATCGCGGAGGTCACGCAATGACCATCACGACCGTTGCCGACGTTCTGGCGCGTCTTGATCGCTCGGCCCTGACCGCCGTCGCGCCCTTGGCAGTGTCAATTGGCCCGGTTCGGCTGCGCCTGCGCTGCGTCGGCGCCTTGTGCGCGGAACTCGCCGCCTATTTCGCCGATGTCCTGTCAGAGGATGCACCGGACGCCATCGAGATCGACATTCTGGAGGGCCAGTCGCTCGATCCGGCACCCGATTGGGCGGACTGGGCGCGCGAACCCGGCAAGACCGGGCGCAAGGATGCCATCCATGACTTGCGCGACGGGCGTCTGATCTTCAAACGGCGCACCGGCGTCACCTTTGTGCAATCGCGCGATGCGCAAGTGGCCTTCGGTCCGGTGGGGGCCAATGCCAATCAGGTGATCAATTTCATCAATACGCAAGTGCTGAATGCGTGCCTGCGCGACGGCTGGCAGATCTGCCACGCGGCGGCAGTAACCAATGGCGCGCGCACGCTGGCCATCGCAGGCCTCTCGGGCGGCGGAAAATCAACATCGGTTCTGCGGATGATGGACCTGCCCGGCACGGCCTTCGTCACAAATGACCGGCTGATGGTGCGCGGCGGTGCGCCGGTGCCGACGGCGCTTGGCATTCCCAAGCATCCCCGGATCAACCCCGGCACCATCCTGCATAACACGCGTCTGCACCCGCTCCTGACGCCCGCGCGGTTGGCCGAACTGGCAGCTATGCCGCCCGACGATCTTTGGCATCTGGAAGAGAAACATGATCTGATCGTGCCCGAGATCTACGGTGCCGGGCGGTTGCGAATATCCGCCCCGCTGACCGATTTCTGGGTTCTGAACTGGCAGCGGGACAGCGCACAGCCGACGGCCATATCCGATGTGACCCTGGCAGATCGCCCCGATCTGCTCGGCGCGATCATGAAGAGCGCCGGGCCATTCTACGCGGATGCCTCGGGCCGGTTTCAGACCGATCAGACGCCGCTCGCCTGCGAGGGGTATCTGGCGGCGCTGCGCAATGTCCGGGTAAGCGAAGTGACCGGGCGGATCGATTTCGATGCGCTTTTTGACAAGGGCCGCCGCCTGTTGGGGGCCCCTGCGTGACCGGGCGTTACATCGCCCTAATTCGCCACGGGGATTACCGCCAGCGCCCCGACACGCCGAGCGCGCTGCAACCCTTCCCGCTGACCGAGACGGGCCACGAACAGGCCCGGGCCTGCGGGGAAGAGATCGCGCAGCGTCTGGCCGAGAACGGCTGGCAGCTTGATCCGGCCTGCTATTGCTCGCTGCAATTGCGCGCATGGCAAACCGCGCATGACGCGGCAGCGGTGCTGGCGTCAAAAGGCCATGTCACACGGATCGAACAGACCCCGGACCTGTCGGAACGTGCCCTGGGCAGCGCCGCCAACCTTACCCTGCACGAGATCGAGGCGGCCCTGCGCGACGATCCGCGTTTTGATGCGCCTCCGCCGGGCTGGAAGGCCGACAGGGACTACCGCTTGCCCCTTCAAGGCGCCGAGTCGATGCGCGATGCGGGCGCGCGGGTGGCGGGATGGCTGCGCCGGGCGGTGGCGCAAGACAGCGCCACCAAGACGCCGACGCTGACGCTAGTTTTCGGCCATGGCGCGGCCTTCCGCCATGCGGCGCATGACCTTGGCATCCTGAGCCTCGACGAAATCTCACAATTCAGCATGTATCATGCGCGGCCGTTACTTTTGTGTTACAAAGGCAATGATACATGGATCCATTCCGGCGGTGCGTGGAAAATGCGTGCCCGTCAGGACACCGCACTGGACTGAAGGATCGTCTGAATTGTCTGATCAGGACGCGATGCGGCAGGGCGGAGACACCTTGCTGCCACCGGTTTTCAATGCTTTTTGCGATTTCGAAGGGCTGCCCCGCGAATGTGCCGCGTGGCCGGTGTCCGAGTCTCATTCCGGTGGCGGAACACAGACCTGCCTGCGCGACATGCACCACAGCCTGAGGACCGCGGCGGCCCATGGCCGTTGGCATTGGCCGGAGCGGCCCGTTGTCTTCATTTCCGACCCTCATGCCGATGCCGAGAGCTTTCTGCGGTCGCTGGCGGCGGCGGGCACGATCCGGCGTATCGACCGAGGTCCACGCGACTTTATCCTCACCGGATTTGGCCAGCGCGCGCGTATCGTGGTGGGGGGCGATTGCCTCGACAAGGGGCCGAGCAACCTTGATATGCTCGACGCGCTGGCAGCACTCTTTGCCAGCGGCGCGGAGGTGCATCTGCTGGCCGGCAATCACGATCTGCGCTTCATGCTGGCGGTGCAGGCCCTGACCGGGCCGCGCTGTCCGCTGACCGAACATCTCTTCGTACGGATGGGGCGCAAGACCGTGCCGCTGCTGCGCGAGGTCTGGGACAGGTTCCCGGCGGCCGATCTGATGGCGGACCTGCCCGACGAGGCCACCTGCCGGACCCGCATCTTCCCCGGCACCGACTGGGAGGCGCGCTTTCCGGGCCGTGCCGCTGCGCATCTGTCGCAGAAGGCCATCGCCAAGGAATTGACCCGCCTGCGCAGCAAGCAGGATCAGTTCGACAGCGAGATCGCCAAGGCGGGTATGACGATGCGCATGGTTTACGCTGCGGCCCTGATGTGCCGGGCGTTGTTCCTTGATCCTGACGGGCCCTATGCGTGGTTCTACGCGCGGATGGACATGATCCATCAATCCGGATCGCTTCTCTTCGTGCATGCCGGGCTCGACGATGCGATGTGCGCGCTTCTGGCAGAGGGCGGCGCGGGTGCCGTCAATGCCCGTTTCCGCGCCGAGGCGCGACAAGATCCCTTCGCCTTCTACTTTGGTCCGGTGGCCAATCTGGTCCGCACCAAGTATCGTGACACCGACAAGCATCTCTCAGGGACGGGGGTGCGGACACTTCACGCGCAGGGGGTCAAAATGGTCGTGCAGGGACATGTCAACAATCATCGGGGGCAGCGCCTGCTGGCCAAGCGCGGCCTCTTGCATCTGGAGGGCGACGTGACCCTCGACCGCGCCTCGCGCCTGTTGGAAGGGCTGCCGGGGATCGGCACAGGGGCCACGTTGATCCATCCCTCGGGCGATATCGTCGGGCTCAGTTCCGACTACCCCGCCGCCAAGCATTTCCACCCCGAGCGACCGTCTTGGAACGAGGCCATGGCATGAGCCAGCCCGACGGCAAGTTCCGACACGAATCCCTGCAGGACCGCAAGACGATAAAGGCGCTGCTTGCGGCGCTGACAAAGGGGATCGGAGCGGGCGAAATCACGCTCAGCGATGGCGACAAGGATCTGGTTCTGCCGGTCGAGGGATTGATGACCCTGCGCATCAAGGCCGACCGCTCGGACGGTGCCTGCCGGGTTGATCTGCGCATTTCATGGACCGAAGACAGCGAAACTGAAAGCAAGAGCGCACCGCAGATCAGGTGAGCGGGGATTTGACCTCACCCATTCGATCTGCCTTTGCCATCCGCCCATCGAAATTGCTGCAAGATGCGCAACGGTGCTCACGGCACCATCGGATTTCCCGTCAATGGCAGCAAGGCGCTCCTGCCCTCGGTGCCGGGCATGACGGCCCGCCTTCCGGGCGGCGCTCGCGTGATCCATCCGGCCCGGTCCAGCGGTGATTACGCCAGTCCGGGATATCTGCCGCCCTATTCCGGCGGGCGCGGCAACCGCTATACCGTCAAATTCCAAGGCGATCGAAAAAGTGGGTAAGCTGCTGAACAAAATATCGAATTTCGATATCGGCAGATACTGAACCCGTTCAGCCCTCGCGCCACGCGCCGGGGTCGAGACCGTCGAGCGTCCAATCGCCGATCCGCCACCGCACGAGGCGCAGGGTCGGGTGCCCGACATGAGCGGTCATCCGTCGCACCTGCCGGTTGCGGCCTTCTGATATGGTGATCTCCAGCCAGCAATCCGGCACCGATTTGCGAAAGCGCACCGGTGGCGTGCGCGGCCACAACTCGGGCGGTTCTATGCGACGCACCCGCGCGGGCCGCGTTTGCCCGTCCTTAAGGGTCACGCCACGGCGCAGCGCGACGAGGGCGGCGTCCTCGGGCGCGCCCTCCACCTGCACCAGATAGGTTTTCTCGGTCTTGAACCGGGGCGAGGCGATGCGCGCCTGCAACTTGCCATCGTCAGTCAGCAGCAACAGCCCCTCGCTGTCGCGGTCCAGCCGCCCGGCGGGGTAGACCCCGGGCAGGTCGATATGATCCGACAGCGTCGCACGGGGGCTGTCGCCATTGCCCTTGTCGGTGAATTGCGACAGCACCCCGTAAGGTTTGTTGAAGAGGATCAGGCGGGCCATGGCCTCTGATGCCCCAAGAGGCAGCCCCGCCGCAAGCCTCAGTTATGGCCCGGCCACAGCCCCTCACGCACCTTGTAGGTCCAGGGCAGACCTGCATTGCGCCAGCCATTCACGGCGCGCACGCCGGTGTCGTTCTTGTCACCCTCGAACCCGTCCACCACGTTGTAGAGCGTGACATCGACACCGGCCTCGACCAGCTTGCCGATTGCCGCCGCACTGCGCGAACCCGAGCGGCACATGATCATCAATGTGTCGATACCCGCGGCCGCATCGCTGGCCAGCCAAGCCTGCATTTCCGCCACGAATGTGGGGTTGTCCACCATCATGTAGACGCCTTTCTTGGCGTTGAACTCAAGGTCCGGGTCAATGAGTTTCGACGGGATGTTCGCGGCGGCAGCCACCGGATAGCCGATCAGCATCGTCTCCGAGGGCGTGCGCACGTCGATCAGTGCCACGTTGGCCTTGTCTTCAAGCACACGCCCCGCCTCGGCGGCGGTGATGTAGAGACCGGGCTTGGTCTGCTTGCTCTTGCTCAGGCTCTCGACGGCGACCGGATCTTGCAGGGTGAGCGTTTCCGCCACGCCCGAATGCGGTGCGAGCGCGAGGCTCAGTGCCACAAGGGCGGGGGCGGCGACACGAGTGAAGTAGCTCATTGCGATTCCTCCTATAGATATATTCCAGATGTGGAATATGATAGGCGAGGAATACGCTCGCGCACTCCGCCCCGCATTGACCTGAATCAAATGCGGCTCAGAGGTTGCCGTCACCGCCAAACCGCGCCGCATCCGCCGCCGCGCGCCGGATCGCGTTGGATTTATGGACCGTTTCCATATATTCCGCCTCCGGGTCACTGTCATGCACGACACCGCCCCCGGCCTGAATATAAAGCGTGTCGTCCTTCACCACCGCCGTGCGCAGGGCGATGCAGACATCCATGTCGCCCCCGGCGCTGAAATAGCCGACGCCGCCGCCATAGACGCCGCGCTTCTCGGGCTCCAGCTCGTCGATGATCTCCATCGCGCGCACCTTGGGCGCGCCCGACACGGTACCGGCAGGCAGCCCCGCCAGAAGCGCCGACAGCGCATCCTGATCCTCGGCCAACTCGCCCACCACGTTCGACACGATATGCATAACGTGACTGTAGCGTTCGATGATGAATTCCTCGGTCGGGCGCACGGTGCCGATCCGGCTCACGCGGCCCGCGTCGTTGCGGCCCAGATCAAGCAGCATGAGATGCTCGGCCAGTTCCTTTTGATCGCCCAGCAGGTCGGCCTCTAGCGCGCGGTCCTCCTCGGGCGTGGCACCGCGCGGCCGGGTGCCCGCAATCGGGCGGATGGTGACCTGATTGCCGAACACCCGCACCAGGATCTCGGGCGAGGCACCGACAACCTGAAACCCGCCAAAGTTAAAATAGAACATGAACGGCGACGGATTGGTGCGGCGCAACGAGCGGTAAAGCGCGAATGGAGGCTGCCGGAACGGTTGCGACCAACGCTGCGACGGGACGACCTGAAAGATATCGCCCGCGCGGATATAATCCTTGGCTTTCTCGACCGCAGCCTTATAGCCATCGCGGGTGAAATTCGACACCGGTGCTGCGTCCTCATGCGCTTCGCCGAGGTTGCGGCTCGCCTGCGGCAGCGCGCGTTCGAGATCGCGCACCGCGTCCATCACCCGCTCGGCGGCCTGCGCATAAGCGGCGCGCGCCGATTGGCCGCTGCTGACCCAGGCGGGGGCGACCACGATCACCTCACCCTTGACCCCGTCGAGCACCGCCACCACCGAGGGGCGCAGCATGACGGCATCGGGCAGGTTCAGCGTGTCGGTCGGCACATCGGGCAGATGCTCGACCAGCCGGATCATGTCATAGCCAAGGTAGCCAAAGAGCCCCGCGCTTGCGGCAGGCAGATCCTCGGGCAGGTCGATGCGGCTCTCGGCAATCAGCGCGCGCAGATTGCTGAGCGGGTCGCCGTCCTGATCCTCATAGGCATCACTGTCAAAGCGCGCGGCGCGGTTGATACGGCTCGACGTCCCGTGACACTGCCAGATCAGGTCAGGCTTCATGCCGATGATCGAATAGCGCCCGCGCACCTCGCCCCCGGTGACCGACTCGAGCATGAAGGCATCGCGCGCGGCCCCCGTCAGCTTGAGCATCAGCGACACCGGCGTATCCAGATCGGCGGCAAGGCGGGTATGCACGACCTGATTCTGTCCCGCCTCATAGGCGCGGGCAAACTCGTCGAACGAAGGGGTCAGGTCCACGCGGTGCCGTCCTTAGTTGAAATTGGCATGCACGGCATTCAGCGCCGCTTGATCAAGCTCGACCCCGGCCCGGGCGCGGATGTCGTCGGCAAGGAGCTGAAAGATATCCTGCCCGAAATCACCGGCCACCTGATCGCGCAGCGCGCGGCGCAAACGGGCCATGTCCTCGTCATCCTCGGCGGGGGGCGCGATCGCGTCCAGCCGCAGCAGGAATATGCGACCCACACCCTCGATCACCTGTACCTCGCCTTCCTCCATGGCAAACACCTGCTCGATGAATTCAGGCGGCGCATCGGCGCGGTAATCCCGACGGGTCATGTCGGTGATCTCGTTGGCCTCAAGGCCAAGATCGTCAAAGCTGGCCCCGTCGCGCAAGTCCGCCAATTGCGGCGCGACCTGTTCGGCAAGCGCCTTGACCGTGGCCTCTTCCCGCCAGCCCTGCCGCACAGCCTCGCGCACATCGTCAAGCGGTTGAATGCGCGGCTCCTCGATTCCGTCGAGACGCAGGGCAAAGATGCCGTCATCCTCGGTGCGCTCGACCGCCGGGTAATCGCCCTCCTGCACCGCCTCGGCGGCGTTGCGGAAGGCGGCATAGCCCGCGATCCCCTCGGCAAGGTCGGGATGCCAGTCGATCTCACCAAGCTCTAGTTCGGTTTCGCGCGACACATCTTCAAGCGTGGCACCACCGGCCAGCAGATCATTGACCCGCTCGCTCATCGTGTCGATCACGCGACCGGCGCGGTCACGGGCGAGTGTCTCGCGCAGTTGCGCCTTGGCCTCGTCAAACGACGTGACCTGCGCCGCAAGCACACCGTTGATCCGAAACAGGGCAGGGCCCAGGCTGGTCTCGATCGGGCCTACGACCTCACCGGAATCAGCGGCAAAAACCGCCTCCGCCGCCACGCCCAGATCATCGGGGCTGACATCGCCCATGTCGACATCGGCCATCTCCAACCCGCGCTCGGCGACCAGCATCTCGAAGAGCACACCATCGTCGAGACGCGTCATCGCGCGCTCGGCGCGCTCCGGGTCGGAATAGACCAGACGCTCCACCAGACGGCGTTCCGGCTGATTGAACTCGGCCGAGCGCTCTTCATAGGCGCGGCGCAGCGCATCTTCGGGCACCTCGACCGTATCGACGATCATTTCGGGCGTGACCCAGGCATAGGTGATAGATTTGGTCTCGGGCGTGGTGAAATCGGGCAGGTGGCTCTGGTGATAGCTGCGCAGGTCTTCCTCGGACGGCACCGGCAGGCCGGTTGCCAGATCGCTGCGGTCGAGCGTGGCAAAGGCGAGGCTGCGACGCTCGCCGAGATAGGTCATCATCGCGTCCATATAGGCGGGCGGCACCTGCGTACCGGCCACGGCGGCGGCCTGTAGCAGGGTCGCGGCGGTCTCGGCGCGGATGTTCTCCTCGAACTCCGCCTCGTTCAGCCCGGCCTGTTGCAAGGCAAAGGAATAGGCCTCGCGGTCGAAACTGCCATCGAGGCCGCTGAACGCCGACATCGCGAGGATCTCGTCGCGCAGGGTGGCGTCGCCGACCGAGATGCCCAGCCGCGCGGTTTCATGTTCCAGCGCTGCGCGCGATACAAGCTGCCCCAGAACCTGCTGATCGACACCGGCGGCGCGCGCCTGCGCAAAGCTGACGCTCTCGTCGCGCTGCGCCTCCAGCGCCCTGATCTCGTTCTGCAGCGCGCGGGCATAGGTGTTGACGTCGATCTCCGCATCACCGACCGAACCGACGCTGCGCACATTGCCCGACAGGTTGGTGACGCCAAACCCCCCCAGCCCGATGATGAGAAGCCCCATCAGCACCCACATCGCACCCTTGGATATGCCCTTGCCCGCCATCTCGGCCCCCTGTCAGCCCGTGTTGAAAACGCGTGTCGTTGCAGTTGTCTACGCGTTGCGCCGGGACGGGGCAAGACCCCGGTCCAGGCCCCGCCGTCACACGCCCCGGTAAGGCTCCACATATTGCAGCGCCATGTCCCAGGGAAAGAAGATCCACGTATCCTGACTCACCTCGGTGATGAAGGTCTCGACCTGCGCACGCCCCATCGGCTTGGCATAGACCGTGGCGACATGCGCGTGCGGCAGGTGCCGCCGCACCACCTCCAGTGTGCGGCCGGTGTCTACAAGGTCATCCACGATCAACACCCCCGCGCCGTCGCCCATGATCTCCATGTCCGGCGACTTGATCACCACCGGCTCGCTCTGGGTCTGGTGGTTGTAGGATTTCACGCTGATCGTATCGACCGTGCGGATATCGAGTTCGCGCGCGACGATCATCGCGGGTGCCATGCCGCCCCGTGTGATCGCCACCACCGCGCGCCAGCCCCCCTCGGGTGCCTCGCCCTGCAAGCGCCACGCCAGGGCCCGCGCATCGCGGTGCAACTGGTCCCAGCTGACGTGAAAGCCTTTTTCATGCGGAAGACGGTCGGTCATGGCGATTACCTGTCAGTCAAGAGTTTGAGGCCGAGCGCGCCCAGCATCAGCGCTGCCGCCCGGTCGATCCATGGTTTCGCGCCCAGATAGGCGCGGCGGGCAGGGGCCCCGCTCAGCAATGTGGCAAAGCCCGCGTAAAACAGCCACTCCACCATCATGTGGTTGACCGTGATCAGCGCGATTTCCGTGGCCGTCAGCCCCTTTGGAAAGATGACCACCAGCACCGACGCGGCGAAAAGCACCGATTTGGGATTGCCGAGGTTGATCAGCGCCCCGTCGAGAAACGCCCGCCCGCGCGGCTTTTGCGGGGCATCAGACACAGGCGCGCGCGCCGCGCGCCATGTGCCCCACGCGATAAAAATCAGATAGAGCGCACCGCCGAC
Source organism: Roseovarius sp. (assembly GCF_040219995.1). Classification (GTDB taxonomy): domain Bacteria; phylum Pseudomonadota; class Alphaproteobacteria; order Rhodobacterales; family Rhodobacteraceae; genus Roseovarius. The sequence goes on along the minus strand of NZ_JAVJUC010000014.1, from coordinate 656,032 downwards.
CTTGAGCGTGGTATAGGCCCATGGGAAGAGCGTGAACAGCGCCTCAAGTCCCAGCAATGCCGCCAGCGTCCAGAGTGCCGCGACCAGACCAAGGCCCAGACCCGCCGCAATGCCCGCGCCGCGCCCATCCGCCAATGCCGTGCGCAGCGCAAAGAGAAGCGCCGGGCCGGGGCTCAGAATCGCGGCGGCCAGCACCGCGTTAAAGGCAGCAAGGTCCAGCGTAGTCATCGGCCCGCGCGCTCAGGTCGCGTCGATGTCGGGGGCGTCGACGGCTTTCATGCCCACGACGTGATAGCCCGCATCGACATGCAGCGTCTCGCCGGTGACGCCCGACCCCAGATCGCTGAGCAGGTAGAGCGCCGAGCGGCCCACATCGTCGATGGTCACGTTACGACGCAGCGGCGAGTTCAGCTCGTTCCACTTCAGGATATAACGGAAATCGCCGATGCCGCTGGCTGCCAGTGTCCGGATCGGGCCGGCGCTGATCGCGTTGACGCGGATACCGTCCTTGCCCAGATCCTCGGCCATGTATTTCACCGACGCCTCAAGCGCCGCCTTGGCCACGCCCATCACGTTGTAATGCGGCATCACCTGTTCGGCCCCGTAATAGGTGAGCGTCAGGGCTGAACTGTCTGGGCCCATCATCTTTTCAGCGCGCTGCATCACGGCTGTGAAAGAATAGACCGAGATGTCCATCGTCATCAGGAAATTGTCGCGGCTGGTATCCACATAGCGGCCGCGCAATTCGCTCTTGTCGGAAAAGCCGATGGCATGGACCACGAAATCGAGTCCGTCCCAATGCTCACCAAGGTCGGTGAAGAGCTGATCGATCGAATTCATGTCGGCCACGTCACAGGGCAGCACGATGTCTGATCCCAGCTGCGCCGCCAGTGGCGTGACCCGTTTCTTGAGCGCATCGCCCTGATAGCTGAACGCCAGTTCAGCACCGGCCTCAGCACAGGCGCGCGCAATGCCCCATGCAATCGACTTGTCATTGGCGAGGCCCATGATCAGCCCGCGTTTTCCCGCCATCAGAGTGTTCGACATTCCCAGCCCCCGCCACAACGATTTTTTTGACCTTTAGGCGATCGGTGGGATTGCATCAAGGGCTGGTCGCCATCACGTCATGGCTGTCAAAATTCGTGAAATGAGCTAAACTGCTCAGTTCATGCTATTTGACTGACAGGACGGCTCCCACATGGAACGAGACGGAATATTCGCAGGCGACGACCCGTTCGTGATCGCGCGACAATGGCTGAGCGAGGCAGAAGCCAGCGAAATCAATGATCCCAATGCGGTTGCGCTGGCCACGGCGGATGCCGATGGCCTGCCCAACGTGCGGATGGTCCTGCTCAAGGAAATCGACGACAGCAGCTTTGTTTTCTACACGAACTACGGGTCGGCCAAGGGGCAGGAACTCGACGTGAACCCGCAGGCGGCGATGGTTCTGCACTGGAAAACGCTGCGGCGACAGATCCGGCTGCGCGGGCGTGTCACCCGCGAGGAAGGGCCAAAGGCGGACGAGTATTACGCATCGCGTTCGCTCAAAAGTCGTCTTGGCGCATGGGCGTCCGAGCAATCCAGACCACTGGATTCACGCGCAACGCTGATGGCTGAAGTTGCGAAAGTGACCGCTCGAAAGGGCCCCAATCCGCCGCGCCCCCCCTTTTGGGGAGGTTTCAGAATCGCCCCCGTTGAGATTGAGTTTTGGGCAGACGGGGCATTTCGCCTGCATGACCGCTTCGTCTGGCGTCGGGAAAAGGCTGGGGAAAGCTGGAATGTGCAGCGCCTGAACCCGTGAATTTCACGTTACGTGAAATGTAATACGTTGTTAATAAATAATATTTTTGGCTTGCATGCGGGGGTGAATATAGCGCAAGTCTAGGCACGGTCTTGGGGATGAAGGCTGTTAGGTAGGACACTGTGACAAGAAACGAAGACGATATTCGCCGAGTAAAAGGACGTGTTAAATGGTTTGATCCCGTAAAGGGATTCGGGTTCGTGGTTGCCGATGAGGGTGGTCCTGATATTCTGCTCCATGCCAATGTGCTTCGCAACTTTGGCCAAAGCTCTGTTGCTGATCGCGCAGGGGTTGAGTTGGATGTGCAGGAGACGGAGCGCGGCCATCAGGCCGTCGAAGTGCATGCGATCGAGGCACCGGACGATCTTGAACTGACCGGTCTGAGCGACCTGCAAGAGTTCGACATGGACGAGATACGCTCGGCCCCGCTACAGCCTGCGCGCGTCAAATGGTTCGACAAGGGCAAGGGATTCGGCTTTGCCAATACCTTTGGCTCCGACGAGGACGTGTTCGTTCACATTGAGGTGTTGCGCCGTTCGGGGCTGGCGGATGTCCAGCCCGGAGAAGCGCTGGCCATTCGCGTCATTGATGGTAAAAGAGGGCGTATGGCAACTGAGGTGTGTGGATGGGAAGCGGCAGCCAAGTCTTCGGACTTATAAAAATTGCGGTGCTCGCCCTGTGGGCGGGCACGGCTGTGGCGGAACCCTGCCGCGAAGATGCGGTCCTCTTGCGCAGTGATGCCGGAATGGTCAGATTTCGCGCCGAATTGGCCGATGATGCGGCCGAGCGCGCGCAGGGCCTGATGAACCGTGAAACCCTCTCGCCAAGCGCGGGCATGCTGTTCGTCTACCCGCAGCCCAAGCGCGTTGCGTTCTGGATGAAGAACACCCTGATCCCGCTCGACATGATCTTTCTCGACGCCAGCGGCACCGTGCAAAAGGTGCATCACAAAGCCACGCCGCATGACGAGACGCCGATCTTCGGCGGCAACGACATTCAGAGCGTGCTCGAGATCAACGGTGGACTCGCGCGTAAGATCGGTATTGCCGAGGGCTGGCAACTGCGCCATCCGTCGATCAATCAGGACGTCGCCGCCTGGCCTTGCGCCGAAAACAACTAAGACCGCGCAATCCCGCGTTTTGCGCTTTTCAAGCCCGCGCTTCGGCGCTAGACACGGCCCCGTGGTCCGGGGCGTGGCGCAGTCTGGTAGCGCACCTGTTTTGGGTACAGGGGGTCGTGAGTTCGAATCTCGCCGCCCCGACCACCATTGGAGGAGTAGAACGTGCTGGATTCTGAACTCCTCCTTTCCTTCGCTGACAGGTTTTTCGGTTACGGAGACCTTACCGCACCCATCTGGTTTATCGGCATGGAGGAAGGTGGCGGGGGTGAAGAAAATATCCGAAAGCGCCTCGAGACTTGGGACTTGCGCGGTCGGAGACAGCTTGAAGATCTTGCAGGCTATCACGAGGCAATGGTCTTTGAGAATCTGACCAGTAAGAAACGTGTAAGCATCCAACCAACTTGGGAAAAACTCATTTACTTTCAGATGGCTGCGGAGGGTGACGCACCAACGCGAGAAGGAGTGCGAGCCTTTCAGAAGTCCATTTTGGGGCGCGAGAACTCTTCTACATGCGTTGTTGAACTCATGCCCCTTCCAAAGAAAAGCGCGGCTTCGTGGCCCTATGGTGGCTGGACCGATGTTCCCGAGCTTTGGTCCAGGAGCCTTTACTTCGCACACTTCGCCGTTAAGCGCGCCACGGCTCTTCGCCAATTGATTGCGGACCATCGTCCAAGAGTGGTCGTGTTTTATGGTAAGAGCCCCGAGTTTTCATGCCATTGGCCATGGATCGCCGGTGTGAAACTGTCCAATTGGAACAGCCGTGGTGATGGATGGTGTGATACTGCGCGTGAAGGCGTGCAATACATGTTCGCGCCTCATCCTGTTGCGCATGGCTCTCGAAATGAAGTTTGGAGAAATATGGGCACAGGGATGTCAGATCTTATAGAGGTGAACCGCCCTGCCTGTTTCAGTTCATGAGGCCCAAGTTTTGGGTACAGGGGGTCGTGAGTTCGAATCTCGCCGCCCCGACCACTTTTCTGCACAAGATGTAGACAGGCCGGGCCGATCGGCAACATGTTGCGGTTGCAGCATGGTTCTGCCCCCCACACCGGCCCTGTGCGGTCTCGCGACTTCAACCGATCTGCCAGCTTTGCGCGCTAAATCGCGATGATCGCAAGGCTTCTTTGCCGCGTGCAGTTTTCGCCGCGCCAGCAAGACTGCCTGTGGATGAATCACCGATCCGTGAACGGCAAGGCCACACCGCCGGATAGTCAAATTCTTTTTGTGTCAAAATCGCTAAATTTTCCGTTGACCAGATAGGGCAACATACGTCAGTTTGTGTGAGCGGGCATCAAGACCACAAGATATAGTGATCAGCCCGGGCAGGGACAGACGACCCAAACTTCGACATAGCCGGATCACCACCGGGTACAGCTTGCGCTGCTGAACACTCACGCGGCGCGCAGGATAGCTTTGCTTTCGGTCGGGCGACGGTCACTCACACCGGGCCAGAACGGTCCATTAACTAATTTGCTATGGGGCAGCCACATGAAGATCGAACGTAAATTCACCACCGCCGGACAGGACGCATACGCCGCGCTGGAGTTCGTGACCACGAGTTCCGAGATTCGCAATCCCGATGGCACGACGGTCTTCAAACTCGATGAAATCGAGGTCCCCGCAGGCTGGAGCCAGGTCGCCAGCGACGTGATCGCGCAAAAATATTTCCGCAAGGCTGGCGTGCCCAACAAGCTGGAAAAGATCGCCGAGGACGGCGTGCCGGAGTTCCTGTGGCGTGGTCGCCCGGCAGATGACAATGACGGCTTCGGCGGTGAGATTTCCGCCAAGCAGGTCTTCGACCGGTTGGCCGGGGCATGGTGCTATTGGGGCTGGAAGGGTGGCTACTTCACCAACGACTCCGACGCCCGCGCCTATTTCGACGAGATGCGCTACATGCTGGCCCGCCAGATGGCCGCACCGAATTCGCCCCAGTGGTTCAACACCGGCCTGCATTGGGCCTATGGCATCGACGGCCCCGGTCAGGGCCACTACTACGTCGATTTCGAGACCGGCGAACTGACCAAATCCGCCTCCGCCTACGAGCATCCGCAGCCCCATGCCTGCTTCATCCAATCGGTCAAGGACGATCTGGTCGGCGATGGCGGCATCATGGATCTCTGGGTGCGTGAGGCGCGGCTCTTCAAATACGGCTCCGGCACCGGCACCAACTTCAGCAGCCTGCGCGCCGCCAATGAGCCGCTCTCGGGCGGTGGCAAATCCTCGGGCCTCATGGGCTTTCTCAAGATCGGCGACCGCGCGGCGGGTGCCATCAAGTCGGGCGGCACCACGCGGCGCGCGGCCAAGATGGTGATCTGTGACGCCGATCACCCCGATATCCAGGAGTTCATCAACTGGAAGGTCAAGGAAGAGCAGAAGGTCGCCAGCATCGTCGCCGGCTCCAAGATGCACGAGCTGAAGCTCAACGAGATATTCGCCGCGATCCGCGCCTGGGACGGCAGCAATGAGGATGCGGTCGACCCCAAGAAGAACGCGCAACTGAAATCCGCCATTCGCGGCGCGAAACAGGTGCAGATTCCCGAGACCTACGTCAAGCGCGTGCTGGATTACGCCAAGCAGGGCTATGACAGCATCGAATTCCCGACCTACGACACCGATTGGGACAGCGAGGCCTACGCCTCCGTCTCCGGCCAGAACTCCAACAACTCGATCCGCGTCACCGACGCCTTCCTCAAGGCGGTCGAGAATGATGAGGATTGGGCCCTGATCAACCGCACCGATGGCAGCGTTTCCAAGACCATCAAGGCCCGCGATCTGTGGGAGGATGTGGGCCACGCCGCATGGGCCTGCGCCGATCCGGGCATCCAGTATCACGACACGGTCAACGCCTGGCACACCTGCCCCGAGGACGGTGAGATTCGCGGCTCCAACCCATGCTCGGAATACATGTTCCTCGACGACACGGCCTGCAACCTCGCCTCGATGAACCTGCTCAAGTTCTACGTCGACGGACAGTTCGATGCCGATGCCTATATGCACGCCACCAGGCTCTGGACGGTGACGCTGGAAATTTCGGTGACGATGGCGCAGTTTCCCTCCAAGGAAATCGCGCAGCGCAGCTATGATTTCCGCACGCTCGGTCTGGGCTATGCCAATATCGGCGGGCTCTTGATGAACATGGGGCACGGCTATGACAGCGACGAGGGCCGCGCGCTCTGCGGGGCTCTGACCGCGATCATGACCGGCGTCTCCTACGCGACCTCCGCCGAAATGGCGGGCGAATTGGGTGCCTTCGCGGGCTACAAGAAAAACGCCAAGCACATGCTGCGCGTGATCCGCAACCACCGCAACGCCGCCTATGGCGCGACCGAGGGCTATGAGGCGCTCGCCGTCAAACCGGTGCCGCTCGACCACAAGAGCTGCCCCGATGCCCGCCTCGTCGATCTGGCGATGGCCTCCTGGGACGAAGCGCTGAAACTCGGCGAAAAGCACGGCTATCGCAACGCCCAGTCCACCGTGATCGCGCCCACCGGCACGATCGGGCTGGTGATGGATTGCGACACCACCGGAATCGAGCCCGATTTCGCGCTGGTGAAATTCAAGAAACTGGCCGGTGGCGGCTATTTCAAGATCATCAACCAGTCGGTGCCTGCCGCATTGGAGAAGCTGGGCTATGGCCCCGCGCAGATTGAGGAAATCATCGGCCACGCCGTGGGCCACGGCACCATTGGCAACGCGCCCGGCATCAACCACACCTCGCTCATCGGTCACGGCTTTGGCGAGAACGAACTGGCCAAGGTCGATGCCGCACTCGGCTCCGCTTTCGACATCCGTTTCGTCTTCAACCAGTGGACACTCGGCGCGGAGTTCTGCACGCAGGTGCTGGGCATCCCGACCGAAAAACTGAACGATCCGACCTTCGACCTGCTCGCGCATCTGGGCTATTCCAAGCGCGATATTGACGCGGCGAACGATCACGTCTGCGGGACCATGACGCTGGAAGGCGCGCCGCACTTGAAAGAAGAGCACTATCACATCTTCGATTGCGCCAATCCCTGCGGCAAGACCGGCAAGCGCTATCTCGGGGTGGAGAGCCACATCACCATGATGGCGGCGGCGCAGTCGTTCATCTCGGGGGCGATCTCCAAGACGATCAACATGCCCAACGACGCCACCATCGAGGATTGCCAGAAGGCGTATGAGCTCTCGTGGTCCCTCGGCGTCAAGGCCAACGCGCTCTACCGCGACGGCTCCAAGCTCAGCCAGCCGCTGGCATCGGCGCTGGTCGAGGATGATGACGAGGCCGCCGAAATCCTCGAATCGGGCTCGGCACAGGAAAAGGCCGCCGTTCTGGCCGAAAAGATCGTCGAGAAGGTGGTGATCAAGGAGGTCGTCCGTTCCAACCGCGAGAAAATGCCCGAGCGCCGCAAGGGTTACACGCAAAAGGCCATCGTCGGCGGGCATAAGGTCTATCTGCGCACCGGCGAATACGAGGACGGCCAGCTTGGCGAGATCTTCATCGACATGCACAAGGAAGGTGCCGGATTCCGCGCGATGATGAATAACTTCGCCATCGCCGTTTCCGTTGGCCTGCAATACGGCGTGCCGCTCGAGGAATTCGTCGATGCCTTCACCTTCACCAAGTTCGAGCCCTCGGGCATGGTGCAGGGCAACGACAGCATCAAGAACGCCACCTCGATCCTCGACTATATCTTCCGCGAACTGGCGGTCAGCTATCTCGACCGGACCGATCTGGCCCATGTCAAACCCTCGGGCGCCTCGTTCGACGATCTGGGCCGCGGCGAAGAGGAAGGTGTGAGCAATATCAAGGAGATGTCGGGCGAAGCTGCCTCGCGCTCGCTGGAGGTGCTCAAGCAGATCAGCTCCACCGGCTACCTGCGCAAGCGTCTGCCACAGGAACTTGTCGTGTTCCAGGGTGGGCAGGGCACCGGCACCACAGGCTTTCGCGGCAGCGACGCCGATGTGGCGCTGCAAACCCTCGTCCCCGAGACGGTGCAGGCCAACGTGACATCGGTGTCGGCCACATCGACCACAATGTCGATGGACGCCCGCACCAAGGCCCGGATGCAGGGCTACGAGGGCGAGGCCTGCGGCGAATGCGGCAACTACACGCTGGTGCGCAACGGCACCTGCATGAAGTGCAACACCTGCGGCGGGACGAGCGGGTGTAGCTGAGGAGAGAGCAAGATGGGACGTAGGCCAAGCCTTACAACCTACAGGGGCGCAGAGATATACGCGGAGATCCTATCGCTGCGCCGCGAACTCTATGGCGACGGCGACTTTTTCAAGATGCCCGAGCCGTGGGAGACCCTGTGTGAAGTTGGAGAGGGTTGGTCGATAAACACCTACCGGTCAGATGAAGTGGAGGACTTTAGGCGTAAGGCCGGGGTTATACAGTTTGATAATCGCGTCACCCTCACGGTTGATGAAAAGCTTATGGCAAACGCGAAGCGGGGTTGTAAGCTATCAAACTTTATACTTGCTCACGAGTTTGGCCATGTTGCTTTGAACCATCACGCAAGGAGTGCGGTAACGAAAAACTTCCAACTGTATGCCGGGCCCGGCGGTATGTCTAATTTGCCGCCAACGATGGAAGAGCTCGAAGCTAACTACGCGGCCGTTTTCTTTCAGTGTGGCGCTGCGCTGCAGAACCCTCAATTGAATCCCGTTGAACTGGCGCACAGAGCGTTTTCAGATGTTGAGTACGTCAGAAAGGCTCAAGGCATCGTTCGACTTGATGTTTTCCAGAGGGAACTGTGTCGCTCAAAGCCTCGATACGAAAGGGTAATTTTGTGAGACATAGCCTTCTTAAGAAGGCAACTACACGCTGGTGCGCAACGGCACCTGCATGAAGCGCAACACCTGCGGCGCAACGAGCCGGTGTAGCTGACAAGGTTCAGGGGCGGGTGCGCTCGCCCCGGACGCGGATCGGAGACAGGCAACAACCATAATCGGGCGGTAAATCAACATCCCGATCCGCGAACCTGAGGGGGCCTTGTGCCCCCTCTTTTTCTTTTGCGGCGATAATCCCGCGCGGCGTGGTCCGTTCAGAACGCGAAGGTCTCAGGTCCAACGTCTGACGGGGCCGCCATGGCGTCGATCACGCGGGATCAATGAACCGGACCGTTCCGATATAAGGCAGGTTGCGGTTGCGTTGCGCGTAGTCGATGCCGTAGCCGACGACAAATTCATCGGGGATTTCAAAGCCGATCCAGTCGGCGCTGATCTCGGCCTCGCGGCGCGACGGCTTGTCCAGCAGCGCGATAGTGCGCAGGCGTGCGGGGCGGCGGCTGTTCAGCAGGTGGAGCACATGCGCAAGGGTGTGGCCGGTATCGACGATATCCTCGACCACCAGCACGTCACGCCCTTCAATATCGCCGCGCAAGTCTTTGAGAATACGTACTTCCCGGCTGCTCTCCATGGTGTTTCCGTAAGAAGAGGTTTCGACGAAATCGACCTCGACGGGCAGGTCCAGCTCGCGCACCAGATCAGCGATAAAGATGAAAGAACCGCGCAACAGCCCCACGACCACCAGCTTGCTGGTGCCCGCAAATTCGGCCTCAATCTCATGCGAGAGGGTCTCGATACGGGCGGCGATGCTCTTGGCGGAAATCAATTTGTCGATGGCATAGGCGCGTTGCGGCATGTAACCCCCTTGAACTTTCCGCCCCAGTCTATGAAAAAGCGCGCCACTGTCACGTGCAAACCGGGGCTGACATGCCGTCACATTCAGAAACGCGCAGGCTGCGCTACACGGCGGACCAGATGTATGCGCTGGTCGCGGATGTGGCGCGCTACCCCGAGTTCCTGCCCTGGACGGCGGCCGCACGCGTGCGCAAGGTCACCCCGCGCGAGGATGGCTCGGAACTGATGGAGGCGGATCTCGTGATCAGCTTCAAGGTGTTCCGAGAACGCTTCGGCAGCCGGGTAGAGCTTTATCCGCAGGAGCGGCGCATCGCGACCGAATATCTCGACGGGCCGTTCAAATACATGCGCTCCAACTGGAGGTTCCGCGATGTCGAGGGCGGGTGCGAGGTGAATTTCGATGTCGATTTTGCGTTCAAGAACCGTTTGCTGCAATCGGCGGCGGAACTGTTTTTTTACGAGGCGATGAAACGGGTCGTGCGGGCCTTCGAGGAACGGGCCGATGCGCTCTATGGCGGCACTTGAGCTTTGTCAGCCAGCCTTCTGATCCAAGGCGTTTTTCAGCAATTCGAGCGCATGGTCGCGGGACAGGCGGCGCACCGCCTCGCGGCCCTTTGCGCCGAAGTCGCACGTTTCCGCGAGGGTGACCTGCCCGGCCCGCGCGAGGCCGAAACAGACCCGGCCTTCGGGCTTGTGCTCTGACCCGCCGGGCCCGGCGATTCCAGTGATCGAAACCGCCAGATCGGCGGGGCTGTGGCGCAGGGCCCCTTCGGCCATTTCCCGGGCAACCTCCTCGGAGACGGCGCCAAAGGCGGAAAGCGTCTCGGGCGACACGCCAAGCATGTCGAGCTTCGCCTGATTTGAATAGGTTACAAAGCTGCGTTCAACCACCGCACTGGAGCCAGGAACATCGGTGAGCGCGACCGCAACCATGCCCCCGGTGCAGCTTTCGGCGGTGGCGATCATCACGCCCTGCGCGCGAGCGCGGTCGAGGATATCGGCGACGCTCACAGGCCCAACACTCCGTGTGAGATCGCTGCACCGGCCATGACGCAGAGTGCAGCGGCCAGCCCGGCGAGGATGTCATCCAGCATCACGCCAAGCGCATCGCCGCGCCGATCTGCCCAGCCAATCGGGCCGGGCTTCCAGATATCGAACAGGCGAAACGCAAGGAATGCCGTGACCCAGCCGGGCCAGAGCGCGGTCAGCGCCACCCCGGCATGCGCTGCCCCGATGGAGACCGGCAGGAAGGCGAGCCATTGACCGGCCACCTCATCAATCACAATTTCGGACGGATCTTGGTCTTCCTCTCCCTTTGTTTCCAATGCCGTGGCCCATGTTCCTAATGTGAAGGCCGCAATCACACCAAGGCCGAGCAAGAGTGGGCCGCCCGCGACATGCAGCCCCCACGCGCAGGGCAAGGCCGCGAGCGAGCCCCATGTGCCGGGGGCTGGGCGTAGGTGGCCAACATGGAAAAACGTTGCAATCAAATGGGTTACGCGCATGTCTTCACCAATGTCACGGCGGCCTGCGCCGCTATGCCTTCCTCGCGCCCGGTAAAGCCGAGCCGCTCGGACGTGGTGGCCTTGACCGAGATCCGGTCGGGCGCGACGCCGGTGATCGCGCTCAGCGCCGTTTGCATGGCTTGCGCATGGGGGCCGACCTTGGGGCGCTCACAGACAAGAGTGACGTCGATATTATTGATCGTAAATCCTTTTGCCGAAGCCAGACCAACCGCATGACGCAGAAAGATATGGCTCTCGGCACCTTTCCATTGCGGATCGGAGGGTGGGAAATGTCGCCCGATATCGCCCTCGGCCAAGGCGCCATAGATGGCGTCGGTGAGCGCATGCATGCCGACATCAGCATCCGAATGGCCCTGAAGGCCCCGGTCATGCGGCACCGCGACGCCGCAGAGCATGCAGTGATCGCCGGGGCCGAAGCGGTGCACATCATACCCGGTGCCAATGCGTATATCCATTTGATGTTCCAGTATTTTAGAGGCGCGGGCAAAGTCCTCTGGGTGGGTGATCTTCAGGTTGTCCTCATGCCCCTCGACGATCGCCACCGCGATGCCCGCAGCGCGCGCGACGGCGACATCGTCTGCGGCATCGCCTGTATGGGCGCGGTGCGCGGCGAGGATGGTGGCGAAATCGAACCCCTGTGGCGTCTGTGCCCGGTAGAGCCCAGCGCGATCACGGGTGCCGGTAACCTGGCCGCCCGCGCCAGTCCAAAGCGCATCGGTGACGGGCAGGGCCGGGGCGGCGGCAACGGCCCCCGCCTGCAAAATATCGAGCATGGCGGTGATCTTTTCGGGCGAGATGCAGCAGCGCGCAACATCATGGATCAGGACGTGATCGGGCGGGTCGCCTGCCATGGATTCCAACCCGTTGCGCACCGAGATCGCGCGTGTGGCACCACCTTCGGTCATGCGGATTCGAGGATGCGGAGCGAGCCGGTCGATATCGTCGGGATGCAGGACAACGGTGATCGAGGCGATACCCGGCACCGCGAGAAACGCATCGAGCGTCCAGTCGATCACGCGGCGACCGGCGAGGGGCTGCCATTGCTTTGGCAGATCCCCGCCTGCGCGGGTGCCGCGGCCTGCGGCGACGATGAGAGCGGCGTTCATCATGTGGTCCTGATTACGGCGCGTCCGGGGCGAGCGCAATGGCTGAGCATCTGCACAATAATTAGGCGAATGCTATGGGGCGCGCTGTGAAATATACCTTGTGGCGTTGTTTCTCGCCTGCGTCAGGGCTACAAGGGCGGTGTTGCACAAGGATTAGGCACGCACATGCTGTCACTTGCCGATAGGCTGCTCTGCCCGCCCGTGGCGCTCGCCCCGATGGCGGGAATCACCGACCTGCCATTTCGATCCCTGGTCTCGCGCTTTGGCGCGGGGCTGGTGGTGAGCGAAATGGTTGCGAGCCAGGAAATGGTACAGGCCAAGCCCGGCGTGCGCGAGAAGGCAGAACTTGGGCTGGGGGTGGAGAACACGGTCGTGCAGCTTGCGGGCTGTGACACCCATTGGATCGCCGAGGCCGCGCGCATGGTCGCGGATCGCGGCGCGCGGGTGATCGACATCAACATGGGCTGCCCCGCCAAGAAGGTGACGAGCGCGAGCGGGGCAGGGGCTTCGGGCTCGGCGCTGATGCGCACCCCCGATCACGCGTTGCGGTTGATCGAGGCGGTGGTCGGCGCGGTCGACGTGCCGGTGACGCTCAAGACCCGGCTGGGCTGGGACGACGATTGCCTGAACGCGCCCGAGATTGCACGCCGGGCCGAGGCGGCGGGCGTGCAGATGATCACCATCCACGGGCGCACGCGCTGTCAGTTCTACAAGGGGCGTGCCGATTGGGCGGCCATTCGAGCGGTCAAGGCGGCGGTGCGCGTGCCGGTGCTGGCCAATGGCGATATCGTCGACGTGCCGAGCGCGCGCCGTGCGCTGGAGCAATCTAGTGCCGATGGCGTGATGATCGGACGGGGTGCACAAGGTCGCCCCTGGCTGTTGGCGCAGGTCGCGGCGGACTTATACGGCAGGCCCGCCCCCGAGGTGCCGCAGGGGGCAGCGTTGGCCGATCTGGTGGCTGGGCATTACGAGGCGATGCTGGGCTTTTACGGGCGCGATCTGGGTGGTCGCGTCGCGCGCAAGCATCTGGGCTGGTACATGGATCATGCAGGCACCGGGGCCGATCTGCGCCGCCGGGTGCTGACGGCGGGGCCGGGCGAAGTGCTGCACCTCCTGCCCGAGGCGATGCAGGGCAGCGTCTGTGAGAGGCAGGCGGCATGAGCGCGGAGGAGGGGATCTGGACGTCGCTGCCCGTTCCCGCGTTGGTCGTCGACGCCGAGGATCGTATCACGCGGATCAATCCTGCCGCCGAGGGCTTCATGATGAGTTCCGAGCGCGCGCTGACCGGTCAGCCGCTCTGGGACAGGCTGGCGGTGAACGCGCCGCTGGAAGAGGCGTTCGAGCGGGCGCGCGATAATGACGCGCCGCTCTTCGTCAATGACGTGGACGTCGGCACCGGAGAGCGCGCGCCGATGCAGTGCAACCTTCAGGTGGCGCCGCTGGCGGGCAGCCCCGGTCATATGATCATGCTGATCAGCCCGCGCGAGCTGGCAGGCCGCATGGTGCAGAACAGCAACGTGAAATCGGCGGCGAAATCGGCGATCGGCATGGCCGAGATGCTGGCGCATGAGATTAAAAACCCGCTGGCGGGCATCACGGGCGCGGCGCAACTTCTGTCGATGACGCTGGGGCAGGACGATCTCGAACTGACCGATCTGATCGTCAGTGAGAGCCGCCGCATCGTGGGCCTCTTGGAGCGGGTCGAGCAGTTCGGCAATATCAGCGCCCCGGATCTGAAACCGGTCAACCTGCATGACGTGCTGGACCGCGCGCGGCGCTCGGCGATGCTGGGCTTTGCCGCGCATATGACGATGATCGAGGATTACGACCCCTCGCTGCCGCTGGCCCTTGGCGATGCGGATCAGTTGTTGCAGGTGGTGCTGAACCTTCTCAAGAACGCCGCAGAGGCGGCGCAGGGGCGGCCCGGCACGATCCGCCTGCACAGCTATTACGAGCAGTCGCTGCGGGTGCGGCGCGGTGAGGGCAAGGGCAAGGCGCTGCCGCTTCAGATCGAGATCATCGACGATGGCCCCGGCCTGCCTCCAGAAATCGCCGAGGAAGTGTTCGACCCGTTCGTATCGGGCCGCGAGAACGGCACCGGGCTGGGCCTCGCGCTCGCGGCCAAGATCATCTCGGATCACGACGGCTGGATTTCCGTCAGTTCCGTGCCCGGGCGCACGGTGTTCCGCATTTCATTGCAACGCGCACAGACGACGACAGGCCAGGGAGGCTAGAACATGGACGGCACGGTATTGGTCGCCGATGATGACCGCACGATCAGGACGGTTCTGACACAGGCGCTGACACGGGCGGGCTGCCGGGTGCATGCCACCTCGAGCCTGACCACGCTGATGCGATGGGTGGGCGAGGGCAAGGGCGATGTGGTGATCTCGGACGTTGTCATGCCCGATGGCAATGGCCTCGAGATGCTGCCCAAGATCGCACAGGATCGGCCCGGCCTGCCGGTGATCGTGATCTCGGCGCAGAACACGATCATGACGGCGATCAAGGCCGCCGAGGCCGAGGCCTACGACTACCTGCCCAAGCCCTTCGATCTGCCCGATCTGATGAAGCGCACCGCACGGGCGCTGGAGGCCCGCGCCCGGCGCAGCGTGACCGCCCCCGAAGAGGACCGGCCCGAGGAATTGCCGCTGATCGGGCGCACCCCCGCGATGCAGACGCTCTACCGCGTGGTGGCGCGGGTCATGCACAGCGATTTGCCGGTGATGATCTGCGGCGAATCGGGCACCGGCAAGTCGCTCATTGCCAAGGCGCTGCACGACTTCTCTGATCGCCGCACGCTGCCTTTCGTGACGGTAACGGCGAGCGATCTGAGCGAGCTTGACGGCCCGTCGCGGGTCATGGCGCGGGTCAAGGGCGGCACGCTGGTTCTCGATGAGGCGAGCGACCTGCCGCTCGAGGCGCAGGGCCGCGTGGTGCGAATGATGGATGCGCCGGGCGATCACGTGCCGCGCTTCATGGCCACCAGCCGCGTGCCACCGGCACAGGCGCTTGAGGATGGCACGCTGCGCGAGGATCTCTATTACCGGCTCAGCGGGGCCGTGATCGACGTGCCGTCCCTGCGCGAGCGGATCGAGGACATCCCGCTGCTGGCCGCGCATTTTCTGGCCCGGGACGAACGCGAGGGACAGCCCGCACGGCACCTGTCGGACGGCGCGGTGGACCTGATGCGCGCCTATAGCTGGCCCGGCAACGTGCGGCAGTTGGAAAACGCGGTGCGCCGCATCGGCCTCACGGCATTGGCGCAGGAGATCACGCGTTCGGAGGTCGAGGCGGTGCTGGGCAATCAGCCGCGCGCCGAGCCGGTGATGGGGCAGGTGCGCGGCGAGAGCCTGTCGGCCTCGGTGGCGGGGCATCTGCAACGCTATTTCGACCTGCACGGTGCGGATCTGCCGCCGCCCGGGCTTTATGGTCGCATCCTTCGTGAAGTGGAGACACCGCTGATCGAGATCGCACTCGATGCCACCGGCGGCAACCAGATGAAATGCGCCGATCTGCTTGGCATCAACCGCAATACGCTGCGCAAGAAGATCACCGATCTGGATATTCACGTGACACGCCGCCGCAAGTTGATGTAAAACTGCAACAGGACTGTGACCTGAGCGGCGTTTTGCGCGAAGGCGGTCCAGATGTAGCGGGGCAGGCGCGGCCGCCCCACTAGCCGATGGGGGGCATGCGTGGCAACGCGGACACGCAGAATGCGCGGCAGGCGCCTGTCATGGGAGGGGATCACCCGCCTGAGACGGCTGCGTCAGTTGCAGAACTACGCCACCCTTGGCCTCGTGATCCTTGGGCCGCTTCTGGCCTTCGCCACCTACCTGCTGCTCGGGCCCCTCGATCAGGGCACATCCTCCAACGGGCTGCGGCTCGTGCTCTTGGCGGACATGGTCTATGTGCTCATGGTCGCCGGGCTGGTGCTGCAACGGGTGGCCCGGATGATCGCAGCGCGGCGCTCGCGCTCGGCGGGCTCGCGGCTACACTTGCGCCTGACCGGCGTATTTGCGCTCATGGCGCTCTTGCCGACGATCACGGTGGCGGTCTTTGCCACTTTGTCGGTCAACATGGGGCTGGAGGCGTGGTTTTCCGACAGGGTCGGGCGCGTGGTCGACAGTTCGGTAGCCGCAGCCCAGGCCTATGAGGACGAGCACCGCCGCGATCTGGTGACCGATGCGCGGGTTCTGGCGCAGGTGATCAATGCCACCAAACGTGCGACGGTCTTCATGAGCGATGGCGATATCCGGCAAGTCCTCTCGTCAGGGCAGCGCGAGATTCAGCGCGGACTGCGCGAGGCCTTCGTGATTGACGGCACCGGTGAGTTGCGGGCGCGCGGCGAGCGCTCCTACCTCTTCGACTACGAGGAACCGACGCCCGAGCAGATCGCAGAGGCCCGCGACGAGGGCGTCACGGTGATCCGCGACTGGGACAATAATGAGTTCCGCGCGCTGATGCCACTCGATGCCTTTGCCGACCGGTTGCTCTATATCAGCCGCAATGTCGATGGCGCGATCCTCAACCTGCTCGACGACACGCAGGAAACCGCACGGTTCTACAAGCAACGCGAGAGCGAGCGCGGGCGCCTTCTGTTCGAGTTCGGGCTGCTCTACCTCGGGTTTGCGGTGATCCTGATCCTCGCCGCGATCTGGCTTGGCATGTGGTTCGCCGAGCGTCTGTCGCGCCCCGTCGGGCGGCTCACCTCTGCCGCGCAGCGGGTGGGCGAGGGCGATCTTGACACGCAGGTGCGCGAGGAAGACGGCGACGACGAGATCGCGCAGCTCAGCACTTATTTCAACCAGATGACCCGGCAGTTGAAGGGCCAGCGCGAACGCCTGCTCGCCAACACCCAACAGATCGAGCGCCGCCGCCGCCTCTTTGATTCGGTGCTGGGCTCGGTCTCGTCGGGTGTCGTGGGGCTCGACGCCAAGGGGCGCGTGACCTTCGTCAACCGCGCCGCCGAACGCCTGCTCGACTGGCAGGAGGATCAGCAATCCATGGCGCTGTCGGTCGCGGTGCCCGAATTCGGCCCGCTCTTTGACCGGCTACGCACAGTCCCGAGCGGCTTCGTGCAGGAAGAAATCAAGGTCAGCCGTGGGACGCGGCAGGAAAACCTGCTGGTGCGTATGTCCACCCGGATGGGCGAGGGCGGACGGCGCGAGGGCTATGTGGTGGCCTTCGACGACGTGACCGATCTGGTGACGGCACAGCGTATGGCCGCCTGGGGCGACGTGGCACGGCGCATCGCGCATGAGATCAAGAACCCGCTGACGCCGATCCAGCTGAGCGCCGAGCGCATAAAGCGCAAGTTCGCGAAGCAGCTTGAGCCGGATCAGGCCGAAAGCCTGGAGCAGCTGACCGATGTCGTGGTGCGTCAGACCACCGATCTGCGCCGGATCGTCGATGAATTCTCGAAATTCGCCCGCATGCCCGAGCCCCAGACCGAGCCGCTGAGCCTGAGCCAGGTGCTGCGCGAGGCCGCACTCTTGCAGGAGAGCGGACAGCCAGATGTGCGGTTCGATCTTGATCTGAGCGACGCGCCCCTGCGCGCCGAAATCGACGCGTCGATGATCGGGCAGGCGCTGACCAACCTGATCAAGAACGCAGGCGAAGCGATCGAGAGCCTGACCGAGAAAGGCGCGCCCGAAGGGCATCAGCCGATGATCCGAATCGAGAGCGCCGAGGATGAGGGGCAGGCGGTGATCCGCATTTCCGACAACGGAATCGGCCTGCCCGAGGATCGTGCGCGCCTCTTCGAGCCTTATGTGACGACGCGCGACAAGGGCACCGGCCTCGGCCTGCCCATCGTGAAAAAGATCATCGAAGAACATGGCGGCACGCTCACGCTGGAGGACGCCATGCCATTCGCGCCGGGCGCGCATACTGGTGCCTGTGCGGTGGTGCGCCTGCCGCTGCTTCAGGCGCAAAACGAGACTGTAGAGGCCAGGGCGGCCGTGTGAGGGACCAATGAGTGACATTCTGATTGTCGATGACGAACGCGATATCCGCGAACTGATCTCGGATATTCTCGAGGATGAGGGCTATACCACCCGCCGGGCGGGCAATTCCGACGAGGCGATGACGGCGATCGCCGCCGAACAGCCCGGCCTTCTGATTCTCGATATCTGGCTCAAGGACAGCCAGATGGACGGCATCGACATCCTCAAGACCGTGAAACGCGATTATCCGGATGTGCCGGTGGTGATCATCTCGGGGCATGGCAACATCGAGATCGCGGTCGCGGCAATCAAGCAAGGGGCTTATGACTTCATCGAGAAACCATTCAACATCGACCAGTTGATGGTGGTGATCCGGCGCGGCATGGAAACCAGCCGGTTGCGGCGCGAGAATCAGGCGCTGAAACGCCGCGAGACGGCCCCGTCGGAAATGCTGGGCGACGCGCCCGCGTTTCGCAACCTGATCGGCCAACTGGACAAGGTCACGAAATCGAACGGGCGGGTGATGCTCACCGGGCCGGCCGGTTCAGGCAAGGAACTTGCCGCGCGCTATATCCATGCGAATTCGCACCGGGCCACCGGCCCGTTCGTCACCGTGGGCTGCGCCTCGATCGCGGCGGACCGGATGGAAGAGGTGCTCTTTGGCCGCGAAAGCGCCGAGACCGGCGTGACGCCGGGCCTGCTGGAAGAGGCCAATGGCGGGGTGATCTATTTCGACGAGGTGGCCGACATGCCGCCCGGCACGCAATCCAAGATCCTGCGGGTACTGGTTGACCAGACCTTTCTGCGGGTCGGTGGCAGCGACAAGATAAAGGTCGATCTGCGGGTGATTTCCTCGACCAGCCGCGATCTGGAGGCCGAGATCGCCGCCGACCGGTTTCGCCGTGAACTCTATCACCGGCTCAACGTGGTGCCGATCAGCGTGCCCAGCCTGGAAGAGCGGCGCGAAGATATCCCGGCACTGGCCACGCATTTCATCGACATGCTGCACAAGACACAAGGATTGCCGCTGCGCGAGATGTCCGAGGAGGCAGCAGCCCTGTTGCAGACCATGCACTGGCCCGGCAACGTGCGCCAGTTGCGCAACGTGATTGAGCGGGTGCTGATCCTTGGTGAAGGGGGCGGGTCCATTGCCGTGACCGAATTGCCGGGCGAGACTGCGGGCCCCGTCGAGGAAGGGCGCGTGGTGTTGTCGGGCATGGTCGCCACAATGCCCCTGCGCGACGCGCGCGAGGCGTTCGAACGCGAATACCTGATGACCCAGATCAACCGTTTCGGCGGCAATATCAGCCGCACGGCGGAATTCGTGGGGATGGAGCGCAGCGCGCTGCACCGCAAGTTGAAATCGCTCGGCGTGGTCACCAGTGCCAAAGGCGGGCGCGACGACGAAGACGACGAGACGACGCGCGCGGCAGGATAGCGCCTAGCGCGGCAGCGTGTCCTCGTCCTCGGTCTGCCCCGCCAGCCAGTCGCGAAAGGTCAGCAGCGCGGGATCGCGCGCGCGGGTTTCCGGCCAGACGAGGTAATAGGCGCCCGACATTTCCGTGCGCACGCCCCAGACGTGGGCCAGCCGCCCGGTGGCCAGATCCTGTTCCGCGAGGTAATCGGGCAGCAGCGCCACACCCAACCCGTGCAGCGCCGCCTGCGTGATGGTTGAGAATTGATCATAGACCGTGCCGGTGATGCGCGCATCCTTGATGCCATGTGCGCCAAACCAATCGGCCCAGGCATTGGGCCGCGTCTCGATATGCAGAAGCGGCAGGCGCAGCAGGTCGCGGGCAGAGGTGACCGGGGGATGGGCGGCCAGAAGATCGGGGGCAGCGACCGGCAGAACCGCCTCGGTTTTCAGCCGCAACGCATCCGTTCCCGGCCAATCCGCATTGCCGAAATGTATTGCCGCATCAAAGGGTTCAGAGGCGAAATTGAACGGTTTTAGCCGGGTGGAGAGGTTGATCGTCACCTCCGGGTGTCGGCGCGCGAAATCGGCAAGGCGCGGTACCAGCCAACGCATGCCGAATGTAGGCAGGATCGCAAGGCTCAGGCTGCCGCCGACCGGGTTCACCGTCATGTTCACCGACGCCTGCGCGATCTGCTGCAAGGCACCGCGCACCTTGTCGGCATAGACCGCCGCATCGGGCGTCAGGCGCATGCTGCGCCCCTGTCGGAGGAACAGCGTCACGCCAAGCTGATTTTCAAGCGTTTTCAATTGCCTGCTGACCGCACTTTGCGTCTGCGCCAGTTCCTCGGCGGCGGCAGTGGCACTGCCGAGCCGGTCGAGCGCCTCAAGCGCGCGCAGCGAGGAGATCGAGGGCAGGAAGCGGCGGGGCAGGGACATGCTTGCGAAAAACTCATGGATTCATGTGGATTTATCGTTATTCATGCGGGTTTGGCCAGTGTAAATTGCCTGTAACTGATAAAGATACATGAGGATTGCGCCATGAATGCCAATACCCCCACACTGCGCGCCAAGGATGCACCGGATCTCAACTCTTTTGAATGGAGCGACCCGTTCCGCCTGAGTGACCAACTCTCGGAAGAGGAACGGATGATCGCGGAAAGCGCCCGCACCTTCGCGCAGGAGAGCCTTCAGCCGCGCGTCATCGACGCCTATCGAGAAGAGCGGGTGGAGCCGGAGATTTTCAAGGAAATGGGGCAAATGGGCCTCTTGGGCACAACCATCCCCGAGGAATATGGCGGGCTGGGATCAAGCTACGTGAGCTATGGTCTGGTGGCGCGCGAGATCGAGCGGGTCGATTCGGGCTATCGCTCGATGATGAGCGTGCAAAGCTCCTTGGTGATGTATCCGATCTATGCCTATGGCAGTGAGGAGCAGCGCCGCAAATACCTGCCGGGGCTGGCGAGTGGCGAGCTGATCGGCTGTTTCGGCCTGACCGAGCCGGATGCGGGCAGCGACCCGGCGGCGATGAAGACCCGCGCGGTGCGCACCGAGACGGGCTATCGCCTGACCGGCTCCAAGATGTGGATTTCCAACAGCCCGATTGCCGATGTCTTCGTGATCTGGGCCAAGTCCGAGGCGCATGACGGCAAGATCCGGGGCTTCGTGCTCGAGAAGGGCATGGCGGGGCTGAGCGCGCCCAAGGTGGGCGGCAAGCTGAGCCTTCGTGCCTCGGTCACCGGCGAGATCGTGATGGATGGCGTCGAGGTGCCGGAGAGCGCCCTTTTGCCGAATGTTCAGGGGCTTAAGGGGCCTTTTGGATGTTTGAACCGGGCCCGCTACGGCATCGCCTGGGGTGTCATGGGCGCGGCTGAGTTCTGCTGGCATGCCTCGCGGCAGTATGGCCTTGATCGCAAGCAGTTCAACCGGCCACTGGCGCAAACGCAGCTCTTTCAGCTCAAGCTGGCCAACATGCAGACCGAGATCGCGCTTGGCCTGCAGGCGGCGCTGCGCGTCGGGCGGCTGATGGACGAGGCCAATGCCGCACCCGAGATGATCAGCCTGATCAAACGCAACAATTGCGGCAAGGCATTGGAGATTGCACGCCACGCCCGCGACATGCATGGTGGCAACGGGATTTCAGAAGAATTTCAGGTCATTCGCCATATGGTCAATCTGGAGACGGTCAACACCTATGAGGGAACGCATGACGTGCATGCGCTGATCCTGGGCCGTGCACAAACCGGGTTGCAGGCGTTTTTCTAAGGTGAAGAATGGCATTCAAGCCACTGGTTGAAATCAGGAAAATTTCCGTGGGTCGCGCTAAATGAGCGGCCCGCTCACCTCGCTCTGGCAGGCAAGCGCGGCGGAGGAATTCACCGCACCCCCGTTGCAAGGCGAGCGCAGCGTCGATCTGGCCATCGTCGGCGGCGGCTACACCGGCCTCTCGGCGGCGCTCGAGGCTGCCGGGCAGGGCGCGGATGTCACCCTGCTGGAGGCCGAGACGGTCGGGCATGGCGGCTCTGGGCGCAATGTAGGGCTGGTCAATGCCGGGCTCTGGCTGCCGCCCGATGCGGTCTGCAAGACGCTCGGTCAGGCGGCGGGTGAGCGGCTCAACACCGTGCTGGCCGCTGCGCCGGATGTCGTCTTTGACCTCATCGAAACCCATGCCATCGCCTGCGAACCCGTGCGCAACGGGACGCTGCATCTGGCGCATGCTCCCAAGGGTCTGTCGCAGTTGCACGCGCGCATGGCGCAGATGCAGGCGCGCGGCGCACCGGTGCGGCTGCTGGAGGCCGAAGAGGTCGCCACGCGCACCGGAACCGACCGGTTTCACGGCGCGCTGCATGATCCGCGCGCGGGCACCATTCAGCCGCTGGCCTACGCGCGCGGACTGGCGCGCGCGGCCGCAGGGCAGGGCGCCCGGCTGCACGAACAGAGCCCGGTCACGGCGGCCACGCGCCATGGCGGGCAATGGGTGATCCACACGCCGGGCGGCAAGCTGCGCGCAAAGCATCTGCTGATGGCGACCAACGCCTATCACAGCCCCGCGCCCCCCGTGCGCCTGCCCGAGATGCCGGTGGTGCAGTTCTACCAACTGGCGACAGAGCCCTTGGGCGACAACCTCGCGCGCGACATTCTGGCGGGCGGCGAAGGGTGTTGGGATACCGGTCTGGTGATGACCTCGCTGCGGCGCGATGCGGCGGGGCGGATCATCCTGGGCGGCATGGGCGGCGAGGCAGGCACGCATGCGAACTGGGCGGAACGCAAGCTCACGCAATTATTTCCGCGCCTGCGCGGCACCGCGATCAACCACGCCTGGGCGGGGCGCATCGCGATGACCGGCGATCACCTGCCGCGCATTCAGCGCATCGGGCAGGGCGGCTATGCGATCTATGGCTATTCCGGACGGGGCATCGCGCCGGGCACGGTGTTTGGCCGCGCCGCTGCGCGGGCCCTCCTGAGCGGTCAGGAAGACGATCTGCCGGTGCCGACGGTCGACGCCCATCGCGAGGCTTTCGCGGGGCTGCGCACCCTCTATTACGAGACCGGCGCACGGATGGCGCACCTGATCGCCGCGCGCGGCTGAGCAAATTCGCACACAGAGTGTTGAGGGGCCGGGCATTGAGCGGACGGCAAAGCCGGTTATGTGCCTTAGACGTTGTGTAAAAGGAATATGACAATGGCCCTGACCGAGAGCGGCGGCAGCTTTACCCAAGGCAATCTTTTCCGGCATGTGTCGGTGATGTCCTTCACGTCAAGCATCGGCTTGATGGCGATCTTTGCCGTCGATCTCATTGATATCGTGTTCATTTCCATGCTCGGGCGCGACGAGCTGGCAGCGGCGGCGGGCTATGCCAGCGCGCTGATGTTCTTTGCCAGTGCGGTCAATATCGGGCTCTCGATTGCGGCGGGCGCCCTCGTGGCGCGGGCCGAGGGTGAGCGCAACCGCACAGACGCCCGCGAATATGCGACCAGCACGGCGGTAATCGCGGTGGCGACGGGGCTGGTTCTGCCGCTTCTTATGCTGCCGTTTCTCGATGTGCTTCTGGGTCTTCTAGGGGCCAGCGGGGCCGCGACAGAAATGGCGTCGGGCTACCTGTGGATCATCCTGCCGACGACGTTCCTGTCGGGCCTGTCGATGGTGGCGGTCGCGGTGTTGCGCGCCTATGGCGATGCGCGCGGCGCGATGTATCCCGCGCTTCTGGGCGCGGGCGTCAATCTTGTCTTTGACCCGATCCTGATATTTGCCGTCGGGCTTGGCCTCGAAGGGGCGGCGGTGGCGACGGTTCTGGCGCGTCTGGCGACGGCAGCCTTGGCGCTTTTCCTCGCGGTGACGCGATATCAAGCCTTTTCCCGGCCACGCCCGCAATGCGTGGCGCGCGATTTCAAGGACGCGGCGGGCATTGCGCTGCCTGCGGTTCTGGGCACGGTGGCGACACCGCTTGGCACCGCCATCGTGACGCGGGAAATGGCGAAATACGGCACCGATGCGGTGGCCGCCATGGCGGTGATCAACCGGATGGTGCCTGTCGTATTCTCCGTCGTGCTGGCGCTCTCGGGGGCCATCGGGCCGATTTTCGGGCAGAATTTCGGGGCAGGGCGCATGGACCGGGTCTATGAGACCTTTATCGACGGGCTCAAATTCCTGGCCCTTTACGTGGTCGCAATGTCGGCGCTGCTCTTCGTGTTGCGCGCGCCGATTGCGGACATGTTCAACGCCAATGATGACATGCGCGCCATCCTCTATCTCTATCTCGGGCCGCTGGCGCTCGGCTCGTTCTTCAACGGCGCAATCTTCGTCGCCAACGCGTCGTTCAACAACCTCGGTCATCCGGGCTACTCGACCGGCGTGAACTGGGCGCGGCACACGATCGGAACATGGCCCTTTGTCGTGGCCTTCGGCGCGATCTGGGGCGCGCAGGGTGTGCTGGCCGGACAGGCGATCGGGGGGGCGGTCTTTGCCGCCGTGGCGGCCTGGCTGGCGCTACGGGTGATCGAGGCCCCATGCCGCGATCCACTCGCAGCGCATTACACATGCCCGGATCAGCGCATGCAGGTGATCAGCAACCGGTCGCAGCGCTGATATCCATTAGGCGCATAATCAGTATTATGTAAATATTTGATCTGTCACCCAGACGCAGAGTTTCCGGAAATACATCAACAGATCATTGCCTTGCACTGGGTTTCTCATGCGCGTGAAGCTGCGGCGCGACCCGCTCCCCTGATCCCTGACGCGGTGTGCTGTGTCATTCGCGCCGCCCTGTCTCCTGCGATTGACAGATTGACAGATGCCTCACTCGACACAACACTGCAAAGCGGTCTAAACGTCGGTCCGGAGGAAGCCTGCACATGACATCCATTCTGGTTCTGAACGGTCCGAATCTCAATCTTCTCGGTACACGACAGCCTGAGGTCTACGGTCACACGACGCTCGCGGATATCGAGGCGATGTGCCTTGCGCATGCCGAGACGCACGGGCTCGACCTCGCCTTCGAGCAAAGCAATCACGAAGGTGGACTGATCGACGCCATTCACGCCGCGCGCGGCACCCATGATGGGATCATCCTGAATGCCGGGGCCTATACCCATACCTCGGTCGCATTGATGGATGCCCTGGCCTCGGTTCAGATTCCGGCAATCGAGCTGCACCTCTCGAACGTGCATGCCCGTGAAGACTTTCGCCACGTCTCCTATATCGCGCGGGTCGCCGTCGGTGTGATCTGCGGCTTCGGCGCGCCGGGCTACATCCTGGCCCTCGATGCCATGCGCGGACATCTGGAGCGCAGCGGATGATCGACCCAAAGGTCGTCAACCGGTTGCTGAATGTCACCACGATCGAGGAATTGTGGGACCTTCATACGCGGCAGATGGCAGATTACGGGTTCGACCGGCTGATCTATGGCTGCACACGGTTTCGCACCGAAACCTCGCTGGGCGATCCGGATGATTTCGTCATCCTGTCGAACCACGCACCGGAATATATCGACACCTTCATCGATCAGGGTCTCTATTTCCACGCGCCGATGGTGCGCTGGTCGCTCGGCAATGACGGGGCCTGTTCGTGGTCGATCCTGAATGACCGTCTCGCCGCCGGTGAAATGACCGCGCAGGAACGCGCGGTGCTGGAGTTCAACCAGGCGCATGGGGTGACGGCGGGCTACTCGATCAGTTTCAAGTCCCTGCGCCCGCGCATGAAGGCCGCGATGGCACTCACTGCGCGGCGCGGCGCGACACAGGCCGAGGTGGATCAACTGTGGTCCGAGGTCGGCGAGACAGTTCTCGCGCTCAACAACCTGGCGCATCTGTGCATCCTGTCCCTGCCCTACGAATCACCCAAACGCGCCCTGACCTCGCGGCAGCGCGAGGTTCTTGGCTGGGTCGGCGATGGTAAGACGGTGCAGGATATTGCCATGCTGATGGAACTTACCCCCGCAACCGTCGAAAAACACCTGCGGCTGGCACGCAAGGCGCTCAGCGTCGAGACCACCGCGCAGGCGGTTCTCAAGGCGGCATTCCAGAATCAGATTTTCTTCCTCGATGCTTGAAGGCTATTAGATTCAATACCTTAGAAAATGGTATGGAATCCCTTACTTTCCTTACGTTAGGTAACGTCGCATTATGTCACCGTTCCGTGAGTGGTGGCTTTATTGCCTGGGAACATAGGGGGGCGTTCAGCCTATCGTTTCGGGGAACGCTCCCTTTTCCGGGTCTTCCGGATGTCGGCTGTCGGTCCTTATTCCATCGGGGTTGGCAGTCGACGCTTACGGGCCGTCGTTTCATCCCCAATAGACGACCGGTCAAGAGCGGTGTCGCCTTAACCGGCGGCACCGCTTGTTTCTTTGCCACCCGGGCATGAACCGGGCATGAAAAAGGGGCCCGCATCGGGCCCCTTCTCAACCGGATTGCGCCGTGGCTCAGCCCTGTGCGGCCTTCGCCACCTCGGCTGCGAAATCCTCTTCCTTCTTCTCGATGCCTTCGCCCACTTCAAGACGCACGAAACACGCGATGGTTGTCCCGGCTTCCTTGGCGGCAGCCTCGACCGTCAGGTCGGGGTTCATCACGAAGGCCTGACCGAGCAGCGTGACTTCGGACATGAATTTCTTCATCCGGCCAACGATCATCTTCTCGATCACCGCATCCGGCTTGCCGGACTCGCGGGCGATCTCGATCTGAACCTGCTTTTCCTTTTCGACGACCGCCGGGTCGAGCGAGGCCTCATCCAGCGAGGCGGGGTTGGTGGCGGCGATATGCATCGCAACCTGACGCGCAAACGCTTCGTCACCCGAGAACGCCACCAGAACACCGATCTTGCCCATGCCGTCAGCCGCGGCGTTATGGACGTAAGACACGACGCCGTCGCCTTCGACGCGGGCCATGCGACGCAGCGACATGTTCTCACCGATGGTGGCGATCTTGTCGGTCACGGTGTCGGCCACGGTCTTGCCACCCAGATCTGTCGCGCTCAGCGCGTCGATATCAGCAGCCCCGAGCGCGGCATCGGCGATCTGCGAGACCATGCTCTGGAAATCGGCGTTCTTGGCGACGAAATCGGTCTCCGAGTTGATCTCGACCGCAACACCGACACCACCGGCGACCTTGACCGCGACCAGACCTTCGGCCGCAGTGCGCCCGGATTTCTTGGCCGCCTTGGCGAGGCCCTTGGTCCGCAGCCAATCGACGGCCGCTTCCATGTTGCCATCGGTCTCGGTCAGCGCCTTCTTTGCATCCATCATGCCTGCGCCTGTCGTGTCGCGCAGTTCTTTTACCATTGCAGCAGTGATCGCCATCTTGGCTCTCCTCAAATTCGGTATATCGCGGGGGCGGGATAGCCCTGCCCCCGTGTCAGTTTCGTGACAGATCTCAGCCTTCGGCGGCTTCGGTCTCAGCGACGGCCTCTTCGACGGGCGCCTCTTCCATGGCACCGAGGTCGATGCCGGCGGCGCCCATCTGGGCTGTCATGCCGTCGAGTGCCGCGCGGCTGACCAGATCGCAGTAAAGCGCGATGGCGCGGGCAGCGTCGTCATTGCCGGGGATGATGTAATCGACACCATCGGGCGAGCAGTTGGTATCGACCACGGCCACGACCGGAATGCCCAGCTTGTTGGCTTCGGCCACGGCCAGCGCCTCTTTCTTGACGTCGATCACGAACAGCATGTCCGGAACACCGCCCATTTCGCGGATCCCGCCGAGCGACGCCTGAAGCTTGGTCTGGTCGCGCTCGATGCCGAGACGCTCTTTCTTGGTCAGGCCTTCACCGCCTGCTTCGAGGATTTCGTCGATCTGCTTGAGACGCTGGATCGATTTCGACACCGTCTGCCAGTTGGTCAGCGTGCCACCCAGCCAGCGGTGGTTCATGTAATACTGGGCGCATTTCTCGGCGGCTTCCGCCACCGGCTGCGCGGCCTGCCGCTTGGTGCCGACAAAGAGGATGCGGCCGTTCTTGGCAACGCATTCACGGATCGCGTTGAGCGCCGCGTCGAGCATCGGCACGGTCTGCGTCAGATCCATGATGTGGATGCCGTTGCGCGCGCCATAGATGAACTCGCCCATACGGGGGTTCCAACGCTGCGTCTGGTGGCCGAAGTGAACGCCAGCTTCAAGCAGCTGACGCATGGAGAACTCGGGAAGAGCCATGGTCGTGTTCCTTTTCCGGTTTGCGCCTTGGCACGGGGTGAGAAGCGGGATGCTTCAACCGGTGGACCACAACGGGGATGTCTCCCCCGTGAGCCCGCCCATGCCTGCGGATTTCAGTGCCGCGCGTATAGCGGCCCCTGCCCGCCTGTGCAAGCCCCGCCGGGGTTTTTTGCCAAGCCCCTCGCACGGCCCATTGTGACAGGGGCGGAATGCGCCTAGATAAACCCCGTTCTCTTGATGAGAGTTGCCATGACCACGCCCTTCGAAGAGCCCCCGATCGTCCCCAAGAAACCGACCCGTTTCGGCGGGCTGCGGACCAGTTTCCTGACCGGTCTGGTGGTGATCGCCCCGGTCGGTCTGACGATCTGGCTGATGTGGACGCTGATCGGCTGGGTCGACGGGTTCGTGCTGCCGCTCATCCCTGCGCATTACCAGCCCGAGCGCTATATCGGCATCAACCTGCGCGGCGTCGGCGTGGTGATCTTTCTGATCTTCACGGTTCTGGTGGGCTGGGTCGCCAAGGGTCTGATCGGGCGATCGCTCATCCGCTTCGCGGAATCGCTGGTCAACCGGATGCCGGTGGTGCGGTCGATCTATTCCGGCGTCAAGCAGATCGCCGAGACGGTCTTTGCCCAGACCGAGAGCAATTTCGAGAGAGCCTGTCTGGTGCAATATCCGCGCAAGGATATCTGGGCCGTGGGCTTCATCTCGACCGAGGCGAAGGGCGAGATCAACCAGAAGGCAGAAACCGGCAGCGACCTGCTCAGCGTCTTCGTGCCCACCACGCCCAACCCGACCAGTGGCTTTCTGCTGTTCTTTCCGCGCGAGGACGTGATCGAACTGGACATGAGCATCGAAGACGCGGCCAAGCTGGTGATTTCGGCGGGTCTTGTCTATCCGGGCCAGAAAAAGCCCGAGGAGATGCGCAAGAAGGCCGGGTGATGGGCGGCGAGAGGGCTGGCCTGTTGCTGTCGTTCAGGTGCAGCACCAATGCGCGGAATAGAGGTGCCGCAGGCACCGCCGCGCAGCGCCCGACCGCCCCGTCGCACCGAAGGTGCGCCAATCCCACCGGCACGCCTCCGGCGTGACGGGCGGGCGCTTTTGCAACGTTTCAAGCTATTGAAAACGCGGGAGTGTTTGGCTGGCATAAAGTGCGGTCCACCGAGGTTGCTGCGCCCACCCGGCGGTCGGGCACCGCGCGACTCATCTCGCTAACATCAAAGGTCAGCAACAAGCCACTCTCTCCCCTGCCCCGCGCCTTACAACGCCGTCCAGCCACCATCGACGCTGATCGTCGTGCCGGTGATCTGCGCCGCCGCGTCCGAACACAGGAACAGCGCCGTGCCGCCCAACTGCTCGGTGGTGGCAAACTCCTTCGACGGCTGCCGCTCCAGCATGACCTTCTCGATCACCTCGTCGCGGTCCATGCCGTATTTTTCCATCGTGTCGGGGATCTGCGATTCCACCAGCGGGGTCAGCACATAGCCCGGGCAGATGGCGTTCGCGGTGATCGGCTCTTTCGCGGTTTCCAGCGCCACCACCTTGGTCATGCCGACAATGCCGTGCTTGGCGGCGACATAGGCCGATTTGTAGGGGCTCGCGGTCAGTCCATGCGCCGAAGAGATGTTGATCACCCGACCCCAGCCCGCCTTGCGCATGATGGGCAGCGCGGCTGCGGTGGTGTGATAGGCGGAATTGAGGTTGATCGCGATGATCGCGTTCCACTTGTCTGCCGGAAACTCGTCGATCGGGGCGACATGCTGAATGCCCGCGTTGTTGATCAGGATATCACAGGCCCCGGCCTGTTCGATCAGCGCACGGCACTGCTCGCCATCGGACATGTCGGCCTTGATGTAGCGGGCCTTGGTCCCGGTCTCGTCGGCGATCTCCTTGGCCAGCGCGTGATCCTCGTCCGAATCGGTAAAGGAGTTCAGCACCACATCGACCCCGGCGCGCGCCAGTTCCCAGGCGATGCCCAGCCCGATGCCGGAATTCGAGCCGGTGATGACAGCGGTTTTGCCTTTGACGCTCATGCCTGTTCTCCCTTGTTCAGAATGCACGCGCAGCATATGTGCCGCATCTGCGAATTGCACGGGGAATGAGGATCACGAGGGTGAGAGCGGGCCAAAAAAAACGCCCGCACGAGGCGGGCGTCAAGTTATTGAGGCAGGTTTCATACAGGCAAGAAACCTATCGAGCAGTGCCCCCTTTATAAGCAATCCTGCGCCTCGGGCCAAGCTAAAAGTTTGAAAAGACGTGAATCCGCCTCTACGCTCAGCGTCTGATAAACAAGGAACATTGAGGATTGTCGCCAAAATGGGATCAGAATTTTTCCACAAAATCCGGGCCGCCCTCTGCGCGATAATCCTTGCCGCGGCCGGTGCGCAGGCGCTCGGGCAGCCCGCGCATGGCATAGCTATGTATGGCGACCCTGCCCTGCCACCTGATTTTGTGTCCCTGCCCTATGCCAACCCGGATGCCCCCAAGGGCGGACGGGTGGTCACCGGCAACGTGGGCGGCTTTGATTCGCTCAATCCCTTCATCCTGCGCGGCAGTCCACCCTGGCAATTGGCGCATCTCACGCATGAGACCCTCATGGGGCGATCCTGGGACGAGCCATTCACGCTTTACGGGCTTCTGGCCGAATCGGTCGAGACCGACGAGGCCCGCACATGGGTCGAATTCACCCTGCGCGAGGAGGCCCGATTCTCCGACGGCACCCCGGTGACGGTCGAAGATGTGATCTGGTCCTTCGAGACACTGGGAACCGAGGGCCATCCGCGCTACCGCGGCTTCTGGTCCAAGGTGAGCAGCATCGCGCAGACCGGGCCGCGAAGCGTCCGGCTGGAGTTCACCGAAGAGGATCGCGAACTGGCCCTTCTGGCCGGGCTGCGCCCGATCCTGCAAAAGGCGCAATGGCAAGGCCACGACATCGCCGAGGCGGGGATCGACGATATTCCCCTCGGCTCCGGCCCTTACGTGGTCGAGAACTACGAGGTCAATCGCCACGTCACCCTCCGCCGCAACCCCGACTATTGGGGTCGCGACCTGCCTTTCCGGCGTGGCACCAACAATTTCGACGAGATCCGGATCGAGTTCTTCGGCGACGACACCGTGCTGAAAGAGGCCTTCAAGGCCGGGATCATCAGCTATGTGCGCGAATTCAACGCCGAGGCCTGGGCCGAGGAATATGATTTCCCCGCCGTCACCCGCGGCGAAATCGTGAAATCCGAAATCCCGCATCAGAAACCCTCGGGCATGACCGGTTTCGTGATGAACACCCGCCGCGCGCCGCTCGATGACTGGCGCGTGCGCGAGGCGCTGATCACCGCGTTCAATTTCGACTATATCAACGACACGCTGACCGGCGGGCGGCAACCGCGCATCACCTCGTATTTCTCCAACTCGGAACTGGGCATGGATCACGGTCCCGCCACGGGCCGCGTGCGCGCGTTGCTGGAGCCTCACGCCGACACCCTGCCCCCCGGCACGCTGGAGGGCTACAGCCTGCCCGAGGGCGACGGCACCGCGCGCAACCGCAAGGGGCTGCGCCGGGCAATGCAGCTTCTGGCCGAGGCAGGCTGGCAGGTTGAGGAGGGCCGACTGGTCAACGCCGACGACACACCGCTGCGGCTGACGGTGCTCTTGCAGCAGGACGGTCTGATCGCGCAGGCGAGCGCGATGATGGATATCTATGCCCGCGCGCTCGACCGGCTGGGCATCACCCTCGAGGTCGAGAGTGTGGACAAGGCGCAATATGCCGAGCGCGAGGCGCAATATGATTTCGACCTCACGATGATGCGCCGCTCGCTCTCGCTCAGCCCCGGCAACGAGCAGATGTATTACTGGGGTTCCGACGGGGTGGACGATCCCGGCAGCCGCAACCTGATGGGCATGCGCTCGGACCCCGCCGAGGCGATGATCCGGACCATGCTGGGCGCGCGTGACCGCAAGGAATTCGTCGCTGCCACCCGCGCGCTCGACCGGATACTGACGGCAGGGCGCTACGTGATCCCGATCCACCAATACAGCACCGGCCGTATTGCCCATAAGGCGCAGTTGAAGTATCCTGAAACGAAGCTGCCGATCTACGGGGACGGTATCGGTTTCCTCCCCGAGGTCTGGTGGTTCGAGGCAGAAGAATAAGAACAGGCAACAACCATAGGCAGGAGCATGCAAAAACTGATTGCGCTTGTCCTCATCACCACGCTGGCAGGCTGTGCCACCGTCGACGGTGTGGGACGTGACATATCGGGTGCTGCGCGCGGCGTTCAGAGCTGGTTCTGAGCGCGCAAGTCCAGCAACATGACCGAGGGCGATCTTGCCCCTGCGCGCCTTCGGCGATGCGGGTCGTTTTTCGTGTAGTCCTGACGCGCCCGAGGCATATGCCTTTCCCCTTGACGCCCCCGCCCATCCTGTCAAAACCGCCCGCATGAGCAGCGGAACCCTGACAATCGACCTCGACGCCATTGCCGCCAACTGGCGTGCCCTCAATGCCATGTCGAGCGGCGAGACCGCCGCCGTGGTCAAGGCCGACGCCTACGGGCTCGGCGTCGACCGTGTGGCGCGGGTACTAGCGCGCGCGGGCGCGCGGCATTTCTTCGTGGCCATCGCCGAAGAGGGCGTATCGCTGCGGCAGGTGCTGGGCCCGGATGTGGCGATCCACGTCTTTTCCGGGCACATGCCCGGCGATGCGGACATGATCGGCGACTTGGACCTGATCCCGATGATCAACTCGCTCGACCAGATGATCCGCCACGCCGAGGCGCTGCCGGGCCACCCGTTCGGCGTGCAACTCGACAGCGGCATGAACCGACTGGGGATGGAGCCCACCGAATGGGACGCGGTGCGCCAGATCGCGCTGGCGCAGAACCCGGTCATGCTGATGAGCCATCTGGCCTGCGCTGACGAACCCGAAGCGGCGATGAACGCGCAGCAACTGGCCGCCTTCCGCGCGATGACCGATGATACCGATGTGCCGCGCTGTTTCGCCAATACCGGCGGTATCCTGCTGGGCTCCGACTATCATTTTGACCTCGCCCGCCCCGGCATTGGCCTCTATGGCGGGCGGCCCTATACCGACGCACGCCCGGTCGTCACCCTCGACATTCCGGTGATCCAGTGCCGCGACATCGCCCTCGGCGAGATGGTGGGCTATGGCACCGATTTCACCGCGCCCCGCGCCATGCGCATCGCGACCGTGGCTGCGGGCTATGCCGATGGCATCCTGCGCGCCATGGGGCCGAAAACCAGCCTTTGGGCCGAGGACACCCCCTGCCCCATCACGGGCCGCATCTCGATGGACCTGATCGGCGTCGACATCACAGATCTCGGCCGTGACCCGTCGCATCTGCAACTGCTCGGTCCGCATCAGGGCATCGACGTGCTGGCCGACAATGCAGGCACTATCGGCTATGAGATCCTGACCTCACTGGGGGCGCGTTACATGCGGCGCTATATCGGCGGATGACCCTGATCCTCGGCTTTCTTGCGTCCATCGGGCGCACGGTGCTGGCGGGGCTGGCCGGCATGGGGCGGATCACGCTTTTTGCCAGCGACACGGTCAGTCATCTGGCGCGACCGCCCTTCTACTGGCGCGAATTCGGCCATGCGCTGGTGCAAATCGGCTGGCTGTCGCTGCCCGTGGTCGGCATGACGGCGCTCTTCACCGGTGGCGCGCTCGCCTTGCAGATCTACGCGGGCGGCGCGCGCTTCAACGCCGAAACCGTGGTGCCCTCGATCGTCGCCATCGGCCTGACACGAGAGCTTGGCCCCGTTCTGGGTGGCCTCATGGTCGCCGCGCGCGTGGCCTCCTCCATTGCCGCCGAGATCGGCACGATGAAAGTGACCGAGCAGATCGACGCGCTCACCACGCTCTCGACCAACCCGATGAAATACCTCACCCTGCCCCGCGTGCTGGCCGCCACCCTCGCCGTGCCGCTGCTCGTGGGCGTGGGCGATGTGATCGGCATCATGGGCGGGTTTCTGGTGGGCGTGGGCCGCCTTGATTTCGGCGCGGCCACCTACCTGCACAACACGATTGATTTCCTCGAGACATGGGATGTCGTCTCCGGCATGATCAAGGGCGCGGTCTTCGGCTTCATCGTGGCGCTGATGGGCTGCTATTACGGGATGAACTCCGGGCGCGGCGCGCAAGGCGTGGGGCGCGCCACCAAGACGGCGGTGGTCGCCGCCAGCGTGCTGATACTCGCATCCAACTACATCCTGACAGAGGTGTTCTTTTCGGCATGATCGAACTGCGCGACGTTCATAAGGCCTTTGGCGAGAACCGCGTCCTGCAGGGCGTGAACCTGACCATCGAGTCCGGCTCTTCCATGGTGATCATCGGCGGATCGGGCACCGGCAAATCGGTGGCGCTCAAGTGCATTCTGGGGCTGATCCGGCAGGATAGCGGGTCGATCACACTGGACGGGCGCGACGTCACCTCCGGCGATCGCGACGCCTTCCTGGCGCGCTTCGGCATGCTCTTTCAGGGCGGCGCGCTGTTCGACTCTCTGCCCGTCTGGCAAAACGTCGCCTTCCGCCTGCTGCGCGGCTCGCTCAAGCGGCCCAAGGCCGAGGCGCGCGAGATCGCGGTGGAAAAGCTGCGCCGCGTCGGCCTCAAACCGGACGTGGCCGACAAGTTCCCGGCCGAACTCTCGGGCGGCATGCAAAAACGTGTGGGCCTTGCCCGGGCCATCGCCGCCGAGCCAGAGATTATCTTTTTCGACGAGCCGACCACCGGCCTCGACCCGATCATGTCGGGCGTGATTAACGAGCTGATCCGCGAGATCGTGGTGGAAATGGGCGCAACCGCGATGACCATCACCCATGACATGACCTCGGTGCGCGCCATCGCCGATAACGTCGCGATGCTGCATGACGGGGTGATCCAGTGGACCGGCCCGGTGGGCGACATGGACCAGTCGGGCGATCCATATCTCGACCAGTTCATCCACGGCCGCGCCGACGGCCCGATCGAGGCGGTCCGGTGACGTCCCGCGCCAAGAATTTTCGAAAATTCTTGGCAAAAATCTTGCAAGATTTTTGCACGCAATCGCAGAGGTATGGCGCATAACATGCTGAAATACGCCAATCTCACCCTCCTGATCCTCTTCCCCGTCGCCTGGTTCGCGCCACTCCTGCGCGCGGGCATTGCCCTGCCGCTCTTTGGCCTCAGTGAGATCAGCATCATCTCGGGGCTTCAGGAACTCTGGCAAAGCGATGTCATCCTCGCCCTTCTGGTCACCTTCTTCGCGCTCTTCGCGCCCTATCTCAAGACCATCGGTCTCGCGCTGGTGCAGTTCGATCTGCTGGCCCCGCGTGCCCTGCCCGCGCTGCACCTCATGGGCAAGCTGGCGATGGCCGATATCTTTCTGATCGCGCTCTATATCATCGTGGTCAAAGGCGTTGGCCTCGCGCGGGTCGAGGTCGCCTGGGGGCTCTATCTCTTCACCTCCTGCGTGCTGGCCGCCATCGCCTTCGGCTTTCTGGTGGACAAAACCCGGCCCGCCTCCTGAACTGTCCCTATTTCGGCAACAACCCGGCGCAGTCACGCAACACTCCCCCTTTGTTGAGCCTGTGTTGAATGAATTAATCCTTTGCCTTTGACGCAATCGGCGTAAACTTGCCTATATTGGATATGGTCTTTCAGGGGGGAAGTCATGCCCGCACATTTGAAATCTGTTGCGCTGCTGACCCAATTTTTATTCCAACGGCTCGCCGTTGCTTTGTTTCTTCTGGCCGCGCTCGCGCTGAGTGCGGCAAGCATCGGGGCGGCGCTCGGGCTGGTGCCATGGCTTGAATTCGAGGCCGGGTTCGGCGGGGTGATATACCACAATGCGGGGCAAATCGGGCAAATTGGCCTGACCGTTCTGGCGGTGATGCTGTGCTTTTTCCTGCCCGCGAATGCCCGCATCATGGCGCTTGAAACCTCACACCGGCGCTTCAATATCGGCATGCAGGACGTGGCCCGCGCCTATCACGCCGCCCATGCGGCGGATCGCGACGGGCTGTTCCAACTCTCATCCGAGTTTGACGCCGTGCGCGAGCGTCTCGCCTACCTGCGCGAGCATCCCGATCTCGGCGGGCTCGAGCCGGACCTGCTCGAAGTCGCCGCCCAGATGTCGCATATCAGCCGCGAGCTGGCCGATGTCTATTCCGACGAGAAGGTCGCCCGCGCCCGGCAATTCCTGCACCAGAGGCAGCAGGAGGTCGAGGCGTTCAACGCGCGGCTCGATCAGGCCAAGCAGATCAGCCGCGACCTCAAGCATTGGGCGCATGAGGTTGATCTGGAGGAAAGCGTCGCGGCAAGCCAGCTGACCCGCCTGCGCGACGATCTGCGCGAGGTGCTGCCGGAACTGGGGTTGGAAGAGATCCTGCGCGCCGACGGCACGGTCATAGACCTCAGCAAGAAAGCCGCCGAATAATCGCGGTGCATTTTCGGGTTTGACCGTGGCCAGCCCTTGGGGCATGACCCGGACATGGCGAAATCCTCGACCTTTACCTGTTCGGCCTGCGGCGCGGTGCACAACCGCTGGTCGGGCCGTTGCGATGCCTGCGGCGAATGGAACACCATCGTCGAAGAGGCCCCGCTTTCGACCGGCCCCAAGGGCAAGACTCTCGGCGGCAAGCGCGGCGCGCAGCTGACGCTCACGGATCTCTCGACCGAAGAAGCCCCGCCGCCACGCACCCTCTCGGGTATCGGCGAGCTTGACCGGGTTCTGGGCGGCGGCCTCGTGCCGTCGAGCGCGGTTCTGGTGGGCGGCGATCCCGGCATCGGCAAATCCACACTGCTGTTGCAGGCCGCAGCACGCTTCGCAGGCGCGGGCCTCAAGACCTTCTACGTCTCGGGCGAAGAGGCCAGCGCACAGGTCCGCATGCGCGCGCAGCGTCTGGGGCTGGAAAACGCGCCGGTCAAACTCGCCGCCGCCACCTCGCTGCGCGACATCCTGACCACGCTCGAGGCGGAAAAGCCCGATCTGGTGATCATCGATTCCATCCAGACCATGTGGTCCGACACCGTCGAGGCCGCGCCGGGCAGCGTCTCTCAGGTCCGCGCCGCGGCCCATGAGCTGACCACATTCGCCAAACGCTTCGGCACCTCCGTGATCCTCGTCGGTCATGTCACCAAAGACGGCCAGATCGCCGGTCCCCGCGTGGTCGAGCACATGGTCGATTGCGTGCTCTATTTCGAGGGCGAGCGCGGCCATCAATTCCGCATCCTGCGCTCGGTCAAGAACCGCTTTGGCCCCGCCGATGAGATCGGTGTGTTCGAGATGACCGGGGGCGGGCTGGCCGAGGTCGCCAACCCGTCGGAGCTGTTCCTGTCGGGGCGCGGCGCGCCGTCGCCCGGCTCGGTCGTGTTCTCGGGCATCGAGGGCACCCGCCCCGTGCTGGTCGAGATGCAGGCGCTCGTCGCCCCCACCCCGCATGCGCAGCCACGCCGCGCCGTGGTCGGCTGGGACGGCGCGCGCCTCGCGATGATCCTTGCCGTGCTCGAGGCGCGCTGCGGCATCCCCTTTGCCGGGCTCGACGTCTATCTCAACGTGGCCGGTGGCTTGCGCATCAGCGAACCGGCGGCCGATCTTGCGGTCGCCGCAGCCCTGCTCAGCGCGCGTGAAGACACCGCCCTGCCCGCGGAAACGGTGATTTTCGGCGAAATCAGCCTCTCCGGGGCGCTCCGCCCGGTGGGACAGTCCGAAAACAGGTTGAAAGAGGCGCAAAACCTTGGTTTCACCTCGGCGATCATTCCGTCCGGTGGCAAGACCGGCGGCACCAGCGGCCTCAGCCTGACCCGGATGGGCGATCTGACTGCGTTCGTGGGTGATATTTTCGGCGCAGGTTAGGCGCGCCCAGAGGGACAGGACAAGGCTATGGACGGTTTTACCATCATCGACGGCGTCGTGGCGCTTTTCATCGTGCTGTCGGCGCTACTGGCCTATTCGCGCGGCTTTGTGCGCGAGGCGCTGGCCATCGCGGGCTGGGTCGTCGCCGGTATCCTCGCCTTCATCTTCGCGCCGCAGGTCGAACCGCTGGTCACCGAAATTCCAGTGGTCGGCGAATTCATCGCCGACAGTTGCGAGCTTTCGATGATCGGGGCCTTCGCGGTAGTCTTTGCCGTGGGGCTGATCGTGGCCTCGCTGATCACACCGCTCTTTTCGTCGCTGGTGCAGCGCTCAGTCCTCGGCGGGCTCGATCAGGGACTGGGTTTTGTCTTCGGCGTGGCGCGCGGCGTGTTGCTCATCGCCATTGCCTATTTTGTCTACGAGACGGTGATCAGCTCGCAAAGCATCGCGATCATCGACGACAGTCGTTCGGCACGGGTGTTCGCACAGCTGACCGGCAAGGTCGAGGATGGAAATCCCGAACAGGCGCTCGGCTGGATCACGCAGCAATACGAGGAACTGATCGGCTCCTGCGAAGCACCCGGGCAGTGACGCAACGTAAAGCGGCACAGCCCGCGAGCGCGCACAGGTTTCTGTGATAGTTTCGTGACATACCTGATCGGAGCGCGTATGAGGGGCGCAAGTGACAGACACGGGATTCGGAGCTGCCAGCCTTGTCCACTCAAATGCCCCCCGCTCACCCCTTCGACGACGATAAACTGAAGGAAGAATGCGGTATATTCGGTGTCGTCGGCCTGTCCGACGCGGCGAATTTCGTAGCCCTCGGGCTGCACGCCCTGCAACATCGCGGACAGGAGGCTGGCGGCATCGTCAGCCATGATCCCGAACAGGGGTTCAACTCGGTCCGCCGGTTCGGCTATGTCCGCGACAACTTCACCCGCCAATCGCTGATGGAAACGCTACCCGGGCCGCTGGCCATCGGGCATGTGCGCTATTCCACCGCCGGGGCCAAGGGCGCCGCGATCCGCGACGTGCAGCCCTTTTTCGGCGAGTTTTCGATGGGCGGGGCGGCGATCGCCCATAACGGCAACATCACCAATGCCGATGCCCTGCGCAAGGAACTGATCGAGCGCGGTTCGATCTTCCAGTCCGGCTCTGACAGCGAATGCATCATCCACCTGATGGCCCGCTCCCTGCAACGCAACATCCCCGAGCGGATGGAGGATGCGCTGCGCCGGGTCGAGGGGGCGTTTTCCGTTGTCGCCATGACCCGCACCAAGCTGATTGGCGTCCGTGACCCGCTGGGCGTGCGCCCGCTGGTGCTGGGCCAATTGGGCGAAGGCTGGGTGCTCAGTTCCGAGACCTGCGCGCTCGACATCATCGGTGCCACCTTCGTGCGCGAAATTGCCCCCGGCGAGATGGTGGTGATCTCCGAGAAAGACGGCGTCGAGAGCCATTACCCCTTCCGCCGCCAGTCCTCGCGGTTCTGCATCTTCGAGCATGTCTATTTCTCGCGCCCCGATTCGATCATCGGCGGTCGCTCGGTCTATGAGACCCGCCACCAAATCGGCGTGGAACTCGCGCGCGAGGCCCCTGTCGATGCCGATCTCGTCTGCCCGGTGCCCGATAGCGGCACGCCCGCGGCCATCGGCTACAGCCAGGAATCGGGTATTCCCTTCGCGATGGGGATCATCCGCAACCAGTATATGGGCCGCACCTTCATCGAGCCGACAGAGCAGATCCGCAACATGGGCGTGCGTCTCAAGCTCAACGTCAACCGCGCCCTGATCGAGGGCAAGCGCGTGATCCTCGTCGATGACAGCGTGGTGCGCGGCACCACCTCCCGCAAGATCAAGGAAATGATCCTCGATGCCGGGGCGGCAGAGGTGCATTTTCGCATCGCCTCCCCGCCCACGGCCTGGCCCTGTTTCTACGGCGTCGACACGCCGCAGCGCGAAAAACTTCTGGCCGCGACCATGTCCGAGGAGGAGATGCGCGAGCATCTCAACGTGGACAGCATCCGGTTCATCTCGCTCGACGGGCTCTACCGCGCGGTGGGCGAGGCGCAGGGCCGCGACGCCAAGTGCCCGCAATATTGCGATGCCTGTTTCTCGGGCGAATACCCGGTCGAGCCTTCGGACATGATTGCCAAGGGATTCGAGCTGAAAGCCGCCGAGTGATCACGGGCAAATCGGCTGCATAAGCGGGGTTTTGCAACCCCGCGACATGCGGCGGCAACTTCCTGCCACAGCGGGAAACTCGGGCTTTTCTCTGCCGCGCGCGCCGCATAGACGCGCGGGCAGCGACAAGAACCCCCCGAGGCATTCATGGCAAACGAAA
The DNA here is from genome assembly GCF_040219995.1 of Roseovarius sp. Taxonomy (GTDB): domain Bacteria; phylum Pseudomonadota; class Alphaproteobacteria; order Rhodobacterales; family Rhodobacteraceae; genus Roseovarius. Next base: position 615,665 of record NZ_JAVJUC010000014.1, on the reverse strand, counting down.
CATCCACGCCTGCGGCCACATTGGCCACGGCGACGCAACAAGGTGCCCTGCCCTTGCGCCGCATCACATTGCTGGGGACGATGCATGGCCCGACCAGCGCCGTCGCCTTGGTGCGCTTGGACGGTGGCAAGGTGGCCCGGGTCGAAACCGGCGACACCCTTGACCGCGCCACAGTAGCGGCCATCGGAGAGGGCGTCGTGATTCTGTCGCGCAACGGCCGGGCCGAACGGTTGAGCATGCCCGGCACCTGATCCCAGCATAAGAAAAGGCCGCCCCCGGTTGCCCGGGCGCGGCCTCAATCTCAGGCAATTGAAGTGTCGGCTTAGCCGCGACGCGCCTCCAGCGCCTTCCAGCCGCCATAGACGACCATCGCCGCAATCACGGCCTTGACCGCATCGCCGATCAGGAACGGCGCCATCCAGTGGGCCCAAAGCTCCGGCACGGTCTTGCCCATCACGGCGGCGGGCCATGCAAGGCCGGGGATATAAAGCAGCGCCGAAACCGCGATCCCGCACAGCGCGGTCGAGACGACCCCGCGCGCCAGACCTTTTTCAACGGCCAGACCGGCCAGCCACGCCATGCCGACATAGCCGTAAAGGAAGCCGGCGGTCGGGCCGACCAGCGACGCCCCGTTCATGCCGCCCGCAAAGACCGGCAGGCCCATGGCCCCTTCGGCCAGATAGGCCAGCAGCGTCGCGGCCCCCATGCGCGACCCAAAGGTCAGGCCGACGATCAGCACCGCGAGCGTCGACAACGTCATCGGCACCGGAAAGAAGGGCACGCTGACCTGCGCGGCAAGCGCTACAAAGAGCGAGCCGGTCAGCACGACGCCGATCTTGCGAAGCAGGGTATCTTGGCCGATCACGGCCTTGGCTAGAACTGTGTCGCGCATCATGTCGCGTCCCTCCATTATCTCTGTTCGTCCCGACTTTTTCGTCGCGCTGCCGCAAAAGTCAAGCGATTGTCCTTGATTTGCCCCGCGACAGGTGGGATTTCCCGCATATGACACAGGATACCGATCTCCCCCTCGCCCTCGTCACCGGTGCCTCGCGCGGCCTTGGTGCCGCCATCGCCGAGGCGCTCTGCGACACGCATCACATCATCGCGGTCGCCCGCACCACCGGCGCGCTCGAAGAACTCGACGACCGCATTCAGGCGCGCGGCGGCAGCGCCACGCTGGCCCCGATGGATATCACCAACACGCAGGCCATGGCGCAGCTTTGCCGCTCGGTCCATGACCGCTGGGGCGGTATCGCAACTTGGGTGCATGCGGCAGTGCATGCCGCGCCCCTGGCCCCCGCCAACCATCTCTCCGACGGCGACTGGTCCAAATCCGTGGCCTGCAACGTGAGCGCCACCGGTATCCTCATCCCCTTCATCGCGCCGCTTCTCGGTGAGGCGGGACAGGCGATCTTCTTTGACGACGCCAAGGCGGGCGAAAAGTTTTTCGGGGCCTACGGCGCCACCAAGGCCGCGCAAATCGCGCTTGCCCGCAGTTGGCAGGCCGAGACCGCCAAGACCGGGCCGCATATTCACATCCTCACACCGCACCCGATGGCCACCGCCACGCGCGCGCGGTTCCACCCCGGCGAGGATCGCGAGGGGCTGGCACATCCGCGCGACGAGGCCGCGCGCCTTCTGGCCCTGATCTGAGCGCCCGCGCGCCTTGCCCCTGTGGCGACGCGCCGCTACACAGGGGCGAAACAGCGACAGGCGGGGCACGGGCATGCGAATTCTGATCACCAATGACGACGGCATCAACGCACCGGGGCTCGCCGTGCTGGAAGAGGTCGCCACCGCCCTCGCGGGCGAAAACGGCGAGGTCTGGACCGTGGCCCCCGCCTTTGAGCAATCCGGCGTCGGGCACTGCATTTCCTACACCCGCCCGATGATGATCTCCAAGATGGCCGAGCGCCGCTACGCCGCCGAAGGCAGCCCCGCCGATTGCGTGCTCGCGGGCCTGCACGACGTGATGAAAGACACGCCCCCCGATCTGGTGCTCTCGGGTGTGAACCGCGGCAACAACGCGGCGGAAAATGCGGTCTATTCCGGGACCGTGGGCGCGGCGATGGAGGCCGCGCTGCAAGGCGTGCCCGCCGTGGCGCTCAGCCAGTATTACGGCCCCGCCAACCGCGATCTCGACGACACGTTCGAGGCCGCCCGCGTTCACGGTCTCCCCACCCTGCGCCGCCTGCTCGACAAGGGGGTGTGGACAAAGGATGATTACGGCATCTTCTACAACATCAACTTCCCGCCCCTGCCCGCCGCAGAGGTCAAGGGCCTGCGCGCCGCAAGACAAGGGTTTCGCCGCGACATGGGCTTCGGGGTTCAGCCGCACCTATCGCCCTCGGGTCGGCGCTTTCTCTGGGTCACCGGCGCACCCCAGCATGAGCCCACCAGCCCCGGCTCGGATGCCGATGTGAACCTGCAAGGCTATATCTCCGTCACGCCGATGCGCGCGGATCTCACCGCGCATGACGCATTGGAGGCGCTCAAGGCCATCGAATGAGCGACGACGCCAATCATATCGCGGAACGCAAGATGCAGTTCCTGTTTGCGCTCCGCTCTCGCGGGGTAACGGACAAGGCGGTGCTGACGGCGATGGAAAAGGTCGACCGCGGCCCCTTCATTCGCGGCTATTTCACGGACCGCGCCTATGAGGACATGCCGCTGCCCATTGCCTGCGGCCAGACCATCAGCCAGCCCTCGGTGGTGGGTCTGATGACGCAGGCGCTCAAGGTCTCGAACCGCGACAAGGTGCTCGAGGTCGGCACCGGCTCGGGCTATCAGGCCGCGATCCTCAGCCAGCTTGCCCGCCGCGTCTATACCGTCGACCGGCACAAGCGTCTGGTCACCGAGGCAAGCGAGATTTTCCGCGACCTCGATCTCACCAATATCACCGCGATCACCGCCGATGGCAGCTTCGGTCTGCCCGATCAGGCCCCCTTCGACCGGATCATCGTGACGGCGGCGGCCGAAGACCCGCCCGGGCCCCTATTGGCGCAGTTGAAAATCGGGGGTATCATGGTGGTGCCCGTGGGCCAATCGGACGCGGTGCAGCATTTGATCCGCGTGACCCGGAGTGAGACCGGGTTCGACTATGACGAGTTGCGCCCGGTACGGTTCGTGCCGCTGGTCGAAGGGCTGGGGCGCGACGGGCAATGAAAAGGCCCCGGCCAACAAGGGGCAGGACATGAGGATGATCGAGATGCGTCACTTTCCACGACACCTGACCCTTGGGGCGGGCATGGCCCTGGCCCTCGCCGCCTGCGATCAGCCGCTCGATATCGACATGCGCGGCGCGTTCGGCAATGCACCCTCCACCGCCGAGGCCGCGCGCAACGCCTCTGCCCCCCGGCCAGAGCCGGATGCCCGTGGGATCATCTCCTATCCCGGCTATCAGGTGGCGGTCGCACGGCGCGGCGACACGCTGGCGCAGCTTGCCACCCGGATCGGCGCCGATGCCCGGGAACTGGCGCGCTACAATGGCATCCAGACCGGCGATCCGCTGCGTGAGGGCGAGGTGATCGCCCTGCCCGGTCGCGTGGCCGAGCCGACCGGCGGCCCGATCCAGCCTCCGGGTGGCGTCGATATCGACACGCTGGCCGGCGATGCAATCCGCCGCGCCGACGCGCAGAACGTCGAGACCAGCGCGCTGGAGCCCTCCGCTCAGACCGGGGCGGAGCCGGTCCGCCACCAGGTGGAGCGCGGCGAGACGGCGTTCAGCATCGCGCGGCTCTATAACGTGTCGATCCGCAGCCTTGCCGAATGGAACGGGCTTGGCTCCGACTTTTCGGTGCGCGAGGGGCAGTATCTGCTGATCCCCGTGGCCCTGCCCGGAGAAGAGACCGAACCTTTTGAGGGCGAAGAGACGGCGGAGGTCACGCCCCCCGGCGCAGGCTCGCCCACGCCGGAGCCGCCAAGCGCGTCGAAACCGCTGCCCGACGAGGAAACCGTGCCCGCCTCCGAGCCGGTCGAGACCGTGGCCGCCCCCGACCTCAGCGAGAGCGTGACACAGAGCGCGCGCATGGTGACCCCGGTGCAGGGCAACGTCGTGCGCGACTACGCCAAGGGCAGCAATGACGGCATCGACATCGCCGCCGCCCCCGGCAGCCCGGTCAAGGCCGCCGACAGCGGCACTGTGGCCGCGATCACAGAGGATACCAACGGCATCCCCATCGTCGTGATCAAGCATGCGGGCAACCTGCTGACGGTCTATTCCAACGTCGGCGCGCTCAGCGTCGCCAAGGGCGACAGCGTCAGCCGCGGCCAGAAAATCGCCGAGATCCGCCGCGACGGCACCGCCGCCCTGCATTTCGAGGTCCGCGACGGCTTCGACAGCGTCGACCCCAACGACTACCTCAACCCGTCCTGACGGGGCGGTTGGGGTGGCGCCGGGGGCTGGGGTGTTCCCAAGTCGTGACCGACGGTGATGCGAGGGGAGCGGGTTTTCTGAAGGTTGCACCGTTTCCCGACAGCGGACCTTCAAGCCGCGTGCGGCGAATGCCGGGTGAGAGCCCAAACCGCCCAAATGCTGCAACTTTTTCCGATGTCTGCTTACGACCACACGTGGCTTGGCTAGTTGCACCGGTTTCTATCGAGAGTGTCGATGTGGGTTTTTATGTCTGGAAGAGGGCTTTCATTTTTGTCGCTTTGCGACGCGTCAACGGCATCAGGAGCATACGCTTCGCGAGAAAAGACCTCATTCATGGGAACTGTTCGAGTGCTGCGAACCTGTAGGGGCCCAAACTCGGATGAGAACGCACTCGTTTGAAGCAAGCTGATGTAGCGGTTACAAGACTGATTGGCGGGTTCAATCAACACGTCGTATGTGTATGGTCGTAGAACCATTGGCAGGTCACGCTCCAAGTTGGCAACCAATTGACAAACGCTACCTGCTCTCGCCTTGGCAACAAAGTCCAGGTCCTCACTGATGCGAAAACGAACTTCGGCATCATTTAACCCAAAGAAGGTAAAGCGACTGTACCCAGGGGCCTTGAGCGTTCGCGGTGATGTCCTGAATTTTCTCGCGCAGGCGAGTTCCGACCACACCTTGACACGTTTGCCTTCAATCTTGACCAAGAAAGCAAGCTGATGAATTTTGACACTTCCGTTCGAGAGCTCAGTCTCGTTTATCGTCTCACCGTTTTTTGTATTCCGGGAATGCTTCCATGGCTGAATAAGACCTGAGTCCAGAAAAAAGTAGGCAATGAAAAGCACTGGCAAAAGCACTAGAGCGAGCAATCCTAGGAATAATTTTCTTATCATTATGGCTTCTTATCATATTACATTTAGATTTTTCAGTGACGATGTAAAAAATACCTTTTTGAAAGCAGATCATTCCAATGCGGCCTTGCAGAGCAGGCTACCTAAAGGGAATTTCGTCCCGCACACCGGTCACTCAACAGACGCCCAGCGAAGGCGCCGACGCAACCCTATTGCGCAGGTGGCGGCGGGGCGGCGCAATGTCCGCCTGTCGCCGCCAGCCCCGATCCGAGCGCCAGCAATGGCGGCGCGGTATAGGGGTTGAGCGGCTGCGACTGCGCGTGATCGAGCGCCAGCAGCCCCACCACGCCAAGCGCCACCAAGAGCGTTACGGTCCGGCGGATCATCGCTTGGCCTCCAGCCCCAGAACGGGGCGCAGCCGGATGCCCACCCATGACCCGGCAAAGGCCGCGATGAACCACACCCAGCCATGCGCCGAGCCTGTGCCGATCCCGCTGAAGAACGCGCCGATATTGCAGCCAAAGGCTAGCCGCGAGCTATAGCCCAGCACCAGCCCCGCCACGATCACTGCAAGCCACGCCCGCGCGGGCAGCTTGCCCACCGGCGAGGCGAGCCCCGCGCGCCACCACGCCATCAGCGCGGCCCCCCCGATCAAGCCCAGATCGGTGAGCGAGGTGATATCCGTCAGCAGGCTCGCCTGAACCTGCGCGGCATTGCCCGGAGCCGCCCAGAACGCCGAGCCCGACAGATCGCCGCCCACGGCCACAACGCCCTTGGCCACCCATAGGCCCAGCCCGTAGACCACGCCCCAGGGCTGGCCCGCCACCATCAGGTGCAGGATCGCCAGCCCGGCCAAGACAAGAATCGCGCCCCAGTAGCGGCGCGGCAGCCGGTGTGATCCCTTGACGCCGACCATGAGCGCCAGCACCGCCACCGCCGCCAGCCCCGCCAGCGTGATCATCAGGCCCTGCGTCCCTTCGAGTGCCACCACCGGCAGGCTGCCCAGAGAGGTCCACCACGACAGGTGATAGGCCCCGCCGAAACTGCCGATCGCAAAGAACGGCAGCGCGACCGCGCCCACCGCATTGCCGCTCCCGGCATTGACCAGCGTGCCCGAGCCGCAGCCCAGCACCACCTGCATCGCCGCGCCAAACACAAACGCCCCGCCGATCATCGCAAGGCCAATGGGCGCATGCGCGCCCTTCAACTCGGCCCCATTCGCCGCCAGCAACGGAAACGCCGCAAGCGCCACGATCCCGATGCAGATAAGCTGCGCGATCAGCCCCGAGGCGTCACGCTCGAGGATCATCCGCCGCCACGGACCGGTAAAGCCAAAGCGGAACCCTTCGAGCGCCAGGCCAAAGCCCAGACCGATCAGCAGCACCACGCCGAAGCGCGGCCCCGCCACGAGCGCCACGCTCAGCACCAGCGCGCCGACAACAAGGATCATGATACCCCGCGACACCCCGCTCGGGGTGGTGTCGGCGGGGGCGGCGGCGGTCGCGGTGCTCATGATACCGCGCTCAGTACTTGCCGGTGATCTTGTTGATCATGTTGCGGAACAGGCCCGGCACATTGGCCATCTCGTAGCCCGCATTCGACCAGCCGACCATGGACTCGGGGTACATGCGCACGCCGTCGATCCCCGCCACTTCGCTCAGCGCGAACCAGTTGGTCGCGGCCCAGTGGCCGGTATTGCAGAACGAGACCAGCTTGTCGCCCTGCTCAAAGCCGTTCTCGGCAGCCAGCTGACGGATCAACTCCGGCTTGATGCGCGCCGGCTCGTCCTGGCCGAACCAGCGGTCATGGGTGAAATAACGCGATTGCGGCAAGGTGCCGGGCATCGCCGCGGCCCCGTGCTTGGTGTTGCCCTGCCAGAACTCCTCGGGGCGGGCGTCGATCAGTTCGGCCTGCTCCTCACCATTGACGATCGCCTGCACGTCTTCGCGTGTGGCCAGCCACTCATCCGAGAAACTGACCGTGATCTCGCTCGGGGTCACGCTCGGGGCCTTGCCCTTCGCCACCTGCTCACCGGCCTCGGCCCAGCCGTTCATGCCGCCGTTGAGGATCGCCAGCGGGCTCACACCGCTCGATTTCAGCGTCCAGTAGACCCGCGCCGCAGCCCCGAAATCTGTCTGGTTGCTGCCCTGATGCACGACCACCACGCGGTCGCCCGCGTCGATGCCAAGGCCGCGCAGCACCTCGGTCAGATGCGCCTCCGAGACCAGTTCGCCGGGATTGTCGGACGGGCCACGAAACAGGCCATAGGGCGCGTTCAGCGCACCGGGCACATGGCCCTCCTCATAGGCCCCCTCGCCCCGGATATCGAGCACGACGGGCGCGCTGTCATCCAGCGCGGCGCGCAACTCCGCAGGCTCGACCAGCGGCCCAAGCTCTGCCTGCGCCGCAAGCGGCAGAACCGCCAGCGCGGCGGCGGTGAAAGTAGTGCGAATGAAGTGAATCATGTCGACCCCCGGTATCGGTAAGTTGTGACGTCTTGGCCGCTATCTAGACCTGTCGCCGCCGCGCAACAAGCCTGCAACGTAAAACTCACGCGGGTTTGACGTCGGCTTCGGGCGGCCTCACCCGTCTTTGGGAAAGACGAAACACCGGTCGCGCCGGATCATCAGCCACAGCGGCTTGCCCGGTTTGGGCAGGAACACGTTGGGCACCGTCGCCTTCAGGAGCGAGCCGTCGTGATCCATGCGAAATTCCACCAGACTTTCCGAGCCGATGAAGCGCGCTCGCTCCACCACGCCGCGTGCGGGCGCCCCGTCCTGCGGCGTGGGATTGGGGCCGCGCCCGTGGCGGTCAAAGTCGATCTTGATATGCTGCGGGCGGATCACGATCTCGACCTCCTGCCCGTCCGGCACGCCGGGGGCAAGAAAATGACCGAACGGCGTTTCGGTCAGCGCGCCCTGCACCCGCCCCCGGATCACGTTGATTTCCGAGAAAAACGCCATCGCGCTGCGATCCACCGGGGCGTTGTAGACGTTATAGGGCGCGCCCTGCTGCACGATCCGCCCGTCGCGCATCAGCGCGATCTCATCGGCCATGCGCATCGCCTCTTCGGGCTCATGCGTCACCAGCAGCACGGCGGTATCTTCTTCGCGCAGGATATCCAGCGTGTCGTCGCGGATACCGTCGCGCAGCCGGTTGTCGAGGCCGGAAAACGGCTCGTCCATCAGCATGATGCGCGGACGCGGGGCCAGCGCACGCGCCAGCGCCACCCGCTGCTGTTCGCCCCCCGACAACTCATGCGGATAGGCACGGTGATACTGTGCCAACCCGACCCGGTCGAGCAGTTCGGCAACCCGCGCCGTCTTGGCCGCCTTGTCACCCGACAGGCCGAATCCGACATTCTGCGCCACGCTCAGATGCGGAAACAGCGCGAAATCCTGAAACATCAGCCCGATATGCCGCCGCTCCGGCGGCACCCGAAACACCGTGTCGCAGATCAGGTTGCCATCGACATGGATTTCACCCGAATCCTGCATCTCGACACCCGCGATCATCCGCAACGTCGTGGATTTGCCGCAGCCGGACGGCCCCAGAAGGCACGTCACCTTGCCCGGCATGACGCGCAACGACACGTCTTCCACCACCACGCGACCGTCATAGCGACGCGTGAGGTTGTTCACTTCGAGCCGGGGAATCGGGGTCTGCACCGGGGCCTCTTTTTGTCTTTCCGAGCAATTTGATCGGGCTTTGCCCGCTGCAGATAGCAACCTCGCCCTCCCCATGCAAGCGCCGCGACCCGGCAGCCGTTGACAGCGCGCCCGATAGCTGGTTCGTTGCGGAGGATTTCATTTTGCGGAGTTATCCCACATGCGCGTTTTGACCAGCCTCACTCTTGCTCTTTGCCTCGCCCTGCCCGCCCATGCCCAAAGCGAACGTGACGCCCGCCTCGCGGTGGCCGAAGAGTATGTTTCGGCGACGATGGAAGGCATGGATATGCAGGAATTCATCCGCCAGATCTGGCAGCCCATGGTTGAGCAGATGGCGCAGAACCGTCAGCAACTCACGCCCGAACAGATCGCGCGCATCGAGACGCTGTTTTCCGAGGAACTGACCAAGCCGCTGACAGATGTGATGCACGCGCAGGACGAAATCCTCGCCGATCTGCTGACATTGCAAGAGCTTGAGACGCTGCGCGATTTCTACAATTCCGAGCACGGACGCTCGGTGATGGAAAAGATGCCGCAACTCGCGCAGATCCAGCAGCCGATGATCTCGCGCGTGCTCCAGGCCAAGATGCCGGTGATGATGCCGAAGATCCGCGAGATCACCACCGGCGAGACCGAATAGGCCGCGTTACCCCGTGCCGCCGGGGCGCACCCACAGGAAACATCCCGCCGCCCCGAGGATGCCGCACACCTCCTCGGGGTGAAGCAGTATGACGTCCCCGGCCGTGATCACAATGCCATCCAGCCGCGCCGTGACAACCACGCGCGCCGTCTCCGGCCATGCAAAGCCGCGTGATCCCCCGCGCCTGCACCTCCGCCAGAAAACCGCCGAACTGCGCCACCTCGCAGATCAGCGGCACCTCTCCCCGCGCCAACAGGCGCTTAACCAGATAGGGCAGCACGCCCCCCTGCCCTGGCGTCACAAAGCGATATGAAAGGTCCGTGGTGCCCGACATCCGATCAGTCTTTCGGCAGGTCCATCATAGCGGTGAATTCCGCCTCGGCGGCCATCTCCCCCTCGACCTCGGCCACCCCCGAAAACTTCCAGACCTTGCCGCCGGGCTTGCCGCGCGTGGTCTCCAGCTTCATTTCCAGCACATCACCGGGCACCACCATGCGGCGAAACTTGGCGCGGTCGATGGCCATGAAATAGACCAGCATGTTGCGGTCTTCCATGCCGAGCGCAGTGCCCACCATGACCGCCGCCGTCTGCGCCATTGCCTCGATGATGGTCACGCCCGGCATGATCGGCTTGCCCGGGAAATGCCCCTGGAAATGCGGCTCGTTCATGGTGACGTTCTTGAGACCGCGCGCGGTCTGATAGCCGTCGATATCGACCACCTTGTCGACCAGCAGGAACGGATAACGATGCGGGATAAGCCGCTGGATCAGGTGAATATCCGCAGTCTTGAGCGGCTCGGTCATGGCACATCCTTTCGCATCTTGACCAGATGTCCCTAGCAACTGCGCGGTCGCGGGGCAAGATAGCCCGACACCGTCACCCAAAGGCCTAGTCGCCGCCCGGCGCAGGCAACTCCGGCATGTCCACCGCGCCATTCTCATCGGGCTGCGGCTCAGGCAGGCTCTGCGGTCCGGTGCCGACACTTGCATTGATGCGGGTGATTGCCAGATCGGTCACATCCGCCACCTCGGCATGCAAAAGCACGCTGCGCCGGTCAAGCAGCACCACGGCCTCGGTCTCCTGCAAAAGTTCGGACAGCACCGGTTGCACCACCCGCATGAATTGCAGCGGGGCCAGATCCCGGCGGCGTTCCAACTCGCGTGACATGCGTTCGCTGTCCTGCCGCAACTGCGTGACCTTGGCGTCAAAGGCATCCGCCATCTCCCGGAACGCGTCCGGCTCGGTCTCACTGCGCATCTCGGTCAGCGATTGCTCCTCGGCCTCCAGTTCACTCGCGACCCGGTCATTATAGGCAATCAGCCGATCGCGCTCGGCCTGAATTTCGCGCTGCAACCGCTGGCCATAGTCGGTTTCGCTCAGCAATCGTTCGGCGTCGATCACGATCACGTCGCTGGTGACCACGCCAAGCTGCTGCGCCGCGCCCCCCTGCGGCACCCCCAGCCCGAGCGCGATCATCAGCCCGGCCATGACCAGCCCGGCGCGCATACTCAGAATTCCGTTCTGACCGTCAGGTTGAACGTCTGCTCCTCATCCCCCGGCTCGGATTTGAGCGCGTTGGAAAAGTTCATCCGAAGCGGACCGAACGGCGAGGTCCAGAAGACCGAAAAGCCGATCACGTGGCGCGGCTCGAAGCCGGTGGAGTTGAGCGGGCCCGTGGCTGCGCCACGGTTGTCGATGCCCCAGATCGAGCCGATATCATAGAACGCCCCGCCGGTGATCCCGTATTCATCAGGCAGACCAAGCGGGAACTCCGCCTCGAACTTGAGCGCCGCGAAATAATCGCCGCCCAGATGCTCGCTACCTTCGATCGGTCCCATGCCATTGGGCTCGAAGCCGCGCATCACCTGATCATTGAAGCGGTTGATGAAGCGGCTGTTCTGCCCGTTCGAAAAGCTGATCGCGCCACCTTCGAGAATCGCCCGCACCGTCACCTCTTCGTTGAAGATGGTGCGCTGCCCGACAATCCGCGCGGTGGTTTTGACGTAATCATTATCGCCACCCAGCCCGGCGAATTCCTGACCAAAGGACAGCAGCACACCGGCATCGGGATTGAGGCCCGTACGCCGCGTATCAAAGGAATACTCATAGCCGATGGCACTGGTCCACAGATCGCCCTGATTGACCTCGGCCTGCAAGATCCCCGAGGTGCCGTTATAGTCGGACATGTCCTCGTAACGGGCGTTGTAGAACACCCCGAGACGGCTGTTTTCACCGATCGGGAAGGTCAGGCTCGGGCGGAACGTTCCGATCGAGGTATCGAAGAGCGAGTTGTCGCTTTCGGTTTCCACAAAGGCGAAGTCGAGCCCGAGGGCCACGTCACGGCTTAGAAAGGCCGGCTCCTTGAAGCTCAGGTTGTAGTTGACCCGCTCCGCGCTCGCGAGGATGTTCGCCGTCAACTCCTGCCCGCGCCCGATGAAGTTGCGCTCCGAGAAACCCAGTTGGATGCCGAGACCCGAGTTGGTCGAAAAGCTGGCACCGACGGAAACGCTGCCGGTCGTGGTTTCCTCAACGTCGGTTTCGATCACCACCTGATCCGGGCGCGATCCCTCGCGCGCATTCACGTCCACATCGCTGAAGAAACGCAGCGCGCGGATGCGGTCGGCGGCTTGCCGGATGGCCCGCGGATTGAACGGGTCGCCCTCGACCACGTCAAACTGTCGACGGATCACCCGGTCGAGCGTCGTGGTGTTGCCCTCGATGTCGATCCGCTCGACAAAGACGCGCGGTCCGCGCTGCAACACGAATTCGATATCGAGCGTCAGATCGCGATCATTGCGCGTCACACGCGGCTCGACCCGCAGGAAATCGACGCCGTTCTTGATCGCCAGACGCTCCATCCGCGCAATCGAGTTTTCCACCAGCGTCGGTGAATAGACCACGCCGGGGCGAACCTTCAGCGTATCGTCATAGGCCTCGGCCTCGACCCCGTTATATTCACTGACGGTGGTGATCTCGCCAAAGCGGAACTGCTGCCCTTCCTGAACGTTGAAAGTCACGAAATAGGCGTCGCGCTCGCGGGCAAGCTCTGCATTCGTGCCGGTCACACGGAAATCCACGTAGCCACGAGAATTGTAGAAGTCGGTCAGCACCTGGCGGTCAAAGTTGATCCGGTCCTCGACAAAGGTGTCACGCTCGATCAGGGCCCGCAAAAGCCCGGTCTGCTTGCTTTCGATCACGCGGCGCAGGCGACGGTCGGAATAGGCGCGGTTGCCGACAAAGCCGATGCGCTGCACCTCGATCTTGCGACCCTCGAAAATCTCGAACACCAGGTCGACGCGGTTGTCGCTGCGGCGGATCACCTTGGGGGTGACACGTGCGGCGATACGTCCGTTTTGGGCGTAGGCCTCGGTAATTATCTGGGCGTCGCGCTCGGCCTGTGTGGGGCTGAACACCTGACGCGACTGGCTTTGGATGAACCCGGAAAGGTCCTCTTCCTTGAGCTTGTCATTGCCCTCGAAGGCGATGCGGTTGATCGTGGGGAATTCCGTCACCCGGATGACAAGCCGGTTGCCCTGCGGCTCGACCTCGACCTCTTCGAACAGGCCCGATTCGAGGATGCGCTGATAGGCGTCGTTAATCTGCCCGGCGCTGACTGTCTCTCCGCGCGCGATACCGGCAAAGGACAGGATCGTTCCGGCCTCGATGCGCTGATTGCCCTCGATGGCGACCGAATTGAACCGGTAAGATTGCGCCCCGGCCGGATCGGGCGCAACCAGTGTCAGCACCATGATCACCAGTGCCAAAATTCCGCCAAATCCGCGCATTACCACTGCCGGCATCCGCCGGCCCGTGTCACAATCATTCATTGGTCAAACCCAGTCAGACGTCCCATTGACCAAAGTCACTACCCGGTCCGTCGGGGCTTGTCAAAACGCGAGTTTAAACTTGTCTCAGAGCGTGCCCAAATAGCCCGCTGCAAAGAGCGTAAGCGCAAGCGTCGCGACATAAAGCAGAAGGTCGGCGTTCATTCCGATCAGCACGCCCAGTCCGCGATATCCATTCTTGATCTGTTGCATGACACGGCCCTCCATTTTGCTGAGTCGGCACCCGGTATGCCAGCACCGATGGGCAATTTCTGGTGCGAAATGTGGCAAAAGATGGGCAATCCCCGCGCCGGGCGGGCGCTGCGGCTCAGCGCGCCGCCATGAACCGTTCCAGCCGCGCCAGCCCCTCCTCGATATCCGCCGTGGCGCGGGCATAGGAGAACCGCAGCGTGCCCGCCCCGCGCGCCGGATCGAAATCCAGCCCCGGCGTCACCGCCACCCCGGCGCGCTCCAGGATCTCGGCAGCGAAGGCGCGGCTGTCATCGGTCAGGTGGCTGACATCGGCATAGACATAGAATGCGCCATCGGGCGGCGCGATGCGGTCGAACCCGGCGCGCGGCAGCCCCTCCAGCATCAGCGCACGGTTGGTGCGGTAAACCGCCATGTTCGCCTCCAGCTCCTCATGGCACTCCATCGCCGCAAGCGCCGCCACCTGGCTGGCATGCGGCGGACAGATGAAGAGATTCTGCGCCAGCCGCTCCACCGTGCGGATGTGATCCTCGGGCACCACCATCCAGCCGACCCGCCAGCCGGTCATCGAGAAATACTTGGAAAACGAGTTGATCACATAGCAGTCGTCGGTGATCTCCAGCGCGCTCACCGCCTTCGCCTCATATTCGATGCCATGATAGATTTCATCGCTGATGAAACTCGCCCCCGCCGCCTGCGTCGCCCCGATCAGTGCCCCGAGCGCCTCGCGTCCCAGCATCGTGCCCGTGGGATTCGCCGGGCTCGCCACCAGCAGCCCGCGCAGATCCTGCGCCGCCAGATCGCCCGGCACCGGTTGCAGGCGGTTTTCCGCCGCCGTCTCGATATCCACCGCCACCAGATCGAGCGCCCGCAGGATCTGCCGATAGCTGGGATAGCCCGGCGCGCCGATTCCCACCCGGTCGCCGGTATCGAAGAGCGCCGTAAACGCAAGAATGAACGCCCCCGACGATCCCGGCGTGATCACCACCCGATCAGGGTTCAGATCAACGCCATACCAGTCCTGATAAAGCCGCGCGATCCGCGCCCGCAACTCCGGCAGACCAAGCGCCACGGTATACCCCATCGCCTCACGCTCCATCGCCCGGGCCAGCGCGTCGCGCGCGCCCGATGGCGCAGGCGTGCCCGGCTGGCCCACCTCCATATGCACGATATGCCGCCCCTCGGCTTCGGCACGGCGCGCAGCCTCCATCACATCCATCACAATGAAGGGGGCGACCTTGGACCGGGTTGAGTTCCGCATTACATTCTTCCTAAGCTTGGGCATACGCCCTCTCTTCACGTCGAAAGGCAGGTCAGGTCAATGCAGCTCCTCCGATTTCTCGCGATCGCGCTGATCCTGGGCATCACCCTCGCAGCCCCGGCCCGTGCGGTGACCCTGCTGCGCGATCCCGATATCGAACATGCGCTGCGCGCGCTCGGCGCGCCGGTTCTGCGCGCAGCCGGGCTCAACCCCGACCGGGTCGATATCATGGTGATCGACGATTCCAGCATGAACGCCTTCGTGATCGACGCCGACAGCATCTTCATCCATTCCGGCCTGCTGTTGCGCATGGACAGCCCCGCGATGCTGCAATCGGTGATCGCCCATGAGGCCGCGCATATCGCCAATGGCCACCTGATGCGCCGCCCGATCAATGCCCGCAACGCCCGCAATGCCGCCGCCCTCGGCACCGCGCTCGCCGCCGTCGCCGGGGCCGCGACCGGCAGCGGTGGTTTTGCCGCCGGGGCTGCGGCGGGCATTCAGGGGGCGGCGATGCGCAGCTTCTTCGCCCATACCCGCGCCGAGGAAAACGCCGCCGATTCGAGCGGCATGCGCTTTCTCCACGCCGCCGGGATCGATCTCAACGGTGCGGTGCAGGTGATGGATCTCTTTCGCGGACAGGAATCGCTCGCGGCCTCCCGTCAGGATGCCTATGCGCGCACGCATCCGCTGTCGCGCGACCGCTATCGCCGGGTGCGCGCGCTCGCGGATGCGCAGTCCAAAACCGTCGCACCCGACCCTGAGGCAACCTATTGGTTCGCCCGCGCCAAATCCAAACTCTCGGCCTTTCAGCGGTCACCCAAATGGACCCTCACCCGCGCCGGCGAATACGGCCATGAGGACATCAAGCTGATGCGCCAGGCCATCGCCCATCACCGCAATGCCGACCTGCGCCGTGCGCTCAAAGCGATTGACGGGGCCGTGGCCCGCCGCCCCGACGATCCCTTCCTGCACGAATTGCGCGGCCAGATCCTGATGGAAAGCCGTCAGATCAAGCCCGCCGTCGCCGCCTATGCCCGCGCCACCAATCTCGCGCCGCGCAACGCGCTGATCCTCGGCTCCTACGGGCGCGCGCTGCTGGCCGACGGACAGGTGCAGAAGGCCGCGCAATTCCTCGAATCCGCCCGCAGCCGCGATGGTCGTGACTTCCGCGTGTTGCGTGATCTGGCGCAGGCCCAAGCCCGGCTTGGCAATAACGGCATGGCCTCGGTCCTCACGGCAGAGCGTTATGCGATGGCGGGCCGGCTCAAAGATGCTAAGATCCACGCCGAACGCGCCTCCGGCCTGCTTCCCCGTGGTTCTGCTGCATGGCAGCGCGCGCAGGATGTGCTACACGCGGCCAAAGCCGCAGAATAACGGAGTATGACCCAGTGATTCGAAGCCTTGTCGCCGCCACCGCCCTCAGCCTGCCTCTCGCCCTGCCCGCGCAGGCCCTCGATCTCGACAACCTGACCGAGGCCGAGCGCGCCACCCTGCAGTCCGAAATCCGCGCCTACCTGCTGGAAAACCCCGAAGTGATCATGGAGGCCGTGGCCGTCCTCGAAGAGCGTCAGGCCCAGGGTCAGGCCCAGGCCGATGTCGATCTCGTGCGCGCCAATGCCGACGCCATTTTCAACGACGGCCAGTCCTGGGTCGGCGGCAATCCCGAGGGCGACATCACCCTCGTCGAATTCATGGATTACCGCTGCGGCTATTGCCGCCGCGCCGTGGACGAGGTCAACGGCCTGCTCGAAGAAGACGGCAACATCCGCTTCATCGTCAAGGAATTCCCCATTCTGGGCGAGGACTCGGTGCAGGCCTCGCGCTTTGCCATCGCCACCCAGCAGGTCGCAGGCGACGAGGCCTACAAATCCGTGCATGACGCGCTGATGGCCTATAACGGCGCGATGAACGACACCGGGTTCACCCGGCTGGCCGATTCGCTCGGGCTCGACGCCAACGCCATCGTGGCCGCGATGGACAGCGAGGACGTGACCGAGGTGATCGCGGCCAACCACGCGCTTGGCCAGCGGCTCCAGATCAGCGGCACGCCGTCTTTCGTAATGGGCGACCAGATGCTGCGCGGCTTCCTGCCGCAGGACGCGATGCAGGACATCGCCAACGACATCCGCACGCAATAAGGCGATGCTCTCCCGTCTTTTCGGCGCGGCCCTCCTCGGCGGGCTGCTGCTGTCATATGCTGCGACGGCACAGGACACCGGCCCGCAATCGCGCCCGCCGCTCGGCAGCGCGATCCGCGAAGTGCTGATCGCCACCCCCGAACTGCTCTCGGAGATCACCGGCCTGCCCCGCCCCGCCCCCGACCTCTACGGCGCAGAGGCCGCGCGCGATCTCGACACGCTCGACCAGATGGCGGCACAGCTCTTCAACCCGGCCCAACCCGGCTTCGGCCCCACCGATGCACCGACGCGCGTGGCCTTCTTCACCGCAGAGGATTGCCCCGACTGCACCCGCGCCGAGGAGGAGTTGCGCGCTCTGGCCGAGAGGCTGGGCTTTCGCGTCGCGGTCTTCGACATGGGCCCCGACGCCGCCCTCGCCCGCACACTCGGCCTCGACATGGCCCCCTCCTACGTGCTGCCCGACATGATGCTGCGCGGCGCGATGCCCGCCATCGTGCTCGACCGCTACCTGACCGAGTGACCCCTGCCCTTCATCGTTCCAAAAATACTCAACTGACCCGGCCCGGATCAGTCCCACCACGGCCCGTGATGCACACCCGCCTGCCCCAGCCGCTCAAACCCGTGATGCCCGAACATGTCGCGCTGCGCCTGGATCATGTTGGCGCTGCCATGCCCCAATCGCATACTGTCATACCACGCCAGCCCGGCGCTCAGCGCGGGCACCGGATGCCCGCCATGCACCGCGCTGCACACCACCTGCCGCAGCGCGGGCACGCAGCGCGCAAGGGTCTGCGCCAGACCGGGATCGAGGATCAGTTGCCCCTCCGGCAGATCGCCCTCAAAGGCGACGGCGATCTCGTCGAGCAGGGCCGAGCGGATGATACACCCCGCCCGCCAGATTCGCGCGATGGTCGCAAAATCGAGTGACCAGTCGTAGTCCTCCGACGCCGCCGCCAGCACGCGGAAGCCCTGCGCATGGGCAAGGATGCGCGCCGCCAGAAACGCCTCGGCCAGAACTTCGGGGCTGGCATCGACTGCGCCAACCGCCCCCCCAAGCACGGCCTCGGCCCGTTGCCGGGTGTCCTTCTCCGAGGACCAGCTGCGCGCGCCCACGGCAGCCTCGATCATGCTCGGTGACTGTCCCATGCGCAGCGCCTCGATCACGCTCCAGCGCCCGGTGCCCTTTTGACCGGCGGCATCCTTGATCACGTCGATCATCGGATGGCCGGTCTCGGGATCGGCATAGGTCAAGAGCTTGGCGGTGATCTCCACCAGATAAGAGCGCAGCGGCCCGCCATTCCACGACTCGAACAGCGCGCCGATCTCGGCCGGTGGCAGCGCCAGCCCGTTGCGCATCAGGCTGTAGATTTCCGCAATCACCTGCATGTCGGCATATTCAATGCCGTTATGCACGGTCTTGACGAAATGCCCGGCCCCGTCGGGACCCAAATGCGCCACGCAGGGGCTTCCCTCGTGGCGCGCGGCAATGGCCGTCAGGATCGGCGCGATCCGCGCCCAGGCCTCTGCGCTGCCGCCCATCATCATCGACGGGCCATGCCGCGCGCCCGCCTCGCCGCCCGAAACACCGAGACCGACGTGATACAGACGCGATACCGACAGTTTACCGACCCGCCTTCGGGTGTCGTGAAAATCGGCATTGCCGCCGTCGATCACGATATCGCCAGGCTCCAGAAGCGGCGTGACCTGCTCCAGCATTTCATCCATCGGCGCCCCCGACGGGATCATGAACAGGATGATACGCGGACGCTCCAGCGCGGCGACGAAACCCTGAAATTTGTCATGCGGATCAAGGCGCTCGGCCAGATCTCCGGCCTCTGTCATGAAGGGCCCGATCCAGTCGGCCTCGCGGTTGGTCACGGCCACGTCAAAGCCGTGCTCCGCCATGTTCAGCGCCAGCGCGCTGCCCATGGTGCCAAGCCCGTAGACCCCGATCTGCGCCTTGCCCATCCGCCCTCCGATACCGCTAACGGACTGGGTTAACGCTATGCGTGGAAACAACAAATTGCAAGCGCCGCCGTCACATCCCGAGGCAGTGCCGCATGATCGCCTTTTGCGCATGCAGGCGGTTCTCGGCCTCGTCGAAAATCACCGAGGACGGCCCGTCCATCACCTCCGAGGTCACCTCCTCGCCGCGATGCGCCGGCAGGCAATGCATGAAGAGCGCGTCCGGTTTCGCCTGCGCCATCAGCTTCTCGTTGACCTGATAGGGGCGCAGCATGTTGTGCCGCCGCTCCTTGGTGGACTGGCTGTCATGCATGCTGACCCATGTGTCGGTGACAATCAGATCGGCACCCTCGACCGCCTTCGCGGGATCACGCTCGATGGTGATCGTGCTGCCTGCCTTGCGCGCGACACCAATGAATTCAGGCTCGGGGTCAAGCTGCATCGGCCCGGTAAAGGTCAGGTCAAACCCGAACTGCCCGGCGGCATGCAAAAAGGACGCGCAGACATTGTTGCCATCACCTGACCAGACCACCTTCTTGCCGGTGATCGGCCCGCGATGTTCTTCGTAGGTCAGGATATCGGCCATGATCTGGCACGGATGGGTGCGATCGGTCAGACCGTTGATCACCGGCACGTCGGAGTATTCCGCCATCTCCAGCAGCACGGATTCGTCGAATGTGCGGATCATGATCATGTCGACATATCGCGACAGAACCCGCGCGGTATCCGCGATGGTCTCGCCATGGCCCAGTTGCATGTCGGCCCCCGACAGAACCATCGTCTGCCCGCCCATCTGCCGCACGCCCACGTCGAACGACACCCGCGTGCGCGTCGAGGGTTTCTCGAAAATGAGCGCCACCATGCGCCCTGCAAGCGGCTGTTCGGCATCGGGCATGCCACGCGGATGACCGTTGCGCGCGTCTTTCATCATGCGCGCCTGATCGATGATCGCCCGCAATTCGGCCGGATCGGTTTTGTGGATGTCGAGAAAATGGGTCATGTCAGTGTTCGCTTTTGCAATCGGGTCCATGTGGGGGCCAGCCCCCACACCCCCCGGGATATTTCGGGCCAGAAGAAGATCAGGCGGTTTTCAAGGCTGTGGCGGCGGCGTCAAGACGGGCGATCGCCTCGGCGATTTCGTCGTCGGTGATGGTGAGCGGCGGCAGCAGGCGGATCACGTTGTCGGCGGCGGGCACCGTGGCGACCAGCGCGTCATAGCCTGCCTTGACCACATCGGTGTTGGTGATCTTGCACTCCAGCCCAAGCATCAGCCCCAGCCCCCGAACGCCGGTAAAGACATCAGGATGCGCCGCGACCAGCCCCTCCAGACGCTGCCGCATCAACCCGGCCTTGCGGTTGACGTCGGCGAGGAACTCCGGCGTGGCGACATGCTCCATCACCGTGCAGCCCACGGCACAGCCCAGAGGGTTGCCGCCATAGGTGGAGCCATGCGTGCCTGCACCCATCCCCGAGGCGGCCCTTTCCGTGACCAGCACCGCCCCCAAGGGAAAGCCGCCGCCGATGCCCTTGGCGACCATCATGATATCGGGTGTGACGCCCGCCCATTCATGCGCGAAAAGCCGCCCCGTGCGCCCCACCCCGCATTGCACCTCATCGAGGATCAGCAGGATGCCCGTCTCGTCGCAAAGGTCGCGCAGCCCCTTGAGGCATTGATCGGGCAGCGGGCGAATGCCGCCCTCTCCCTGCACCGGCTCGATCAGGATGGCGGCGGTATTGTCGTCGATCGCGGCATGGAACGCGTCGTGATCGCCCCAGGGCACATGCTTGAACCCGGGCAGCAGCGGGCCGAAGCCCTTGGTCATCTTCTCCGATCCAGCGGCGGCGATGCCCGCAGACGACCGGCCATGGAACGAGCCGCCAAAGGCGATGATATCGGTCCTCTCCGGTTGGCCTGAATCGTAGAAGAACTTGCGCGCCATCTTGATCGCCAATTCGCAGGATTCGGTGCCGGAATTGGTGAAGAACACCGTATCGGCAAACGTCGCCTCGACCAGACGGTCGGCCAGCTCCTGCTGCTTGGGTATCTGGTAGAGGTTCGAGGTATGCCACAGCTTGCCCGCCTGCTCGGTCAGCGCCGCCACCAGCGCGGGATGCGCGTGACCCATGGCATTGACTGCGATCCCCGCGCCGAGATCGAGAAAACGTCGACCATCGGCCTCGATCAGCCAGGCGCCCTCGCCTTTGACGAATGAGAGCGGCGCGCGATTATAAGTCGGCAGGATCGACGGGATCATGGCAGGTTCCTTGTCAACAAGAGGCCCTTTGAGTGCCGCAAGGGCGGGGCCAAGTCAATCATTTGGGTATTTGGGGCATTAGGGGGATTTGGCGCACACTGCGCCGGGATCACGAGGGGGCCGGAACGTCAGACGCGGGTGCGTCGGCGTCGGATCGGGGTATATGTCGCGCTCGTGGTCATGACGTGGCTTTAGCCGGTTTCGCGCGTCAGGGAAAGCGGAATGTCGCATGCCGGGGCTGCCTGCACCGTGACGCGCGCCGCGCCCAGCCTCGGATGCAGGTGCCGCGCCAGATGCCAGCAGGACAAAAGGCCCACACCGGCCAATGCAAATATCCCCGGCAAAGGGGCCACCAGCAGCACCAGCCACGCCGCCCCCGGTGTCACGATCCCCGAGACATCGCGAAAACTGGCATAGATCGCCGACATCTCCGTGCGCTCCGACGGCTTGACCGCCATCAGGAAGGGCAGCCCTGCCGACACATCCAGCAGCACCAGGAACACCGAGGCGAGCGCCAGCCCCGCGACCGTCGCCCAGGGCCAGCTGCTTGCGGCAGCGCCCAGCACGAAAAGCAGGCCCGACGCCGCGAACCCCACCCTAACCGCCCGCCGGATCGAGCCGCGCTGCATCCAGCGCAGCATCAAAGGTGTCACGAACAGCATCCCGTTGGAGGCCGAGAGCAGCATGCCACCCAGATCCTCGCCCAGCCCCTGCTGGACCGCAAAGATCGGCAGATAGACCACATAGGCCCACCAGCCGCAGGAGCGGATCACCGCGAAAACCCAGCCCGCCACCAGCCGCGGCTGCGCGAAAAACCGCGGCAGCCACGCCAGCGGATTGGGTGCCGGGGCCCGCGCGCGGGTGATCAGCCGCCCATTGCCAAGCCGCATATAGAGAAAGAGCGCCATCATCGCGAAGGCTGCCACCCCGGCGATCAGGAACGGCAGCGGTCGCCAAAGCCCGAGAAGAGCGACGCCGAGCCATGGTCCCGCGGTCCAGCCCGCCGCACTGTAGAACATGCGCGAGGTCTCGCAGCGGCCCAGATCGGATTTGGCTATGAAATCCAGCACATAGGCGTTGAAGCACACAAAGACCATGACCGTCGCCGCCGTCATCAGCGCCAGTGCCGCGATCATGCCGAGCGCGCCGCCCTGCGCGCCCATCCCCGCGCCGCCCGCGAACATCGCGCAACCCATCACGTAGATCCAGCGCCGCGGCACATGGCGGGTCGCAAAAGGCACCATCAGCCCGGTGGCCAGAGACAGCAATCCGACAAGGAAATACACCTCCGACACCAGCGCCGCATCGCGCAGCGCGCGATACATCTCGAGCGGCATGACCGAGATCAGAATGCCGCGCGCCATCGCCTCGGTGCCCGCCAGCAGGGCAAACCCCCGCACCGAGGGGGTGGGCGCGTGGCGGAGCCATTCGGGGATGCGGCGGTCATGCATGTCTTCGGGTCTTGGAGGTTTCTTGAGAGACCCATGCACGTAATCCGCAGCGACCGCGCGACCGGTCGCGACATCGCGTCGTTTTCCGCCCATGGCACACGCGAATTTGTTGGTGGGTGTCAGGCCGTTACCGCTTGCAGCCCGACATGCGGCACGGCAAAGCTGCGGCCATGTTCACCCCCCGCGCGCCCAATCCCGGCCTTGCCGCCCTTCTCACGCTTCTGGCCGCCGCCTTGCTGGCCGGCACCACGCTGCTGGCCAAGGCGCTCGGGACGGGTGCGCTCGGCCCGCCGCTGCATGCGCTGCAGATCAGCCACGGGCGGTTTCTCTTCGCCTTTCTGGCAATCGCGGTCATGGTCGGCCTTGTGCGGCCGGTGTTCACCCGGCCTGACCTGATCACCCATGTGAAACGCTCGGGTCTCGGTTGGGGCGGCGTCACGCTGATGTTTGCCGCCGCCGCCTTTATTCCACTGTCTGACGCCACCGCGATCAGCTTTCTCAGCCCGGTTTTCGCGATGATGCTCGCCATTCCGCTTTTGGGCGAAAAGGTCGGGCGTGTACGCTGGAGTGCCGCCATCATCGCCCTTGCCGGGGCGGCGATCCTGACCCGCCCCGGTGGCGGCGTGATCGAGATGGGCGCGCTGCTCGCACTTGGCGCGGCGGTCTGCATGGGGGCAGAGCTTATCTACATCAAGCGCCTGTCGGGGCGCGAGGGACCGTGGCAGATCCTGCTGATCAACAACGCCATAGGGCTGAGTATCGCAAGCCTCGCCGTGATCTGGGTCTGGGCCGCGCCCACAGCCGCACAATGGGCCGCTCTTGCAGGCATCGGCCTGCTGATGGCCCTTGCGCAAGCCTGTTTCGTCAACGCCATGGCGCGGGGCGATGCAAGTTATGTGGCGCCGTTCTTTTACACCGCGCTGGTCTTTGCCGCGCTCTATGACGGGGTGATCTTCGGGGTCTGGCCGGATTGGGTCTCGGTCACCGGAGCGACCGTCGTGCTCTGCGGCGCTGGCCTTCTGGTCTGGCGCGAGGGGCGCCGCCGCGCGCCGGTGACGTAACGCCACCTTTGACAAACGCGCCCGGCCTTTGGCTAAATCCAGCAAGAAGGGAGGGGACCATGCCACTGAGCATCCTGTTGCCGATGGTCGTTCTGGGCATCGCGTGCATCGCGGTGCTGCTGCATCTGCTTGGCCTCTCGCGCCGCGCGACACTGCCGGACGCGGCGGCGGCAAGGGCGGCGTGGCTGCGCGAGTTTCCGGGCGATGCGCCTGTGCATGTCACCCTCTGCCAAGACCACTCCGCCGCCCTGATCGAGACCGAGACCGGGCGTGGCGTGGTCTGGCCGATGGGCGCGGACACCACCGCGCGCCACCTCACCGGCGCGCGGACACGCCGGACCAAGACCGGGCTGCGCCTCGACCTGCCCGACTATACCGCGCCGCGCATCCACCTTACCCTCGCCCCGGACGAGGCCGCCGCATGGCAAGACGCTCTGAAGGAGACCGCATGACCGACATGATCACCTTTCCCGACGTGGTGAACTGGGCCGTGCCGCTCTTTATCGCCGCCATCCTCGCCGAATTGCTGTGGATCGTCATCAAAGGGCGCGGCGGGCGCTACGAGACGCGCGACGCGCTCACCTCGCTTATCATGGGGGCGGGCAACGTGGCCTCGAGCATCCTGCTGGGCTTTGTCGCCTATGGGTTCTTCATGCTGCTATGGGAGATCACGCCGCTCGATCTGGGCACCTCGATCGGCGTGATCGTGCTCTGCTTCGTGCTGGACGATCTGCGCTATTACTGGGTGCATCGGTTTGGTCACCGCATCCGTTGGGTCTGGGCCTCCCATGTCAATCACCATTCCTCGCAGCATTACAACCTGACCACGGCGCTGCGCCAGACATGGACCGGCACCTTCACCTTCATGATGGTGGTGCGCGCGCCGCTGATCTTGCTGGGCTTTCACCCCGCCATGGTGCTGTTCGTGGGCGGGCTCAACCTGATCTACCAGTTCTGGATCCATACCGAGGCCATCGGCCGCCTGCCCCGCTGGTTCGAGGCAGTGATGAACACACCCTCGCATCACCGCGTGCATCACGGTCGCAACCCGCGCTATCTCGATTGCAACTACGCAGGCGTCTTCATCATCTGGGACAAGCTCTTCGGCACCTTCGTGCCGGAAATGGAGGAGGAGAAGGTGGATTACGGGCTCGTTCACAACTTAGGCACGTTCAACCCGATCCGCGTCGCCTTTCACGAATGGGTCGGCATCGTCCGCGATGCCACGCAGCCGGGGCTGACATGGCGCGAGCGGCTCAATTACTGCGTCATGCCCCCGGGCTGGAGCCATGACGACAGCCGCGAGACATCCGGCGCGATCAAGGCGCGTCATGTGCGCCAGAATCCCGATCTTGCAGATACGCCCGGACTGCCCCCCCTTCCAGACCAAACGCCCTAGGTGTTTCACGCAACGTCCACAGTTTTGTTATTTGACCGCTCGTTCCAAACCTGATTACTATTAACTTGCGTTTTCGCGCCATCACTTGAGTTAAGATCTGGGATGGTCGGACTGCTCCAGCAGATGACGGCCCATGTCTTACCCGGCACCTTGTGCAAGGCTCATTACTCAGCCTTGTTCAGGGTGTCGGGGATGATGTGAGTTCATTTTGCGGTAGCGCCGGTCGTCACAGGCTGAACCCCTGCCGCGCCGTCGGAGCCACCATGCCCTGGGAAAAGACATATGACGAGGCCACGGTGCTTGAGGCGGCAATGATCGCCTTTTGGACGCATGGTTATCAAGGCACATCAGTGGCCGATCTCGTCGCTGCGACCGGCCTCAACCGCGGCAGCCTCTATGCGGGATTCGGCAACAAGCGTGCCCTCTTCCTGCGCGCGCTGCGGTATTATGATCAAACGTATCGCAGTGGCATGCTCGATCAGTTCCGCGAGGGCCGCGAGGGAAAAGAGGCGATCCTTACCATCTTTGAGACGGTGGCGCGCGGCGATGCGCGGATGCCAGGCGGCTGTCTGATGGTCCAGACCGCCATGGAACTATCACCCCATGACCCAGAGATCGCGACCATCGTCGAAGGCAGCATGGCGGAGGTCGAGGCGTTTTTCGTCACCTGCCTGTCACAAGGTGACACCCCTCCGCCAAATGCGGTCGAGATCGCCAAGGTCTTGCAGGGGCTGATGATCGGGATTCTGGTGATGACCCGCACCAATCGCGATAGCCCGTCGGTCCCCGCGATGCTTGGACAGGTGCGCAACCTCCTCGGCTGACCGCCCTACCAGCGCCCTGACAGCGCACGCAGCATGAGCGTCAGCCTGCTGCGTGCCGGGGCCGGATCAAGCGCGCCGTCGGCAACGGCACCCGGGCGACGCATCGCCGCGCGCAAAACAGGCCCCGCCTCCCACAGAGGCAAGAGCGCCGGAGCCGCCACGCGCGACACCCCCGCGCGCCCCGCCCGCGCTCGCGCCAGCCGCCGCAAGCCTTCGGCAGCGAGGTCTCGCACCGCCTCGGGGCGTCCGTCGGGCAGAGGTTTGCGCCCCGCCGCCTCGAGCGCGGGGATCGCGCGGAACCAGTTGGCAAGGCCAAGCGCAAAGCCTGCGTCGCGCAGCACGTCCTCCTCGGCGGGGCCAAGCGCCCGCGCCACCGCGCGGATCAGATTGCCCGATGTGGCCTCGATATAGCGGATAAAATCTGCCTCGTCCTCGAACGGCGCGCGCTCGATATCCCACCGCCGCGCCTCGATCAGGTCAATCAGCAACGCGGCCCCCTCCGCATCCAGCATCTGCGCCAGCCTGCTGACCACCTCGTGCCGCCGCACCGCATCGCCTGCGCGGATCTCCTCCAGCGCCTCCACCCACCATTGCAACCGCATCTCGGCGATCATCGGCTCGGACGTGACCCAAGGCGCGCGCGCCGCCTCGACATTGAAGGCATAGAGCGGGAACAGCACCGGCCGCGCCGCGACCGGTGCTGCCATCGCCGCCTGAAACCGCGCAGGGTCGGCGCGGCGCACCAGATCGGCACAGGCGGTCAGGTCGGCGTCGAACGCAACGCTCACACCGCCCCCTCATGCACCAGCTTCCAGTTGATCGCGTCGAGCAGCGCCTCGAAGCTGGCATCGACGATATTAGGACTCACGCCCACCGTCGACCAGCGCCGCCCGGCGCTGTCCTGGCTGTCGATGATGACGCGCGTCACCGCCTCGGTGCCGCCTTGGGTGATGCGCACCTTGAAATCGACCAGGTGCATGTCGGCGATCTGATCCTGATAGGGGCCGAGGTCCTTGGCGAGCGCCCGCGCCAGCGCGTTGACCGGGCCACGGTCACAGCCCTCGGCATCCATCGACTCGGAGACCGACAGCTTCTTCTCGCCATCGACCTTCACGACGACAACCGCCTCGGACAGGCTCACCATGCGGTCATACTTGTTCTTGCGCCGCTCCACCGTGACCTTGTAGCGCTTGACCTCGAAGAACGCGGGCATCTGCCCCAGTTCCTTGCGCGCGAGGATCTCGAAACTGGCCTGCGCGCTGTCATAGGTATAGCCCTGATCCTCGCGCTCCTTGATCACCTCCAGAAGTCGCGCCAGCCGCGCGTCGCCCGGTGCCACCTCGATCCCCGCCTCGGCCAGACGACGTCGCAGATTCGACTGCCCGGCCTGATTGGACATCGGGATGATGCGCGCATTGCCCACGGTCTCGGGGTCGATATGCTCGTAGGTGCTGGGGTCTTTCAGGATCGCGCTCGCATGCAGCCCAGCCTTGTGGGCAAAGGCCGAGGCCCCGACATAGGCCGCCTGCCGCAGCGGCACGCGGTTGAGGATTTCATCCAATTGCCGGCTCACCGCCGTCAGGCTCTTCAGCCCCTCGCGGCTCACCCCGATTTCATACGCCTCGGCATAGGGCGGCTTCAGCATCAGCGTCGGAATGAGCGTGGTCAGGTTGGCATTGCCACAGCGCTCGCCCAGCCCGTTCAGCGTGCCCTGCACCTGCCGCGCGCCCGCATCGACGGCGGCGAGGCTGCCTGCCACGGCATTCTCGGTGTCATCATGGGTGTGGATGCCCAGACGGTCGCCGGGAATACCGGCGGCGATCACCTCACCCACGATACGCCCGATCTCGGTGGGCAGGGTGCCGCCATTGGTATCGCACAGCACGACCCACCGCGCGCCCCCCTCGTAGGCCGCGCGCAGGCACTCCAGCGCGTAATCGGGATTGGCACAGTAGCCGTCAAAGAAATGCTCGGCATCGAACAGAGCCTCGCGCCCTTGCCCGACCAGATGCGCGACGGAGCGGGCGATGTTCTCGACGTTTTTCTCCAGAGTGATCCCGAGCGCCTCGGTGACGTGGAAATCATGGGTCTTGCCGACGATGCAGACGGCTTGCGTGCCCGCATTCATCACGGCGGCCAGAACGTCATCATTCTCCGCCGAGCGCCCGGCGCGCTTGGTCATGCCGAAGGCGGTGAGCGTGGCGCGGGTCTGCGGCACGGCGTCGAAAAAGGCGCTGTCGGTCGGGTTCGCGCCGGGCCAGCCACCCTCGATGTAATCGACACCGAGGCGGTCCAACGCCTCGGCGATCTGGATTTTCTCGGGCGTGGAAAAGCTGACGCCCTGCGTCTGCTGCCCATCCCGCAGGGTGGTGTCGTAGAGATAAAGCCGTTCGCGGGTCATGCCGCACCCCGCGCGGAATCAAGGCGCACTTGCACGCCGCCGCGCGAGCACCCGACCGCCCCCCGGGCGGGCGCTTTCGCAACGTCGCACCCCGCGTGCCCGTTCAAGTAGACTTCACCATAAAGCGCGCCAAACAATCGTTGCAGCGCCCCCTCGTGGTCGGGCCCTCGCGCGGCAGTCAGGCGGTGTTCGGAAAGGCGTATCACTTCAAAGCCTCCAGTTTGGCGGGGTCGAAGTCGTTTGGAATATCGGCGTGGGGCCCGTGTTGCGTGTTTGATATGCGCAAACCAGTAGCCTCCAGGTCATTTTTAAGCTTATCCGCTTCTAAGTACCGCTTTTCCGTTCTAAGATCTTGCCATCGCTGCAAGAATGGCATGATTTGATCTGCATAAAGAGGTGTATCGCCCGCAGAGCTCGTTCCGAGAGTTATTGAATGGCTTCTAAACCAGTTTATTTCCTCAGCATCTCCAAACCCCAATAGCTGCATCGCCGCCTTCAACTGACCGGCACAGCCATTGCGAGCCAACTCGTGCATGATCGAAATCGCTAATGGTGTATTGAGATCATCTGCCAAAGCATCCGACACCCAGAACAAAGTGTCAGCTTCAGGCTCTACACCGTCAGTCAATACATACCAGCGGCTAAGAGTGTCTTCCGCCTCCCGCGCCTTCTCCGCCGTCCAGTCCATCGGCTTCCTGTAATGCGTGCTCAGGAACACGAAGCGGATCACCTCGCCCGGTATCCCCTGATCCAGCAAATCCCTCACCGTGAAAAAATTGCCCAGGCTCTTGGACATCTTCTTGCCCTCGACCTGCAGCATCTCGTTATGCATCCAGTAGCGCGCGAACTCCCCCTGAGGGTGCGCACAACAGCTTTGGGCGATCTCGTTCTCGTGGTGCGGGAACATCAGATCGTTGCCGCCGCCGTGAATGTCGAAACTCTCGCCCAGCAACTCATAGGCCATCGCCGAGCATTCGATATGCCAGCCGGGCCGGCCCCGCCCCCAAGGCGACTCCCACCCCGGCTGCCCCTGATCCGACGGTTTCCACAAAACGAAATCCATCGGGTTGCGCTTGTACGGCGCAACCTCGACCCGCGCCCCCGCGATCATGTCATCGACCGACCGCCCCGACAGCTTGCCATAGCCCTCACGCCACGAGTCCACGGCAAAGAGCACATGGTCCTCGGCCTCATAGGCGTGGCCCTTGGCGATTAGATCCTCGATCATCGTGACCATCTGCGGGATGTATTGCGTGGCGCGCGGCATGTGGTTGGGCTCCAAAGCGCCCAGTTCCGCCATGTCATCCAGAAACCACTGCGTCGTCTCCGCCGTGATCTCGCCAATCGCGCGCCCGCTCTCCGCCGCGCGCGCGTTGATCTTGTCATCCACGTCCGTGAAGTTGCGCACATAGGTCACGTGCTCGGCCCCGTAGACATGCCGCAACAAACGATACAGCACATCAAACACCACCACCGGCCGCGCATTACCCAGATGCGCCCGGTCATAGACCGTCGGCCCACAGACATACATCCGCACATTCTCGGGATCGAGAGGCGCGAACACCTCCTTCTTGCGGGTGCGTGTGTTGTGCAGCTTGATCGTGGTCATTCTTGCCTCATGCGCCTGTCCTGCGCGGGCTTAGCAACTTCGCGCCGCCTTGAAAACACGCAAAAGCCGCGCCGGTCAGCCGTGCAGCGCGGGCAGACAGACGCGCCGCCCGCTCTCTGTCATCTCAACCGCGACCGGCAGGCCGTAGACCCGGCTCAGCGCGGCACCGCTCAGCACCGTCTCGGCAGCGCCACTGCCGATGATCCGCCCCGCGCTCATCAGCACCACATCGGCGCCGAGCGCGAAGGCCTGATCGGGGTCGTGCGTCGACAGGATCACCCCCTGACCGGCCTCTCCGGCCAGCCCCGCCACCTGCGCCAGAACCTGCGCCTGATTGCCGAAATCGAGGCTCGCCGTCGGCTCGTCCATCACGATCAGCGGTGCGGCCTGCGCCAAGGCCCGCGCGATCAGGACCAGCTGCCGCTGCCCGCCCGAGAGGCGCGAATAGTCGCGCGCCGCCAGATCGCCGATCCCCAGCCGGTCGAGAGCGGCCTGCGCCGCGTCCCGGTCCGCCGTCCCCGGCTGCGCGAAGGGCCCCAGCCGCGCGGTGCGCCCCATCATGACCACCTCGAGCGTCTCGAAGGGAAAGGGCGGCGCATGGGCCTGCGGCACATAGGCGATGCGGCGCGCGATCTCGGCCCGCTTGAGCCGCGTAATCGGCACGTCCCCAAGCAGCACCTCACCGCCAAGCGGCGGCAACAGCCCCAGAAGCGTGCGGAACAAGGTGGTCTTGCCACAGCCATTCGGCCCAAGCAGGCAGGTAACGCGTCCCGGTGCGACCGTGAGCGAGAGCCCCGCCCCCACAACCTCGCGCCCGTAGCCGATGCTCAGTTCCCGCGCCTCCAGCCTCATGACCAACCGCGCCGTCCGCGCGCCAGCAGCCAGACGAAGAACGGGGCGCCGATCACCGCAGTCAGGATGCCCAAGGGCACCTCTATCGCCGCGATGCTGCGCGCGGCGGTATCCACCACCAGCAGATAGCCTGCCCCGATCAGCACTGAAGTGGGCAGAAGGCGGCCGAAACCCGGCCCCACGAGCATCCGCGCGATATGCGGGATGACAAGGCCAACCCAGCCCACGACCCCTGCAAGCGCCGTCACGCTCGCGGTGATCAGCGTGGCCGCCACGATCACCAGGAACCGTGTGCGCCCCGCCTCGACGCCAAGCGCGCGGGCCTCCTCATCCCCCAACGACAGCACATTGATCCGCCACCGCAGCAGCGCCAGCGGCACCAGCCCGAGTGCGACGGCGGGCAGAGCGGGCCCGATATCCGCCGAGGTGACCGAGGCGAGCGAGCCCAGAAGCCAGAAGGTGATCGCGGGCAATTGGTCATAGGGGTCGGCCAGCACCTTCAACAACGAGGTCGCCGCCCCGGCTAAGGCCCCGATCACCACGCCGATCAGCACCAGCGTCAGCGTTCGGTCGGTGTTGCGCACCAGCCCGGCCACCAAGGTGACGACCCCGACCGCCGCCATGCCGCCCGCAAAGGCCGCGCCCTGAATCGCCGCCACCGGCAGCGACAGGAAGATGCCCGCCACGGCCCCCAGTCCAGCCCCGGCGGAGACGCCGAGGATGTCCGGTGACACGAGTGGATTGCGAAAGAGCGCCTGATAGCTTGCCCCCGCCGCCGCCAGTGCGGCCCCCACCAAGAGCGCCGCACCGATCCGCGGCAGGCGGATGTTCCACACAACGATTTGCGCCTGCGCCTCACCGCGACCCAATAGCGCCGCCAGCACCTCACCGGGCGACAGTCCATAAGGCCCGATCATCAGCGCCACAAAGCAAAGCGCAATAAGCCCGACCGCCAGTCCGGTGGTCAGGCTCCACGCCAGCCGTGGCACACTTATTCGGGCGGTCGTCCCTCGGCCCATTCTAGCAGCCTCTCCAGCGCCGGATCGTCAAGGCGCATATGGTAATATAGCTCATAGAATTCCCGCGTCTCGGCGCGCAGATCCCCCTGCCAGCGGTCAGGGTATAGCAGCCCCGCCATCCAGATGAGCCCGATCATCCGGTTGAGCGAGGGCGGCCGGTCGATCCAGCCGAAGGGGGCCGTGGGTGCGAGATGCACGCGCCCCTCCTGCACGGCCTCGATCCCCTGCCAAAGCGGATCGTCGAAGACCGAGCCAAAGAAATTGCGATCCCATGTCACGATGATCTCGGGGTTGGCGACGATCACCTGCTCCATCGACGCGCGCACCAGCCCCCGCGTGGCACCCCCGTCATCAGCCACGTTGCGCCCGCCCGCGCGCTCGATGATCTCGGTGTTGATCGAGCCTTTCATGCCCGTCTCCAACCCCTCGGGGCCGCGCGCGAGGTAGACGCGCGGTCGCTCCGCCTCGGGCACATCGGCAAGTATCGCGTCGATCCGGGCGAATACGCCCTCAACGTGTCTTGCCAGCCGCTCTGCCCGTTCCGGCACGCCGAGGATATTGCCCATCAGCCGCAGCGCGGCAGGTGTATTCTCGAACCGCCCGTCGATCAGGACATAAGGAATGCCGGTCTGTGCCTGTGTGCGATCGGCCAGATCGACATAAGTGTCGCGCACCGAGCCAAAATCGAAGATCAGATCGGGGGCGATCTGCAACACTCGCTCCAGATTGGCCTCGCCACCGCGCCCTGTCAGCCGCCCGGTCTCGGGCAGGTCACGCCAGGGCTCTGCCAGATACGGGCGCTCATAATCATGCGGCGCGCGCGGCCAGCCGGTCATCGCCTCGGGCTTGAGGATATAGAGCAGGATCGACGCGGGCGGACCGGCGGCAAAGACCCGCTCGACCCGGTCGGGCAGATCGACCACGCGGCCGGCGCTATCGGTCACCTCGCGTGCTGCCACCGGCCCCGATATCATCATGAAAATACATAGTATCAACCGCATGCGACCCACTCCTCATTCATCGACCAGTTTTGCCGGGGCCTTGGGGGTGAATTCGCAACGGTCGGGCTTGATGTCGATCAGCGGCGTGCCATCGAGACAATCGAGCCCGCGCACCACCAGCGCCCCCGGCTCCACCGTCACCAGCCGCACCTGCGAGGTGCCGATGGGGTTGGGCCGCTGCGGCGAGCGCAGCGCGAAGGTGCCAAAATAACGGGTGCCATCGCCCTTGGGGTTCTGCCGCACCAGATCACGGCGCGACCGGTCCAGCCAATAGAGGATTTCCAGATGCGCATAGGCCCCAATCCCCTCCATGGCGGCCTGCCAGGGCTCGAAAACTTCTATCCGGCAGTCGGGGCCATCGAGCCGCCCCTGTCGCGGGCACTCCTCACGCCGCGTCCAGGGGGTGTGGATGCGACCGATGAACTGCAGCCCGGCATCGCGCGCCTCTGGCACCTCGGCCACCACCTCGCCTGCGCGCAACCGCGTCTCCATCGTCCTACCCCTTGAACCCGGTCGCCACCACGAATTTCTCGGAACTGTCCGCGCGCGAGGCGGGCGGCTTGACATTCGCCACCTTGGCAAAGCGCTGCTTCAACAGCTTCTGCAATTCGCCCTCGGCGCCGCCGGCCAACACCTTGGACACAAACGTGCCGCCCTCTTCCAGCACGTCGAACGCCAGATAGGCCGCCGCCTCGCAGAGCGCGATGATGCGCAGGTGGTCGGTCTGCTTATGCCCCGAGGAAGAGGCCGCCATGTCCGACATCACCACATCCGCCTTGCCGCCAAGCCAGCCCTTGACCTTGTCGTCGGCGCCATCGTCCATGAAATCGAGCTGATGCAGCTCAACGCCCGCGATCGGCTCCACCTCCTGCAGATCGACACCCAGAATGCGCCCCTGCGCCTTGCCAGACTTCTCGCCAAGCGCATTGACGCGCGGCACCGCCACCTGACACCAGCCACCCGGCGCGCAGCCCAGATCGACCACCCGCGCGCCCGGCACCAGAAAGCGGAACTTGTCGTCGAGTTCCATGATCTTGAACGCCGCGCGTCCACGATAACCCTCCAACTGCGCGCGCTTGACATAGGGGTCGTTGAGCTGCCGTTGCAGCCAGCGCGTCGAGGAGGCCCGTCGGCCCCGCGCTGTCTTGACCTTGACCGTCAGATCGCGCTGCCCGCGCCCCGAGGTGTTCTTGCCGTCCGGCCCCTTCGCCATCACGCGTCTCCGTCCATCAATACGCCATCCGCGGCCATCTGCGCGTAGAGCATCCCCTCGCGCAGCCCGCGATCCGCCACGCTCAGCCGGTCCGTGGGCCAGCACCTGAGCAGCGCCTGAAGGATCGCCGCCCCCGACATGATCAGTGCCTGCCGGTCCTGACCAATCCGTGGATCGCGCCTGCGCCCAACCGGGCCAAGCGCCAGATAACTGCGAATGACCGTGTCGATCTCGTCGCTGGTCATGGTCAGCCCGTCCACCTTGTTGCGGTCATAGCGTTTCAGCCCCAGATGGCTCGCCGCGACGGTGGTCACGGTGCCGGAGGTGCCGACGATCTGAAAACCCTCGCGCGCCTGCTCGTCCTTGTAGGGGGCGAATTCGGCAAGGTTCTCTTCAAAGAACCAGCTCATCAGCGCGAAGCGCGCGCTGTCATCCTCGACGTCGCGGAACTGATCGCGCAGCGTCGCCACGCCCAATGGCACGCTGATCCAGTCGACCACCCGCGCGCCGGGCCGCCCATCGGGGCATTGAAAACCCAGATGCATGCGCATGATCGCGCGGCGGCGCTCTGGCTGTGGCACGTCGCGCAGGTCGATCCAGACCAGTTCTGTTGACCCGCCGCCGATATCCACCACCAGAAGCTGTTCGGTCCCGGCACTCACCAGCGGCGCGCAGGACACGACAGCCAGCCGCGCTTCTTCCTCGGGCTTGATGATATCGAGCCGCAGCCCCGTCTCACGCTCTACCCGGGCCATGAAATCCGCGCCGTTGCTGGCACGCCTGCAGGCCTCGGTCGCCACAAGACGCATCTGCGTCACCCGGTGCCGCTTGAGCTTTTGCCGACAGACCCGCAGCGCCTGAATGGTCCGGTAGATCGACGCGCGCGACAGCTTGCCCGAGCGTTCAAGCCCGGCCCCCAGTTGCACCGATTTCGAAAAACTGTCCACGACTTTGAATTGAGTGCCCTCGGGACGGGCAATCAGCATACGACAACTGTTTGTTCCCAGATCCAGTGCCGCATATAGCGACGGCTGATCCGGCAGGCTCAGTGCGGGGCTCTCAACCGGTTTCGGGATCGCGCCCGCACTTTCGGGACGCTTGGGCGCCATGACAACACGCCCTCCATTTCAAGTTGCCCTCAAGGTAATCTCATCACGCCGCCCGCGCAAGCGTTGCAATGATCCGATGAAGATCATGAATCATTTTCCCAATCACGCGCATGGCCCCCCGATTGCACCCCGGCTATTCTCGCGACGTCGCATGACGCTTCCGTTCTGTCGAAATCATGCACTGACACGTGCCCGCCCTGCATTAGGTAGGGGCCTTGAGGAGAAGGGAATCAGCATGGTTGACGTCACCATCGTCTATTGGCGGGACATCCCCGCGCAGGTCATCGTCGGCAAGGGGCGTCGCGGCAGCAAGGTGCAATTGCCCGAACGCTTCGAGCAGGCCATCGACCGCGCCGCGATGAAGACGGGTGCCGCCGGTACCGACGACTACCTCGCTGAATGGCGCAAGGCCGATCCCTATCCCGTGGAAGGCGAGCCCGACGCCGTCGCCAAATCCGAGGCGGCGCGGCTCGATGCTGAGTATGATCAGGAGCGCATCAAGACCCTGATCGCCAATAATGGCTGGGCGTGAATGCGCCCCGGTTCGATATGGGAGGCCGCAATGGCACTTTTGAACTTCAAGAAGCGTGAGAAAGTCACCCCGGCCAATGCTGAGCTGGAGGCGTTCCTTCAGGGCTATTCCATCGAGGTGATGCCGCGCACCGCCGAGAAGGTCGAGAATTTTCGCGATCTGCTGCCCGAGGGTACCCGCGTCTACATCGCTCATATCGAAGGCACGCCGATCGAGGAGATGGTCGCCACCGCCAAGCGCCTGTCGCGCGAAGGCTATCCGGTGATGCCGCATTTCCCCGCGCGCATCATCAAGGACCGCGCCACACTGGCTGACTGGATCGCCCGCTATCAAGGCGAGGCCGGTGTCGATCAGGCGCTGCTGCTGGCCGGTGGCGTCGAGAAGCCGCATGGTGATTTCCACGCCTCCACGCAATTGCTGGAAACCGGCGAGTTCGACCGCGCGGGCTTCAAGCGCTTGCATGTCGCTGGCCACCCCGAAGGCAACCGTGACATCGACCCCGACGGCAGCCGCAAGAATGTCGACGAGGCACTGCGCTGGAAGCAGAAGTTCTCCGAGACCACCGACGCGCAGATGGCGCTCGCGACGCAATTCGCCTTTGACGCGAAGCCCATCATCAAATGGGCCGACGCGCTGCGCGAGGCGGGCATCACCCTGCCGATCCATATCGGCATCGCCGGGCCTGCGAAGCTTCAGACCCTGATCAAGTTCGCCATTGCCTGCGGTGTCGGCCCCTCTTTGAAGGTTCTGCAGAAACGCGCTATGGATGTCTCCAAGCTGCTCATGCCCTACGAGCCGACCGACGTGCTGACCGAACTCGCGGCCCACAAGGCCGCCAACCCGGACTTCAACATCGAGCATGTGCATTTCTTCCCGCTCGGCGGGATCAAGGCCAATGCAGAATGGGCCATCGAAAACGGCGGGGCCGCAGCCACGCCCGCCAGCAAACAAGGATAACCAAACGATATGACCCGCACCATCGTCGAGAGCAAGACCAAGACCGCCGTGATCGGCTTTGACGAGCCGTTCTGCGTCATTGGCGAACGCATCAACCCCACCGGCCGCAAGAAGCTCGCCGCCGAGCTGGAGGCGGGCGATTACTCCACCGTGGAATCCGACGCCATCGCACAGGCCGCCGCCGGGGCCACGGTGCTCGATATCAACGCGGGCGTGGTCTACAACTCCAACCCCAACCCGAACGAGACCGAGCCGCCGCTGATGACCGCCATCGTCGAGCTGGTGCAGGGCCTCGTCGATCTGCCGCTCTGCATCGACTCATCGGTTCCCGCCGCCCTTGAGGCCGGGCTTCAGGCCGCCCATGGCCGCCCGCTGCTCAATTCGGTGACCGGTGAGGAAGAGCGCCTCGAATACGTGCTGCCGCTGGTCAAGAAATACAACGTGCCGGTGGTTGCCATCTCCAACGACGACACCGGCATTTCCGAGGATCCCGACGTGCGCTTTGCCGTCGCGAAAAAGATCGTCGAGCGCGCCGCCGATTTCGGCATTCCCGCGCATGACATCGTGGTCGATCCGCTCGTCATGCCGATCGGCGCCATGGGAACGGCCGGTCAGCAGGTCTTCACCCTCGTCCGTCGCCTGCGCGAGGAACTGGGTGTGAATACCACTTGCGGGGCATCGAATATCTCGTTCGGTCTGCCCAACCGTCACGGCATCAACAACGCGTTTCTGCCCATGGCCATGGGCGCGGGCATGACGTCCGCGATCATGAACCCGATCGCGCTGCCGGTGAAACAGGCCGAGATCGAGGCGAAAAAGGTCGAGATTGCCGCCGCCGGTCTGATCCTGCCCGAAGACATGGACGACGAGACCTTCTGCCAGCTGTTCGGTCTGGGTTCGATGAAACCGCGCGCCGGCAAGGAGATGGAGGCGATCCATGCCGCCAACTTCCTGACCAACAACGATCCGCACGGTGGCAACTGGATCAAGTTCAACAAGGCACCGCCGAAGCCGGGCGAGGAAGTCCGCACCGGTGGCCGCGCAGGCAGCCGCAGCCGTCGCCGCCGGGCCTGATCCAGCCCGCACCAGGCAATGCAAAACCCCGCCGAAAGGCGGGGTTTTCTTACACAATGACCCTTTTGTAAGACTGTCAAATGTGCAGCGCGCCTTAAACCTTTACACCCCGGCGCCCCGCAAGATCGGTAAAATACTGCCACGCCACTCGGCCAGAACGGGAGCCGCGTGTGGCCTGCCATTCGATTGCCTCGGCGCGCAAGGCATCGTCGTTGATCTCCACCCCGTAGGCATCGCAATAACCGCGGATCATCGACAGGTATTCGTCCTGATCGCAGGGATGAAAGCCGAGCCAAAGCCCGAACCGATCCGACAGCGACACCTTTTCCTCAACCGCCTCGGAAGGGTTGATGGCGCTGGAGCGTTCGTTCTCGATCATATCGCGGGGCATCAGGTGGCGGCGGTTCGAGGTGGCGTAGAACACCACGTTCTCCGGTCGCCCTTCGATTCCGCCATCGAGTACCGCCTTCAGCGACTTGTAATGCTGGTCATCGTGGCCAAAGCTCAGATCATCGCAAAAGAGCAAAAACCGTGCGTCGGAGCCGCGCAGCAGATTCAAGAGACGTCCCACCGACGGCAGGTCTTCGCGCTGCAATTCCACGATCTTGATCGGCAGCCCCTCGGCCCTCACGGCGGCATGTACCGCCTTTACGAGGCTCGATTTCCCCATGCCCCGCGCGCCCCAGAGGAGCGCGTTATTGGCGGGCAACCCGCGCGCGAATTGTTGGGTGTTGGCCAGGAGCGTGTCGCGTGACCGATCGATGCCCACCAGCAATTGCATATCCACGCGGTTGACCGTCGCGACCGGCTCCAGCCGGTCAGGCGAAACATGCCAGACAAAGGCGTCAGCGGCGTCGAAATGCGGCGCACTGAGCGGTGCGGGGGCCATGCGCTCCAAAGCGGCGGCAATACGGTCCAGCGGATCGGTGGTCATTCAGTGCTTGCCTCAGTCCTTGCCCTTGTCGGCGTCGGGATCGAACTCAGCCTGCATCTCGTCCTCGTCGGGGATGATCTCATCCTCATCATCAAACCAAAGCCCCTGTTCGCGCAGTTCCGCCTCGCGCTTGCGCTCTACCCGCTGCACCAGCTGGATCGACACCTCATAGAGGCCATAAACGACGACAAAGAGAATGATCTGGGTGATAACGTCAGGCGGCGTTACCAACGCAGCAAGAACCAGGATGCCCACCACCGCGTATTTGCGCACCGAGCGCAAGCCTGGCGCGCTGACCAGCCCCGCCTTGCCCATTAGAGTGAGCAGAACGGGAAGCTGGAAACAGAGGCCAAAGGCCACGATGAACTTGATCGTCAGGTTGAGATATTCCTGCGCGGAGCCCTGAAACACCACCGAAAGGGGGGCCGCGCCCTGCACGCCCTCGACCACCTCGCCCTGCCCACCGAATTGCTGGAAACCGAGGAAGAAGTCATAGGCCAGCGGGGTGACCACGTAGAATGCAAAGGACGCACCGAGAAAGAACATGAACGGGGAGGCCACGAGAAACGGCAGGAACGCTCCCTTTTCCGACTTGTAGAGCCCCGGCGCCACAAACCGCCACATCTGGTTTGCGATATAGGGAAAGGCGAGCATGAACCCGCCCAAAAGCGAGACCTTGATGGCGACGAAGAACCCCTCTTGCGGGGAGATGAAGATCAGGTCGCAATCCTGCCCGCGTTCGGCCAGAACCTGACAGAGCGGCGCAGTGAGAAAGTTGAAGATCGGGGTGGCGACGGTGAAACAAATCACCATGCCGATGATGAAGGCGACAACCGAATGTATAAGGCGCGTGCGCAGCTCAGCCAAATGCTCGATCAGCGGCGCGCTGCTATCCTCGAGCTCGTCGGGGGTGCTCATGCCTTGTCCTCGGCCTTGGCCTTGGTCGCGGCGGTCTTGCTGGTCTTGGCTTTAGCCTTGGTTTTGGGCTTCGGCTTTGGCTTGGCGGTCTTGGTGTCGGGCGTGTCCGTCGCCTGTGCTTCGGCGGCGGCCTTTGCCTCGGCCTCGGCAGCATGGCGCGCGGTGGCCATTTCGGCAGATTTTTCACGGATCTTGTCGGCCTGAGCCTGCCGCTCGGGGCTCAGCGCGGGCGTGTCGACCGTGGTCAGGTCGCGGGTCGCGTTCTCGGTCGTTTTCTTGACCTCGTCCATCGCCGTCTTCATCGGGTTGGACGCAGCCTTAAAGCTTTTCTGGATGTCGTTCACGCCGGATTGATCGGCGGCGTCATTCATCGCGCGACTGAATTCGCGGGCCATGCCCTTGGCCTTGCCCACGAACTTGCCCACGGCCTGAAACATCCCCGGCAGGTCCTTGGGGCCCACGACGATCAGCGCCACGATGCCAATGAGCAA
The DNA here is from genome assembly GCF_040219995.1 of Roseovarius sp. Taxonomy (GTDB): domain Bacteria; phylum Pseudomonadota; class Alphaproteobacteria; order Rhodobacterales; family Rhodobacteraceae; genus Roseovarius. The sequence goes on along the minus strand of NZ_JAVJUC010000014.1, from coordinate 575,630 downwards.
AAGCTCGGTCCAGCCCAGGTCCAGCATTTAAGATTCAGACCTTGTCTTTTTTGTCTTCGGGGGTCACGTCGCGGGTGGTCTCGACGTCGTCCTCTGACTTGGAGTCGTCATCAAGCTCCTTGTTGCCCTCGGAGACACCCTTTTTGAAAGAGGTGATGCCTTTGCCCACCTCGCCCATCAGCGAGGAAATCTTACCGCGGCCGAAAAGCACCAGAACCACCACGGCTATGAGAAGAAGGCCGGGAAGGCCGATATTGTTCAGCATGTCTGTCTCTCCCTATCTCGGGGGTCCATGGATCGCCCCCGGGAATATCATTGGTTTATCTAGTCGTTCAAAGCGGCAGTTGGAAGCACCAATACGAGCGCAACTCCGAAATCATGACAATTTTCGCGCGCCCACCCTAGGGGCGGCACGAAAAGCGGTCAATCATCCCCCTGCGCCTCGGCGCGGCTCTTGCCGCTTACGTTCTGCGCCAGCGTCGCGGCCATGAACTGATCGAGATCGCCATCGAGAACCCCCTTGGTATCCGATGTCTCCACCCCGGTGCGCAGATCCTTGACCATTTGGTAGGGCTGCAGCACGTAAGACCGGATCTGGTTACCCCAGCCTGCGTCGCCCTTGTTGTCATGCGCCTCGTTGATGGCGGCGTTTCGCCGGTCAAGCTCTTGCTGATAAAGTCGCGATTTCAGCGCCTTCATGGCGATATCGCGGTTCTGGTGCTGCGATTTCTGCGAAGACGTCACCACGATACCGGTCGGGATATGAGTAATTCGCACCGCCGAGTCGGTCGTATTGACGTGCTGCCCGCCCGCACCCGATGAGCGATAGGTGTCGATGCGGATGTCGGCTGGGTTCACCTCGACTTCGATATTGTCGTCCACCACGGGATAGACCCAGACCGACGAAAAGGACGTGTGGCGCTTGGCCGCCGAATCAAACGGCGAGATCCGCACCAGTCGATGCACGCCCGATTCCGACTTCAGCCAGCCATAGGCATTATGGCCGCTGATCTTGTAGGCGGCGGATTTGATGCCCGCCTCGTCGCCCCCCGATTCCGATTGCAACTCCACCGTATAGCCGCGCTTTTCGGCCCATCGGACATACATCCGCGCCAGCATCGACGCCCAGTCACAACTCTCGGTGCCGCCCGCGCCGGCATTGATTTCGAGGAACGTGTCATTGGCATCCGCTTCGCCATCCAGCAGCGCCTCCAGTTCCTTGGCGGCGGCCACCTTGGCAAGCGAACGTAACGCGGCTTCGGCCTCGGTGATGACCTCTTCGTCACCCTCCATCTCGCCCAGCTCAATCAGGCCAAGCTGATCCTCCATCTCCTGCCTGATGTTGTCATGCGTTTCCAGCGCATCGACCAGCGCCTGCCGCTCGCGCATCAGTTTCTGCGCCTGCGCCGGGTCGTCCCAGAGCGTCGGGTCCTCCACCCGCGCATTGAATTCCTCCAGCCGGTGTTGGGCGGTCTCCCATCCCAGCCGCTGACGCAACAGCTCCAGCGATTTTTCGATTTCGGAAACGAGGGTTTGTGCTTCGGCGCGCATTGTCTGATCTGTCCTTGCCTGCTCAGATGCGGGTGATACCGCAGGGCGGCGGGCCGGGCAAGGGCGGCGCGACTGTGCTCAATTCAACGGCAGCTCCAGGTCAAATCGCCCCCCCGGTTTGCCCAACACCTTTAATACAAGCCACCCGAACTCATCGAGCCAAAGGTCGCTTTGCCGCCCACTTGCGCCTTTTCCCCGGTCGAGGTCGTCACGTCGCGCACCTGCTCGCGCTCTCCGGCGTTGTAAAGATCCAGATCATTGCCCATGGCGAACCCGCCATCGAACATCACGCCAAAGATCGGCTCCTCGCCGTCGCGGAAATACTCGGCCACCACATTCGACCCCGAAGCATCATCGGGCAGACGCGCGCCGGAAAATCGATCGATCTTGATGAAGTGCCCGCCGGGCGGCACGTCGAACGGACCGCCGCCATATTTTGCGACCGCCTCTTTCATGAACTCCTGAAACACCGGCCCGCAGAGCGACGCGCCATAGGCCCCACTCCCCAAGCCGCGCGGCTGGTCATGGCCGATATAACACCCGGCTGCGATGTTGCTGGTAAAGCCCACGAACCACACATCGCGCGCGTCATTGGTGGTGCCGGTCTTGCCTGCCACCGGCACCGGCAGGTTGATCGCCCCCGACGCGGTGCCACGATCCACCACGCCTGTCATCATCGAGGTCAGCTGATAGGCGGTGACGGCGTTCATCACCCGCTCGCGATCCGACACGATGCGCGGGCCGGTCCCCTCGGGCAGGCTGGGATCGTTGCAATCCACGCATTGGCGCTGATCCTGCGAATAGACGGTGCGACCATAGCGATCCTGCACCCGGTCCACGAGGCTGGGGCGCACCCGCTCGCCGCCATTGGCAAACATCGCATAGGCCGCCACCATGTTGAACAGCGTCGTCTCTTCGGAGCCGAGCGAATTGGCCAGAAACTTGCCCATGTTGTCATAAACGCCAAAGCGTTCAGCGTAATTCGCCACAACGTCCATCCCCACCTCTTGTGCGAGGCGGATGGTCATCAGGTTCCGCGATTGCTCGATGCCTGTGCGCAACGGCGTCGGACCGTAATACTTGTTCGACGAATTGCGTGGCCGCCAAAGTCCTTGGGGCGTGTCGATCTCAATCGGTGCGTCGATCACGATCGTGGCCGGGGAATAGCCACTGTCCAGCGCTGCGGCATAAACGAACGGCTTGAAACTGGAGCCCGGCTGCCGCATCGCCTGCGTCGCGCGGTTGAACACTGAATGCTGGTAGGAAAACCCTCCCTGCATCGCGATAACCCGCCCGGTATTGACGTCCATCGCCATGAACCCGCCCTGCACCTCGGGTACCTGCCGCAGCGTCCAGCGGATGAAGTCGCCGCTGTCGTCCTCGGTCATGCGGCGCACATGCACCACGTCGCCCGCATCAAAGGTTTCGTGAAAATCCCCGGGCAGCCATGCAATGTCACTGCGCGGCACCTCCTGCACGCCCTCGATGCCCTCGATACCAATGCGCATCGCCTGATCACCGGTCTCAAGCACCACTGCCGGGTACCATTGGCCGTCGAGGTCGATATCGCGCGGCACCCGCAGATCGTTCAACGCCGCACGCCATGCCTCCTCCGAGTCCAGCGCCTCGGGCGGGATCGTCATCCCCGTGCCGCGCCACCTGCCCCGGCCCCGATCATACTGCTCCAGCTGACGGCGCAGCGCACGCGCGGCGTTCTCCTGCATCTCTGGGTCGATGGTGGCCCGCACCGATAATCCGCCAGAGAAAAACTCGCCCTCACCGAAATCCTCGCTCAACTGACGGCGGATTTCGTCGGTGAAGTAATCGCGCGGGGGCAGATCGGCGCTGAACGGCGCAAAATCGCCATTCTGCACCGAGCGCAGCGGTGCCTCGCGCTCCGCGCGATACGCCGCCTCGGTCAGATAGCCGTTCTCCCACATCTCCCGCAGCACGAAATTGCGCCGGTCGAGCAGACGGTTTTTCTCGCGCACAGGGTGATAATCGCTCGGAGCCTTGGGCATGGCAGCTATCGTGGCGGCCTCGTGCGGGGCCAGCTCGCGCAGCGTCTTGTTGAAATAGGTCTGCGCGGCGGCGGTGACCCCATAGCTGTTCTGACCCAGGAAAATCTCATTGAGATAGAGCTCAAGGATCTTCTCCTTGCTAAGCGTTTCCTCGATCCGCGTGGCGAGAATGATCTCCTTGATTTTGCGCTCCAACTGCCGATCGCCGGACAACAGGAAGTTCTTCATCACCTGCTGCGTGATGGTCGAGGCACCGCGCACATTGCGCCCGCGCGACTCGACCGCATCGACAATCGCAGACGCGATGCCCAAGGCGTCATAACCGCCATGACTGTAGAAATTCTTGTCCTCGGCGCTGATGAAGGCCTGCTTGACCAGATCGGGAATATCCTCGGCGGGCGTGAACAGCCGCCGCTCGCGGGCGAATTCGTCAATGATGCGCCCCTCGCTGGAATAGATCCGGCTGATCGTGGGCGGCGTGTAGTTGGCCAGGCTCTCATGGCTCGGCAGATCCTTGCCATAGATGTGCAGGACCGCACCGATGCTCAGCCCGAAGATCACCACGACAAGGGTGATCAGGCTGAACACGGTGCCAAATAGGCTTAGAATCGGTCGAAACACACGCGCCCCCGCTGGATGGATGCGCCCCATATAGGCATGCCGGGGGCACGGGTCAAAAGGATTGGCACAGGCCCGCTCATTGGCGCACCAGCCCGGCGCGCGCCGCATCGGCATCGCGCCACAGCCCAAGCGCGTCGCTCAGCGCCTGCGCCACTTGCGCCCGCCACTCCGCATCGCGCAGGTTCTTCAGGTCGTGCGGGCTGGACAGGAACCCCAGTTCTATCAGGACCGACGGGATATCGGGTGCCTTGAGTACCGAAAACCCGGCATGCCGTTTCGGTCGCGACAAGAGTGGCAGTTCGGCGGCGCGAAACCCCTCCAGAAAGACCCGTGCCAGATGTTCGGAGCGCGGCTGCGTCTCCATCCGCGCCAGATCCATAAGGACATCGGCCACCACGTCATCTTTGCCGCTCAGATCGACCCCGGCCAGAATATCGGCCCGGTTGTGCCGCTCGGCCAACGCCGCACTCGCGGCATCAGAGGCACTATCTGACAGCGTATAGACAGAAGCACCCCGCGCCCGTGTGCCGCTGAGCGCATCGGCATGCAATGACAGGAACACGTCCGCCCCTGCCCGATGCGCCAGCGCCACCCGCCGTTCCAGGCTCACGAATTCGTCTTTCTCGCGGGTCAGCACCACGTCAAAGCCACCGGCGCGCAAAAGCACTTCGCGCAATTCGCGTGCGAAAATCAGCATCAGGTCCTTTTCGCGGGTGCCATCGACCTCGGCCCCCGGATCAATGCCACCATGTCCAGGGTCAAGCACAATGCGAAACACGCCGTCCTTGGCGCCTGATGCCATCGGTTCCGATACGGCGGCAGGCAGATCCCAGCCCGGTAAATCCGGCGTGCCCGCGTCGGCGGCAAACGCCGCTTCATCCGCAGGCCCCAGCCGCACCTGCAACCGTGCTGCACCGCTTTGCCGGTCAATCCGCAGCCCGGCCTCTTCCAACACATGCGGTCCCGCGAGATCGACCACCATACGCGACCAGCCGGGTCGGATCTGCCCCAACCGCAGACCGCGCGCGCGCTCACCAGCGATCAGCGCTCCCGCCTCTGCGCCGCTCCAGTCGACCTCGCGAAAATCCATCACCAACCGCGCCGGATCATCCAGCGTGAACACCCGGTACGGCACGCCTTGCGACAGCGTCAGAGAGACCTCAAGCCCGTGCCGCGTATCGCTGATCGTGCTTTGAGCCGGCTCGAGCCGCGCCAGACCGCTGAAACGGCTGTCCTGCCCCTGCGTCGCAGAGGCAAGGACCAGCATCGCCAGCCCCGTCAGCCATGTTCGCATGATCCTGCTCATTCGCCGGTCCCCGGTCTCGTTGCCTGTCAGGATAAATCAACCAAGCCGCAAAATCAGCCCCATTGCGTCTTTTTGGCGAAAATACTCAATTTCCGTCATCCACCCTACAGACTTGCGTCACGGGCAGAAGAGATCGTTGAACACCGCGAACAGCATCAGCGACAGGATTAGCGTCAATCCCACCGTCATCAGCAGCCGCAGGGCGCGCTCGCTCGGGGGGCGGCCGGTGATGGCTTCATAAGCGTAGAACACCAAATGCCCGCCATCCAGAACCGGCACCGGAAAAAGGTTGAGCAACCCCACGGCGGTTGACAGAACCGCGATGAACCAGATGAAGCTCTGCGCGCCCTGGCTCGCCATCGCGCCCGACACCTGCGCGATGCCGATCGGCCCGGACATGTTGCAGCTGCTGATCGCGCCGGTGACCATATGATAAAGGCCTGAAATCGAACTCTGGATGATCTCGCCGGTCTGCACAACCGCACCACTGACCGCCTCGACGGGCCCAAGCGCCTCGGTCGCGGGTTCAAAGGCCAGGCCTCCGGCAATGCCGATCCGCCATTCCGTCTTGAACCCGCCCTCGGGCTGCGGCTCATCCACTCGGCGCGGGGTGAGAGTGGTCTCAAACGGGCCACTCTCCGGGCGCCACATCTCAAGCGCCAGCGGAGCACCGTTCGATCCCTCGACAATCTCCTTGAGTTCCGAAAACGCCACGACGGACCGGTCGTTGATCCCGGTAATGACATCCCCCGCCTTCAGCCCTGCATCGAATGCCGCCGATTGCGGCGACAGCCCGGCCACCAGAGGCGGCAGAAGGTGCGGGCCCTGCGCAGTCATGCGCCCGCCATCGCGGCGAACGTCGTAATCCAGCAATGCCTGCACCGGCAACGCATCGAGAAACGCCTCATAGGCCTCGGTCCCGTCCATCGGGGGCAAATCACCACCCGCGATGCCGAGGATTTCGTCACCGGGTTGCAACGTGATCCCCTCGACCGGCAGCGGCTTGAGTTCGCCGACGGTCAACGGCTCCGCAGTCTTGCCGCCACTCATCAAGACTGCCGTGAATACCAGAATCGACAGGATGAAGTTGAAGACCGGCCCCGCCGCCACCGTCGCCGTACGTGCCCAAAGCGGTGCACCGTGCATGGTCTGGCGCAGCCGCTCGGGCGGCAGGTCGGCCATCGCTTCGCCGTCCTTTCCGCTCGCTGCGTCCGCGTCACCGAGGAACTTCACGTAGCCGCCAAACGGCAGCGCCGCTACCTGCCAGCGCGTGCCGTGCCGGTCCATCCGCGAATAGAGCACCGGGCCAAAGCCGAGCGAGAACACCTCCGCCTTGATGCCCGACCAGCGCCCAACGATGTAATGGCCGTATTCATGCACCGCCACGATCACCGAAAGCGCTATCACAAAAGCCACTATGGTCATGAAAACACTGCCGAATTGCGGCAGGAACGTCAGAATATCCACGTGCTGTCCCTAAACTTGTCGCGTCATGGCCGCCCGGTCGGCCTCATTCCTTGCCAAATGGTCCATATGGGCCACCACATCAAGGGTCGGATCGTCACAACGGGCCTCGGGGCACGCCGCAAGAACGCCAAGCGTGTCCTCGACGATTGCGCTCATATCGGTAAACCGCACGCGCCCGGCGATGAAGTGATCCAGCGCGCGTTCCTTGGCGGCATTGAAAATCGCCCCTGAGAGGCCCCCCGCCGCCATCACCTCGCGCGCCAGTCGCAGCGCCGGATAGCGCGCCTCACAGGGTGCGCGAAACTCCAGCGTTCCCACAGCCGCCAGATCGAGCGCCGCCACCGGCAAGCTGCGCCGGTCCGGCCAGTTGAGCGCGTAGCCGATGGCATGGCGCATGTCCGGCGGGCCGACATGCGCCATCAACCCGCCATCGCAGAACCCTACCAGCGCATGTACCAGCGATTGCGGATGCACCAGCACCTCAATCTGATCGGGGGTAAAACCAAAGAATTCCCGCGCCTCGATCATCTCCAGCGCCTTGTTGAACATCGACGCCGAATCGATGGTGATCCGCTGCCCCATATCCCAGTTGGGATGGCTCGACGCCTCGGCCACCGTCGCCGCCGCCAGTCGCTCCAACGGCCAGTCGCGAAACGCCCCGCCAGAGGCGGTCAGGATCACGCGCGTCACCGCCGCTGCATCCTCGCCGACCAATGCCTGAAAGATCGCCGAATGCTCGCTATCGACGGGCAAAATCCGCGCGCCATGCGCTTTGGCCGTGGCGATCAACAGCGGCCCGGCGGTGACCAGCGATTCCTTGTTGGCAAGCGCCAGCGTCGCGCCCTGCTCCAGCGCCGCCAGTCCCGGTGCAAGCCCCGCAGCACCAACAATGGCCGACATCACCCAGTCGGCGGGCCGCCGTGCCGCCTCTATAAGGGCCGCGCGTCCGGCGGCAGCCTCGACCCCCGACCCTTCAAGCGCCGCGCGCAGTTCCGGTAACAGGTCCTCTTGCGCAACGACCGCCAGATCGGCCTTGAGCGCGCGGGCATCCGCCGCCAGTCGCGCGACGTTGCCCCCGCCGGTCAGCGCCACAACGTCATAGGCGTCCGGATCACGCAAAATAAGGTCAATCGTGCTTTGCCCAACAGAGCCGGTCGCGCCCAGAATGGATACCCGCTTCATGCCACCCCCGGCATCAGGCCAAACGCCCAGAGGATCACAACCACAAGCGCCGCCCCCAGCATTGCATCGAACCGGTCGAGCACACCGCCATGACCGGGAATGAGGTTGGAACTGTCCTTGACCTCACGCAGCCGCTTGACGGCGCTTTCGGCGATGTCGCCCATCTGCCCGGCAAAGCCAACGAGGATCGACACCGGAATGAGCGCCAGACCCGCGCCCGTCGGCCCGGCAAAAAATGTACCTATGATCCCTGCCCCGACCCATCCGGCAATGGTGCCGGACCAGGTCTTCTTTGGGCTGATGCGCGGCCAGAATTTCGGCCCGCCCAGACTACGTCCTGCGAAGTAGCCCGCGACATCGGACACGACCACGATCGCGACCAGCCACAACACCCAGACCACCCCCGCCTCGGCGCGCAGCAGCCCCATGGCATAGCACCCCAATAGCGCCCAAAGGGTCAGGGCAAAGAACGGTCCGCGCTCGCGGTCGACAGCACTCACCGTAACCAGCGTCGCAGCCAGAAGCAGCGGCAACACCACCAGCCCCGGCAGCCAGAGCGACAGCGCCACAGCCGCCGCCGCCAGCGCGCCTGAGCGCCCCGCGTCGGGTGCCGCGAACATGCGCGCGCCTTCCCAGACCATCAGCCCGGACAAGACTGCCACGACCGCACCAAAGACCACACCGCCAAGCCAGATCGCAACGGCGCCCAGCATGATCATCACCAGCCCCGACATCACCCTCGGGGCGAGATCGGACCATCGGGTCGTCACAGTCATGCGGAGACGGCCCCGAACCGCCGGTCGCGGGTGCCATATTGCGCCAGAACTCCGGCAAAGATGTCAGCAGTGAAATCCGGCCAGAGCGTGTCGATGAACTCGTATTCCGCATAGGCCGACTGCCACAGCAGGAAATTCGAGATCCGCGCCTCGCCGCTCGTGCGGATCACCAGATCGGGGTCGGGCAACACGCAGGTATCTAGGTAGCGCGGCAGCGTCTCCTCATCCACGTCCTCGGGGCACAACCGCCCCTCCGCCACATCGCGGGCCAGCCGCTGAGTGGCGCGTGACACCTCGTCCCGCCCCCCGTAATTAAGAGCGATGGTCAGGTTCAGCCGCGTGCAATGCGCGGTCATCGCCTCTGTCTCCTCCATCAGCGCGCGCAGCTTGTCCTCCAGCCGGTAGCGGTCACCGATAAAGCGAACCCGCACGTTCTCACGCACGAAGGCCTGCATTTCCTTGATGATGTAGCGGCGAAAAAGATTCATAAGACCGGCAACCTCGGTCTGCGTCCGCTTCCAGTTCTCGGTCGAAAACGCGAAGATCGTCAGATAGTCGACTCCCAGCCCAGGGCAGGATTCCACGATCTCGCGCACCCGGCGCGCACCGGCATGATGGCCAAACAGGCGCGGACGCCCGCGTTTTTGCGCCCAACGGCCATTGCCATCCATGATAATCGCCACATGACGCGGCCCCTCGCCTGCGGGCTTGGTCTTCGCCATGACAGCGCCCCTCATCATCAAACCTGCATGATCTCGGCTTGTTTGTGCTCCAGCGCATCGTCGACAAGCTTGATGAAGCGGTCGGTCAGATCCTGCACCTCAGTCTCCCAGAACTTCTGATCGTCCTCGGACATGCCATCGGCCTTTGCCTTCTTGATCTTGTCCATGCCGTCGCGGCGCACGTTGCGCACAGCGACCCGCGCATGTTCGGCATATTGCGAGGCAACCTTGGTCAGTTCCTTGCGGCGCTCCTCGTTCAACTCGGGGATGGGCAGCATGATGATCGTGCCGTTGAGCTGCGGATTGATTCCGAGCCCGCTCTCGCGGATGGCCTTCTCGACCTTGCCGACAAGACCCTTGTCCCAGACATTGATCGTGACCATGCGCGGCTCGGGCACGTTGACGGTGCCCACCTGATTGATCGGTGTCATCTGGCCATAGGCATCAACCTGCACCGGCTCCAGCATCGAGGCAGAGGCCCGGCCCGTGCGCAACGATGCGAACTCGGTCTTGAGCGAATTCATCGCCCCTTCCATCCGCCGCTCCAGGTCGCCTGTGTCGATTTCGATATCGTCCGCCATGTCGTCTTTGTCCTTCTTGCGGGCTATGTCCTGCTCTGTTTAGCCTCAACCGTGCACGCTTGTATAGGTGCCCTCTCCGGCGAGAATACCCTTGAACCCGCCCGGCTCGTCCAGGGAAAAGACGATGATTGGCAGGTTGTTGTCGCGCGCAAGCGCAATCGCCGAGGCGTCCATCACGTTGAGATGCTGTGCCAGGACCTCGTCATAGGTGACGCTGTCATAGCGTTTGGCATCTGCATGCTTGATCGGGTCCTTGTCATAGACCCCGTCAACCTTGGTGCCTTTCAGGATCGCCTCGCAGGCCATTTCATTGGCGCGCAGCGTGGCCGCGGTGTCGGTGGTGAAATAAGGATTGCCCGTGCCCGCCGCGAAGATGCAGACGCGTTTCTTCTCCAGATGCCGGACCGCGCGGCGGCGAATGTAGGGCTCCGCCACCTCGTCCATCCGAATGGCGCTGATCACCCGACAGAAGACGCCGATCTTCTCGAGCGCGCTCTGCATTGCCAGTGCGTTCATCACCGTGGCCAGCATGCCCATGTAATCGGCGGTGGTGCGTTCCATGCCCTGCGCAGAGCCCTGCAGGCCCCGAAAGATGTTGCCGCCGCCGATCACCATGCAGATCTCGACACCCAGATCATGCACCACCTTGACCTCGCGTGCGATCCGCTCGACGGTCGGCGGATGCAGCCCGTAGGATGTGTCGCCCATCAACGCCTCCCCCGAGATCTTGAGCATGACGCGGCTGAATCTCGGCTTCGGGCTGTCGGGGGATGTCATCGGGGATCTCCGCAAATTTCGGCTTGGGCGCAAAATGTCGCAAATGGGCGGCAGGTGCAATCGCAGAAAACCCCCGCGATGCGGGAAACCGCTCGAAATGCGCCTCGTCAAGCGGGCCTATCTTGGTTAACGAAACGCCATGGACGTGATCAACGATATAGACCCCGCCCGAACCGTGCTGATCGCAGGGCCAACGGCCAGCGGAAAATCAGCGCTGGCGATGGCGATCGCGCGCACGCAAGGCGGCGTGATCGTCAATGCCGACGCGTTGCAGGTCTATGAAAACTGGCGCATTCTTTCGGCCCGGCCCGGCGCGGCGGACGAGGCCGCCGTGCCGCACCGGCTCTATGGTCACATCGGCGCGCGTCAAGACTACTCCGCCGGTCATTGGCTGCGCGAGGTCCGGGTCCTGCTCGACGGGCCGGATCGCTTGATCATCACCGGGGGTACCGGGCTCTATTTCTCCGCCCTCACGGAAGGGCTGGCCGAAATCCCCGCGACGCCCCCCGCGATCCGCGCCGAGGCCGACCGCCTGCGCATGCAGCAAGGTATCGAAACGCTGCTTGACGCCATCGACGTCACCACCCGCGCCCGCATCGACAGCCAGAACCCGATGCGCGTTCAGCGCGCATGGGAGGTGCAACAGGCCACCGGTCAAGGCCTCGCCGCATGGCAGGACGCGACACCGCCGCCGCTCCTGACGCTCGATGCCTGCACAGCACTTGTGGTCGAGGCTGAAAAGGAATGGCTCAACGCCCGCATCGCCAGACGATTCGACGCGATGCTGTCTGCAGGCGCGCTTGACGAAGTGCGCGCCAACCTCGCCATCTGGGACCCTGCCCTGCCCTCGATGAAAGCCATCGGGGCGCCGGATCTCGTGGCGCATCTGCGCGGCGAGATCTCACTTGACGCCGCGCGAGAGGCGGCCACGATCGCCACACGGCAATATGCCAAGCGGCAACGCACATGGTTTCGCGCCCGCATGCGCGACTGGCGGCGGATCGCCGCCGATACGCTTTAGATTTTCCGCAGTTTCTCCCTGACACAGCCGCAAATTCATGCGATGACTAGTCCAAACGCGACTATTTCGGGAATTTCGCCAGATGCCACACGCGCGAGTCATGACCGTGGTGCAATGGGTGCAGGGGGCCGATTGGCGTGCCACGCTGCAACATTCCTGCCCGCATCACGCCCTTGTCTGGATCACCCGCGGTCAGGGCATCGCGGTGGTTGAGGGCGTGCGACGCGGCGTCGGCGTGCACAACGCATTGGCCATTCCCGCAGGCACCATGTTCTCGCTCGATCTCGGCAAATCCGGCTTCGGACTGGTGTGCGAGGTGCCCTCCAGCGGGGCCACCCCGATGCCCGACACGCCCCAGCATCTGCGCATCCGCGACGTGGCTAGCCAGAACGAGCTGACCTCTATATTCGAGGCGATGCAGCGTGAGCAAAGCAACGCGCGCACCTTCATGGACGAGGCACTCAATGCCGAGGCCAATCTTGTCAGCGTATGGCTGCGTCGCGCAATGATCGACCACCCCGAAACCGCGCGCCCCACGGCAGGCGAGCGTCTGGTGCGCGCCTATGCCGCCCTGATCGAGCGCGACTTCCAGAGCGGGCGGTCGATGGCCGTGTATGCGCGTGCGCTCGGAGTGACGCCCACCCATCTCACCCGCGTTTGTAAGCAACTGTCGGGTCTGACTGCAGCCGACATGCTGACCGAACGCAGCCTGCACGCCGCCCGCGACTTGCTTGAGGCAAACGAGATACCGGTAGGCCAGATCGCCGCCGGCCTCGGCTTCGGTAGCGCCGCCTATTTCTCGCGCTTCATATTGCACCACACCGGTCAGAGCCCCTCGTCCCTGCGCGGCAAGGCATCAGCCCGCCCGCCCATAGCGCGCGCAGTCTGACAGGTTGCAGCGAAATCGCCGCGCTCCGGGCGGAGGCATGCCTTTTGGCATCGCGATGCGCATTGTTCCGGGCCGCTTTTCGCGCCGTTGCGTCAACCCGATGCACATGCCACGCCAATCCCTGCCCCTCGGACTCGAAACCCCCTTCTCCACACCCCTGCCGGGTTGCGCTCGGACCCACGGCAATATCTAATGCCGACAGGTCCCCAACCAGTGAAAGCCCGCCATGACGCAAACGCCTCCACATCCCGCGACCGCCCCCCTCGTGACAGAGCTTCGGGCCGGGCGCATGGGGCGACGCGAATTCCTCAGCCGCATGACCACGCTCGGCCTCGGGGCGACGGCAGCTTATACCTTGGGTGGCCTTGCCCTGCCAGCACAGGCACAACCCGCCATCGCACGGGGCGGCACCCTGCGTATCCAGCAAAGCGTCAAGCCGCTCAAGGACCCGCGCAGCTATGACTGGAGCGAATTGGCCAACCAGACCCGTGGGTTTCTCGAGTATCTGGTGGAATACCGAGGCGATGGCACCTTTACCGGCATGCTCCTCAAAGCGTGGGAGATCAATGCCGACGCCACCGAATATCTCCTGCATGTCCGCCCCGGTGTGCGTTGGAACAACGGTGATCCCTTCACCGCTGCTGACGTTGCCCGCAACATCACCCGCTGGTGCGATACGCGCGCCTTGGGCAATTCCATGGCAAGCCGCTTCGCCGCCCTGATCAACCCGGAAACCGGACAGCTCCGCGACGGGGCGATCACGGTCGTCGATGATTTCACCGTCGCACTCAGCCTGTCGCAACCCGATATCGCGCTGATTGCCAACATGTCTGACTATCCAGCAGCCATTGTCCATGAAAGCTATGAGGGCGGAGATCCCTTCACCCATGGCATAGGCACCGGCCCATTTCGCCCCATCAGCATGACCGTCGGCGAAAGCTGCGTCCTCGAACGCCACCCTGATCACGACTGGTGGGGGACCGAGGTGTTTGGTGGGCCATGGCTTGATCGGGTCGAGTTCATCGACCTCGGCACCAATCCGTCGTCCTGGCTCGCGGCCGCAGATGACGGCGCGATTGATCTGCTCTACGAGTCCGTGGGGGCCTTTATCGACGCGATGGATGCCATCGGCTGGACCGCGACCCGCGCCGAAACGGCGGCGACGCTGGTGATCCGTGGATCACAGAACGCGGCACTTGTCGGCAGCAACCCCTATCGCAACGCAGCGGTGCGCCGCGCGCTCGCGCTCGCCGTCGATAACGCGATCTGCCTGGAACTCGGCTATAACGGGCGCGGCACCCTGGCCGCCAACCACCATGTCAGCCCGATCCATCCCGCCTATGCCGATATCGGGCCTGCAGCCTATGATCCGGCCAAGGCCCGGGCCCAGATCGAGACGGCCGGGCTCCTCGGCTTCAAGCATGAACTGGTCACCGTCGATGATGAATGGCAGCGTAATACCGGTGATGCCGTGGCGGCCCAACTGCGCGACGCGGGACTGCGGGTGGACCGGCGGATCGTCCCGGGTGCGACCTTTTGGGCGAACTGGCGCGACTACCCGTTCTCCGGCACGCAATGGAACCACCGACCGCTCGACGTGCAGGTGCTCGCCCTCGCCTACCGCACCGGAGCCGTCTGGAACGAGACCGGTTTTTCAAATGACGCGTTCGACGCCCTTCTGGACGAGGCCAATCGCCTCTCTGACCCCGAAACTCGGCGCGGGATCATGGCACAGTTGGAAACCATCCTGCGCGACGAAGGCGTCATCATCCAGCCCTATTGGCGCGCGCTCTACAATCACCACAACGGGCGATTGGTGAATGCCGAGAAGCACCCGGCCAACGAAATTCACCTTTACAAGATCGGCTTCAAGGGCTGAGCAGCGCACGCGGCGGATGAATCCAGCGCGCGCGCCGCAAGACTCACTTCGATTTGGACATGCGCTTGCGCTCATGCGGATCGAGATAGCGCTTGCGCAACCGGATCGCGTTCGGTGTCACTTCCACTAACTCGTCATCGTCGATATAGGCAATCGCCTCTTCAAGGCTGAGCGTGATCGGCGTGGTCAGGCGCACGGCCTCGTCGGTGCCGGAGGCCCGCACGTTGGTCAGTTTCTTGCCCTTCAGGGGGTTCACCTCGAGATCGTTCTCGCGGCTGTGCTCACCGATGATCATGCCGGTATAGACCTTGGCCTGCGCGCCGATGAACATGCGCCCACGATCTTCAAGGTTCCACAGGGCAAAGGCCACGGCATCGCCGTTTTCCATCGAGATCAGAACGCCCGCGCGACGGCCGGGGATTGGGCCCTTATGAGGGGCCCAGCCGTGAAACACCCGGTTGAGCACGCCGGTACCGCGCGTATCTGTCAGAAACTCGCCGTGATAGCCGATCAACCCGCGCGACGGCACATGTGCGATGATCCGCGTCTTGCCTGCCCCCGCCGGTTTCATCTCGGCCAGCTCGCCCTTGCGCGGGCCGGTGATCTTTTCGATCACCGCGCCGGAATATTCGTCATCGACGTCGATGGTGACCTCTTCGATGGGCTCCAGCCGCTCGCCGTTCTCGCCTTCGCGCATCAAGACCTGCGGCCGCGAGATCGAAAGCTCAAACCCCTCGCGGCGCATGTTCTCGATCAGCACGCCCATCTGCAATTCGCCGCGGCCCGCAACCTCGAACGCTTCACCGCCGGGGGTGTCGCTGATCTTGATGGCGACGTTCGATTCCGCCTCCTTCATCAGGCGCTCGCGAATGACGCGGCTCTGCACCTTCTTGCCGTCGCGACCCGCGAGCGGGCTGTCATTGATGCCGAACGTGACGGTGATAGTGGGCGGATCGATGGGCTGTGCTTCGATCGGCTCTTCCACGGCAAGCGCGCAAATCGTATCGGCCACGGTGGCCTTTGACATGCCCGCGAGGCTGACGATATCGCCTGCGGTCGCCTCTTCGATATCCTGACTTGCAAGACCCCGGAAGGCTTGAATACGGGCAACGCGGAACTGCTCGATCTTCTGGCCGATGCGGCTGAGCGCCTGCACCGTCTGCCCGACCTTGAGGCGGCCGGATTCGACACGGCCCGTCAGCAGGCGACCGACAAAGGGGTCAGCGCCGAGCGTGGTGGCGAGCATGCGGAAATCGTCGTCCACATGCGCGATCTGCTTGGGGGCCGGGACGTGATTCACGATCAACTCGAACAGCGCCGAGAGATCCTTGCGGGGGCCGTCTAACTCGTGATCGGCCCAGCCCGAGCGGCCCGAGGCATACATATGCGGAAAATCCAACTGATCGTCGTTGGCGTCGAGATTGGCGAAAAGGTCGAAACACTCGTTCAGCGCGCGGTCAGGCTCGGCATCGGGCTTGTCGACCTTGTTGAGCACCACGATGGGCCGCAGCCCGAGGCGCAGCGCCTTGGAGGTGACGAACTTGGTCTGCGGCATCGGCCCCTCGGCGGCATCGACCAGCAGGACGACCCCGTCGACCATGCTCAGAATGCGCTCCACCTCACCGCCGAAATCGGCGTGGCCGGGGGTGTCGACGATGTTGATGCGGGTCTTTTTCCACATCAGGCTGGTCGGCTTGGCAAAGATCGTGATGCCGCGTTCGCGCTCCAGATCGTTGCTGTCCATGGCGCGCTCATCCACCGCCTGATTGGCGCGGAAGGCACCAGACTGCTTCAGCAATTCATCCACGAGTGTGGTCTTGCCGTGGTCAACGTGGGCGATGATAGCGATGTTGCGCAGATCCATTGGGGGGTGTCCTGTTCCGTGATGGTCCGCGCCCTACATGCCGCAGCGCGGAAAGACCAGAGGCAAAGCGCGCCATGCGCCGTCGCGGCATGCCGGTCTGTGGTCACCGCGCGACAGCGGGCCACCCTGATGCAAAAGGGCCGCGTGTATGACGCGGCCCTCGGGGCGTGGGATCAGAACGGAATTTCATCATCCATGTCGCGCGACGGGCGGCTGTCACCGCCACCGCCGGCATCGCTACCGCCGCCATAATCGCCGCCGCCATAGCCCGGATCCTGGCTGCCGCCATAGCTTCCGCCACCACCGCCGCCGCCCTCGCTGCGCCCGTCGAGCATCACGAGGGTTGCGTCAAACCCCTGAAGAACAACCTCGGTCGAATAGCGGTCCTGGCCGGACTGGTCCTGCCATTTCCGGGTTTGCAGCTTGCCCTCCAGATAGACCTTGGAGCCCTTGCGCAGATACTGTTCCGCAACCCGCACGAGCCCTTCGGAAAAGATCGCGACCGAGTGCCACTCGGTGCGTTCGCGCCGCTCGCCGGTGTTGCGATCCTTCCAGTTCTCGGAGGTGGCGATACGCAGATTGCAGACCTTTCCGCCATTCTGGAATGTCCGCACCTCCGGGTCGCGGCCCAGATTGCCGATGATGATTACCTTGTTGACAGAGCCGGCCATCGCGCCCTCCTTGAATCGAGTGGTCCTTGCATTGCGATGGTTACACCACCCCAACGACATGAAGGAAAGGTTAAAATACGCCTCAAATGAGCAGGATATCGCACAGCAGGCCTGTCTCGCAGCAAAAAATGCCTCGAATCTTTGGGGATTTTCCGTATATTGCCCGACAATCGGGTGATGGGGACAGCATAGATGTTGAGACTGACGAGTGCGACGCTGATTGCGGCACTGACGACGTCACTTGGCGCGCAGGCCGATGTCTTGTCCACAAAAGGACGATTGTCGCAGTTCGACTCGCAGACACGGGTTCTGGATAATCGCGCCCGGCAACAGTACAACAATTCTGTCCGCCTCCAACCGCAGCGGTTTCAGGCCCCGACCATGTGGGGAGAGAGTGCCCCGGCATTTCGCGGGGCGTATCGGGGGCCCTATCTCGACATCGCGAAGCAGGCGGCACGGCGCTATCGCGTGCCCGAGGATCTGTTCCTGCGGCTGGTGCAGCAGGAATCGGGCTGGCGCGCCGATGCTGTCTCACACAAGGGGGCAATCGGGCTGGCGCAGCTCATGCCACAGACCGCACGGGTGCTGGGTGTCAATCCACATGATCCACGTCAGAACCTGGAAGGCGGCGCACGCTATCTCGCCGAGCAATACCGCACATTCGGATCCTGGCGGTTGGCCCTGGCGGCCTATAACGCGGGTCCGGGGGCAGTCCAGAAATACGGCGGCGTTCCCCCGTTCAAGGAAACCCGGAACTACGTCAAGGTCATTCTGGGCAGCTGATCGCGGCGCTTACATCCACCAGCGGGCGCGATCGTGGCGGGCCAGCCAGCCGCCGATGCTGAAATGGTCACGCCGGATCAGCAGCAGCAGTGCGATGAACGCCCCCAGCACCGCCAAGTCAATCACCTGGTTGCGATTGACCGGAAACCCCCGGTCATTCACCGCGAAGGGATCGAAAAACCCCTCCCACCGGCGGGTGACGGTGAAGAAGTGCATCACCAGAAGACTGCCATAGCTGAAATACCGAAACAGTCCGACCGCCACCAGCACGCAGAGCGCAATCTGCACACCGCCCAGCACGTAGACCTGCATCAGGCTCACATCCACGCCGTCGAAATGCCGCGCGAGGTTCTGGTATTGCTTGGGCGTGATCACCTTGTGCGCGGCCCACAGGAAAATGAACCACGCCAGCCCCAGCCGCAATACCAAGAGCGCCAGCCCGTCCAACTTGTCCTGCGGCGAAAGGGTGATCTTCTCGTTCAAAGCCATCGCACTCGCCCCTGTTCCAGATGCCCTCTGGCTAGCGGCATATATTCCCGCAATCAAATCACAGCTTGGCGAGAGATATGTCAGCCGCCATGCGCCTCAAGGCTGTCCTTCGGGGCTTCGGCGCGGTCGTGCTTGCCGTAGTCGCGGATGACGCTGACCACGCGTAAACGGTAGTCATCGAACATCACCTCGCGCCCGGCGCTCTGTGCCTGCCGGTGCGCGCGCAGCTTGCGCCACCGCTCGACCGCCGCCTCGTCCTCCCAAAAACTCAGCGACAGGAGCTTGCCGGGGTTGGTCAGGCTCTGGAACCGCTCGACGCTGATGAACCCCTCGATCCCCTCGACCAGCGAGCGCATCTTCGCCGCCATTTCCAGATAGGGCTCTTTCTGCCCCTCCGCCGGTTCCACCTCGAATATGATCGCGATCATTCCGCGCCTCCCGTTGCCGCAGGCACCAGCTTCAGGAAAGTCCGATCCTCGCGCAACAAAAACTTCTCTTTCTGGGCAAAAGCATAGTTTTCGCACCCGAGCGGGTCATCTGCCAGTCGCGCGCGATAGGCCTCATAATCGGCCAGCGACGCCACGTTGTATATGCCATAAGCCAGCGTGCTGCTGCCCTCATGCGGAGCGAAGTATCCGATCAGGTCCGCGCCGCAGCGTGGGATCGCTACCGCCCAGTTGCGTGCGTATCGGCTGAATGGGTCCCTCTTGGTCGGGTCGATATGGTAACGGATCACACAGGTCAGCATTTGGTCCTCCTTGGCTGGCTGCGTTGATCCTAGCCACTTGCGACATGCAAATGCTTCGACTATGATCGAACCATGAAAGACGGACCTGATATCGCGCAAATCGCGGCGCTCATCGGTGACCCGGCCCGCGCCAACATCCTGACCGCCTTGATGAGCGGCAAGGCCCTCACCGCGTCCGAGTTGGCATCCGAGGCGGGCGTCACCCTGCAAACCGCGTCGTCGCATCTCTCGAAACTCGAAAACGCCAGCCTTATCCGGGTGCGCAAGCAGGGGCGGCACAAGTACTTCACGCTCGGCTCCGAAGATGTGGCGCATGTGCTTGAGGCGCTGATGGGCCTTGCGGCAGGCACTGGCCGGTTGCGCACGCGCCCCGGACCACGCGACCGGGCGATGCGCCATGCACGGATCTGCTACAACCATCTGGCCGGGGCCATGGGCACCCGGATGTATGACAGCCTGATAGCCCGCGACTTCCTGCGCCACGATGGGGACATGCTGCACCTTACCACCTCGGGGCAGGCGTTTGTCACCCAACTCGGGCTGGACCTTGAAACCCTGCCCTCGCCCCGCACGCCGCTGTGTCGTGACTGCCTTGATTGGTCGGATCGCCGGTCTCACCTGGCCGGCCGTCTTGGCCGGGGCCTGCTCGCGCATTTCGAAACCTTGGGCTGGGTCCGGCGCGTGCCCGGGAGCCGGATCATCCACTACTCGGACGAGGGCCAGAAATGCTTTGATCAAACGTTCCCGATCTCCTGAGGTGAATTCCGTGAATAGAGCGCCAAGATCACAATGGCTGTCCGTTCACGTTCGGACCAGATTGCGCAAGTCATAAGTCCAAACTACTCTGGTTCTCATGGCGATTCCGGTTGAAACATTCTTTCTCGCCCCCGAGGCGGAGGGCACATTGCAGGCGCAGATCCAGCAGATGATCGCGCAGGGCATTCTGTCGGGCCGTTTCCGCAAGGGCGAAAAGCTGCCCTCATCGCGCAAACTCGCCGCCCATCTCGGGGTGAGCCGGATCACCGTGACCCTGGCGCTGACCGAATTGCAGGCCAATGATTATCTCGAGGCCCGCGACCGCTCCGGCTATTATGTGTCTGAAAACGCACCCGAACCACCGGCCTTTACCACTTCCACACCACGTGCCGACACGATCGACTGGACGCGCGCTTTGGGGCGTCGCTTCACCGGCGGCGACACGCCCGAGAAGCCGCAGGACTGGGCGCGCTACCCCTATCCGTTCATCTATGGCCAGACCGATCCGGCGCTCTTCGATCACACCAACTGGCGGCATTGCGCGCTGCGCGCGCTCGGGCAAAAGGATTTTCAGGCGCTGACCGCCGATTACTACGATCAGGACGATCCCGAACTGATCGAATTCATTGCCCGCCACACTTTGCCGCGTCGCGGTATCCTTGCGCAACCTTCTGAAATTCTTGTCACAATGGGCGCGCAGAACGCGCTCTGGCTGACCGCACAGGTGCTGCTGACACAGCGCCGCAGGGCGGTGATCGAGAACCCCTGCTACCACGCGCTACGCGACATTCTCACTCAATCGCGCTGTCATCTTCTGCCAGTGAACGTGGACCGCGACGGCCTGCCGCCCGAGGCGCTGCCGGATCAGGCCGATGTAATCTTTACCACCCCCAGCCATCAGGCCCCGACCAACGCCACCATGCCCCGCGCCCGGCGCGAGGCGCTCTTGGCCAAGGCCGCCGATATGGGTGCGCTGATCGTCGAGGATGATTACGAGTTCGAGGTCTCCTTTCTCCGCGCGCCCCTGCCAGCCCTCAAATCGCTGGATACCGAGGGACGTGTGATCTATGTCGGCAGCTTTTCCAAGTCGATCTTTCCGGGCCTGCGCCTTGGCTATCTTGTTGGCTCCAAAGCGTTTATCCGCGAATGTCGGGCCCTGCGCGCCTCGGTGCTGCGGCACCCGCCGGGCCATATCCAGCGCACGGCGGCCTATTTCCTGTCACTGGGGCATTACGACAGCCTCGTGCGGAGGATGGGCCAGGTCTTTGGCCGCCGCCGCAAAGTGATGGAGGAGGCGCTTTCCGAACACGGGCTCGACGTCGCCGGGCGCGGGGTCTTTGGCGGATCGTCCATATGGATGGAGGCCCCCGCCCATGTCGATATGGGCCAACTTGACGCGCGCCTGCGCAAGCGTGGCGTTCTGGTGGAACCGGGTGCCCCGTTCTTTCACGGTGACCGCCGCCCGCGCAATTTCTACCGCCTCGCCTATTCCTCTATCCCATCGGAGCGTATCGCCCCCGGCATCGCGTTACTGGCACGCGAATTGGCGGATTTTTCCGGGTAAGCCACGGAGCTAACAGAGGGAGGCACTCTTGTCTTTATATCAGATCCTTAGCGGCCAATTAGGCAGATTTACCTCACGCGTCCACACAATGAAATCTTATGTTATTGATACCGCTGTTCTCATTAATTTGCCTACTTGGCACTATCTGACATAATCAACTGGCCCTAGAACTGCCCCGCCCGCGCGGCTAGGGTCCGTGCAGATATTCACGCCCGGCGCCGGATTGCGCCCGACCCGAAGGATGAAACCCATGAAAATGACCACCGAAGAAGCCTTTGTAAAAACTCTGCAAATGCATGGAATCCAACACGCATTCGGGATCATCGGGTCGGCGATGATGCCGATTTCGG
The DNA here is from genome assembly GCF_040219995.1 of Roseovarius sp. Classification (GTDB taxonomy): domain Bacteria; phylum Pseudomonadota; class Alphaproteobacteria; order Rhodobacterales; family Rhodobacteraceae; genus Roseovarius. The sequence continues at coordinate 553,612 of NZ_JAVJUC010000014.1, read as the reverse complement.
ATATTTTCCCGAAGGCGGGAATCACCTTCTGGGACTGCGCGCATGAGGGCTCTGCGGGCATGATGGCCGATGGCTACACCCGCGTGACCGGCAAGATGTCGATGATGATCGCGCAAAACGGCCCCGGCATCACCAATTTCGTGACTGCCGTGAAAACCGCCTACTGGAACCACACGCCGCTCCTGCTCGTCACCCCGCAGGCCGCCAACAAGACCATCGGTCAGGGCGGCTTTCAGGAGGTCGAGCAGATGAAGCTCTTCGAGGACATGGTCGCCTATCAGGAAGAGGTGCGCGACCCCACCCGCATCGCCGAAACGCTCAACCGCGTGATCCTTCAGGCCAAGCGCGCCTCGGCGCCTGCGCAGATCAACATCCCCCGCGATTTCTGGACGCAGGTGATTGATGTCGATCTGCCCGCCATCGTCGAATTCGAGCGTCCCTCGGGCGGCGAGACGGCGATTGCCGAAGCGGCCAAGCTGCTGAGCGAGGCCAAGTTTCCGGTCATTCTCAACGGCGCGGGCGTGGTTCTGGCGGGTGGCATCGACGCGTCGCGGCAACTGGCCGAACGTCTCGATGCGCCGGTCTGCGTGGGCTATCAGCACAATGACGCCTTCCCCGGTTCGCACCCGCTTTTTGCCGGTCCGCTTGGCTATAACGGCTCCAAGGCGGGCATGGAACTGATCGCAAAGGCCGATGTCGTGCTCTGCCTCGGCACGCGCCTCAACCCGTTCTCGACCCTGCCGGGCTATGGCATCGACTACTGGCCCAAGGAGGCCAAGATCATTCAGGTCGATATCAACCCCGACCGTATCGGCCTGACCAAGAAGGTCACCGTGGGCATCGTGGGCGACGCGAAAAAGGTTGCGACCTCAATCCTCGGCACCCTCGCCGACAGCGCGGGTGATGCCGGTCGCGACGAGCGCAAGGCGCTGATCGCACAGACGAAATCCACCTGGGCGCAGCAGCTCTCCTCGATGGATCACGAAGAGGACGACCCCGGCACCAACTGGAATGAGCGCGCCCGCGCCGACAAGCCCGACTGGATGAGCCCGCGCATGGCGTGGCGTGCCATTCAGGCCGCGCTGCCGAAAGAGGCGATCATTTCGTCGGATATCGGCAACAACTGCGCCATCGGCAACGCCTATCCCAGTTTTGAGGAGGGGCGCAAATACCTCGCGCCGGGCCTCTTCGGCCCCTGTGGCTATGGCCTGCCGTCGATCATCGGCGCCAAGATCGGCCAGCCGGACGTGCCCGTCGTGGGCTTTGCGGGCGATGGTGCCTTTGGCATCGCCGTCAACGAGCTGACCGCCATTGGCCGCGACGAGTGGCCGCCGGTCACGCAGATCGTCTTCCGCAACTACCAGTGGGGCGCAGAAAAGCGCAACTCGACGCTGTGGTTCGACGACAATTTCGTTGGCACGGAACTGGATACCAAGGTGTCCTATGCTGGCATCGCGCAGGCCTGTGGTCTCAAGGGCGTGCAGGTCAAGACGATGGATGCGCTCACCGACGCGCTCAATCAGGCGATCAAGGATCAGATGGAGAACAACACCACGACGCTGATCGAGGTGCTGCTCAATCAGGAACTCGGCGATCCGTTCCGCCGCGACGCGATGAAAAAGCCCGTCGCCGTTGCAGGCATCAACGCGGCCGATATGCGCGAGCAGCAGGTCTGAGACTATGAGTGATCCGGCGGATAGCGATCTCATACTGGTCCTGAACGCCGGATCCTCATCGATCAAACTCGCGGTTTCCGACGGCGATCTGACCGAGAAACTGACCGGGATCGCCGAGGGTATCGGCGGCACGGGACAGTTGAAACTGGGCACCGTAAAGAAGTCCGCGCAGGATTTCCCGGATCACGAGAGCGCGCTGCAGGCGGTGCTCTCGGGGCTGGAGGCGAACGGTCTGCCTTTCAGCCGCTTTCGCGCCGCCGCGCATCGCGTTGTGCATGGCGGCACCGAACTGACCGAACCGGCGCGCGTCACGCCCGAGGTGATCGCGGCGATTGACCGCTGTTCGGCGCTCGCGCCGCTGCACAACCCGCATAACCTTGCCGCCATAAAGACGCTGGCGCGCCTTGCCCCCGATCTGCCGCAGACCGCCACATTCGACACCGCCTTTCATGCGACAAACCCCGAGGTGGCTGCGCGCTATGCCGTGCCCGCCGGGATCGAGGCGCGCGGCATCCGGCGCTACGGATTTCACGGCACCTCCTACGCCTCGCTGGTACGGCATATGCCGAGCCTCACCGGCACGACGCTGCCCAAGCGCCTGCTCGCCTTTCACCTCGGCAACGGGGCCTCCATCTGTGCCATCCGCGACGGGCAATCACTGGCCACCACCATGGGCTATTCGCCGCTTGGCGGGCTGACCATGGGCACCCGCACCGGCGAGATCGACGGCAACGCCGTGCTGCGCCTCGCCGAGGAAGACGGGATCGCGGCCACGCACCACTTGCTGAACAAGGAAAGCGGGCTACGTGGCCTCTCGGGCGGGCTGTCGGACATGCGCGCGCTGATGGAGGCGGACACGGCAGAGGCGCGCTTTGCCACTGACCATTTCTGCTACTGGGCCCTCCGCCATGCGGGGTCGCTGATCGTGGCGATGGAGGGGCTCGATTCCGTGGCCTTCACCGGCGGTATCGGAGAGAACGCGGCCCCCATCCGCGCCCGCATCTTTCAGGGGCTGGCATGGCTCGGCGCGCAGCTGAATGAGGCGGCGAACACGCGCGGCGACACACGCCTGCACGCCGACACCTCCGCCATCACCGGCTGGATCGTACCCGCGCAGGAGGAACGCATGATCGCCGCCGATGCGCTTCATCTCCTGAATGCAACGCCACCATGAAAACCGGAACATTGAACCTCTGTCTTCGGGATTTCCAAGACGGATGTTCAGGAAATGCAAAGATCTCAGAAAACGGTCGCGGCCAGACTTCGTCTGCCCTAACGTGACGCCGACCAAGGACAAGGCCCAGCCATGACGCATCATCAGCCACGCATCGACACTTCGCCCCACGTCTCAGACGAGGTGCGCAAGACCACCTGTTACATGTGCGCCTGCCGCTGCGGCATCAACGTGCACATGAAGGGCGGCAAGGTCGCGTATATCGAGGGCAACCGCGACCACCCGGTGAACAAGGGCGTGCTCTGCGCCAAGGGGTCGGCGGGGATCATGCAGGTCAACGCCCCCTCGCGGCTGCGTGCGCCGTTGAAGCGCGTCGGCCCCCGTGGCTCGGGCGAGTTCGAGGAGATCAGCTGGGACGAGGCGCTGCAAATCGCCTGCGACTGGCTGGAGCCGATTCGCAAGACCGACCCGTCAAAGCTCGCCTTTTTCACCGGGCGGGATCAAAGCCAGAGCTTCACCGGTTACTGGGCGCAGAATTTCGGCACGCCGAATTTTGCAGCGCATGGCGGCTTTTGCTCGGTCAACATGGCCGCGGGCGGCATCTACACGATGGGCGGCGCGTTCTGGGAGTTCGGACAGCCGGATTGGGACCATACCAAGCTCTTCATGCTGTTCGGCGTGGCCGAGGACCATGACAGCAACCCGATCAAGATGGGCATCGGCAAGATCAAGGCGCGGGGCGCGCGGGTGATCGGGGTGAATCCGATCCGCTCGGGCTATAACGCCGTGGCCGACGATTGGGTGGGCATCACGCCTGGCACCGACGGGCTTTTCATCCTGTCGCTGATCCACGAATTGATGCGAGCAGGCAAGATCGACCTCGATTATCTCGCCCGCTACACCAACGCGCCGGTTCTGGTGAATGCCGATCCGAACTCGCCCGAGCATGGGCTTTTCCTACGCGATACCGACGGAAAACCGACAGTCATAGACCGCAAGACCGGCAAGCTGATGGCCTTCGACACCCCCGGCGTGCGCCCCGACCTGAGCGCCACGCATGAGGTGGATGGCATCACGCATCGCCCGGTCATGCACCTGATGGCCGAGCGGTATCTTGACCCGCAATACGCCCCCGAGGCGGTGGCCGAGCGCTGCGGCATCACGCCAGACAAGATCCGCCGCATCGCCGCCGAGATCGCCCGCGTGACCTTTGACGAGGCGTTCACCCTCGATCACGAATGGACCGATTTCCGCGGCGAGACGCACAAGACGATGACCGGCCGCCCGGTCAGCTTTCACGCCATGCGCGGAATATCGGCCCATTCCAATGGCTTCCAGACGGCCCGCGCGCTGCATGTGCTGCAAATCTTGCTCGGCACGGTCGAGGTGCCCGGCGGCTTTCGGTTCAAGCCGCCTTACCCCAAACCGGTGAGCGCCCACCCCACGCCACATTGCAAGAGCGCGCCCGGCCAGCCGCTTGACGGCCCGCATCTGGGCTTTGTGCGTGGCCCCGAAGACCTCGCGCTCAAAGAGGACGGCAGCCCGGCCCGCATCGACAAGGCGTTCACCTGGGAAAACCCGATGTCGGCGCATGGGCTTATGCATATGGTGATCTCCAACGCCCATGCGGGCGACCCGTACAAGATCGACACGCTCTTCATGTACATGGCCAACATGTCGTGGAATTCCTCGATGAATACGCGCGGCGTGATGGAGATGCTGACGGACACCGATGAGAATGGCGACTATGTCATTCCGCGCATCATCTATTCGGATGCCTACAGTTCCGAAATGGTCGCCTATGCCGATCTGATCCTGCCCGACACCACCTATCTGGAGCGGCACGACTGCATCTCGCTGCTCGACCGCCCAATTTGCGAGGCGGACGCAGCGGCGGACGCGATCCGCTGGCCGGTGATCGAGCCCGACCGGGACGTGCGCGGCTTTCAGACGGTGCTGGTGCAACAGGCCAACAAGCTGAAGTTGCCCGGCTTTACCGCCGAGGACGGCACGCCGCGCTACACCGATTATGCCGATTACATGGTCAATCACGAGCGCAAGCCGGGCATCGGCCCGCTGGCGGGCTTTCGCGGCAATGGCGAGGATGTGGGGCGCGGCGCGCCCAACCCGGCGCAGATCGACCGCTATATCGAAAACGGCGGCTTTTTCGTCAGCCACATCCCCGAGGGTGCCAATTACTACAAGCCGTGGAACATGGCTTATCAGGACTGGGCCGTCGGCATGGGCATTTTCGACAAACCGCAGCCCTATATCTTCGACCTCTACGCCGAGCCGATGCGCAAGTTCCAGCTTGCCGCCGAAGGCCATGGCGAGCGTCAACCGCCCGATCACCTGCGCGAGCGGATCAAATCCATGATGGACCCGCTGCCGATCTGGTATCCGCCCTTCGAGGACGACAGCGTCGATACCGAGGAATTCCCGGTCCATGCCCTGACGCAGCGCCCGATGGCGATGTACCATAGCTGGGGCACGCAAAACGCCTGGCTGCGGCAAATCCACGGGCAGAACCCGCTCTACCTGCCGACCAAGCTGTGGGAGAAACACGGCTTTAGTGACGGCGATTGGGCGCGCGTCACCTCGGCGCATGGCGAGATCACCGTGCCGGTCGCCCACATGGCCGCGCTCAATGAGAACACCGTCTGGACCTGGAACGCCATCGGCAAGCGTAAGGGGGCCTGGGCGCTCTCCGAGGACGCGCCCGAGGCGACGCGCGGTTTCCTGCTCAACCACCTCATTCACGAGCTATTACCGCCCAAGGGCGACGGTCTCAGATGGTCCAACTCCGATCCGATCACCGGGCAGGCGGCGTGGTTCGATCTGCGGGTGAAGATCGAGAAATCCACCGCCCCGGCAGAGGCGCAACCCGCCTTCGCGCCGATCAAATCACCGGTCGGGAAAGGCCCCGACCACCTGGAATGGAAGGTCGGGAAATGAGCGGCAAGACTCTGACATTGCTCGCCATTCTGGCCTTTGTCGCCTTCGGTGTTGGCTCGTTCATCTGGTTCATCGTCACTTGGGACAAGACCCGCGAAGAGCCGGTGAGCATCCGCCCCCACATACTTGAGGAGCGCCCCGCATGACCACGCTTCCCGAAACCACAACCCGCAAACTCGGCCTCGTGATTGACCTTGATACCTGCGTCGGCTGTCACGCCTGCGTGGTGTCCTGCAAGGGCTGGAACACCGAGAATTACGGCGCGCCGCTCTCCGATCAGGACCCCTACGGCGCCGACCCATCCGGCACCTTTCTCAACCGCGTGCACAGCTACGAGGTGCAGCCGCTGGCGACCTCCGCCATGCCGCATCCCGCAGCACAGCTGGTGCATTTTCCCAAATCCTGCCTGCATTGCGAGGATGCGCCCTGCGTCACCGTCTGTCCGACGGGGGCCAGCTACAAGCGGGTCGAGGACGGCATCGTTCTGGTCAACGAGAGCGACTGCATCGGCTGCGGGCTCTGCGCATGGGCCTGCCCCTACGGCGCGCGCGAAATGGATCAGGCCGAGGGGGTGATGAAAAAATGCACCCTCTGCGTCGACCGCATCTATAACGAGAACCTGCCCGAGGAGGACCGCGTGCCGGCCTGCGTGCGCACCTGCCCGTCGAACGCACGGCATTTCGGCGATCTCGGCGATCCCGACAGCGACGTCAGCCAGCTAGTGGCAGAGCGCGACGGCATGGATCTCATGCCGGAACAGGGCACGAAACCCGTCAACCAATACCTGCCGCCCCGCCCCAAGGATACGCTGGACCAACCCAAACCGACGGGCGACATCGACGTGCTCGCCCCGTTTCTGGAGCCGGTGATGGAAGAGCCAAAGGGCTTCCTAGGCTGGCTCGACCGCACATTGGAGAAGATCTGATGCATCCCGCCCCGTCTGTCATCGTCTTCACCACCCTCTCGGGGCTTGGGTTTGGCCTGCTGATCTGGCTGGGGCTTGGCCTGCCTGCCGCCACCGGCTGGGTTGCCTTCGCCTTCTTCGCCATCGCCTATGCGCTCGCCGTGGGCGGTCTCCTGGCCTCGACCTTTCACCTCGGGCATCCTGAACGCGCGTGGAAGGCGTTCAGCCAATGGCGCTCTAGCTGGTTGTCGCGCGAAGGCGTCTGCGCTGTCGCCGCCCTTCTGGTCATGGCCGCCTATGGCGCGGGGCTGGTGTTCTTCGACACCCGGCTGGCGGCTCTCGGCTGGGTCGGTGCCCTGCTGTCGCTCGGTACGGTGTTCACCACCTCGATGATCTACACGCAGATGAAAACCGTGCCGCGCTGGAACACCCCTCTGACCCCGGCCTTGCTGATTGCCATTTCGCTGGCAGGGGGTGCGCTGCTGGCCGGGGAAATCAGCGCCGCGCTGATCCTTATTCCCATCGCCGGTGTGCTGCAAATCCTGTGGTGGGTGCGCGGCGACGGGGCCTTCGCCACCTCAGGCACCGACATGGCGACCGCGACCGGTCTCGGCAATATCGGCAGCGTGCGCGCGTTCGAGCCGCCGCATACCGGCACCAACTACCTGTTGCGGGAAATGGTGCATCAGGTCGGGCGCAAACACGCGATGAAACTGCGCGTCATTGCCTTCGGGCTTGGCTATGTGCTGCCCGTGGCGTTCCTGCTGCTGCCGTTCTCGCATATGCTGGCGCTCGTCGCGGTTCTCGGCCATATCTCAGGCATAGCTGCTTCGCGCTGGCTGTTCTTCGCCGAGGCCGAGCACGTCGTCGGGCTGTATTACGGCAAGCGCTAGACGCTTATGGAGCGACGAGAAAACGATCAACCATCTCAAGCCCGTCACCCGTGCGTCGGGTGACGATAATCTCACCCGAGCCAACGCCACGCCCGGTCAACGCCGTGATATTAACCTGATGCGTCACGATCAGGAGCCGCTCATCCGCAGGCAACTCCGCGATCAGATCAAGCGCTGCCGCTGTCTGGCCTGCCCGGTCGCCACGCCCGGCGAAGAAGGAATTGAGCGGTGGCTTTTCCTTCACATCTCCCATCTCCATCAATAAAGCGGTGTCACGTGCCCGGCACCATTGGCTAGTCCAGACAAGATCAAACGTGACACCAGCACCACGCAGCGCATCGCCAGTACGCCGGGCCTGCTCTCGACCGCGGACATCCAGATTGCGCTGGGTGCTGCAATCGTCGACCGCGAACCCTGCCGGATCTCCCGTTCCGGGCGCAAGCGCGTGCCTCATGAGCGCAACGACCCCCGGCTGTTTCAGCGCGTCAAGCCCCTGCGCCGTGACGCAAGTTGCGCTCGCAGCAAGCCAGATACAAAGTAAAAACCGCATCCCACACCCCCTTCGCAATAGAAATTAGGGCCACGGTTTGCGGCGACCAGCCTAGTCCGTGATTTCCACGATTACCAATTCCCGCTCCGACGCGCCGCGCGCATGGTCGAGCGCCTCCTGGTACTCGGGACTGTGATAACAGGTCTCCGCCGCCTCAAGACTGGGAAAGCGGGCAACCACGTTGCGCGTACGCTCCTTGCCCTCAATCTGCACGTACCGCCCGCCGCGCGCGATGAATGTGCCGCCATGCTTGGCGATGGCAGGCCCGGCAAGCGCGGCGTAGCGGCCATAAGCCTCGTCATTGGTGACGGTCACATGGGCGATCCAGAGGGCGGGCATGAGGTGGTCTCCTGTCTGTTCAGATACCGTCTACGATGACGATGTCCCGGCTGCTCGACGACAGAGCAAGCGGCAGGATGCGGCGATAGTCGTCGGAGTGATACCAGTCGAGTGCGGCCTGCCGATCGGGAAATTCGATGATCACGTGACGCTCCGGGCTGTTGCCCTCTAGGGCGGTCTGCTCTCCGCCCTTGACCAGAAACCGCCCCCCAAACCTCTCGGCGAGGGCCACGGTCTGATCGGCATAGGCCTGATAGTCCTGCGGGTCGTTGACCGTGATCCGTCCGATGATATAGGCGCGCATTCATCCTCCTCAGGAGGCAAGAACCCCCTCTGCCGCTTTGATCGCAGCCTCGGCCCCACCGATATCGCTGCCGCCGCCCTGGGCCATGTCGGGTCGGCCACCGCCGCCCTTTCCGCCCAATTCCGCCACCGCCGCCCGAACCAGATCGACCGCCGAAAGCTGCGCCGTCAGGTCATCTGTGACACCCGCCGCAACCGCCACTTTGCCGCCGGTATCAGCAATAAGCAAGATCGCACCGCTGCCCATCCGGGCCTTGTGCTCGTCGATCAATGGCGGCAGGTCGCGGCCCTGCACACCCGAAAGCACCTGCGCAAGAAAGGCGACCCCGCCCACATCTCGCGCGGCGACGGCCTCGCCCTGCCCCGACCCGCCCACCATGGCCAGATCACGACGCAGCTGCGCCACCTCGTTGGCCAAGGCGCGGCGCTCCTCCATCAGCGACTTTACCCGCTCCGGCACTTCCTCCGAACGGGTCTTCAGATCGCCCGCCACCTGCGCCAACCGCGCGCTCTGTCCGCTGAGATAGTCGAAGGCCGCGGCCCCGGACAGCGCCTCGATCCGGCGCACGCCGGCACTCGACGCACTGTCTCCAAGCGTCACGAAGACACCGATATCGCCGGTCTGGCGCACATGCGTGCCGCCGCACAGCTCGATCGAATAGGTGCGCCCGTCACTGCCCTTGCCGGACCCGTCGAGCGTTCCCATGGAAACCACCCGCACCTCGTCGCCATATTTCTCGCCAAAGAGAGCCTGTGCCCCCAGATCGCGCGCGTCGTCAGGCACCATGATCCGCGTCTCAACCGGCGCGTTCTGCCGGATATAGGCGTTCACCTCGGCCTCGACCTGGGTCATTTCCTCGGGGCTGAGCGCCTTGGCATGGCTGAAGTCAAACCGCAGCCTGTCCGAGGCATTGAGCGAGCCGCGCTGCGCAACGTGCGGCCCGAGCGCGCGGCGCAGCGCCTCGTGCAACAGATGCGTGGCCGAGTGGTTTGCACGAATGGCGCTACGGCGGGCGTGATCGACCGCCAGTTTCGCCGCCTGCCCGCTTTTGATCTCGCCGCTTTCAACCTCAGCGAAATGAATGAAAACACCGGCAACCTTCTTGGTATCGGTGATCCGCGCGTGACCGCTCTCGGTTTCCAATGTGCCGGAATCGCCCACCTGACCACCCGATTCAGCATAGAACGGAGTCTGGTTGAGCACGATCTGGCAGGCCTCGCCCTTACGCGCCGCATCGCTGACAGCGCCCTCGGAGACAATGGCGGCGATCTCGCCTTCGGCGGTTTCGGTGTCATAGCCCAGGAAATCGGTCGTGCCCTTGTCCTCGGCGATGTCAAACCAGATCGCCTGATCTGCCGCCTCGCCCGAACCCGTCCAAGCAGCGCGCGCCTTGGCCTTTTGCTCGGCCATGGCCGCATCGAACCCATCAGTGTCGACCGTATGACCTTTTTCGCGCAACGCGTCCTGCGTCAGGTCGAGCGGGAAGCCGAACGTGTCGTAGAGCTTGAACGCCGCCTCACCCGGCAGCGCTGCGCCCTCGGGCAGCTGTGCCAGTTCATCGTCAAGCAGCCGCAAGCCACGGTCGAGCGTCTGCTTGAACCGGGTCTCCTCGATCCGTAGCGTTTCCTCGATCAACGCCTGTGCGCGGCCCAATTCGGGAAAGGCCTGCCCCATCTGCGCCACCAGCGTCGGCACCAGCCGGTGCATGACCGGGTCCTTCGCCCCCAGAATATGCGCGTGCCGCATCGCTCGGCGCATGATGCGACGCAAGACATACCCGCGCCCCTCGTTCGAGGGCATAACGCCGTCGGCGATCAGAAACGAGGTCGAACGCAGATGGTCGGCGATCACCCGGTGATGCACCTTGCCCGGCCCGTCGGGATCGGCGCTCGTGGCATGGGCGCTCGCCTCAATCAGATGGCGCATCAGATCGGTGTCGTAATTGTCATGCTTGCCCTGCAACAGCGCACCGATCCGCTCCAGCCCCATGCCGGTATCGATCGACTGCATGTCGAGATCGCGCTGCGTGCCGTCGGCGAAACGCTCGTTCTGCATGAAGACGAGGTTCCAGATTTCGATGAAGCGGTCGCCATCCTCCTCGGCGCTGCCCGGAGGGCCACCCCAGATGTCGGGACCGTGATCGTAGAAGATCTCGGTGCAAGGACCGCAGGGGCCGGTTGGCCCCATCGACCAGAAATTATCATCGGTCGCGATGCGAATGATCCGGTCATCGCTCAGGCCTGCGTATTTCTTCCAGATATTCGCTGCTTCGTCATCGGTATGGTAGACCGTCACCAAAAGCTTGGATTTGTCGATCCCGAAATCCTTGGTCAGCAGATCCCAGGCATAAGGGATCGCCTGATCCTTGAAGTAATCGCCAAAGCTGAAATTCCCCAGCATTTCAAAGAACGTATGGTGGCGCGCGGTATAACCCACATTGTCGAGATCGTTGTGCTTTCCCCCGGCGCGCACGCATTTCTGGCTGGTCGCAGCGCGGGTGTAGTCGCGGTGCTCGACCCCGGTAAAGCAGTTCTTGAACTGCACCATGCCGGAATTGGTGAACATGAGCGTCGGATCGTTGCGCGGCACCAGCGGAGAGCTGTCGACGACCCGATGGTCATTTCGTTCGAAAAAGTTGAGAAAAGTCGAACGGATTTCATTCAGCGTGGGCATGGGCATCTCTTTCCGGGGCATAGGGTGGCCAGCATCTGCGCAGATTTAGCCGGGCCATCGCCGCATGTCCACCGCAAGAAAAAAGGCCCGGGAATGACATCCCGGGCCTTTTGCATGGGATCGCTGTGATCACCCTTCCATGATGTCATCGCCATCATCATCGGGCGCATCGGGCATGTCAAAGTCGAGCCCGTGGGCGGCCCTGATCTTATCCTCGATGGCGAGCGCGATATGCGCATGCTCCTTGAGGTAGGTCTTGGCATTTTCCCGGCCCTGTCCGATACGCTCATCCCCGTAACTGAACCAACTGCCGGATTTCTCGACGACGCCCGCCTTGACCCCCATATCGAGCAATTCGCCTGTCTTGGAAATGCCCTCGCCGTACATGATATCGAATTCCACCTGCTTGAAGGGCGGTGCCACCTTGTTCTTGACGACCTTGACGCGGGTCGAATTGCCGACCACTTCGTCGCGATCCTTGATCGCCCCGATCCGGCGGATATCAAGCCGCACGGAGCTATAGAACTTGAGTGCATTGCCGCCCGTCGTGGTCTCGGGGCTGCCGAACATCACGCCGATCTTCATGCGAATCTGGTTGATGAAGATCACCGTGCATTTGGTCCGGCTGATCGAGCCGGTGAGCTTGCGCATCGCCTGGCTCATCAGGCGGGCATGCACACCAACGCTGCTGTCACCCATCTCGCCCTCCAACTCGGATTTGGGCGTAAGAGCGGCCACCGAATCAACCACCACGAGGCTCACCGCGCCTGAGCGCACCAACGTATCGACAATCTCGAGCGCCTGCTCGCCGGTATCAGGCTGCGAGATGAGCAATTCATCAAGATCGACGCCGAGCTTGCGCGCATAGATCGGGTCAAGCGCGTGTTCCGCGTCGACAAAGGCACACACGCCGCCCTTTTTTTGTTCCTCGGCCACGCAATGCAGGGTCAGCGTGGTCTTGCCCGAGCTTTCGGGCCCGTAAACCTCGACCACGCGCCCCTTTGGAATGCCACCGATGCCAAGCGCGATATCGAGCCCGATCGACCCGGTCGAGGTCGCCTCGATGTCGGCGATCGGATTGTCGCCGCCCATCTTCATGATCGAGCCCTTCCCGAATTGCCGTTCGATCTGAGCCAGGGCGCTGTCGAGCGCCTTTTGCTTGTCCGCGTTGCGCTTGTTATCCATGGAGAGAAGATCTGCCGTTGCCATTCATTCGCTTCCTTATTCCACACCCGGCCAAGGGCGGCAATGATTGCGTTTGTTCTCGACTTGTTCCTAACCCGTATGAGGGTAAAACAAGAACATTTCAAGAAGTTTGTTTATGGTGACAGTTTTCCCATTAAGCATTAACAAGTGGTTTATGCTCGTGAACAACCGGGACGAGTCCGGAAAAGAGGCGAAATATGCTCGTGTTTTCAAAGCAGCGCCTGGTTCTGTTGTCGGTCCCTAAAACCGGGACGACGGCTCTAGAGGGCGCGCTTGCCCCACATGCCTCGATTGTCGTGAACGCGCCGCCCGAACTCAAGCATGCGCCGGTGTTTCGCTATAACCGGTTTTTCAGACAGATGGTCGAGCGGTTCATTGGCGAGGACACAGAGATCGTGGCCGTCATGCGGGAACCCGTCAGTTGGCTTGGCAGTTGGTATCGCTATCGCCAACGTGCATCCATCGACGGCCAGGCCAAAAGCACGCGTGGCATCAGTTTCGATGATTTCGTCACCGCTTATTGCAACGGCGATTCGCCAAGCTTCGCGCAGGTGGGCTCACAAGCCAAGTTTCTCGAACCGCAACGCAATGGCACCCGGGTCACGCATCTTTTCCGGTATGAGGATCAGATCGGGTTCCGGACCTTTCTGGAAGAACGCCTCGCCACCCGTATAGAGACCTCTTGGCAGAATCAGTCCCCTTCAATGCCGCTGGGACTGTCCTCCGGAACAGAGGCCCGTTTGCGCCGCAAACATGCGGCGGACTTTACCCTATGGCAGGGGATCACCGGGGGCGGTCAGTACACGCCACAGCCCCCTCGCCCTAAACCGGACACCAAAGGATGACACCACTTTTCTCGTGGTCCTTAACCGATTTGGCGCAAGACGGTTTCCGTCAACGCGTTCAGTGAGAATGGTTTGGGAAGAAAGATCGAATTCGGAATCTTGTCATGGACATCTCCAAACGTCTCTTCGGCGTGTCCGGACATGAACACCACCTTTATCGCTGGACGGTTTTCAAGACCCCGCATCACCCAGGTCGGCCCATCAATGCCCGGCATGACGACATCGGTCACGAACACGTCCACATCAAGATCCCGATCCTCCAGAATTTCGAGCGCGTCCTCGCCGGATTCGGCCTCGAGCACGGTCAGGCCGCGCATCTGCAGGGCTCGGCTGGCAAATGCCCGTACCGGTGCCTCGTCCTCGACAAGCAGAATGACACCACTCACATGCTCGCGCCCGTCCGGCTCTACATCAGACGGCGCATCAAGGTCTGGCGATCGGGCATAAGCCGGAAACAGCAACTGAAACGTCGCGCCCTCACCGGACACGCTGTCGGCAAAGATGAAACCTCCGGTCTGCTTGATGATGCCATAGGCCGTGGACAGGCCAAGCCCGGTCCCTTCGCCCGTGCGCTTGGTGGTGAAAAATGGCTCGAACACCTTCTGCAGTTTATCCGGCGTGATCCCCTCGCCTTCATCGATAACCTTCACAGAGACATATCGCCCTGGCGCAACCACGGCCCGGTCCCGGCGCATCGGTTCCGTGAGCGTCAGGTTCTCGGTGACGATGCGGATCTCGCCACCCTTGGACATTGCATCGCGCGCGTTCACGACAAGGTTCATCAGGACCTGCTCAAGCTGTCGCTTGTCGGCGCGAATCGCGTGCAATGTGGGATCGTGGCTCAAGGTCAGAGACACCTTTTCTCCGACCAGACGATTAAGCAGATGCGTGAGGTCCGACAAGCTGTCGCGCAGATCGATAACCTGCGGCAGCAACGTCTGCTTGCGCGAATAGGCCAGAAGCTGGCTGACCAATGCCGCCGCGCGATTTGCATTCTGATTGATCTGCATGAGATCGGCATGGTCGGGTGCATTCCGATCGTGCCGCAACAGCAGCAAATCGCAATGTCCGGTGATCGCAGTGAGAAGGTTGTTGAAATCATGCGCAACACCACCGGCAAGCTGCCCGATCGCCTGCATTTTCTGGCTCTGAACAAATTGCGCTTCCAGCGATTTCAATTCGGTCGCATCGCTCATGACCGCGATCAGCACCACCTCGCCATCCTCGGTCGCACGATTGAGTGTGACCTGAACGAAAACCTCCCTGTCATCGCGGCGCACGCGCAGGAATTCCGAGTGCACGGTACCACGCCCGGCGGCGGCATCGTCGAGCCAGTCGGAGATCGAGCGCCCAAGCCCTTCAAGCACATCGCCCAATCGAATATCCGCGCGGCCCTCCACCCCGAGCAGCGTCCTGGCCGGGAGGTTCAACAACGCGATAGCGCCATCGCGCCGCAGCTTGAGCAAGGGCACGGGCAATTCGTCGAAAAAGGCCCATCCGTCCACCGGGCGCTCCAATCCGGAAAGCCCGGGCAAAAGATAGATCTCACGCCGCCCGGCGATGCCCTGTCTCTCGACCAGCAGGCAGTCGACAGAACCGTCAGGGGTTTGCAGGCTATGCACCTCGCCCGACTGAAACCTGTGCCCCGGGCAAATCCGGTCGAGGGACCGCACACGTGCCCCCACAAGTTGGCGCGCGGCAGGGTTCATGTAGAGCACCGCATCATTGCGCCCGACAATCAGCATGGGTAAGGCATGACTGTCGGTATCACGATTGGGTCGCGTGCTCGATGGCTCTATCCGCCAGAGAAACTGCCCCTCACCGGCGCGATGCACGGTCAAATGCACATGGCCCGCCCGCGTCACGATATGTTCAGTCGCAGCACCTTTCACTCCGGCCCGGCTTTCCATCCGAAAAAGCACCGGTCCGGGATTGGCCAGCGTTTCTCTCAAGGCTGCGGCCAGTGTCTTGACCGCGGGCGTCACAAAGGCCTTTCGCGCTGCGGGATTGGCATAAAGGATGTGCCCATCTGCGGCGGCAAGGATCATCGGCAGCGGGTCATCCTGCATCAACTCCCCGGCCTGCGCCGCAGTCTCTTTGTCGCGCGCTGCGATGTTGCGCCGAAAAATCACCAGCCAGGCCGCAGCAAACAGAAGTATCCCCGCCGAGAAAGCCACCATCAGGCGCGCGCGTGGATCGTCGAGCATCACGGCAACGATGGCGAACAGCAGACCCGCCACCACGATAGCCCCGCTGCGCGGACCGACCCTGAGAACAGCCGTGCTCAACGGTCTGCCGGGAGTGGACAAGAATGCCACGGAAACGCCTTTCGTCTGATCCAATTCCGCCGAAGCGTGGCCCAAAGACCTTAATTGAACTTTAACGACAGCCAAATACCCGTCAAGGTTGTTGCTTTTAACCTATCCGTGAACCAACTGTGCAAGACAGAAGCCATCGCCCGCCTCCGAGATCGGCCAGGTCCTCTGCTGGGCAAGCCGCCATGACGGATGTTCCTGCAAGAATCGCGCGACCACTGCTTCATTCTCGACCTTGAAGACCGAGCAGGTCGCGTAAGCCAGACAGCCACCGGATGCCACGAGCGGTGCGGCTTCGGCCAAGATCCCGTATTGGGTCTCGGTCAGGGCGTCCAGCCGCTCCTGGGTCAGGCGCCATTTGGCGTCGGGGCTGCGCCGCCAGGTGCCGCTGCCGGAACAGGGGGCATCGCACAGCACCAGATCAAACGGCGCGGTACGGGCGATCGCCCCGGTCTCCAGACGGGTCACATCGACCCCGGCCCGTTTCGCACGCGCGGGCAGGTCGTTCATGCGTTGTGGCGCGATGTCATGAGCATACCATGTGGCCTCGGCGCGGGCCGCAAGGGCAAGCACCTTGCCACCACCGCCTGCGCAATAGTCCAGTACACGCGCACCTTTTGTGACCTCAAGCGCCTCCATCGCAGCCTGACTGCTGCCATCCTGAAGCTCCACCAGACCGTCGGCATAGGCCACTGATCCGGCAATTTTTCTTTCACCTGAAATCACTTGCAACGCGGTCTTCGCAATATCAGCCGTAGTCGTATCGATCCCCTCGGACGCCAGCTGCGCCTGTGCATCCGCCACGGTCCCGCGCCGTGAATTGACCCGCAGCATCACCGGCGCGCGGTGGCGCAGCACCTCTGCGGCCCCCTCGGCAGATGCGCCCAGCGAGGTCTCGAAATGCGGCCAGAGCCAATCGGGCACGTCAAGCGCGTCGAGCCCACTTGGCACCTCGCCCGCTGACAATTCCACCTCTGTCAGGATGGACGGCGCATGACCCTCGCCGCTAAATAGCGTCTCAAGGTCAACGCCCTCATGCCGCAACGCGCCGATCATCAGCCGGCGCCCGTCTTGTCCACCACCAAGCGCTGCGCAGGAGCGCCAGCGGCGCAACACGTTAAACACATGATCGCGCACCGCCCCCCGGTCCTTGGAGCCCGCATAGCGCGCGCCGCGCGCCCAACCGGTAAGGGCCTTCTCGGCAGCCTCGCCCGCGCGCACTGCGTCGAGAACGTAGATTGCTGCCGCCACACGTGCTCCGGGAGTCATGAATTCACCTCAAGAACGCCCGGCAACCAATTGGAATTCCTACCCGATCCGATAGTTCGGGCTTTCACGCGTGATCTGGACATCATGCACATGGCTTTCCTTCAGGCCCGCGCCGGTGATGCGCACGAAGGTGCAATCCCGGCGCATCTCTTCAACTGTCGCGCAGCCGGTATAGCCCATGGCTGCGCGCAAGCCGCCAACCAGTTGATGCAACACGTTTCCAGCGGGGCCCTTATAGGCCACCTGCCCCTCGATCCCTTCGGGCACGAGTTTATCGCTTGCCGCGTCCTTCTGGAAGTACCGGTCGGCAGAGCCGCGCGCCATCGCGCCAAGGCTGCCCATGCCGCGATAGGCCTTGAAGGTCCGACCCTGATACAAGATCGTCTCGCCCGGGCTTTCATCCGTACCGGCAAGCATCGAGCCAACCATCGCGCAGGACGCCCCCGCCGCGATCGCCTTGGCGAAATCGCCCGAGAACTTGATGCCGCCATCGGCAATCACCGGCACGTCACCCGCCGCCTGCGCGCAATCCATGATCGCGGTCAGCTGCGGCACACCGACGCCCGCCACCATCCGCGTGGTGCAGATGCTGCCCGGTCCGATCCCCACCTTTATCGCATCCGCGCCCGCGTCGATCAGGGCGCGCGTGGCCTCGGCGGTAGCGACATTGCCCGCGACGACCTGCACCTGATTGGAAAGCGCTTTGGCGCGCTCCACGGCGCGCGCCACACCTTCGGAATGGCCATGCGCGGTGTCGATCACGATCATGTCCACCCCGGCATCGACAAGCGCTTGTGAACGCTCGAAACCCGCGTCCCCCACCGTCGAGGCCGCCGCGACCCGCAGCCGCCCGAGATCGTCCTTGCAGGCTGTCGGGTTAAGCACCGCCTGTTCGGTATCCTTGAGGGTCAGCAGCCCGGTCAGCTTGCCGGTCTTGTCCGTCACCAGAAGCTTCTCGATCCGGCGCGCGCGCATCAGGCTCTTGGCCTCGTCGCGGTCGGCAGGTTCCTGCAGGATGGCGAGGTTGTCGCTGGTCATCATCACATGCACCGGCGTGTCGTCGCTGGAGGCAAAGCGCATGTCGCGATTGGTGACGATACCGACGACCCGGCCCTTGTCATCGACCACCGGGAATCCGGTGAAATTGTAACGCTCGATCAGTGCCTTGGCATCGCCGAGTGTTTGGTCGGGGCGCAGCGTGACCGGGTTGTAGACGATCCCGCTCTCGAATCGCTTGACGCGGCGCACTTCGCGGGCCTGTTCCTCGACCGTCAGGTTGCGGTGGATCACGCCAATGCCGCCGAATTGCGCCATGGCGATCGCCATGCGGGCCTCGGTCACGGTGTCCATGGCCGAACTCAACAACGGGATATTGAGACTGATCGTGTTGGTCACGCGGGTCCGCGTATCCGCCGTATTGGGCAGCACGCTCGATGCCGCAGGCACCAGCAGAACATCATCAAAGGTGAGCGCCTCGCGAATCTCCATTATGGTTCTCCATGGATATCTCGTTTGGCACGTCCCTATTACATGGATGGCCTCCGGGTAAAAGGGCCATTCGCGCGCAGCGGCCATGCGTCACGCGGTTAACGCGGATCGCGGTCCGGCACCGGATCATGGCCGCATTGGCCCCACGGGTTGCAGCGCGCGATGCGCCTGGCCGCGAGCCATCCGCCGCGGAGGGCGCCGTGCGTCTCCAGCGCCTCGAGCGCGTATTGGCTACAGGTCGGATGATAGCGGCAGTGATAGCCGACCCAGGGCGACAGGATCAGCCGATAGCCCTTGATAGGCAGTGCCAGAATACGGGCAAGCGGGCTCATTTTGCACCCCGCAACTTGCGCAGCGCATAGACGAGATCATTGCGCAGCGCCTCATATGGCCGCGCCGCCGTTTCCTGCGCCCGGCCGATCAGCACATAATCCCAGCCGGGTTGCGCATGGGCATGCAAGACATCACGCGCCACGGCCCGTAATCGGCGCTTGGCCCGGTTGCGCGCAACCGCGTTGCCAACCTTCTTGGAACAGGTGAATCCCACCCGGATCACCGGGTCATCATCCCGCCGGTCGCGCCCCTGCACCATCATCGCCGGTGTGCCCTGACGCCGCGCGCGCGCAGCCGCAAGGAAATCGGACCGCTTGCGCAGCACGTTCAATCCACCATGCACGCATGACGAAACCGCCGGGGGCATGTTCCCTGGCTTGCTGTCAGGGGCCTCCGGCGGTGTCATGATCGTCACAACTGGCTGGCGCTTACGCGCTCAGCGACTTGCGGCCACGCGCACGACGTGCGTTCAGGATCTTGCGGCCGGCCTTGGTGGCCATGCGCGCGCGGAACCCGTGGCGGCGTTTGCGAACCAGGTTCGAGGGTTGAAAGGTGCGTTTCATCGCTCCGTCTCCGACTTTGGGGACACGCTGCAATCGGAATCGCGCACGGCCCAGATGTATCCGAAGCCCGGTCTATAGTAGCGGTCTGCTGGCAAGTCAAACCCCCGCAACGCGTATCTGCAACAAAATCCTGCGGGATCTGCGCGATGATGTTACAAGCGGTGCGAAATATCCGATCAAACAAGCCCCGGTCATCACCCGCGATCACCCCCACGTGAGGCCACTGGCAGAGCGGCAAGAGACTGTGCAAGTAGAAGCTAACGCAGTCAAACCCGAGCAGGATCATGGATAGCAGCATGCAGCATTCGACCGAGCAGAAATCCGGAGGCTGGGCGCGACACGCGCCGCTTGCCATCATTCTCACCGTGGCCGTTATCGGCTATTTCACCCTGCGCGACTACATCACCTTCGACACGCTGCGCGACAATCGCGAGGCGCTCCTGGCCTTCCGCGACGCCAATTTCGGGCTGATGGTGCTGAGTTTCATCGCGATCTATTTCGTGATCGTGGCCTTTTCGCTGCCCGGCGCGGCGGTGGCCTCGGTCACCGGCGGCTTTCTCTTCGGCCTCGTGTCAGGCACCGCCTTCAACGTGTTCGCCGCTTCGCTCGGGGCCTTCGCGATCTTTCTGGCCGCCCGGTGGGGTCTGGGGCAAACGCTCGCCGCGCGCATCGAGACCTCGGAGGGCACGCTCAAAAGGCTCAAGGCCGGGCTGCACGACAATGAGATCAGCGTGCTCTTTCTGATGCGCCTTGTGCCCGCCGTGCCGTTCTTCGTCGCCAATCTCCTGCCCGCCCTCGTCGGCGTGCGCTTCGTCAATTTCGCGATCACCACCGTGCTCGGGATCATCCCCGGTGCCATCGTCTTCACCTGGATCGGCGTCGGTCTGGGCGAGGTCTTCGATCGCGGCGACAGCCCCGATCTGTCGCTTCTGTGGGAGCCGCAGATCATCGGCCCGATCCTGGGCTTGTGCGCGCTCGCAGCACTTCCCATCCTGATCAAGAGCATTCGTGGCAAGAAGGACATTTGAGCATGCAAGAGATTAAGACGGATCTGCTGGTCATCGGCGCCGGCTCCGGCGGGTTGTCCGTCGCGGCGGGCGCGGTGCAGATGGGGGCGAGCGTCGTCCTGCTCGAAGGCCAAAAGATGGGCGGCGATTGCCTGAATTTCGGCTGTGTGCCGTCGAAGGCGCTGATCGCCAGCGGCAAGGCGGCCCATGCGCAATCGCATGCGGCGCAATACGGCGTGGCGAATGTGACCCCGGATGTGGACTATGCCGCCGCCAAGGATCACGTGGCCGGTGTCATTGCCCAGATCGAGCCGGTGGACAGCCAGGAGCGGTTCGAGGGCCTTGGCGTGCGGGTGATCCGCGATTACGGCGCATTCATCTCACCCAAGCAGGTGAAGGCAGGCGATCACCTGATCACCGCGCGCCGGGTCATCATCGCCACCGGGTCGTCGCCTTTCGTGCCGCCGATTCCGGGGCTGGAAAACGTGCCCTATGAGACCAACGAGACGATCTTCGAACTGCGCGAGAAACCCGGTCACCTGCTGGTGATCGGCGGCGGCCCGATCGGCATGGAAATGGCGCAGGCGCACCGGCGCTTGGGCTGCGAGGTGACGGTGATCGAAGGGGCCAAGGTGCTGGGACAGGACGACCCGGAACTGGCGCAGGTGGTGATCGACCAATTCAAGGCCGAGGGGATCGGCATCGAAGACGCTGCCATGGCCTCGGAAATTCGCGGCAAGGCGGGTGCCATCGAGGTCGAGGCCAAGGACGGGCGCGTCTTCAAGGGCACGCATCTGCTCATGGCCGTAGGGCGCAAAGCCAACACCGACCGTCTTAACCTTGACGCCGCCGGGATCGAGACCACGAAACGCGGCATCAAGGTCGACGCCTCGATGCGGACCACCAACCGCCGGGTCTATGCCATCGGCGACGTGGCGGGCGGGCTGCAATTCACCCATATGGCGGGCTATCACGCGGGGCTGATCATCCGGCAGGCATTGCTTGGCCTGCCCGCCAAGGAACGCACCGATCACATCCCCTGGGCCACCTATACCGACCCCGAGATCGCACATGTCGGCCTTACCGAAGAGGTCGCGCGCAAGGAACATGGTGGCAATCTTGATGTCGTGCGCTTTCACTACAATCACAACGACCGCGCCATCGCCGAGCGCAAGACCGACGGGCTGATCAAGGTGATGGTGGTGCGCGGGCGGCCGGTGGGCGCGTCGATTGTCGGGGCTCAGGCGGGCGAATTGATCAATCTCTGGGCCTTCATCCTCGCCAACGGGTTCAAGATGAAGCACGTCGCCAACATGGTCGCCCCCTACCCCACCTTGAATGAGATCAACAAGCGCGTAGCGGGGGCCTATTTCTCGCCAAAGCTGTTTGATAACCCTATGGTCAAATGTGTTGTAGGCTTCGTGCAGCGCTGGTTGCCCTGAACGGCAACCAAGGGAGGGGATAGCTTGCTCAATTCACTTTCGGGACGCTTCCTGATCCTTACGGCCGTCTTCGTGATGCTGGCCGAAGTCCTTATTTTCGTGCCCTCGATCGCCCGCTTTCGCGAGGACTTTCTGCTTACCCGGCTGGAACGGGCGCAAATCGCGTCGCTGGTGCTTTTGGCCGATGAAGAGGTGAATCCCGACCTGCAAGAGGAGCTTTTGCGCAACGCGGGCGTGTTCAACGTGGTGATGCGGCGCGACGAGGCACGGCAATTGGTGCTGTCCTCGCCCGTGCCGCGCCCGATATCGCAAACCTTCGATCTTCGCGACGCGCCAGCCTTTACCCTCATCCGCGATGCCATGGCCCGGCTGGCCACCCCGGAGGATCAGGTGATCAGGGTGATCGGTCAGCCGGTACGCATGGGCGGGCTGCTAATCGAGGTCACGCTGGAAACCGACGACCTGCGCAGCGCGATGATCGATTACGGGCTGCGCATCTTGTGGCTGTCGCTGGTGATCTCGGTATTTACCGCCGTGCTTCTGTTCTGGGCAGTCCAATGCTTTCTGGTGCGACCCATCCGCCGTGTGGTCGGTAATATGCAGGCCTATGCCGAAGCGCCGGAAGACGCGCACCGGGTGATCGCCCCCTCCTCGGGCATTCGAGAATTGCGCGAGGCCGAGGAAACGCTGCAAACGCTGCAAACCCAGTTGACTGGCGCGCTTAAACAAAAAGAGCATCTGGCACAGCTTGGCGGGGCCGTGGCCAAGGTCAGTCACGATCTGCGCAACATCCTGACCTCGGCGCAGCTGTTCACCGACCGCATCGAGATGAGCGAAGACCCCGGCGTGAAACGCATGGCACCAAAGCTGGTGAACTCGCTGACCCGCGCGATCCATCTATGCGAAGCCACCCTCGCCTACGGCAAGGCAGAAGAACCCGGCCCAACCCTCGCGCAGGTCCGATTTGTCGATATCGTGGCCGACGTCATCGACAGCGAGCGGCTTTCGGCGAGCGAGGCCGATATCAGTTTTACCGAGGACGTCCCCGCAGACATGGTGTTGCGCGCCGATGCCGAGCAGCTGTATCGCGTGATCGCCAATCTCGTGAGGAACGCCCGCCAAGCCATTGTGAACACAGGAAAGCCCGGTGAGATCAGTGTCATGGCCGACGAGGATGAACGCGCCTGGATCATCCGTGTCGCCGACACCGGCCCCGGTCTTCCTGCCAAGGCGCGCGAGCATCTGTTCAAGCCGTTTCAGGGGGGGGCGACCAAGGGCGGGACAGGGCTCGGCCTTACCATCGCGCAGGATCTCGTCCGTGGTCACGGCGGCACGCTCTCGCTCGAACATAGCGACGAGACGGGCACATCCTTTTGCATCACCCTGCCCAAGGGAAATTTGGCGGATGTGTCATAAATCTTCCAAAACGCCCTTGCATTGCCGGGCCGCAGAGTCTAATTCCTGCCCTCGACGGACCGATAGCTCAGCTGGATAGAGTACTTGACTACGAATCAAGGGGTCGGGGGTTCGAATCCTCCTCGGTCCGCCACCGTTTCCCAAAACCGGTAGCGATAAAAGAAAACAATCCCAGTAACTTGGGATGCGTTTTTCATGTGTTCAGGAGTGCGACTCCAGCCAAGTGTCAAGGGCCTCTGCCTCCGCTGCGATTGGCACTGCCACCCCCGCGCAGAACGCCTCAAGCCGCGGCACATTCAGGCTGTTGACCCCGACCAGAACCGGCACATCCAGCGACAGCGCCTCGGCGATGAGGCCGCGAAACCCGCGCCCCTCCGCCTCGTGTTTGCCGAACTTGTTGACGATCACCAGGTCACAACCCGCATCGAGCCGCCTCTCGCTCTCGGCCACCGCCTGTTCCAAGGCCGCCGGATCAAGCCGACAGCCCCGTGCGCCCGGTCCAAGGGTCTGCGAAATGCGGATCGCCGGACCGTCGGGCAAGACCTGCACATCCATGTCACAGGGGCGATCCGCATGGCAGTTGGAGTTGATCTGCACCGTGCCACACAGCCTCAGCCCGCGCGCCTGCGCGCGCATCGCCACGCCATGCAGCAGCAGATCGGTATCGCCCCGCCCCTCGGCCATGACATAGGCGATGCGCATGGGCGTCCTCCTCAGGCGGTCAGGCGGCTGATGACCACCGTCACCTCGGGCCGCTTGCCGATCTCGTTCTGCGCGCTCTGACGGGCCACGCGGCGCAGCCCTTCCTCAAGCTTGTCGTCATCGGTCAGCGTCTTGACCCCGGCCCGGCCCATGAACTGCGCCAGATCCTCTTCCAGCACATCGACCAGCGGCGCGCGGCTTTGCCCGGTCTCAGCCAGCCCCATCAATTCCACCCACGGCTCGCCCAGAGGCTCGTCCTCTTCATCCATGATGACGTTGATCATCACATGCCCGTTGAGCGCCATGCGAATCCGGTCGCGCACGATGCCATCCATCGCGCCGATCTTGACCGAGCCATCCACATAGGTGCGCCCGGTCTCGACATATTCGGCCACCTTGGGCGCATTGCCGCTGAGGTCGATCATCATGCCGTTGACGGCCAAAACGCCGCTGATCCGGTTCGCCTCTGCCAGCTTCACATGCTCGCGCAGGTGACGATGCTCGCCATGCATCGGCACCACGATCTGCGGCTTGATCAGCTTGTGCATGGCATCGAGATCGGGCCGGTTGGCGTGGCCCGAGACGTGATAGCGGTCATCGCCCTCGACCACGTCCACGCCCATCTCGGAGAACTTGTTGATGATGTGGATCACACCGCGCTCGTTGCCCGGGATGGTCTTGGAGGAGAAGAGGAACGTGTCGCCCTCCTTGAGCACCATGCCATTATACTTGCCATTCGCGAGCTGCGCACTCGCCGCCCGCCGCTCTCCCTGGCTCCCGGTGACGATCAGCATCAGGTTCTCGCGCGGGATTTTACCGGCTTCCTCGGGGCTGACGGTCGCGGGAAAATCCTTGAGCACACCGGTCTCTACCGCCGCCTCGATCATCCGCCGCATCGCCCGCCCCAACAGGCAGACCGAGCGCCCGGCGCGCTTGCCCGCCTCGGCCAGCGTCTTGACCCGTGCCACGTTGCTGGCAAAGGTCGTGCAGACGAACATGCCCTTTGAGGCTTGCACCAGATCGGTGATCGGCTGACCGACCGTGCTCTCGGAGCGCCCGTCATGGTGGCTGAACACGTTGGTCGAATCGCAGACCAGCGCCTTCACGCCCGGCTCTGAAAGGCTGGCCCAGAGATCATGGTCGAACGGCTCTCCCACGACAGGGTTTTCGTCGATCTTGAAATCACCGCTATGCACGATACGTCCGCCAGGGCTGTCGATGACAAGGCCCGAACTTTCGGGGATCGAATGCGAGATTGGCACGAAGCCCACGGTAAACGGGCCTGCTTTCACCGTCTCGGGCCAGGGCGAGACGGTCTTGACCGCCTTTTCGGAATGGCCATGCTCCTCCATCTTGCGCCGCGCGATATTGGCGGTAAAGGCGCGGGCGTGGATAGGCGCGCCGAGCCGGTCATAGTAATGCGCCACGGCACCCACATGATCCTCATGGGCATGGGTGATGAACACCGCCTCCAGATCGTTCTTGCGCGCCTCCAGCCAGGAAATATCCGGCAGGATCAGATCGACCCCCGGCGTGCCGTCCATATCCGGAAAGGTCACGCCCAGATCCACCAGGATCAGCTTCTCCTTGCCCGGTTTGCCGTAGCCGTAGACATAGGCATTCATACCAACTTCACCCGCCCCACCGAGGGGCAGGTAGATCAAACGTTCGCTGCTCATGGGGCGTCAGCCCTCCTTGTTATGCTCGTGTATCACGGTCAGCCCGTGCATTGTCAGATCGTCCTCGAACATGTCGAACATGTCCGTGCCTTGCTGGAATAACGGTGCCAGCCCACCTGTTGCGATCACCTTCATGGTGCGGCCATGCTCGGCCTTTATCCGCTCACATATCCCATCGATGAGGCCGACATAACCCCAGAATACGCCCGATTGCATGCAATCCACCGTATTGGTGCCGATCACCCGGTCGGGCTTGGTCACGTCGATATGCGGCAGCGCCGCCGCCGCCTCATGTAGCGCCTGAAGCGACAGGTTCACCCCCGGCGCGATCACCCCGCCGATATAAGCACCGTCGCTGTCGACCACATCGAATGTCGTGGCGGTGCCGAAATCCACGATGATCAAGTCGCCGCCATAAAGATCATAACCCGCCACCGTGTTGACCAACCGGTCCGGCCCCACCTGCGTGCCCGCATCCACCCGCACATCCACCGGCAGGCGGCACTCGGGCTTGCCCACCACCAGTGGGCGGCAATTGAAATAGCGATCAGACAAGACGCGCAGGTTGAAAACCACCCGCGGCACGGTGGAACTGATCACCACTGCATTGATCTTTGCCTCGATCCGGTGATGCACCAAAAGCGTGTGAAACCAGACGAAATACTGATCCGCCGTGCGCTGATGCTCGGTCGAGGTGCGCAGCGTGCAGATGAACCGCGTCCCGTCCCAGATCGAAAACACCGTGTTGGTATTGCCGCAATCAATCGCCAAAAGCATGGGGGCCGCCCTCCCGCGTCAGAAAAACACCTCGGCCGCAGCAATCGCCTGCCGCCCCTTGGACGTCATTAGAACGAGATTGCCCGCCTCGTCCACCGTCTCGAACGTGCCGTGATGGCTGTCGCGCGTTGTGCGCGCCGTAATCGCCTCCCCCAGACGCGCCGCCCGGTCGAGCCAGGCACGGCGAATGGGTGCGAACCCGTAGGTCACGAATTGCGTCTCCAGACGCGCATAGGCCGGGGCCAGAAGCCCCAGAAACTCCTCCGGCCCGATCATCACCCCGGTCTCGGACAAGAGCGAGACCGGGCGCAGGGCACCTTCCTCCACCTCCGCGCGCGCAGGCGCACTGCGCAGGTTCACCCCGATGCCGATGGCGAAATGGCTAAGCCCCCTGCCCGCCCCCGCACTCTCCAGCAGGATGCCCGCCAGCTTGCCGCCGTTGAGCAGCACGTCATTGGGCCATTTCAGACTGATCCCCTCGGCGCGCCCGGTCGCGGCGACCAGCGCCTCCGACAGCGCGAGCGCGGCCACAAAAGACCGCAGCGCGACCTTGTCGGGGCTCTCATTGGGGCGCATCACCAGCGTCGCCGCGAAATTGCCCACCGGGTTGACCCAGGCCCGCCCCCGCCGCCCGCGCGCTGCCGTCTGCTCCAGTGCCAATATCCATTCCGGGCCGCGCAATCCGGGCGCCAGCCGCGCCGCCTCGGCATTAGTGCTATCGACCGAGGCCAGCACCCGTCGGCCATAGCCTGAGGGCCAGTCGAACTCCGATCCCTGCTTCATATTTACAGAAATACTCCCGCCGGAAGGGTATTCTCTTTGTGTCATACGTTCTCACCACGTGCCATCGGAATAAATTTTCCTTTAATGTCGTTGGGTTAAGGTGTCACGGCGTCCCGGAATGAACCGGGCAGCGTCACGCCAGAACGTATAGAACAAAGAGGATATTAGCATGGCAAAATCGAACGTATTCACGGTTGCAAAACTCAAGTCCCTCCCGGCCGGGAAACACTGCGATGGGCAAGGTCTGTGGTTTCATAAGCGCGCCGACGGAGGCGCACAATGGGTCTTTCGCTTTCAGCTCTGGGGTCGGCAACGAGAGATGGGGCTTGGGTCTTTCAAGCATGTCTCCCTGGCCGAGGCCCGCAGGAAAGCGGATTGGGCCCGTCAACAGGTGCAGTCTGATATCGATCCGGTCAAACAGCACCGTCTGATGCGGCAGCAGTCGAGTGGTCATGACGGCCGTCTAGAACAACTCGCGTAGGACGCCTTTGAAAAGCACAGGCGTCATATCGCGCCAGGTCCGCGCCATTCCTGAGTAGAGCGACGTTCAGTTCCAGATCGCTTCGCCCGATCAAAACCGCAAAAATTCAGAAGGTTAGGAAATCGCCAGGAGTTCGCCGGGTGTTTTCGCGTGTCGCTATTTTAGTAGAGACTGGTTCGCATTGATCTGCCAGCACCCTCGCAACAGCTGCGCGCCCCCGCGACGATGCCAACTAGTCCGGCAATCATGAACCACATCGTTTCTCCCGAGAAGCGACCGGTCATCGCCTCGGTCACCTGATCGATCGGCATGTTGGTTCAGCTGCTCGGAGGGACTAGGCGCGAGGGCAACGGATGTTTCAATCGGAAGTGCCATCTGAGACTAGAAACGGTGTTTACATCCTGCGAAGAGACGTTAGCGTGCCATTAGATAAGAGTTGACCGTGCGAGGATGTTTTCGCGGCCAAGACACTGTTAAAGCGGAATAAATATGACAATCGCGCTGCAGGCAAAGGGGCTTACGAAGGAGTTCAAGGGCTTCGTTGCCGTGAACAATGTCGATCTTTCGATCGAGAAGGGATCTATACATGCGCTGATCGGTCCCAACGGGGCCGGCAAGACCACGTGTTTCAACCTTCTGACAAAATTCCTGCAGCCCACCCGTGGCACGATCATCTATGAAGGCCGCGACATCACCCGGATGAAGCCGACCGATATCGCCCGGCTCGGCATGGTGCGGTCGTTCCAGATCTCGGCCATCTTCCCCGATCTGTCGGTCTTGCAGAACGTGCGGGTGGCGTTGCAGCGCATGCGCGGCGAAAGCTACGATTTCTGGCGCTCGGAGAAAAGCCTGGCGCGATTCGATGATCAGGCGCGGGGGCATCTCGACGAGGTCGGGCTGACCGCCTTCACCAACGAACGCGCCGCGGCGCTCCCCTACGGTCGCAAGCGCGCGCTGGAGCTAGCGACGACACTGGCGCTCGCCCCCGACATGCTGCTGCTGGACGAGCCGATGGCGGGGATGGGGCGCGAGGATGTGGAGCTGATCTCGCAACTGATCCGCCGGATCGCGAAGAACCGTACCGTGCTAATGGTCGAACACAATCTTTCGGTCGTGGCGGACCTGTCGGACCGGATCACGGTGCTGGCGCGCGGCGAGATCCTGGCCGAGGGCACCTACGCGGAGATTTCCAAGGCCCCCGAAGTGGTCGAGGCATATATCGGAGCGAGCCATGAGTGACGCGGCCAATGTGCTGTTGAATGTCGCCAGCCTTCAAGGTTGGTATGGCGAAAGCCATGTACTGCACGGGATCAATTTCGAGGTGCGCAAGGGCGAGGTTGTCACGCTGCTGGGGCGAAACGGCGCAGGGAAGACCTCGACCCTGCTGGCAATCATGGGCATCCTGCGCAAGCGGACCGGGTCGGTCACCTACAAGGACACCGAGATCATCGGCATGCAGCCGCGCCAGATCGCCCGGCTGGGCGTCGCGTTCTGCCCCGAGGAGCGGGGCATCTTCTCGTCGCTCAGCGTCGAGGAAAACCTGATGCTGCCGCCGCGCATCGCCGAGGGCGGCCTGAGCATCGAGCGTATCTATGACCTGTTCCCGAACCTCTACGAACGGCGCAACAGCAGCCAGGGGTCCAAGCTGTCGGGCGGCGAGCAGCAGATGCTGGCGATCGCGCGGATCCTGCGCACCGGTGCCAGGACGCTGCTTCTGGACGAGCCGACTGAGGGCTTGGCACCCGTCATCGTCCAGCAGATCGGCCACACCATCGCCGCGCTCAAGGACGAGGGGTTCACAATCGTTCTGGTGGAACAAAATTTCCGCTTTGCCGCATCGGTCGCCGACCGGCATTACATTGTGGATCAGGGCCGCGTCGTGGACATGATCCCGAACGACCAACTCGATGAGAACGCTGAGAAGCTTCACGACTATCTGGGTGTCTGACCCAAACGGGCACCCCGACCCGAAGGGCGCAACTGCGCCGCAACAACGAGGAGGAAAGACATGATCAGGAAACTCGCCATTAGCGTTTCGGCGCTGGCCGCGATGACCGCCGTGCCGGCCGTGGCCCAGGGCATCGACGTCAAGCTCGGCGTGCTCAACGACCGCTCGGGGACCTATGCGGACCTGTCGGGCGAAGGCTCGGTTGTGGCCACCCGCATGGCCGTGGAAGATTTCGGCGCCGCCGACAAGGGGCTGAACGTCGAGATCGTTTCGGCCGACCACCAGAACAAGCCCGATGTCGGCAGCAACGTCGCACGCGAGTGGTACGAAGCCGACGGTGTCGATGCCATCGTGGACGTGCCGACCTCGTCAGTGGCGCTGGCCGTGGCCGACATCACCGCCGAAAATAACGGCGTATTCCTCATTTCCGGCGCCGGCTCGACCAACTTGACGCGCGAACAGTGCCAGCCCACCACGGTGCACTGGACCTATGACACCGCGGCGCTCGCCAATGGCACCGGCGGTGCCGTGACCAGGGCCGGCGGCGAAAAGTGGTTCTTCCTGACCGCAGACTACGCGTTCGGCCACTCTCTGGAAGAAAACACCATGGAAGTCGTCCGCGAGAATGGCGGCGAGGTCGTGGGCAGCGTGCGCCATCCCTTCCCCTCGCAGGATTTCTCGTCCTACCTGCTGCAGGCCCAAGGCTCGGGCGCTGACGTGATCGGTCTGGCGAATGCCGGCAGCGACACAGTCAACGCGATCAAGCAGGCGTCGGAATTCGGCATCACCCAGGCGGGCCAGTCCCTGGCGGCGTTGCTGATGTTCGTCACCGACGTGCATTCGCTGAGCCCCGAGACCGCGCAGGGTCTGCAACTGACCGAGGCGTTCTACTGGGACCAGAACGACGCGACCCGCGAATGGTCCGCCCGGTTCGAGGCCGAGATGGGCTCCAAGCCGACGATGGTCCATGTCGGGGCCTATTCCGCCACGATGGCCTATCTCGCGGCGGTCGAGACCGTGGGCAGCGCCGATGACGGGGCCGCCGTGGTCGCCCAGATGCGCGAGATGGAGATCGACGATCCGTTCTTCGGCAAGGTCGAGATCCGTGGCGACGGACGAGCGGTCCACGACATGTATCTCTTCGAGGTCAAGACGCCTGCCGAATCGGAAGGCGAATGGGATCTCTACAAACAGGTCGCGACCATCAGCGGCGAGGACGCGTTCCTGCCGATGCTTGAAGAATGCGACTTCTCCAAGCAGTGAGCCATGACGGAAACCGCTCCCCGGCCGGACCGGGGAGCGGTTGCCATTCGATCCCGAGACCAATCCAAGGATAGCCGCAATGTTCGAGCTTCTGGGAATACCGCCGCAGGTCCTGCTGGGCCAGCTTCTGCTGGGGCTGATCAACGGGTCGTTCTACGCGGTGCTGTCTCTGGGTCTTGCCGTGATCTTCGGACTGCTCAACATCATCAATTTCGCGCATGGCGCGCTCTACATGGCGGCGGCCTTCGTCGCCTGGATGCTGCTGAACTATCTTGGCATCGGCTATTGGCCCGCGCTGATCCTCGCACCGCTGATCGTGGGCGCCTTCGGGATGGTGCTGGAACACACGATGTTGCAGCGTCTCTATCACCTCGATCACCTGTACGGGCTGTTGCTGACCTTCGGTCTGGCGCTGATCATCCAGGGGCTGTTCCGCAATTACTATGGCGTGTCGGGTCTGCCTTACCAGATCCCGGAGGCATTGGAGGGCGGGCAGAATCTGGGATTCATGTTCCTGCCCAACTATCGGGGATGGGTGGTCGTCGCTTCGGTCCTCGTATGCTTTGGCACGTGGTTCATGATCGAGAAGACACGGCTCGGCGCCTATCTGCGCGCCGGCACGGAAAACCCGGTGCTGGTCGGGGCCTTCGGGGTGAACGTGCCGCTGATGATCACACTGACCTACGGGTTCGGCGTGGCCCTGGCCGGGTTCGCCGGCGTGCTGGCCGCGCCGATCTACTCGGTCAATCCGACGATGGGCGAGCAGTTGATCATCGTCGTCTTCGCCGTCGTCGTGATCGGCGGCATGGGGTCGATCATGGGTGCGATCCTGACCGGCTACATGCTCGGCATCGTCGAGGGTCTGACCCGGGTGTTCTACCCTGAAGGATCAGCCGTCGTGATTTTCGTCATCATGGCAATCGTACTGATGATCAAACCTGAAGGACTGTTCGGGAGGCCCACCTGATGGCTATGAACGATACGACGACAGAGACCGCACCCGCGGCGCAAACCGCCGGCATGCCGATGCTACACAAGATCATCTTTGCCGTCCTGCTGGTCTTTCTGATCGCGCTGCCATTCTTCGTCTATCCGGTCTTCGCGATGAAGGTGATGTGCTTTGCCCTGTTCGCGGCGGCGTTCAATCTGCTTCTGGGCTTTGGTGGGCTGTTGTCCTTCGGCCATGCCGCCTATTTCGGCAGCGCGAGCTATGTCGCGGCGCATGCCGCCAAGGTCTGGGGCCTGAACCCGGAACTGTCGGTCCTGTGCGGCGCCGCGGCGGCGGGCGTGCTGGGCCTCGTCATCGGATCGCTGGCAATCCGCAGGCAAGGGATCTATTTCGCCATGGTGACGCTCGCTTTTGCGCAGATGGTCTATTTCATCGCGCTGCAGGCGGATTTCACCGGCGGCGAAGACGGCTTGCAGAGCGTGCCGCGCGGCGACCTCTTCGGCCTGATCCCGCTGGCCGACAACATGGCGCTTTATTTCTTCGTGCTGGTGGTCACCTTCGGCGGCATCCTGATGCTCTACCGGATCGTGCATTCGCCTTTTGGGCAGGTGCTCAAGGCGATCCGCGAGAACGAACAGCGCGCCATATCGCTCGGCTACGACGTCAACCGCTACAAGCTCATGGTGTTCACGCTGTCGGCGACGATGGCGGGTGTGGCCGGCGCCACCAAGAGCCAGGTGTTCCAGTTGGCGACGCTAACCGATGTGCACTGGTCGATGTCGGGCGAGGTCGTGCTGATGACCCTGCTGGGCGGCATGGGCACGATATTCGGACCGCTGATCGGCGCAGGCATCATCGTGACGATGCAGAACTATCTTGCAACCTTCGGTGCGTGGGTCACGATCATTCAGGGTGTGATCTTTGTCATCGCGGTGCTGACGTTCCGGGAAGGAATTGTGGGAGTCCTAGCGCGCTGGTTCAAGAAATCGCTTTGATCGGTTTTGCTGATTTTATCCGGGGCGTGGCATACAACTGATAGCTTGGGTGAGCTGACAACAGGCACGTAAGGCTTGAAGGTCAACTGACATATTCTTCTCAGACGCCGCAGAGGTGATA
The DNA here is from genome assembly GCF_040219995.1 of Roseovarius sp. Taxonomy (GTDB): domain Bacteria; phylum Pseudomonadota; class Alphaproteobacteria; order Rhodobacterales; family Rhodobacteraceae; genus Roseovarius. The sequence continues at coordinate 520,562 of NZ_JAVJUC010000014.1, read as the reverse complement.
CCCGAGTGCATCTGGAATGACGGCTTTCACAGCGCCTCGCGATAGGGTTGTGCCCACAGCGAAAGTCCAGAGGCCGGCCTTCCCGTCAATGTTGCGCCTGCTGAGCATCAGTAGAACTGACTGTTTTTTTTGGACGTCGGTCATTCGCTCGACGCATTAAATCGGCGCGCCCGAACCGGGCGCGTCACCGCTCGTTCAGGCCGTGGCCGGCCACACCTAGTTGACCAGCGTCGCGGCCGCGGCCTGTGCCATGGTCTCGACGCCGAACATGTTGACGATGCCCAGCAGCATCACCGCCGCCGAGGCCATCAGGAAGGCCCATTGCACCGGCGAACGGCCGGTTTCCAGCCCCTCGCCCTCTTCGCCGAAATACATGTAGAACACGATGCGCAGGTAATAGAACGCCCCGATCACCGAGGCGACAACCCCGGCCACGGCGAGCCAGGCCAGCCCGCCCTCATAGGCCGCGCGCAGCACGTAGAGCTTGCCGAAAAAGCCCAGAAGCGGCGGCACACCGGCAAGGCTGAAGAGAAGGATCAGCATCGCAAGCGCGCGCCCCGGCTGCGCCTTGGAATACATGTTAAGCGCGCGGATATCCGTGACCGGCTGCCCATCGCGCTCCATCGACAGGATGAAGGCGAAGGTGCCGACATTCATCGTGACATAAATCGCCATGTAGATCAGCATCGCCTGCACGCCGAACACCGTGCCTGCCGCCAGCCCCATCAGCGCATAGCCCATATGCGCGATCGACGAATAGGCCATCAGCCGCTTGATATCGGTCTGCCCGATCGCCGCGATGCCACCGAGGAACATCGACAGCAGGCTCAGCATCGCGAGCACCTGTTGCCAGTCGCCCACCACCTCGCCAAAGGCGTCATGCACGACGCGCGCAACGAGTGCCATTGCCGCCACCTTGGGGGCCGTGGCGAAAAACGCGGTGATCGGCGTCGGTGCGCCCTCATAGACATCGGGCGTCCACATGTGGAACGGCACGGCGGAAATCTTGAACGCCAGACCGGCCAGCACAAAGACCAGCCCCAGCAGCAGGCCAATCGGCGCCTGCCCGTCTGCCGCGTCGATGATCCCCGAAAACAGCGTCGTGCCCGCATAGCCATAGGTCAGCGAGGCCCCGTAGAGCAGCAGGCCCGACGACAGCGCGCCCAGCACGAAATACTTGAGCCCCGCCTCGGTCGATTTGGCACTGTCGCGGCGCAGGGAGGCCACGACATAAAGCGCCAGCGATTGCAGCTCCAGCCCCATGTAGAGCGCCATCAGGTCGCCCGCGCTGACCATGACCATCATGCCCACGACAGCGAGCGCCACGAGAAGCGGATACTCGAAACGCAGGATATCGCGGCGCGCCATGTATTCCTGCCCGAGCACAAGCACCGCCCCCGCCGACAGCAGGATCGTCACCTTGGCAAAGCGGGCAAAGCCGTCATCGTTGAACATGCCGCCGAACGCCGTGCGCGTGCCTCCGCCCGAGGACGCCCCGATCCACAGCGCCATCACCGCAAAGAGCGCCGCCGTGAGCCAGACCAGCATCCCCGCCATCTTGTCCTTGCCGGAATAGGCCGCGAACAGAAGCGCCGCGATGGCATAGACGGAAATCACGATCTCCGGCAGGATTACGTTCAGATCAGCCTGCATGTCTCAGGGCCTCCGGTTCAGTGGTCCGCGACGGCGACCTGGCTGCTGGCCTGTGCCACCGCCTGTGCCGTCTCTACGTTGGAAATCAGCGCCTCGACCGAGGGGCCGGTGATATCGGTGACCAGCCGGGGATAAACCCCGAGCAGCAGCGTCATCACCACCAGCGGCGCAAAGATCGCCCGCTCGCGTTTGCTCATGTCGGTGATCGTCTTGAGGCTCTCCTTGATGAGATCCCCGAACACCACCCGACGATAGAGCCAGAGCGCATAGGCCGCCGACAGGATCACCCCCGTGGTCGCGACCGCCGCCACCCATGTGTTCACCTGGAACACGCCCACCAGCGTCAGGAACTCGCCGATAAAGCCGGATGTGCCCGGCAGGCCGACATTCGCCATGGTGAAGAACATGAAGATCAGCGCATAGGCCGGCATCCGGTTCACCAGGCCGCCATAGGCGTCAATCTCGCGGGTGTGCATCCGGTCATAGATCACGCCGACGCAGAGAAAGAGCGCGCCCGAGATGAAGCCGTGGCTGAGCATCTGGAAGATCGCCCCGTCGAGCCCCTGCTGATTGGCCGCGAAAATACCCATCGTGACATAGCCCATATGGGCAACGGACGAGTAGGCGATCAGCTTCTTCATGTCTTCCTGTGCCAAGGCCACCAGCGATGTGTAAACGATGGCAATCGCCGACATCCACAGAACCAGCGGCGTCAGCACCTCGGACCCCACCGGAAACATCGGCAGCGAGAAGCGCAGGAAGCCGTAGACGCCCATCTTCAAAAGGATCGCCGCCAGCACGACCGAGCCCGCAGTCGGGGCCTGCACGTGCGCATCGGGCAGCCAGGTGTGCACCGGCCACATCGGCATTTTCACCGCGAAGGAGGCGAAGAACGCGAGGAACATCAGCGTCTGCATGCCGCCGACGATGTGAATACCCAGCAGCGAGAAGCTCTCGGAGGCAAATTCATGCCGCAGGAGCGACGGGATGTCGGTGGTGCCCGCATCCGCGAACATCGCCACCATCGCCACCAGCATCAGCACCGAGCCGAGGAAGGTGTAGAGGAAGAACTTGAACGAGGCGTAGATCCGCGCCGCGCCGCCCCAGATGCCGATGATCAGGAACATCGGGATGAGCCCCGCCTCGAAGAACAGGTAAAAGAGCACCAGATCGAGCGCCACGAACACGCCCAGCATCAGCGTCTCGAGGATCAGGAACGCGATCATGTATTCCTTGACGCGGCTTTTCACGTTCCACGACGCCGCAATTGTCAGCGGCATCATGAAGGTGGTCAGCATCACGAAGAGCACGCTGATCCCGTCAACGCCCATTTTGTATTTCAGACCCAAGAGCCACTCACGCTCCTCGACGAACTGAAAGCCGGTATTCGAAGGGTCGAAATCGAACAGGATGAACAGCGACACAAGGAATGTCAGCGTCGTGGCGATCATCGCCACCCATTTGGCGTTCTTCTGCGCCGCCTCGTCCTCACCACGCAGGAAGATCGCGAGGATCGCCGCCGCCACCGCCGGAATGAAGGTCACAATGGAAAGCAGGTTGTCCATCAGTTGGCCCCCCCGAAGATCGTCATCCAGGTGACCAGGATCGCGATCCCGATCACCATGGCAAAGGCATAGGTGAAGATGTAGCCCGACTGCGCCCGGCCCGCGAGACGGGTGAGACGGGGGATCAGCCCCATGGCCACCCCGTTTAGCGATCCGTCGATCACGTCACCGTCGCCGCGCTTCCACAGCAACTGCCCGAGCGCCTTGGCGGGGCGGACAAAGATGAAGTCGTAGATCTCGTCGAAATACCACTTGTTGAGCAGGAAGAGGTAAAGCGGACGGTTGGTCTCGGCCACGCGTTTGGGCATCGCCGGATCCCAGACATAGAACCACAGCGCGGTGACAAGGCCGATCAGCATCGCGCCAAACGGCGACAGCTTGACCCAGGTGGGCACGTAATGCGCCTCGTGCAGCACGGTGTTCTCGGGCGCCATGTAGATCGCCGCCTCGCCCGGTCCACTCTCCATCACGTAATGCAGTTCCGACGCCTTGGGGCTGCGCTCGGCCACGGCCTCGACCAGTTCCGCCGTGGGCTCGCCATAGCTGCCGCCGAAGAACTTGATCACCTCGTTGGGCTTGCCGAAGAAGCTGCCATACCAGATCGCCCCGGCAAAGACCGCGCCAAGCGCCAGCACGCCAAGCGGCGCGATCATCACCATCGGGCTTTCATGGGCATGCTCATGGGTGTGTCTGTCGCCACGTGCCTCACCAAAGAAGGTGAGGAACATCAGCCGCCAGCTATAAAAGCTGGTAAAGAGCGCCGCGATCACCAGCATCCAGAAGGCATAGCCGCCTGCGCTGCCCACATAGGCGCTCTCGATCACCGCGTCCTTCGAGGCAAAGCCGGCAAACCCGATCCAGCCGGTGAGCGGAATGCCCACACCCGTGATCGCCAGCGTGCCGATCAGCATGGCGTAGAACGTATAGGGCATCTTCTTGCGCAGACCGCCATAGTTGCGCATGTCCTGCTCGTGATGCATGCCGTGGATCACCGACCCGGCCCCGAGGAACAGCATCGCCTTGAAGAACGCGTGCGTGAAGAGGTGGAACATCGCCACCGAATAGACGCCCACGCCCGCCGCCACGAACATGTAGCCAAGCTGGCTACAGGTCGAATAGGCAATCACCCGCTTGATGTCGTTCTGCACGAGGCCCACGGTCGCGGCGAAAAACGCGGTCGAGGCGCCGAGGAACACCACGAATGTCATCGCCTCGGGCGCGTATTCCATCAGCGGCGACATGCGGCAGACCAAAAACACGCCCGCCGTCACCATGGTCGCCGCGTGGATAAGCGCCGAGACCGGGGTCGGGCCTTCCATCGCGTCGGGCAGCCATGTGTGCAGGAAGAGCTGCGCGGATTTCCCCATCGCGCCCACGAACAGCAGGAAAGCGATCAGGTTGGCCGCGTTCCACTCCGTCCACAGGAAGGTCAGCTGCGTTTCCGCCAGTTCCGGTGCGGCGGCGAACACATCGTCAAGCTTGATCGAGTCGACGAGGAAGTAGAGCGCCATGATCCCGAGCGCGAACCCGAAATCGCCCACCCGGTTGACCACGAACGCCTTGATCGCCGCAGCATTGGCGCTTGGCTTGCGATAATAGAAGCCAATCAGAAGGTAAGACGCGACGCCCACGCCTTCCCAGCCGAAGAACATCTGCAACAGGTTGTCCGAGGTCACCAGCATCAGCATCGCGAAGGTAAAGAACGACAGATACGCGAAAAAGCGCGGCCGGTAGCTCTCGTTGTCACGGAAATTCTCGTCATGCGCCATGTAGCCGACGGAATAGAGATGCACGAGCGCCGAGACGGTGGTGATCACGATCAGCATGATCGCCGTCAGCCGGTCCATCCGGATCGCCCATGCCGTGTCGAGCGTGCCCGATTGCACCCAATCCAGAATGTGGATCTGCTCGGTCACCCCGTCGTGGCCGAGGAACACGATCCAGCTCAGCAGCGCCGAGAGAAAGAGCAGCCCGGTCGTGACCCATTGCGCGCCCTGATCGCCAATGATGCGCCAGCCGAAACCCGCGATGATCGCCCCGACGAGAGGCGCGAAGAGGAGGATGGATTCCATGGCTTCAGCCTTTCATCACGTTGATATCTTCGACGGCGATGGTGCCGCGATTGCGGAAGAAACAGACGAGGATGGCAAGGCCGATGGCGGCCTCGGCGGCGGCGACGGTCAGCACGAAGAGCGTGAACACCTGCCCCACCAGATCACCCAGAAAGGACGAAAAGGCGACAAGGTTGATATTGACCGACAAGAGCATCAGTTCGATCGACATCAGCAGGATGATCACGTTCTTGCGGTTCAGAAACAGGCCAAAGATGCCTATCACGAACAAGGCCGCCGCCACCGTGAGATAATGTTCAAGTCCGATCATCTTGTGCTCCATTTCTTAAGCACTTGCCCTGCCACATTTGCCGCTTGCTCGGCGCGACGACGCACGTAGTCGCTCTTGGCGGGATCGCCGCCCAAACCTTCTAGTGTTTTCGAAGGCCAAATGCTCGCGATCAAATGCTCATCAACGTCATGACCCTCGGCAAAAAGATCAACCAAGCAATCATAGAGGCGACCCTCATCAAGTGCGTGCAGGCTAGTAGGATTCGAGCATTCCACAAACACACGAAACTTTTCTTTAAGTTCCTCGGAAACTTGGCTCATTGTATTTTACCCCCTAGAAACTTCTCGCATTCATCCGCGCTAAGCTGGCCTTGCGTCCAACTTGAGATGGCCACCAGTTGCTTTCCAAAAACGCTCGCTAGTTGTTCCTCTGTAAGCGAGTTGAATAAGAACTTCGGAAACAGCTTTTCATTCTCCCCCATAACTCGCTTCGCTAGATCGCAAAATTTACTGATGTCATGAGGATCAGGTGAGTCCCAATTCGCTGACACACAAAAGGTTTGCCAGTCGAGTCGGACTTGATCTAACGCTTTACTCACTTCACAGCCCCTGCCCCGGCTTCACATCCCGCAATTCCATCGCCTTGGCCGGATCGCGATACATCTGCGCCAGCACGTCCTGCCGCTTGACATCCGTGCGGTGCCGCAGCGTCAGAACAATCGCCCCGATCATCGCCACCAGCAGGATCAGCCCGGCAAGCTGGAACAGAATGAAGTATTTGTCATAAAGCAGCATCCCAAGGGCGGCGGTATTCTCGACCCCCTCAGGCGTGACAGAGCGGCGCGCCGCCTCTGCCCCGTCGGCCATGGTCCAGTTGCCGAAGGCAAGGCCGAACTGCATCAAGAGGATCACCCCGATCAGCAGCGCAAGGGGCATGTATTTCGCCATCTCCGCCTTCAACTCGGCGAAATCCACGTCGAGCATCATCACCACGAAGAGGAACAGCACCGCGACCGCGCCGACGTAGACGATGATCAGCAGCATCGCCACAAACTCCGCACCGAGCAGAACAAAAAGCCCAGCCGCGCTGATGAAGGAAAGGATCAGCCAGAGCACCGAATGCACCGGGTTGCGGCTGATCACGGTGAACAGCCCCCCGGTCAGCAGGGCGACGGCAAAGAGGTAAAAGGACATCGCCGCAATCGTCATTTCTGTGATCCTTTCTCGTCTTCACCGTCCATCACCTCGCGCGCGAACTCCATCGCGCGGGTCATCGAGGGGATACCGGCAAACATCGCCATCTGCGCGATGGTCTCGGCAATCTCATCCTTGGTCGCGCCCGCCTCGAGCGCATGGCGCACGGTCATTCGAATCTGCGTATCGCTTTGCGCGCCCAGCATCGTCAACCCCGCAAGCGTGATCAACAGCCGCGTCTTGGCATCGAGCCCCTCCTTGTTGATGCCCTTGCCAAAGCTCATTTCCATGAACTCCTTGGGCATCGTCGGCCAGAGCGCCTCGAACCCCTTGGGCGAAAAGCTCTCAAGCGCGGGGTTCATCGCCTTGGCCATTTCCTGCGCCTGACGCATCATCATCTCGAAGGGGTTGGTTGGATCGCTCATCTGTAGGGTGCATCCAGTTCGAGGTTATGGGCGATCTCCGCCTCCCACCGATCACCATTCGCCAGCAACTTGGCCTTGTCATAGAACAGCTCTTCGCGGGTCTCGGTGGCAAACTCGAAATTCGGCCCCTCGACGATAGCATCGACCGGGCAGGCCTCCTGACAGAAGCCGCAATAGATGCACTTGGTCATGTCGATGTCATAACGCGTCGTGCGGCGGCTGCCGTCATCGCGCGGCTCGGCGTCGATGGTGATCGCCTGCGCCGGGCAGATCGCCTCACACAGCTTGCAGGCGATGCAGCGTTCCTCGCCATTGGGATAACGGCGCAGCGCATGCTCGCCGCGAAACCGCGGGGAAAGCGGGCCTTTTTCATGCGGGTAGTTCAGCGTCGCCTTGGGCGCGAAGAAGTATTTCAGCCCCAGCTTGAACCCCTTGAAAACATCGGTCAGCAGGAAGTACCCCGCCGCGCGTCCGTAATCGATCTGCGTCATGGATCAGCCTCCAATCGCCCAACGGGCCCAGAACCCGCCGAGCACTTCGAATTTCGCAAGGAACGCCACGATCACGACCCAGCCGATCGACATGGGCAGGAACACTTTCCAGCCGATGCGCATCAATTGGTCGTAGCGATAGCGCGGGGTGATCGCCTTGACCATGGCGAAGATGAAGAAGAAGAACGCCATCTTGCCGACCATCCAGACCACGCCATCGGGCAGGCCCGGAATGGGCGACAGCCAGCCGCCGAAGAACAACAGCGACGTGAGCGCGCACATCAGGAAGATGGCGATATACTCGCCAGCCATGAACAGCAGGAACGGCGTCGAGGAATATTCCACCTGATAGCCCGCCACCAGTTCCGATTCGGCCTCCGGCAGGTCGAACGGCGGGCGGTTGGTCTCGGCGAGCGCCGAGATGAAGAACAGGAACACCATCGGCAGATGCGGCAGCCAGTACCAGCCGAAAAAGCCATAGGCCGTATCCTGCGCCGCCACGATGGCCCCAAAATTCAGCGAGCCGGTAGAGATGATCACCCCGATGATGATGAGACCAATCGAGACCTCATAGGAGATCATCTGCGCGGCAGAGCGCAGGCTTCCGAGGAAGGGATATTTGGAGTTCGAGGCCCATCCGCCCATGATCACGCCGTAAACCTCCAGCGAGGAGACGGCAAAGACGAAGAGCACGGCCACGTTTATATCCGACAGCACCCAGCCTTCGTTGAACGGGATCACCGCCCAGGCGAGGATCGCCAGCACGAAACTTGTCATCGGGGCGAGCATGAACACCGCCTTGTCGGCCCCCGCCGGCACGACGATTTCCTTGACCACGTATTTCAAGGCGTCGGCCACGGTCTGTAACAGGCCCCAGACACCCACGACATTGGGGCCGCGCCGCATCTGCACGGCGGCCCAGACCTTACGGTCGCCGTAAACCAGGAACAGCAAGGAGACCATGACAAAGCCCACCACCGAAAGGCATTGCGCCACGATGAGTACCAAGGTCCCGAGCGGGGTAGTCAAGAATTCAGCCATCAGGTCCTCACACCATCGGTATTCCGTTTTCCGCGCAGTTCGCGGCCGTGACTTCGGCGTCGATCGTCTTTAGGCCACGCGGCAGCGCCGCCGAGACCGTATAAACCGCATCGCCCTGCCAGATGCCACCCTCTTCACTCACATTCGTACGCAGGTGACGCGCAAAACCGTAGCCCCGGATCAGCGTGTACTGCGCGGCGGCGCATTCGGCGTAGCGGTCCACGTCCTCTGCATCTCGCGCACCCCGCATGGTGACGTGGAAATTCACCAGATCACCATCCAGCAGCCGCGTCTCGATGCCCTGATACTCAGGCTGAAACGCGGTCTGCGCGCCCGGTTCGGCACAACCCGTGAGCGCGAGCGCCAGAGGCGTTATGATCGCAGCCGCCATTTTCACTCTGCCGCCATCGGTTGATTGGCGCGGGCCTTGGCGTTGGCACTCAATTCCGCCATCAGTTCGCTCGACCGCGCGATCGGGTTGGTCAGGTAGAAATCCTTGATCGCAAGTCGGAAATCGGCCTTGCCCAGCTTGGCCTTGGGTAGCGGCTGCCATTCATTTTCCGGCACTTGGTCGATCTTTTTCAGATGCGGCACATCCTTGACCAGCGCCTGACGCAGCTGCGCCACGCTGTCATAGGGTAGTGTCGCGCCGATCTCGCCCGACAGCGCCCGCAGGATCGCCCAGTTCTCCTTGGCCTCGCCGGGCGCAAAGCCTGCACGCAGCGCCAGTTGCGGGCGGCCTTCGGTATTGACGAACAGACCCTGTTCCTCGGTATAGGCGGCCCCCGGCAGGATCACATCGGCGCGATGCGCGCCCCGGTCACCGTGGCTGCCCTGATAGATCACGAACGGGCCGTCTGCGATCTCGACCTCGTCGGCCCCGAGGTTATAGATCACGTCCGCGCCGTCGATGGCGGCATCCAGCCCGCCCTCGGTCACGGCACCCACGTCCAGCGCCCCGACGCGGGCGGCGGCGGTGTGCAGTACCAGCACACGGCCCGCCAGCGCCTGCGCTGTGGCGATCACCGCCTCGCCATCGGCCTCTTGCAGCGCACCCTGCCCGACGATCACGATAGCATCCTCAGGCGCGCTCAACCCGTCAAGCGCCGCCCGGTCAGTGCCAGCATGGGTATAGTCATAGGTCAGATCCACCTTGGGGCCGACCACGGTAACCTCCGCCCCGCTGATCCAGGCCTTGCGGATACGCGCATTCAGCACCGGTGCCTCAACGCTCGGATCGGTGCCGATTAGGATGAAGTTCTTTGCGGTATCAAGCTCTTCCACGGCAACATTGCCAACATAGGCGCTGCGGTTGCCCGCAGGCAGCCGGGCCTTGTCGGTGCGGCACTCGACCGTGCCGCCCTGCCCTTCGATCAGGCCCTTGAGCGCATAAACCGCCTCGACCGGGGCCAGATCGCCGACCAAACCGGTCAGCTTTTTCGCGCCCTTGATCGCCTCGGCAACCTTGCCCAGAGCCTCACCCCATGTCGCGCCGCGCAGCTTGCCATTCTCGCGGATATAGGGCCGGTCCAGACGCTGACGACGCAGCCCGTCCCAGACAAAGCGCGTCTTGTCGGAAATCCATTCCTCGTTGGTGCCGTCATGGTTGCGCGGCAGGATGCGCATCACTTCGCGCCCCTTGCAATCCACGCGGATGGACGACCCGAGCGCGTCCATCACGTCGATGGTCTCGGTCTTGGTCAATTCCCACGGGCGCGCGGTAAACGCATAGGGCTTCGACACCAGCGCCCCAACCGGGCACAGGTCGATGATGTTGCCCTGAAGGTTGCTGTCGATGATCTCTCCCAGATAGGTGGTGATCTCGGCATCCTCGCCGCGCCCCGTCTGCCCCATCACGTTCACGCCTGCCACCTCGGTGGTAAAGCGCACGCAGCGGGTGCAGGAGATGCAGCGCGTCATATGCGTCTCGACCAGTGGGCCGAGATCGAGATCCTCGGTCGCGCGCTTGGGCTCGCGGTAGCGGCTGAAATCCACACCATAGGCCATCGCCTGATCCTGAAGGTCGCATTCACCGCCCTGATCGCAGATCGGGCAATCGAGCGGATGGTTGATGAGCAGGAACTCCATCACCCCCTCGCGCGCCTTCTTGACCATCGGCGAGTTGGTCTTGACCACCGGCGCCTGACCCTCGGGGCCGGGCCGCAAGTCCTTGACCTGCATCGCGCAGCTTGCCGCCGGTTTCGGCGGGCCGCCGACGACCTCGACCAGACACATCCGGCAGTTGCCCGCGATCGACAGCCGCTCATGGTAGCAAAAGCGTGGAATCTCGACTCCGGCCTCTTCGCAGGCCTGAATGAGGGTCATCGCGCCCTCGACCTCGATCTCCTGATCGTCGATGATGATCTTTCGCAGGTCAGCCATATCCGTCTACTCTTCTGTCAGGAACTTCCCGATCGGGGTGTCGGCAGCGATTTCCGCCCGCCCCAGATCGCAGAATGTTTCGGGTTTTTCAGGGTCGACGCCCTTGGCGGCCATGTAGGCTTCGCCCTTGTGGCGCATCTTTCTTTTCTCAGCCTTGTTATCCACATAGGCGTCGATCTCGGCCTCACTGTAGCCCCGCTCTCGCGCGCGCTGCTTCAGACTGTTCATGTAGAACAACGCCTTGATGACACGACCGCCGATACTGTCACAATTCTTGCGGATTTCGTCGGCAATCCCGACGGCCAGAAGGCCCGCATTGATATCCGTTTCACTGGCCAGACCCGGTTTGGACTGGACCGAGCCTGCCCCAAGTGCAAGCACCAGAACGCCAAAAGCAATCACACGCATCACAAATCTCCTTTCACGCGGATGGCAGGGCGCGCAGAGACCAGCACCCCTTTTCCGCCAGAGATGGATATGCAGGCACCTGTCATGCAATAACATGCAGGACAAGCCCCTGATATGATGCGTGGTTTCACCATATGATGCAGCGTCCGCTCACCGACAGGCTATCGCCCGAGCGGGCATAGACCGGCCCCTCACCACCCGCAGGCACATCGGCCCATGCGATCTCGGACGTGCCGAAATTCTGCAGGCAATAACGCGTTGCCTCGTGCAAAACGGCCTTTTGCGCCCCCTCAGGCCCCCGCGACACGCGCCGCACCGAGGCGGTGAAGTCACGACGCTCCGCCTTCTCGCCCTTGCTCTTGGCAGGATAGTAGTTGCCATCGAAAATGACACGCTCTTCGCGGTCGGCACAGCCTGCCAGCATCACCAGCGAAAGCGCAACGATCCCCGCGCCCCGTAGCATGCCTGTTATGGTCCCGTGTGTCTTCAAACCAGTCACTCCGCTGCCACGGCGCTCACGCGCCCGGCCCGCTTGGCCTTGATCCGGTCCTCAATCTCGTCGCGGAAATTGCGGATCAGGCCCTGAATCGGCCAGGCCGCCGCATCGCCCAAGGCACAGATCGTATGCCCCTCGACCTGCTTGGTCACCTGGAACAGCATGTCGATCTCCTCAACCTCGGCCTCGCCGCGTACCAGACGGTCCATCACCCGCATCATCCAGCCGGTGCCCTCGCGGCAGGGTGTGCACTGACCGCAGCTTTCATGCTTGTAGAATTTCGACAGACGCCAGATCGCCTTGATGATGTCGGTGTCCTTGTCCATCACGATCACGGCGGCAGTGCCGAGGCTCGACCCCACCTCCTTGAGCGCGTCGAAATCCATGATCGCGTCTTTCATGTTCTCGCCGCGCACGCAGGGCACCGAAGACCCGCCCGGAATGACTGCCTTGAGATTGTCCCAGCCGCCACGGATGCCACCGCAATGCCGCTCGATCAACTCCTCGAAGGAGATCGACATGGTCTCCTCGACCACGCAGGGGTTATTCACATGGCCCGAGATCGCGAAAATCTTGGTGCCCGCGTTATTGGCCCGGCCAAAACTCGAGAACCATTCCGGCCCGCGCCGCAGTATGGTCGGTACCACGGCGATGGATTCGACGTTGTTCACGGTTGTGGGGCAGCCATAAAGCCCCGCCCCAGCCGGGAACGGCGGCTTCATCCGCGGCATGCCCTTCTTGCCCTCAAGGCTTTCGAGCAGCGCGGTTTCCTCGCCGCAAATATACGCCCCCGCGCCATGCACGAGGTAGATGTCGAAATCCCAGCCAGATTTGCAGGCATTGCGGCCCACCAGCCCGGCGTCATAGGCCTCGTCGATGGCGGCCTGCAGCGCCTCTTTCTCGCGGATATACTCGCCGCGAATGTAGATATAGCAGGCATGCGCATTCATCGCGAAACTGGCGATCAGACAGCCCTCGACCAGCGTGTGCGGATCATGGCGCATGATCTCGCGGTCCTTGCAGGTGCCGGGCTCCGACTCATCGGCATTGACCACCAGATAGGCGGGCCGTCCGTCGCTTTCCTTGGGCATGAACGACCACTTGAGCCCCGTGGGAAAGCCCGCGCCGCCACGTCCGCGCAGCCCGCTCGCCTTCATCTGATCGACGATCCAGGCGCGACCGTTCTGCAGGATTGTCGCCGTCCCGTCCCAATGGCCACGTGCCTGCGCGCCCTTGAGGCTGCGGTCATGCATCCCGTAGAGATTGGTAAAGATACGGTCTTCGTCTTTCAGCATCCCGTTACCCCTGATTGTCCTGACGCGCACGCCAGATTTGGTAGATCAAGACAAGGGCCCAGATGAACCCCGCCAATGCCATCAGGTCAAACAGCGCGCGCACGCGCTGGCTGAGCCCCATTTCGCCGCCGATGAAGGTCGCCAGAACCCAGAACACGCCCGTGCCCGCGATCACCATCGCGGTAAAGCGGCCCTTGCGGGCGGTTTCTGCGTCCTTGTTCGACATCGTCCATCTTCGTCAATATACGTCGCCGCCCTCGACACGTTTGGAGAATTCCGTCTCTCCGCCCGCAGCCAGGACCTTGGCCTGTTCGACCCAGTTATCGCGGCTCACCCGACCCTTGAAACCCTTGATGTTGGCATCGACCCAGGCCACCTCGTCGGCACTCCAGCCCGCGATCTGGTCGAAATGGTAAAAGCCCAACTCGTTGCACAGTTTTTCAAGCTTCGGGCCCACACCCTTGATCTGTTTCAAATCGTCGGCCTGTCCACCCTTGGGCGCACTAAGCGCCTCGGGGCGGGTGCCGACATCTTCCTCATCCGTGACGGCAGGGGCCGCCGATTGGGCCTCTTCGCCGTATTTCCATTCGCCCTTGCGCTCGGCCAGTTCCTTTTCGCCCTCCAGAACTGTGCCCGATTTCACGGGCGCGCCTGCTTCGGGCTTGGCCGCCGATTTTGCCGGGGCTGACTTTGCCGCCGCGGGCGCAGGCTCTTCATCCTCGTCGAACGGGGCCTTGTAGCCGGTGATCCCGGTCAACTGGCGCACCGCCTCTTTCACGTCGTGCGACTGAACACCGCGATCCTCGGCACCGTAGCCCGTGCAGACGAGCCGCGTGATCGCGAGACCCAGAAAGACCGCAAAAGCCGCCGCAAGGAGCAGCGCGGCAAAGAACCCGACAGATCCGGCAGCGGACCAAAGAACCACTATCCCGGTCAGCACCGCAAGACCCCAGCAAACGATCTGGCAAGTGCTCAGTTTCGACGTATCAGACATGATGATAACCCCCTCTGTTGATCAAGCAGGCGCGTTCAATAGACCTCGCCTTTCTTGGCCCGGGCAGAGAACTCCGTCTCTTTGCCGTCAGCCAGCAGTTTCGCCTGCTCAACCCAGTTGTCACGGCTGACCCGCCCCTTGAAACCTTCAAGGTTCTGATCGACCCAACTGACCTCATCCTCCGTCCAACTCGCAATCTGATCGAAGTGGTAGAACCCAAGCTTGTGCAGCAGCGCCTCGAGCTTGGGACCAACCCCCTTGATCATCTTCAGATCATCCGCTTTGCCCTCGCGCGGGGCCTCCAGCGTCTCGGGCTTGCTGCCCTGCCCGGCCTCGGCCTCGGGCTCTTTCGGTTCCTGAACCGGCTTCGCGGCCGCAGACGCCTCGGGCTTGGCCTTGGTTTTGGCCTGCGCCTCGCGAATGGTCGAGCCGGTCTTGTCCACAGGCGTGGCCGGATCGACCTTCGGACGGATCTCGACCGGTTCGTCATTGATCTTGACCGAGGGGGCGGCAGGCTGATGCATCGCGCCCCTGTCACGCCACGGTGTCAGGAGCGGAACCTCTGAGCCGTCAATCCGCTTGATGGTATCGCCCTGATCCACGGCACGCTGCACGCTGGCATTGTACTTCGCCCGCCCGCTCTCGAAATCAGCAAGGCTGGTGAGCCCCGCCGTGGGCTCCGACGCATAGCGCCCGTTCTGCGGTCCGGGTGTCGGCACCTTGTCCGCCGCGAGTTCGTCGATGATCTCGGCAAAGCGTTCGGCGGTCAGATCCTCGTAGTAATCCTTGCCGATCTGCGCCATCGGCGCATTCGCGCAAGCCCCGAGGCATTCCACCTCTTCCCAGGAAAACTTGCCATCCGCCGACAGCTCATACGGGTTGGCGGCGATCTTGTCCTTGCAGACGCCGATCAGATCCTCGGCCCCGCAGATCATGCAGCTTGTGGTGCCGCAAATCTGGAAATGTGCAACGCTGCCAACCGGTTGCAGCTGGAACATGAAGTAGAAGGTCGCGACCTCGAGCGCGCGGATATAATCCATATCCAGCATGTCGGCGACATGCTCGATCGCCGGGCGGCTCAGCCAGCCCTCCTGCTCCTGCGCGCGCCACAAGAGCGGGATGACCGCGCTTGCCTGCCGCCCCTCGGGATACTTGCTGATCTGCCCCTCGGCCCAGGCCTGATTGGCGGGGCTGAAGGCAAAGCTCTCGGGCTGGTCATGATAGAGACGACGTAGCATTCTCAGGCACAGGCTCCTGTGGTCAGTTTGATGCCCCCGTCGGGCAGCCGTTCGGCGGCACCGGAGGAAAGTTTGTAAGCAGTCACCTCAAGCAATTGCTCGCGCGTGAGGCCGGTCTGAATACCGGCGGCCAGGTAATCCGGTTCGGTCACAATGGTGCAGCCCAGGCTGCTCACCGCCGCATCGTAGCGCGACAGAGCGGCCTCGCTCACCCCCTCGGGCGGCAGCGCGCAGGCAGCGGTCAGGCCAAGCAGCCCCAACGCAGGAAAAATCCGGCTCATCGCGGGCACAACTCCTCTGAAATCGTCAGGCTGTCATCGGCGACGTTCATCTCCGCCTCGCCCGCCTCTATCATCGCACCGATCACCGGGCGCAACTCCTTGGTGGTAAACCCGGCGGCGGGCAACTGCCGATCCGCCTCGGTCCGCCCGAGCGAGCAGCCCACACCCTGCATATAGGCGATGAAGTCGGCCCGCAGCACATCCCGGCTGCGCGGTTCCACCGCCGTCTCGGGCGTGCTCGCCATCATCTGTGGCGAAAGCCCCTTGAACTTCTGGCACAGGCTCTCTTCGAGAAACACCGCGGTTTCATCCGAAGACAGGCGAATTTCCGACATGCGCAGCATCTTGTCCATCAACAACTGCACCTCGGTCATCTCGACGCCCACGCGGGGCAACAACAGCTTGGCCTCGTCGATCGTCATCACGCAGTTATTGTCGGCAATCGCCGCAAAGAACCGCTCGCGCCCGGAATAATCCAGCTTGCCGCCGCAGGCCCCGCCAAATACCATGAGTTGCCCGTCGAGAATGCGCGCGCGCTCCTCGGTGATCAGCTGTTCGGTGATCGCCTTGGTCTCGGCCTTGTCGTCAAAGCCCGCATCCGGCATCACCTCATCGGCGCGAAACGGCGACATCCGGCAGCCATGCTCGGCCATCACCGCGACAAAGGCCTCAATCCGCTCCGAGGGCACGGGTTGCGCCTGTGCCGCGCCAGCGAGCAGCCCGGCAGAGAAACACCCCGCCACCATTCGCCCCGCGCGTCCAAGCCAATCCGCATTCATTACCGGTCGATCTCCCCAAAGACGACATCCATCGTGCCGATGATCGCCGCGATATCGGCCAGTTGGTGCCCCTTGGAGATATGGTCCATCGCCTGCAAGTGCAGGAAGCCCGGCGCGCGCAGCTTGGCGCGGTAGGGCCGGTTGGTGCCATCCGCCACCAGATAGACGCCGAACTCGCCCTTGGGCGCCTCGACCGCGCAATAGACCTCGCCTTCGGGCACCCGAAAGCCTTCGGTATAAAGCTTGAAGTGATGAATGAGCGCCTCCATCGAGCGCTTCATCTCGCCGCGCTTGGGCGGCGTCACCTTGCCCCGCGACAGGATATCGCCCTGCCCTTCGGGTGCGCGCAGTTTCTCGATGGCCTGATGAATGATCCGCAGGCTCTGGCGCATTTCCTCCATCCGCACAAGGTAGCGATCATAGCAATCGCCGTTCTTGCCCACCGGCACGAGGAAATCGAACTCGTCATAGCATTCATAGGGCTGCGCGCGACGCAGATCCCATGCCATGCCGCTGCCGCGCACCATCACGCCGGAAAAGCCCCAGTCGAGCGCCTCCTGCTGCGTGACCACGCCGATATCAGCATTGCGCTGCTTGAAGATGCGGTTTTCCGTCAGCATCCCGTCGATATCATCGAGCACACGCGGGAAATCCTTGGCCCATTCCTCGATATCGTCGAGCAATTCGGGCGGCAGGTCCTGATGCACGCCACCGGGCCGGAAATAGGCCGCGTGCAGCCGCGCGCCACAGGCCCGCTCATAGAACACCATCAGCTTTTCACGCTCTTCAAACCCCCAGAGCGGCGGCGTCAGCGCGCCCACGTCCATGGCCTGCGTGGTGACATTCAGCAGGTGGTTCAGCACACGGCCGATCTCGGAATAAAGCACCCGGATCAGGCTCGCGCGGCGCGGCACCTCGACACCGGTCAGCTTTTCTATCGCCAGACACCAGGCATGCTCCTGGTTCATCGGTGCCACGTAATCCAGCCGGTCTAAATAGGGCAGGTTCTGCAGGTATGTGCGGCTTTCCATCAGCTTTTCAGTGCCGCGATGCAGCAGGCCGATATGCGGGTCGCACCGCTCGACCAACTCGCCGTCCAATTCCAGAACCAGCCGCAAAACACCATGCGCCGCAGGGTGTTGCGGGCCGAAGTTAAGGTTGAAGTTGCGGATCTTCTGCTCACCCGTAAGGGTGTCTTCGAATTTGGAGCCGTCCATTATCTGCGTCCTCCGTCAAGCTTGTCGCGGAACGCCATGACCCAAAGCAGGACCAGCGCCCCAAGAGGGATGATCGACACGAGGCTGACCCAACTGGGAATGCCGAATTTCGGCAACAGCTTCCAGAACGGAATGATGACCAATACCGCAAAGATCAGCATGACGAGAAAACCGCCGCCACCCATGCCATAGCCACTGCCCATCATTTCGCGCCCTCCTCCTTCTCATCGCCGGGAAGGATGTAGTCAGCCCCTTCCCAGGGCGACATGAAATCGAATTGTCGGTATTCCTGCACCAGTTTCACCGGCTCGTACACGACGCGCTTCTGCACCTCGTCATAGCGTACCTCGGTATAGCCCGTGGTCGGGAAATCCTTGCGCAGCGGATGGCCGCGAAAGCCGTAATCGGTGAGGATGCGGCGCAGGTCGGAATGACCCGAGAAAAGGATGCCAAACATGTCGAACACCTCGCGCTCGAACCAGTTGGCCGACGGGAAAATCTCGGTGATCGAGGGTACCATGTCCTCTTCGCGCGTGGCGACGCGCAGGCGGACACGGTGGTTTTGATACATGCTCAGCAGATGATAGACCACGCCGAACCGCTTGGGCCGCTCGGGATAGTCCACCGCCGTAATATCGACCAGCGTCGAGAACGCGCAGGTTTGATCGGTCTTGAGAAACTCAATCAGCCCCCTGATGTTCGGCAGCGCCACATCGACGTTCAACTCGTCATGCGTCACATCCCAACCCAGCACGCAATCGCCGCGCTTGACCTCGATATATGCGCCCAGTTCCTTGAGTGCCTTGCTCATCGCGTGATCGTCCCCGTCCGGCGGATTTTGCGCTGCAATTGCAGGATGCCGTAAACCAGCGCCTCGGCGGTCGGCGGGCAGCCCGGCACATAGATATCGACCGGCACGATCCGGTCACAGCCGCGCACCACGCTATAGCTATAGTGGTAATAGCCGCCGCCATTGGCGCAGGACCCCATCGAGATCACGTAGCGCGGCTCGGGCATCTGGTCATAGACCTTGCGCAGCGCCGGGGCCATCTTGTTGGTCAGCGTGCCCGCCACGATCATCACATCGGACTGACGCGGGCTGGCGCGCGGCGCAAAGCCGAACCGCTCCACGTCATAGCGCGGCATCGCGGTGTGCATCATCTCGACCGCGCAGCAGGCCAGACCAAAGGTCATCCAGTGCAGGCTGCCGGTGCGTGCCCAGTTGATGATATCCTCGGTCGAGGTCACCAGAAATCCCTTGTCCTGCAACTCGGCGTTCAGCGCCTGCATCGCGGGCTCACGGGTCTCGCCCGGCTCATAGGCTTCAACCGGGGCGAGGCTCGACGGCGCGGATTTCACGCGCGGGCTCTGGACACCTTGGCCCTGCCCCTGCGTTTCGGTCACGACTGCGTCGTCTTGATCGTTCACTGCCATTCCATCGCTCCCTTGCGCCATTCATAGGCGAATCCGGCGGTCAGTACGGCCAGAAACGCCATCATCGACCAAAATGCCGCCATGCTCAGATCCTGAAAGGCGACTGCCCATGGAAATAGCAGGACAATCTCAAGGTCAAAGATGATGAACAGGATCGACACCAGATAAAAGCGCACGTCGAACTTCATCCGCGCATCATCAAAGGCGTTGAAACCGCATTCATAGGCGCTCAGCTTTTCCGGGTCGGGGTTGCGAACCGCCAGCACCACGGCCGCCAGGATCAGGACCAGCCCGAGCCCTATGGCAATGGCCAGCAAAATCAGGATGGGGAGGTATTCCCTCAGCATCTCTTCCACGAGGTGGCTCCTTTCATGCGCGGGCGCGGGCGCATCAAGATGGCTGCATGACTATGTCGGGTTTAAACCCGCCCCTTGATGGGGTCAACCAAGCGTACGCGGGTTTGATCGCCCGGCAGGCCTGAATCTGCATTTATGTATGCGATAGTATGCCGCAAACCGGTCGAATTGGACGGAAAACCTGACCGCCCTCGCCGCATCGCGGCAAATCCGCGCGACTCAACCCCGCCAGCGGGGCGCGCGCTTGTCGAAAAACGCGCCGATGCCCTCGGGGGCCTCGTACCCGGCCCAGCACTCGGCGAGCGCGTCGACGGTCCGCGCAATCACCGCCTCGTCGATCCTCGGCCCCAGATCCCGCAACAGCGCCTTGGCCCGCGCCACCGCCCCCGGCGCGCACTCAAGATAGGGCGCGACCTCGGCCTCGATCGCCGCATCAAGGTCAGCCTCGGGCACCACCCGCGCCAGCAACCCCAGATCCACCGCCTCGACCGCATCGAACCGCCGCCCCGACATGAAGACGCGCCGCGCCCGTGCCTCGCCCATGCGCGCCGCCACATAAGGCCCGATCGTGGCAGGGATCAGCCCCAGCCGCGTCTCGGTCAGCGCGAATTGCGCAGCCTCCACCCCGATCACCACATCGCAGACGCTCATCACCCCGACACCGCCACCAAAGGCATTGCCCTGCACCCGGCCAATGACCGGCTTCGGCAGGGTGTTGAGCGCCTGTAGCATGTGCGCCAGCTTTGCCGCCTCGCGCCCGCGCTCCTCCGGGTCCGCCTCGAACTGATCCCGCATCCAGCCCAGATCGCCCCCGGCGCAGAATGTCTTGCCCCTGGCCGCCAGCACCACGACTCGCACGGCATCGTCAGCCCCCAGATCCGTGGCCGCCTGATGCAACTCCGCGATCATCTGCGCCGACATCGCGTTGTGCTTCTCGGCCCGGTCCAGCCAAAGTGTGGCCACACCGCGCGCGTCCCGCTCGATGCTGATCGTCTCGGTCATGCCCTCTCCTCCTCGCGCCAAATTTCTTCAAAAGAAATTTGCCAAAATCTTTTCAAGATTTTTGCGCCTTACCCCGCATCGCCCGCGCCATAGCCACCGCCTCGGACAATATATCGGGGTCGAGCCCGGTCTGGTATCCAAGCGCCGTCAGACGCTCATGCACCTTTTCCGTCGCCACATTGCCCGCAGCACCAGGCGCATAGGGACAGCCTCCAAGACCACCGACCGCCGCATCGAACACCCGCAGGCCACGCGCCAGTGCCACCTCGATATTGTCAAGCGCGCGCCCGCCCGTGTCGTGGAAATGCCCGGCCAGCCGCTCCGCCGGCAGCGCATCACAGACCGCCGCCAGCATCGCATCGACCGCCTCGGGCCTGCCCTGCCCGATGGTGTCGCCAAGGCTGATCTCGTAGCATCCCATCTGCCACAACGCCTCGGCCACGCGCACCACCGCCGCCGGGGCCACCGGCCCGTCATAGGGGCACTCGACCACGCAGGAGACATAGCCGCGCACCCGCAGCCCCTCGGCCCCCGCCGCCTCCAGCACCGGGGCGAACCGCGCGAGGCTTTCGTCGATCGTGGCGTTGATATTGGCCTTCGAGAACCCCTCCGAGGCCGAGCCGAAGATCGCCACCTCATCCGCCCCAGCCTCGAGCGCATCGGATAGCCCGCGCATATTCGGCGTGAGGGCCGCATAACGCACCCCCGGCGCGCGCCTGATCCCGCGCAACACCTCTCCCGAGTCGGCCATCTGCGGCACCCATTTCGGGCTGACGAAACTCGCCACCTCGATGCGCGCAAACCCCGCCTCGCTCAGCAGGTTCACAAACGCGATCTTGTCGCGCGTGGCAATTCGCGCCGCCTCGTTCTGCAACCCGTCGCGCGGGCCGACCTCGAAGATTTCAACACGCTCTGCCATGGTCATTCCTCCGGCACAGGATAGAACGCCTGCGCATAGATATCCTGCTCGCCGTCCCGCGCCTTGGCCCTTTCATACCCGGGCCGCGCGCGCAGCCGCTCCCAATACGCCATGAGACGCGGATAGGCTTCCAGATCAACATAATACCGCGCCAGCTCGAACCCGTAGGCAAACATGATATCCGCCGCCGAAAACCCCGAGGGCAATAGGTAATCGCCCTCCAGCCGCGCCTCCATTGCCGCCAGCACCGCCCGCAGCCGGGCATTCAGCAGCTTCACCACCGTGGGCGACGGGCGCGCGGGCGGGCGCAGGAACACCTGATTGAGGTTGAGGTTTTCCAGCAGACAGCCCACCGTCTCCGACAGGCTCAGCATTTCCAGAAACCGAGCGCGCTCCGGATGGCCCGGCGGCGGCATCAGCCCGGCATCGGGATAGGTCTCGCACAGCATCTGCACGATGGCCGCACTCTCCACCCAGACAGCACCCTGATGCTCCAGCACCGGAACCCGCCCGGCGGGCGACAGCGCCAGAAACTCCGGACTGCGCATCGAGCCGTCGCGGATCGAGTAATAGCGCAGCTCATAGTCCAGCCCCAACTCCTCCAGCAGCCAAAGCACCCGCAGCGAGCGCGCCAGCGGTACATGATGCAGCCGGATCATGTGTCGTCCTCCAACCGCACCAGCGCCGCCCCCGCGCTGACCTGATCGCCTGTCGCGACCAGCACTTCGGCCACCACACCGTCACGTGCGGCCAGCAGGCTATGCTCCATCTTCATCGCCTCCAGCACCGCCAGCCGGTCGCCCTTGGTCACCGCCTTTCCGGCCTTGGCAAAGACCGCCTTGACCAGCCCCGGCATCGGTGCCTCGATCAAGGCCGCATCGCCCCCCGCCGCGCTGTCCCGCGCCAATGGGTCGACCAGATCGAAGGACAGCCCGTATCGCGCAAAGACCGTGATCCGCGTACCATCCATCGCCACCCCGGGCGCGGGCTGACCGTCCAGCCGCCATTGCCCGTCCACACGCCGCGCGGCGACCCATGTCTCGCCCACGCGCAGATCATGCGCGGTGCCTGACAGCGTGCGCAGCCGTACCGTCACCTCTTCCCCGTTCGACACCAACACCACATCACGCTCCAGCGGTTGCCAGAGGATAAAGCCCGCCGCCTCCGGTGCCTCCTCCAACAGCGCCAGCCCGGCCAGGGCCGCCAGTGCGACCTCCCCCGGCCCGGGTGCCGGAGCCACCACCAGAGCGTCGATATCCCGCGCGATCAGCCCTGTATCCACATCGCCGCGCGCAAACCCCGGATGCCGTGCGAGCGCGCCGAGAAAGCCGAGATTGGTCACCGTCCCCGCCACTTCCGTCCGCTCCAGCGCCCGCGCCAGCCGCCGCAGCGCCACGGCGCGCGTCGCGCCATGGGTGATCACCTTGGCGATCATCGGATCATAGAACGGGCTGATCTCATCGCCCGCGCGCACCCCGCTATCGGCGCGGCAACCTGCCGGAAAGGCCAGATGCGACAGCCTGCCTGTCGCGGGCAGAAACCCCTTGGGCACATCCTCGGCATAGAGCCGCGCCTCAAAGGCATGGCCCGTGATGCTCAGCTCCTCCTGCCGCGCAGGCAGCCCCTCTCCGGCGGCCACCCGCAACTGCCACTCCACCAGATCGACGCCTGTAATCGCCTCGGTCACCGGATGCTCGACCTGCAACCGCGTGTTCATCTCCATGAACCAGAACCTATCGGCGCGCAGCCCGTCCGAGCCATCGACGATGAACTCCACCGTGCCCGCGCCCGCGTATCCGATGGCCTCCGCCGCCCGCACCGCTGCCTGCCCCATCGCGGCGCGCATCGCGGGCGTCATGCCGGGTGCCGGGGCCTCCTCGATCACCTTCTGATGGCGGCGCTGAAGCGAGCAGTCCCGCTCGAACAGATGCACCGCGCGGCTCCCGTCGCCAAACACCTGCACCTCGATATGGCGCGGTTTTTCCACGAATTTCTCGATCAACACGTCCGCGTTGCCAAAGGCGGTGCGCGCCTCGCCTCGGGCGCTCTCCAGCGCATCGGCAAAATCCTGTGGCTTCTCCACCAGCCGCATGCCCTTGCCGCCGCCGCCCGCCACGGCCTTGATCAGCACCGGATAGCCTATCGTGTCGGCCGCGCCTGCCAGATGCTCAGGGTCCTGATTGCTGCCATGATAACCCGGCACCACCGGCACGCCCGCCTCTTCCATCAGCGCCTTGGCAGCATCCTTGAGCCCCATCGCCCGAATCGCATCCGCCGACGGGCCGATAAACACCAGCCCCGCCGCTTCTACCGCCTCGACGAAATCGGGGTTCTCGCTCAGAAACCCATAGCCGGGATGGATCGCCTCCGCCCCCGTCTCCAGCGCCGCCGCGATGATCGCCTCGCCCTTGAGATAGCTCTCCGACGGCGCCGACCCGCCGATATGCACCGCCAGATCCGCCATCGCCACATGCGCCGCGCCGCGGTCGGCATCGGAATAGACCGCCACCACCTCGACGCCCATCTCCTGCGCCGTCCGCATCACGCGGGCTGCAATCTCGCCCCGGTTGGCCACCAGAATCCGCTCAAACATGGCGCACGCCCCCTGCTTCATCTTGCCAAAAATACTCAAATCCCGACATCACCACCCTCACATCCGGAAGACGCCAAAGCGCGTCTCCTCCACCGGCGCATTCAGCGCCGCCCGCAAGCTGAGCGCCAGCACATCCCGGCTCTTGCGCGGGTCGATGCAGCCGTCGTCCCACAGCCGCGCGCTGGCATAGAGCGGATGCGCCTGCCGCTCGAACATCTCCACGGTGGGGCGCTTGAACGCCTCTTCGTCTTCCGCCGACCACGTTTCGCCGCGTTTCTCCATCGCGTCGCGCTTCACGGTGGCCAGCACCCCCGCCGCCTGCGCGCCGCCCATCACCGATATCCGCGAATTGGGCCAGGTCCACAGGAATCGCGGCTGATAGGCCCGCCCCGCCATGCCGTAATTGCCCGCCCCGAAAGAGCCGCCCACCAGCATGGTGATCTTGGGCACCGCGGTCGTGGCCACCGCCGTCACCATCTTGGCCCCGTGCCGCGCAATGCCTTCGTTCTCATATTTGCGCCCCACCATGAAGCCGGTGATGTTCTGCAGGAAGACCAGCGGGATGCGCCGCTGGCTGCACAGTTCCACGAAATGCGCGCCCTTCGCGGCGGCCTCGGAAAAGAGCACGCCGTTGTTGGCCACGATCCCCACCGGGCAGCCCTTCACATGGGCAAAGCCGCAGACCAGCGTCTCGCCAAAGCGCGCCTTGAACTCGTCAAAATACGAGCCGTCCACCAGCCGCGCAATGACCTCGCGAATGTCATAGGGCGTGCGCAGATCGGCAGGCACCACGCCGAGCAATTCCGCCGGATCATAGGCGGGCTCTTCTGGTGTCTGCCAGCCCCGGACCGGGGCAAGCCCACTCCCCAGATTGCCCACCGCCCGCCGGGCAATGCTGAGCGCATGCGCGTCATCCTCGGCCAGATAATCCGCCACGCCCGACAGGCGCGTATGCACATCACCGCCGCCCAGATCCTCGGCCGTCACCACCTCGCCGGTCGCTGCCTTCACCAGCGGCGGCCCGGCCAGAAAGATCGTGCCCTGCTCGCGCACAATAATGGTCACATCCGACATGGCAGGCACATAGGCCCCGCCCGCCGTGCAGCTTCCCATCACCACGGCGATCTGCGCGATACCCTTCGCGCTCATCCGCGCCTGATTGTAGAAAATCCGCCCAAAATGGTCCCGGTCGGGGAAGACCTCGTCCTGATTGGGCAGGTTCGCGCCGCCGCTATCCACCAGGTAGATGCAGGGCAGATGGCATTCCTCTGCGATCTCCTGCGCGCGCAGATGCTTCTTGACGGTCATCGGGTAATAGGTGCCGCCCTTCACGGTGGCGTCGTTGCAGACCACCATGCAGTCGCGCCCCTGCACCCGTCCGACCCCGGCGATCACCCCTGCCCCCGGTGCCGCCCCGTCATAGAGACCATGCGCCGCCGTCGCCCCTACCTCAAGGAACGGGCTGCCCGGATCAAGCAGCGCGGCCACACGGTCGCGCGGCAGCATCTTGCCGCGCGACAGATGTCGCTCGCGGGCGCGCTCACCGCCACCCGCCGCCGCCTGTAAGGCCGCCTCCTCGACCAGACGCAGCGCCTCCAGATGGCCCGCCTCATTGGCCTTGAACGCCTCCGAGGACGGCAGAACCGCCGATTTCAGTTGCATTTCGCAGTCTCCCGCATAACGGCAGGGCACACCCCGCCTGTTGCAATTTCACCACAGCACGGGCCCGACCGCGCAATTTGACCCACATCAAGGTCGCTCAAGCGATTAAGGCGCATACCCGCCCTTGTAAGAACAAGAGTGGAAAGACCATGAAACATATCACAGCCCTCACCCTCGCGGCCCTGATGGCCTCGACCGCCGCCCCGGCGCTCGCACAGGAGCAAGGCGACATCCTGCTCGGCCTCGGCCTCGGCTGGATCGAACCCGGCAACGGCTCGAACACCTTGGCCGGCAAGGTCGATGCCGATGGGGCCCTGAGCCCGACGATCACTTTCGAATATTTCGTCGCCGACCGCGTCGGGATCGAACTGCTGGCCTCCTGGCCGTTCAAACATGATCTCAATCTCAACGGTGGTGACATCGGTGAAACCAAGCACCTGCCGCCCACCCTGTCGCTGCAGTACTACTTCACCAATAACAGCAGCATCACGCCCTTCATCGGCGCAGGTATCAACTACACCTACTTCTTCGACGAAGGGACCAACAATCTGGGTGGCGCATCGCTTGACCTGGATGACTCCTGGGGCCTCGCACTGCATGCCGGTGCCGATTTCGCCCTGTCCGAGAAGTCCGCACTCCGCGCCGACGTGCGCTACATCGACATCGAAACCGAAGCCACCGTCGGCGGCACCAATATCGGCGACGTCGATATCAGCCCGTGGGTCTTCAACATCGCCTACGTGATGAAGTTCTGATCCTCCCCAGACTTCACCCGACAAAGGGCCGGTCATCGCACCGGCCCTTTTAATTGCCTGCATCGGACTCATTGCACCACCTCCGCAGCCGCACGCGCTTTGAGATCCTTGCGGATCACCTTCCCCGTAACGGTCAATGGCAGCGAATCGATAAACGCAATTTCTCTGGGATAAGAATAACTTGCGAGGCGTTCCTTGACATGCGTCTGCAACGTTTCAGCCAAGGATGCGGACGCCTCCCAGCCCTCGCGCAGGACCACATAGGCCTTGACGATCTCGGTGCGCAGGCGGTCGGGCTTGCCGACCACCCCCACCGTCGCAACCGCGTCATGCGTCAGCAGACAATCCTCGATCTCCGCCGGACCGATCCGGTAGCCTGCCGAGGTGATCACGTCATCCTCCCGCCCGACAAAGCGAATGAACCCGTCCTCGATCACGCCCCGGTCGCCGGTCAGTAGCCAATCGCCCCGAAACTTCTCCGCCGTCTCGCGCGGTTTTTTGAAATATTCCAACATCATGGAGGCCGAACCTCGCCTTATCGCGATATCGCCCTCACCCCTCGTTTCACGACCCTCGCCGTCGATCACCGCCACCTCGTGCCCCGGCACGGCGCGGCCAAGCGCACCCGGGCGCGGATCGAACAGCGCCCCGCAGGACGATCCCACCATGTTGCACTCGGTCTGCCCGTAGAACTCGTTGATCGTCAGCCCAAAGGCGCGCCGCCCCCAGTCGAGCATCTCGCCGCCGAGCGGCTCACCGCCGCTCGCCACGCTGCGCAGACCTTCGATTCGCGCATCTTCCGCTTTCAGCATGCGGAGGGCAGTGGGCGGAAAAAACACATTTTTGACAGAACCTTCCGAGACGACCCTCACGCAGTCCGCAACGCTGAACTTGGCCATCCGCGCCGCCACCACCGGCACTCCGATCGCCAGCCCCGGCATCAGCACATCGAACAGCCCGCCGATCCACGCCCAATCGGCAGGCGTCCAAAGGCAATCTCCGGGTTGCCCGAGGAAATCGTGGCTCATCTCCACCCCCGGCAAATGCCCGGTCAGCACACGGTGGCCGTGCAACGCGCCCTTGGGGCTGCCTGTGGTGCCGCTCGTGTAGATCAGCACGGCAGGCGTCTCCGGCGCCGTGTCAATCGTCTCGAATCGCCCCTCGGGCAGCGCCTCCCGCTCGGGGATGAGCGCCGCGACCCCGGGCAAATCCGACAGCAGATCGACACTTTCTGCATCGGTGACCACGACCCGAGCCCCGGCATCGCGCACCCGGGTCGACAGCGCATCGTGCTTGAAGAGTTTAAACAAAGGGATTGAAATCGCACCTATTTTCCAGATTGCGATATGCGCCGCCGCACACCATGCGCCCTGGCTACGCAACACACCCACCCGGTCACCCTGCATCACACCCCGCGCCAGCAAGGCCTGCGCCAGCCCATCCGCCATGACACGCAACGCGCCATAGCTCACCTCGCGCGGGCCATCGCCGGACAGGTCGATGATCGCCACGCGCTCCGGTGCCGCTTCGGCCCAAGCGTCGCACACCTGTGCGGCCATGTTCAGACGCGCCGGGATATCCCACCGGAACTCGTCGCGCAGCACCTCATAAGGCGCGGGCCGCAACAGGGGGCGCGGGCCGCTCATAACGCCGCCTCGGGCGCGTTGCGATGCACCAGCCGCCCATAGGCATCGACGAAATACTCGTAGTCGCCGCAGGCCACCACCAGCCACAGATCATCGCTCACCGCCGGGCGCGCCGCGCAATCCGAACGAGCCGCCCCTGCGCCCGCCTCGGCCAGATAGCGCGCCGCCATGCGCTCAATCACCTCTGTCTCAGTCGTCGTCACCGCACGCCCGCCCAGCATCAGGCCGATGCCCGCAACCACGGCGATCAGCGCCAGAACCGGAAGAAAGATCAGGCGGCGCGGCATGTCACTCCCCCAACCGACTCGATTGCAGGTAAAGCATCTGCCGCGCGGTCTCGTGCAAAAGACAGCTCACGGTGGCCGGGCCACTGCCTGTTCCACCGCCCCATTGCGCCGCCTCATAGCCGCATTTGGCATCGCGAAACCCAATCCAGGCACGTTGCATCTCGCGCAGCGCCTCGGCTTGTTTCGGCGCATAGGCAGGGGCCTGCGCGTCCTGCGCGGCCAGCGTCGCGGAAAGCTGCTGATAGACGGTGTTGAGCCAGCCATCCCAATGCGCGCGCTCGCGATCGGTGCAGCCGTTCATGCCGATGGTGGTATATCCGCCGGGCGTGGCCTCGATACAGCGTTCGGCCGCCTTGCCAGCGCAGGTCTCGCCGCCGCCCGCGCGGATGCAGGCCTCGACCGGGGCGATGTCGAAGACGAGCTCCTGCGCCACGGCTCCTGTCGGCTGCATCAGCACCAGTCCGAAAACCATACCGCGTATCCGCCGCATCACTCCATCTCCCCCAGCATGTCCACTTCCAGCGCCCGCGCGGCAGTCTTCTGCAGATGGCAATGGCCGGCGATGATGGTCCGGATCGAACCCTCGATCCACACCTGATAGCGCAACCCGCACTCGGCATCGCGATAGGAGGCCCAGGCCGCCTGCGCCTTGGCCAGAGCCTGCGGCAGCCCGGCTGCCTGCTGCTCGAAATCCTGTGTCTTGCGCTCCAGCGCCGCGCTCATCAACGCACCCCAGACCCCGGTCTCGGCCATGACGCAATCGGCAATGCCCAGCGTGGTCTCACCGCCGGGCCGCGCCTGACAGCGCGCCGCCGCATCGCCTATGCAATCGGGCCGCGTCTCGAACGCCGCACGGCCAGTGTCGAAACACGCCTCGACCATCCCCCGGTCGATCGTGACATCCTGCGCCGACGCCCCCCCGGCCAGCAGCAACAGGCAGGCAACCGCCCTCACGCCATCGCTCCCATCAACTCGCGGCCCACCAGCATGCGCCGGATCTCCGACGTGCCCGCCCCGATCTCCATCAGCTTGGCATCGCGAAAGAGCCGCGCGACGGGCGCATCGTTGAGGAACCCAGCACCGCCCATCGCCTGCACCGCCTGATGCGCCTGCACCATCGCCTGCTCGCTCGCATAAAGGCAGCAGGCGGCGGCATCCTGCCGGGTCACATCGCCCCGGTCGCAGGCCTTCGCCACCTCATAGACATAGGCGCGCGCCGAATTCATCGCCGTGTACATATCCGCGATCTTGCCCTGCATCAGCTGGAACGACCCGATGGGCTGCCCGAACTGCTTGCGCTCGGCCAGATAGGGCATGATCTCGTCCAGACAGGCGGCCATGATCCCCGTGCCGATCCCCGCCAGCACGACGCGCTCATAATCCAGCCCGGACATCAGCACGCGCACGCCCTTGCCCTCTTCGCCCAGCACGTTCTCGAACGGCACCTCGACATCGTCGAAGATCAACTCGGCGGTATTGCTGCCCCGCATCCCCAGCTTGTCGAAATGCGGGCTCGTGCTGAACCCGGTCATCGTCTTCTCGATCAAAAACGCCGTGATCCCCTTCGCGCCCGCCTCGGGGTCGGTCTTGGCATAGACCACCAGCGTGTCGGCATCCGGCCCGTTGGTGATCCAGTACTTGTTGCCATTAAGCTTGTAGTGATCGTTGCGCTTCTCGGCGCGCAGCTTCATCGAGACCACATCGCTGCCCGCCCCCGCCTCTGACATGGCGAGCGCGCCGACATGTGCGCCACTGACCAGCCCGGGCAGGTATTTCGCCCGCTGTTCGTCCGTCCCGTTCAGCTTGATCTGGTTGACACACAGATTTGAATGCGCGCCATAGCTCAGCGACACCGAGGCGGAGGCACGCGCGATCTCTTCCACCGCGATCACATGCGCGAGGTAAGTCATCCCCGAGCCGCCATATTCCTCGGGCACGGTGATCCCCAACAGGCCCAGATCGCCCATCTCGCGCCACAGCTCATTCGGAAAGGCGTTGTCGCGATCCACATCCGCCGCCATCGGCTTGACGCGCTCCTGCGCCCACCGATGTACCATCTCGCGCAGGGCGTTCACATCCTCGCCCAGATCAAACTGCATTACGGCATTGAACATCGCGCTTCCTCCTCCGGAACGGATTTATTGAACACTTGTTCATTTATAGACACAAGGCCGCGTTCACGTCAATCCCGTGCGCGCGGCTCAGCGCGCCGCATTCAGCCGCGGGTCGAGGACGAAATCCTCCTGCACTGCATCACTGATCCGCCCATCGGGCAAGGGCGCGAGAAAGACCAGGTTCCAACTCTGCCGCGACACCACCGAGGGGATGACGATCATGCCATGCGCGCGCAGCTGCTGATCGCCCCAGGCCCGCCGGTCCGGCACGGCGTTGTTGGGATCGAGCCAGCGGGCGTCGGGGATCTCCTCGGGCATTATCACCCGCACCCGCTCGGGGGCGGCCACGGTAAAGGAGGTCAGCACATGCGGCTGCGTATCGAGCACGCGAAACCCCTTGTGCACGGCCACCTCGAGAATGGCCGTAGACGGGTCGAGTGCGCAGTAGACCGCCCGCGTGCCGACCGAATTCCACCGCCCCCCGGCCTGAAACGCGCCCTCGCCACTGCTCCAGGTTTCCGCGTGCCGGGCCCGATCCAGACGGTGCGCGGCCACCGCCCCGCCGCCCAGGGCTGCGGGCAAGGGCGTCACAGATAGACGCCGTAATCGATCTGCCGCAGGGTCCGGTCCACGAGGGCCGCACCGATAAAGGTATCCAGAAGGTCGATGGGCCGCCGCCCGCCAAGCGCCATCTGCTCGCTGCGCATCCAGTCAAGCGCCGCCGCGCGCCCGCCAAAGATATCCTCGGCCCGGGTCAGCAGCAGTGCGAACAGCACCAGTTGCGAGCTTACCCCGCTCGACAGCGGCCGGTCCGCGCCGCGCAGCCGCTTGAGTTGCGAGACACTGATCGCGAGGATCTCGGCCCAGGTCTTGTCCGGCAATTCCTCAACCGCCGCGCGAAACCGTTTCAGCGCCGCCGCAGGCAGCCCCTTCTCGATCGCCGCATGCACCTCGTAGGGCGATTCGGGCACCGGGCCGCTACGGCTCAGGTATTTCCAGGATTGTTCGAGCTCTTGCTGATTGGCGATATCGAACGGCATGGGGTGGCTCCGATGCGTGGCTCAATTGAGCCTTTCACATAGCCCATTTGAGCCGTTCCGTCAAGATGCCGCCTGATAGACCGCCCCCACCTCGGCCCGGATGATCCGGGCAATCTGCGCACAATCCTCAAGGCTGAAGGTCAGCGGCAGGCGCATGTCGACAATGCCGCGCAGGATACGGTCGCTCGCGGGCATCGGCGCAGACGGCGCATAGCGCCAGCTGTCATACCGGCTGGTGAACCCCGTCGGCTCCGCCGCACCAAACCATTTGAGTTCAACCCCTCGCGCGACACAGCGTTTCAGCACCTCGCCGATGCGCGCACCGTCCCAATCGAGCAACAGGAACTGGATGGACGAGCCGACATAGCTCTCCTGCTCGCCGCGTTCCGGCAGGGTCAGGCCCGGCGTGCCGCGCAAGCCGTCCTCGACCACGTGGTACCGCGCGTTCCACTTCGCAACCTGCGCCTCCAGCCCGCGCAATTGCGGCCGCAGGATCGCCGCGCGCAGATGGTCCATCCGCCCCGAGACATTGGGCGTATCGTATTTCACCCGCTCGAACACCTCATCGGGCGGCACCGTTCCGTGCCGACCATAGAGCATGTAAGACCCCGACAGGATGATCGCGCGCGCCATCACCTCGTCATCATCGGTGACCAGAAACCCGCCCTCGCCGGAATTCATGTGCTTGTAGGTCTGCGTCGAATAACAGCCCACACGCCCCCACCGGCCCGAGGGCACGCCGCGCCACGCCGCCCCCATCGTATGCGCGCAATCCTCGACCACGGTGACACCGCCCGCGTCGCAGATCTCCATCAGCCGGTCCATATCCGCCAGATGGCCGCGCATATGGCTCAGCATCAGCACATCGGCCTCCTGCGTCTTGGCCGCGAGATCATCGAGGTCGATGGTCAGCGCCTCGGTCACACCGACAAAGACCGGCACCGCCCCGACACTGGCAATCGACCCCGGCACCGGGGCCAACGTAAAGGCATTGGTCAGCACCCGGTCACCGGGGCCAACCCCGAGCGCGCGCAGCGCCGTGGCCATCGCATAGCCGCCCGAGGCCACGGCAAGCGCGTATTTGGCCCCGGTATACGCCGCGAATTCCCGCTCCAAGAGCGCCACCTCACCCGGCTCCTCGCCCACAAGGTTGTAGCGATGCAACCGGCCCGAGCGCAGCACATCGAGTGCCGCCTCGATCCCCTCTTCGGGGATCGGCTCCTGCTGGGTGAAATTGCCTTTGAATATCTCGGTCATGGCTTTGTTTTGGGTACCGATCCGGGCTGCGTCAATGCTTTCCTGCGCGCCGCCCCGGCATATTCGCAAAATCCGAAACCGCCCTGCGCCTTACCCGATAAGCCGCGTCACCACGCCGGGCAACTCATCGTAATGGCCGATCACGGCCTCCGGCCCCAGATCCGCCACCGCCGCGCCATTGGGGCCAAACCCCACCAGCACCGAGGGCACGCCCGCCGCGCGCGCGGTGTCAAAATCGGTCACGGTATCGCCCACCAGAAGCGAGCGCATGGGATCGCCCCCTGCGCGCCGCACCGTCTCGCGCAGATGCTCCGGGTCGGGCTTGCGCACCGTCAGCGTATCGGCCCCGGTCAGCGCGGCAAACGCCCCCAGAACGCCCAGCCGCTCCATCAGCAGCCGCGCCAGCCGCTCGGGCTTGTTGGTGCAGATGGCGACCTTGTAGCCCGCATCGCTCAACCCCGCGACCGCCTCCATCGCACCGGGATAGAGCGTGGTATGCACGTCGATCGCCTCGGCATAGGCCTCCAGCAGGATGGGATATTGCCGGTCGATTTCGGCCACATCCGCGCCGCGCCCCAGCCGCTCCATCCCGAGGGTCAGCATTGCCCGCCCGCCGCGCAGCGCAACCCCGGCATCGGCCACCGGATCGAGCATATCGCCCACACCAATCCCCCGGAAACAGGCATTGGCGGCGGCGACCAGATCACCGCTCGTGTCGGCCAGCGTGCCATCGAGATCGAAAACCACCGTGCGCATCGCGCGTCTCCTCATCCGCCCCTATGATGTCCGGAGCAGATAGCCCGCCACGTCACGAAAGACAAAGCGAAAGCCGCGCCTCATTCGCCAAGGCCGGTGACCCGTACCTCCGGCAGGCCGGTGAGCGGCGCGCCGAGCGCCTGAAACCCGGCCAGCGACAAGCGGCTGCCCGCGCCGCGCGGCGCATCAAGCGGAATGAGATCCACCTCCACCGTCTTGCCATTCACCGGATAGGTCACCCGTCCCCGCCCCGGCGCATCCACCAGCGGCGTCTTGAGCCACAGCCCCGGCTCGGTCGCCGTGCCCAAGGACGCCACTGTCAGCCCCAGATCACCCGTCGCGGGCGCGGGTGTCTCGGCTTCATCGTCGCCCGGCGCGGTTTCCGACGCGGCGGGCGGCGGTTCGGCGGCAGGCTTTGGCGCAGGCTGGAAAATCCCCTCGACCTGCGCACAGGCACCAAGGAGGGCGAGCATCGCGATCACTGTCAGGGTCCGTGTCATGCCGCCACCCTATCGCGCCCCTGCGGCCCCGACAATCCGCAACATCGCCCTTGCCCCGCTCCACGGCGCGGCTTAAGTTTCGGCCATGACAGCACCTCTCATAGACCCGTTCCAGCGCGCCATCTCCTACCTGCGCGTCTCCGTGACCGACCGCTGCGATTTCCGCTGCGTCTATTGCATGTCGGAAAACATGACCTTCCTGCCCAAGAAAGAGCTGCTGACGCTCGAGGAGCTCGATCGCATGTGCTCCACCTTCGTGCGCATGGGCGTGGAAAAACTGCGCATCACCGGCGGCGAGCCCTTGGTGCGCAAGGGGATCATGACCTTTTTCGACGCCATGACCCGGCATCTAGAGGCGGGCGATCTCAAGGAGTTGACGCTGACCACCAACGGCAGCCAGCTCGAGCGTTTCGCAGACGATCTCTACGCCGCAGGCGTGCGCCGGGTGAACGTCTCGCTCGACACGCTCGACGAGCAGAAATTTGCCGACATCACCCGCTGGGGCCGCCTGCCGCAGGTGATCAAGGGCATCGACGCCGTGCAAAAGGCCGGGCTGCGGATCAAGATCAACACCGTCGCCCTCAAGGGCTTCAACGAGGACGAGCTGTTCACGCTGGTCGAGTGGTGCAAATCGCGCGACATGGATCTGACCTTCATCGAGGTCATGCCGATGGGCGATATCGGCAACGAGGACCGGCTCGGCCAATACTGGAAACTGTCGGATCTGCGCGCGCATCTGGCCGAAAACTTCACCCTCACCGACCTGCCCGAGAGCACCGGCGGACCGGCGCGCTATGTGCGGCTGGAAGAAACCGGCCAAAAGATCGGCTTCATCACGCCGCTCACCCATAATTTCTGCGAAAGCTGCAACCGCGTGCGCCTGACCTGCACCGGCGAGCTCTACATGTGCCTCGGACAAGAGGACATGGCCGACCTGCGCGCGCCCCTGCGCAACAATCCGGCCAATGACGCCCCGCTCGAGGCCGCGATCCGCAGCGCCATAACGCGCAAACCCAAGGGCCACGATTTCGACTATTCGCGCCAATCGGTCGATGGTCGCGTCTCGCGCCACATGAGCCATACCGGCGGCTGATACGCCGCATCGCCGCGGTTAAAAACGCTCCGGAAAGGCCTGCGATCACGCCGCATCGGAGGCCACCAGCCGAATCCGTTCGATCATTGCGCGCAATCCGTTCGAGCGCTGCGCCGAAAGATGATCGTTCAGACCCAACCGGCCCAATTGCTCCGGGGCATTGACCTGCGGCACGTCTTTGACCGGTAGATCGTTATAGAGCGCGCGTAACACCGCGATCAGCCCGCGCACGATCATCGCATCGCTGTCGCCGTCAAAGCTGAACCGGCCATCCTCAATCTTGGGATGCAACCAGACCTGGCTCGCGCAGCCATCGACCTTGGTCGCAGGCACCTTGAGCGCGTCGTCGAGCGGCTCCATCGCCTTGCCATAATCGATGACATAGCGGTAGCGGTCCTCCCACTCGTCGAGGAATTCGAAATCTTCGACAATTTCTTCAAATGCCGCACCGGTCATGGCCTGCTCCTTCTGGTCCTGTCCAAGACCTAGGTAGGCGAGCGAAAAAGGTCCAGTCCAAGCTTGCACCTTTTCAAGCGGGAATGGATGCGATAACCGGAAGTGACGTAAGACAAAGGCGGATGGCATGCACAGGCGGGTATTTCTTTCAATGGCCGGGGCGCTCGCCCTGGCAGGGTGCGGCGGATTTCGGGAGTCGCGGGTCAATCCGCGCAATTGGTTCGGGCGCAGCAGGTCACGAAGCCGGGCCACGCCCGCGACCGCAACAGAGAACACCAATCCCCTGATCCCCGAGCGCGAGGACAGCATCTTTCGCCGCAACCGCGAAGTTGTCTATGAAGGCACACTTGTCGATCAGATCACCGCCATGGAGATCGAGCGCACCTCGGACGGGGCGATCATCCGGGTGACGGGCCTGCCCTTGCGACAGGGCGCATTTGACGTACGGCTGGTGCCCGAGGACGAGGACAAGAAACCGATCGACGGCGTCCTCAACTTCGAGCTGCGCGCGATCCAGTCCGACAATATGCCACAAGGCCCGGAACGCGCACGCAGCGTTCATGCAGCGGTTTTTGTCTCGCGGCAGAATATCGAACGTGCTGCAGAAATCCGCGTGCGCGGCGCGCGCAACGAGCGAGTCAGCAGCCGCTGACCCCGCCTAAGGTGCGAAAGGCTTTTGCAAGAGCCTTTTGCCAAACCTCTAGCCGGATCGCTCAGATCTCGACCGGCTCCACTGCGCTGCCCTTCACCGCCAGCCCGATCTTGCCTTCGCACAGCCGGAGCGCGTCCTGACCGAACACATCGCTGCGCCATCCCCGCAGGGCCGCCACGTCGCGGTCGCCGCCCGCCATCGCGTCGAGATCGGCGGCACTGGCGATCAGCTTCGGTGCCACGCCATAGGTGTCGCTCTTGGCCTTGAGCAGCACCCGGAGCAAATCCGCGAGCGCCGGGTTGATCTGTTGACGATCCGCCATCTTGTCGGGCTTGGGCAGATCTTCGGTTGGGCAGTCCAGCGCGGCCTTGACTGCGGCCAAGATGCCATCAGCGACATCGCCCTTGCGCGCCTCGCGCAACAGCAGACGGGACCGCCCCAGATCCTGAACATTCTGTGGCTTGGTCGCGGCCAGTTCCAGCAACGCGTCATCCTTGTAGACCCGGTTGCGCGGGATATTGCGGCTTTGCGCATACTCCTCGCGGAACCGCGCCAGTTCACGCAGGATCGCGAGGAATCGCGGCGAGGTGTTGCGCGTCTTGATCCGCCGCCACGCCTCTCCGGGTTCGGTGCGGTAGGTCTCGGGATCGGTGAGCACGCTCAGTTCCTCCTCGACCCACTTGTCGCGGCCACTGCTGGCCAGCTTCTTGGCCAGAAATTCGTAGATCCCCCGCAAATGCGTCACATCGGCCAGGGCATAGGTCTTTTGCGCATCGGTCAGCGGGCGGCGCGACCAGTCGGTGAACCGAGAACTCTTGTCGAGCGACTGCTTGGCGATCTTCTTGACCAGCGTCTCATAGCCCGCCTGCTCGCCGAACCCGCAGACCATCGCCGCCACCTGAGTATCGAACAGCGGCGCCGGGATCACCCCTGCCTCAACCTGAAAAATCTCCAGATCCTGCCGCGCGGCGTGGAACACCTTTACCACCGATGTATCGCGGAACAGGTCGTAAAGTGGCTCCAGTGACAGGCCGTCACCCGCCAGCGGATCAACCAGAACGGCGCAGTCGTCCTCCTTGCCCGGCACCGCAAGCTGCACCAGGCACAGCTTGGAATAATAGGTGCGCTCGCGCAGAAATTCCGTGTCCACGGTGACGTAAGGGTGCTGTTTCGCCATGGCGCAAAACGCCGCGAGATCGTCTGTCTTGGTGATAGTTTTCATGGGGTACGGTGTCTTCTCTCTTCTTGTCTCGTCTGCTCTGCGCCACCCCCGTGCCCCAGCTATAGACGAGAATGCGCCGATTGCAAACGCCTGCCACCTGCCCCGTCAGGGCAAATGAACCGGGGTCGTGTCGCCCGCCGCGAACCGGCGCAGAACCATCGGGTAAAGGATATGTTCCTGCTCCAGAACCCGCGCGGCAAGGGTCTCGGGGCTGTCATCGGGGCGCACCACAACGCGCGCCTGCCCGAGGTTCGGGCCGTCATCGAGTTCCGGCGTCACCTCGTGTACGGTGCAGCCCGCCTCGCGCTCACCCGCTTCGATGGCGCGCGAATGGGTATTTAGCCCGCGATACTTCGGCAAGAGCGACGGATGAATGTTGATCATCCGCCCCTGCCAGGGCATCACGAACCCGGCTGTCAGAACCCGCATAAACCCAGCAAGACAAATGATGTCGATCTCGAATGGCGCGATCCGTGCTGCGACCTCGGCCTCGAACCCGGCACGGTCGGCCCCGTAAGGTCGATGATCCACAACCTCGGTCGCGATCCCACGCTCCTGCGCCCAATTGATGCCGCCAGCACTCGCCTTGTTCGACAGTACCAGCGTTGGCCGCGCCGGATGATCGCCCGCCATGTCCTCAACGAGGGCGCGCATGTTCGATCCACCCCCCGACAGAAAGATCGCAACCCGTTTGGTCAAAGCAGACGGCCCGTGTAGCGCACCGCCCCCTCGCCCGCCGTCACATGCCCGATCCGGTATACGGTCTCGCCCGCGTCTTGCAGCACACCTTCAACGGCGTCGGCCTGCGCCGGGTCCACCGCCACGACCATTCCGATCCCGGCATTGAAGGTCTTGAGCAACTCGCCCTCTGCCATCCCGCCGGTTTCGGCCAGCCAGCGGAACACCCCCGGCAAATCCCATGCCCCAAGGTCGATCTCGGCGCCCGTGCCTTCGGGCAAGACGCGCGGCAGGTTCTCGGTCAGACCACCACCGGTGATATGTGCCAGCGCATGTATACCGCCAGTGGCGATCGCCTCCAGCACGGGCCGCACATAGAGCCGCGTCGGCGTCAACAGCGCCGCCCCCAGACTGCCCTCGGACCACGGGCAGGCATCGTCCCAGCCCAACCCCGACATCTCGACGATCCGCCGCACCAGACTGTAGCCATTGGAATGCACCCCGTCCGAGGCAAGCCCCAGCAGGATATCCCCCTCGGCCACGCCCGCAGGCAACTCGAGGCCACGCTCCATCGCGCCCACGGCAAAGCCCGCGAGATCGAAATCACCCGCCGGATACATGCCCGGCATCTCCGCCGTCTCACCACCGATGAGCGCGCAACCAGAGCCTTCACAGCCCCGCGCAATCCCCTCGATGATCCGCGTCGCCTGATCGAGCTCGAGCTTGCCGGTCGCGAAATAATCCAGGAAAAACAGCGGCTCTGCACCCTGACAGATCAGATCATTGACGCACATCGCCACCAGATCGGCCCCCACGCCATCCACATGGCCGGTGTCGATCGCAATTCGCAGCTTAGTGCCGACGCCATCGGTGGCCGCGACCAGAACCGGATCGGAATAGCCCGCCGCCTTGAGATCGAAAAGCCCGCCGAACCCGCCAAGACCCGCCATCACACCGGGGCGCACCGTGCGCTTGGCAGCAGGCTTGATCCGCTCCACCAGCGCATTTCCCGCATCGATATCGACGCCGGCCTCGGCATAGGTGATCCCGTTTCGCTTGTCGGTCATGGCAGTCCTCATCGGCTGAATGCGCCACCCGTTAGCCCATCAGCGCGCGCCACGCAACGTCAAAGCCTTGACCTCCCTTCGGGCTGCACTTACGAGGAACAACAGGTCGGGCCTGTAGCTCAATTGGTTAGAGCAGAGCGCTCATAACGCTTTGGTTGGGGGTTCGAGTCCCTCCGGGCCTACCAGTCCAATCATCCCCCGTCCTAAATCGCCAACACACGACAGATGGCCCCGGTACCCCGCCAAGTATCGGGAGCAGCATAAATAACCGGGCAAGGCGCTGCCCCCCCTGTCACACCGCCCGCACGCTGGGCCGCCGCCACTTGGCCCCCGGCTCCACGATCAGATCGGTCAGCGCCCAGACCAGCGCATCGACCCGGTCGGGGCTGCCCTTGCCCTCATAGCCGCGCGCGGTCATCGCACACATCTGGTCCTCCAGCGCACCGAGGCCCCGCAAATGATGCACCCGACCCTGCTCGTAGAGGGCCGCCACCGGTTCGGCGCGCGCAACCTTGCCCCGGCTGGCATGCACCGACCGGAACGGCACCAGCGGATCGACCTGCCGGATCACCTGTTCGACCAGATCACCGCCCTGGTTGACCTCGGCCACCAGCCGCTCGGCTCCCCATTGCTCCATCGCTCGAATGGCCGCCCTAGCCCAGCTTGCCGGGCTTGCCGCGCGCACGCTGGCATCGGCCAGCACATAGGCGCGCCAGTCCTGCACCGGGCCGCGCGTGACCGCCCCCACCACCACGATGCCGCATGCGTCCGACCCGGAATGCCCGGTCACCGGCGGATCGACCGCCACAACGATCCGGTCCAGATCGGGCGCGGCCTCGACACGTCCCGCCTCCAGCATTGCAGGCGTCCAGAGCGCATCCTCGGCCGCATCGACCAGCACCCCGTCCAGTTCCTGCCGGCCGAGCCGTGTGCCCGCATAGCGCGCGCGCACTTCTTCGAGAAAACCCTCGGCCAGATAGGCCGCATTGGCCTCGGTCGGCGCGCTCGTTACCACCGTGCTGGAGGCCGCCAGAATATCCTTGAGCACGCCCACATTGCGCGGCGTCGTCGTCACGCAGACGCGCGGATCATCCCCCAAACGCAACCCGAATTGCAGCATGTCCCAGGTCTCGCGCGCCTTCTTCCACTTGGCCAGCTCATCCACCCAGGCCCCGTCGAATTGCGGCCCGCGCAGCCCCTCGGGATCATGCGCCGAAAACGCCTGCGCAATCGCCCCGTTGGGCCAGACCAGCCGCTTGCGCGTCGCCTGCCATTCGGGCCGCCGGTCGGGTGGCGAACAGGCGAGGATGCCGCTCTCGCCAAAGATCATCACCTCGCGCACCTGATCAATGGTCTCACCCACCAGCGCCAGCCGTTTGCAGCGGCCTTCGTCAAGCGGCCGCCCGCCCTCGACCTGCGCGCGCACCCATTCCGCCCCGGCCCGCGTCTTGCCCGCACCACGCCCGCCCATGATAACCCAGGTCCGCCACCCGCCATCGGGGGGCAGCTGATGCTCCAGCGCCCAGAACTCGAAGATAAAGGGCAGCGCCAGCAATTCCCCCTCAGTCAGCGCATCTAGGAACTGGTCCTGAACATCTTGCCCTTCTGAGACGATCCATGCGGCACCCGATCTCATCCCGGGCGGCGTCGAAATCAATTGCGTATCCGTGGACGATGCCACGCTCGTGTCGTTTGCGTTTGTCAAGTTGCGCCTCCGCTTCTATCGCGATCTTCAGCCATTGCCGGATCTCGGCGGTGGCCTTGGTCGCGCTCTTCAGTTCATCAAGATCCCCGGCCTTGATCCGGTGATAGAGGTCCTCCAGTTCCTGACGCATATCCGCCAATTGGCCCTCCAGCGCGTTGATGGAGGTGGTCAGGCCCGAAGGCCCCTCATCGGGGGTGATCAAAACCATGCGTGCTCATGCCTCGTGCGATTGTCTGATGCTGTTGTGAGCGCCTCCGCCGTGCCGACGTAAAAAAGCGGCCTCCGGGCATCACCCGGGGCCGCTCGCCCATTTCGTCCAGCATGACACAACCTATACGAGAAACCGCGCGCAACGTCAATCAAGAGCGCCCCACAAGCGCCCGCAGTCATTACGTTTTGTTAATAATCTCCACAGGCGCAGCACGCGGCACCACGCCGATTACTCCGCCGCCTGTGCCGCGTTCTCCGCCTCGATCTCGGCGGCGCGCTTCTCGACCTGTTCGACGATGTGGTCGATCATCTGCGCGTTGTCCATGCGGTGGCTCTGCTTGCCCGCCAGATAGACCATGCCGTTGCCGGCCCCGCCGCCGGTAAAGCCGACATCGGTCATCAGCGCCTCGCCGGGGCCATTCACCACGCAGCCAATGATGCTGAGGCTCATCGGCGTCTTGATATGCTCAAGCCGCTCTTCCAGCGCCTCGACAGTCTTGATCACGTCAAACCCCTGCCGCGCACAAGACGGGCACGAGATGATGTTCACGCCGCGATGCCGCAGGCCGAGAGATTTCAGGATTTCGTA
The DNA here is from genome assembly GCF_040219995.1 of Roseovarius sp. GTDB lineage: Bacteria > Pseudomonadota > Alphaproteobacteria > Rhodobacterales > Rhodobacteraceae > Roseovarius. The sequence continues at coordinate 478,768 of NZ_JAVJUC010000014.1, read as the reverse complement.
GCCGACCTTGACCTCTTCGACCGGATCGGCGCTCAGGCTCACACGCACGGTGTCACCGATGCCCATCCACAGCAGATTGCCCAGACCGATCGCGCTCTTGATCGTGCCCGAGGTCAGCCCCCCCGCCTCGGTGATCCCGAGATGGATCGGCGCATCCGTCGCCTCGGCCAATTGCTGATAGGCGGCGGCCGCCATGAACACGTCCGAGGCTTTCACGCTGATCTTGAACTCGTGGAAATCATTGTCCTGCAGGATGCGGATATGCTCGAGCCCGCTCTCGACCATCGCATCGGGGCATGGCTCGCCATACTTGTCCAGCAGGTGCTTTTCCAACGACCCGGCATTCACCCCGATCCGCATAGAACAGCCATGATCGCGCGCCGCCGAGATCACCTCGCGCACGCGGCGTTCATCGCCGATATTGCCGGGGTTGATCCGCAGACAGGCCGCGCCCGCCTCGGCCGCCTCGATGCCGCGCTTGTAGTGAAAATGGATATCTGCCACGATTGGCACCGGGCTTTCGCGCACGATCTCCTTCAGCGCCTTCGACGACGGCTCATCCGGCACCGACACCCGCACGATATCGGCCCCCGCCTCCGCGGCGGCCTGAACCTGTGCGACGGTGCCCGCCACATCGGTGGTCAGCGTGTTGGTCATGGTCTGCACGGAAATCGGCGCATCGCCGCCCACGGGGACATTGCCCACCATGATCTGACGGCATTTGCGGCGATAGATATTGCGCCACGGGCGGATATGGTTGAGCGACATAGCTTTGGCCCCGTTCGGTCTGAGAGTGGCTGTCAACGCTACAGATAATACGCCAAGGCCCTCGGGGCAATCATGCGTTGCGGCTCAGTCCTGAGCGGCAGGGTCTGTCGTCAGTTCGGCGACATATTGCTGCAGGTCCTGATCGGCCGCGATATCTGCCACGGAATAGCGCTCTGTCAGCGTCTCCGGGGTCAGTGCAAGGTCGGACGTCACCGATCCGCGCGTGCCCGCAGGCCCGTAATGCTGACCGTTCACGGCAAAATACACAGCCCCCGATTCGCCCACCCGCAGGGTCGGCGGTTCTTCGGTGGCGGGCACGTCATAGGTATCGCCTGCATTCAGAATACCTTCAAAAATCACGCTGCCATCGGCGCCGCGCACCCGCACCCAGGCCGGTCGTACGGCCACGACATGCAAATCGGGCGGGCCATCCGCAACAACCTTGGGGGTGGCCAACGCCTCGGCGTCAAATCCCTGCGCCTCACGCAGTGCCAGTTCGATCCCGCTCGCGCGGTCCGCCTCGGGCGTGGTCGGACTCAGGGTGCCCACCTCGCGCGGGTCAAGCGTGGAAATCGGCGCATCGCGCGCCACCATCACCGGCACATCCAGGGCCTTGGGGCGATACAGACGGCTCAGACGCTCATCGCGCGGCGGCTGAAACACACCCGCTGCCTCGCCCGCATCGGCCATCGCCTCGTCACGTGTCACCACGGCCCCGCTCAGCGGGTCAAGATCGGCCAGCACGACAGGCGTATTCTCGACCGGCGCAAGCTGAACCTGCTGCACCTGTCGCAGCACGCTCCAGCCACCGTACCCGATGGCGCCGATCAGCGCGACCAGCACCAGCGCCGATCCGATAGCACCCGGCTCGATCCGCGCCAGAAAACTCTCGGAGGCCGGCAGAAACGGCGTGTTCGGGGCGATCAGCGGGTCCTGCGCCCTCGTCTTGCGCACCGGCATCGCACCGGGTTTGCGGATCGACGATGCCTCGGCGGACATGCCATGCGCAATGGAGAAACCCGACTCGGCGCAGAATGTCGTGAACGCCTGATCCGGGTCCATGCCCAGATAGCGCGCATAGGACCGGACATAACCGGGAATAAAACCGGGGGTGTCAAAGGCAGACGGGTCGGCGTTCTCGATCGCGGCCACGTAATTGGCCTTGATCCGCAACTCACGTTCCACATCCAACAGGGATTTGCCAAGCGTTGCGCGTTCACCGCGCATCAGGTCACCAAGACGCAGTTCAAAGGCGTCGAAGCCGCGCATATCGGCCTCGTCCGTTTCGACATTGCGCGAAAAACGCCGCCCGATCATGCGCTCTGTGCCTCTTGCGTGTCCCTTGGCCCCATCCGAATCTTGCGATTCGACCATAGGCCTTATCTTTAGATCAGATTAACACAGCGCAAGGTTTATTGCACGTCTGCTTGCGTCATCCCGCCAATTCGGCGCGATTCAGCGCGCAATGGCTCCAGAGCGCGTCCATCGCGTGCACCAATGCATCCATCTCGTTCGGTCCGTGCACCGGCGAAGGCGTAAAGCGCAGCCGCTCGGTGCCGCGCGGCACGGTCGGGAAGTTGATCGGCTGCACGTAGATGCCATGGCCCTCAAGCAGCATATCCGACAGCTTCTTGGTATGTACGGGGTCGCCCACGATCACCGGCACGATATGGCTGCCGTGATCAATCAGCGGCAGGCCCATGCCCTTCAGCCGGGTCTTGAGAATCTTCGCCTGCGTCTGGTGCCGCTCCCGCAGCTTTTGCCCCTCCGAGGTCTTCAGAAATGCAACCGACGCGGTCGCACCCGCAGCCAGTGCCGGGGCGAGCGACGTCGAAAAGATAAAGCCGGGCGCATAGCTGCGCACGGCGTCACACATCTTGGCGCTCGCCGCGATATAGCCGCCCATCACGCCATAAGCCTTGGCCAGCGTGCCGTTGATGATGTCCAGACGGTGCATCAGCCGGTCCCGTTCGCAGATTCCCGCGCCGCGCGGGCCGTACATGCCCACCGCGTGGACTTCGTCGATATAGGTCAGCGCGCGGAACTCGTCCGCCAGATCGCAGATCGCCTCGATGGGGCCAAAATCGCCATCCATCGAATAGACGCTCTCGAACGCGATCAGCTTGGGCGCGTCAGGGTCGTCCGCTGCCATCAACTCACGCAGGTGCGCGACATCGTTATGCCGGAATATCCGCTTGGCCCCGCCATTGCGGCGCACCCCCTCGATCATGCTCGCGTGGTTGAGCGCGTCGGAATAGATGATCAGGCCGGGGAACAACTTGGGCAGCGTGCTCAGCGTCGCGTCATTGGCGATATAGGCCGAGGTAAAGAGAAGCGCGGCTTCCTTACCGTGCAAGTCAGCCAGTTCCGCCTCCAGACGCTTGTGATAGACCGTGGTGCCGGAAATGTTGCGCGTGCCGCCCGATCCTGCCCCCGTGGCGTCAATCGCCTCGTGCATCGCCGCCAGCACGACCGGATGCTGCCCCATGCCCAGATAATCATTGCCGCACCAGACCGTGATCGGCTGCTCGTTGCCATCCGGCTTGCGCCAGGTGGCATGCGGGAAATTGCCGTTTTTCCGCTCGATATCGATGAAGGTGCGATAGCGCCCCTCGTCGTGCAGACGTTCGATCGCTTGATCCAGCTTGGCCGCGTAATCCACTGGCAGGTCCTTCCCTTCGGCACCCTTGGGCAGCCTTGGCCACCACTCGGGGTCTTTGGCAGCGTGGTCCACGCTACTTATTCAATATTTGGAATGCATATAATATACATCCCTTTCACACAACAGGTTACAAATTGCCGCCCCCGCCTTCCTTGACTTGGGTCAAGTGCTGGACAGTGCCGCGCGGCCTGATACCCTCCCCAGAATACATAGACCAGACCCAAAGGCCAGCCATGTCCCTTTCCGCCGTTCTCACCCGCATCGACGACCAGTTGCCCGCATCCCTCGACCGGCTGTCGGGGCTACTCCGAATCCCCTCCATCTCCACCGATCCAGCCTATAACGCGGACTGCGACGCGGCGGCGGACTGGCTGGTCGAAGACCTGCAAAGCCTTGGTGTCAAAGCCGAAAAACGCCCCACACCGGGTCGCCCGATGGTCGTCGGCCATGTCGATGGGCCGGAGGGGGCCACCGGCCCGCACCTCCTGTTCTACGGCCATTACGACGTGCAGCCGGTCGATCCATTGAGCCTGTGGCATACTGACCCGTTCGCCCCCGAAATCCAGGACACGCCCCACGGAAAAGTGATCCGTGCGCGCGGCGCGTCAGACGACAAGGGCCAGTTGATGACCTTCGTCGAGGCCTGTCGCGCCTACAAGGACGTGACCGGCACCCTGCCCTGCCGCATCACCTTCTTCTTCGAGGGCGAGGAAGAATCAGGCTCGCCCTCACTCATCCCTTTCATGCGCGACAACGCGGACGAACTGACCGCCGATCTCGCACTGATCTGCGACACCTCCATGGTCGCCCCCGGCGTGCCCTCCATCGCCTCGCAACTGCGCGGGATGCTCAAGGACGAATTCACCATCACAGGCCCGCGCATCGACCTGCATTCGGGCCATTACGGCGGCCCCGCCCTCAACCCGCTGCGCGAAATCTCCCGCGTGATCGCGTCCTTCCACGACGACCAGGGCCGCGTCGCGGTCGAGGGCTTCTACGAGGGTGTCCACGAGGTGCCCGCCGACTTGCTGCGGCAATGGGAGAACTGCGGGTTCGACGAGCACGAATACCTCTCCTCGGTAGGTATGACGCAACCGCATGGCGAGGCGGGCTATTCCACGCTGGTGCAGCAATGGGCCCGCCCGACGCTGGAGATCAACGGCCTATGGGGCGGCTATCAGGGGGCCGGCACCAAGACCGTCATCCCAAGCGAGGCGCATTGCAAACTGACCTGTCGCCTCGTCGGCGACATGGACCCTGACAAACTGCGCAGCAAGATCCGCAAACATGTCGAGGACCGGCTGTCCCCCGACGCGAAAATCACCTGGAACCAGGATCTCGACGGCTCCCCCGCCGCCGTGATGAACACCGACCGCCCCGAATTCGAGGCAGCGCGTCAGGCGCTTACCGCAGAATGGGACCGCGAGGCGGTGCTCACCGGCATGGGCGGCTCGATCCCCATTGCGGGCTTCTTCAAGGAGATCCTCGGGCTGGATGCGATGCTCATCGGCTTCGCGCAAGAGGATGACGCGATCCACTCACCCAACGAGAAATACAATGTCGAGAGCTTTCACAAGGGCATCAGGTCATGGGCACGGGTGCTCGACGCTCTGGCCAAGTAAGAGTCGGGCCAAATGATCCCCGGCTTCACCGACCACCAAACCGGCGCCCTCGCCTACAGCATCGGCGGCGAGGGGCCGCCGCTCCTGCTCCTGCACGGCTTCCCGCAGACCCGCGCCATGTGGGCGCAAATCGCGCCTGTGCTGGCGCAAACCCATACCGTGATCTGCCCCGACCTGCCGGGCTATGGGGCCTCGGCCAAGCCGCAAGACCTCGCCGCCTACAGCTTTCGCGCCATGGCGCGCGAGATCTGCGCGCTGATGGACCGTCTCGGCCACGCAGCCTTTGATCTTGTCGGCCATGATCGCGGCGCACGGGTGGCGCATCGCCTGACGCTCGACGCGCCCGACCGCGTGACGACCCTCACCCTGATGGACATCATCCCCACCCATACGCTGCTCTCGGACCTGCGCTGGCAGGTGGCCAAATCCTATTACCACTGGTTCTTCCTCGCCCAGCCCGAACCCTTTCCCGACACCATGATCGCCGCCGCCCCGGACCGATATTTCCAGTCCTGCCTGCTCGGCTGGGGTGGCGCGCAACTGTCGGATTTAGACGCGGATCAACTCGCCCATTACCGCACCGCCTGGCGCGACCCCGACACGATTCGCGGCATGTGCAACGATTACCGCGCCACGCTCGCCCTCGACATGGCCGATGACGCGGCGGACGCAACGGCGCTAATCCCCTGCCCCGTACTCGTCCTCTTCGGGGCCTCCGGAGCCATGGCCGAGCACTACGACGTACCCGCCACATGGGCTCCGAAATGCCGCCATATGCAGGCCCAGGCGATCCCCGGCGGGCACTTTTTCCCGGACACCAACCCCACCGCGACCTGCGCCGCCCTACAGCCGTTTCTGAACGTGCGCGCGCGTTGAATTAGGTCAAAAGCGACACGCGCGACTCCCCTAAGAACCAATCTATACATAATTTTTACAATGGCTTACGAGTCCCATTTGACAAGGCGGTCAGTTCGCGACAGGCTCGAAGGTATAGGTTAACTGCAGGGAGAACATCATGACCACAGTCGTCAAACGTACATTCACGGCGCTCGCCACCACCAGTATTCTGGCTCTCAGCGCGACCGCCGCGACCGCAGATACCTGGCGCTATGCCTTCGAGGAGGCGATCGAGGACGTGCAGGGCGTCTTTGCCACGAAATTCAAGGAAGAGGTCGAGGCCAACACCGATCACACGGTGCAGCTCTTCCCCTATGGCACCCTCGGCGAATCCGCCGACACGATGGAACAGGCGCAGGCCGGAATCCTGCAATTCGTCGATCAGAGCCCGGGCTTCACCGGCTCGCTCATCCCCGAGGCGCAGGTCTTTTTCGTCCCGTACCTGCTGCCGCAGGACACCCAGGAACTCGGCGAATTTTTCCGCACCTCCAAGGCGGTCAACGAAATGTTCCCCGAGCTCTATGCCGAGCAGGGGCTGGAACTGCTGACCATGTTCCCCGAAGGCGAGGTCTGCGTGACCACGCAGGAACCGGTGACCGAACCCGCCGACCTCAACGAGGTCAAGGTGCGCGTGATGACCAACCCGCTTCTTGTCGAAAGCTATCAGGCCTTCGGCGCGACCCCCACGCCACTGCCCTGGGGCGAGGTCTACGGCGCGCTCCAGACCGGCATCATTCAGGGCCAGGAAAACCCGATGTTCTGGAACTGGTCCGCCAACATGTATGAGGTCTCCGAGGTGATCACCTGCATGGGCCACAGCAACTTCACCACCGCCGTGATGGCCAATCAGGAGTTCTACGACGGCCTCTCGGACGAAGAGCAGCAGGTCGTTCAGAATGCCATCGACGTGGCGTTCGATCATATCATCGACTACCAGCAAGGCCTGCACGAAGAGAGCATCGAGAAGATCAAGGAAGCCAAGCCCGAGATCGAAATCAACGTGCTGAGCGAAGAGCAGCGTCAGCCGTTCATCGAGGCTGGCGAAAAGGTCGAAGATCGGTTCATCGAGATGACCGGCGACAGCGGCAAGAAGATCCTCGACCAGATGAAGGCCGACCTAGAGGCCGTGACCGAATAACACCGGCACCACATCGGGGGCGGCCCGCATTGCGCCGCCCCCGCACCCATAATCGACAAATGATTTTCACGGGGAGGGTCAGCCGTGAACGATAAGCCTGAAACGGACGGCGCGTCACCGCCGGAACGAAACGCCCGGGGCTTGCCTCCGCCAGATGCATATGTCTCCACGCTACCCGGCTTTCTCGGCACCATCGACACGCTGATCGCCAAGATCGAGGCGGTCATGCTCGCCGTCGGCGTGCTGCTCATGGCCGCCAATACCGTCGCCAATGTGGTGGGCCGCTTTGTCTTTCAGAACAGCCTCTTCTTCTCCGAGGAACTGAACCGCATCCTGATCATCCTGATCACCTTCGCCGGCATCAGCTATGCCGCGCGACAGGGCCGTCACATCCGCATGTCGGCGATCTATGACGCATTGCCCCCCAAGGTGCGCAAATTCATGATGATCGTCATCGCGCTGGTGACGGCGGTGTTCATGCTGGGGCTGTGCTACTACTCGTTCCAGTACATCATGACGCAGGCGGGGCGCGGTCGTGTCCTGCCCTCGCTGCAAATTCCGGTCTGGGTTACCCTCGTCTGGGTGCCGGTCGGCTTCTTCATGACCGGGCTGCAATATCTGCTCACGGCCATCAAGAACATTCTGTCCAAGGATATCTACCTCTCCACCGCCGTGCTTGAGGGATATGACGACAACGAGATGGAGGTCTGAGCCATGGCCGCAACGATTTTCTCGATCATGATCGTCCTGCTGCTTCTGGGCTTTCCGATGATGATACCGCTGATCGTCGGGGCCTTCGTGGGCTTCTACACGCTCTTCGGCGGCTTCGGTCAGCTTGAAACGATGATCCAGCAGATCATGGCGGGCATCCGCCCGGCCTCGCTGATCGCGGTGCCGATGTTCATCTTCGCCGCCGATATCATGACGCGCGGGCAATCGGCGGGGCGGCTCATCGACCTCGTGATGGCTTTCGTGGGCCACCTCAAGGGCGGTCTTGCCGTGTCGACGGCGGCGGCCTGCACCATGTTCGGCGCGGTCTCGGGCTCTACCCAGGCCACGGTGGTCGCCATCGGCTCACCGCTACGGCCCCGGATGCAAAAGGCCGGCTATAACGACAGCTTCATCCTCGCGCTGATCGTCAACTCCTCCGACATCGCCTTCCTGATCCCGCCCTCCATCGGGATGATCATCTACGGCGTCGTCTCCAACACCTCGATTGCCGAGTTGTTCATCGCGGGCATCGGGCCGGGGCTACTGATCCTGCTGCTCTTTTCGATCTATTCGTGGATCTACGCAGTGCGCAACAACGTCCCCACCGAGGACAAGACCAGCTGGCCCGACCGCGCCCGCGCCATCCAGCACGCGCTCTGGCCCTTGGGCTTCCCGGCGATCATCATCGGCGGCATCTATGGCGGCATCTTCTCGCCCACCGAGGCGGCGGCGGCCTGTGTGCTCTACGCCCTCATCCTCGAAGTGCTGGTGTTCCGGTCACTCGACCTCTCTGGCGTCTATGACACGGCGAAATCCACCGGGCTGATCACGGCGGTGGTGTTCATCCTCGTCGGCGTCGGTGCTGCATTTTCCTGGGTGATTTCCTTTGCCCAGATTCCGCAGGAAATCCTTGGCTCCATCGGCATCGACGAGATGGGACAGGTCGGCGTGCTCTTCGTCATCTCCATCGCCTTCTTTGTCGGCTGCATGTTTGTCGATCCGATCGTGGTGATCCTCGTCATGGTGCCGATCTTTGCGCCGGTGGTGCAATCCGTGGGTCTCGATCCGGTGCTGGTCGGTACAATCATCACGCTTCAGGTCGCCATCGGCTCGGCGACGCCACCCTTCGGCTGTGACATCTTCACCGCCATCGCGGTCTTCAAACGGCCCTACTGGGAAGTGATCCGCGGCACGCCGCCCTTCATCATCATCCTGCTATCGGTTGCCGTGGCGCTGATCTATTTCCCGCAGATCGCCCTCTTCCTGCGCGATCTGGCCTTTGCGAAATAACCCCGAGGAGAACACCCATGTTCAAATCGATTCTTGTGCCTTTCGACGGCTCGCCCAATGCAAAAGTGGCGCTCGACCGCGCGATGGAAATGGCCCGCCTCACCGACGCGGCGCTCACCATCCTGACCGTCTATCGCCACCATTCGATGCTCGAGGCATCGCTGTCGATGGTACGCCCCTCCGATCCCGGAAATCTCGACGACATCATGTCCGCCCATGCCAAGGAAGTCGCCGATTACGCCAAGAAACACGCGATTGAGGCGGGCTTCAGCCGGGTCCGCGCCTTCGTCAAATCGGGACCCACCTCGCGCACCATCGTGCGCTTTGCCAAAGAGCACGACAACGACCTGATCGTGATCGGCAGCCGCGGCATGGGCTCGATGGAAGGCTACCTGCTGGGCAGCGTCTCGCACAAGGTAACGGGGCTCTCCGACATCCCGGTTCTGGTGGTCTGAGCCACTGCCAGATACTCGGGAATTTCAAGGAGAGTGGCGCGGTTGACGGGGCTCGAACCCGCGACCCCCGGCGTGACAGGCCGGTACTCTAACCAACTGAGCTACAACCGCTCACTGCCCGCCCGATCCCTCGGACGTGTTGCGCTTCTAAGCGGCAGACCGGTCCTCGTCAAGCGCCCCATGCGCGAAATTTCATTTTTCTCGACCCCGCGGCCCGGCCCCGACCGCGCGCCTTTGAAAGCCCCGCGCACGCGCCGCGAAAGCCCGCTGTCAATTTCGGAACTTGCAAGCAAAAACAGATCGTTAGCCCGACAGTCTACCGACCTCATCAGCCCGGGATATCCGACAACAGACCACCCGGCTCGATGCCGCGCTTCTCAGCGCTCGCGCGCACGGCCTCACGCAGCGCGGCACTGCGGCGCAACAGGCGGCGAAAGCGGTCCTCGTCCAGCACCAGGAACGTCGATGGCGCAATCGCGCGCACCTCGGCCCGGCGCGCCTTGTTCATCAGGATCGCCAGTTGGCCGAACATCTCGCCCCGACCCAGCCGCCATGTCTGGCCCGCGCTTTCCAGCTCAACGGCCCCCGAGGCGATGAAGAACACCCGCTTGGCCGTGCTGTCCTTGCGGATCACGACATCGCCCGCATCCACGTACCGGGTGTGCAGCACCCGCGCGAGACGCTTCTGCGCGCGCGCATCCAACTCGGCGAATAGCGGGAACTGCATCATCAGTTCGGCCCGCCGCAGCGCGATATCGAGCCTCGGGCGCACCTCCGCCCGCGCCCGGCGGGCGGCGACATCCTGCATCAGGGCGGTATAGACCTCCGATCCGATCAGCCCGTCCTCGCGCATGGTCGCGTATTCACGCTCTTCCAGCCGCAACGCGGTGCGCCGGATGAACCGCCGCTCCAACTCTTCGGCATATCCGGGATATTGCAGCCGCAACCCCTCCAGCGCGGTCTCCAGCATCTCGACGCGGCGCGCCAGCAACTCGTTGAGCAACTCCGCCACGCGGCGGCCATGAATGCGCCGGATGCGACCGCGTATGAACTCGTCCAGATCCTGCAGGATCAGCCGTTGCGACAACAGCAATTCGAACCGGTCGGCGGTCAGCCGCGCCAGCGGCCGCGCCAGTCCGAGGCGGCGATTGAGCACCACCGCCGCGCGAAAACCCCGACCATAGGCGACGATCCCCCGTGCCGCGCGCATATAGCCGCTGCGCCCGTCGCTGCGCGCGCCCTCGATCAGCCGGTCGGCATCCGACAGCACCTGCTCGGCCATGCGTGCCGAGATCGTCCGCTCCCGCACCCGCGCCAGAATGGTGTCGCGCTCTCGCCCCGCCAGCGCGATCAGGCCAAGCGTGATCCGATCCCGGTCAAGGATATCCGCGCTTGCCTCGGCACGCTTCACCGCCCCGTCCAGACGCTCGCCGAACCGCTTGGCCTCGGATCGCACGATGTCATGGGACAGGTCATAATTCTCCGCCGTGCGCGCGACATCCTCGCGCACGGTCTGCAACGCCACCGCCACCACCTGCCGCGACAGCGCCTCATCGAGCGGCGACAGCCGGTCAAGCCCAAGCCAGCGAATGACCATCCGCAAGGTCGTGCCCTGCACGATCAGCGTGAAGAGCGTGAAGCCGGTAGCAAGAATGCCGACCACCCGCTTGACCTCAACGGGCACCCTGAAACTCTCGGTCACCGCCAGCGCCAGCGCCAGCGTCACCGCCCCGCGCAGCCCCCCCCACAGAATCGCCGCACGGTAGGGGCGCTCAACGGGCGGCGAGGCGCGGATCAGCGTGAGCAGCGGCAACAACCCGAACAGAATGACCGCCCGCGCCGCGATTGCAGCAAGGATCACCACACCGACCAGCGCGACATCACTCGCCTTCACCTCCTCCAGCAGGCGCGGGATCAACAGCGCCGCAAGGATAAAGATCAGCGCCCCTGCCCAATGCGCCAACAGGTCCCAGACCTCGCGCAGGTTCGTCCAGGCTTGCGGGGGTAGACGGCCCGGCCCGCTCAGGTTCAGGGTCAGCCCCGCGGCGACCACGGCGATCACCCCCGAAGCGCCGACGCTCTGCTCGGCCCCGATATAGGCGAGATAAGGCAGCGCCACCGAGATCGAGATCTGCGCCAGTTCATGTCGGCTGAACAGCGCCATGATCCAGACCGCAACCCGCGCCGCCAACCAGCCGGTCAGCGCACCCCCGGCGATCAGGACCGGAAACCGCGACAGCGCATCGCCAAGGCTCGGATTGGGCACCCCCAGCATCACAAAGCCCATGAACAGGCCGAAGAGCGCAATCGCAGCGGCATCGTTCAGCAGGCTCTCGCCCTCGATGATCCGCGCCAGCCTGCGCGGTGCCGACAGTGACCGAAAGATCGACACCACTGCTGACGGATCGGTGGTCGACACGATGGCCCCGATCAGCAGGCAGGCCGCCAGCGGCAGGGTGCTCGCCCAGGACAGCGCATAGCCCACGCTCAGCGTCGCCACGATCACCGCGACCACCGCCAGCACAAGGATCGGCACCCAGTCATCCAGCATCCGCCGCAGGTTCATGCCCAATGTGGCCTGAAACAGCAGCGTCGGCAGAAACACGTAAAGAAACACGTTGGACCGGATAGGCAGGCCCAGAATCGCCTCCGCCACCGGGTTGAGCGCATCGGTCAGCTCCGTGCGCAGAAAGAACACCGCCGCAAGGCCGATCAGGATACCGAGCGTCGCAAGGATGACGCTATAGGGCAGCCGCAACCGCGCCGCCAACGGCTCCGCCACCCCGATCACAAGGAAAAGCGAGGCGATCACCGTGGTGATGAGAACGATGTCCATATACTTGATCTAGCGCGAAACCGGACCGAAGGGAAACGCAGGTACGCCCCCTTCGCGGCCCCGCGCACCGCCACGCGGTCACAACGGCCAGACGACCAGCAGCAACGGCAGGCTGACCACGACGACCAGCGCCTCCAGCGGCAGCCCCAATCGCCAGTAATCGCCAAAGCGGAACCCGCCCGGCCCCAGTATCAGGGTGTTGTTCTGATGCCCGATCGGGGTCAGGAACGCACAGGAGGCCCCGATCGCAACGGCCATCAGGAAACTGTCGGGATTGACACCCAACGTGTCCGATATTCCAAGCGCGATGGGGCAAAGCACAGCGGCGGTGGCCGCGTTGTTCATCACATCCGACAGGAACATCGTCGTAATCAGCACCACGCCGAGCGCAACCACGGCATTGCCCTGCGCGATGGTATCAACCAGAAAGCGCGCCAGCAGGTCGGCAGCCCCGGTGCTCTGCATCGCGCCCGCGACCGGGATCAGGGCCGCCAAAAGCACGATCACCGGCCAGTCGATGGCGGTATAGACCTGCCTGAGCGGCACCGTGCGCAGCACCATCGAGGCCAGCACCCCGAGCGCAAAGGCAACCGCCGCCGGCAGCAGCCCCAAGGCCACGATCCCGATTGGCCCCAGCATGATAGCGCCCGCGATGATCGCCATGCGCGTGTCGGGGATGCGCAGGTCGCGCGCGCCCAAGGGCACGCAGCCGGTGTCATTCACAAACCCCGACACCGCCTCCGAGGCCCCCTGAACCAGCAACAGGTCGCCGGATTTCAGCTCCAGCGTGCGCAACCGGGTGCGCGGCGCGCGCCCGGCACGCGACACGGCCAGCAGGTTGATCGCGTACCGCGTGCGCAGTTTCATGTCATTCGCGGACCGCCCGACAATCGTCGATCCGGGCAGGATCGCCAGTTCGCGCAACACGATTTCATCATTGCGCGCTCGGCTTTCATCCTCTCCCTCATCGGTGTCCTCGACGCTTTCGGACTGCGCCGTCACCTCTTCTGTCTTATCCTTGTCCTTATCCTCGGACGAGGCCTTCTGTTCTTCCAGTTCGATCCCGAACACCGACAACGCCTCGGCCAGCGTATCGACATCGGCTTCCAGAATCAGAATGTCACCGGCGCGAATGCGCCGCCCGCCATGCGGCGCGGTGATCCGCACCTCGTTGCGCACAAGGCCCACGATTTGCGCGTCACTGTCCTCGATCTCACGCTCAAAAGCACGCAGCGTCAGACCGACGGCCTTGCTTTTCTCCGGCACGCGCAATTCCGTGAAATAGGCTCCGGTGTCGAAACTCTCACCGGCTGCGGATTGCCGCGCCGGCACCAGCCGCCAGCCGACAAACACCACGAAAATGACGCCCACCACCGCGACCGCCGCCCCGACCGGGGCAAAATCGAAGATCGCGAAATGCCCCAGCCCCGCCTCGGCCCGAAAGCCCGAGACGATCAGGTTCGGCGGCGTCCCGATCAGCGTGGTCATGCCGCCCAGGATGGTGCCGAAGGCCAGCGGCATCAGCACCTGCCCGGGCGTCAGGTCAAGCCGGTTCGACAGCTGCACCGCCACCGGCATCAGGAGCGCCATCGCGCCGACATTGTTCATGAACCCCGACAGCACGGCCCCCAACCCCATCAGCGCCAGCATGCCGGTCAACCGCCCCGCCTCACGCGGCAGCACACTGCGCGCCAGCCAATCCACGGCGCCGGTATTCTGCAACCCCTGACTGAGGATCAGCACACAGGCCACGGTGATCACCGCCGGATGGCCAAACCCGGCAAAGGCCGTATCCGTTGGAACCAGCCCCGCGATCACACTCGCCAGCAGTGCCGCGAGGGCTATGACGTCATGCCGAAGACGGCCCCACAGGAACAGCCCCATGGTGATCGCGAGGATCGAGAAAATCAGCATTTGGGGAATAGTCACGATGGCGGCCTTTCGCGGTCGGTCATGCGTCAAGAGGTCTTTGATACGCGATCATCGCACCCGCAATCAACGGTCTTGACCAGCCGGGCTTGATAGCGTTCGGTGTCACGCCACTTGAAACACCCGCCACCGCCCCAAGGCAATCGTGATGATGAGACTGGTGGGTGATGAGAGACTCGAACTCCCGACATCTTCGGTGTAAACGAAGCGCTCTACCAACTGAGCTAATCACCCGTGCGGCGCGTGATAGCCAAGGCTCCGTTCCTGCGCAAGAGGCTTTCGTCCCCGGTAATCAAATCGCGCTTGGCTGCCGCCGCGATCGTGCTAGCCTGCGCGCATCACGCATAGCATGGAGACGATCCGCATGACCCTCGCGCAGCACCACACTATCCCGGCCCGACGCGGCACCGCCACACGGCTCAACGCCGGCGAGGCCATTCGCATCATCAACACGCATGGCGCGCAGGTCGTGGACACATGGGCGTTCAGCGCAGATGACATGGGGGAATTCATGTCCATGGAGCATATCCGGCCCACCCTTGGCCGCATCTTTCCCACGGCGGGCGATCCGCTCGTCACCAATCGCCGCCGCCCGATCCTGATGTTCGAGGAAGACACCTCGCCCGGTCGCCACGACACGCTGATCGCGGCCTGCGACGATTTTCGCTACGGCCTTCTGGGCTGTACCGAGTATCACGACAACTGCACCGACAACCTGCACGCCGCCCTGCGCCAGCTTGGCCTGACGACCCCCGAGACCCCCAACCCGCTGAACCTGTGGATGAACATTCCCGTGGATGCCGACGGGCGCACCAGCTGGGGCGAACCGCTCAGCAAGCCGGGTGATCATGTCGTGCTGCGTGCGGTCATGGATTGCATCGTCGCCATGTCGGCCTGCCCGCAGGACATCCTGCCGATCAACGGCGCGGCCTGCGTGCCGACCGAGGCGCATTTCGAAATACTGGGGCGCTGACGGCCGGGTATGGTTCGGGGGGTTCTGGTCTGAATCTGCCGTTGCCGCGTCCCGTGCGAAACGCACCGAGGGTGTTATGTCCGCTCCAGCCCACTCATCACCCCAGCCTCAGCGCATCAGCACAACCGGCACCTTGCACGACCGCACCATCTCGGTTGTGGTCGAGCCGATGATCAGGCTGCGGATGCGGCTGTGGCCATAGGCCCCCATCACTACCATGTCGAACTCGGCCTCCTCGACCAGCTTGCCAAGCGCCGTCTCGGGCTGACCCGCGATGACCCCGGTCTCGGCTTCGATGCCCGCCGCCTGCAATAACGCCCTCGCATCCTCCAGCGACTTCTTCACCTCGGGCGTGGCATGGCCCACGGTCACCACATGCACCTTCAGCCCCGCGAAAAGCGGGCTGCGCGCGATATGATCCACCGCCTTCATCGCCGAGGTGCCGCCGTCATAGGCCACCAGCACCTTTTCGATGGGCCGGAACGCGCGGGCGGCCACAAAAACCGGCTTGTGGCTTGCGCGCACGATCCGCTCCAGGTTCGATCCCAGATGGCCCTTGGCAAAATCGGCGGCCTCGCCGCGTTTGCCGATCAGGATCACGCGGGCGTCCTTCTCGACCTCGGCCACCGTCTCGACAATATCGCCATGGCGCAGCCGGGTGGTGATCTCGTTCACCTCGGCCTTTTCCAGAATGGCGCGGGCGTCCTCAAGGATCGCCCGCCCGCGATGCGCCACCAGCTTGGCGCGCTGCTCATCGAGCGCCGCCAGTTCCTCCAGCAGCGCCGACCGTGCACCCAGCTTGATCGAGCCCGACAGATCCGCCTGTTCGGCCCCTTCGCGCCGCCCCAGCACATGCAGCAACTCGACCGGCGCGTCGGTGCGCTGCGCGATCCATGCGGCGTGATCGCAAACCGAGGCCGAATAAACCGACCCGTCCACCAGTGCGATGACCTTCTGCGTCATGCTCATCCCCTTCTCAATGCGCCATCAGCTTGTCTATCGCGCCGGGCTTGTCGTGTATCGCAAGCCGGTCAACGATGGTTTCCGAGGCCTCGTTCATGCCCTTGATCTCCACATCCGCGCCGTCACGGCGGAATTTCAGCACCGCCATGTCGAGCGCCTGCACCGAGGAGATATCCCAGATATGCGCGCCACTCACGTCGATCACGACCTTATCCAGCGCCTCCTTGAAATCAAAGGCATTCATGAAGTCCTCGACCGACCCGTAGAACAATTGCCCCTCGACCCGGTAGGTCCGCACGCGCCCATCCTTTGACGCCTCGCTCGTGACCCGGAACAGCTGCGCGATCTTGCCGGCAAAGAAGATGCCCGACAACAGCACCCCCACCAGCACCCCGATGGCGAGGTTATGGGTATAGACAACCGTCACCACCGTCGCGATCATCACGATCGAGGACGAGCGTGGATGCTCGCGCAGGTTCTTGATCGACGACCATGAGAACGTGCCGACCGAGACCATGATCATGATCGCCACGAGCGCGGCCATCGGGATCATGCTCACGACGTCACCCAGCCCCACGACCATGATCAGCAGGAACACACCGGCAGCAAAGCTCGACAGCCGCCCGCGCCCGCCGGATTTGACGTTGATGATCGATTGCCCGATCATCGCACAGCCCGCCATGCCGCCGATGAAACCGGTCGCGGTATTGGCAATCCCCTGCCCGACCATTTCCTGAGAGCGGTTCGATTTGGTGTCTGTCAGATCATCCACGATGTTCTGCGTCATCA
Source organism: Roseovarius sp. (assembly GCF_040219995.1). Lineage (GTDB taxonomy): Bacteria > Pseudomonadota > Alphaproteobacteria > Rhodobacterales > Rhodobacteraceae > Roseovarius. Next base: position 461,735 of record NZ_JAVJUC010000014.1, on the reverse strand, counting down.
GGCTTTCGAGCAGGCCCACAACAGCCACCGCCACCGAATAGGGCAGGATGATCATCAGCGTCTCGAAGCTGAGAGGAATATCGGGAATGAGGAACACCGGCAGGGTGTCGGGCAGATCGCCCATATCACCCACCGTGCGCACATCGAGGCCAAGCAGATAGGCCAGCACCGTCAGCACGATGATCGTCACCAGCGGCGAGGGCACCGCCTTGGTCAGCAGCGGAAAGAGATAGATGATCGCCAGCCCGGCGGCGACCAGCAGATAGGTGATCCACGGCACGTGGCGGGGATCAAGCTCCGGCAATTGCGCCATGAAGATCAGGATGGCGAGCGCGTTGACAAAGCCCGTCATCACCGATTTCGACACGTAGCGCATCACAAACCCCAGCCGCAGCACCCCGGCTCCAATCTGGATAAGCCCCGCCAGCACCGTGGCCGCCAGCAGATATTCCAACCCGTGATCCTTGACCAGCGTGATCATCAGCACCGCCGTCGCAGCGGTGGCAGCCGAGATCATGCCGGGGCGCCCGCCGGTGATCGCGGTGTTCACCGCGATCGAGAAACTCGCATAAAGCCCCACCTTGGGGTCGACGCCCGCGATGATCGAAAAGGCAATCGCCTCGGGTATCAGCGCCAGCGCCACCACCAGACCCGAGAGCACATCGCCCCGGAGATTGCCAAACCATTGTGCCCGATAGGCATCGAGTGAAATCATGTGAAATCCGTCCCTGATCCGGCCAGCCATACCCGGCCCGATTGCGCGTCTGTTAGGTTCCAATGATCCGGCGGATAAGCGGCCGGAAGAGCCACCGCAGGAATTGCACCCGCAGTCCAGTCGATTGGCCGCAGGCTTTAGCCGCCCTTGGGCCAAAAGCCAACCTGTTTCTGCCGCATTGCAGCATTGTTTCCCGCGCAAGGCCCGTGTCGCGCTTGATCGGGCCATGGTGGCGCAGTAGGGTCGGACCTTGGGGGCGCAGGGACGCGGGAACAGTCATTTGGAATTTCGCGGATACCAGGAGCGTCGCCATTTCGCCAATCTCGACGGGCTGCGCTTCGTCTGCATCTCAATGGTGCTCTGGCATCACGCAACGCCGGGCGACCTGAACCAGATACAGATCCTGTCGCGCGGCTTTCTCGGTGTCGATTTCTTCTTCGTGCTCAGCGGCTTTCTGATCACCACGCTCTTGCTGCGCGAGGCACGCGACTATGGCCGGTTCTCGCTCCGTGATTTCTACATCCGCCGCGCCCTGCGCATCCTGCCGGTCTATGTCTTCGTCGTCTCGGCGGTCTCGTTCTACTATGTCGGGCTCAAGGGGCGTTCAGATCTCGCCGACCTCGTGCCGTTTTACTACCTCTTCCTGTCGAACTTCCTGACCGACCATATCCCCACGCTCTCGATCACCTGGTCGCTCTCGGTCGAAGAACAGTATTACGTGATCTGGCCGCTGTTGATGCTCTTGCTCACCCGCCGCCCCCTGATCTGGCTGGCCCTGGTCGTGGTAACGGCGAATGTGCTGGGCAGTATGGGGATTTTCGACCTCACCGCCCCACAGATCGGACCCCTCACCCTGAAACTGCCCAATGCCTCCTATGCGCCGATCATCATGGGCGCGCTCTTGGCGCTTGCGCTCGATCACCCGCGCAGCCATGCACTGGCCGCCCGCTGTCTTGGCGGTCGCTGGACGGCGCTGGCGGGATTTGCCCTGCTCGCCCTCGCCATCCACCTCACCCCGGTCGAGATTCGCGGCTGGCCGAACCTGCTCATTCACACGCTGATGACCGCGACCCTCGCCGCCCTCGTCCTGCGCGAGGACAACACCGGCCTCGGCCTGCTCCGCCAACCCCTGATCGCCCGCGTCGGCGCGATCAGCTACGGCATCTACCTCTATCACCTGATCGCGCTCGACATCACCAACCGCGCGCTTGGCCTTGCCGGGATCGCGCATGATTGGGCGCTGCTCGCCGCCTACAGCCTGCTATCGGTCCTGATCGCCGAGGTCAGCTTTCGCACACTCGAGGCCTGGTTCCGCCGCTTTCGTCCCCACCCGCGCCAGCGCCACGCCCCGGCCCCGGCGGCCTGAACGAAAACGGGCGCTCAACCCATCAGGGGAGCGCCCGTTTCACCTGTGTCACGCCACGGCGAAGCAGAAAAATGGTGGGTGATAAGAGATTCGAACTCCTGACATCTTCGATGTGAACGAAGCGCTCTACCACTGAGCTAATCACCCGTGCGGCGGCTTTTAGCGTCACTCCGCGCGGTCTGCAACCTCATCTTTTACATCGCTGACATTCTCCGCATCGTCATCAGCGGGCAGGATATTCCCACCCTGTTTCGACTGCCGGATCTTGGCCACGATCACCCGGGCGCGCGCACCTTCCTTGGTGCGATTGAGCTTGACCTTGCCCAATGGCGGCAGGTTCAACTCGCGCCCCTCCGCCAGCGTCTCGCCGAGGATTTCAAGCATCGCCTCGACCACTGGCTTGGCGAATTTCTTGCGCGTGTCGGAGCGTGACACAACTTTGTCGAGCAACTCCTGCTTTTTCATCTCTGGCCCGGCGCTCTCGACCGGGGTGTCTGTTACCACCACCGGCGTCACAGCCTGCACCGGCTCTTCGGGGGCCGCTTTCGGGGCCGTGTTGGTTGCGGCTGCGCGGGTCGCCGGCTTGGCCGTGCCGCGTGTCGTCTTGCTGCTGGTCTTGCTCCTGCTCGTCTTGGTCGTTGTCGCCATCATATGCCTCGGTTGCTCGGTTGCATGTTTGTGCTTGTATTATCGCAACAGGCTAGCGCGAACCCGCCGACATTACCAGTCAGAGTTGACTGAGATCCATAGTCCGGTATCGTTCGAACGTAAAAATCCCAATGAGGCAACAATGAAACACGTATTCGCGCTCACCACCGCACTTGCCCTGCTCGCCCCCCCCGCGACCGCGGCCGGTATGTCAGATCCCGTCGTGTCACCCGAGATCGTCGCAGCAGAGGCCACGTCATCTTCGGTGCAAAACCAGGACATTGCCTTTTTCACGCTCTATACGGTTCTTGTCATTCTGACCGCAGCAGGCGCGCTGAACTGATCACGCAGCTTTCCTGGTCCTTCGGACGTCGTCGCGCCCGTCCTGGGCGAAGCGATCCCCGTCTTGCTGCCTCTCACCCCGACTCAGCCTCACCCCCTTAGGTTGCATCGCGCAAAATCTTTGTTCAAAATCCGTCTTGTGTTACAATGTTCCCTCATTCGTGCATTTTGCGCAACTTTCATTTACCGTGTCAGTTTTTGATTAATCTACCTGCACGAGTGCAATTTCAGAACGGGGGATGTCATGAGAAAGAAGATTTGTGCGGCGACACTCGCCGCGTCGCTTGTCCTGACCGGGACAGTTCACGCAACCGAAAACGCCAAGATGAGCGCCAAGCAGATACGTGCCGCCACGCTCTCGACCCAAAGCAGTCCTGTCGGCAGTGCCGCGCCAGAGGTCATCGTTCTGGCGCTCCTCGCGATCGTGTTCATTGCCGCGCTTACGATCTCGCATGGTGGCGGGGGGGCCTATCCCATGGCAACCCTCAGCGACGAGCGGCTCAAGACCGATATCAGACGCGTCGGCACCTCGGCCCAGGGCTTCGGCATCTATGAATTCCGCTACAAGGGCCATGCCCAACGCGTGCGCGGGGCCATGGCGCAGGACGTCGCCCGCCTCCATCCCGAGGCCGTCAGCCGCCATGAAAGCGGCTTCCTCGCCGTAGATTACAATCAGATCGACGTGTCACCGGCGCTGATCGACTGATAACAAAAACGGCGCGGGAACCATCCCGCGCCGTTCGTTTTCAAAGCCAAGTGTCGTCACTCAGTGGGCAACCGCTCCCCGGCCCTCATCGCCGGATTTGAGCGCGGCCTCGGCGGCAGCGGCCTCTTCGGCCTCCTCGTCCCAATCCACCGCCTCGGGCGTGCGGATCAGCGCCAGTTTCAGCACGTCGCGCACGTGATCGACAGGGATGATATCAAGCCCCTCTTTCACGTTGTCGGGGATTTCGGTCAGGTCTTTCTCGTTGTCGCGCGGGATGAGCACCGTCTTGATGCCGCCACGCAGCGCCGCGAGCAGTTTCTCCTTGAGCCCGCCGATGGGCAGCGCGTTGCCGCGCAGCGTGACCTCGCCGGTCATGGCGATATCCTTGCGCACCGGAATGCCCGTCAGCACCGACACGATGGAGGTGACCATCGCAAGACCCGCCGACGGCCCGTCCTTCGGCGTGGCACCCTCCGGCACGTGGACGTGGATATCCCACTTCTCGAATTTCGGCGGCTTCACCCCGATTTCTGGTGCGACCGAGCGGACATAGGAAGATGCCGCATCAATCGACTCCTTCATCACGTCACCCAGTGTGCCGGTGGTCTTCATCCGGCCCTTGCCCGGCAGGCGCAGCGCTTCAATATTGAGCAACTCGCCCCCCACCGAAGTATAGGCCAGCCCGGTGACCACACCGACCTGATCGCTTTCTTCGGCGAGACCGAACTTGTATTTCCGCACCCCGAGGAAATCGGCAAGGTTGTCGGGCGTCACGGTGATCGCCTTCTCCTCGCCCTTGATGATGCGCGTCACCGCCTTGCGCGCGATCTTGGCGATCTCGCGCTCGAGGTTCCGCACGCCCGCCTCGCGGGTGTAGTAACGCACGATATCGGTCAGCGCCGCGTCGGTCAGCTCGAACTCGCCCTTCTTCAGGCCGTTGTTCTTGATCTGCTTGTCGAGCAGATGCTGCTTGGCGATCTCGCGCTTTTCATCCTCGGTATAGCCCGCCAGCGGGATGATCTCCATCCGGTCCAGAAGCGGCCCAGGCATGGTGTAGCTGTTGGCCGTGGTCAGGAACATCACGTTCGAGAGGTCGTATTCCACCTCCAGATAGTGATCGACGAAGGTCGAGTTCTGCTCCGGATCCAACACCTCGAGCATGGCGCTCGCCGGATCACCCCGGAAATCCTGCCCCATCTTGTCGATCTCATCGAGCAGGATCAGCGGATTGGTGGTCTTGGCCTTTTTCAGCGCCTGAATGATCTTGCCAGGCATCGAGCCGATATAGGTCCGGCGGTGGCCGCGGATTTCAGACTCGTCACGCACGCCGCCCAGAGAAATCCGGATGAACTCGCGCCCCGTCGACCGCGCCACGCTCTTGCCAAGGCTCGTCTTGCCCACGCCCGGCGGGCCGACAAGGCACATGATCGGGCCTTTCAGCTTTTTCGAGCGTTGCTGCACAGCCAGATACTCGACAATCCGCTCCTTGACCTTTTCCAGCCCGTAGTGATCGGCGTCGAGAATGTCCTGCGCTTTGTGCAGGTCCTTCTTGACGCGGCTTTTCACGCCCCACGGAATGCCCAGCATCCAGTCGAGGTAATTGCGCACCACGGTGGCCTCGGCACTCATCGGGCTCATGTTCTTGAGCTTCTTGAGCTCGGCCTCGGCCTTGTCCTTGGCTTCCTTGCTCAGCTTGGTGTTGGCGATGCGCTCTTCCAGCTCGGCGATCTCGCCTTCGCCGTCCTCGCCATCGCCAAGCTCCTTCTGAATGGCCTTCATCTGCTCATTCAGGTAATACTCGCGCTGCGTGCGCTCCATCTGGGATTTCACGCGCGTCTTGATCTTCTTCTCGACCTGCAAGACGCTCATTTCGCCCTGCATCAGGCCGTAGACCTTCTCCAGCCGCTCGCTCACGCTCAGCGTCTCCAGCAGGTCCTGCTTGCGGTCGACCTCGATGCCCAGATGCCCGGCCACGAGATCGGCCAGCTTTGCCGCCTCGTCCGAATCCGTCACAGCGGCCAGCGCCTCGTCGGGGATGTTCTTCTTGACCTTGGCGTAGCGCGCGAACTCGTCACCGACGCTGCGCAGCAGCGCCTCGATGGTGGTGGCATCGCCGGGCGTCTCGCTCACATATTCGGCGCGGGCCTCGAAGAAATCATCGTTTTCCAGATATTCGGTGATCCGCACCCGCGCCACGCCCTCGACCAGCACCTTGACGGTGCCGTCAGGCAATTTCAGCAGTTGCAGCACGTTGGCCAGCACGCCGACGCGGTAGATGTCGCCCTCTGCAGGGTCGTCATCGGCAGGGTCGATCTGGCTCGACAGCAGGATCTGCTTGTCGTCCTGCATCACCTCTTCCAGCGCGCGCACCGACTTGTCGCGCCCTACGAAAAGCGGCACGATCATATGCGGGAACACCACGATATCTCGCAGCGGCAGCACGGGATAGGATGCGTTGAGTGGGTCTTGCATGCTCGTTTTCCTGTTCTTGGCAAGAGGACACCGGCCCCGGCTTCGCGGCAGCCCCAGCCCTCTCCGTTTCGCTTGGGTCTTACTTGGGGCAGACCCGGCCCCGTTTCAACAGATGTGGCGCAGAATGCCCGCCCCGCTCGCGCTCCACAAGGCCTCTTTCCGCCACATTCGCAGCATTTTCGCGACCCCGCCTGTACAAGCCGCCTTTTATTTTATTTTACCGAAATTTCAGGCAGGCCGCGCCCCCGCGTCACGCTTGATTTCGACCGTCCGATCGGCTCTGCTCGCGCAAGAAGGAGGACCCCGACATGCGCACACTTGTGAGATGGACGATCCGGATTCTGCTGGCGCTGGTGGTTGCGCTGGTTGTCGTGGGCCTTTGGAAACGCGAAGAGATCACGCGGCTCTGGGCGGTCAACACGCTCTTTGACGCGGATCGGATCGTCGCAAATTTCTCCAACATGGAGCGCGCCTTCCTGACCCGACCGGTGCCGCGCGGCGACGGGCCGGTTTCGCCCCTGCCGCAAGGCCCCGAGATGACCCTGCCCGACGGCGTGACCGGTTGGATCGAGGCGCGCAACGTCACCTCGCTTCTGGTGCTCCACAAAGGCCGCATCGTGCATGAACGCTACCTGCACGGCACGCAGGCGCAGGACCGGCGGATCAGTTGGTCGGTCGCCAAAAGCTTTCTGTCGGCGCTCTTCGGCATCGCGGTGGCCGAGGGGCAGATCGCCTCGCTTGACGATCCGGTCACGCGCTATGCCCCTCAATTGCAGGGCAGTGCCTATGACGGGACCACCATTCGCCAGCTCTTGCAGATGACCAGCGGGCTGGAATTCGACGAAGACTATCTGGACTACGACTCCGACATCAACCGTATGGGCCGGGTGCTGGCGCTTGGCGGCACGATGGACGGGTTCGCCGCCGGGTTGACGGCCCGCGCGGCCCCGCCCGGCACGCGTTGGAAATACGTCTCCATCGACACCCATGCGCTTGCCATGGTGCTGCGCGGCGCGACCGGTCGCGATTTGCCGGGGCTTTTGTCAGAGAAGATCATCCAACCGCTGGGCTTCGAGGCGGAACCCTATTACCTGAGCGATGGCGAGGGCGTGGCCTTTGCTCTTGGCGGGCTAAACCTGACAACCCGCGACTATGCCCGCTTTGGCCTGATGGTCGCACAAATGGGCCGCTTTCAAGGGCAACAGGTGGTCCCCGAAGACTGGATCCGGGCCTCCACCACCCCGAGCGCACCCACGCCCGAGGGCGCGCTGCAATACGGCTATCAATGGTGGATGCCGGAAGACGCCCGCGACGGTGAGGTCTTCGGCCATGGCATCTACGGGCAATACATCTATATCGACCGGGCCCGCGACGCGGTGATCGTGGTCACTTCCGCCGATCGCGGCTTTCGCGAACCGGGCGTCAAGACCGGCAATATCGCCATGCTGCGCCGCATCGCCGCCGCGCTCTGACCGGCTTGCCGCGCGTGCGCACGGCGCTATAGTAACAGCGCAAGCCATTGGTCCCAAAGGGCCCAGCCAGCCTTTCACGCAGACAGGACAGAAGGGCACGACATGACATTCATCGCGATGAACCGCTTTCAGGTGAAACCCGGCCACGAGGCCGACTTCGAACGCATGTGGGCCGAGCGCGAGAGCCATCTCGCCGAGGTTCCGGGCTTTCGCGAGTTCCGCCTGCTCAAAGGGCCCGAGGGCGAGGGGCACAGGCTCTATTCCAGCCACGTGATCTGGGACAGCCGCGACGCCTTTGACGCCTGGACCAAATCCGAGGCATTTCGCGCGGCGCACAAGGACGCGGGCAACCGGACGACGCGCGATGCGCTGATGGGACCGCCACAATTCGAGGGCTTCGAGACGGTTCTTGAGGAACATTGACAGACAGGAAGGGCGCGCAATGGAGATGGAGAAGTCGATCAATGTGCTGGGCGGGACGCTGTCCCACTGCTCCAGCGACCCGGTCACCGGGTTCTTCCGCGACGGGCATTGCAACACCTGCACGCAGGATCACGGCAGCCACACGGTCTGCGCGCTGATGACCGCCGAATTCCTCGCCTATTCGAAATATGTCGGCAACGACCTGAGCACCCCGCGCCCCGAATTCGGCTTTGCCGGGCTCAAACCCGGCGATCAGTGGTGCCTGTGCGCCGCGCGTTTCCTGCAGGCCCATGACGAGGGCTGCGCGCCACAGGTGCGGCTCGACGCGACGCATCAGCGCGCGCTCGACATCGTGCCGCTGGACGTGCTGCGGCAACACGCGCCGGCGTAACCAGAGGCTTAACAAGGCGAGGGGCGGTTCGCGCCGCCCCTCGCCCGCCGATCAGCCACCGGTCTCGATATCAAAGCCCAGATGCTTGGCGACGGTGAAGATGTCCTTGTCACCACGCCCGCACATATTCATCACCAGAAGATGATCTTTCGGCAGGTCGGGCGCGATCTTCATCACATGGGCGAGCGCATGGCTCGGCTCCAGCGCCGGAATGATCCCCTCCGTTGCACAGCTCAGCTGAAACGCCTCCAATGCCTCCTTGTCGGTGATCGAGACATATTGCGCGCGCTTGGTTTCATGCAGCCAGCTATGCTCGGGGCCGATACCGGGATAATCGAGACCCGCCGAAATCGAATGCCCTTCGAGGATCTGCCCGTCATCATCCTGCAAGAGATAGGTCCGGTTGCCGTGCAGCACGCCGGGGCGACCCCCGGTCAATGAGGCGCAATGCTCCATCCGGTCGTCGACACCGTGGCCCCCGGCCTCGACCCCGATTATGCTCACTTCCTTGTCGTCGAGAAACGGATAGAACAGCCCCATGGCGTTCGACCCGCCGCCGATCGCGGCCACGAGCGTGTCGGGCAGACGGCCCTCGGCGGCCTGCATCTGCTCGCGCGTCTCCTTGCCGATGATCGACTGGAAATCGCGCACCATCGCCGGATAGGGATGCGGCCCCGCCACCGTGCCGATGCAGTAAAACGTGTCGCGCACATTGGTCACCCAGTCGCGCAGCGCGTCGTTCATCGCATCCTTCAGCGTGCCGCGCCCGGAGGTGACCGGCACCACCTCGGCCCCAAGCAGGCGCATGCGGAACACGTTGGGCGCCTGCCGCTCGACATCATGCGCGCCCATGTAGACCACGCATTGCAACCCGAACTTGGCGCAGACCGTGGCGGTGGCAACACCGTGCTGACCGGCCCCCGTCTCGGCGATGATCCGGCTCTTGCCCATGCGGCGCGCCAGGATGATCTGGCCCAGCACGTTGTTGATCTTATGCGCGCCGGTGTGGTTGAGCTCGTCGCGCTTGAGGTAAATCTTGGCCCCGCCCAGATGCTGCGTCAGCCGGTCGGCATAATAGAGCGGCGAGGGACGGCCCACATAATGGGTCCACAGATCATGCATCTCGTCCCAGAAGCTCTGATCGGTCTTGGCATGCTCGTACTGCTCTTCGAGCTCCAGAATGAGCGGCATGAGGGTTTCCGACACGAACCGCCCGCCGAAATCGCCAAACCGGCCTTTCTCGTCGGGGCCGGTCATGAAGGAGTTGAATAGATCGTTGGCCATGAGATACGCCCCTTGTTTGCTTCCGCATGTCCTAGTGCGAGGACAGGGCGAGGGCAAGGGAAAGGCGTTTGCAAACGCCTTTCAACGCGGTTTCGAAACCGCGTTCCAAGCCGCTTGCAAGCGGCTTGGCCAAGGGATTTGAAAATCCCTTGGCCCCTGCACCCGGCGCAGGGGCATGGAATTGCAGAACACGACAAAGTGCCGCCCGTTCTCGATCACCTGAAATCCGCGCCGCTCGACCTCGTACAGGAACAGGTCGCGCCCTGCTATGCGCTCCACATCGCGGATCTGACGTTTCACGACGCCACCGCGCCGCGCCTCGGGTGAGTCGAGGAACTGCGCAAGCCACGTCTCGGGGCTCAGATGATCGGGCGGCCATGTCATGACCGCCATCTGACCCGATCCTGGTTAAGCGTCGGTTAAACCGCGCGCGTTATCAATGAAGGCACGGATCAGCCTGGCGTCCTTGATTCCCGGGGCACGCTCCACCCCCGACGACACGTCAAGCTGCCTGGCGCCAGTGCGCGCCACTGCCTGCGCCACGTTGTCGGGCGTCAGCCCGCCCGCCAGCAGCCACGGCAGCGGCCAGTCCCGCCCCTCGATCAGCCGCCAGTCGAAGGCCAGCGCATTGCCGCCCGGGCGCGTGGCCCCCGGTGGCGGCTTGGCGTCGATCAGCAGCTGATCAGCCACCTCGGCATAAACGTCGATCTGCGCCAGGTCCGCCGCCTCGGCCACGCCGATGGCCTTCATCACCGGCAGGCCATAGCGCGCCTTGATCTCGGCCACCCGCGCGGGGCTCTCCTCGCCATGCAATTGCAGGAAATCCAGCGGCACCCGATCCGTCAGCGCATCGAGCGTGGCGTTGTCGGCATTGACCGTCAGCGCCACCTTGGCCACGCCCGGCGGCACGTCAAGCGCCAGCGCGCGCGCCGCGTCCACCGTCACATGACGCGGCGATTTCTCGAAGAACACGAACCCGACATAGGCCGCGCCCGCCTCAACGGCGGCAGCCACGTCGCCCGCAGCGGTCAGCCCGCAGATCTTGACGCGAATATCGGTGCTCATGGGCGCGGGTTTAACTCGCCTGGTCGAGAAGCGCCAGAACCTCGTCCTTGTCCTTGTGCTTCTCGCCCTTCAGCCGCTTGACCTCGGCGCGCAGGCTGGCCAGTTCACGCGCCTGCCTTGCGGCAGCGGCACGCTCTCCAGCCTCGCGAATCCATTCCCAGATGAAGCCCACGATCAGCCCCGCCAGAATACCGCCAAAGATCACCACGAAGAGCGGCATGTCATAGGTCGGGTTGAGCGCGGCAAAGCCTGCCAGCTCATCGGGCAGCACGCGCAGGGTGACCACCCCGCGATTGGCCAGCGCGATCAGCACGAGGGCAAGCGCGAAGACAGCGATGGAGGCGTAGCGAATATAGCGCATGGATCACTTTCCGTTGAGCCGGTCACGCAGCAGCTTGCCGGTCTTGAAGAAGGGTACGAATTTCTCGTCAACATGCACGCTTTCGCCGGTGCGCGGATTGCGACCGATCCGCGCGTCGCGCTTTTTCACCGAGAAAGCGCCAAAGCCGCGCAACTCGACCCGGTTGCCGCTGGCCAGCGCATCGGTGATCTCGCTGAAGATGGTGTTCACGATACGCTCGACATCGCGCTGATAGAGATGCGGATTCTCGTCGGCAATTTTCTGAATCAGTTCCGATCGGATCATCGGTGGTCTCCCCCGGCCATTCTCTTGAGTGCTTGGCAGTTGCAGGCGACTATATCCAGAATGGCGCGAAACCCAAACAGAAAGCCGGGGCCAAGAGCCGGATAACTATGAAATATTTCCCGTACCCGACAGGTTTTGCACTGGAATGCGGCTTTGCGGCCCCGGTGCCGCAGCGCGGCACCGTGCTGCCGCGCGGCACGCCCGAGATGATTCGCAGGTAGCAAGGCCATGCCGACAGGACCGGCGAAGTGGTGGACATTGCTGCCCGCCGGACGCATGGTCCGCGCAATCGCAAAAGGGACGACATGTGGCGCGCAGGCAGATCATCATAGACACCGATCCCGGACAGGATGACGCCGTGGCGATCCTGCTGGCACTGGCCGCCCCCGAGGCAATCGAGGTGCTGGGCCTGACCTGCGTCGCGGGCAATGTGCCGCTCGAACTGACCGCGCGCAACGCCCGGATGATCTGCGAACTGGCCGGGCGCCCCGATCTGCCGGTCTGCGCGGGCTGTGATCGTCCCATCGGCCGCGATCTGGTCACCGCAGAACATGTGCACGGGCAAGGCGGCCTTGACGGCCCCGACCTGCCCGCGCCGCGAATGCCCCTGCATGCAGACCATGCCGTGGATTTCCTGATCGACACCCTGCGCAACCGCGCGCCGGGCAGCGTCACGCTGGTGGCCCTCGGGCCGCTGACCAATCTCGCCACCGCCTTCACCCGCGCCCCCGACATCGTCGGGCGGGTGCGCGAGATCGTCCTGATGGGCGGCGCGCATTCTACCCTTGGCAATGTCACCCCGGTGGCCGAGTTCAACATCCACGTCGATCCCACCGCCGCCGATATCGTGCTGCGCGCAGGCGTGCCCGTGGTCATGGCTCCCCTCGATGTCACGCACAAGGCGCTGGTGACCCCCGCCCGCAACGCCGCGCTGCGTGCCTTGGGCACCCCCGTGGGCCGCGCCGTGGCCGATCTCACCAGCTTTTTCGAGCGCTACAACCCTGCTCGCTACGGCGGCGAGGGCGGCCCGCTGCATGACCCCTGCACCATCGCCTGGCTCTTGTGTCCCGATCTTTTCACCTCCCGCGCCGTCAACGTGACGGTCGAGACACAATCGGACCTGACCCTTGGCATGACCGTGATGGACTGGTGGGGCGTCACCGGTCGCGCGCCCAACGCAAAGGTGCTACATGATATCGACACCGACGGGTTCTTTGACCTCCTGACAGAAAGGCTGGCCACGCTATGACCGCACTCACCCTGGCCCGGCCCGATGACCTGGAGCGGCTGACCCCGCTGGTGGCGGCGTTTCACGACGAGGCAGGCATCGTGCAGGACGACACCACCCGGCGCGCCGCCCTTACCCCCCTGCTCGAGGGCAGCCCGCATGGCGTGGCCTACCTGATCGGGCCGGCCCGCGCGCCCATCGGCTATGTCATCCTCAGCTTTGGCTGGTCGATGGAGTTCGCCGGGATGGTCGGCTTCGTCGATGAGATCTACATCCGCCGCGCGGTGCGCGGGCGCGGCATCGGATCGGAAGTGCTGAGCAACCTGCCCAAGGCGCTGGCCGGGGCGGGATTACGCGCGCTGCATCTCGAGGTCCGGCGCGACAACGCCTCCGCTCTGGCATTCTATGAACGTCTGCGCTTTGCGCCGCGCGACGACTACATGTTGATGACCCGCATCTTCGACTGACCGCAACCGACCCTGCACGCGCTCAGGCTGCGCGGGTTCCTGCCTGTTTCACCGACGCAAATACCCGATTTTCGCACAACCCTTGCGCGTTGAGCGACGAGGCGCACACTGTCAAGATGATGTTCAAGACGTGCAACGGTCGCTGGCCGGACCTGCACGACCGTCGCCCCTGCCCGGGCGGCACCTCAAAGCCAGAGCCGAAAGTGACTCAGCGAAGGGATTTAAATCATGGTTAAAATCATACTCAACGGAACCGAAACCGAGGTCGGCGACGACCCCACGATGCCGCTCCTGTGGGCGATCCGGGACCTCGCCGGGGCAACCGGCACGAAATACGGCTGCGGCGTGGGCCTGTGCGGCGCCTGCACCGTCCATGTCGACGGCAAGGCCGAACGCTCCTGCCAGTTCACGGTCGGCGATGCCGAGGGCCGCGAGGTGACCAGCATCGAGGGTCTTGATCCATCGGGGGACCACCGGCTTCAGGCCGCCTGGCGCGAGTTGAACGTGCCGCAATGCGGCTTCTGCCAGGCCGGGCAGATCATGCAGGCTGCATCCCTTTTGGCCGAGAACCCGAAACCGACCGATGACGAAATCCTGAGCGCGATGTCGGGTAATGTCTGCCGCTGCGGCTGTTACCAGCGGATCGTCGCGGCCGTTCGTCTCGCAAGCACGGGGAGCTGAACCATGCTGAAATATCTTGAAACCACAACGGATGACACCGCAACAGAGGTGCATCTGAGCAAGCTGTCGCGCCGCGGCTTCCTGGGCATTGCCGGGGCCTTCACACTGGCCGCCTATGGCGGACGCGCCGAGGCGTTCGAAACCTACAAGACCGGGGCGGCGGCGATGCCGCGCGGCATCGTCGATGACCCGCTGGTATTCGTGTCGATCGACAGCGATGGCACGGTCACGCTGGTCGCGCACCGCTCTGAAATGGGCACCGGCATACGCAGTTCGATCCCGATGGTCATCGCCGACGAGATGGAGGCCGACTGGGCCCGCGTCACCATCGTGCAGGCCCCGGGGGACGAGCCGAAATACGGCAATCAGGACACCGACGGCTCGCGCTCGATGCGCCATCACATTCAAGCCGCGCGCCGGATGGGCGGCGCGGTGCGCACCATGCTGGCCCGGGCCGCAGCCGACGGCTGGGGCATTGACCCCGCCGATGTGACGGTCGAGATGCATCAGGTCAAAGCACCCGATGGCCGGACCCTCGGCTTTGGCGACCTGGCCGAGACGGCGATGGCGCAGCCCGTGCCCCCCCATGAAGAGATCGCCTACAAGACCGATGCGGAATTTCGCTACATGGGCAAGGGCGAGGTGCAGATCACCGACCTGCGCGACATCACCACCGGTGACGCCGTCTACGGTGCCGACGTGATGCTGGAGGGGATGAAGACCGCCCTCATCGCGCGCCCGCCCGTGGTGGGCGGCAAGGCAAAATCCTTTGACGCCTCCAAGGCGCTCGAGGTGCCCGGCGTGGTCGCGGTGCATGAACTGCCCTATGGCGGGCTGGCGCAGAAATTCGCGCCGCTCGGCGGTATCGCCGTGGTGGCCGACAATACCTGGGCCGCCACCAAGGGCCGCGACGCGCTTGAGATCGAATGGGAGGCCGGGCCGCATGGCGACTACACCTCGGCCCCGTTCATGGAAGAGATGAAGGCGACGGCCGAAAAGCCGGGCACGGTGGCCCGCGACAAGGGCGACATCGAGGACGCCTTTGCCAAGGCCGCCCGGACCTTCGGGCAGACCTATACCCAGGCCCACATGGCCCATATCCCGATGGAGCCGCCGGCGGCGGTGGCGCATTACACCGGCGACGCGCTCGAAATCTGGGCCCCGGTGCAAAGCCCCTATACCGCCCGGCTCGACACCGCCAAGGCCCTCGGGCTGGACCCCGAACAGGCCAGGCTGAACGTCACCCTTCTGGGCGGCGGCTTTGGTCGCAAATCCAAGGCCGATTACGTCACCGAGGCGGCACTTCTGTCGCGCGAGGTCGGCGCACCGGTGCGGGTGCAATGGACCCGCGATGACGATGTGCGCCACTCGTTCTACCACACAACCTCCGCCGAACGGATCGAGGTGGCGCTCGATGACGCGGGTCAGGTCACGGGCTGGCGACACCGCTCGGTCGCCCCGTCGATCAAGAGCACCTTTGCCCCCGACGACGGCCTGCCCATGCCGCTCGAACAGGGCATGGGGATGACCGACCTGCCTTTTGATATTGCCAATATCCGCTGTGAAAGCGGCAAGGCCATGGCGCATACCCGGATCGGCTGGTTCCGCTCGGTGTCGAACGTGCCGCATGCCTGGGCCGTGGGCTCTTTCGTGGGCGAACTGGCGCATGAGCTGGGCAAGGATCAGCGGCAGATGTGGCTGGACCTGATCGGCACCCCGCGCGTCATGGACCCGAAGGCCGATGGTCTGCCCGAAGACTTCTGGAACTATGGCGAGCCGATGCAGGAGTTCCCCATCGAAACCGGGCGACTGGCCGAGGTTCTCAATCGCGCGGCGGACGGGATCGGCTATGGCCGGGACCTGCCCGAGGGCGAAGGCATCGGCCTCGCGGTGCATCGCAGCTTCGTCTCCTATGTCGGCTGTGCGGCGCGGGTTAAACTGGTCGATGGCCGTATCACCGTCCCCGAGATGCACCTCGCGATCGACTGCGGCTTTGCCGCCAATCCCGAGCGTATCGAAAGCCAGATGCAGGGGGCTGCGGTGATGGGCATGACGCTGGCACTGCATTCGGGCATCACCTTTGAAAACGGCGCGGTGGTGCAGTCGAATTTCTACGATTACGACGTGGTGCGCTCCGACAACTACCCGCGCAACGTCGTCACCCATATCGTCGACCATCCGTTCTCGGTACACGCCACCGGCGTGGGAGAGCCGGGTGTGCCCCCGGTGGCACCTGCGCTTGCCAATGCGCTGTTCGCCGCCACCGGCACGCGGCGGCGCAGCCTGCCCATGGGCGTCGAGGTGTAAAAAACGACCGGGCCCCGCATCGGCGGGACCCGGCCACATGCGAGCCCGGCCATGTCGGCGTTTGCGTTTGGCGCAGACGCAACTATGTATGACAGTATGACGCTGCAGATACCTTTCGATAACAGCTATGCCGCCCTGCCCCCGCGGTTCTACACCCGGCAGACGGCCGTGCCCGTGCGCGCACCGCGCCTGATCCGGTTCAATGCAGCGCTTGCCGATGATCTGGGGATCGACGCCGCCGATGAGGCCGCACTCGCGCAGGTCTTTGCGGGCAACGCCGTACCCCCCGGCTCGGACCCGCTGGCACAGGTCTATGCCGGTCATCAGTTCGGCGGGTTCTCACCGCAACTGGGCGACGGTCGCGCACTCCTGCTGGGCGAGGTTGTGGACAGCAACGGCCAACGCCGCGACATTCAGCTCAAAGGTTCCGGCCCCACGCCCTACAGCCGAATGGGCGACGGGCGCGCCTGGCTCGGGCCGGTGCTGCGCGAATACGTGGTCTCGGAGGCGATGCATGCGCTTGGCCTGCCCACCACCCGCGCCCTCGCCGCCGTCGAGACCGGAGAGCCGGTCTACCGCGAGACCGGCGGCATGCCCGGCGCGGTGCTGACCCGCGTCGCCGCAAGCCATCTGCGCGTCGGCACGTTCCAGTATTTCGCCGCGCGCCGCGATATCGAGGGGCTGCGCGCGCTCTACGACTATACCGTCACCCGCCATTACCCGCAGATCGAGGGCCCCGCCCATCTGCTGGCCGAGGTGATCCGCCGGCAGGCCAAGCTGATCGCGGGCTGGCTCTCGGTGGGCTTCATCCACGGCGTGATGAACACCGACAACACCGCGATTTCCGGCGAGACGATCGATTACGGCCCCTGCGCCTTCATGGACACCTATCACCCGCACCAGGTATTCAGTTCCATCGACGCGCATGGGCGTTACGCCTATGACAACCAGCCGCATGTGATCGTCTGGAACATGGCGCAATTCGCAACTGCCCTTGTGCCGCTGATGCCCGACCAAGACGCCGCGATCGAGGAATTCACGGCCCTTGTCCATGCCATGCCCGACCAAATCGAGACCGAGTGGCGGCGCAGCTTTGGCCGCAAGATCGGCATTGAGAATGCCAGCGCCGAGGACGCCGCCCTGGTCGATGACCTGCTCACGCGCATGGCCGAAGGGCGGGCGGATTTCACCAACACCTTCCGCGGCCTTCTCGACGGCACCGCGCGCGATCAGTTCCTTGAGCGCGACGCTTTTGACACATGGGCCGAAGGCTGGCGCGCGCGGATTGCGAACGAACGCGATCCCGAGGCGGTGATGCGCGCCGCCAACCCCGCCCTCATCCCGCGCAACCACCGGGTAGAGCAGATGATCGACGCGGCCGTCTCGGGCGATTACGCACCGTTCGAGCGGCTTTTGTCGGTGCTGGCAAACCCCTTTGACGATCAGCCCGACGCGGCCGATCTCACACGCCCGCCCGAACCTGCGGAGGTGGTGCGCGCCACGTTCTGCGGCACCTGATCACTTGTCGCGCAGCCGCCGGAACAGGCGCGGGTTGCGGCGGATGAATTCGTCGATCACGCCGGTGAACCCGCCATAGGCCTGCCCCTTGAGATAGGCAAAGCCCGACGCGGCCCCCAGCCCCGCCCCGATCATGTCGATGATCAGATCGCCCATCGTGTCCATCAGCCCGGATTTCTGCATGTTCATGCCGAATATCTGGTCCATGCCGAACTCGAAAATTTCCCATAGCGCACCGATGGACAGCCCGAAGCAGAAGGCAAAGAACGCCACCGCCCAATGCGGCGCGGCATAACGGTCGCCCTGGAACATCATGAAGACCAGCACAAAGCCGATCAGCCCGAACCCGATCGCCGAACCCGCATGCATCACGATGTCCCACCACCAGAAGCGCTCGTAGAAATCGAGCACCTCCCCGGCAAAAAGCGTGGCCCCGACAAACACCACGATGGCGGTGAGGAAACTGGGCGGCACGTCGATCTCGGCCCATCTCGCCACCACCACAGGGGCCATCGACAGCGCCAGCGTGGCCAGCGCGATGAAGGCCAGCGACCACTCCCCTGTCACCAGAGCATCGAGCGCGATCAGCCCAAGCGCCATCCAGATCAGCCGGGTCAGCAGGGTCTGGCCGGAAAACATGCTGCCTCCTGTCATTTTTCGATGCTATCAGGGGATAATGAGGGCGTCGATGATCCGGATTGCAAGTTATAACCTTCAGAAATGTGTCGGGCTCGACCTGCGCCGCAGGCCGGACCGCATCCTCAACGTGATCGCTGACCTCGCCGCGCAGGTGGTCGTCTTGCAGGAGGCCGACAAGCGCCTTGCGCCCCGCATGGCCGCCCTCCCGCACGAGATGGCCGAGGCCGAAGGCTGGCATGTGGTGGAATTCGGCCAGCCCGGCGGCTCGCTCGGCTGGCATGGCAACGCGATGCTGCTACAGCCCGGCCTGCGGGTGATCGAAACCCAGCATATCGAGTTGCCGGGGCTCGAGCCGCGCGGCGCGGTGCGGGCCGATCTGGATACGGATCTGGGGCCGCTGCGCGTGGTCGGGTTGCATCTGGGACTGGTGCGGCGCCACCGGCTGTTGCAGGTGGCGGCCATCATGCGGGCCTTGGCGCGGCTGGCGCCCTGCCCCACCGTGCTGGCGGGCGATTTCAACGACTGGCGCGGCGGGGCGGCACTTGATGCCGCCGCGAAAGGGGTCGGGTTCGTGGCCACCGGCCCCAGCTTTCCGGCCCCGCGCCCGGTGGCACGGCTCGACCGACTGGCGCTCAGCCCCGATCTCGAGGCTCTAGCCACGGGCGTCCACGGCGCGCGCCCCGCGCGCGTGGCGTCCGATCACCTGCCGGTCTGGGCAGATGTGGCCAGACGGTGAGTTTGGTCTGACGCGGACATCCGATTGGAGTACCCTGCGCGATACGCGGCCGTAAGGCCGCCGCGCATCGCCGGGCCGCCCCCCGGGCACGGCGATTTGGCTGCAACCTGCTCTGCGCTCGGATGTTGTTCGGACTTGGTTAATATAAAGCGCTTCAAAACTGAGGTTGGATCGCCGCACCGCGGCCCGACGATGCGCGGCTCACGGCAACGGCAGCCTCAGGCCAATTCCCCCAGCCTACGCCGCGTTCGACCGGGCCCGGCCGCCACCGCCGCCGCCACCGCGACGCCGACCGCCTCCGGGTTTGCCCTGCCCGGCACCGCCGCCAAAGCCACCGCCGCCGCCACCGTGACGACGCGGGCCGCCACGGCCCTGCGGTTTCTTCTCCTTGGGATCGGGCAGCACTTCCCATGGACGGCCCGAGGCCACCGGGATCGTGGTGCCCAGCACTTTCTGGATATCCTTCAATTCGCCCATCTCGTCCGGCGCGCAGAACGCAATCGCCGCCCCGTCCTTGCCCGCACGCGCAGTGCGCCCGATGCGGTGGACATAGTTGTCGGGGACGTTGGGCAACTCGAAATTGTAGACGTGTTTCACATCCGGAATATCAAGGCCGCGCGCCGCCACATCTGTGGCCACCAGCACCTTGACCTGCCCGTCGCGGAACGCCTTCAAGGCGCGTTCCCGCTGGCCCTGGCTCTTGTTGCCATGGATCGCGGCGACGGAAAATCCGGCCTGCTCCAGCTTGCGCGCCAGCTTGTCCGAGCCGTGCTTGGTGCGGCCAAAGACCAGCGCCAGCTCGCCCTTATGCTTGCCCAAAAGCTCGATCAGCAGATCGGGCTTGGCCGCCTTGGCGATGAAATGCACCTCCTGGGTGACCTTGTCGGCGGCCTTGCCCGGAGGGCTGACCTGCACCCGCTTGGGATGGGTCAGATAGCTGGCGGCGATCTCTTCCATCTGCTTGGGCATGGTCGCCGAAAAGAGCATGGTCTGACGCTCGGCGGCCAGCAGCCCCGCGATCCGGCGCAGCGCATGGATAAAGCCCAGATCGAGCATCTGATCGGCCTCGTCGAGCACGAGGAACCGCGCCGTATCAAGCCGCACGGCGCGCCGGTCAATAAGGTCGAGCAACCGGCCCGGTGTCGCCACCAGAATATCCGTGCCCTGATCCAGCCGCTTGATCTGCGGATTGATCGAGGCGCCGCCGACCACAAGGTTGATCTTGATCGGGCTGTCCTTGACCAGCGGCAAAAGCGCATCGCGGATCTGCCCCGCCAATTCGCGCGTCGGCGCAAGGATCAGACTGCGGATCGTCTTGGGCGCAGGCTTGCCCGGCGCCTCCATCAGCGCGGTGATCAGCGGCAGGCCAAAGGCCATGGTCTTGCCGGTGCCGGTCTGCGCAAGGCCGAGGACGTCATGACCGTTCATCGCATACGGGATGGCATGGGTCTGGATCGGGGTGGGTTCGGTAATGCCGGTCGCGGCCAGCTTGCGGGTGAGCGATTGGGGCAGGCCCATTTCGTCAAAGAGGTTCAAATCGTATCCTTTCGGGGGCCAGGACATCTGCCCAAAGCCCGGTGCAGGCGGCATAGATCGCCGCCCGGTCGTCGTGGTTGCACCTGACGGGCCAAGACAAAGGGCCGATTGCCCCCGCCTTCCGACAGGTGTTTGGCCCCACGCGTGATTTTGGGAACAGGTCCGCGACATTTCATAAGATGCGCCCCGTCTCAGGGGCCGTGCTGCTCACGCGGCAGGAAATGTCGGTTGAGGTGCATATGGCGGCCTGCCGCGCGAAAGTCAAGCGCTGCGGCACGCATAGCGCATCCGCCGCGCGCGCCCTAGCGGCCCTTGAAGAGACCGCCCAGAATACCGCGCACGATGCGCCGCCCGGTGGTGCCCTTGAGTTCCTTGACCAGCGCCGAGGCGAGCGCCCCCCCGATCCCGTCCGAGCCCGACACCCGGCGCGCACGCCCCGGACTGGCCCCGCCGGAATAGCGCCGCGCGGTGTTGAATTCGCGGGCCTTCTCCTCTTCGGCCTCGGCCTCCACCTCTGCCACTTCGGCCGCTTTCGCCGCCGCCTCGGCCCGCGCAGCGAGCATCTCATGCGCCGAATGCCGGTCGATCGCGGTGTCGTATTTGCCCGCCACCGGCGAGGCGGCAATCAGCGCACGTCGGGTCTCGGGGTCACAGGGGCCAAGCTGCGTCGCAGGCGGGCGAATGAGCGTGCGCTCGACCACCCCCGGCACGCCCTTGCCTTCCAGCATCGAGGTCACCGCCTCGCCCACACCCACGTCGCGGATCGCGTCGCCGGTATCAAACCGCGGATTGGGGCGATAGGTCTCGGCGGCGCGGCGCAGCGCCTTTTGGTCGCGCGCAGTAAAGGCCCGCAGCGCATGCTGAAAGCGGTTGCCCAATTGCCCCAGCACATCCTCGGGCACGTCATCGGGGTTCTGGGTGATGAAATAGACCCCCACCCCCTTGGAGCGGATCAGCCGCGCCACCTGCTCGACCTTGTCCACCAGCACCTTGGGCGCGTCATCGAACAGAAGATGCGCCTCGTCGAAGAAGAACACCAGCTTCGGCTTGTCGGGGTTGCCGACCTCGGGCAGCGTCTCGAAAAGTTCCGACAAAAGCCATAACAGGAAGGTGGCATAAAGCTGCGGCGATTGCACCAGACGGTCAGCGGCGAGGATATTGACATGGCCGCGCCCCTCGGGCGTGACCTGCATCAGATCGGCCAGATCGAGCGCCGGTTCGCCAAAGAAATGCGCCGCCCCCTGGTTTTCCAGCACCAGCAGCGACCGCTGGATCGCCCCCACCGAGGCTGACGCCACATTGCCATAGCGCAGCGATAACGCATCCGCGTTCTCGCCCACCCAGAGCAGCAGCGCCCGCAGGTCATCGAGATCGAGCAGCGGCAGGCCCTCTTCGTCGGCCACGCGAAACGCGATGTTGAGCACGCCCTCCTGCGCATCCGACAACCCCAGCAGACGCGACAGCAAGAGCGGCCCCATTTCGGCAATCGTGGTGCGCACCGGGTGGCCCTGCTCACCGAAGAGATCCCAGAACACCACGGGAAAACTGTCATAGCGGAACGCGTCGAACCCAATGGTCGCCGCGCGCTCGGAAAAGGGCGCGTGCAGCTTGTGCTCGGCGCTGCCCGCCACAGCCATGCCCGACACGTCGCCCTTGATATCCGACAGGATCACCGGCACGCCCGCATCCGAGAACCCTTCGGCGAGGATCTGCAACGTCACGGTCTTGCCCGTGCCCGTCGCCCCGGCCACAAGCCCGTGCCGGTTGGCGTATTTCAGCAGAAGTCCCTGCGGTTCGGAATAGTCCGGCCCGCCGCCGCCTATGAAAATGGAATTGGTCACGGCTCACTACCCTCGTCCAGAAATCGTCACGGCTTGACCATACAAAGTTAACCTTTCTGTGCCAGTCTGAATTCATGCCCGGGGCCGAATGTCCTCTGGGTCCGGGCATTTCCTCCCTGTCAGACTGGCCGCGCCCTCCGGGTGCGGCCTTTTTTCGGGCGCTTGCGACATAGCCTGTTGACGCATGCGGGTTTCTGTCCTAGCGTTCGCTGCAATAACTAAGTCGGCCAGTCCGACGGGGAGAAACAGGAAGGGGGCCGCAAGGCCTCTTTCTTTTTGTCCCGACCACGGTGGGCCGGGCCGACCGGCTCTCCGCGCGAAAACCCGCCACGGGCCGGACCGCGTCCGGTGTTTTGCGCCTGACAGCGCGCGGATGACATGTTAAATCGCACCAAATCAACCGACCATGTAATGGGGAACCAATGTCCAAGTTCATTTCACGCCTGTCCATCGCTGCCCTGCTCGCTCTTGGCACCACCGTCGGCGCGCAGGAGGCAGAGGCCCCTGCCGAACCCGCGCAAGGCACAGAACAGACCGAACCGGATACCGGCAGTGCGCTCACCCAGGGGCTCGATACCGGGCGCGAGGTGCAGGAGGACGGCTCTTACATCAAGGAAAGCTTCGACGACTGGCAGCTCAAGTGTTTCCGCAACCAGACCGAAGACACCCCCGAACTGTGCCAGATGTACCAGCTTCTGACCGAGTCCGAAGGCAACCCGGTGGCAGAGTTCAGTCTCTACAAACTGGGCAATGCAGGCAATGTCGTCGCCGGGGCCACCATCGCCGTGCCACTTGGCACGCTGCTCTCGGAAGAGGTCAAGCTGTCGGTCGATGGCGGCAAGGCCAAGAGCTACGCCTATTCGTTCTGCACCATGGGCGGCTGTTTCGCCCGCATCGGCCTGACCCAGCCGGAAGTCGACGCGCTCAAGCGTGGCGTGAAGGCGACCATCCAGATCGTCCCGGCACAGGCCCCCGATCAGACCGTGCGCATCGACGCCTCGCTTGCCGGCTTTACCGCCGCCTATGACGCGGCATCGGAACTGTCGAACTGAGCCGGGCACAGGTCCGATCCAGAACGGGCAAGACATGGCTCCTCCGGCTTTCGCCGGGGGAGTTTTGCGTTGGGGACAGGTTTTGCCGGGATAGGCCTGTTGCGGACCTTTGGTGTTAACGAGATGAGCCGCGCGGTGCCCGACCGCCGGGTGGGCGCAGCAACCTTGGTGGACCGCACTTTATGCCAGCCAAACACGTCCGCGTTTTCAATCGCTTGAAACGTTGCAAAAGCGCCCGCCCGAGGGGGCGGTCGGGCGCTGCGCGGCGGTGCCTGCGGCACCTTGATTCCGCGCATTGGTTCTGGACGTCAACGGCAGCAACAGGCCCAAATACCCCTACCCGAAACGCCGCAGCGCCAGCACCGCATTCAGCCCGCCAAAGGCAAAGGCGTTACTTAGCGCCACCTCGACATGCGCCTCGCGCGCCACGTTCGGCACCACGTCGAGCGCGCATTCCGGGTCCGGCTCCTCATAGCCGATGGTGGGCGCGATCACCCCGTCGCGCAGCGCCATGATACAGGCCAGCAATTCCACCGCCCCGGTGCCACCAATCAGATGCGCATGCATCGACTTGGTGGACGAAATCATCAGCTTGTCGGCATGCGCGCCGAACACATCGGCGACCGCAGCACTTTCGGTCTTGTCATTGGCGGCGGTGCCGGTGCCGTGGGCGTTGATATAGCCCACATCCTCACGGTTCACGCGGGCGTCGCGCAGCGCCCCCTGAATCGCCCGCGCCGCCCCCTGTTTCGAGGGCATCACGATATCCGAGGCATCCGAGGTCATCGCGAACCCCGCCACCTCGGCCAATATCTCGGCGCCGCGCTTGCGGGCGTGCTCCAACTCCTCGAAGACGAAGATCGCCGCCCCCTCGCCCTGCACCATGCCGTTGCGATTGGCCGAGAACGGGCGACAGGCATCACGGCTCATCACGCGCAGGCCCTCCCACGCCTTGACCCCGCCAAAGCACAGCATCGATTCCGATCCCCCCGTCACCATCACCGGGGTGATCCCGCCATGCACCATCTGAAACGCCTGCGCCATCGCGTGGTTGGACGACGCACAGGCGGTCGAGACGGTAAAGGACGGGCCCTTGAGGTTGTATTCCATCGACAGGTGCGACGCGGCGGCATTGTTCATCAGCTTCGGCACCACGAAGGGATGCACCCGGTTCTTGCCCTCCTCGTAGACCGAGCGGTAATTCTCGTCGAGCGTGGTCATGCCGCCGCCCGAATTGCCGAGGATCACCCCCGCCCGCGCCGCCAACTCGCCGATGAACTCCAGCCCCGCCTGCGCCATCGCCTGCCGCGCGGCGATCAGTGTGAACTGCGTGAACCGGTCGAAAAGCGCCAGT
The DNA here is from genome assembly GCF_040219995.1 of Roseovarius sp. GTDB lineage: Bacteria > Pseudomonadota > Alphaproteobacteria > Rhodobacterales > Rhodobacteraceae > Roseovarius. Next base: position 436,846 of record NZ_JAVJUC010000014.1, on the reverse strand, counting down.
TGCTGCCGGTTGAACTGTGCCTCGGGATCATAGTCCCGGACCTGCGCGCCGATCCGGATCGACAGCCGCTCGACATCGCGAAACTCCAGCTCACCGATGCCGCAGCGGCCCTCGCGCATCGCCTCCATCGTGGCAGGCACATCATGGCCGAGCGCATTGATCGTGCCCGCTCCGGTAATGACGACGCGCTTCACGATTGCTCCGCGATCAGCCGCTCGATCCCCGCCACGATGGAGCGTACCGAGGAAATGTCGAAATCACTCTCCGACGGCTCGTTCGCGTTGAACGGCACCGAGATGTCGAACGCCTCCTCGATGGCAAAGATGCTCTCCACCAGCCCAAGGCTATCAATGCCCAGATCCTCCAGCGTGCTGTCGAGAGTGACGTCTGAAGGCTCCAGCACCGCCTGCTCGGCGATGATACGGATGACACGGTCCTGAATGCTGCTCATGGGTAGGGTCTTTCTGATGCGGCCCGGTCTGGGCGGGTTTCAGGTCTTTTGCGTCAGTTCTGTAACAGTTTTCTTAAGCTGGGCCAGATCGTCAAACAATCTCTTGAGACGTCGCAGCCCCTTGAACGCCTCGGGCGCGCGGTCCGCCTGCATTGCGGGACTGCGCGACAGGCGCGCCACCCGCGCACCGCCGATCTGCGCCAGCATCGCAGGGCCCTGTTTCAATATCGACAGACCGCGGTCGGCATGGATGGCCCCGTCGCCGCCGACGTCCGCCCCACGCCGCGCGCTGCGCCGCGCGCCGTTGGCCTCAACGCCACATGCGCGGGCCGCTTGATCCATGCCGAAGGCCATGCACCACCTCTCTCGTCGGAGAGGTGTTTAGCCCTGAACCGTCGCCAGCGAAACCCCCGCCTTGCGCAACGCCTCCCAGATCGCCGCATCCCGCTGATAGACGTCATCGCGGTACTGCACCCGGCCCTGCGCCTGCGTAAAGGCGGTGCGATAGATGATATGCACCGGCACATGCTGATCGAGTTGCACATAGGTCTCGCGCCCGGTGCCCAGCACCGAATGGAAATAGGCCTTGGGGTCGGCCTCCTGCGACGACAGGATCTCGTAGGCGAAATCAAAGGGCTGTTGCAGACGGATGCAGCCATGGCTGAAATCCCGCTTTTCGCGGTCGAACAGCGCCTTTTGCGGCGTGTCATGCAGGTAGATGTTGTACTTGTTGGGGAACATGAACTTCACCAGCCCGAGCGCATTGCGCGACGAGGGCGGCTGCTTGATCGCGAACGGGAAATTGCGCGCGTTATAGGCCCCGAAATTGACCGCCCCGCGCGGCACCTCGCGCCCGTTCCGAGTATAGAGCTTGAGATGCGAAACCGCATTCGGATTGCGCTTCATCTGCGGCAGGTATTCCTTGACGGCGATCGAGCGCGGCACATGCCATGTCGGATTGATCACCAGATGCTCCATCTCGTCGGAAAATTCCGGGCTGCGCCGGTCGCCGACATTCTTGCCGATCACCGCGCGGGTCTGAAAGGTCAGGCTGTCATTGTCGAGAATGCGCGCGCTGAAATCCGTGAGGTTGACCAGCACATGGCGCGTGCCGCGATCCCGCGCCAGCCAGCGCTCCCGCTCCATCGCGACGATCACCGATTGCAACCGCTCGGCAGCACTCCGGTTGAGCGCGGCCAGCGTCGAGGGACCGGCAATGCCATCCGTCTCCAGCCCGTGATCGCGCTGAAACTCCTGCACGGCACTCTGAATCGCGCCATCATAAAGCGTGCTGGCACTGCGCCGCAGATAGCCCATCGCCACCAGCCGGTTGCGCAGCGCGATCACCGCCTGCCCGCCCTGTCCCGGTTCAAGCTTTTGTGCAGGCACCGTTGGGCCCCAGCCCCCCTCGCGGATCAGATGCTCCAGCCGCATCTTTTCCTTCATCAGGCGCGAATATTCATTGGTGCGCGGCGGCAGCGCGCGCAGCGCCTTATGCGGCGCATCGGCACGGATGAGATCACCGAGCAGCACCGTCGCCGGGCTGTCGGTCACCTCGCGCTTGATCTCGTAGACCACACGGCTCGGCTCCAGCACCCCCGACTGCACGTCCCGCGCATAGTCGAGATAGGCCCGGCTCAGCGCCACCTCGATCAGGCCAAGATCGCGCAGCGAGCGCGCCGCCCCCATCCGTGCCATCAATCCGTCCAGATCGTAGCGCGCCTCGGGCAGCCCGTGCATCCCGGCCTGCGACAGCGCCTGAACCAGCGCCTGACGCCGCGCCTGCGCCTCGGTTCCCTCGTCGGTCCAGACCGGGCGATACTCGGTCTCGCGGTAGAATTCCGCGAGGTCGCGATCAGACGCAGCCGCCTCCGCCACGGCCTGCCGAAAGGCCGTGCTCTGCACATCGGCCCGGGCCGATCCGGACCAGACCAGCCCCGCCCCCAAAAGTGAGACCGTCGTCAAAATACCAAAGGCGCGGCGAGACACTGCCAACATCACGTAAATCCTCGAAATCGCGTTTCCTGTTCCCCTCATATAAGCAACAAACCGCCACGCTCTCAATTTTTTCCTAATCTTTTCCTGTCACATCTGGGAAGAACCGCGTGAGCGTGACGCGATCACGGCAGGGTTCGCGCAATCCGGTCACAAACCGGAAATTATGCGCGAAATCCCGCCGAAATTGCTTGCCTCTCACGCAATGTGTCAAATCAGGGCTTGGTTGATGATTCTCGTTATGTCATACAACTCGGGCATCTGGGGATGAAATCAAAGGTCGCGGGACAGCGGCCGCAGGTAGGCGACGGGACAGGCGCTTGAAACGATGACAGAATTCAGCTCGACTGGTATCTCTCGCCGTGGGATACTCACCGCATTCGCGGCCACGGCACTCACCGCAGCTCCGACATTCAGCCAGGCCGCAGGCTTCCTGCGCGGTGCCGGCGATATCCGACGATTGCGCATGGTCTCGCCACGCACCGGTGAACGGCTCGACACGATCTACTGGATCGAGGGCAATTATATCCGCGAGGCGCTCAATGAAATCTCGCTCTTCATGCGCGACTGGCGCACGAATGACGTGAAAACCATCGACACCCGCACGATCGACATCATGGCCGCCAGCCATAACCTGCTGGACGCAAGCGAGCCCTACACCCTGCTCAGCGGCTATCGCAGCGCCAAGACCAACGCGATGCTGCGCTCGCGGTCGCGCGGGGTCGCCAAGAATTCCCGCCACCTGATCGGCGAGGCCGCCGATCTGCGCCTCGGCAGCCGCTCGGTCAGCCAGATCTACCGCGCGGGCGTGGCCTGCGGCGGCGGCGGCGTTGGCAGATATTCCGGCTCCAACTTTGTCCACATGGATTGCGGCCCGGTCCGCACCTGGGGCCGCTGAACCCAGACAATGCGACACCAAAAGGGCCGGTCACCACGACCGGCCCTTTTTGCATCCGCTTCATCTTGCCAGAAATATTCCGGGGGAGTCGCCGTCAGGCGACGGGGGCAGCGCCCCCTCTTGCCCCGGCCCCGCTTACGCCAGCTTGGCGTTGCGCGCCGCCTGCAGACGCGCGAAATCATCGCCCGCGTGATAGCTTGACCGCGTCAGCGGCGTGGCCGACACCATCAGGAACCCCTTGCCATAGGCCGCCTTTTCATAGGCCGCAAACTCGTCGGGATGCACGAACCGGTCCAGCGCGTGATGCTTGGGCGTCGGCTGCAGATACTGCCCGATGGTCAGAAAATCCACATCCGCCGCGCGCATGTCATCCATCACCTGATGCACCGATTGGCGATCCTCGCCCAGCCCGACCATGATCCCCGACTTGGTGAACATCGTCGGATCAAGTTCCTTCACCCGCTGCAACAGCCGCAAGCTGTGGAAATAGCGCGCGCCGGGGCGCACCGATGGATAAAGCCCCGGCACGGTTTCCAGGTTGTGGTTGAACACATCCGGTTTCGCCGCCACCACGGTCTCCAGCACGCTATCCTCGCAATGCAGGAAATCCGGCGTCAGGATCTCGATCGTGGTGCCGGGCGTGCGGTGCCGGATCGCGCGGATGGTCTGGGCGAAATGCTCCGCGCCGCCATCCTCCAGATCATCACGGTCGACGCTGGTGATCACCACATGGTTCAGCCCCAGCTTCTGCACCCCGTCCGCCACGCGCCCCGGCTCGAACACATCGAGCGCCTGCGGCTTGCCTGTGGCCACGTTGCAAAACGTGCAGCCCCGGGTGCAGATCTCGCCCATGATCATCATCGTGGCGTGCCCCTGCGCCCAGCATTCGCCCGCATTGGGGCAGCCCGCCTCTTCGCAGACCGTCACCAGCTTGTGCTCGCGCATGATCTTGTGGGTTTCGAAATAGCCCTTGCTGGTCGGCGCCTTGACGCGAATCCAGTCGGGTTTCTTCGGTTGGGCATTGTCGGGCCGATGCGCCTTTTCGGGGTGGCGCCCGGCGGGCAGTTTGAGATCGCGCACGAATTTTTCCCCGCGAATGATTTGGTAAGGTACTTCTACTATAAGTCATGGCGATGGTGAGTGCCAGTGATGCAAGGCCGCATCCCGGTGCATGCAAAACGGGTAACGAGTGCCATCGCCTGTGAGTGAGTGTCCCGACGGTCAAAGGCCCGCGTCACCCTTGGCGCGGGCCGCCTCTCCTGCATCGCGCGCCTGCTCGATCAGCCCACCGCCCACCGTGCTCAGAAGATCGGCCAGTTCCTCGAACCAGGCCGCCTCCTCGGTGCTGTTTCGACGCACCAGCGCGATCTCGCGATAGGGCTCCGGCGGCGCAAAGCGACGCAGCCGCATTTCCGGCGCGGCCCGCGATTCGGTCGCCGCCGCCAGTTCCGGCATCAGCGTCAGGCCGAACCCCGCCGCCACCAGCCGCGACAGCGTGCCCAGCGACGACGCCCCCATGTCGATCTGCGCATGACCGCGGCCGCGCCCGCACACCTCCAGCGCCTGATCGGTCAGGCAATGGCCATCCTCCAGCAACAACAGCGGGCTATGCGTCAGCGATATCGGGCGTAGCGCCTCCACCCCCTGCCCGAGCGCGTCGAGCCGCGCGGCACTGCCTGCCAGCAGGAACCGGTCCTTGAACAGCGCCCGCGCCTCCAGCCCGTCGGCAGGCACCGGCAGCGCCATGATCGCGGCATCGAGCTGACCGCTCTGCATCTCGGCGATCAGCTGCTCGGTGCGCGCCTCGCGCACCTGCACATCCAGCGAAATGTCACGGCTGCGCAGCGCCTCGAGCACACCGGGCAGGATATAGGGCGCAATCGTCGGAATGATCCCCAGCGACAGCCGCCCCGCCAGCCCGCCCTGCCAGCGCGCGGCCTCGCCAAGCGCCTGCATCTCGCCCAGTACCCGCTCGGCATGGTCCAGAATGCGCCGCCCGAATGGCGTCAGCACCACATCGCGCGCCCGCCGCTCCACCAGTTTCGCGCCAAGCGCCGCCTCCATGTCGCGGATCTGCACCGAGAGCGCGGGCTGTGAGATATTCACCGCCTCCGCCGCACGTCCGAAATTGCGCTGCTCGCTCAGCGCCTTGAAATAGGTAAGTTGCCGCAGGGTGATATTCATACGTGAAAGTTATGCTTTCCCAGCCTCCGCGCAAGTGCAAACTATCACTCTTTCCCTTGCAGGCCCCCCGCACCCGCCTATGCTGGCCGCACCCACGCGTCAGCACGCAGAGGCATCCCATGACGAGGCAGGCCCCCGCGCCCACCCATCCGCGCCTCGGGCGCGTTCAGGAATATCTCAAGCAGATCGTCTATGGCGGCACCGACGGGATCGTCACCACCTTCGCCATCGTCGCCGGGTTCGCCGGCGCGCAGGCCGAAGGCGTGGCCGAGGTCGGCGCCATCGCCGTGCTGCTCTTCGGCCTCGCCAATCTATTTGCCGACGGGGTCAGCATGGGCCTCGGCGAATTCCTGTCGCTGCGCGCCCAGCACGATCTCTACCGCGCCCGCCGCGCCGAGGAGCGTCGGCGCAGCTGTGAGACCCCCGACCAACAGGCCGCGCGCCTGGCCGAGATCCTGCGCGGCAAGGGGCTTTCGCCGCAGGACGCCGCAGAGGCCAGCGGGATATTCACCCGTCACCCCGACGTGATGGCCGAGATGATCCTCGCCGAGGAAACCGGCTTGCGCGACCCCGACGGCGAAAGCCCGGCGCGTAACGGCAGCTTCACCTTCGCCGCCTTCATCACCTTCGGCGCGGTCCCCCTCATCCCCTACCTTCTGTTCGAGGCGACAGCGGCTACCACGCAACTGTCGATCCTCGCCACCGGCGTGGCGCTTGTGCTGCTTGGCCTCTTGCGCTGGCATGCCAGCGGCGAACGACTCTGGCGCAGCGTCGGCGAGACGGTGCTGGTCGGCACGGTCTGCGCCGTGGTGGCCTTCGGCGTAGGCTGGATCGTGGGCGGCTGACTTAGCCGATCAGGCCCCCCGCCTCGCCCAGGCTCTCGTAATGCCGCTTGAGGCGCTGCAGCGCGATGCGCAGCACGATCTTGCCAGACCGCGCCGACCAGCCCATCTTTTTCTCGGCCCGTTCCAGCCTTTCCAAATAGCAGCAGCACCGCAGCGCCACATCCCCCAGCCCCGGCCCCAGATCGCGCAGCGCTCCAATCACCCGGGCGCGCGCAGCCTCCGCATTATAACCGCGCGGCCCCGGCGCGGTGCCACCGTCATCCACATGGCTGAGAAAGCGGTCCCAGTTCTGCGTGACCCGAGCGCCAACCTGCGCCAGCTCGAAATCCTCGCGCAGCCGTTCGCCCGCGCGTACCAGATCATCCGACAGAAAGCGGCTGCCATCCCGATCCCGGCGCCGGGCCAACGCGCTCAGCGGGCTCTCGGCCAGACCATAGCGCGGGCGGCGCGGCAACTCCGTGTCGGCCGCATCATCGCCACGCAGCAGCACGGGCGGCTTGCGCAGGCCGCTGGCCAGGTTTTCGGCCTCGGCCAGCATCCGCCCAAGCGCCGCACGCCCCTTGCCGGTGATATGATAGCGCGCGATGCGGCCCGGATCGTCACAGGCGATCCAGCCCTTGAGCGCCAGCGCCTCGGCCACCTCGCGATCCACCACTGCGGTGCGCGACGGCTGCCCAGACCCGCCATCGCGCACCACCACCGCCTTGTCCATGTCCACCGACACGGCCAGCAGCGCGCCGGTCTCGCACAGCCGCCGCAGCACACGCTGCGCCTCGGCCTTCAGGCGCGCATTGCTCAGCGTGGCGCTCTCCTCGGTCGTCTCCGGATTGGTCTGAACTGTCATCCTATTGGCCTCCTTGGCAGGAGAACCGGCACTCATTGCACAACACACGCGCTGCCCCAGACGGCGCAGCGCCTCATCGACCAAGAGATCGTCGCGGCGCGTCTCAAAGGCCCGGATCTGGCGCAGAACGGTCGAGGCATGCCGCCCCGATCGCCGCGCCAGCGCCCGGATCGGCATGCCGCTTTCAATATGCGCGAGATAGTGCAACGCCGCCTCTGGCACCCATGACGGCACCGTCTGCATCATTGATTTGCTCATCACCTGATCACGCATCACCATCCCCAATCCTGATCAATCTGCGGTGCCCGTCCCATCGGATCACCTTATCCACAGAGTTATCCACAACTTAAGCGTGCAAAGATTACCGGTTCGTTAACTGTTTCCAGAAAATCAACCTTCGTTGACAAAGGGTAAACAATTTCAATGCCCTGCGTGCGCAGAACCGGGCGCAGAGGCAACGGCGCTCAAAACCGTGCAAGGACTGGCCTCACACAACCGAAAGGAGTTTCGTGATGCAGGATGTTCTGAGTGCTCTCAATGGCTTGCGCCGCCCGCCCCTGCTGATCCGCGCCGCGCGGATCGGGGTTTGCGACTATAACCGCACGGTGCACCTGCCGCGTCATCTCGGCGCCGCCACCCTGCCCCGCGCGGCCGAGGCGCTTATCCGCCTGATGGAGATCGAGGCCGCGCTGGAGCGCGACCGCACCGCGCGCGCTGCCGGATACCGCGCGGCGCGCCATGTCGACGTGCTGATCGCGATGATGGGCGAGGCGCGGCACCTGCGCGCGCCACAGACCGCGCCCGCCTGAGCGGGCACGGTGCGCGTCAGCTCAGCTGAACGCGTCGGGCATTTCCGATTTGCGCTTGGCCACAAAATCCTTGAGCGCCTCGTGAATGCCCGGATCGAGCGCGGGCTGCTGATAGTCGTTCAGCAGCTTCTTGTAACGCGCATTCGCAAGGGCCATCGTGTCACGCCCGCCCTCTTCCGACCATGTCTCGTAGGGCTTGTAGTCAAGCAGATCCGAGCGCCAGAACGCGGTCTTGAAATTCGCCTGGGTATGTGCGCAGCCCAGGTAATGCCCGCCGGGGCCCACTTCGCGGATGGCATCCATCGCCTGGCCGTTCTCGTCCATGTAGACGCCTTTTGCCAGATGATGCAGCGTACCCAGCTGATCGGCATCCATCACGAATTTCTCGAACGAGGCAACCAGACCGCCCTCCATCCAGCCGCAGGAATGCAGCATGAAGTTCACACCGGCCAGAAGGCCCATGTTGAGGCTGTTGGCAGTCTCGTAGGCGGCCTGCGCATCGGGCAGCTTGGAGCCGTTGAACGACCCCGCCGAACGATAGGGCAGTCCCAGACGCCGGGCCAATTGCCCCGCACCATAGGTGATATGCGCAGCCTCCGGCGTGCCAAAGGTGGGCGCCCCGGAATTCATGTCGATCGAGGTCACGAACGCGCCAAAGATCATCGGCGCGCCGGGGCGGATCAGCTGCGAATAGGCGATGCCAGCCATCACCTCGACCAGCACCTGCGTCAGCGTGCCCGCCACCGTCGTCGGGGCCATCGCACCGCCGACAATGAAGGGCGACAGGATGCAGGCCTGATTGTTTTTGGCGTAAACCTCCAATGATCCCATCATCACATCGTCGAAGGTCATCGGCGAGTTGACGTTGATCAGCGAAGTCATGACCGTATTTTGCTGCACGAACTCCTCGCCAAAGAGGATGCCGCACATGTCTACACTGTCCTGCGCCCGGCTCGGTTCGGTGACTGAACCCATGAACGGCTTGTCCGACAGCGTCATATGCGCCAGCAGCATGTCGAGATGGCGCTTGTTCACCGGCACGTCGGTCGGCTCGCACACGGTGCCGCCCGAATGGTGCAGCCACTTCGACATGTAGCCCAGCTTCACAAAATTGTGGAAATCCTCGATCGTCGCGTAGCGGCGGCCGTTCTCCATGTCATGCACGAAGGGCGGGCCGTAGACCGGGGCCAGCACAAGGGACTTGCCGCCGATCTCGACGGTGCGCTCGGGGTTGCGGGCGTGCTGCGTGATCCGCGACGGCGCGGTCGCCATCAGCTTGCGTGCCAGACCACGCGGCAGACGCACCCGCTCGCCCGTCACCTCGGCCCCGGCCTCGCGCCAGCGCTCCAGCGCGGCGGGGTTTTCCACGAAATTCACGCCGATCTCTTCGAGAATCGTCTCGGCATTGGCCTCGATGATATCAAGCGCCTCTTCGGTCAGGATCTCGAAATTCGGGATGTTGCGCTCGATGTAACGCGCGGTCTCGACGCTGACGGCGGTGCGTTCCGCGCGGCGTGCGGCCCCGCCGCCGCCCCGGGACCGTCTGCTGCGCTCTGCTGCTTCTGCCATGGATGCACCCTTTGATTGCGTGGTTTCTGAGTCGCCTTTTCGCCCGCAGCCGGGCAGGCGTTTGCGTCGTTTTAACGTCTCAGGCCGCGTGGACAGGCGCGGATTCCGTCGCATGGGGGGTAAAAGCGACATGACCCGGCCCCACGCCCCGCGCCGCCTGCGCCGAGGCCACACGCAAAAGTGAACGCGCTTTTACATTCCGAAAACGTAATGTGTGAGTCTCACGGCCCGGGTTGCACCGCAAGACGCCACCAACTCTGGCGCGGGCCACGTAAATCTGACAGAGGCGGGTTCACCGCTCGAAACGTAAAGGGACAAGGGTATGATCACGGTTTTCACGCGCGGCATCGCGACTTGCGCACTCCTCGGGGTCAGCCTGCTGGCGGCCCCGGCGCAGGCCACCAACGGCTATTTCGCCAATGGCTATGGTGGCCAGTCCAAGGGCATGGCGGGCGCGGGCGTGGCGGTGCCGACCGGTGTTCTCGGCATGGCGCAGAACCCCGCCACCGGCGTCAAGGTCGGCAACAGCGCCGGGTTCTGCCTGACCACCTTCGCCCCCAATCGCGACGTCCGCATTCAGCCCAACCCCGCGCCCGGCCCCTCCTTGACCCCCGGCACCCATTCCAGCGAAACCGACGTCTTCTTCATCCCCTGCGGCGGGGCTAACTGGGCGCTGGATGACCGCTCGTCACTCGGCGTGTTCGTCTTCGCCAATGGCGGCATGAACACCGAGTTCGACACCAATTTCTTCGCCGGTCTCGGGGCCGGCTCCTCTCCCGTCGGCGTCAATCTCGAACAGGCCTTCATCACCGTCAATTACGCGCGTCAGGTCAGCGACCGCCTGACTCTCGGGATCTCGCCCATCCTCGCGGTGCAACGCTTCAAGGCGCAGGGCTTGCAGGCCTTTTCCGGTCTCTCGGTCGCCCCCAATGATGTCACCAATCGCGGCCATGACTGGTCGACCGGCCTCGGTCTCAACCTCGGCCTGCTCTTTGAGGCCAGCCCCGAATGGACGCTCGGCGCGGCCTATCGCAACAAGATCCAGATGTCCGAATTCAGCCGCTACAAGGGCCTATTTGCCGATGGCGGCGAATTCGACATCCCCGCCATGCTCACCCTCGGCGCGGCCTACACCCCCCGCGCCGCCCCCGACTGGACCATCACCGCCGAATATCAGCGCATCTATTACGGCGGGGTCGATGCCATCGCCAATACCAGCGCCCCGCCGGGCGGTCCTCTGGGTGGCGCAAACGGTGTCGGCTTCGGCTGGCAGGATGTCGATGTCTGGCGGCTCGCCGCGATCTGGCGCAGATCCGATCAGCTGACCCTGCGCACCGGCGTCAGCTACTCGACCGAGTTCATCGGCAATTCCGGCGACGTGGTGATCAACACCATCGCCCCCGCGACCCCGCAATGGCACCTCTCGGCGGGCGGCACCTACCGCATCAACGACCGCTGGGCCTTCACCTTTTCGTACACGCATGCCTTCTCGAACAGCTTTTCGGGCAACAACCCGGCGCTCACCGGGGCCCCGCAAGATGTGCGCATCCGCATGAAGCAGCACGAGATCGCAACCGGGCTCAGCTATCGCTGGTAACACCGCCCGCGCGCCGCTTTCTCTTGCGCAGATGCGGCGCGCGTTCTACTAGGCAGCGCATGAGCCAGATATCCCATGACCGCCTCCTGATCATCGACTTCGGCAGCCAGGTAACGCAGCTGATCGCGCGCCGCCTGCGCGAGTTGAACGTCTATTGCGAAATCCACCCCTATCAGAACGTGACCGACGCGCTCCTGCAAGAGATCGCACCGCGCGCGATCATCTTCTCCGGCGGTCCCGACAGCGTGACCCGCGACGGCAGCCCGCGCCCGCCGCAGGCCGCCTATGACCTCGGCGTGCCGATCTTGGGCATCTGCTATGGCCAGCAGGTCATGATGCAGGATCTGGGCGGCAAGGTCGAGGCGGGCGAGCATGCCACCGCCGAATTCGGCCGCGCCTGGGTCACGCCCACCGGGTTGCAAAGCGAATTGATCGAGGGCTGGTTCACCGATGGCGCGGGCCGCGCGCAGGTCTGGATGAGCCACGGCGACCATGTCTCTGAAATCGCACCAGGATTCGAGGTTCTGGCCACCTCGCCGGGCGCGCCCTTCGCGATGACTGCCGACCGTGCGCGCCGCTTTTACGCGGTGCAGTTCCACCCAGAGGTGCACCACACCCCGGACGGCAAGCGGCTCTATGAGAATTTCGTGAAACTCGCGGGCTTCAAGGGCGACTGGACCATGGGTGCCTACCGCGAAGAGGCGATTGCCAAGATCCGCGCGCAAGTGGGCGACAGCCCGGTCATTTGCGGCCTCTCCGGTGGCGTCGATTCCTCGGTCGCGGCGGTGCTGCTGCACGAGGCGATCGGTGATCAATTGACCTGCGTATTCGTCGATCACGGCCTGCTGCGCCAGAACGAGGCGGTGGAAGTGGTCTCGATGTTCCGCGACCACTACAACATCCCGCTGATCCACGCCGATGAATCAGAGCTGTTTCTGGGTGAGCTTGACGGTGTAAGTGACCCGGAAACAAAGAGAAAGATCATCGGCCGCCTGTTTATTGACGTGTTCCAGAAACACGCCAACGAAATCGAGGGCGCAGAGTTTCTCGCGCAGGGCACGCTCTACCCCGACGTGATCGAAAGCGTCAGCTTCTCGGGCGGCCCCTCGGTCACGATCAAGTCGCACCACAATGTCGGCGGCCTGCCCGAAAAGATGGGCCTGAAATTGGTCGAGCCGCTGCGCGAACTCTTCAAGGACGAGGTCCGCGCCCTGGGCCGCGAGTTGGGCCTGCCCGACAGCTTCATCGGCCGCCACCCCTTCCCCGGCCCCGGCCTCGCCATCCGCTGCCCCGGCGAGATCACCCGCGAAAAGCTGGAGATCCTGCGCAAGGCCGACGCGGTCTATATCGACCAGATTCGCAAACACGGGCTTTATGATGAGATCTGGCAGGCCTTCGTCGCCATCCTGCCGGTGCGCACCGTCGGCGTCATGGGCGACGGGCGCACCTATGATTTCGCCTGCGCCCTGCGCGCGGTGACCTCCGTCGACGGCATGACGGCGGATTACTACCCGTTCAGCCACGACTTCCTCGGCGAAACCGCGACCCGCATCATCAACGAGGTCAAGGGCATCAACCGCGTCACCTATGATATCACTTCGAAACCTCCGGGCACGATTGAGTGGGAATGACCGGCGGATCTCGTCACGGCGTTTACTGGCAAACCCGCTGTTTGGGGGATGCACGACGCGCGCGGGCACAGCTGTGCCAGGACAGGAGGTAACATGTTCCTTAGAAAGTTTTTCGGCCCCAAATTGCTGGACCACGGCTATATCCGCCAAGCGGCAGCCGAGCGGTCCGACGTCGAAGAGTTGATAAGTGACTTTCGGGCCGCCTATACGCCGACGCGTCTTGTGCGCATTGGCGGTGACGGCGACGGTGGCTACATGATGCCCGACGATTTTGACGGAATTACCCATTGCTTTTCACCCGGCGTGTCGGTCACAGCGGACTTTGAAGAGCATATTGCACGTGACTATGGCATCACATCGTTTCTCGCCGATGCCAGTGTTGATAATCCCCCAATGGATAATCCCTTGTTCGAGTTCGATAAAAAGTTCCTCGGCGCCTATAATGACGACACCTTTACAACGCTCAACAGCTGGATGACCCAAAAGCTAGGCGATCAAGCAGTAAATGATCTTGTCCTTCAGATGGATATCGAGGGCGCTGAATTTGACGTGCTGATCGAAAGCTCTGTCGAGACGCTTAGCAAGTTCCGCATGATGGTGATCGAATACCATTCGATGGAGCGGATTTTCGAACGCAACAGCCTGCCTTTGATCAAGGCGGTGTTTCGCAAACTTCACAGCCAGTTTGCGATCGTTCACATGCACGCCAACAACTACTCACCTCTTGCCACCTGCAGGGGGCTCGAGGTGCCGCCGGTGTTCGAGGTTAGCTATCTGCGCCGTGATCGCCTGGCCGATCTGGCGACGGGGGGCGTGGTGTCCCTGCCCCATCCGCAGGACCATCCGAACGTACCGGCCAATCCCGACGTCGTGATCCCCGAGGTCTGGTGGCGCGGCTGAATGACCCTCACCGTCACTCCGCCAGGCACCGATCCGCGCGCCGTGCTGCGCGCCGGTCTCTGGATGCTGGGCGCGGTGGTCTCGTTCTCCTCGATGGCGGTGGCAGGCCGCGCGGTCAGCTTTGAGCTCGATACGTTCGAGATCATGATGTATCGCAGCATCGTCGGCTTTGTCCTCGTGATCTGCGTGGCCCGCCTCACCGGTCACTCCCGCAGCATCACCACCCGCTCGCCCGGCCTGCATCTCATCCGCAATCTCAGCCATTTCACCGGACAGAACCTGTGGTTCTACGCCATCACCATGATCCCGCTGGCACAGGTCTTCGCGCTCGAATTCACCTCGCCGCTCTGGGTTCTGGTGCTCTCGCCGCTGGTGCTGGGCGAGCGGATGACCCGCGTGCGCGCCCTCGCTGCGGTGATCGGCTTCACCGGCATCCTGATCGTCGCGCGCCCCTCGCCCGAGACGATCAACGCAGGCACCCTGGCCGCCGCCGCCGCCGCCATCGGCTTTGCCGGCTCCATCCTCGCCACCAAGCGCCTGACCCGCACCGAGACGCTGACCTGCATCCTCTTCTGGATGACGCTCACGCAGATCGTCTTCGGCCTGATATGCGCCGGGTTAGACGGCGACATCGCCCTGCCCTCGCCTGCCTCGGCCCCGTGGCTGATCGTCATCGGCTGCGCCGGGCTGATGGCGCATGTGTGCCTGACCACCGCGCTCTCCATCGCGCCCGCCACCGTGATCACGCCGGTCGACTTCCTGCGCCTGCCGCTGATCGCGGTGATCGGCCTCATGGTCTATGGCGAGGCGATAGATGCCTTCACCCTGCTCGGTGCGGCCGTCATTTTCGGAGCGAATTACCTCAATCTCTGGTTTGAAACACGAAAACGTTACTGATTTCACACGGATTCTTGTGAAAACTGTGTCGATCTCGCCACCGCCCAACCCCTGCGCATCCGTGACGCCGCGTCAAAGATTGACCGGCAATCGCGTAACGGTAATGTGACGCCAAGCAATCAGGAGGAGAGGGACATCATGAAGAAATACGCATTGGCAGCGACAGGACTCACCCTGCTCGCGGGAGCCGCACAGGCAGGCGGGATCGAGCGGCGCGGGGACGCGTCACAGCTCCTTTTCGAAGAGGGCAAGAACTACGTCGAGTTCTCCGTCACCTCAGTCGACCCCGACGTGAGCGGCGTTGCGCGCCCCGGCGCGCCCGGTGCGCCCACCGGCGACATCCAGGACCGCTACCAGAACTTCGGCCTCGGCTACAAACACCAGCTGAACGACAAGGTCTCCCTCGCCTTCGTGATCGACGAACCGGTGGGGGCGGACGTGACCTATGATGGTCCGACGACCTTTGGCGGCGGATCGTTCTTCGGCACCTCGACCGCCTCGGTCGAATCGGTGCGCTACACCGGCATGGCGAAATACAAGGCGACCGACCGGTTCAGCGTCTATGGCGGCCTCAGCTATGTCGGCCTGAGCGGCAGCATTCTGGTGGTGTCCCCCGGCACTGGCGGCCTTCCCCCCACCGCGACGCCCCCCGGCCCCGGCACAACAGGCAGCTACTCACTCTCGGTGAGCAAGGATTTCCAGGTCGGCTACATGTTCGGCGCCGCCTATGAAATCCCCGATATCGCCCTGCGGGTCGCCCTGACCTACGAATCCGAGACTGAACACGAGTTCAGCGACAACACCGGCGCACCGTTCGAGGTCAAGCTGCCGGAATCCTGGACGCTGCACGCCCAGTCCGGCATCGCCAAGGACACGCTTCTTTTCGGCTCCGTGCGCTGGCGCGAATGGTCCGAATTCCAGGTGGCTCCGCAGGATTTCTTCAACTTCGCCACCGGCGTGCCCGTGACCACCCCAATCGCCTTCGGCACCGAAGACGTCTATACCTACCGCCTCGGCATCGGTCGCCGCTTCAACGAAAACTGGAGCGGGGCGTTCATCCTGGGCTACGAAGAGCAGACCGGCAACCAGGTCGGCAACCTCGAAGGCACCGACGGCTTCATGAGCTACACCGTGGCCCTCACCCACGAGACCGAAACCTGGGAAGTGACCGGCGGGCTGTCCTATATCGACATCGGCAATGCCCAGACCTCGGTCGCCTCGTTCAGAAACAACGACGGCATCGCCTTCGGCCTCAAGCTCGGCCTGCGCTTCTGACGCCATCCCGAGCCGAAACCATTCGCCCCGCCGCTCACCCGGCGGGGCTTTTTCATGTTTGCATTTGACGCCCCCGCGCGGTCTTTGTAGCACCATGACCAAAGGGGACAGGCGATGATCTATCAGACCGCGCAGGACTGGCGTGACGCGACGCATAAACGGGTGCTGTTCTATGGCATGTCGGGCCTGGGCAAGACCCATGTCTCCAACCTGCTGCGCGATCAGGGCGGGTGGTTCCACTATTCCATCGACTACCGCATCGGCACCCGCTACATGGGCGAGCTGATTGTCGACAACGCCAAGGCGCATGCCATGCAGGTGCCCTTCCTGCGCGACCTTCTGCTCTCGGACTCGATCTATATCGGCTCCAACATTACCTTCCACAATCTCGCCCCGGTCTCGACCTATCTGGGCAAGCCGGGCGACCCCGAGAAGGGCGGCATGCCGATCGAGGACTACCGCCGCCGTCAGGATCAGTTCCGTCAGGCCGAGATCAACGCGCTGATGGATACCGGCTATTTCATCGAGCGTGCCGAGCGGCTCTATGGCTACCCAAACTTCATCTGCGACACCGGCGGGTCGATCTGCGAATGGGTGGATGGCGACGACCCATACGACCCATTGCTGACCGAACTCGCCCGCCACTGCCTGCTGATCTATATCGAAGGCTCAGACGCGCATACCGCCGAACTGATCCGCCGCTTTGACCGCGCGCCCAAGCCGATGGCCTACCAGCCCGAATTCCTCGACGCCGCATGGGAGGAGTATCTGAAGAAAAACAAGTGCCAAGCGGACGAAGTTGATCCAGACAGCTTTATCCGCTGGACCTATGCCCGCGCCCTCGCACATCGTCAGCCGCGCTACGAGGCCATGGTCAAATGGGGTATCTCAGTCAGCGCCGACGAGGTGGCGCAGGTCCGCAACGGCGCCGATTTCGATCACCTGATCGCGACAGCCCTTGAGCGCCGGACCGATACCCCTATCTGAGGCCAGTCAACCAAGGACCCCTGCCCCATGCCCATCAAGATGCCCGCCAATCTGCCCGCCTATGCCGTGCTCACGCGCGAGGGGGTGATGGTGATGGACCCGGATCAGGCATCGCGGCAGGATATCCGCCCCCTGCGCATCGGACTGCTGAACCTTATGCCCATGAAGATTCAGACCGAGAACCAGTTCGCCCGGCTGATCGGGGCCACGCCCCTGCAGATCGAGCTTGATCTGATCCGCATGTCTGAACACCAGACCAGGAACACCGCCGCCGAGCATATGGAAAGCTTTTATCGCCCCTTCGATGAGGTCGCGACCTCAGGCGACAAATATGACGGGCTGATCATCACCGGCGCGCCGATCGAACATCTCGACTTCGACGCCGTCACCTATTGGGACGAGTTGGCCCGCGTTTTCGAGTGGACCCAGACCCATGTGCATTCCACCTTCGGCGTTTGCTGGGGCGGGATGGCGATGATCAACCATTTCCACGGCGTCAAAAAGCATATGCTGGGCCACAAGGCCTTCGGCTGCTTCCGGCACCGCAACATGGACCCGGCGTCGCCCTATCTGCGCGGCTTTTCCGACGATTGCGTCATCCCCGTCAGCCGCTGGACCGAAATGAAGCGCGCCGAGATCGAGGCGGTGCCGGGCCTGCATATCCTGCTCGACAGCGACGAGGTCGGCCCCTGTCTGGTCGAGGATACCGCCCGCCGCGCGCTCTACATCTTCAACCATTTCGAATATGACAGCGACACGCTGAAACAGGAATATGACCGCGACGTCGCAACTGGCACGCCGATCAACGTGCCCTGCAACTACTATCCCGGCGACGATCCCGCGTGCCCGCCCTCGAACCGCTGGCGCAGCCACGCGCATCTGCTCTATGGCAACTGGATCAATCAGATTTACCAGACCACCCCGTTCGAGCAGATGAACATTGGCCGTTAAATCACTGATTATATTTGCGATTGTCATGGCCGCGCTCTGGGGCTGGACGCAACATCGCGCCCGCCTGCACGAGGCAAAGGCCGAGGCCGCCTTCCCCCCCGAGGGTCAGATCATCGAGGTCGACGGCACCCAAGTGCACGGCGTGGTCATGGGCCCCGATGACGGTTCGGTCCCCGATCTGGTGCTCATTCACGGGGCCTCGGGCAACACCCGCGACATGACCTTTGATCTTGCCCCGCGCCTGGCAAACGACTACCGCGTCATCGTGCTCGACCGTCCGGGCCTCGGATATACCGACCGGATCAACCGTACCGGCGCCACGATCACCCAACAGGCAGCACTCCTGCAAAAGGCCGCCGCGCAGTTCGGTGCAGAGCGGCCCATCGTGCTCGGACACAGCTACGGCGGCGCGGTGGCACTGGCCTGGGCGGTCACGCAGCCCGACCATATCGCCGCCCTCGTCGATCTGGCGGGCGCGGCCAAGCCGTGGGAGAGCGGCCTTTCCGCCTATTACCGCGTGCTCTCGCATCCCATCCTTGGCCCGCTGGTGATCCCGTTCATCACCGCCTATGTCGATGATGCCCGCGTCGAACAGGCCGTGTCAGAGATTTTCACCCCGCAAGCGCCCCCCGAGGGCTATCTCGATCATATCGGCGCGGGGCTGACCCTGCGGCGCCACAGCTTGCGCGCCAACGCCCTGCAACGCGCCAACCTGCTTTCGGAGATCGAGGCGCTGCACCCCCGCTACGACGAACTCGCACTCCCGGTCGAGATCGTCCACGGCACCGCCGACACGACGGTCGGCATCACGATCCATTCGCAGCCCCTCGCCGAGCAGGTGGACGGTGCCAATCTCACTGCTCTCGACGGCATCGGCCACATGCCCCACCATGCCGCCACTGACGAGGTCATCGCCGCCATCCACCACGCCGCCGCCCGCGCCGGATTGCGCCCGCCGGAGTGAGCCGCCATACTGGGGCACCACAAGAATGAGGCCCGGCATGGAGCTCCCCTTTGACGGCGCGATCAGCGCCTTTTTCGAAAACGACGCCCCCCGCGAGGTGCGCGACGCCATCCGCCGGGCCGACAAGGGCGACGTGCTCGACCCGTCCTTTCCCTATTCCGAACGCATGGCCAAGAAGGTCTATGAAAAGGAACTTGAGCACCTCCAGATCGAACTGGTCAAACTCCAGCACTGGGCGCGCGAGACCGGCGCGCGCGTGGCCATCGTCTTTGAGGGGCGCGACGCCGCCGGCAAAGGCGGCACCATCAAGCGGTTCCGCGAGAACCTCAATCCGCGCGGCGCGCGTGTCGTGGCCCTGCCCAAACCCTCCGATACCGAGGCCACGCAATGGTATTTCCAGCGCTATATCGACCACCTGCCCGCCGGCGGCCAGATCGTGTTCTATGACCGCAGCTGGTACAATCGCGGCGTGATCGAGCATGTCTTCGGCTTCTGCACCGCGACCGAACGCGAATATTTCTTCCGGCAAGTGCCCGATTTCGAACGCATGCTGGTCGACGAGGGCATCCATCTCTTCAAATTCTGGCTGAATGTCGGCCGCGCCGAGCAGTTGCGCCGCTTTCTGGTGCGCGAACAAAGCCCCCTCAAACAGTGGAAACTCAGCCGCATCGACGTCGAAGGCCTGCCGCGATGGGAGCAGTACAGCAACGCCATCGACGAAACCCTGACCCGCAGCCACAGCCTGCACGCCCCCTGGACCGTGATCCGCAGCGATGACAAGCGCCGCGCCCGGCTGGCCGCGATCCGGCAGGTGCTGAGCAGCCTCGATTATACCCGCAAGAACGCCCGCGCCGTGGGCACCCACGACGCCACCATCGCAGGCGGGCCCGAGCTCTGGAATGGCTAAACAGGGCTATCACCACGGCAACCTGCGGCAGGCACTGGTCGAGGCGACGCTCGACCTGATTGCCGAACGCGGGCCGCAGGGCTTTACCATGGCCGAGGCCGCCAAGCTGGCCGGTGTCTCGCCCGCCGCCCCCTACCGGCATTTCTCGGGGCGCGAGGCACTGATCGCCGAGGCCGCGCGCCAGGGCTACGAAATCTTCGTCACCCGCATGGAGGCGGCCTTTGACGGTGGCCAGCCCAATCCGCTGGCGGCCTTCATGGCGACGGGCCGCACCTATCTGGAGTTCGCGCGCAGCAATGCCGGGCATTACGTGGCGATGTTCGAATCCGGCCTGTCGGTGAATACCAGCCCCGAACTCGCTGATGCCGCCGGGCGCGCGCAGGCCATTCTCATCCGCTCCGCCGAGGCGCTCTCGGCCCATCTGCCGCCCGACCGCCGCCCGCCTGCGGCGATGTTCGCGGCCCATGTCTGGGCGATGAGCCACGGCGTGGTCGAGCTTTTCGCGCGCGGCAATCCCGGCGCGCGCGCGCCCTTTCCGCCCGAAGACCTGCTCGAGTCGGGCATCGCGGTCTATCTGCGCGGCCTCGGCCTCATCCCGCCCGACGCCTGAAAATTTCTGCACCCCCCCTTGCAGGTTGGATTGCCACTCCCATCTATGTTAATGTTAGTTACATTTACACCGCAAGAGGAGCACCCATGTCCACCATCGCCGCATGGCCCGCACGGGCCGAAACCTGGCTCGACCGGCAGGGCAAACCCGCCTGGATCATCGCCATGGTTCTGGGCTTCATCGTCTTCTGGCCCATCGGCCTCGCCATCCTGGGCTACATGATCTGGAGCAATCGCATGTCCTGCAGCCGCACATCCGCCCGCCTGACCCGCCACGCCCCCTCCGGCAACAGCGCCTTTGACGCCTACAAGGCCGACACGCTGCGCCGTCTGGAGGAGGAACAGGAGCAGTTCGACGCCTTCCTGCAACGCCTGCGCGACGCACGCGACAAGGCGGAGTTCGATCAGTTCATGGCAGAGCGCCGCGACGGCAACGCCTGACCAGACCGGGGCCTGTCCTGCACAGGCCCCGCTCCTGATGCGACATCGGGTCGGAAACGGAACAGACATACCCCCCCGAATCAGGTTCGCTGAACCTCTGAGGGAGGACAACGCGCATGCATCCACGCAGCAAGATCGCGCTGGTGATCCGCACGATTGGCGCGGTGCGCGGCCTCGCCGCGCGCGGACGACCGGGACAGGGCTGAGCCGACAGCGTTTTCCCTGATCTCCGAGAGGTTTCCCACATCATGACCCAGACCAAGACGCGTCGCGCCGGTGGCCGCGAGGCCCGTCGCACGGCCCGCGCCAACCCGCTCTCCGACGCCCTCCGCCCGATCCGCCCCGGACTTGAGGGCGGCACCTACCGCCCGCTCTCTGACACACAGATGCAGCGCATTCACGCAGCCGTGCTCGACGCGCTCGAACAGATCGGCCTTGCCGACGCGCCCCCCTCGGGCGTGGCCTACCTGACCGGGGCCGGTGCCATTCAGGGCGAGGACGGGCGCATCCGTTTTCCCCGCGCCCTGATCGAGGGCACCATCGCCCGCGCCAACCGCAGCCTCACCCTGCATGGCCGCGAGGCACGCCATGATCTCGACCTTTCGGGCCACCGCGTGCATTACGGCACGGCGGGTGCTGCGGTCAGCGTCGTTGATGTCCACACCCGCACCTATCGCGACAGCACCCTGCAGGATCTCCACGACGCCGCCCGCATCGTCGATCAACTCGACAACATCCACTTCCTGCAACGCCCGATGGTCTGCCGCGACATTACCGACAACCGCGAGATGGACCTCAACACGCTCTACGGCTGCTGCGCGGGCACCACGAAACATGTCGGCGTGTCCTTTACCGAGCCGGGCTTCGTCGGCGACGCGATGGAGATGCTGCACCTGATCGTCGGCGGCGAGGACAAATGGCGCGCCCGCCCCTTCGTCAGCAACTCCAACTGCTTCGTCGTCCCGCCGATGAAATTCGCCACCGAATCCTGCCTCGTGATGGAGGAATGCATTCGCGGCGGCATGCCCGTCCTGCTTCTGTCGGCGGGGCAAGCCGGGGCCACCGCCCCCGCCCCCATCGCCGGGGCCATCGTGCAAGCCATGGCCGAATGCCTCGCGGGGCTCGTCTATGTGAACGCGGTCAAACCGGGGCATCCGGCGATCTTCGGCACATGGCCCTTCGTCAGCGACCTGCGCACCGGCGCGATGTCAGGCGGATCGGGCGAACAGGCGCTCCTGTCGGCAGGCTGCGCGCAGATGCACAAATTCTACGGCCTGCCCGGAGGGGCCGCAGCGGGCATCGCCGATGCCAAGTTGCCCGATATGCAGGCCGGGTGGGAACAGGCGATGTCGAATGTCATGGCCGGGCTCTCGGGGCTCAACATGGTCTACGAGGCGGCGGGCATGCATGCCTCGCTCCTCGGCTTCTGTCTCGAATCGCTCATTCTTGGCGATGACCTGATCGGTCAGGCCCTGCGTTGCACGCGCGGTATCGAAGTGGACGAGGACACGCTCAGCGTCGATGTGATCCGAAGCGCCTGCATCGGCGGGCCGGGGCATTACCTCGGGTCCGCGCAAACCCTCGGCCGGATGCAGACCGATTACGTCTATCCCAGCCTCGCCAACCGCTTCTCGCCCAAGGAATGGGACGAGTTGGGCAAGCCCGACCTGATCGAGAAGGCCACCGAGAAGAAGATGAAGATCCTGTCGGAGCGCGCGGCGGCCCGGTTCGACCCCATGACGGACCGCGCTATCCGCGAACGGTTCCGGATCCATCTTCCGGCGTGAGGCATTGCGTCCGTCAGGCGCAAGAAGGTCCTTGAGCGAACCTTGCGCCCCGCCAGAAGGTGCCGCGTGATCGCAGGGCCGGGGACTGGCGATGCAACGGCAGATGTCCGCGCTTTATCCCAGCCAAGTCAGTCGTAACTCGACACGTTGCGCGCCCTATCAAATCGCCAGGCCGCGGGACGGCTTCATGCCGGAGGCATGCCTCTGGCATGACGATCGCACGGCACCTTCGGTGCGTTTCGCGCGGGCAGGTTTCAACGGCAGCCAAAGGCCCATTCACCCCACCGACGCGATACCGACAGAATACCGACGTGATACAGACCGCCGAAAATCGCCCTGCTCAGGTGTTGAACAGGAAGTGCAGAACGTCGCCATCCTTCACGACATAAGCCTTGCCCTCGGCCCGCATCTTGCCCGCATCCTTGGCCTTCTGCTCGCCCCCAAGGGTGACGAAATCCTCGTAAGCGATTGTTTCAGCGCGGATAAATCCCTTCTCGAAATCGCCGTGGATGACCCCCGCCGCCTTGGGCGCAGGCGTGCCGCTCTGAATGGTCCAGGCCCGCGCTTCCTTGGGCCCGACGGTGAAGTAGGTCTCCAGATGCAACAGCTCGTATCCCGCCCGGATCAACCGATCCAGCCCCGCCTCTTCCAGCCCCATTTCCTCAAGGAAAACAAAGGCTTCATCCGGATCAAGCTGGCTGATCTCTTCCTCGATCTGCGCCGAAATCACAACACTGCCCGCGCCCTGCGCGGCGGCCATCTGGGCCACCGCTTGACTATGGGCATTGCCCTCAGCGGCATTGCTTTCCTCGACATTGCAGACATAGAGCACCGGCTTCGAGGTCAGCAATTGCAGCATCTTCCAAGCCTTGAGATCCTCGTCGTCGATCTCGACAGTCCGCGCCGGCTTGCCCTCTTCCAGCACCGCCTGCGCGAGCGCCAAGAGCCGGTCCGCCTGCACCGCCTCCTTGTCCCCACCCTTCAGCTTGCGCACCAGTCCAGCCCGTCTTTTCTCAATGGAATCAAGGTCCGCCAGCATCAACTCGGTCTCGATCACCTCGGCATCCGCGACCGGATCGACGCGCCCCTCGACATGGGTCACGTCACCATCCTCGAAGCACCGCAACACATGTGCAATGGCATCCACCTCGCGAATATTCGCCAGAAACTGATTGCCGAGCCCCTCGCCCTTTGAGGCACCCTTCACCAGCCCCGCGATATCGACAAAGGTCATCCGCGTCGGGATGATCTGTTTCGATCCAGCAATCGCCGCCAGCTTGTCGAGCCTCGCATCGGGCACCGCCACCTCGCCGACATTGGGCTCGATGGTGCAGAACGGAAAGTTTGCCGCCTGTGCGGCAGCGGTTCGGGTGAGCGCGTTGAAGAGCGTGGATTTGCCGACATTGGGCAGGCCCACGATTCCCATTTTAAAGCCCATGACAGCCCCTTTCCTGCGGTGAATTGCGCGCATCTACGGGTTTGCACGGGGCAAGGTCAAGCCGGGCATTGATTTCCCCCGCGCTTTGCGCCAAACCCGCACGGACCCATTCGAAGGACAGGCCCGCATGACACGTATCGACGCGAAATTCGCAGAGCTGAAAGCCGCCGGTAAAAAGGCGTTTGTCTCCTACATCATGGCCGGCGATCCGGATTACCAGCGCTCTCTCGAGGTGATGAAGGGCCTGCCGGAGGCGGGTGTCGATATCATCGAGTTGGGCGTGCCCTTCACCGATCCGATGGCCGACGGGCCGACCATTCAACTGGCCGGTCAACGCGCGCTTGCAGGCGGCATGACGCTGGAGAAAACGCTGCAAATGGCGCGCGAATTCCGCGAAGACGACGACACCACGCCGATCGTGCTGATGGGCTATTACAACCCGATCTACAATCGCGGCGTGGAGCGGTTTCTGACCGACGCCAAGGCCGCCGGGATCGACGGCCTGATCGTGGTTGACCTGCCCCCCGAAGAAGATGATGAGCTGTGCATTCCGACCTCAAAGGCAGGGCTCAACTTCATCCGCCTCGCCACCCCCACCACCGATGACAAGCGCCTGCCCAAGGTGCTCGAGAACACCTCCGGTTTCGTCTACTACGTGTCGATCACCGGGATCACTGGCGCGGCGGCGGCAGAGGCGGCGGATGTGGGCCCGGAAGTCACCCGCATCAAGGCGCAGACCGACCTGCCGGTGATCGTGGGCTTCGGCATCCGCAGCCCGGAGACCGCCGAGACCATCGCGAGCGTCGCCGATGGCTGCGTCGTGGGTTCGGCCATCGTGGGCGAGATCGCCAAGGGCGCACCGGTCTCGGGCGTGCTTGATTTCGTTCGTGGCCTCGCTGCGGGGGCGCACAAGGCGTAACCTCGCTGCGCACCCTACACGGCCAAAACCACAGGCACCGTCAGATATAATCCGAGCGTTGCAGCGCGTACTTGGCCATCTTCTCGTTAAGGGTGCGGCGTGGCAGGCATAGCTCCTCCATCACCGCCGCGATGGAGCCCTTGTGGCGGCGCATGGTGTTGTCGATCAGCATCCGCTCGAACGCCTCGACATATTCCTTGAGCGGCTTGCCCTCGGTGGTCATCACAGGCTGCATCTCATCGTGATCGGACATCAGCAACGAGGTCAGCGTGCCAGAGCCGCGTCGCGATTGCAGCACCGCACGCTCGGCCACGTTGAACAACTGACGCACATTGCCCGGCCATGGCGCCTGCAAGAGCTGCGTTGCCTCCTGCGCCGAGATTTGCGGCGCGTCACACCCGTAATCCTCGGCGAACTGATCCGAGAAGGACGTGAAAAGGGTCAGGATATCTTCGCCGCGCTGGCGCAGTGGCGGCACCGTAATGCGCAGGCTGGCCAGCCGATAGAAAAGGTCGGGGCGCAGCGCATCCTCGCAGGTGCGGCCCTCATCCTGCATGTTCGAAATGGCGATGATCCGGGTTTCGGGCGGGGTGCCCTCGTCATTGACAAAGGTCAGCAGCCGCGCCTGCGCGGCCTCTGACAGCGCCTCTACATCCTCAAGCACGAGCGTGCCACCACGCGCCTCCTCGACCGCTGGCAGGCGCGGGTCCTCGGGCTGCGACGGTCCGAACAGCCGCGCCACCAGTGCCTCGTGCCCAAGCGCCGCACAGGAAACGGATACAAATTTACGCCCCGCCCGCGCCCCCACGGCATGGAGCGCATGCGCCACCAGCGTCTTGCCGGTGCCGGTTTCCCCCTCGATCAGCACATGGCCGTCAGCCTGTCCCAGATCGAGAATATCCTCGCGCAACCGCTCCATCGCACCCGAGGTGCCGATGAGTTTCTTCATCAACTGCCCGCCATCCGACAGATCCCGGCGCAGCGCGCGGGCATCGAGCACCATGCGCCGCGCATTGGTGGCCTTCTTGGCGAGTTGCGTCATGCGGTCGGGGTTGAACGGCTTTTCCAGGAAGTCGAACGCCCCGATGCGCATCGCCTCGACGGCCATAGGCACATCGCCATGCCCTGTTATCATGATGACAGGCAATGAGCTGTCCGAGCCCATCAGCTTTTTCAGGAACTGCATCCCGTCCATGCCCGGCATCTTGATATCCGTCACCACGATGCCCGGATAATCGGGCCCAAGCGACTTCAGCGCCTCCTCGGCAGAGGGAAACGCCTCGGTGTCGTATCCCGACAACGCCAGCCACTGGCTGATCGACTGGCGCATATCTTTTTCGTCATCGACGATTGCGATCTTCATGGCTGCAGGCATGTCACTCACTCCGCTGCTCGGGTCTCTTCAGGCAATATGGGAAGCTGGACCTCGAATACAGCCCCCCCATCCGGTGCATTGCGCGCCACCAGACGCCCGCCTAGGTCGTTCACGATCCCCGAGGAAATGGCAAGCCCCAGCCCGACCCCGTCACCCGGCTGCTTGGTGGTGTAGAAGGGTTCGAACAGGTTCTTGAAGTCGCCGATGCCGTGGCCATTGTCGCGCACCGTCAGCACCGCCGTCTCACCCGCCGCGAGCAGGATGTCGATGCTGGCAACCGGCACCGTCTCGGTCGCGTCGATGGCGTTGCGCAAGAGATTGATGATCACCTGCTCCACGCGCACCCGGTCACCCATGATCATCACCGGCTGATCTGGCAGGGTGCGGGTGATGGTGATCTTGCGCTGACGCAGTTGCGGCTCCATCATGGCAAGCGCCGAGGCCACCGCATCGCCCATATTTACAGGGGCAAACGTATCGCCCGACTGACGCGCATAGGATTTGAGCTGCTTGGTGATCGCACCCATCCGCTCGATCAGGTCATCGATCCGCTGGAACGAGGTCAACGCCTCGTCGGGGCGGTTACGTGTCAACAGCATACGCGCTCCCGCGAGATAGGTCTTCATCGCGGCCAGCGGCTGGTTGAGCTCGTGGCTGACAGCCGCCGACATCTCGCCCAGCACGGCAAGCTTGGAACTTTGCTGCAGCGTCTGTTCGGCCTGGGCGAGGTTTTCCTGCACCCTCTGGCGTTCGGCGATTTCCCGCTGCAGACGTGCGTTCAATGCGCGAAGCTCCGCCGACTCACGCTGAAAAAGCGCCACGCGCAGCGCCGCCTTTCGGTTCAAGAAATAGAACGCAAGCGCCAGTAGAATCGCGAATCCCATGATTTCGAGCGCGAGATACCCGTTCACCTTGTCGCTCACGGCGGCATAGGTTGTGAAACTGGCGATGCGCCAGCCGCGAAATGCCACGCGCCCCTCGACCCGCATCACAGCCTCGCCGCGCACATAGGCGTCGGCGGGCAGCGCGGTCCAGTCGGAGGTCGCCTGAATCGCGCGTTGGATGGCGCTGCTGGCCGGCTCCCGCGCGAGCGCCTCACCTTCCGTCAACCCGCGCCAACGCGGTTCGGTCGCGAGGATGATGCGGCCTTCGGAATCAGTGACCATCACCGCATCCGAGATACCCGCCCACGCCCGCTCGTACTTGCGCAGATCGACCGCGACAACGATCACGCCAAGCACGCCGTTCTGCGTTTCGATCCGGCGTGAATAGGTAAAGTTGTACTGCCCCGCATCGTCCTGCAAGACCTTGAACACCGTATCGCGCGAGCGCAGCGCATCGACATAGTACGGGGCCTGTTTGTGATTTTCGCCCAGACGGTTACGCTCGGTCGTGGCGACTGCGCGCCCGTCCTTGTCCAGAAGCATGAGTGAGGCTGCGCCGATCTCTTCTAGAAAGGAGAGCAGGCGCTGCGTGGACTGCGCATAATCCTGCGTGTTGAGCGCTGAAATAAGCGCCGGATCACGGGCCAGAAGCTGCGGCACGATGGCATTCTGCCGCAGTTCCGAGAGAAGGTTGCCGGAATACAGCACAAGGCGCAATTCGGCGCGGTTGCGCGTGTTCTCGGTGAAACGGTCGGTGAGCAGACGATTGGTGGTGAACACCACAGCAACCGCGATCAGGAAAAGCCCAAAAAGAAGGACCCGGGCGCGCCACGAAATGGCACGCGTGCGGGGTGTATTGTGTTTGGGCGGCGAGGTCCTCATTACCGCAGATTAGAGCCAGAGGCCCCTGCCCTCAAGCGCCGTGGTTCAGGCGTCGGCAAGCTGTTGCACAAGACCCGAGAACATCGCCGCTCCGTCGCTACCGCCATGCAGCGGTTCGGCCATGCGCTCGGGATGCGGCATCATGCCGAGCACGCGGCGATTTTCCGACAGGATCCCGGCGATATCGCGGGCCGAACCGTTAGGGTTACGGGCATAGGTGAAGGCGACCCGATCTTCGGCCTCAAGCCGGTCTAGCGTAGTCTCATCCGCGAAATAATTGCCGTCATGGTGGGCAATGGGCACGGTGATGGTGCTGCCCGCCGAATAGCCCTGTGTAAAGGCGCTCTGGTCGGTGGTGACATTGAGATCCACCGGCTTGCAGACATATTTCAGTCCCGCATTTCGCAGCAGCGCGCCCGGCAGAATGCCGGTTTCGGTCAAGATCTGAAAGCCGTTGCAGACCCCAAGGACGTAACCGCCCTTGTCGGCATGTGCCATGACCGCGCGGCAAATCGGCGAATTCGCGGCGATCGCGCCGCAGCGCAGGTAGTCGCCGTAGGAAAAGCCGCCCGGCACGCCGATGATGTCGACGCCCTCGGGCATCGACGTGTCCTTGTGCCAGACCATCGAAACGCGCGCTCCCGCACGTTCGAATGCCACGGCAAGGTCGCGGTCACAGTTCGAGCCGGGAAAGACGATGACGGCAGCGTGCATCAGCCCAACTCCACCGAATAGCTCTCGATCACGGTATTCGCGAGCAGCTTCTCGCACATCTCGGTCACCACGGCCTCGGCCTTGGCGGCATCGGTCTCGGCCAGGTCGATCTCGATCACCTTGCCCTGCCGCACCCCTTCTACGCCCGAAAATCCGAGCGATCCGAGCGCATGGCGCACCGCCTCGCCTTGCGGGTCGAGAACGCCGGATTTGAGCATGACATGCACGCGTGCCTTCATCGGTCTGGTCCCTTTCAGTTGATCAGCGTCGGGCGGGTGATGGGGGCGCTCGACTTGGGCATCACGCCCAGTCGGGTGGCGACCTCGGTATAGGCATCGGTGAGCGAGCCCAGATCACGACGGAACACGTCATTGTCGAGCTTCTGCCCGGTCTCGATATCCCACAGACGGCAACTGTCGGGGCTGATCTCGTCTGCCACGATCAGGCGCTGGAAATCCCCATCATAAACCCGGCCCACCTCGATCTTGAAGTCGACGAGCTTGATGCCAACGCCGAACATCACACCGGCCATGAAATCATTGACCCGCAGCGCGAGGCTGAGGATATCATCCATGTCCTGCTGGCTGGCCCAGCCGAAGGCGGCGATATGTTCCTCGGTCACCAGCGGGTCGCCCAGCTTGTCATCCTTGAGGCAGTATTCGACGATCGGGCGCGGCAGTTGCGTGCCTTCCTCGATGCCGAGGCGCTTGGCCATCGACCCGGCGGCATAGTTGCGCACGATCACTTCCAGCGGGATGATCTCCACCGCGCGCACCAGTTGCTCGCGCATGTTGATGCGCTTGATGAAATGCGTCGGCACGCCGATATTGTTCAGCCCAGTCATGAAATATTCCGAGAGCATGTTGTTGAGCACGCCCTTGCCCTCGATGGTGGCCTTCTTCTCGGCGTTGAAGGCGGTGGCGTCATCCTTGAAATACTGGATGATGGTGCCCGGCTCCGGCCCTTCATAGAGCGTCTTGGCCTTGCCTTCATAGATTTTCTTGCGCCGCGCCATGGGACCTCCGTCGCTAGCGGTAAAGCGGGGCGGGAACTGCCCCTTGCCGATGCGCTCTCATAGTGCATGACCCGCGGCGTCGCAAGGTGTCGCAGCGGCATCGCAGCGGTGCTGCCGGATCAAAGCCCGCGAAAGTGATCAAGCCAGCCGAGCGAAGCCTCAGTCCCCTCGAAAGCCGGACGGTATTCCGCGCCTATCGGCCGGTCCCAACCCAAATCGGCCATGCGCGCGAGCAACCAGCGGTAATCCACCTCACCCCGGTCCGGCGCACCGCGATCCGGCACGCCTGCGATCTGGACATGGCCGATGATCGGCAAGAGCGCCTCGAACCGGCGCGCGAGATCCCCCTCCATGATCTGCAGGTGATAGCAGTCGAACATCAGCGCCAGATTGGGCCGGTCAAGCGCCGCGATCACTTCGGCGGCGTGGGCGGTGTGCGAGAGGTGATAGCCCGGCACGTCGCGCTGGTTGATCGGCTCGATCAGGATCTTTATGCCGTGTGGTGCGGCCAGATCGCAGGCATGGGCGAGGTTGGCGCGAAACGTGGCCTCAGCCCCTGCCCCGCCGTCGCCAAGTGCGGCCATGACATGCACCGCCCCCGCGCCAATGGCCTGCGCATAATCCACCGCCTGCGCGATCACGCTACGCGCCTGCGGCTCGCGCCCGGGCAGCGCCGCCAGCCCGAACTCGCCCGCGTCGCGGTCGCCGGGCCAGGTGTTGAGCCCCAGCATCGGCAGGCCGGTGGCGTCGAGCGCCGCGCGCACCGCGCCCGGATCGCTGTCATAGGGAAAGTGGCATTCCACCGCATCGAACCCCGCCGCATGGGCGGCATGGATCGCGTCGGGCAGGGGCCGGTCGGTGAACAGAAACCCGAGATTGGCGGAAAAGCGCATCAGTCCCAATCCACCTCGAACTTGCGCACCACCTGCGCGATCTGGCCTGCATCGAGCGGCTGCGCGCCGGTGCCGCGCAGGAGAAGCGCGAGTTTCGCGGTCTCTTCCAGTTCCTCCATGGCGAAGACCGCCGCCTCCAGATCCTTTGAGGCCACCACGGGGCCGTGATTGGCCAGCAGCACCGCCGCGCGCCGCCCGGCAAGGCCCCGGATCGCCTCGGCCATACCCGCATCGCCCGGCACGAAGAACGGCAGGAGCGCCACCTTGCCCACCCGCATCACCGCATAGGCGGTGAGCGGCGGCACGGCGTTCTCAGCGTCGGTTTCGGGCAGGATCGAGAGGACGACGGAATGGGTGGAATGCAGGTGCACCACCGCGCCCGCGCTGCGCCGGGTCTCGTAAAACGCGGAATGCAGGGGCATTTCCTTGGTCGGCGCGTCGCCCGAGATGTGCCGCCCCGACGCATCGAACCGGCTGAGCCGGGCCGGATCGAGCCGCCCCATGCTGACGCCGGTAGGGGTGACCAGAAGCCCGCCATCCTCGGTGCGCACCGAGATATTGCCCGAGGCCCCGCCGGTCAGGCCCCGGTCAAAGAGGGACTGCGCCCAGAAGCAGATATCCTCGCGCAGCTTGCTGTCGCTCATTGCGGGGCCTCCATCATGCGGGCGGCGTCGGTGAAGAAGTCCGGCCCGCCGAAGTTGCCGGATTTGAGCGCGACGACAAGGGCGTCGCTTGCGCGCATCATCGGCACGCCGGGGGCGATCTCGGGGCCGATCTCGAGTTGGGCTAGGTCCAGCCCCTCGACCATCGCGCCCGAGGTCTCGCCGCCCGCGCTGATCAGGCGGGTCACGCCGCGCGCGACAAGGGCGCGGGCGAGGGCGGCGAAGAGCGCCTCGATCCGGGAGGCGATCTGCGCCGAGCCGAAGCGGTCCTGAGCGCGCCGGACGGTATCGGGATCGGTGGAGGAATAAAGCAGCGGGATGCCGTCCTGCGCCATGACCCAATCGGCCAGCGCCTCCGCGTCGATCTCTCCGGCCATGAGCGCGCCTGCCGCGATCTCGCGCGCCGGGTGGCGGGCGGCGTGGCGGGCGACCTGATCGCGCGTCGCGGCAGAGCAGGAGCCCGACAGCGCCACCACCGGCCCCGCCTGCCCGCGCCACGTGGCGGCACTGCCCGACAGCAGCCCGCGTGCGCGGAAATTGCCGGGCAGGCCCATGGCGATGCCCGAGCCGCCGGTGATGAGCGGCAGATCCGCCGCCGCCTGCCCGAGGGTGACGAGATCGGCGTCGGTGATGGCGTCAGCGACGATCAGGCGATGGCCTTTGTTGTGTTCGGTATCAAGCGCCGCGCGGGCGGCCTCTGCCCCCTGCCCCACCACGCCCGCCGCGACATGGCTGACGCTGCCGCGCACCTGATGGCCCAGCCAGCGGCGAATGTCGGGGTCGGTCATCGGGGTGAGCGGGTGATGCTGCATCCCGCTCTCGTTGAGCAGGCGGTCCTGCACGAAGAGATGCCCCTGATAGACCGAGCGGCCGGTCGCCGGGAAGGCCGGGCAGACGATCACGCGGGTGGCATCAAGGGCGTCTGCCAGCGCCTCGGCCACCGGGCCGATATTGCCCTCGTGGGTGGAGTCGAAGGTGGAGCAGTATTTGAAGAGGAACTGCGTGCAGCCCTGCGCGCGCAGCCAGTCGAGTGCGGCGCGCGATTGCGCCACCGCCTGAGCCACCGGGAGGGAGCGGGATTTGAGCGCGACGATCCCGGCCTCGACATGGGGGGCGGCGGGGCCGTCGGGCACGCCCACATATTGCACCGCGCGCATGCCTGCCTTGGCCAGTGTGTTGCCGAGATCGCCGGAGCCGGTGAAATCGTCGCCGATACAGCCCAGAAGCATCACCCGTCCCCCGGCAGTTTCACGCCCGCGCGGGCGGCGATGTGTTTGGTGATGGCGGCGTCATCCTCGGACCCGAGACCGGCGGCGGCGGCCTCGCGGTATTGCGTCAATGCCGCCTCGGTCACCGGCAGGGGCAGGTTTGCCGCCCCGGCAATGGCGGTGACGATGCCCAGATCCTTGGGCCAGATCGTGATCGCCGAGCGCGGGGTGTAATCGGCCTCGATCACATGCGGCGCGCGGTTCTCGAACATCCATGACGTGCCAGCGGAAACGCGGATGATGTCGAGCACGCGGGCCAGATCGAGCCCCTGCGAGGCGGCGAAGCTGAGCGCCTCGCCCATGGCGGCGATATGCACGCCCGCGAGCAGTTGATTGACCGCCTTCATCGCCGAGCCTGCGCCTGCGCTGTCGCCGAGGCGGTGGACGGTTTCGGCCATGGCGTCGAGCACCGGGGCGGCGCCGTCGAACGCCTGTGCGCTGCCCGAGGCCATGATCGACAGGCGGCCTTCGGCGGCCTTGGCGGCGCCGCCGGAAATCGGTGCGTCGAGATAGTGGAGACCGGCGCGGGTGGCCTCACCCTCCATCTCGCGGGCAAAATCGGGCGGCACGGTGGCGCAGCCGAGGATGGTGCCGCCGGGGGCCAGATGGCGTGCCCAGCCTTGCGGGCCGAAGAGCGCCGCGCGCATCTGCTCGGCGTTGAGCACGACGCAGACGAGGATGTCTGCTGCGGGGCTATCAGGCGTGAGTGACTGCCCCCCGGCCGCCGTCAATTCGGCGACGCGCGACGGGTCGGGGTCGAACCCGTATACCTCAAGGCCCGCGCGCAGCGCCGAGTGCGCCATGCCCTGCCCCATCGAGCCGAGCCCCGCGAAATGGACGATCCGCGTCATGGTGTACCCCCGAGGAGAAAATCCACCGGCCAGAGCGTGATCGCCGGGACATAGGTGATGATCATCAGCGCGCCAAAGACGGTCAGCACGAACCATGCCAGTTGCGGGATGATCCGCTCGACCGGCAGGTCGGCCACAGAACAGGCGGCAAAGAGATTGACGCCGAGCGGCGGGGTGATCATGCCGAGCGCGAGGTTGACCACGATCACCAGCCCGAAATGCACCGGATCGACGCCGTAGCTGATGGCGATGGGCGTGAGGATCGGGGCCAGCACCAGGATCGCCGCCGAGGTCTCGATGAACATGCCGATCACCAGCAGCATCAGGTTGACCACCAGCAAAAAGGCGATGCGGCTCTCGAACACGTCCTTGAACCACGCGGCGATTTCATTGGGCAGGCCCGAGCGGGTGATGAGGAAGGAAAACAGCGCCGCCGCCGAGATGATTAGCATGATCGCCGAGGTGGCAAGCACGGTTTTCTTGAGGATCTGCGGCAGGTCGACGAACCGCAATTCGCGGTAGAAGGCCATGCCGACGATCACCGCCGCCGCGACGGCTGCGGCACTCGCCTCGGTCGGGGTGAAGATGCCGGAATAGATGCCGCCCAGGATCACGAAAGGCACGATCAGAGCGGGCAGCGCGGATTTGAGCGCGGGGCCGAGACGGGGCCGGTTGCGCCCATCCTCGAGCCCGATGCCGCGCACCCGGCAGAGGATCAGCACCAGCGCCATCAGCGCGCCCGCGACCAGCACCCCCGGCCCGATGCCCGCGATGAAGAGCTGGCCGATGGAGGTGTCGGTGGACACGCCATAAAGGATGAGCGGGATCGAGGGTGGGATGAGCACGCCCAGTTCGGCGGAGCTGGCCTGCACCGAGGCGGCGAGCGGTTTGGGATAGCCATGCTTGACCATCGCCGGAATGAGGATCGCGCCAATGGCGAAGGTGGTGGCGACCGAGGAGCCCGAGACCGAGGCGAACATCATGCAGGTCAGCACGCAGGAGGCCGCAAGCCCGCCCTGAATGCCGCCAACAATGGATTTCGCAAGCTCCACCAGCCGGTGCGAGATGCCGCCCGCCGACATCAGGTTGCCCGCAAGAATGAAAAGCGGGATCGCCATCAGCGGAAAGCTGTCGATGCCGGTGAACATGCGTTGCGCCACCAGGAGCAGCGGCAGGCGGCCATGCGCCTCGATCCCGAGGACCGAGGCAAGGCCGATGGCCACGGCAATCGGCACGCCCGCCAGAAAGAAGATCGCGAGCGACAGGGCAAGGGCGAGGTTCATGCGTCACTCTCCACCGGTTGCAGCCCGCCGAACCGGATCGCACGCAGCGCGCAGCCCAGGACGGCGATGAAGATGAAGACCGACCCCACCGGCAGCGCGGCGTAGACCCAAGCGATGGAAATCTCAAGTGCCGCGAGTTTTTGGCCCATGACCCGCTCGGTCATCGACCAGCCCTGCCAGAACAGGATCGCGAAAAAGGTGAGCGTCAGGCCGCAGGCGACGAGGTAGAGCACGAAGCCGAGGCGCGGGGGCAGGATGCGTTGCACGATCTCGACCGCGATCATCGTGCCCTCGCGAAACGCCGGGGCGACGCCGAGGAAGACCGACCAGATCATCGCCGAACGGGTGATCACCTCGGACCAGGTGGAGGGGTGGCCGAAGACGAAGCGTGTCGTCACCTGATAGAGCGCGAGCGCGGTTGCGATCAGCAGAAAGCCGATGGCGAGCCGCAGGGCGATGCCGGTGGTGATCGCCTCGAACCTGAGAAAGAGTGTCATCGCCGCCCCCTCGAAAGAAAACGGGCCGGCGCGCAGGACCCGCGCCGACCCTCACCGTGACAGGGACGTTATTCGACGGCCTTGATGCGGTCCACCATCTCGGAGCCATACTGGTCGGTGTAGACCGAGTAGGAGCTTTCGGCGGCAAGCTTGGCGAAGGGGGCCTTGTCGATATCGGTGATCACCTCCATGCCGTTCTCGCGCAGCATTTCGACGCCGGCCTGTTCCAGCCGGTTGACCTCGGCGCGGGTGGCGGCGGCGGAGGCCTTGGCGGCCTCCATGAACCAGCCCTGCTGTTCCTCGGTCAGCCCGTCGAACAGGATCGGCGAGGCCAGCACCACGGCGGGCGAATAGACATGGCCGGTGAGCGAGACGTATTTCTGCACCTCCCAGAATTTCGACGCGGTGATCACGGTGACCGGGTTCTCCTGCCCATCGACCACGCCCTGTTGCAGCGCGCCGAACAGCTCCGGGAAGGCCATCGGTGTGGGTGCCGCGCCCATGCCCTCGAAGGCGGCCATGTGAACGCGGTTTTCCATCGTGCGCAGCTTCAGCCCGTCGAGATCGTCGGGCGTGCGCACCGGGCGCTGCGAATTGGTCACGTGGCGAAAGCCGTTTTCCGACCAGGCAAGGCCGACGAGGTTGTTCTTGCCGATCTCGTCGAGCAGTTCCTGCCCGATTTCACCATCGAGCGTGCTGCGCGCGTGATCGTAGTCGCGGAAGAGGAACGGCAGGTCGAGCGCATAGACCTGCGGCACGAAGTTGCCCAAGGGACCGGTGGAGGTGATGACCACGTCCATCGAGCCGATCTGAAGCCCCTCGATCATGTCCCGTTCGCCGCCCAGCTGACCCGCCGGGGCCTGCTCGCCGGTGAAGCTGCCGCCCGAAAGCTCGGTCAGCGTGTCGATGAAGGCCTGCGCGCCGACGCCGTAATGCGATTGCGGCGACAGCGAATGGCCGATGACGATGTTTTGCTGCGCCTGCCCTGCGGTGGCGAGCGTAAGCGCGGCAAGCGCGCCGACTGCGAAATGTTTCATGGAACTCCTCCTGTTGTCGGCCCGGCGGGTCGATGCCCCGGGCCCGTGTCCTCGCCCTCTCCCTTGACGCAAGCGGCGGGCGAACGCCTGTTCAGTCGCGTCTGGGGAGATGGATACAGTTTATGATAGCGCTGTCAATACGGTCACGGAACACCTGAAATTGTAACGCAGGACTCAGATTTGGAATGACAGCGATACCATAATGCCGCATTTTCGCGGCATGGACGACGACCGTCAAGACACCCAGACCCGCCGCCCCACCCTGTCGCAGGTGGCGCGCGCCGCCGGGGTGAGCGAGATCACCGCAAGCCGCGCGCTGCGCCGCGACGGCCCCGTTGCGCGCGACACGCGCGACCGGGTGGAGCGCGCCGCCATCGCGCTCAACTACGTGCCCAACCGGCTGGCGGGAACGCTGGCGGGGGCGGCGTCGCGGCAGGTGGGGGTGATCCTGCCGTCGCTGTCGAACATCGTCTTTGCCGATGTGCTCAAGGGGCTGGAGGACCGGCTGGAGGGCGATGGCTATCATCCGATCCTGGGCATTTCCAACTATGATCCGCTGCGCGAAGAGCGGCTCTTGCGGGATCTCTTGTCGTGGCGGCCCGCCGGGCTGGTGATCGCCCCCGCGCGCAAGACCGATGTCACGCGCGACCTGCTGGCGGCGGCCGATCTGCCGGTGGTCGAGATCATGGATGTCGATGCCGAAAGCGCCGACATGGCGGTGGGGATTTCGCATCGCGGGGCGGGGCGGGCGATGGCGCATTACCTTGCGGGGCGCGGCTATCGGCGCTTTGCCTATCTCGGCCACGGGATCGAGACCGATTTTCGCGCCACGCAGCGGCTCGACGGGTTCCGCGACGGGCTGCGCGAGGTGGGCGTCACGCTTGGCGATGTGCTTTGCCTGCCCGGCCCCTCGACCGTGCCGTTGGGGCGCGAGGGGCTGGCGCGGCTACTGGCTGACGCCGAAACCCCGCCCGAGGCGGTATTCTTTTCCAATGACGACATGGCCGTTGGCGGCGCGTTTCACTGTCAGGCGGCGGGCATTGCGGTGCCCGAGGATCTGGCGCTTGCCGGGTTCAACGGGCTGAGCATCGGGCAGGCGCTGCCCAAGCCGCTCACCACCATCGCCTCGCAGCGCGAGCATATCGGGTTTGTCGCCGCCACCCATCTGCTCGACCGGCTGGCGGGGGGCAGCCCGCCGCGCGTGACCAATGTCGATTTCCGGCTGATCCCCGGAGCGACCGCCTGAGCGCTCAGATGCAGCGCCCGCCATCGACCTCCATGCAGACGCCGGTGACCATGCCAGCCTCGTCCGAGCAGAGATAGAGCGCGGCATTGGCCAGATCTTGCGGCGTGGAGAACCGACCCAGGGGAATCGTCGAGAGGAATTTTTCGCGCATCTCGGGGGTGTCCTCGCCTAGAAAGCTCTTGAGCAGCGGCGTGTCGCCCGCCACCGGGTTGAGCGCGTTGACGCGGATGCCCATGGGCGCAAGTTCCACCGCCATGGTGCGGGTCGCGGTGATCATCCAGCCCTTGGAGGCGTTGTACCAGTTGAGGCGCGGGCGCGGCGACACCCCGGCGGTCGAGGCTATGTTGAGGATCGCCCCCTGCCCGCGCGCCTTCATCTGCGGCACAAGTGCGCGCGCGGTGAGGTAGACGGATTTGCAATTGATCGCGAAGACCCGGTCGAAATCGGCCTCGCTCACATCCTCCAGGAGGCTGGGCATGTGGGTGACGCCGGCATTGTTGACGAGGATGTCCACATGCCCCATCCGCGCCTGCGCCTCGGCGATCATCGCATCCACCTGCGCACCGTCCGAGACATCGCAGGTATGGGCGATGCCGCCATGCTCTGCGGCCACGCGCGCGGCGGCCTCGGCGTTGATATCGACGACGAGAACCTGCGCGCCTTCCTCTGCAAAGCGCCGCGCGATGCCTTCGCCAAAGCCCGAGCCCGCGCCTGTCACGATCGCCGTGTTGCCGTTGAGCCGCATGTGATGTCCTTTCCGCCTTGATCAGTCTGGGGCCAAGTGACACGAGAGAGCGGGATTTGGGAAGTGATTTTTCGGGCAGAAATGGCCTGATGCTATCATTGCCGTAAGGCGCGCATCGACGGGCGGCGGTGCGGCGATCCCGCGCTTTTTTGGCAGACATTTATCTCTGCCACGTAAGCAAACACCCAAGCGATGCGCAGGTTGCCGCCAAATCGCCGTGCCGTCGGGGCGGCGTCATCCAGAAGTATGCCTCTGGCTTACCGATGCGCGGCAGCCTTCGACCGTCTATCTCGCGGGTGCTTCAATCCGAAGTCCGATTCAGGCCATCACTCCCTCATCCTCACGGACACTTGCTCAGCCGTGATGCGCCGCCACGGTCTTGAGCGTCGAAAAGCCGTAAAGCGCCTCAAATCCCTTTTCACGGCCATGGCCGGATTTGCCGGTCCCGCCAAACGGTAATTCGACCCCGCCACCGGCCCCGTAATTGTTGAGAAACACCTGTCCCGCCCGCACCTTGCGTGCAAGCCGCATCTGGCGCGCGCCGTCACGTGTCCAAACGCTGGCGACAAGGCCGTACTCGGTGCCATTTGCAATGACTATAGCCTCGGCCTCGGTGTCGAACGGGATCATCACCTGGACTGGACCAAAGATTTCCTCTTGGGCGAGCGGATGGTCGGGCGCGACCGGACCAAAGAGCATGGCGGGCACGTAATGCCCACCCGCTGGCAGATCGTCCCCCGGCTCGACCTGCGCAATCAACGGCAAATCAGCCGCACGCTCGAGGTAGGTCTGAACGCGGGCCTTTTGCGTGGCATTGATCAGCGGACCGATACCCGGATCCTCCATCGCCGGACCGATCCGCTTGGCCCCGTAGGCGGCGGCCATGCGCGCTGCGACCTCGTCGAACACCGCGCGCTGCACGAGGATACGTGAGGAGGCAGAACAGGTCTGGCCTGCGTTCTGCAATCCGGCATTGACGAGAAACGGCAAGGCGGCATCGAGATCGGCATCGGCAAAGACCACCTGCGGGGATTTTCCGCCCAGTTCCAGCGTCACAGGGACCACGTTTGCCCCCGCTGCGATCTGCACGGCGGAGCCTGTGGCGACTGAGCCGGTGAAGCTCAGATGCTGGATCCCGGGATGCGCCGAGAGCGCCGCCCCCGCCTCGCGCCCCAGCCCCGTCACTACGTTGAGCGCACCCGCCGGAAACCCCGCCTGCTGCGCAAGATACGCAAAGAGCAACGCCGTTAGGCTGGCATCCTCGGCCGGTTTCAGCACGCAGGCGTTGCCCATGGCGAGAGCTGCCCCGACCGAGCGCCCGATGATCTGCATCGGGTAATTCCAAGGCACGATATGGCCGGTCACACCATGCGGCTCGCGAAGTGTGTAGACGGTATAGCCATCGAGATAGGGGATGGTGGTACCATGCACCTTGTCCGCCGCCCCGCCGTAGAATTCACAGTAGCGCGCAAGAGCGCGAGCATCGGCACGCGCCTGCGCCAGCGGCTTGCCCACATCGTGCGCCTCAACCTCGGCCAAGAGATCTTCGTGCTCTTCCACCAAGCGCCCCAGCCGGGCAAGACAACGGCCCCTTTCTGCGGCGGTGAACCGGCTCCAGTCACCTTCAAGCGCATCCTGCGCAGCGGCAACGGCCGCGTCGATATCCGCCGCCTGCCCCCTCGCGATTCTGGCAATCTCCTCGCCGGTCGAAGGATTTTCGACCGGTAGGGTTTCGTGCGTTGCGCGCCATGTGCCCGCAATCAGGATCTGCGCGGGGTCGAGCGGTAGGGATAACGACATCGGTCTCTTCTCCTGTGCAACGTTGAAGCCGACTCTGGGCTCAACCTGCCTTGATTAGCCGGTCGACCCGCACAAGGCGCTCCAGCAGGGCGGGCATGGCGTCGAGCGGCACCATGTTAGGCCCGTCCGAGGGGGCATTGTCGGGGTCGTCATGCGTCTCGATGAAAAGCCCGGCACAGCCCACGGCAAGCGCCGCACGCGCCAGCGGGGCCACGAATTGCCGTTGCCCGTCCGATGAGCCGCCCTTGCCGCCTGGCAATTGCACCGAATGAGTGGCGTCAAAGATCACCGGATAGCCCGTATCAGCCATAATCGGCAGCGCGCGCATATCCGAGACCAGCATGTTATAGCCGAAGCTCGCCCCGCGCTCACATAGCATGATGTTTTCATTGCCGGTCGAGGCCACCTTGGCGGCGACATTGGCCATATCCCATGGGGCGAGGAATTGCCCTTTCTTGACATTAATCACACGCCCGGTCGCCCCGGCAGCAAGCAGCAAATCCGTTTGGCGGCTGAGAAAGGCGGGAATCTGCAGAACGTCGCACACCTCAGCGGCCGGCGCGCAATGGCCGGCCTCATGCACGTCGGTAAGCACCGGGCACCCGAACTCGTCCCGGATCGCGGCCAGGTATTCAAGGCCCTTTTCCATCCCGAGACCGCGCTGACCGCCAAGCGAGGAGCGGTTGGCCTTGTCGTAGCTGGCCTTGAACACGAACGGAATATCCAGCCGCGCGCAAGTCTCGGCGAGGCTGCCTGCGATCTTGCGCGCATGCTCCAGGCTCTCCATCTGGCAGGGTCCGGAGATCAGAGCGAAAGGGCGGTCATTGGCGACATCAAGCGCCCCGATGGAAACAGTCTTGGTCATGGTCTTGGCGATCCTCTATTGGTCGGCCCGGGGTCAGACAACCCCGGCGCGCAGACAGTCGTGAATGTGGACCAGCCCGCAGAGTTGCCCGCCCGCGTCGACCACGAACAGCGCGCCGATCTTGTGGCGGTTCATCAGGCCGAGCGTCTCGGACAACAGCATGTCGGGCGTGGCAAAGCGTGGGCTGGGTGTGGCCACCTCTCCCGCAGTGCACCCCATCAACCCGTCGAGATTACGGCGCAGGTCACCATCAGTGATCGCGCCACTCAGGGCACCGCCCTCGACGACGGCGGCGATACCAAAGCCCTTGGCGCTCATCTCAATCAGCGTCTCGCCCATCGAAGTATCGGGGGCGACGACTGGCAGCGCGTCGCCGCTATGCATGACATCGCTAACCCGTAGGAACTGAGCGCCCAATTTGCCACCGGGATGAAAGACGTGAAACGCATCTGCCGCGAACCCCCGCTCTTCCATCAGCGCAACGGCAAGCGCATCACCCAATGCCAATGCACAGGTGGTCGAGGTGGTGGGGGCCATACCGATGGCGCAGGCCTCGGGCATGTCGGGCAGGATCAGCGCCACATCGGCCTGCCGCGCAAGCGTGCTATCGGTGACCCGTGTGATCGCGATCATCGGAATATCAAAGCGCCGGGTATACTGGATCAGGTCCGACAATTCGCGGGTCTCGCCGGAATTGGACAAGAGCAGACAGACGTCATCGCCCGTGACCATTCCCAGATCGCCATGACTTGCCTCGCCGGGATGCAGGAACAGCGCGGGCGCGCCGGTCGAGGCCAGCGTGGCGGCGATCTTGCGCGCGATATGACCCGACTTGCCCATGCCCGATACGATAACCCGACCTTTCGCGCCCAACATCAATGTGACGGCGCGGGCAAAGCCTTCGGGCGGACAATCGGCCATGACGGCCAGTGCCTCGGCCTCAGCCCGCAGAACCCGGCTGGCAGTGCCGCGAATAGCGTCTTTGTTGGTGAGAGGGGATCCGGTCATAGTCTGTCCTTGCGCCGAGCCTGTTGCGCAGGGGCTTACCCCTCCATGGCCCGCGCGTCCAGAGGGGGCGGTGGTCAGACGGCGTGGATAACGCGGGCAGGATCGACCGCAACGCGCGTCTTGCTGCCCAGAAGATCAAGCAAAACATGCACGCGGCGCTCGACATCGACATGCTCAATAGTTGCGACGAAATCCGCGAAAGGACCGCTGGTGATGCGGATGCGCTCACCGGTCATGAAATCCTTGTCAGTCTGAAGCAGACCATTGGCGTCGCATCGCTCCATCAGCCCGGCGACAACGCCTGCGGGCACCAGCGCCGGAGCCCTGCGACCAAAGCCGATAAGCTGGACCACACCCGGCATTGAGCGCAGCTTGTGCCACTGACCTGCCCCCTGCCCCGCACTGACAAAGATATAGCCCTTGAACACGGGCGCGCTTTCCCACCGCACCCGTCCACGTCGCCGCCGCTCGACGCTGTGCAGCGGCATAAACACATCAAAGCCCGTCCTTGACAGATTATGACATGCAATATGGTTCTGGTTCGGCTTGCACAGCAGAAGATGCCAGTCCGCAGCGATGAAATGATCCGAGCGTAGCGAGAGCATGACTAATCAGAATCCTGTTTTGTTCAAAAATGAACGAGAATCATCGACCATGCAACCGCTTGTGGCAAACCTGTGTGACGCAACGACAACAATCCCGGCTTTTTCGGCGGACATTCGCGACCCATCCCCGCGCGTTAATCACCTGTCCTTGCCAACCGTTTGCCTGCGTGACTGTGGTGCTTGGCCCTTTCGGAGCAGGCCGTCTTTCACATCGCCAAAAACTACGGTATGCGTACCCTCGTAATGGCTCGCGCTATTGGAAAACCTAACCATTTCAAAACCGTAATGCACTCGACCGATTCGAGCTGCAGTGCGGACGCCGTGCCTTCGAGGC
Organism: Roseovarius sp.; assembly: GCF_040219995.1. GTDB lineage: Bacteria > Pseudomonadota > Alphaproteobacteria > Rhodobacterales > Rhodobacteraceae > Roseovarius. The sequence continues at coordinate 393,984 of NZ_JAVJUC010000014.1, read as the reverse complement.
GGATTTCATGATCACCGGGCACCGGACGGAGTGGGCAGGCGCATGAGCAAGCCGGCTGAAGAAGACGTCCATTTCCGGGTGCTCCGCATTCTCGAACAAAACCCCGACATCAGTCAGCGCGAACTCGCCGCACAGCTCGGTATCGCATTGGGGCGGACCAATTACGTGCTCAAGGCGCTGATGGAAAAAGGGCTGGTGAAGATCGGCAATTTCTCTGCCGCGCAGGACAAGCGACGGTATGCTTACATATTAACGCCCAAGGGCGTGGCCCGCAAAGCGGCGATCACCAAGCGATTTCTGGCCCGGAAGCTCTCCGAATACGAAGCGCTAAAGGCGGAGATCGACAGCCTTCGGGATGAACTGCACGAAACATCAAACGCCGAGGGACCGCGCCATGAGTGATTCTGTCCGCGCCAGAAAAGTATTTGTAACCGGCAGTGCCGGTTTTGTCGGGTTTCACCTTGCAAAGGCGCTTCTCGACGAAGGGTTCGCGGTGCACGGATATGACGGGATAACCCCCTATTACGATCCGCAGCTCAAACACGCGCGCCATGCCCGCCTGCGCGCGTATCCTCAGTTCTCCGCAACAGAAGCGATGCTGGAAGATGCCGACAATTTGACCGCTGCGGTTGCGCATTTTGATCCCGACGTCATCGTCCACCTCGCCGCACAGGCCGGGGTGCGCTACAGCCTTGAAGAACCGCGCGCCTATGTCGAAACAAACATTGTCGGGACATTCAACGTCCTGGAATGTGCCCGCGCCCACGAGGTAGATCATCTTCTGATGGCATCGACCTCTTCGGTCTATGGCGCGAACACACAGATGCCGTTCAAGGAAACCGACAAGGCTGACACCCCCCTGACGATCTATGCCGCGACCAAGAAGGCGACGGAGGCGATGGGCCATTCCTACGCGCATCTGCACAACTTGCCGGTCACGATGTTCCGTTTTTTCACGGTCTATGGCCCCTGGGGTCGCCCTGACATGGCGTATTTCAAGTTCACCCGCGCGATCCTCTCCGGAGAGCCGATCGACATCTACAACAACGGCGACATGTGGCGCGATTTCACCTATGTTGGCGATCTGGTGCGCGGTATCCGGCTGCTGATGGACGCGGTGCCGGGAGGGCCTGAAACGGCCGTTGATAGCGACAGCCTGAGCCCCGCAGCCCCGTTTCGCGTGGTCAATATCGGCAATTCTGACAAGGTAAGGCTGCTGGATTTCATCGCCGCGCTCGAAGCGGCCCTGGACCGCAAAGCTGTGCGCAACATGATGCCCATGCAGACCGGCGACATGCAGGCGACATGGGCCGACGCCTCGCTTCTGCGCACTCTTACCGGATATCAACCAGCCACCGCACTGCACGAGGGCGTCGCCAGCTTTGTCGATTGGTACCGTGAATACTATGCGTCCTAGATCCTCAAAGCTCAGCCATATCAAGCCAGCTAGCCAAGGGAACCAGTCAAGATGATCAAGGTGATTTCCGTATTCGGAACGCGCCCCGAGGCCATCAAGATGGCCCCGGTTGTAAAAGCCCTGGCGGCCAGCCCGGATATTGACGCGCGGGTCGTTGTTACCGCGCAGCATCGAGAAATGCTTGACCAGGTCCTGCACCTCTTCGACATCGAGCCCGATCACGATCTAGGCATCATGAAACCGGGACAGGGTCTCACGGAAATCACCGCAGCAGTTCTTACCGGGCTGAAGCCGATTTTCGAAACCGAAAAGCCGGACCTCGTATTGATCCACGGCGACACCACAACGACACTCGCTACCGCATTGGCCGCCTACTACCAGCGCATTCCGGTCGGGCATGTAGAGGCCGGTCTGCGCACCGGCAACATATACTCGCCGTGGCCCGAGGAAATAAATCGCAAGGTGGCCGGCGCGATCACGCGCCTGCATTTCGCGCCAACGCAACGCTCCCGCGACAACCTTCTGGCCGAAAATGTTGCTGCGTCGCATATACACGTCACCGGCAACACCGTGGTCGACGCGCTTCTGGAGGCGGTCGGAAAACTGCGCGCAGATGAGGCGCAGAGCCGCGCGCTCGATGCGCGCTTTTGCATCAATCCCGCCCTGCGCACAATCTTGGTGACCGGCCATCGCCGCGAAAGCTTTGGTCAGGGGTTCGAACGGATGTGCGATGCGCTTTCACAACTGGCCGCACGTGAGGACGTCCAGATCATCTATCCGGTCCACCTGAACCCGAATGTCAAAGGCCCCGTCGAAACACGGCTGGGCAATCTGGACCGGGTGCAGCTGATCGCGCCGCAAGACTACCTGCCCTTCGTGCACCTTATGCAGCGCGCTGACATCATTCTTACAGATTCCGGTGGCGTGCAGGAAGAAGCCCCGTCGCTTGGCAAGCCGGTTCTCGTGATGCGCGAGACCACCGAACGCCCCGAGGCGGTGGATGCGGGCACCGTGAAACTGGTCGGTACGGATAGCGGCCTCATCGTGTCCGAGGTCACTGAATTGCTCGATGACCCCACCGCCTATGACCGAATGGCGCGGGCACATAACCCTTATGGTGACGGGCTTGCGGCCGCGCGTATCCGCGACGCAGTCTTGAATTTTACAAACGAGGAAGATGAGTAATCAGTGATGACAATACAGCCATTCAAACGGATTTCGGTGATCGGGCTGGGGTATATCGGCCTGCCCACGGCGGCGATGTTCGCCTCGCGCAAGGTCGAGGTGATCGGCGTCGATGTCAATTCGCGTACGGTCGACACGATCAATCGCGGTGGGATCCATATCGTGGAGCCCGATCTCGACATGATCGTGCACGCCTCCGTGCACGAAGGTTACCTGCGCGCTACACTGGAGCCCGAGCCCGCCGAGGCGTTTCTGATCGCCGTCCCGACCCCGTTCAAAGGCGACGATCACGAGCCGGACCTGCACTACATCGAGTCGGCCGCCAAGACCATCGCACCGGTGCTGTGCGCGGGCAATCTTGTGGTGCTGGAAAGCACATCGCCGGTCGGTGCCACCGAGGCGATGGCGGGCTGGCTTGCGCAGGCGCGCCCCGACCTGAGTTTTCCGCAAGACGCGGGCGAGACCTCCGACATCCGCATCGCCCATTGTCCCGAGCGGGTGCTGCCCGGCAAGGTCATGCAGGAACTGATCAGTAATGACCGTGTGATCGGCGGCATGACGCGGCGCTGCTCGGAGCGCGCCGCCGAACTCTACGGCACCTTCGTGACCGGCGAATGCGTCATCGCGACGGGGCCGAGGGTGGCAGAGATGGCCAAGCTCACCGAGAACAGCTTTCGCGACGTCAACATCGCCTTTGCCAACGAACTGTCGATGATCTGCGACCGGCTCGACATGGATGTTTGGGAGCTGATCCGGCTGGCCAACCGTCACCCGCGGGTCAACATCCTGCAACCGGGGCCGGGTGTCGGCGGGCATTGCATCGCGGTCGATCCGTGGTTCATCGTGGCCTCCGCCCCCGCCGAGGCACGGCTGATCGCGATGGCGCGGGAGGTGAACGACGCCAAGCCGGGCTGGGTGCTGGAGAAGGTCCGCGCGGCGATCGGCGCGCATCTGTCGCAGAACCCTGACCGCACCGCGCGCGAGGTGACGGTGGCGATCTACGGGCTGGCGTTCAAACCTGATATCGACGACCTGCGCGAGAGCCCGGCCCTCGACATCGCGCGGCGCATCGCGGCGGAACACGTTGGGCCGCTGCGGATCGTGGAGCCGAACGTGACGACGCTTCCCGAGGGGTTGGGCGCAGGCGTGCTATGTGATCTGACAGAGATCCGGGCAGAGGTGCACGTGATGCTGGTCGATCACAAGGACTTCAAGAACGCGCCCCGGCCAGATGGCCAGATCGTAGATGCGCGCGGTGTTTGGAAAGACGCGCATTAAAACGCAGCCCCGGCATCTGCCGGATGCTACACTCCAGATTTACAGATAAAAAGCTAGGAAATCCAAATAGATATGACACAAGATACGCCATCACGCTGCAGCATATGTAACGGCACCGATATTCAAGAGTACGGGGATGAGTGGAAGCTGCAAAGATGCAAACGGTGTGGCCATACCAAAGGCATATCTGGCCTGGAAAAGCTGCAGGCTGCCGAAGAAAATTTTTTCGGTGACGATCAATACATTCTCTTTCGGTCCAAGAACAAATCCTACTTTGAATCGCTGGCTGCAAAACGTGCGGCGGACCTACGAAACCATATCAGCGGCCTGCAAGACAAGTCGCTTCTGGATATCGGCTGCAGTCTGGGCGAGTTCCTGAACGCGGTCTCTAAAGACTGCCGTTCGGTCAAAGGACAAGACACCGCCGCCGGTGTGATCGAATATGCCAAAGGCGCCTATGATGTGGAAATTCACGACGCTCTGACCGAGATCGTACCGGAACAATTCGATGTCGTGACCGCGTTTCACGTCATCGAACATGTCGATGATCCACATAATTTCATCGAGCACATCAAAGGCTTCATCAAACCGGGTGGATGGATCAACATCAGAACACCAAATGTCGGCTCTTTGTCAGGGCGCCTATCAGGCAAGAACTGGCCGGGCATTTCCATCGAGCACACCCATCTTTTCACTCCCAAATCGCTGGAAACCCTTTTGCAGAAAAGCGGATTCACACAGATCAAGGTGCTGACCAAATCGCATGCCCGTTTCCCGGTTGGTGCGCTGCAAAGATACCTCAAGGGTGGCAATAAAATCGACGGGGACAGTGGTGCAGGCGGAAATCGCAACTCGGGTTCCACGCGGCTCAAGATCATGTCCATCCTCGATTTGCCATATGCCCCGATAGCCCTCCTTGAGGGGTGGATGAGAGCGGGTGACGAGGTTGTCGTCTTCGCAAAAAAGACAGATGCAAGCGTGTCGTAGGCCAGCTCGAACGCATGACCCCAAGGTTAACATCACTACTCGCCGTCGCTCTTAGGGTTGTGGCGGTAGGCCTCAGTGTCGGTCTGCTCTTTTTGGTGGACAGTCTCTTCGGTAATTCCGCAGCCGGATTGTACCAGAGCTTTGTGGCCTATTCTATCCTTGTCGGGGGACTTGCGACGATTGGTATCCCCTATGCTGCGCTCTCGATATCCGTCGACCAAAAGGAGAAGGCGCTGGACCTGCTGGTTTTTGCATTCTTCTGCACCCTTGTGGGCGTGACGCTGTGCTTGCTGGCACAGTTCATCTTTGACGGCAGTATCATCCTGCTTTTTTGCTGGTGGCCCTTTGCAGTCTACCAGATCTTTGCCGCCCGCATGAAGATGTCCAATAACGTCTTATCGTCGATCACGTGTGAAAACCTTGCCCCCTACGCCACGTATCTGACGATTGTTATGTGGCTGATCCTTTATAACGCCTCTGACACAATGGATCAGACGGCCTTTGCGGATATGTTCCGGCAAGCGGCGGGCACTTTGCTTTTGATCATTTCGGCGGCTTTGCTGATCGCCTTTCTGATCTTCTTCCGGTCTCATCTATTGTCATGGAAAGAAGAACCCCGCTTCTTGCTCCACACTATGTCCACACGGGCCAAATATAACTTCGGCACATTGCTGTCCTCGCTCCCCTTCAACAAGGTCGAACTGTTCATCTTCGCCTATCTGGGCATGCTGAACGAAGCGGGATGGTTTGCCAAAGCCTTGGTTCTGGCCAATATTGCCTCGATGCCCCTGAATTTCTCTGCCTCGCTTTTTGTACCCAATTTCATTGCGGCCCTGCGGGAAAAAAACCTGATGAAATCCAACGGCGTATTCCTCAAGTACCGCAGATCGACCTTCTATTTGACGATCGCGGTCAGCCTTTTTGCGATCCTTGTCGGCAATGTCTATTTCTATACCCGAGGAGAGCTGAATACCTATCTGGCGCTCACGATCATTATAATCTGTACGGGAAATCTGGTGACCGCATCGGTCGGCCATTTCCACTATGCGCTGATTGCAATCGGACGGGAGAAGGAGTGCACAAAAGCAAACTTTGTAGCCCTTGCGGCCAATATCTTCGTGGCCCTGATCCTGATCCCCATATACGCGGAAGTAGGGGCAGCCTTGTCCATATTTGTGGCCCATGTCACAAAGTCATTCATTGGTGCCCTCTACATGCGAACCTATCTGCGCCATGGGTAACAAGATGCGCATAGGCCCTTTTCACGTCGCGATTTATGTGGCGTTGCAGCTTGTAGTGACGTTCGGCGCGTATATTTCAAGCAACGTAAGCCAACAGTTGTATCTCTATAGCCTTCTGGTCTGCCAACTCTTTGGCTATTGTTATATCTATGTCCTCAAGAACGGTCGGCGGGCCGAGATAACTCTTGGCCAGGTGTGGGCAAGGGCAATCTTCAGGGCGCTGAATTTCGTCCTGGTTTTCGGTATGCTTCTGGGCGTGATCAACTTTATTGACGGACGTAACGAGTTTGGCGTGACGTTCACCTATTTCATTCTCTCCATCTTCCAGCTTCTTGTGATCCATGCCGGATACAGATGCGCCGTCTATAACTACTGGCCCAACATGAGACAGATACTAATCATCGGCGCGGTTATGGAATCGGTCCACGGCTTCGTCCGCTACTTGGGGGATTCCATTGGCTACCGCAGTTCGATCGGGCTGTCCCGAGAAGGCTTCTGGACACTTTTTTATGGCCGCAAATTCCTGTTTCTCTTCGTTTTTGCCGGTGTTTTGTTTGTCGCTGCGACCGGGGGTATGCGCACGGCTGTTGCGACAATTATCTTTTATCTGTTGCTGCTGTTCCTGAGTTCGGAAAGGATCCGCAAAAAGGCGCGGCGTCGCCTTGTGTTCATGTTCCTGTTTCTGGCCGTTTTCGGCCCTATTGGGATCACGACCCTGCTATCGATGGACCGTGGCATTTTCCCGCCGATGATGCAAGTCACCCTGACCCGTTTTGAATCTACCTTTAGTTCGACGCCCAACAACACAATCGAAGACGGACGGGACGTTGAATGGCGCTCTGTTAATTTCGAGATCGACCAGAATGGGGTCTGGCTGGATCATATCTTTGGCCGCGGCGTCGGGTTTACCTATTTGAACGAACGAACAATGCAGCGCGAAACCCATATACACCTCGCTGTACCAAGAATTTTGTCACGCTATGGTTATGTCGGTCTCATTATTTTCTTTGGTGGCGCACTCTTCATTTCGATCTGCTCGTTTCTGGAAGTGCTCAAGTACAACAGATTTGACCTCGTCAAGCTGGGCTTCCTGCACTCGTTTGTCTATTTTCTGTTCTTCGGTGAAGACGTGTTCATGAGTTTCTGGTTCCTGTTTGGGGCCGCGCTCGGGTCCTGTTTCAATTCCCACTTTGAAACCAACAAGACAAAGCGAAGCCCGGCAATTATCAAAGACAAGACCGTACGATCAGGATGATATCCGTGATCACCCCCACCCCCTCTTTGGGAATGACACGGCGGCCTTGATACCCCCAAGACAGCCCGCCTGTCGCCATTGGGGCAGTCTTTACAACACGCGCTTTTTTGTGTTTGGAGTTATTGCTACACAGTCAGAGCGATCTTTCCTCTTTGGATCCTGTTTTCCTTTGCCAACATGCGATGCGTTGAAAATGTGCTTAGAAAATTTCCCGACTGCGCCGCATATCCATACCTCTTTTGCTTTTATGTGTCGATAATGTGGGCGCGCGGTTCACTATACGCCCCAACATTTATGCTTGTTTTGGCAATCATCGGCACCTTATTGAGCAAGTATCTGTTAAACCCCGGAAGAAAATTATCCTTCAGATTTTCAAGGCGTTAATGAGCATGAAACAAATCCTCCAGAACCTCTCCACCGGCCAGTCTGAACTGGTTGAGGCCCCGGCCCCGCGGGCGCGCAAGGGGCAGGTGCTGATCGACACCACCGTGTCGCTGATCTCCACCGGTACCGAGCGGATGCTGGTCGATTTCGGGCGTGCCGGGGTGATCTCGAAGGCGCGGCAGCAGCCCGACAAGGTGCGCCAGGTGCTCGACAAGGTGGCGACCGACGGGTTGATGACGACGGTGGACGCCGTGCGCTCCAAGCTCGCGCAGCCGATTCCGCTGGGGTATTGCAATGTGGGCGTGGTGCGCGAAAGCGGGACGGAGGGATTTCAGCCCGGCGACCGCGTGGTCTCGAACGGCCCGCATGCCGACGTAGTCAGCGTGCAGAAGAATCTCTGTGCGCGTATCCCCGATGGCGTCAGCGACGAGACCGCCGCCTTCACGGTCGTGGCCAGCATCGGGCTACAGGGGATCAGGCTGGCACAGCCCACGTTGGGCGAAAGTTTTGTGGTCACCGGCGTTGGGCTGATCGGGATTCTGACGGTGCAGATGCTGCGCGCACAGGGCTGCCGGGTCATGGCGGTGGATTTCGACGCGGAAAAGCTGGAACTGGCGCGGCAGTTCGGGGCTCAGATATGCAACCCCGCTGCGGGCGAAGACCCGGTTGCGGCGGGCCTTGCGTTCAGCCGGGGGGCGGGTGTGGACGGGGTGATCGTCACCGCCTCGACCAAGTCTTCCGACCCGATCACGCAAGCGGCACGCATGTGCCGCAAGCGCGGGCGGATCGTTCTGGTAGGCGTCACCGGGCTGGAACTGACCCGCGCGGATTTCTACGAAAAGGAGCTGAGCTTTCAGGTGTCGTGCTCCTACGGGCCGGGGCGGTATGATGCCGCCTATGAAGAACAGGGGCAGGATTATCCCATCGGGTTCGTGCGCTGGACCGAGAAGCGCAACTTCGACGCGGTGCTTGATTTGATGGCGGCAGGCGCTTTGGATGTTGCGCCGCTGATCAGCCACCGGATCCCGTTCGAGGAGGCCCCCCGCGCCTACGAGCTGTTGAGTCGCGATAAATCGGCCCTCGGTATCGTGCTGAGCTATGAGCATTCAGTCGAGGGGCGACACTGCACGCATGTCGACCTGCCCGCGTCCGAGATTACGGCCTCCGCGTCGGGCAAGCCAATCGTGGGCTTTATCGGCGCGGGCAACTACGCTTCGCGAATGTTGATCCCGGCGTTTAAGGCGGCGCGCGCACAGTTGCACACGATTGCCTCGGCCGGCGGTACCAATGCAGTGCTGCACGGGCGTACAGGCCGGTTTGCCAAGGCAACCTCCGACACGGACGCACTGATCGCCGATCCAGCGATCAACACCATCGCCATCGTGACGCGACATAACAGCCACGCCCGCCTGACCGCACAGGCACTGCGGGCGGGTAAGCATGTATTTGTCGAAAAACCGCTGGCCCTGACGCATGATGAACTGGAAGACGTGCGCGCCGCCCATGCGACAAGTGACCGCCAGCTTATGGTCGGGTTCAACCGCCGGTTCGCGCCGCAGGTTCAGGTCATGAAAAAGCTGCTGACAGCCGTTACCGCGCCGAAGAGTTTCGTCATGGTCATGAATGCCGGTGCAATTCCCGCCGATCACTGGACGCAAGACCCTGCTGTGGGCGGCGGGCGCATCATCGGCGAGGCCTGCCATTACATAGACCTGATGCGATTTCTGGCCGATGCGCCGATCACGTCGGTGCAGGCGCGGCGTATGGGCGGAACCGATGCCGAGGCCGTGAGCGAGGACAAGGCCGCCATCATGCTGGGATTTGCAGACGGCTCATTCGGCACCATTCATTATCTCGCCAATGGCGGTGCGTCCTTTCCCAAGGAGCGCGTCGAGGTTTTCGCGGCTGGCCGCACCTTGCAACTCGACAATTTTCTCAAGCTGCGCGGCTTCAACTGGCCCGGTTTCAAGAAGCAGAACCTCTGGCGGCAAGACAAGGGACAAACCGCATGTGCGGCCGCGTTTCTCGCGGCCGTCGAACAGGGCGGCTCGGCGCCGATTCCGGCGGAAGAACTTTTCGAGGTCGCGCGCGTGACCCTGGAAACAGCAGACCAGTTGCGCGCTCAGGCATGACACGCCTGAGCAAGCTGCGCACGCTGGCCCGCTTGGGGCCGGTCAATATCGCGCGCGTGGCGATCTATCGGCTCGGGCTGCGCTCGGGCCTACATCCGGTGCAAAAGCTCTCTGCATCGGTGGCGCGAGGTCCATTCTTTCGCGCCACGCAGGCATGGTCTGCGCGCCCCGCGCCAAATCTGTCCTGGACGAGCACGACCTGGGATTTTGGCTGGTATCAGCAGCCTCTGCCCGAGACGCCTCCAGACTGGTTTGCCAATCCCTTTTCGGACCAGCCACAGCCGGATGCCTCGCGCGACTGGTGGCGTATTCCCGATTTTGGCCATGGCGACATCAAGGGCGTCTGGGAATTGTCGCGCTTTGACTGGGCGGTGGCCTGGGGCACGCAAGCCGCGCAGGGTGATGCGCAGGCGCTCTCCCGGCTGAATTGCTGGCTTGATGATTGGGCGGCGCATAACCCGCCCTTCAAAGGCCCGAACTGGAAATGCGGCCAGGAGGCCTCGATCCGGGTCATGCACCTGTGTGTCGTGGCGTGGCTCTTGGGGCAGGATGACCGGCCCGAGCAGGGTCTGGTCGATCTGCTCACCGGTAATTTGAAGCGCATTGCGCCCACCATGTCCTATGCAATCGGGCAGGACAACAATCACGGCACCTCCGAGGCGACGGCGCTTTTCGTCGGTGGCAGCCTGCTGGCCGGTCATCATCCGGATGCTGCCAAATGGGCGCGCAAAGGTCGGCGTTGGCTGGAAGAGCGCGCGCAAACGCTTATCGCGCCGGACGGCAGCTTTAGCCAGTATTCGGTCACCTATCACCGGGTTATGCTGGATAGCTACTCGCTGGCCGAAGCGTGGCGGCGGCACCGTGATCTGCCTGCGTTCTCGCCTCTTTTGCATGAACGGCTGGCCGCGGCAGCCACATGGCTATTTGCGATGACCGACCCTCAGAGCGGAGACGCGCCCAACATCGGGGCCAATGACGGTGCGCGGCTGATCCCGCTGATCGACAGCGATTACCGCGATTTCAGACCATCAGTTCAGCTTGCGATGACGCTCTTTGCGGGGAAGCGCGCCTACGCGCCCGGCCGATGGGATGATGTGCTGGAATGGTTTGGGATTGCCCTGCCCGAACATTGCGCCGCCGCGCCCACGCGCTCCTTTGATGACGGGGGCTACCATGTGCTTCGGCAGGGCGACACGCTGGCGGTGCTGCGCTATCCACGCTTTCGCTTTCGCCCCGGTCAGGCGGACGCGCTGCATCTGGACCTTTGGCACGAGGGCCGCAACCTGCTGCGCGATGCGGGCACGTACAGCTATAACAGCGAAGGGGCCGAATGGTTTGGCGGGACAAGCGCGCATAACACCGTCACCTTCGACGGGCGCGATCAGATGCCACGTCTGGGGCGGTTCCTGTTCGGTGACTGGCTGAAGGCCGAGCACGTCGAAGAGGTTCGCGCAACACAGGACGGGCTGGCCGCGTCCGCGGGATACCGCGACGGGTACGGCGCACGTCATCACCGGCGGATCGCACTGAATGACGGGTATATGACGATCACAGATCGCATCGGGGGGCAGTTCGAGCGGGCCTGCCTGCGCTGGCGCTTGGCGCCAGACGATTATGCGCTGGACACGACCGGCGTGACTGGCGGGAAGGTACGATTGCAGATCACAGCCGAGGGGGCCGTTCCACAACTCGACCTCACCCGCGCCGCCGAGTCGCGCTACTACCAGCAAAAAGACGACCTGCCCGTGCTCGAGATCACCCTCGACGCCCCCGCGACCGTCACCACAAGGATCACTTACTGACATGCGCATCCTTTATTTTCATCAGCATTTCTCAACTCCGCAGGGATCCGCCGGCACGCGGTCCTATGAAATGGCACAGGCCGCCCTGCGCGCGGGGCACCGGGTCACGATGGTCTGCGGCAGCTACGCGCAGGGAAAAACCGGGCTGACAGGCCCATTTCAGCGCGGCAAGCGGCGCGGCACGGTCGACGGAATTGACATCATCGAATTCGATCTCAATTACGGCAACGAGATGGGGTTTGTCGCACGGCTGAGCGTGTTCGCGAAATTCGCCATGGGGTCGGTCCGCCTGGCGCTTCGGGAACCGGCAGATGTGGTGTTTGCCACCACCACGCCGCTGACAGCGGGTATTCCCGGCATTGCCGCGCGCCTTTTCGGCCGACGCCCCTTCGTGTTCGAAGTGCGCGATCTGTGGCCGGAATTGCCCAAGGCGATGGGGATTGTTCGAAACCCGGTCGTGCTGGGTCTGATGTCAGCGCTGGAATGGTCCTCCTATCATGCCGCGCATCGACTGATCGGACTGTCGCCGGGGATCGTCGAAGGGATCGCACGACGCGGTGTGCCGGAGGATCGGATCACGCTGGTGCCCAATGGCTGCGATCTGGACCTCTTCGCCTCCAGTGGGGCCGCGTGGCGACCGGAGGGTGTACGGGACGATCAAATGCTCGCAGTCTTTTCCGGCACCCATGGGCATGCCAACGGGCTGGGCGCGGTGCTCGATGTGGCGGCAGTGCTCAAGACGCGAGGGCGCGACGATATCCAAATCGCGCTGGTGGGCCAGGGTCGTGAAAAACCCGATCTTGCGGCGCGTGCCTCGCGCGAGGGTCTCGATAATGTGCTCTTTCTCGACCCCGTCCCCAAGACCGAGCTTTGCGGGCTTCTAGCGGGGGCGGACCTAGGGCTGCAATGTCTCAGGAACGTACCGGCATTCTATTACGGCACCTCACCCAACAAGTTTTTCGACTATATCGCCGCAGGGCTCCCGGTGCTCAACAACTACCCTGGCTGGCTGGCCGGATTGATCGAACAGAACGCCTGCGGCTTCTCAGTGCCGCCCGATGACCCGGAGGCCTTTGCCGATGCCCTGATCACGGCGTCGGAGGATCGCGCGGCACTGATCAGGATGGGCGAGGCGGCGCGCAATCTGGCCGAGACCGAGTTTTCCCGCGCGCGACTCTCTCAGGATTGGGTGGCATGGGTAACGGGCGCGCGGCGCTAGGCACACTCTGGCCGTTATCGCATTCCTACCCGCTGCAGCCCCTGCCCTATCAGTGCATCATCGAAATGACCCAGAGACACCGCATCGATCTGAACATTGGCCACCTTAGGCAGCGCAAAACTAATGGCGGCGGGCAACATGATCATGATCGAACACCTCATGCCGCCGCACTGGTTTTTTTCGCCATCCAGGCCCGCAACGATGCAAACTCTGCCCCAGCGGACCCTTCATATTCGACATATCCAAACAATCGCCCACCCGGCGGCGAGGTGTTCCAATAGCCGAAGAACTGCCAAGGCTGGGACGAGAAACTGGACGTCTGGACCTCACGTCCGGACAGAACGGCCGGCGAAAACAACGCCTCGCGCAGTTCTTTTCGATCATTCGGCGCAGCATCTCCATTAAGCGAGAACACCCCACCGGAATTGGAAATCGTACCGGTTATCGACGGATTGGATAGCCCGGCATACACGCCCGTGGCGACCAGAGAGCGCAAAGCACCCCAGCCTGCCCCGCCGGGAACATAGGACATTCCTGCACAACAGTTCAGCGTATCCGAGGTCTCGAACACGATCGGGCTGCACAGCATCCGGTCGTCAACCCCGTCGAATTCGAGCCAGGCCAGGGTGCCGTCACTGCGCCATGTCGGACGGCGCGCCGCGTTGGTCTGAACCGCGTCGTTGCCGTGCCCGGATTTGTCGCGCATGACCGCCACAGGATGACCATCTGCACTCACCGGCACTGTCGCCGCGACGTCCTGAAAGAGCGTGCTGATATCCGAGGGATCGAACCACGCCCCCTGATTTGTATCGCGAAAGATCGCGTCCGGCGTCCAGTCGACATCAAGCGTCTTGGGAACCGCTGTGATTGAAATATCCCTGACGGTCTTCATGCGAGAACCAGCGCGTGAATCCCGGATGCGGTGGTTCCGGTGGCATTGACCCGCCGCACACCCACCGGCAGGATCGAAAAACCGGCAACCGACAAGATGCGGGTCTCTCCGGTGACGGTAACGACGCTCAGAAGGCCCGCATTCTCGATATAGAGACCGATGGCGACATGCGACAGATCCGTGGAATCGTCAGGGGTTACGGGAATGGCATCGGTTGCCGGACCGGACAGGGCAGCAATACGGTTTTCGAAGGGATTCATGGTGGCTCCTTTGGTTGAAACCCCACCTGGAACCGGCGGGTGTCACGCGCAAACATCCAGCCAAAGAGATTGACACGGGATGAATCAACCGAACGCCAGGACGGCGTCAAGTGCACGGGCTTGTCTGGGCCAGGCATGGCGTGTAGACCCTGCGCAAAAGCATATATACACGCCTTAACGCCGCCTCTTTCCCTACCTGCTGTTTGAGTTCCGAGAGAAGAGTAAGCTGATGAAAATAAAACAAGATTCATGCGTTGCAGACTCGTTGATAGATCTCGTTCACACGATCTTCGGCCCATCTCCGGTTCCCCTGCATCGCCCAGTGTTCGAAGGGAATGAGCGGACCTATCTTAGCGAAACCATAGACTCCAATTTCGTCTCATCAGTGGGGGCGCGTGTTACCGAATTCGAAGAGCGCACCGCCCAGTTCACCGGCTGCGCCCGCGCCATTGCGACGATGAACGGCACCGCTGCGTTGCATATGGCTCTGCTCGTCGCGGATGTGAGTCCGGGCGACGAGGTTTTATCCCAGGCTCTGACCTTCGTGGCGACCTGCAACGCGATCAGCTATATCGGCGCATCCCCGGTCTTCATCGATGTCGATGAAGATACAATGGGGATGAGTCCCGCGGCACTGCGCCGTTGGCTGGAAACCAACACCCGGCGCGCGGGTGGGCAAACACTCAATGCAACGACCGGCGCACGGATTGCAGCCTGCGTGCCGATGCACACCTTTGGCCTGCCCTGCCGCATCGCGGAAATCGCAGCCATCTGCGACGAATTCGGGATCACGCTGGTCGAAGATGCGGCGGAGTCGCTTGGCAGCTATGTCGGCAACCGCCACACGGGCTCTTTCGGCAAGCTGGCAACGCTGAGCTTCAATGGCAACAAGATCATCACAACCGGCGGCGGCGGTATGATCATCACCAACGATCATGCGCTGGCTGATCGCGCCAAGCACCTGACAACTACGGCCAAGGTGCCGCATGCATGGGAATTCGTGCATGATGAGGTCGGTTACAATTACCGGATGCCCAATCTCAACGCGGCACTGGGGTGTGCCCAGATGGAAAAACTCCCGGCAATGCTAAAGATTAAGGCCGATACGGCAGCGCGTTATCGGGCCTTCTGTCAGGAGCACGGCATGCATTTTGTAGATCCCATCGAAGGCACGACAACGAATTTCTGGCTTAACGCACTGCGCCTCAAAGATCGCGCAGAGCGCGACACCTTTCTCGAATACACCAATTCCAAAGGCGTCATGACACGACCGATCTGGCGCCTGATGAGCGAACTTGATGCCTTCTCACAGTGCCAGACAGACGGGTTAGAGACCTCGCGATGGCTGGTTGATCGAATTGTCAACATTCCCTCCAGTGTCCCCGAAAACGAGTTTCAAAGGCTGAACGCATGAATATCTTGGACCTGATCGGCCGCGACCGGCAACTTTTCGATACCGATATCGCGCGTCATGACGCTGCATTGCGCGAGCGGGTCGGAGCCTCTCGCTTTCTCGTGATCGGCGGCGCGGGTTCCATCGGACAGGCCGTCACGCGTGAGATATTCAAACGCAATCCCCGGGCTCTGCATGTGGTGGATATCAGCGAAAACAACATGGTCGAACTGGTGCGCGACATCCGCAGCACGCTAGGCTATAACGACGCCGATTTCCGCACCTTTGCAATCGACTGTGGTAGCCGGGAATTCGAGGCGCTCATGTCCGCCAACACGGGCTATGACTACGTACTCAACTTGTCTGCGTTAAAGCATGTCCGCAGCGAAAAGGACCCCTATACGCTCATGCGGTTGATAGAGGTCAATGTGCTCAACACGATCTCAACGCTACAGGCTGCGCGCGACACGGGAGCCAGCAAATACTTCTGCGTCTCAACGGACAAGGCCGCGAATCCGGTCAACATGATGGGAGCCAGCAAGAGGATCATGGAAATGTTTCTCATGCGCGAGAGCCTGAGCCTGCCGATCTCCACGGCGCGGTTCGCAAATGTTGCCTTTTCCGATGGATCGCTGTTGCACGGTTTCAACCAAAGGTTTGCCAAGAATCAGCCGATTTCAGCGCCAAACGACGTCCGGCGCTATTTCGTGACACCGCAGGAATCCGGCGAACTTTGCCTCATGTCCTGCCTTTTGGGTGAAAATAGAGATATCTTCTTTCCCAAGCTCAGCGAGGCGCTGAACCTGACCCGATTTTCGGATATCGCGACCCGCTACCTGCGGGCGCGCGGATATGAGCCTTACGAATGCGCCACCGAAGACGAAGCCCGCGACAGCGCCACCGACCTGATCCCACTGGGCAAATGGCCGGTTTACTTCTTTGCCTCCGACACAACCGGCGAAAAGGATTTCGAGGAGTTCTTCACCGAGACCGAAGATCTGGACATGGAACGCTTTGCCAATATCGGCGTGATCCGCAATACGCCGGATTTCGAGGCGGCGAAACTCGACCACTTCATCGCCGAAATTGCGCGGATTCGATCCGCCCAACCATGGGACAAGCCGGAAATCGTCGCCCTTTTCAACGCCATGATCCCGGATTTCAATCACAAGGAAACCGGCAAGTATCTTGACTCAAGGATGTAGACCATGTTGCAGCGCCTTCTCGATGTCCTTTTCTCCGGCACAGCGCTCGCGCTGCTGTCACCGTTGCTGGTGCCGATCGCCATCATTCTGCGGTTCAGCGGTGAAGGCGAAGTCTTTTTCCGTCAGAACCGTGTCGGGCGCGGCGGCGGGCATTTCAGCCTTCTGAAATTTGCCACGATGCTGAAAAACAGCCCAAACATGGGCACCGGCACGGTCACGCTCAAGGATGATCCGCGCGTCCTGCCGGTCGGGAGGTTCCTGCGAAAGACCAAGATAAACGAACTGCCACAGCTTCTGAATATCCTTCTCGGCGACATGAGCCTGATCGGGCCGCGCCCCCAGACGCAACGCTGTTTCGACGCATTCCCCGACGCCTCGCAACACGCGATCACGACCGTTCGGCCAGGGCTCTCGGGCATCGGCTCAATCGTATTTCGCGGCGAAGAAGACATGATGCACGCCGCCAACAATCCCGACCGTTTTTACGATCACGTGATCATGCCCTACAAGGGCAAGCTGGAAGAGTGGTATGTCCGCAACCAGAGCGTGACCACCTATCTGTTGTTGATCATGCTCACGGTCTGGGTGGTTCTGATCCCGCGCTCCGGCATCGTCTGGCGTATCTTTCCGGACCTGCCAAGACCGCCAGAGGACATCGCGGAGGATGTGAACTGGCATGCTGTAAACAATGCCGCATGACGCGCAGACAATTAGGCAAGTAGCAGAACTGCATGCCAGCGCCATCTCGCAAGGTTTTCTTTCAAGCCTCGGACCGCGCTTCCTGACTGTACTCTATCGGGCAATCGACCTCTGCGACACTGCGGTTCTGATTGTCGAAAAAGATGGTCCCCGCATCACCGGCTTTGTCACAGGCGGGTGCGGTATGGGGCCGGTCTATCGCCAGATGTTGCGCGATTGGCCACGCTTGGGCCTGTCTCTTGCTCCAGCTCTCGTTCAGCCGCGCAAGATCAGGGGCATCCTCGAAATCCTGAGGCGCCGCGACACAAGCGGAGACGCACATATCCTGCCGCGGCATGAACTGTTCAGTATCGCCGTCGATCCTACATTTCGGGGCAGCGGCACGGCGGAGCGGCTTTATCAAGGCCTTAACGACCACTTTCGCGCCATACATGTGCCGGCCTACCGAATTGTCGTAGGCGAGAGCCTGATCCCCGCCCACCGATTCTACACGCGTATGGGGGCCAAGCCTGTCAGAGCCGTCCGACTCCACGGCACCTCAACCTCTACCATATATGTACAAAACGTTACCTCATGAGCGAGTCAAACTGTGACAAACATGCCACCTCGGACGAGCGTTCTGGCAGGCTCAGGCCTCCGCGCGGCCCCGGCACGAAATCACATAGGAAAAAATCTGCCGTTCCACTGGATTTCTTCAACTAAAGGTGGCATGGATAGCGGAAGTCATGTTATTGAGTTCGAGAAATGTTAAGGAGTACGTTATGAAACGCACGACTATTGCACTTACCCTCGCAGTCACGGCTTTCGCCGGGTCTGTTTCCGCACAAAACGTTGACTGTTCGGTTGCGGCGAACGCCGAGACCGATGCTTGCCTTAACTTGCCCACCGTCAGCTCGCAAGGTGGAGCCGATATGACCCTTCCGCTGATTATTGCCGGTTCCATAGCTGTAGTAACTGTAGCTGGCGCACTTTCGGGTGGCAGCGACGGGTCAAACAGCACGGTCAGCACTCCCGGGACCAACTGATCCCTCGCAAGTGATGAGATTTCCCGGAAAAGCCCGCAGCTCTGCGGGCTTTTTCTTTTTCGAGAACGGCTCAAAACAAGCGTGCTGCTTCAATGAATGATCACTTTTAACCCTCGACGACCCGCGTCGATATGGCACCAACACCCGGGCCGCCCCATTGGCGGGATTGTATGATGCGCCCGTTCTCAACCCAGTACAGGTTGAAGAATTCGTCATCCAGACCATAGCAGGTTTCCCGCATGAGCACGGTCTGCGCCACCCGGACACCGAGATTGACCTCTCTTGGCCCCCGGGTATCGATATCGCAAACATAGCTGCGCGTCACAACCTGATCTTCGCCGCCAAGGTAGGAGTGAAACCGCTCCACCTTCCCGTCCTGAAGGCGTGTGACCATCGCCAAAGGCTGACTGACATCCGATGAAAGCCAAACCATAGACAAGCCGCGAGTCCCCCGCAGCATTCCGTTCTCGGTAATCAAAGCCGCGCCATCGACACTGCGCCATGTATCAATGCCGTCTCGTTGGGTTTCGAGCACAACCGCTGTTTGCAAATCCCGTTCGACCAGCCCGATCTGAAGCAACGCGCCTCCGGCCTGTGCCGCTCTTAGAACTTCCGGATTTTCGCGATCGTTCCCAGTTACTTGCTGCAGTTGCGCGATTGTCCCGTTTGGATCAACAAGCGTATCACACCCTGCGAAAAGCACCGGAGCGGCGAGCAAAGTCAGCCTGATTACTTTGCTGATCATCTGAAGAACCTTCCCCAACCGTCTTCGAACGAGTTTGCACGGTAGTCGCGGGTGACTGTATAGAGCCGGTCTGCCACGTTGAGCCGTGCCCCCCCGTCACGCAGGAGCGGGCGGATCGTTTCGCTGATCGAATTCCGCGTCGGTCTCCCGGTCAACCAGGAAACCGGGATTTCGATGGTAATACCCTTGTCGAAGGAGCCTTCGCCAAATTCGCTGAACGGCACATCCGTGAGTGTAAAGAAGCCGCCGATCCGAAACCCGTTTTCGAACTCGCGAGTCAGTGTAAACGTGGCCCCCCAGTCTTTCGCGAGATACCGCCCGGCATCAACCTGGGCCAAAAAACCATTGTCGAACTCGTAATAGGCAGAGGCATGCCCGGTCACGACGTCGTAATCTTGAAACCCGAACAGCACGTCGAAATCGCGCTGCTTGGCATAGTTGACCTCCACCCCGAGAGCCAAACGACTGTTGACCGGATGCCATAGCAATTCGCCGGATACGCCACCGAACATCGTCTCAAGATAACCGCCGGTAATCCGCCCAAACAGATCCTTTCCAGGACGGAACAGATAACTTGCGGTCAAACGGTTGAGTTGAATGTCGGACTCCTGAGAATAGCGAAACGCCTCCGAGCGCACCCGAGGCAAAACGGAGTCTGATTGCCGTGACGTATCGTCGATCGTCCCCAGCAGAGGATAGCGCACGCTGCTTGAAAAGCTCAGCCCCGGAGCAGGCGTGTAATCAAGAACAAGCTCGGGGCCGAACTCGTACCGCAACGGCTCATCGGGATCGAAAAATGAGAATTGCAGAAAGGGAATCAACTCAGCGCTGAACGCCGGAAACCGGTCCTCTGCGATTTCGGACTCAGCAACGCGGGCCGCGTCCTTGATGTCGGCGCGGGCAAAACTGCGCCAGGCCCCATCCAAATCGTGCTCAAGCTCGTAAAGATCGTTTCTGATCATCGTCACCCGGCTGATCGGTACGCCGTCCCGCTGAAACACGATGCCGAATTCCTGGATATTCGGAGACAATGTATTTGCCATCACACGGGCCACGCGCCCCGCTGCCTGCGCTTCATTGTTCCAGCGATTGTTCTCGACCCGGACAACCGCTTTCGCCCCTGAAATCGCCACTCCATCGAACTGAAGCCCCTCATCCTCAAGACGCGCCCTCAAAACCTCGCGCGGCTGCCCCGCACTTCGGTTCTCGGGTAGGTTCCAGCTCGCTGCGGCTACGCTCTCGGCCGGGACGAGCGCGGGTGCCGCGGGCTCAGCACCGCCTGGTTGCGGCGGCCTCTTCGGATTCAGACTGTATCCCAGCTGCAACCCGACCTCGCTGCCGCCAAGAACATATCCCGTCAATGCGACCCCATTGTCGAACCCATAGGTCAAGCTGACATTCCAAGGCTCGTCGATGAATTCCGCACCCTGCTGTGCCTCTTCGGCATAGCGGTCAGGAGAAAATTCCGCATTCAGGGTGAGCTTGTCGGTCACATCCCAACTCACGCCTCCAAAGAACGCCATATCGCCGCGAAACCATGCGCTCCCGTCGATTGTGCCGCCGGTGGACACACCGACATCAGATCGTGGCGGGCGGGTCTCAAACCGCGAGTCAAAGATCCCGAGCGGGTTGGTCACGCCACCACGCCCACCCAAGCGCCCCCACCCCAGGCCACCGGAAAAGCGCAGCCCCGGGCCCACTGTCTTGGTCGCCACTATGTACTCTGCGCTGAAAATACCCGTGCCGACAATGTCTCTCAGACCCAGAACGACAGAGGGACGCCAGTCGTTTTCCCGTGCGAGCAGAAAATTCACGTCGAATGAGCGGTCTGCATTGTTGATATTCTGCGGTCCCCAATCATCGATCAGGGTGTAGCGGAAAGTGGCGTTCATCCTTTGAAAAATCTGATAGGTGAGCGCATATCTCGTCGTGTTGTTGAAGGTGCTCGCAGTAAAGGCCAACTCGTCATCATTGAGCATCTCGGCCGTAGGCATCTCCACGAGCCCGGGCGTGCCATAGGTCGACATCGTCTGTGCAAGCGCCACGGAAGAAACGGATATCAGAAGGCCACATACCACCCAGACAGGCTTGGAGCGAAGAAACATTGGTGGAACTGCTCCTCAGTTTCAATGGGGACGCGTTTCGCCCCTGCGTCCATGCCGTAGCAAGGGCCGAAATTATCCGGGCCGATTGCGTCAACTTCTAGCCGCGCGACGCGCGTGCAACAAGCCCCGCGCATCGCATTTGACAGACACTCCGTCCCCCGAGCGCATCAGTTGTTGTAGTACTTCGAGCCGTAGGCACCGTATGCCCCATATTGCCCACCATAGCCATATTTCTTCATGCCTTTCGGGCTGATCTGGCTCAGGACAAAACCGGTGGGACGGATGTTGGATGTTTGCAACAGACGCAGGGACTCCAAGACTTGCGCACGGCTTGTGCTGTCCCATTTTACCGAGAAAAGGAGCGCGTCGGCACTTTGCGAAATGATCCGCGCATCCGGCACCACAAGCACCGGCGGCGTATCGATGATGATGATGTCGTAGCGCTGACGCAGTTCCGTCAAGAAGCTTCGGAACTTTTCCGATGCAAACAGATCGGCCGCATTCACCTTGCTCTTGTCACCCGGCAGGATCGCGCCGTCGAATTCTGCCGGGTGAAACACCACGTCATCAAACGTCTTTTCATCGCTCAGAATGGACACGATGCCGTGCGTCGGGACATCCTTGAAGTACTCATTGAGGGTCCGGCGACGAATGTCGCCCTCGATCAACAACACCTTCTTGCCCATGCCGATCAGGTTCTGCGCAAGCGCCAGAGCATTGGTCGTCTTGCCCTCACCCGGCACGGAGGAGGTCGATACAATCACTTGCGGGGGATTATCTACATCCGACAGCAGGATCGATGTGCGCAGGTTCCGCACCGCCTCGACAGCGGCAGAGGTCGGCTTGTCCCGCATGTATTGCAGCACGTCACCACGCGCGCGCGCGGGAATAACGGGCACCTGCCCCATCACGGTGATCCCGGTCTGCCGCTCCAGGTCATCAGCTGTCCGGAAGCTGTTGTTTCGCAATTCGCGCAGCAGCACCAGGGCCACGCCCAGCATCACTCCGAGCACACCCGAGAGCGCCAGAACCAGCGATTTTCGCGGGAATGAGGCGTTTATCGGCACGACCGCATTCGATAGGATCCGGCTATCCGCCTGTTGAATCCCCTGCTGCGCCGAGGTCTCCTTGAGGCGCGTCAGAAAATGCTCATAGAGTAGCCGCGTCGCCTCGGCTTCACGGGTCAGTTGCTGCAAGCGGATCAAGTCTTGGCTCTGGGACTCTATTCGTTTCGACAGCGATTTTGCTGCATCTTGAAGCGATTGGATCTGCTGGGACGCGCGTGTCACCTCAACCTCAGTTTGAGCCAAGATACGCTCAAATCGTGCGTCAAACGCCGCCTCGCCCCCGTCACCGGACTGCATCTGCCCCCAGATGCGCGTCAGTTGCGGATCATTTGCCAATTCGACACGCGCGTCACGAGTGTCGGCCTCGGTCAAAGCCTCGAGTTGGCTCGAAACCTCTGCGCGGTTCTCCGTAAGCGGCTCAATCCGGTCGCGCGTGTCCTTTAGCTGCCGCTCTAGCGCGCGCAACGCGTCTTCGGAGACAAGCTCGGTTTGCGAACTGAACGCTGCGACAGCCTCTTCCGCGCTTTCCAGATCGATCTGGAGTTCTGCAACCCGATCGCTCAACCATGCCGTTGCCTGCTCGGTCTTGTCGAACTTCACCTCGATTTGATCAAGAATGTATAGGTCAGCAATGGTATCAGCGATCAAGGCGGATTTTGCCGGGCTTTCCGTCTCCACCGTGATGTCGAAGACAAGACTATTACGCACGTTCGTAACGGTCATCTTTTCCAGAAGCGTAGAGACCACCGCATCACGCTCCCGGTTTTCAAGCACGATCTCGCCGGTGTCGCCTAGCGGCAAAACCGATTGGACCCATCCCTCGACCGCCGCGAGCGTCCCCGGATCGCGCAGAGCACTATTGAACTCGGGATCCGATACGAGGTTTAGTTCGTCGACAACTTTTCCGATCAGACCGCGGGCACGCAAGACTTCCAATTCGGAATTAACCTCACTGGAATCGGTGGATAAACCGCCGACGACGCTTTCCAAACCCGCGACGCTTTGTTCCTGTGCCTCGAGAATAACCGTAGATTTGGCGGTATAGAGGGGCGTCGCCATGCCGAACGCATAGTATCCGCCCAAAACGACAGCACCGACAAAACACAACGCAATCAGCCCTTTGCCACGCCAGATCGTACCTAGCAGCGCGCTCAGGTCGATTTCGTCACTGTCGTCCTGTTGCACGATTTGCTGATGCGCCTGTGTCTGCTCGCGCAGAGGGTGCACGACTTTCGATGTTTTGCTTTGCATTACCGTACTCACGAGACCCGAGCCCTTGTTCTTGGATTGTCCGACCATCTCCAGCGACGCGCAGCGCAGGCTCTGCTACGCTGTGACTTGCATTAGCATGGCCCACACGTCACGGCAAATCCCATACCAAACAACCCTATCGGTAACATCGTCCAGATGTTTCGGGGATGCGCGCCGTCTCTGGGGCAACAACATCACCCAAACGAAAATCCCGGCATGCCACCGGGACCCGTGTCAACGACAAACACACACGCGCAATCAATCAGCAACCCTTGCGACCAAAGACAGTTTCCAGGGTGCGCCGGAATACATAAACGTCCATCTGGAAGCTCAAGTTCTCTACATAGCGTAGATCAAGCTGCACCTTCAGCTGCGTGCCTTCACTGCAGTTTACATATCCAAGCTCGGTTTGTGCGAGGCCGCTGATACCCGGACGCACCTGATGCCGCTGGCGATACCCACGAACCGTTTTCACATACCGCCGAGCGTGGTGGAAATAGTCAGGACGCGGCCCGATCAGGCTCATCTCTCCGCGCAAGACATTGAGTATCTGAGGAAGCTCATCAATTCGGGTCTTGCGGATTATACTCCCAAGCGTGGTGATGCGGTCAACCTCCAGAGGATCCTCGGCACTTCGCGTGATGCGCTCGGCAGACTTCATCGTCCGAAATTTGATCGCAGGAAACGCCTTGCAGTTGCGCCCCATGCGCGGCTGGATAAAAAACAACGGCCCCTTGTTCAGGAACGGATTCAGGATCAGGAGCGTGCCGCAGAAAAACAGAAAAACCGGCAGCAGCAGAAGCGATATCGAACAATCGAAAACCGGCTTGCCAATACGATGATAAAATCGAGCTGGACGCCTCGCGTGATGCGGCACCACTTCCCGACTGCTCTCCGACCCGATGAAATCATGTTTCAACACCATACCCCCGCACCATAAATTTCGTAACCACTTACACGAGGGCATTTGACAGCATGCCCGAAATGATCGTTACCAGACCGGTAAGAACACGTAAATGTAAAGTTTGGTTAAAAGGCTTACCGGAAGAGTTTCCGCTTATAAGTGACCGGCCATGGGCTGTTTTTCGCGTGAATGGGACGCAAGAACAGCCAAATACTCGGAAAAGCAGATTGCCGGCCTGACAATCACTGGTTGCAGAAACATCAGCAGGTCTATTCGAGACGTAACTCTATCATAAGAAGATCCAAGGGGACTGATTCCCGCTCTGCGTGCTTGGAAACAAGCGCCTCAATCACGACTCACCACGCCGAGCACTGCGCTCTGAGCAATTAGCGAGCCGCCACCCCGGCACCCGTCACGACAACCTGAGGTAGGATTTGCGTTATCGCACGGTTCCACCGCGTGATCGGCATTTCGGCCACGAACACCATGTCATCGGGCCGCAGCTCAAATCGCGTCGCCAGCGCAAGATTTGCGGCGTTCCGACCGTTGAGATGCCAAGCCGTCACGGCCCCGAATTCGCGCGGGTCGGTCGCCGCGCGCAGGACATAAACCTCGGTCACATCGCCCGTGCCCTGAGCGGCCCCACCCGCCTCGTCAAACAGGGCATCAGCCAGCGTCGCGGTGCGCCCTATCGGCAGTGCGAACCGCGACTGCCGGTCCACTTCGCCTGCAACGTAGACATAGTCGCGATCATCCATCCCGAGTTCGCGCCGCGCTTGGTAATTCTCCCTCGCTTCGTCCAGTTCGCTGCGCCGAATCGCGATCTCTTCCGACAGGTTGCGCAACGCCTCACCACGCGCTGTCCTACGCAGTTCAGACAACCGGATCTGCTGCTCGAAATAGGCCTGCGCCTTGCTGAGCTCAAAGGCAGCGTCGACAAAGATTGCATCACCGTCTGTCAGACGCATACGCCGCAAACCACTTTGCGAAAAAAGATCGTTGAGCGGAATCTGGTAGAGTTGGCCATCACGATAAAGCCGGATTGCGGCAAAATCCGGATCTTCCACATCCAACCCGCCGGCGGCTGCGAGCGCTTCATCGAGATAGAGTGGCGTCAGCGTCACGGGAACGACCGCAGGCTCCCGGACGGCACCACCAATTGACACCCGCCGGGAATTAAACTCTGAAATTTCGAGACTGAAGGTCGGATCGATGCCCGCCTCGACCAACCGCTGGAAAAGATCTGCTTCGGCCTCCTCGATGGTCTGACCGACAATGCGCACGCGGCCCACATCGGGGACATTGATTGCGCCATCGTCCTGTACCGTATATCCCTGACGAGAATTCTCTGCCGCGAGCAGGCCGGGGAATTCCGCGGCCAGCTGCGCATCGCGCGGTACCGACAGCAGCACAACATCTCCGACACCGATCCTATAAGGCTCCGCCGGAACATCCGGCGGCAGGTTCAGCGACATCCGCGCAGGACGCTGTTCCGGCATGACCGGCGCCTCGGGCAACGCGCCCGCACCGCGCAAGCCACCGCCGGTCCCTGCCGTCATGGAAAATACCGCCGGTAATGTCTGCGGCGAGCGTTCGGAGCGATTTGCCTGAAGTACGGTCTCAGCAGTGATCGGAACAACCCGGACTTTGCTTTCATCTGTTACGCCAGCCGTCACCGACGCGGACCGATAAAGCGTGCCGCACGCCCCTAGCGCTAAGACCGCTAAAGCCGCGATCAACAATCTGCCCCGCAAAACGCCACCCTCCGCAATAAGTCTCTTGGCCGTGTAGCAATCAATGACAAAAAGGTCACGACCGTTAGAGACCGTGAGCGAAAAAAGTGCAAGCCGGATGTCAAAGCGTGGTCATTTCGCACCCGCTGACATATATCCGTCCCGATAATTGCGACACAAGAAAGACCAGATGAAGCTACTGAAGTCCCTGTTCTCACCTACGCGCAAGGAGCTTTGCGAATTTGGCCGACCGGCTCCCTTGGTTCCGCTTGCGGCCATCGGCGATATTCACGGCCGCGCCGATCTGCTGGAAACGCTGCTGGCGCGGCTCGAGCCCGACCTGCAGGTGATCTGCGTTGGCGATTACATTGATCGTGGCGACCGGTCGGCTGACGTGTTGCGCATTCTGCAGTCCAGTTCCGACATCATCTGCCTCAAGGGCAACCACGAGGAAATGCTGCTGAACTTCCTCGAGCAGCCGGAAACATATGGCCGGCGCTGGTTCCGGAATGGCGGGCTTCAGACAATGGCCAGTTTCGGCATCGCCGGACTGACCGAAACGAGCCCCGATGACCGGCTTCGAACCGCGCGCGATGCCCTAGTTAAAGCGATGGGCGGTCCGCTCATCGACTGGCTCGACGGGCTGCAATCGGGCTGGCGCGTGGGCAATCTCGCGGTGGTGCATGCCGGTGCCGACCCGGCCCTGCCGCTCGATTCGCAGCCCGGCCATGTGCTGCGTTGGGGACATCCCGACTTCATGACCAGCCCGCGCCGCGACGGCATCTGGATCATCCATGGCCACACCATCGTATCGGCCCCCGTAATAGATCAGGGCCGCGTCGCCATAGATACCGGTGCCTACGCTTCCGGACGGCTGACCGCCGCCATCGTCAACGACGGCGACATCCGCTTCGAGTCGACCTGAACCCTTTCTCGTGACAAGTCGGGCGGGCCTTGCTAAGTCAAACGCGGAACTCGAAAAGGAGTGCGCTGCGTGCAGGTTCTGACGACCGAATTACCCGGTGTCCTGATCATCGAACCGGACCGGTTCGGCGATGCGAGGGGCTTCTTTTCCGAAAGCTGGAACCGCCGTCGCATGGCCGGGCATGGCGTTGAAATCGACTTCGTGCAGGACAACCACTCCATGTCCGTGGAACCCGGCACACTGCGCGGGTTGCATTTTCAGACCCCGCCACACGCACAGGCCAAGCTGGTGCGCTGCGGACGAGGCGCATTCATGGACGTGGTGGCCGATATCCGTCATGGCAGCCCCACCTACGGGCGCTGGATCGGCGTTGATTTGAGTTTTGAGAACGGCCGCCAACTGCTCGTTCCAGAAGGCTTCCTGCATGGCTTTGTCACCCAGCAGCCCGACACCGAAATCATCTACAAATGCTCCGATTATTACTCGCCGGACTGTGATGCGGCGGTGCGCTACGACGATCCGGATCTGGCGATCGACTGGGGCCTCGACGGCCCGCCCATCCTGTCGGACAAGGACGCCGCCGCCCCACGAATGCGCGACCTGCCCACCTATTTCACCTGGGAGGGCTAGGGTATGCGGCTTCTGGTGACCGGCGGTTGCGGCTTTATCGGGTCTGCGGTGGTACGCCTTGCGGTGGCGCGCGGTCACCACGTGACCAATCTCGACGCGCTGACCTATGCCGGCCGCCCCGAGAACGTGGCCGACGTGGCCGGAAGCCCGCTCTACCGCTTTGTCCACGCCGATCTCCGCGATCGTCCAGTTCTCGACCGGATCATCGAGGACACAGCCCCCGACGCGGTCATGCACCTTGCCGCCGAGAGCCATGTCGACCGCTCCATCGACGGGCCGGGCGATTTCATCGACACCAACATCACCGGCACCTACAACCTGCTCGAGGCCGCCCGCGCCTTTTGGCAGCACGCGGGCCGCCCCGAGAGTTTCCGCTTTCACCACATCTCCACTGACGAGGTCTATGGCAGCCTCGGCCCCACCGGGCTTTTCACCGAGGACACCCCCTACGATCCGCGCAGCCCCTATTCGGCCTCCAAGGCGGCCTCGGATCACCTCGTGCGCGCCTGGCATCACACCTACGGCCTGCCCGTGGTGCTGACCAACTGCTCCAACAACTATGGCCCCTATCACTTCCCTGAAAAGCTGATCCCGAAGGTGATCCTCAACGCCATGCACGGCCAGCCGATCCCGGTCTACGGTCGTGGCGAGAACGTCCGCGACTGGCTCTATGTCGAAGACCACGCCGACGCGCTGCTTCTCGCGGTAGCCAAGGGAGAGCCCGGCCGCAGCTACAATGTCGGCGGCCATAACGAGCGGCGCAATATCGACCTCGTCCATACGATCTGCGATCTTATGGACGAGATGCAGCCCCGCGCCGCAGGACCCTACCGCAACCTCGTGGAGTTCGTCACCGACCGACCCGGCCACGACGCCCGCTACGCCATCGACCCCGACCGGATAACTCGCGAACTGGGCTGGCAGCCATCGGTCACGGTCGAAGCCGGTTTGCGCCGCACGGTGCGATGGTATCTCGACAACCGGGACTGGTGGCAGCCGCTCTTGGGGCTAGACGGGGTCGGCAGCCGGGTGGGTACCCGCGCATGAGCCTTCTGGTCTTTGGCAAAACCGGGCAGGTTGCCTCCGAGATCGCCCGTCGCGCGCCGCATGCACTCTGCCTCGGGCGCGACATGGCCGATCTTGCCGACCCTGACGCCTGCGCCACCGCCATCGCCCGATACGCGCCGCGCGCAGTGATCAACGCCGCCGCCTACACGGCCGTGGACCGGGCCGAAGAGGAAGAACCGCAGGCCACCCGCATCAACGCCGAAGCCCCCGCCGCCATGGCCCGCGCCTGTGCCACGCTTGGTATCCCGCTGATCCACATCTCGACCGATTACGTGTTTGATGGCAGCGGCGATGCCCCGCGCGCAGTGCAGGCCCCTACCGCGCCGCTCAACGCCTATGGTCGCAGCAAACTCGCGGGCGAAGTGGCCATTCGCGCCACCGGTGCCGCACATGCCATCTTACGCACTTCTTGGGTGTTTTCCTCACATGGCAACAATTTCCTCAAGACCATGCTGCGCCTCTCCGATACACGCGATGCGCTTTCCATCGTCAACGACCAGATCGGCGGACCAACCCCGGCGGGCGATATCGCCGAGGCTTGCCTGACCATCGCCGATCACCTCAGTGCCGATCCGACCCTCACCGGCACCTACCATTTCTCTGGCACCCCCGATGTGTCTTGGCAGGGCTTCGCCGAGGCGATCTTTGTCGCCGCCGGGCGCCATGTGTCTGTCACCGGCATTCCGACAGCAGACTATCCCACCCCCGCCGCCCGCCCGCTCAATTCCCGGCTCGATTGCCGCACGACCGAGACCGCCTTCGGTCTCACCCGTCCTGACTGGCGTGCCGCCCTGCCCGATATTTTAACCGAGATTGGAGTGACCCCGACATGAGCGATCGCAAAGGCATCATTCTCGCAGGCGGCTCCGGCACGCGGCTCTATCCGATCACCATGGGCCTGTCGAAACAGCTTCTGCCGATATACGACAAGCCGATGGTCTACTATCCGCTATCGGTGCTGATGCTGGCGGGCATCCGCGACATCGCACTGATCACCACGCCTCAGGATCAGGCGCAATTTCGTGCCGCGCTCGGTGACGGCAGCCAATGGGGCATTGCCCTCACCTATGTCACCCAACCCAGCCCCGACGGTCTGGCGCAGGCCTACACGCTGACCGAAGATTTCCTCGACGGCGCACCCTCGGCCATGGTGCTGGGCGACAATATCTTCTTCGGCCACGGGCTACCGCAGCTTCTGGCCGGTGCCGATGCCCGGCGCGACGGCGGCACGGTCTTCGGCTATCACGTCTCCGACCCCGAACGCTACGGCGTGGTCGGCTTCGACGCCGATGGCCGCGCCCGCGAGATCATCGAGAAACCCGCCAATCCGCCGTCTCGCTACGCAGTGACAGGGCTCTATTTCCTCGACCACGACGCGCCCCGCCTCGCGCGCGAGGTGCGCCCCTCGGCGCGCGGTGAATTGGAGATCACATCACTTCTGGAACTCTACCTCAAGGCCGGCAAGCTCCACGTAGAGACCATGGGACGCGGCTATGCGTGGCTCGACACCGGAACCCATGGCAGCCTGCTCGACGCAGGCAATTTCGTGCGCACCCTTCAGGCCCGGCAGGGCCTGCAAACCGGCTGCCTCGACGAGATCGCCTTTGAAAACGGCTGGATCGATGCCGAGACCATCGCCGAACGCGCCGATCAGTTCGGCAAGAACGACTATGGCCAGTATCTCCGCACATTGCTCGACTGAGCCGCCCGAACGAAAAAGGGCCACCCGCCGGGATGGCCCTTTGATATCGGTATGAAACCGGATCAGCGCTTGGAGAACTGGAAGCTCTTGCGCGCCTTGGCCCGGCCGTATTTCTTGCGTTCCACCACACGGCTGTCGCGGGTCAGGAACCCGGCGGCCTTGAGCGCGCCGCGCAAGCTGGGATCGTAAAGCTGGAGCGCCTTGGACACGCCGTGCTTGACCGCACCCGCCTGCCCCGAGAGACCACCGCCCTTGACGGTCGCCATCACGTCGAACTGGTCCTCGGTGCCGGACACGGTGAACGGCTGCTTGAGGATCATCTGCAGCACGGGGCGCGCGAAATACTCGTTGATCGGCTTGCCGTTGACGACAACCTTGCCCGAGCCGGGCTTGATCCAGACACGGGCGACCGCGTCCTTGCGCTTGCCAGTGGCATAGGACCGACCGAGATCGTCGCGGACGGGCTCGCGCGGGGCTTCCATCGCCTCGGGGGCAACGCCTACGTCACCTGCGACGGCTTCCAGACCTTCGAGGGATTTGATTTCTTCAGCCATCAGTAAGCCACCCGCGTATTCTTGGAGTTCATGGATTTGACGTCCAGCACCTCGGGGCTCTGGGCCTCGTGGGGATGTTCGCCGCCGGCATAGACGCGCAGATTGGTCATCAGCGTGCGGCTCAGGCGGTTGCCCGGCAGCATGCGCTTGACGGCCTGCATCACGACGCGCTCGGGGTACTTGCCCTCGAGGATCTCGCCGGTGGTGCGGCTCTTGATGCCGCCCGGATGGCCGGTATGCCAATAGTTCGGCTTGTTGCGCTTGTTGCCGGTGAGCTGCACCTTGTCGGCATTGATGACGATCACGTTGTCGCCAGTGTCCATATGGGGCGTAAAGCTCGCCTTGTGCTTGCCGCGCAGGCGCATTGCGATGATCGAGGCGAGACGGCCCAGAACAACGCCCTCGGCGTCGATCAGGATCCATTTCTTGTCGATATCTGCAGGCGTTGCAGAGAATGTTTTCATGTCAGTCAAAACCTTGTGCTTGGTCTTTGGTCTTGGTCCCGGCGGGCCGGTCGCGGCACGCCGATGCGATGGACGGGTTATAGTCAGTGGCGCGTCCGGGTCAACAGGCGAAAATCCGAATAAATCGATTAAATTCAATGGTTTGAAAATTAGGTATTATTATACCTCACTGAAAGCCGCACAATCCGTGACATTTTCGCCGAAAAATTCCTAGGCGCCGCATAAATTCCTTGCACGACTCGGAATGGGCCCCTATTTGCCCCTCACTTGATCGGAACCGATCCCAACTTCGGATGTCTTTCTGGGGGGGCGCTAAGGGACCGACTGGATTCAATCTACTGGAACGAAGGGGAGCGCCATGAAAGACGCCAACCTCTTCCAACTGGGGATCGGTCTGGAGACAGGCGCCCAAGAGGAAGACACCGCACGCGGCTTTACCGCCGCGAATACAGATACCGTTTTGCCCTGTGACATGCTGGCCAGAGACGTTCTGGATGAGGATCGTGACGATCACTTCATCCGGCGCGATGGGGCTGTGTTTGCAGGTACCCATCTGATCATCGAGGTGGTCAATGGCCACGGGCTTGACGACGAGGCCCGTATTCAACAGGCGTTTCGCGACTGCGTCGACACCTGTGGCGCGACGCTGCTGCACATCCACACCCACAAGTTCAGCCCGCAAGGCGTGTCGGGCGTGGCCGTGCTGGCCGAAAGCCATATCTCGGTCCACACTTGGCCCGAGATCGGCTATGGTGCCTTCGATGTGTTCATGTGCGGCGACGCCCGTCCCTGGCTAGCTGTCGATGTGCTGAAATCCGCCTTTGGCACGACGGATGTCCGCGTCAAAGAGCTTTTGCGCGGCGAGGATGTCGTGACCGAGGCCGGTATCGCAGCATGAATGACTGGACCCGCGAGAGCCTGCATCCCGACTACGCGCAATCCTTGCGCGTGGACGAGATGCTCTATGACAGCAAGACCGCGCATCAGCGGCTGAAGGTGTTCCAGAACGGCACCTTCGGCCGGGTGCTCACGCTGGACGACGTGGTGCAGACCACCGAGGGCGACAACTTCATCTACCACGAGATGCTGACCCATGTGCCGATCCTGGCGCATGGGGCGGCCAAGCGCGTGCTGATCATCGGCGGTGGCGACGGCGGCATGGCCCGCGAGGTGCTGCGTCACGAAAGCGTCGAGCATGTGACGATGGTCGAGATCGACGCGGGGGTCGTCGAATTCTCCAAGGAATATCTGCCGATGCTGAGCGAAGGTGCCTTTGACGACCCGCGCCTCGATCTGGTGATTGCCGATGGGGCCGAGTTCATCCGGCAGACTGCTGGCGGCTATGACGTGATCATCGTCGACTCGACCGATCCCATCGGCCCGGGCGAGGTGCTGTTTTCCGACACGTTCTACGGGCACGCCAAACGCGCGCTGACCGAAGACGGCATCCTGGTGACGCAAAACGGCGTGCCGTTCCTGCAAGGCCAAGAGCTGCACAACACCATGCGTGCCTTCACCGCACTTTTTGTCGATGCCACCTGCTATCTCGCCACCATCCCGACATACGCGGGCGGACCGATGGCCTTTGGCTGGGGCACCGACGGCCCGGCGCGCAACACACCGCTTGAGGTGCTGCAAGGCCGGTTCGACGCTGCCGGGATCACGACGCCGGGCTATTATACCCCGCAGGTCCATCAGTCGGCCTTCGCCCTGCCCGGCTACGTCGCCAAACTCCTGCCCTGAGCTTCATCTTTCCCGAAATACTCTCGGGGGTCCGGGGGGCAGACAGCCCCCCGGCGCCTTAGGTGGGCGGGATCGAATAGGTCAGGCTCGCCCGCGCCACCGGCTGCGTCATGCCGTCGGAAAACACCAGAACTTCGCCCACGGCTAGTACCCGCCCCAGCTTCAACAACCGGCATTCCGCGATCAGATCGGTCCGCGCCGCCGGTTTGCGCATGAAATCAATGCTGCAATTGGTGGTCACCGCCAGCCCCTGCGGTCCGATCATCGCCAGCACGGCCAGGTAGACCGACACATCCGCCAGCGAGAATATCGACGGGCCCGACACCGTGCCGCCGGGCCGCAAATGCCGCTCTCCGACTAGGAGCCGGGTGCGGATGCGCATCTCGCCCAGCTCCTCGATGGCAAACTCGCCCATGACCTGCGGAAATTCCCGTTCGAGAAACTCCATCAATTCATCGGCACTCATCTTCAGGCTCATGCTTCCCTCCCTGCCCTCTTCCGTGCCAGAATGGCCATAACGCAAAAGGGGTTACAAGATGGCAATTCTCGACCGTACAGACGAGGGCGCGATCGCGCGTCTCACGCTCAACTCGCCAGACAATCTCAACGCGCTCTCCGATGCGATGCTGGCCGCGCTCAAATCCGAATTCGCGCACCTCAGTGAAAATCGCGACATTCGCGTGGTCACGCTGGCAGGGACAGGCAAGGCATTCTGCGCAGGCCACGATCTCAAGGAAATGCAGGCCGCCCGCCAATCGCCCGACAATGGCCGTGCCTATTTCGCCGATCTCTTTTCGCGCTGCACAGAAGTGATGACCGCGATCCGCGACCTGCCGCAGCCGGTGATCGCCGCGCCGCATGGCATCGCCACCGCTGCGGGCTGCCAGCTTGTCGCCTCCTGCGACATGGCCGTCGCAGCCCACGGCACGCGTTTCGGTGTCAACGGCGTCAATATCGGGCTCTTCTGCTCCACCCCCATGGTGGCGCTCAGCCGCAACATCCCGCGCAAACAGGCGTTCGAGATGCTGACCACCGGCCAGTTCATCGAAACCGACCGCGCGCAGGAGTTGGGCCTGATCAACCGCGCCGTGCCGATGGAGGAACTGGAGGCTGAGACCATGGCCCTCGCCGAAACCGTCGCGGCCAAGCTTGGCTCGGCGGTGCGCATCGGCAAACGCGCCTTCTACGAACAACAGGAATTGGGCATTGACGCGGCCTACGCCCATACCGGCGCGGTGATGGTCGAGAACATGCTCGACCGCGACACCGACGAGGGCATCAACGCCTTTCTCGCCAAGCGCCCGCCGGACTGGCAGCAGTGACACCCCTTTCCAAACCCCGCGCAATCGCCTAGATCGCAGCCCATGACACAGACTTTGCACATCATCGGCGGCGGCATGGCCGGGTCCGAGGCCGCCTGGCAGGCCGCCAATCTCGGCATCGACGTGGTCATCCACGAGATGCGGCCCAAGGTGAAGACCTTCGCGCATCGTACCGGCGATCTCGGCGAAATGGTCTGCTCCAATTCGTTCCGCTCAGATGATGACGAACAGAACGCCGTTGGCCTGCTACACTGGGAAATGCGCGCCGCGAACGGCCTGATCATGACGATGGCCGACCGCCACCGCCTGCCCGCCGGCGGGGCGCTTGCCGTGGATCGCGACCCCTTCGCGCAATCGGTCACCCGGCACCTCATGGATCACCCGAAGATCACCGTGCAACATGATGAAATCACGGACCTTCCCACGGATGGCCACTGGATCATCGCAACCGGCCCGCTGACCTCCGAAGGGCTCGGCCAAGCCATCGCACGCGAGACCGGCAGCGACGCGCTCGCCTTCTTCGACGCCATCGCCCCCATCGTCTATTACGACAGCATCGACATGTCGAAGGCGTGGATGCAATCGCGCTACGACAAGGGCGAGACCGAGGCCGAACGCACCGCCTATCTCAACTGCCCGATGGACCGCGACCAATACGAGGCCTTCATCGACGCGCTGCTCGCCGCCGACAAGATCGAGTTTCACGAAGGCGAAACCGCCAATTATTTCGACGGCTGCCTGCCCATCGAGGTGATGGCCGAACGTGGACGCGAAACCCTGCGCCACGGCCCGATGAAGCCGGTCGGCCTCACCAACCCGCATCAGCCCGACATCAAGGCGCATGCGGTGGTGCAACTGCGCCGCGACAACGCACTCGGCACGCTCTACAACATGGTGGGGTTCCAGACCAAGATGAAATACGGCGCGCAGGCTGCTGTTTTTCGGACGATTCCCGGGTTGGAGAATGCACAGTTCGCGCGCCTTGGCGGCATCCACCGCAACACCTTTCTCAACTCACCCACGTTGCTCGACGAGCAGATGCGCCTGCGCTCGCGCCCGCACATCCGCTTTGCCGGGCAGATCACCGGGGTCGAAGGCTATGTCGAATCGGCGGCCATGGGCCTGATTGCAGGCCGCCTCGCCGCCGCCGAAATCATGGGTCAACCGCTGCCGCCGGTCCCGCAAGACAGCGCCATGGGCGCGCTCATCCATCACATCACCGGCGGCGCAGAGGCGAAGACCTTTCAGCCGATGAACGTCAATTTCGGCCTCTTCCGCCCGGTCGAGGGGCTCAAGGGCGGGCGGCGCGGGCGCGTGCATCGTTACAAGGCCTATACCGACCGCGCCAAGGCGGCATGGTCCGATTGGCTCGCCACTCAAGACATGAGCTGCGCCTCGTAACTCATTGCTTACATGTTCATAACGCGCTTTGCCCCTTCACCGACCGGCCCGCTGCATCTGGGGCATGCCTTCTCGGCGATGCTGGGGCATGACATGGCGCGGGCCGCGAACGGCACCTTCCTTCTGCGCATCGACGATCTTGACCAGAGCCGCAGCCGAACCGAATGGGAGGCACAGATTTATGACGATCTGACCTGGCTCGGCCTGTCCTGGCCTGTGCCTGTCCTGCATCAATCCACCCGCCTACCTCGGTATCAATCCGTCCTTAAATTCCTTTGGGATCAGGGCCTTCTCTACCCATGTTCATGCAGTCGCAGCGATATTCGCGCCGCCGCCTCCGCCCCGCAAGAGGGTGCGCCGCTGCATGGCCCCGACGGGGTGATCTATCCTGGCACCTGCCGTCCCAGGACACCGCCCACGGGCCCGATGCCTCGGGATACCGCCCTGCGCCTCGACATCGCCCGCGCCTGCAAATCACTCGCCACCCCACTGACATACAATGAAAAAGGCGAAATCATCACGCCGCAGAACCTGCCCGCCACCGTTGGCGACGTGGTCCTTGCCCGCCGCAACATGGGGGCCTCCTACCATCTCTCGGTGGTGATTGACGATGCCGATCAGCAGATCACCCATGTGATCCGCGGGCAGGATTTGCAGGAAGCCACGCAAATCCACGTCCTGCTGCAACGCCTGCTCGGCCTGCACACCCCGGCCTATCACCACCACAGGCTGATCCGCGACGACCACGGCAAGCGCCTTGCCAAACGCGACGACGCACGCGCCATCGCCACCTATCGCGCCGAGGCGGCCAGCCCGCAGGACATTCGCAAACTCGTCGGGCTTTAGAGTATGTTGCTTGTTTGAGAAGCTCAAAACCGGTTCCCACTTTTGAGCAACATGCTTTTGCGTTTCATCGTTCTAAAAATACTCAATCCGACGCCGCTATCGGTGCCATGATCTCGATCTCCGCGCCCTCGCGCACCGCCCGGTAAAAGCACGACCGCCGGTTGGTGTGACAGGCGGGCCCGGTCTGGCGGATCAGCAAGAGCAGGCAATCGCTGTCGCAATCGATGCGCATCTCGACCAGGTCCTGCACATGGCCCGAGGTTTCCCCCTTGATCCAGAAGGACTGCCGCGAGCGGCTCCAATAGGTCACGCGGCCCGTCTCGAGCGTGCGCGCGACGGCCTCGGCAGTCATCCAGGCCATCATCAGCACCTCGCCGGTCTCCGCCCCCTGCGCGATCGCCGGGATCAGCCCGTTGGCATCATACTTTAGTCGGCTCGGGTCAAATTCCATGACGGTTTTCCTTTTGCATCTGGCGCATGCGGGCCTATTTATGGGGAGTGACACGAAAGGGAAAGCCATGTCCGGCGAGACCGACCTGATCAAGCTCTATTCCGCGCGCATCCTCGAACTCGCGGCCGACATCCCGCATCACGGGCGGCTCGATGCGCCGCAGGCCAGCGTCAAGCGCCGCGCGCCGCTCTGCGGCTCTACCGTGACGGTGGATATCGCCTGCGACGAGGGCCGGATTTCCGACTATGCCGCCGAGGTCAAGGCCTGCGCGCTCGGTCAGGCAGCGGCCAGCGTAGTGGGCGCCAATATCATCGGCTGCGATCTTGCGCACGTGCGCGCGGCGCGCGAAGCGCTGAAAGAGATGCTCAAATCCGACGGCCCGACGCCGCCCGCGCCCTTCGACGGGCTCGAGGTGCTGCGCCCGGCACGCGACTACAAGAACCGCCATGCCTCAATCCTGCTCACGCTCGACGCACTGGTCGAGGCCCTGGAAGAGGTGCAAGCGCAAACCTCCTGCGCGTGAGATGTGACAGAGCCGTCGCGCCAAAGCGACATACCGTGAGCCACTGCCCCCTATCCATCGCGACAAAACGCCCTACCTTGCGTGCATGACCCGCAGGGACAGCGCTCATGGCACGCCAGAAACTCGACCAGAACAGCCCCCTTATCGGACGTTTCGATCAGTCCTTTCTCATCCACATGATCCGCGATTTTTTCGTGATCCTCGTCGCGGTCACGGTGCTGGAATTCACCCTCAAGGCGGCGCTGGTCTATTACAAGTTCCGCGTCTCGGGGCCGGAGCGCACGCAGGAGGTGGCCGAGGGCATCGCCGACAATGTCCGCTCGATCATGCGCAACGAGGGCGGGCCGGTGGCGGCGCGCACCGTCTACGCGATCCTGAGGCGCAACTGGGACGATCTGGGTTACCGCATCGCGATCACCCCCGCCCCCGTCACTATCCGCTCGATCGAGGAGGGGTTCGACTTTACCCCCGAGGGCATCCCGCAGGGCGACTGGCCCGACGCCACGCACAATCTCGGCCATGTCGCTATCACCGCAGAGCCGTTCTGCCTGGCCTGTCATACCGAGGCCGATGTCGGCGACGTGCTGGGCGAGGTCACCGTGCGCCGCGATCTCGCCACCGATTTCACCCAATGGGCCGAGGACATGCGCCTCACCGGCCTGCTCTCGCTTTGCAAGATCGTGCTGCATTCCTTTCTGCTGTTTTTGATCCTGCGCGCCCGGCTGGAGCCGCTTCTGGGCCTGCGCGCCGTGGTCAGCAACCTCGCGCGCGCCTATGGCGGGCTGACTCACCGGGCCGAGATCCGCACGGCAGATGAATTCGGCGTGCTGGCGCGCGATCTAAATCTCTTTCTCGATCGGGTCTGCCGGTTGATGGAGGAGCTTGACGAGGTGCTGGCGCGCGTCGTTTCGGTCAATGCCGATATCGTCAAGATCCAGAGCGACCTGCGTGACCGGATCGACAGCCTGACCGGGCGTATCCGGCGGCTGGAACGCTCGGCCATGCTCAGCGCCAAGGCCGAACCGCGCCTCTCGCAGGCCTGGTTCGACGCCGCCCGCCGCGCGGTGGCCGATCTTGAAGCCCGCCGCGCCGACCCGCGCGAAGAGGATATCGGCGGCATCGTCGAGGATCTGCGCGCCGTGGTCACCAATGCCGAGGCGCAGATCGAAACCAGCGAGCGCGTCTTTGCCGATCTGGGTGAATTGGGCGACGAAAGCGAAAACCTCAAGCGCGCCATGGCCGAGATGATCCGGCTGGAGGAACGCATGGAAGGCATTGTCGAGACAGGAAGCGTCCTCGTTCAGCGCATCCGCCCGACGGAAGGTCCGGAGTAACACGGAGCTTGCGCCATGAACACGGTTGGAGACTGCCGAATGTGCGATATCGCACACACCGGCAACAGCCCATGCAGCCCTCGTCGGTCCCAGATAAAAAAATCGCCGCACACCCGACAGGGGTGGCGGCGACTAGGTGTGGCGGGCCCTCATCCTCTGGCGACATTCGGGGGGGAATGAGGCAGACCCCGAAAACCGGTTGGGACAGGCAGTGCGTGACGCTTCCCCGACTTGGGACAGTGGGGCGGCGCACAAAGGGCCAGAGGGTGGACCCGCCAGGCAGAAACCTGAAAGAAGCTGTCAGAACATCCCGGGCAGGTAGAGCGCGCCAACCAGCGTCACCATCAGTGCGGCGGCCCCGATGGCATCGCCGACAATCGTATCCTGCGCGCGGATCGCGGCGGTCTTGATCTGGTGCAACATGGGGTGGTTCCTCCTGAACTCCGTTCTGTTGCCCCTTTGTTCTCATTTTTTCGACACACTGTAAAGAACTTTGTGAGAACATTTGTGAACTAATTGGAAATTTGCGTCTAACCGACTGAAATCAAACGGATCGCCTGATCCTGTTCCATCAACCACAAGAGAACACGCGCCGCCTGCCCGCGCTCGCCCTCCAGGTCCGCATCGTCATGCAACAGCTTGCGCGCATCCGATTGCGCCACCGCCATCAACGCCGCCTGCGCCTCAAGGTCCGCCACACGAAACTTCGGCAGGCCCGATTGTGCGGTGCCGATCAGATCGCCCGCCCCGCGCATCTCCAGATCGACTTCCGCAATGCGAAACCCGTCCTCGGTGTCGCGCATCGTCTCAAGCCGCTTGGCACCGCCCTCACTCAACGGCGCCTGATACATCAGAAGGCAGGTCGAGGCCGCCTCACCCCGCCCGACGCGGCCTCGCAATTGGTGCAACTGCGCGAGGCCGAAACTCTCGGCGCGCTCTATCACCATGATCGAGGCGTTGGGCACATCGACCCCCACCTCGATCACCGTGGTCGAGACCAGCACACTGGTCTCGCCGCGCTGAAACGCGGCCATCGCGGCGTCTTTCTCCTCGGGCGGCATCTGACCATGCACCAGCCCGACAACCCCCTCACCGAACCCCGCGCGCAACCGGCGAAATCGCTCCTCGGCGCTACTCAGATCCACCACCTCGCTCTCATCCACCAGCGGGCAGACCCAATAGGCCTGCCGCCCCTCGGCAATCGCGCGGCGCAGGTGATCGACCACCTCGTCGATCCGCCCCATATTGACCAGCGCGGTCTTGATCGGCTTGCGCCCGGGCGGTTTTTCATCGAGCACGCTGACATCCATGTCGCCATATTGCGCCAGCGCCAGGCTGCGCGGGATCGGCGTTGCCGTCATCACCAGCACATCCGCCTGCACGCCCTTCTTGCCCAGTTCGAGCCGCTGCCGCACGCCGAAGCGGTGCTGCTCATCGACGATGGCCAGCCGCAGATCGGCAAACTCCACGTCCTTTTGAAAGACCGCATGGGTGCCGACCAGAATCTGGATATCGCCCCGCTCCAGCGCCGCCAGCTTGGCGCGCCGCTCCGCCCCCTTGTCGCGGCCTGTCAGGATATCAAGCACCACGCCCGCGCTCTCGGCCAAGGGCCGCAAACCCTGCAAATGCTGCCGCGCGAGGATCTCGGTGGGGGCCATCATCACCCCCTGCCCGCCCGCCTCGACCGCGATCAGCAGCGCCTTGAACGCGACCAACGTCTTGCCCGCGCCGACATCGCCCTGCAACAGCCGGTTCATCCGCATCCCCGACGCCATATCGCCAGCGATCTCGGCAATCGCGCGGGTCTGCGCGCCGGTCAGCGCATAGGGCAACGCGTCGAGCACGCGCGCCTGCAACGCGCCCGTGCCGACCGTCGCCCGCCCCTTGGCCCGGCGCAGCTTGGCCCGCGCCAGCGCCAATGTGAGCTGATGCGCCATCAACTCGTCATAGGCCAGCCGCTCGCGCGCCGGATGCGCGGGCGACAGATCCTGCACCCGCTCCGGCGCATGCGCGGCGCGCGCCGCCGCCGCCCAATCGGGCCAGCCCGCCTGCGCCTTTTGTACCGGGTCGATCCATTCGCCCATATCCGGCACACGGGTCAGCGCCGCCTGCGCCGCCTTGGCCATCATCCGCTGCGTGACACCGGCAGTCAGCGGATAGACCGGCTCAAACGCGGGGATCTCACCGGCCTCGTCCACCGCCAGCACGTGATCGGGATGCACCATCTGCGCCACACCGTCGAACAGCTCCACCTTGCCCGAGACCACCCGCCGCGCGCCGGTGGGAAGACTACGTTTCAGATAATCGCCCTGGCTGCGGAAAAACACGAGTTGAAAACTCGTGGCGGCATCCTCGACCACCACGCGGTAAGGCCCTCCCTTGCGCGTGTTGGGCCGGTGCTGGCCTACCGTCACCTCGACCGTCACGACGCCGGGAATCTCCGCCCCCTGCACGGTGGCACGTCGCGACCGGTCGACGCCGGAATGCGGCAGGGTAAAGATCAGGTCGCGCGGGCGGGTGATGTCCAATGCTGCCAGATGCTGCGCCGTCTTCGGCCCCACCCCCTCCAGCGTGTCGAGCCCCGCGAAGAGCGGAAACAGGATCTCGGGCCGCCCGGTCATGCGTCCCCGA
Organism: Roseovarius sp.; assembly: GCF_040219995.1. Lineage (GTDB taxonomy): Bacteria > Pseudomonadota > Alphaproteobacteria > Rhodobacterales > Rhodobacteraceae > Roseovarius. The sequence goes on along the minus strand of NZ_JAVJUC010000014.1, from coordinate 352,211 downwards.
TGAGAGCGAGCCACTCGTCCTCGTCCATCGTTTCGATGCCCAGATCCGCGGCCTTCTTGGCCTTTGAACCCGCCCCCGGCCCAGCCACCAAAAGATCAGTGCGTGCGCTGACGCTGCCCGAGACCTTGGCGCCCAGGGCTTCGGCCCGCGCCTTGGCCTCGGCGCGGGTCATCTTCTCGAGGCTGCCGGTGAAGACCACCGTCTTGCCCGCCATCGGGCTGCCCGAGGTGTCAGGGGCGGCGGCCTCCTCAACCTCGAGATGCTTGGCCAGCCGCTCGATGCTCGCGCGCTCGTTGTCTTCGGCAAAGGCCCCGACCAGGCTGCGCGCCAGCACCTCGCCCACGCCGTCGATCCCGAGCAGGCGCTCCCATTCGGGCCCGTCAAAACCCGCCGCGCCATCCATCGCCGCCGTGAACTCCTCCCACCGGCCGTAATTGCGCGCGATGAGATTGCTGGCCTGCTCGCCCACGTGTCGAACACCAAGCGCAAAGAGCAGCCGCCCGAAAGGAATTTTCCTTTTCTCTTCAATTGCCTCAAAGAGGTTATTCGCGCTCTTCTCGCCCCAGCCCTCGCGGTTCTTCAGCTGCTGCATGCCACGGCCATAGCGCTCTTGCAGGGTGAAGATATCGGCGGGTTCCGCGATCCAGCCATCGCGGTAGAACTGTTCGACCTGCTTCGCGCCAAGCCCCTCGATGTCAAAGGCCGCGCGGGAAACGAAATGCTTGAGCTTTTCCACCGCCTGCGCAGGGCAGACGAGGCCCCCCATGCAGCGGCGCACCGCGTCACCCTCCTCGCGCACCGCGTCGCTTCCGCAGTCCGGGCAGGTGGTGGGAAAGACATAAGGCTCCGCCCCCTCGGGCCGTTTCGACAGGTCCACATCGGCGACTTTAGGGATCACGTCACCCGCGCGGTAGACCTGCACCCAATCGCCCACGCGAATATCCTTGCCGTCCCGAATAACCTCGCCTTTGCTGTCGCGCCCGACAATATAATCCTCATTATGCAGCGTCGCGTTGCTAACCACGACGCCCCCCACCGTCACCGGCGTGAGCCGCGCCACGGGCGACAGCGCACCGGTACGCCCGACCTGAATGTCGATCGCCTCGAGCCGTGTCCACGCGAGTTCGGCGGGGAACTTATGCGCTATCGCCCAACGCGGAGTGGTCGAACGGAAGCCGAGACGCGCCTGCAGCGCCAAATCATCGACCTTGTAGACTACCCCGTCGATGTCATAGCCAAGCGTGGCGCGCGCCTGTTCGATTTCGGCATAATGGGCCAGCAGCGCAGCGGGGCCGTCGCAGAGCTTGGTCAGCGGATTGGTGGAGAAGCCGAGGCTGGCCAGCCGCTCAATCGCACCCATCTGCGTATCGGCCAGCGGGGCCGTCACCTCGCCCCAGCCATAGGCGAAGAAGCGCAGCGGGCGCGCGGCAGTGATGGTGGAATCGAGTTGCCGCAGAGACCCGGCGGCGGCATTGCGCGGATTGGCAAAGGTCTTGGCCCCGCGCTCGGCCTGCCGCTCGTTCAGCGCCTCGAAATCCTCGTGGCTCATATAGACCTCGCCGCGCACTTCGAGCACCTTGGGGGTATCCTCCAGCCGTTCGGGAATATCCGCGATTGTGCGGGCATTGGCGGTGACATTCTCGCCCACCTCACCATCGCCGCGCGTCGCGGCCTGCAGCAGGTGGCCGCCCTCGTAGCGCAGGCTCAGGCTCAGCCCGTCGATCTTGGGCTCCGAGGTATAGGCAAGGCGCGCATCCTCGGCCAACCCCAGATAGCGCCGGATACGCGCATCGAATTCGGTGATATCCTCGTCCTCGAACGCATTGCCGAGGCTGAGCATGCGGATGCTGTGCCGAACCCTTGCAAAGCCTTCTGCCGGGGCCGCGCCCACCTGATCCGACGGGCTATCGACGCGTTTGAGGTGCGGAAATCGCGCCTCTATATCGGCATTCCGCGCCCTGAGAGCGTCATAGTCCGCATCGCTGATCTCGGGCGCGTCTTCGGTGTGATAGGCGGTGTTGGCCGCTGCCAGAATCTCCGCCAGCCGCGCCAGTTCGGCGCGCGCCTGCAGCTCGGTCAGATCCTCAACCTCAAGATCCGCGCCCTCTGTCGTATCGCTCATCGGCCCCTCATCGCGCTGACGGTTGCGGGGCCGCGCGCCCCTTCCCTGTCAGAGTGATAGGGCCAGCGAGATCAGAGGTCCAGAGATCAGGCGCCGCTCAGGCCCCGATGGCCAGTGGCGTGCCCTCCATCTCGCCCGGCTCGGGATCGCGCAGCACATAGCCCCGCCCCCAGACAGTTTCGATGTAATTCTCGCCGCCCGTCGCCTCGGTCAGTTTCTTTCGCAGCTTGCAGATGAACACGTCGATGATCTTCAACTCCGGCTCGTCCATGCCGCCATAAAGATGGTTCAGAAACATCTCCTTGGTCAGCGTCGTGCCCTTTCGCAGGCTCAAGAGTTCCAGCATCTGGTATTCCTTGCCGGTCAGGTGCACCGCCTGCGCCGCCACATCGACCGTCTTGGCATCGAGATTGACGTTGATCTTGCCGGTGCGTATTATAGACTGCGAATGCCCCTTGGATCGGCGAATGATCGCGTGGATGCGCGCCACCAGTTCCTCCCGGTGAAACGGCTTGGTAAGGTAATCGTCGGCTCCAAACCCAAAACCCCTGATCTTGCTTTCGGTGTCATCGGCCCCGGACAGGATCAGGATCGGCGTCTCGATCCGCGACAGGCGTAGCTGGCGCAGCACCTCATGCCCGTTCATGTCCGGCAACCCCAGATCAAGCAGAATCAGATCGTAATCATAAAGCTTCGCCAGATCGATCCCCTCCTCCCCCAAGTCCGTGGTATAGACGTTGAGATTGGCATGGGTCAGCATCATCTCGATGCTTTTCGAGGTGGTGGGGTCGTCCTCGACCAGTAATACATGCATAAGGCTTCTCCGTTCATCTCTCAGGCTTCCTCGCAAGACTGGACATAAATGGTTAACCTTGCGTTACCGTCACTGGAACATTTTGCGTACACGCCTCATGATTGTCTATAATCCTTGAGTAACGTTACCTTGAGCGCATTTTCTCCGTGGCTCTTTACCGCGGACAGCCAACCTAGGAACTCTTCCTCGCTCAACTCATAGGTGCGCAACGCTTCAGACTGAGAAATCAACCCATAGGCGACACCCCGCACCACAGCGAGCTTGCGTGACGCCACCCAACGCCGCGTGTCCGGCGGCGGCAGGTCTGCGTAGCTGAATACCGTGCCATCTGGCAGTGTCACTGCCCTTGGCCCTCCGACTTTCTTGAGATACATCGCATTCACCCCTTCTTTCCACTGACGGCAAAACTGCCGTCATCTCCCTTAACGACGGATGAAACCGGGGCTTGAGAGTGATTAGGATTTTCCTATATTCTGCGAGACCCGAGCGGAGACCCCGAATGGCACTGGACATCGACACTCCCCTGAACTCTCTGGGCTTTGCGAAAAGCCCTGCCGAGACGCGCGTTGTCGTGGCCATGTCTGGCGGCGTCGATAGTTCCGTCGTGGCCGCGCATCTGGCGTCCGAAGGCTATGACGTGGTGGGCGTGACGCTGCAACTCTACGACCACGGCGCGGCGCTGGCCAAAAAAGGGGCCTGCTGTGCCGGCGTCGACATTCACGACGCCCGCCGCGTGGCCGAGGATCTGGGCTTTCCGCATTACGTGCTCGATTACGAGAACATCTTTCGCGACGCAGTGATCGACGAGTTCGCCGACAGCTACCTGGCAGGGGCCACCCCGGTGCCCTGCATCCGCTGTAACGAGCGGGTGAAGTTCAAGGATCTTCTGGAAACCGCCCGCGACCTTGACGCCGATTGCATGGCGACAGGCCATTACATCCAGCGCAAGATGGGCGCGCAGGGCCCCGAACTCCATAGCGCCACCGACGCCGCGCGTGACCAATCCTATTTCCTGTTCTCCACGACGCCGGAGCAGCTTGACTACCTGCGCTTCCCGCTCGGCCACCTGCCCTCCAAGCAGGCCACGCGGGAATTGGCGGCGCAATACGGCCTGCAAGTGGCCGACAAGCCTGACAGTCAGGATATCTGTTTCGTGCCGAACGGCAACTACGCCAGCGTGATCGAGAAACTGCGCCCCGGTGCCGCCGAACCGGGCGAGATCGTGCATGCCGACGGGCGTGTCCTCGGACGCCATGAGGGCGTCATCCACTACACGATCGGCCAGCGCCGCGGTCTCGGCATCGGCGGACTGGAAGAGCCGCTCTACGTGGTCCGGCTCGATGTGGACAATCACCGCGTAATCGTCGGCCCCAAGGAGATGCTGGCCACCCGCCGCGTCCCCCTGCGCGAGATAAACTGGCTTGGCGATGAGCCGCTCGGTTCGCGCAACGAGTGGGCCGTATCGGTCAAGGTCCGCTCCACCCGCCCCCCGCGCGATGCAGTGCTGCGCCCGCTCTCCGAGACCGAGGCCGAGGTCGAGTTGCTCACCGCAGAGGAAGGCGTCTCACCCGGTCAGGCCTGCGTGTTCTATGCACCCGAGGGCAGCCGGGTTCTGGGCGGCGGCTGGATCTGGCGCGGTTACTGACGCGCCTTCACGTTTTGCGGAGCACCGTGGCGCGGCCCGCCCGGCTGTGGCACGCTCGGAGCATGCCATGAAAGGACGCCGCCATGCTCCGTCACCTGCTTCTCGCCTGTCTGATGCTCCTGCCGCTCGGTCTTGCGGCACAGGAGCCAACACCGGCCCCACCAGACAACCCCGACACCACGGCGGCAGAGCCGCCAATGACCATTGATCGGCTGGATACGATCCTGCGCGCCCTAGATCCCGATCTGCAATCCAACGGTACGATCTGGCAGCTGACCATCAATGAGGTGCAGGTGCTCATTGTCACCGACGAGACCGCTGACCGCATGCGCGCCATCACCCCCGTGGCCAAGAGCGACGAAGTCTCCAGCGAAGACATGCAGCGCATCCTCCAGGCCAATTTCGATACCGCCCTCGATGCGCGCTACGCCCTCGCCAAGGATATCCTGTGGTCGGCCTTCATTCACCCACTGACACCACTCGAAAAAGACCAGCTGATTTCCGGACTTGGACAGGTCGTCAACCTCGCCCAGAGCTACGGCACGCTCTACTCCGGCGGCGCGCTGCAGTACGGGGGCGGCGACAGCGGCGCGCTGCAACGCGCACTCATCGACGATCTGCTGAAGAAAGGCGAGGATATCTAGCCCACACGGCCACCCCCCGCGGTCCTCACGCTCCCTTGCGCTCGGGCCGGTCGCGCTCTAAATCAAGAGCAGACCGTGACAAGGAGATGCCCATGGCCATGCTCGCCTCCGACCTCGAAGCGCTGATCCGCGACACCCTACCCAATGCCCAGATCCGGGTCGAGGGTGATGACGGCGTCCACTTCTCCGCCGAGGTCATCGACGAGAGCTTTCGCGGGATGAACCGCGTGCAGCAGCAGCGCTCAGTCTATGCCGCGCTCAAGGGCAAGATGGACGGCCCCAACGGGGTCGTGCATGCGCTTGCCCTGACCACGAAGGCACCGGAGTAACCCGTCTTGGATGCCCGCCTGCTTGTAGTTGCCCTGCTGTTGCCCTTCGTGGCGGTGTTCGTCTACGCCACATGGTCGGAATACAGCCGCTTCAAACGCGAGGGACGTGCCGAATACGGGCTCACCTACGACCCGGAAACCAACACCACCCATGTAGGTGCCATCGCCGAGGATGAAGAAAGCTACGACCCCGAGGACTACACCCCCGGCGACGGCGACGACGATGGCGAAAACACTGCCGAAACCCAACCCGATCCCGCAGACCCAAACGAACAGGATAGCCGCACATGACTGACGCAAAATCCCGCATCGAAGACACCGTGAAATCTTCCGACGTCGTGCTCTACATGAAGGGCACCAAGGACATGCCGCAATGCGGCTTCTCCAGCCGCGTGGCGGGCGTGCTCAACTACATGGGTGTCGATTTCGCCGATGTGAACGTGCTCGCCGACGAGGAAATCCGGCAGGGTATCAAGAATTACTCAGACTGGCCGACCATCCCGCAACTCTACGTCAAGGGCGAATTCGTCGGCGGCTGCGACATCATCACCGAAATGACCCTCTCGGGCGAGCTTGATCAGCTCTTCGAGCAGAACGGCGTCACCTATGACAAGGCCGCTGCCGAGAAGATCCGCGAAGCCAACGCCTGACCAAATGCACCGCCCTCCTCGGGCAGCCACCCGTCATCCTCGGGCTTGACCCGAGGATCTCACGGCCGCGGGATCGTCCGATCAAGTCGGGCGATCACGCAGGATGAACAGCCCACCTCATCGCCGCGTCCAGCCCCAGAGGCACAGCATTTCCATCGCCACATGCGCCCCGGCAATCGACGTGGATCCGGTTGTGTCAAAGGGCGGCGAGACCTCCACCACATCGCCGCCCAACAGGTTGATGCCGGCCAGATCACGCAGCATGATCGCCGCCTGCGCCGAGGTAAGCCCGCCCCAGACCGGCGTGCCCGTGCCCGGCGCATAGGCCGGGTCCAGCGCGTCGATATCGAAGGTCATGTAGACTTGGGCATCGCCAACAATCTCCTTGATCTTGCGAGCGGTCTTGACTGGCCCCTCCAGATGCACCTCGCGCGCGTCGATGGTCGCGATGCCCATCGTGTCAGGGTTCACCGTGCGAATGCCAACCTGCACCGACCGCTCCACGTCGATCAGCCCCAGTTTCACCGCCTTGTAGAACATCGTGCCATGGTCGATCCGGGTCATGTCGTCATCGACCCAGGTATCGGAATGCGCATCGAACTGCACCAGCGCCACCGGCCCGAACTTCTCCGCGTAAGCCTCTAGAATCGGGAGAGAAATGTAGTGATCACCACCCAGCGTGATAGTTGCTGCACCGGCGTCGAGAATGCCCCGGATATGCGCCGTCAACGCCTCGGGAAACTCGGCGATCTTGGCGTAATCAAACGCCAGATCGCCATAATCCACGATGCTGAGGCTCGAAAGCGGATCATACCCGTCCCAGCCATATGGGGGATCGAACACCTGCAACGCACTCGCCTCGCGAATGGCGCGCGGTCCCAACCGCGTGCCCGGACGGTTCGTCACCGACTGATCAAACGGCACCCCGGTGATCGCCACATCCACGCCGGCGAGGTCCTTGGTGTAGCGCCGCCGCGCAAAGGACAGCGCACCACCAAAGGTATTCTCATAGCTCAGACCACGCGAGGTTTCGCGCGTAAACGCCTGATCGACTTGTGTTTTCGCATCTTCCAGCGCCATATCACGCCCCTCCGTTCACCGGCTGTGCCCGCTCCACGATCCGGGCAAAGAACGACGCCCCGACCGGGGCTACCGCATCGTTGAAATTAAACCCCGGATGATGCAGACCCGGCCCGTCGCCTTGGCCCAGGAACAGATAACAGCCTGGACGCTCCTGCAGCATGTAGGAGAAATCCTCGGCCCCCATTTCGCGGGTGCGATCCGCGATCACTGCCTCAGAGCCCGCAACCTCGCGCGCCACCTCGGCGGCAAAGCCGGTCTTGGCCGCATCATTCAGCGTCGCCGGATAGCCCACATCGATCCGCACCTCCGCCCGCACCCCATGCGCCGCCGCCGTGCCCTCGGCCACCTCACGCAGACGCCGGTGCACCATCGCCTGAACCTCAGGGCTGAAGGTGCGGATTGTGGCGTTGATATAGGCGGTCTCGGGAATGACGTTGTCGGCACTGCCGGTATGGATCTGCGTCACAGAAATAACCAGATCATCCAGAGGGTTACGGTTCCTTGTTATGATCGTCTGGATGGCCTGCACGATCGCCACGGCAGCGATCACCGGATCGCGCGTCTCATGCGGAAAGGCCCCGTGCCCGCCTTGCCCGATCACGTCCACATGCAGCGTATCCACCGCCGCCATGATCGGCCCCGGCGTCGTCTCGAACGTGCCCTCCGGCGCGCCTGGCAAGGTATGCAGCGCATAGACCTGATCCACCGCGTGGCGGCTCAGCATACCCTCCTCGACCATCACGCGCCCGCCGCCCGGCCCCTCTTCGGCGGGTTGAAAGATCAGCACCACCTTGCCCGCGAAATTCCGTGTTTCGGCAAGGTACTTGGCCGCACCGAGAAGCATGGTGGTATGCCCGTCATGGCCACATGCATGCATCTTTCCGGGGCGTTGGCTGGCATACTCGACCCCGGTGATCTCCTCCATCGGCAGCGCGTCCATATCGGCGCGCAAGCCGATGCAGGGGCCCGCGCCCTGCCCCTCGATCACCGCGACGACGCCGCTCTCGGCAATGCCCGTCTCGATCTGGGTGATCCCGAACTCCCGCAACCGCTCGACCACGAAGGCCGCCGTCTTGTGACAGTCGAATCCGATCTCGGGATTGGCATGCAGATGCCTGCGCCAGGCGGTCATCTCATCGGCAAAGCCCGCTATGCGGTTGATCACGGCCATCTCTGGACATCCTTTCCTTCTCGCGTCAGGGTCCACTCAACCCCAAAGCGGAGGCCGCTGCAATGCCTGACGACACGCTCATTCACGACCCTTCGGGCGGCATGCCGCGCCTCATTGCCATCATGGCGCGGCTGCGCGATCCCGAGACGGGATGCCCCTGGGATATCGAGCAGGACTTTACGAGCATCGCCCCCTATACCATTGAAGAAGCTTACGAAGTCGCCGACGCCATCGAGCAGGAAAACTGGCCGGAATTGCGCGGCGAGTTGGGCGATCTGCTGTTGCAGGTGATCTTTCATGCGCAGATCGCGCAGGATCACGGGTTGTTCGATGTCGAGGACGTGGCCAATGCCATCTCCGACAAGATGGTCTCGCGGCATCCGCATGTCTTCGGCACCGAGAGCCGTGACAAGAGCGCCGAGCAACAGACCCGAGACTGGGAGGCGATCAAGGCCGCCGAGCGGGCAGCCGAGGCGAAATCCGGCACGCTCGACGGGGTGGCGCTCGGCCTTCCGGCCCTGCTGCGGGCCGTCAAGCTGCAGAAACGCGCCGCGCGCGTGGGCTTTGACTGGCCGGAAACCTCTCACGTTCTCAGCAAGATACAGGAAGAAGTTAAAGAGCTTCACGAGGCCGTGCAGCATCTGACGCAGGACAAGGTCGAAGAGGAATTCGGCGATCTCCTGTTCGTCATGGCCAATCTCGCACGGCACATGAATCTCTGCCCTGAAACCGCCCTGCGCCGCGCCAACGCGAAATTCACCCGCCGGTTCGAGCGGATCGAGGCGCTGCTATCCGAGGCGGGCAAGACACCCGATCAATCGGATCTCGCGGAAATGGACGCGCTCTGGAATCGCGCCAAGGCCGAAGAACGCGGCGAGGCCTGAGCCCCACCCGCGTCTTCCTATTGGCAAAAATACTCAATTTTCAGACGGTTACGCCCGAACCTTCATCTCGGACAATGCGGCATCGCAGCGTTTGCAGGTGCCGGGATGGGCGTGATTGCCCACATCCGGCAGAATCTTCCAGCAACGCTGACATTTCTCGCCATCCGCCTTGGCAAAGACCACGCCAACCGTGTCCACTTCGGGCATGCGGAACGCCTCATCGGGGCGCGGCGTGTCGGTGAGGGTGATATCCGAGGTGATGCAGATATCCTCGAAATTCACCGATTTCAGCGCCGCCAGCATGTCGGCATCGCGCACATGCACGATGGGCGCGGCCTCCAATGAGGCCCCGATCACCTTGTCGCTGCGCTGCACCTCCAGCGCCGCCGTCACCACGCGCCGCGCTTGGCGCACCTGCGCCCATTTCGCCGCCAGCGGCTCATTCAACCAGTCAGCGGGGGTGGCGGGGATATCGGTCAGGTGCACCGAGCTTTGCGCGCCGGGGAAGCGCTCCAGCCAGACCTCTTCCATGGTAAAGACCAGCACCGGTGCAAGCCAGGTGGTCAGCCGGTGGAAGAGCAGATCAAGCACCGTCCGCGCCGCACGGCGACGTGCGGTATCGCCGTCGCAATAGAGCGCGTCCTTGCGGATGTCGAAATAAAAGGCCGACAGCTCGATCGTGGCGAAGTTAAAGATCTGCTGGAAAACACCTTGGAAATCATAGGCTTCATAGCCTGACTTCACCTTGTGGTCCAGCTCTGCCAGCCGGTGCAGCACCCATTGCTCCAGTTCCGGCATCTCCGAGGGGTCCACCCGGTCCGCCTCGCTGAAATGGCTCAGCCCGCCCAGCATGAAACGCATCGTGTTGCGCAAGCGGCGATAGCCATCGGCCACACCCTTGAGAATCTCGGGCCCGATCCGCAGATCGGCCGTGTAATCCGCCTGCGCCACCCAGAGCCGCAGGATATCTGCCCCGTATTGCTTGGTCACATCCTCGGGAGCCACGGTATTGCCGAGCGATTTGGACATCTTGTTGCCCTTCTCGTCAAGCGTGAACCCGTGCGTCAGCACGCCGCGATAGGGCGCATGCCCGATGGTGCCGCAGGCTTGCAGCATCGAGGAATGGAACCAGCCGCGATGCTGATCGGTGCCTTCGAGGTAGAGATCGGCCATACCGTCCGCCGACCCGTCTTCGCGGTCGCGCAGCACGAAGGCATGGGTGGAGCCTGAATCGAACCACACGTCGAGAATGTCATCGACCTTCTCCCAAGCCTCCGGGTCAACGATCCCTTCTAGGAACCGCTCTTTTGCCCCCTCCTTGTACCAGGCATCCGCGCCTTCGGCCTCGAACGCCTCAAGAATGCGCGCGTTCACCTCCGCGTTGCGCAAAAGATATTCCGAATCCGTCGGTTGCGCGCTTTTCTTCACAAAGCATGTCAGCGGCACACCCCATGCGCGTTGCCGCGACAGCACCCAGTCCGGCCGCGCCTCGATCATCGAATACAGCCGATTGCGCCCTGTCTTGGGCGTCCATGTCACCAGCTCGTCGATGGAGCGCAGCGCACGCTCCCGGATCGTGGTGCCATAGGCGTCCTCCCCGTCGCCCACGGCGCGGTCGATGGCGGCGAACCATTGCGGCGTGTTGCGGTAGATCACCGGCGCCTTGGAGCGCCAGCTATGCGGGTAGGAATGCTTGATCTTGCCGCGGGCAAGCAGCCCGCCGACCTCGACCAGCTTGTCGATGACGGCCTTGTTAGCATTGCCCTCCCTGCCCTTGCGGTCAAGGATGAACGTGCCGCCAAAGAACGGCAGATCGGGCCGGAAGGAGCCATCGTCGAGCACGTTATAGGTGATCACCTGATCCAGCATGCCCAGACCGCGATAGAGCTCGTATTCCTCCATGCCGTGGCTGGGCGCGCAATGGACAAAGCCCGTGCCCTCCTCATCGGTGACGAAATCGGCAGCGCGGAAATCGCGCAGGTCGTCCCATTCGCCGTTGGAACCTTCAGCATGGGCCAGGGGGTGTTGCAACGAGAGGCCCGCCAGCTCCTCGGCGCTCACGTCGCGCAGGCGGGTATACATCCCGTCCTCCAGCCGCGCGCGGGTCATCACGTCCCCGGCCAGCTTGTCGGCGAGGATGAAACGGTCGCCCACATCGGCCCAGCATTCGCCCGGCGTGCCGGTCACCTCGTAGAGGCCATAGGAAATGTCTTCGCCGTAAACCACCGCCTTGTTGGACGGGATCGTCCAAGGGGTGGTGGTCCAGATGACGACGTGCGCACCAAGAAGATCAGTTGGGGGAGTGTTGGCCCGTTCGCGCAACGCATCCGTAGCTTCGGTGTTCAGGGAGACCTGATCATTCTCAGAATCTTTGCTTGGTGCGGAGCGCGTGTAAGCACCCCGATCAAGCACTGCTTTCTGATATTTGTCCTCGTCAATGGCGGTCACCTCGAACTTCACCCAAACGGTAAAGCTCTCCTTGTCGTGATACTCCACCTCCGCCTCGGCCAGCGCGGTCTTTTCAATGGGCGACCACATCACTGGCTTGGACCCCCGATAGAGCACGCCTGACATCAGGAACTTCTGGAACTCCTCCGCGATGATCCGCTCGGCGCGGAAATCCATCGTCAGGTACGGCTTGTCCCACTTGCCCGTGATCCCCAGCCGCTTGAACTCGCCCCGCTGCACGTCGATCCAGCCTTCGGCGAATTTCCGGCACTCCTGGCGGAAATCCACGACATCGACCTTGTCCTTGTCCATGCCCTTCGCGCGGTACTGCTCCTCGATCTTCCACTCGATGGGCAGCCCGTGGCAATCCCAGCCCGGGATATAGCGCGCGTCGCGCCCCATCATCTGCTGCGAACGCACCACCATGTCCTTGAGGATCTTGTTGAGCGCGTGACCGATATGCAGGTGGCCGTTGGCGTAAGGAGGGCCGTCATGCAGGGTAAAGGGCGGGCGGCCGCCGGCCCGCTCGCGCAGCCGGTCGTAGATGCCGATCTCTTCCCACCGGGCGAGCCATTCCGGCTCGCGCTTGGGCAGGCCCGCGCGCATCGGGAACTCGGTTTGCGGCAGGTTAAGGGTGTCTTTGTAGTCGGGCATGTCAGAACACATGGGTGACGTCCTTTGTCACTGGGTGTTGAAAATCTGGGGGTCTGGGGCGGCGCGATGGCTCAAACGCCTGTGATCCCGGCGGCTCGATAGGGTCAGAGCGCCGGGCATGTAATTCGAATAATGATCGCTATGCATCTCACCATGCCCGCCTTATAGGCGCGCACCCGGCAGGCGTCCAGAGGGGGAGCCCCCGCTTTCTTGAAAAGAAAGCGCTCCGAAATCTTTTGAAGATTTCGGCCCGACCCACTCACAAGGGGGGATTGCCACGGCCCGCATCCCGCGCCACATAAAGAGCATGACCACCGCCCTGCCCCCGCGCTTTGACATCACCCGCCCCGAGATCGAGCGGGTCGTCGCCGCGTTCTACGAGGCGGTGCGCGCGCATCCCACGCTCGGCCCGGTCTTTGCCGTGCATGTCGACGACTGGCCGGCGCATGAGGCCAAGGTCGCCGATTTCTGGGCCAATTCCATCCTGCATGAGCGGGTCTATGACGGCTCGCCGATGGCCGCACATGTGAAGGCCAGGAATGTCCGGCCCGGCATGTTCTCCACCTGGCTTGACCTCTTTGACAGTGTGTTGAGCGCCGAGTTGCGCCCGGATCAGGCCGCCGCATGGTCGGCCCTGGCGCATCGCATCGGGCGGTCCCTGCGCGCGGGCGTGGTAGAGCGTGACACCCTGCCCGGCGGGGTACCCAAGCTGCGCTAGCTGCTGCCCTTGGCGCGATCCCATTGCGCTGACATCTTGCGATTGAGCCACACCAGCCCCGCCAGCCCGAGGCCAAGCCCCATGAAAGACATCACCCGGATCAGGCCCGACAGGCCGGACGTGTCGATCACGAAAACCTTGGCCACGGTCAGCGCAACCCCCAACATCGCCAACTTTCGCAGCCCAACCGAGCGGCGGGCGAAGGCCAAGAGCAGCATCGCCACAGCGACCACAAGCATGGCCACGGTATACGAGTAGAGTTCCGGCTGTGTCACTCCGGGCACCGACAGGTCAGTCCCGCGCCAGAGCCTGCGTATCTCGAGCGCCGCGAAGGCCGCGGCATAGCCCGCGGACACCGCCACAAAGCCCGACCGCAAAAAGCGCGGCAGATGCGTCAGCCGCCAGGCCGCAATACCGAAGGCCAGGGCAAGGGGCAGGCAGGCCACAGCAAGACTGTCGAGGATTGGCGGGCCAATCACGCGTTCGTCGGTAAAGATATCAAAAATCGGGTTGAGAAGCGTCACTTGCAACAGAATCAGGCCCAATCCCATCAATCCAAAGACGCTGGCGAGACTGATCCGCACCGCGCGGATGAGACCCCCACCCGCCTTCAGCCGGTAGAGTTGATTCAGCGCCGAGACAATCCATACTGTCGCCAAAAGGCCCGCGCCCCAATGGCTGAATAGCCTGTCTTCGCCCATCACGCGGAACAGCAGCACGCAGGCAAACACCGACGATAACGTCCAGACCGCGCTTTCCAGCACGACGCGTGCGGCAGACTGCGGGCGATGTGCCATGACCCGCCAGGCCGCAGCCAGCAGAGTGATCGCGCCGCCATAGGCCAGCCAAACCTGCACGGGCGCGGCGTCCATCCCCCAGAAGACACCGGGATCGACGATCAGCCGATACCCGATGATCACCGCGCCTGCCTGCAGAGCCCAACCCAAGAGCGGCAGATCATGACGTCGGTCGATCAAAGTCGTGCCTAAAACCATCACACCAAGCGCCACGGTCAACGCCGAGTCGGCCAGCAAGAGGAATAGCGCAAGCGCAATCAGGGTGAGCGCCGCAACGGCGAAGATGGCGGCCCGCAAGGCAGGCTCGACCGGCCCGGCATCCCGGTGACAACGCATGGCGAGCCCCGTCATCAACGCCGCGAGGGCAAGCGCGTGCAGCGCCCAGACGTAAGCCCCAAGAACCACCGCCGGTTGCCATAGGAATTCGAACATCAGGAGCATCCCCGGCGCGAACATGGCGGCCCCAATCGTCCAGAGGATCGCCGGGCCTGGTGCTGACACGTCCGCCGCGCGCCGCATCCGCCCATTGGCCAGCAGGCTGGCAATCGCGGCCAACCCAAGGATCACGGTGACCGTCAGGGGCATGTCCGATTCCGGTACACGCGGGGCGCGGAAGGCACTCAGGAGCGGCCCAAAGGGATAGGGTGACTGTTCCGCCACGACAAAGACCACGGCAATCGCCGGGGCTAGGGCAATATCCTGCAAGCCCTCGGCCCCACGCAACCACCACAGCGCACCACTCAATAGCAGCGCCAGCAGGCCAATCGCCAGCCAGACCAGCACGACAGACTGTGCATCTGCTGCAACCACAATCGCCCCGACGCTGGCCGCAATCACCATTCCGCCGCCAAGGCGGGTTGGAAATTCCGGCAAGGGCCGATGTCCCAGCATCATGCCCAAGATCGACGTGCCCGCATGGCGCGGCATGAGCCTACGTTCAGGGATGACCAGCGCCATTGCGCTCAGCAGAGCGAGGAAAACGAGGAAATGCGCGGCCTCCACGCCCATGACGTAAAGACCAATGGCTGCCAGCATCGTCACTACAAGCACCAGCGCCGATACCCAGGCCCATCTCTTGACCGTATCCACGGCAAGCCCGGCGAGGGCAATCAGCACAAAATAGTAGTAGAACAGCCAGGGTGCCTCGGAGGAGCCGCCAAGAAGAAACGGCGCGGCGGCCGCGCCGATGATGCCGCCCGCCGCCAGCACTGGACCGTAGAACCAGCCCAACACAATGGCCACAGCGGCCACCGTCACCAGCCCAAGCAGCGCCGTTCCTGCGGGAATGAGAGTATAAAGCGCATGCGCCGCCAGCACCCCTGCGAAGAGTGAGACAAGCCCAGCCCCGGAGAGCACCGAGGGAAGCGATTGCGTCGCACCTTGCGTCTCGTCGCCATGCCGCCGCCGGATCACCTCGCCACCAGCGATCAGTCCAGCCCCCAGGAGCAGCGCACCGATGACGCGCCAGACCGGCGTTAGCAACCCCTGCTCGACGCCGTACTGCACCATGAACACCCCGGAGAGCGCCATCGACAGCCCCGCCACAGCAAGCGCCCAATTGTCGCGCAACCACTGTCCGAGGGCGGCAATCCGGTCAGCGCGAAACACGAAGGCGCGCGGAACCTGACCGCGCGTCACAGTCGAGGACGTCGCGGCTTCAGGCTCTGACATTGATGCGCGCGCCTGCGTCGCACGGGCTGCCTTTGGTGCCGACAGCGGATGTGGTGCGGCCTCGGGTATCGCCGGTGTAACCTCATCAGTCCGTTGCGAAACCGAACCGTCGCGCAGGTCTGCATTTGCCTTTTCCAATGCACGCACCCTGCGCCGAAGCCCGGCCTGCGCGATCAGCAGATAGGGCACAGCCAGAACCAGAAGGATCGACCCCAGACCGAGAAAACCGACAAGAATATCCACGCCGCGCACCCGCCTTCACCATTACATTCCGCAGACGCTACCGCGTTGGAAAGAGCCCAACAAGCGCGCGTTTCACCAGACCCGAGACCGACGGGCGACGCACTCGCAGAAAGGGCAGCGGGCGACAGACCTCCATCGTGGCTACCCCCACGCGCGCGGTCAGCGCGCCATTGACCACCCCCTCGCCAAAGCGGCGCGACAGTTTCGAGAGCATGCTGCCGCCCGCGACGCTGCTGATCATGTCGTCACCCACGGCCACCGCGCCCGTGGCCACCAGATGCGCCATCACCGCCCGGGTCAGCCGCCAGCTGCCCAGCACACCGGCGCGCCCGCCATAGATCTCGGCAATGCGCCGGATCATCCGCAGATTGGCAATCAGCGCCCCCGCCACATCCGCGAGCGCCAGCGGCACCAGCGCAGTGACCGTCGCCACCTGTCGTGCCGCCAATTCGATCTCTTGCAGGGCCTGCGCATCGAGCGGTGCCAGCAACTCGGCCTCCGCCAGACCCAAAAGCGCCTCGGCGTCGAACTGATCGCCCTCGCGCTCTTTCAGCCGCGCCTGTCCCCAGTGCAGCACATCACGCCCGGCATAGAGCGTCGAAAGCCGCGTCACCGTCGCGCGCGCACCAGACAGGTCCTCCTCTGCCAACGCTTCGTTCGCGCCATGCCGGAGACTGTCGAGCCGTCCCAGTCGCGCAAAGGCCGCAACCTCGCGCAGGGCGATAAGCACCACCACAAAGAGCAGCGCCACCCCCATCCCCGCGACCGCATAGCCCAGAAGCGGCGCGCGCGCGATCAACCCTGTCGCGAAATCCCAGGCCGCGACCGAGACCGCCGCGCCGACGAGGCCAAGCGCCAGCGACCAGAACGCCCGCGCCAACCGCGACGGCCGCCGCGCCGCACGCGCCATCGCCGCCTGCATCGCACGGCCCTCGGGGCGGGGCTGGTCGTCGGGCACGGGCGGCGCACGATCAGGCTCCGCCGCCCTGTCTTCGTCAAGATCAATCAGAACCGGGCCATTGGTCATGCCAGCTCTTCCCCCTCACTCCAGATCATCAGGATATCGGGCAGGCCCTCGTCATTGCCCGCCCCCTGCCCGCGTACGGCCTCGCGAAAGCCCTGCGCCGCATAGAACGCGCGCGCGGGTCGGTTGCGCTCTAGCACCCACAGATCGAGCGCGCCCGCATCGCCCTTGGCCTCGGCCAGCAGTGCGCCGCCATGGCCCTGTCCGCGCCGCGCAGGCGCGACGTAAAGCGCATGCACCCGCGAGCCGTCGCGTACGATGAAGCCGGCAATACCCGACCCGTCGCGCAGAATGCGGACCCAGCCCCGCCGCGTCACCCACAGGAGCGCGCGCAGATCGTCGCGCGGGCTGCGCACCTGAGGCAGCCACGGCGTCGCCCGGGTAAACGCCCACAGGATGCGGGCCAGATGCGGCACATGCCAGAGCCGGGCGCGCGCGATGCTCATAGCCGATCGCCGATCAGGAACTGCGCGGCGCGATCCAGCCGGATATGCGGCGGCCCCTCGCCGGGGCGCAGGCTGAGGGCTGCGGGCGCAAAGCGCATCGCCCGATAATCGCCATCGGGCCATGCCTCCGCCCCGCCCCGCGCCGCCGCCAGAAGCCGCGCGGGATCCTCGGGCAATTCGCCGGGATGAAACGCCGCCTGCCGCCCGGTCTCCAAGAGCCGCCCGCGCACGCAATCGAGATCGCGGCCCTGATGGCTCTTCCGCTCCTCGACCGTGGCGCGCAGCGCAGCGATGGCCATGGCGCGGGTCTCGGCCCCGGCGAAGTCGGCCCGGTCCCGCGCCGCGCGCAACAGCGCCTCCATGATTGCGGTCAGGCGACCGTGCTGCGTGTGATGCAGATGATCGGCCTTGGTCGCGGCAAAGAGGATCTTCTCAACCCGCCGCCCCATCAGAAGCTGCGTGAGAAACGCATTCCTACCGGGGCGAAAGGCCCCGAGGATATCGGCCATGGCACCGCGCATGTCCTCGACTGCACGCGGCCCCTTGTGGATCGCGTCGAGCGCATCGACCAGCACCACCTGCCGGTCGATCCGTGCGAAATGGTCGCGAAAGAAGGGCCGCACCACCTCGCGCTTGTAAGCCTCATAGCGCCGCGCCATCTCGGCGCGCAGGCTCTTGCGCGGGGGTGCGCCGTCGCCGGGCAACGGCGCGAAGGTCACCACCGGCGAGCCTGCCAGATCACCGGGCAAGAGAAAGCGCCCCGGCGTGCAGTCATAAAAGCCCGCGTCGCGCGCAGCATGAAGATAGGCGGTAAAGCCCTGCGCCAGACGCTGCGCTGTCGCCTCCTCCAGCGGGGCCGCGCCATCCGTCGCGCGCGCGGCCTCCAGATATTCGGCGGCCTGCGGGCGTGCTTTGAGGCGGCCCAGCACCTCGTCGCACCACTGATCATAGCTCTTGTCCAGCAGCGCCAGATCGAGCAGCCATTCGCCGGGATAATCCACGATATCGAGATGCACCACACGCGGGCCGGTCATGCCGGACAGAAATCCGCCCGGCCGCACCCGCAGCGATAGTCGCAGTTCCGACACGGCGCGGGTGCTCTCGGGCCAATGCGGGTTGGGCCCAGTGAGGGCCGCCAGATGCGTCTCGTAGTCGAAACGCGGCAGGGTCACGTCGGGCTGCGGTTGCAGATAGGCCGCAAGAATGCGCCCCTCGCCCTCGGCCAGAAGGCCCGGCATGCGCGCGCGGTCCAGCAGATTGGCAATCAGCGAGGTGATGAACACCGTCTTGCCCGCGCGGGCAAGGCCAGTGACCCCCAACCGTACCACCGGCTCGAAAAACGCGCCCGAAACGCGATCCCCGAACTCCTCGAACCCGCGCGTCAGCCCATCCGCCAGCCCTGCAATCGCCAAACCTGCCCCTTTCCTCTTTGCCCCCAAGATAGAGGCGCACTTGGGGGCTTGCTAGGGGCCATTTGCACCCGCGCGTCCCCATCACGATTGCGCACGCGCCGCATCTGGCTGATATGAGAATTTTGCCAATAAGAAGCTGCATGCCAGCGATGGTCAAAGCCGCCTTTCTTGGCTAAGACAGGCAAAAATGCCAAGGAGTGCGCAGATGGACGAGATCGAGCAGCCGCAAATCTATCTCATCACCCCGCCGGAGTTCGAGCTGGAGATATTCCCCGACCGTCTGGCGCGGGTGCTTGACGCGCATGAGGTGGCCTGCCTTCGGCTGAGCCTTGCCACCCGCGACGAGGACCGCATCTCGCGCGCCGCCGATGCCTGCCGCGAGGTGACCCATGCGCGCGATATCGCCGTGGTGATCGACAGCCATGTCCTGATGGTGGAACGTTTGGGGCTCGACGGGGTGCATCTGCTTGATGGCTCGCGCGGGGTGCGTGCCGCGCGCAAGGAACTGGGCGAAGAGGCCATCGTCGGGGCCTTCTGCGGAACCTCGCGCCATGACGGGATGAGCGCGGGCGAAGCTGGTGCCGACTACGTGAGCTTCGGCCCCATCGGCTCCACCGGCCTTGGAGATGGTAGCCATGCAGACCGCGAGATTTTCGAATGGTGGTCAGAGGTGATCGAAGTGCCGATCGTTGCCGAGGGTGCGCTTGGCATGGAGGAAGTGGCCTCCTTCGCCCCGGTGAGCGATTTTCTGGCCTTCGGCGAGGAGATCTGGCACGAAGACGATGCAGCCGCGGCGCTTGGCCGTCTGATCGCTGCCATGGGCTGACGGCTATCCGCCTTTCAACCGCTTGAGCAACACCACCTCGCTATCCTCGGCAATCGGCTGGAACCAGCTGTCGTTATAGACCCGCCCGTCGATCGACACCGACACGCCGCGCTCCAACTCCGGGCGCAGGCCGGGGAATTTCTCCCCCAGCCCGTCGAGCAATTCGCGCAAGGTGGCGGCCTCGACCTCGACCTTGCGCACGCCCTCCGCCTGATCAGCGAGCGAGCCCCAGAGCAGCACTTCGACCATCAGCCCTCCGCTTTGGCCTGCAAGGCCGCAAGCACGCGCGGCGGCGACATCGGCAGTTGCGTCATCCGCACGCCCGCTGCCTCGGACACCGCATTGGCGATGGCCGCAAGCGGCGGCACGATCGAAGTCTCGCCCACACCGCGCACGCCGTAGGGGTGGCCCGGATTTGGGATTTCGAGGATCACGGTGTCGATCATCGGCAGGTCCGACGCCACGGGAATGCGGTAGTCGAGAAAACCCGCGTTCTGCAGGATGCCATCCTCGCCGTAGATGTACTCCTCGTTCAGCGCCCAGCCGATGCCCTGCACGGCCCCGCCCTGAAACTGGCCTTCGACGTAGGAGGGATGCACCGCCTTACCGGCATCCTGAAACACCGTGTAGCGCAGGATCTTGGTCGATCCGGTGTCGCGGTCCAGCTCCACATCCACCATATGGGTGGCGAAACTCACGCCTGCCCCTTCGGCATTCACCTCATGATGCCCGGCAATGGGCCCGCCGGTATTCGAGGCGATGGCGGCGATCTCCTTGAGCGTCATGGGCGGGAATTTCCCGGCATTGGGCCCGGCGGGACGCGCCGCGCCGTCTTCCCATTCCACGGCCTCCTCGTCGATGCCCCAGACCATCGCGGCGCGGCGGCACATCTCCTTTTTCGCGGCCTCTGCGGCCTTGATCGTGGCCAGCCCCACGGCGAATGTCACGCGGCTGCCATCGGTCACCTCGTTCTGGCCCAAGGATCCGGTATCGGCGATGATCGTGCGGACCTGATCGTAGGGGATGCCCAGCTCCTCGGCGGCCATCATCGTCATCGACGCGCGCGACCCACCAATATCGGGGTTGCCCTCCGACACGGTCACCGTGCCGTCCGGCGTGATATTCAGGCTAACGCAGGTATCGCCGCCAAAGTTGAACCAGAACCCGCAGGCGACGCCCCGGCCCTGATTTTCACCCAGAGGCGCGGACCAGTGCGGATGCGATTTCGCCGCCTCCAGCGTCGCCTTGAGGCCGATGGCGGGATAGGTCGGGCCGTAGGAGGCCCTAGTTCCCTCATCCGCGCCGTTCATCAACCGCACTTCCAGCGGGTCGAGGCCGAAGCCCTTGGCCGCCTCGTCAATCGCGCTCTCGATGGCGAAGGCGGCCATTGGCGCGCCGGGGGCGCGGTAGGCGGCGGCCTTGGGCCGGTTGGTCACCACGTCCCAGCCCACGGTCTTGACGTTTTCCAGATCATAAGGCGCAAAGCCGGACATCGCGCCCATATCGACGGGCGAGCCGGGATAGGCCCCGCCCTGATAGCGTAACTCGGCAAAACCGGCGGTGATCTTGCCGTCCTTGGTCATGCCGATCTTGACGTCGATGGAGGTCGAGGAGGTCGGCCCGGTGGCGCGCAGCACCTCGGAGCGGCTCATCACCATCTTGACCGGGCGGCCCGCCTTCTTGGCGAGCATCAGCGCGACGGGTTCCAGAAACACCACCGTCTTGCCGCCGAACCCGCCACCGATCTCTGATGCGGTGACGCGCAGCTGGCCCTGCTCCATGCCCAGAATGGCGGCACAGGTGTTGCGCACCATGTAATGTCCCTGGGTGCAGACCCAGAGATCGGCGCGGCCATCCGAGCCCATCGTCGCAAGGCAGGCATGCGGCTCGATATAGCCCTGATGCGTGGCCGCGGTGCGATAGGTGCGCTCGACCACGCGGTCGGCCTGTTTCAGCCCGGCCTCGATATCGCCATGCCCGAATTCCGAGCGCGCGATCACGTTCTGCGACATGCCCTCGGGCACCGTCTCCTGTTGGCGGCCCTCGTGCAGCACCGGCGCGTCGGGCTTTATCGTCGCATCCACGTCCGTCACATGCGGCAGCACCTCGTATTCGACCTCAATGAGCTTGAGCGCCTTGCGTGCCACGGCCGGGCTGCTTGCGGCGACGGCGGCCACCGCGTGACCATCGTAAAGCGCCTTGTCGCCCGCCATGCAATTGTCGAGCACATCGGCGACATCCTCGGGCACCTCGCCGAAATCGGCGCGGGTGACCACCGCCTTGACGCCCGAAAGCGCCTCGGCCTTGGACGCGTCGATCTTCACGATCCGCGCGTGGGCATGGGGCGAGCGCAGAATGCGACCGGTCAGCATGCCCGGTGCCACCATGTCGGCGCCAAACCGCGCGCGGCCCGTCACCTTATCAATGCCGTCGGGCCGGTCGGGCCGCGTGCCTACGACCTTGAATTCGCGTGTTTTCTTGGTGTCATCCAGTGCCATTACGAAGCCCTCCGCATGTCCGCCGCCGTTTCCATCACGGCGCGGATGATCTTGTCATACCCGGTGCAGCGGCAGAGATTGCCCGCCAGCCAATAGCGCACCTCCTCCTCGCTCGGGTCAGGATTGCGCTCCAGCAGCGATTGCGCCGCCACGAGGATGCCCGGCGTGCAGATGCCGCATTGCAGGGCGGCCATCTCGATGAATTTCTGCTGCAGGGGGTGCAGTTGATCGCCCGTCGCCATGCCCTCGATGGTGGCAATGTCGCGGCCCTCGGCCTCGGCCCCGAGCATCAGGCAGGAACAGACCAGACGGCCATCCACGGCCACCGAACAGGCGCCGCAATCGCCGGTGCCGCAGCCTTCCTTGGTCCCGGTCAGGCCCAGCCGGTCGCGCAGCACGTCGAGCAGCGTGTCCTCGGCCTCGCAGAGAAACTCGGTGTCGTCACCGTTGATCCTGGTGGTTACGTGTAGCTGGCTCATGCCGTCTCTCCTTTCGCGCGCTTCGCCGCGATCACCGCCGCGCGCCGGGCCAGAACGCCCGCCACGTGCTTGCGGAAATCAATCGTGCCGCGCTTGTCGTCAATCGGTGTGGCCGCCGCCGAACAGGCCGCAGCCAGATCACTGAGCGCCGCCTCGTCGAGGATGCGGCCAGTGATCGCCTGTGCCGCGTCCTCGACCAGCATCACCTTGGGGCCAACCGCGCCGAGCGACACCCGCGCCGCCGTCACGCGGTCCTCCTCGTCAAGGCTGAGCGAAATGCCGCAACCCACCACCGCGATATCCATCTCGGTGCGCGGGATAAAGCGCAGATAGGCATCGCTTGCGCGCGCCCTGCGTGCGGGCAGCCAGACAGAGGCGATGAATTCGCCGCGTTCCAGCGCCGTCTTGCCGGGGCCTTGGGGCACGTCGATCACATCCATGTCGCGCGCGCCGTTCGGCCCGGCGATCCGCACCCTGGCCTGCGCCGCGACCATCGCCGGCACGCTGTCCGCCGCCGGTGAGGCGTTGCAGAGGTTCCCCGCCAGCGTGGCGCGGCCCTGGATTTGCGTCGAGCCGATCAGCCCCGCCGCCTCGACGACGCCGGGCCAATCGGCGACAAGCCCCGCATGTTCGCCCATCTCGGCGCCCGAGACCGCGGCACCGATGCGCCAGCCGCCGTCCTCGGCGGCAATGTCGTGCATGCCCTCGATCCGCTTGATATCGACGATCATCTCCGGCTCGATCATCTCCGAGCGCAGCTTGACGAGCAGGTCGGTACCCCCCGCCAGCACATGCGCACCGTCCTGACCGGCCAGCAGGCTCACGGCATCTTCCAACCGTCTTGGTGCCTCGTATCGCATATGGATTGTCCTTTCCTCTTGATCGCCCCTGCGGGGCACAGCCTGACTCGGGCGCTATTTGGCACGACTATCCCGCATGTGCGGACAAGACGCAAACACCCCGCCGACATCCGCAGGATCACGCGCGGCATCACGTCACTCACACCGCAAAACCCGCAAAACGTCACATCACCGCTTCTTTCGCGCACCAAAAGCGCCTTAATCCTCCATCAATCTTCAAAGGCTATCCAGACGAGACCGATTTCGACGAGTGACCCGATGACATATGCTCGACAAACTGACGGATACACCGAAAAGGGCCCGCGCCATGCGTTGCTCTTCGAACTCATTCGGCAACGTAGCATGGCGCAGCATGTAAGCCAGCGCATCGCGCAGACACCCCCACCCAATCCCGCCGAGGCGCTGCTTTTCGCCGATGAGGCGCGCAGATCCCTCGTCATGCAGGGACAGCCGCGCGTCACCTCATAGCCTGACCGCTACATCGCCGCCTTGAACAGCGCCGTCAGGTTCTCCTCGGTCAGTGCAACGGGGTTGCCGCCACAAGACGGATCCTTGATCGCGCCCTTGACGAGTGCCGGGATGGCGTCCTCGGTCACGCCGAGCGCGGCCAGCCCCTTGGGCACGTTGAAACTGTCGTTGAAGCGGTCCACGAATGCGCGAAAGCCGTCATAGCCGCCCTCGATGCCCAGATAACCCGCCGCACGGTCGAAGCGGTCTGCGATCACGGGCGCGTTCAGATCCAGAACCGCTGGCATGCAGACCGCGTTGGTGGTGCCGTGATGGGTGTTGAAATGCGCGCCCACCGGATGGCTCATGGCATGGATCGCTCCCAGCCCCTTCTGGAAGGCCGTCGCGCCCATGGCCGCAGCACTCATCATATGGGCGCGGGCCTCGAGATCGTCAGGCGTGGCGTAGGCGCGCGGCAGGTTCTCGATCACCAGACGCATGCCTTCCAGCGCGATACCCTGTGACATCGGGTGATAATGCGGGCTGGAGAACGCCTCGACGCAATGCGCGAAGGCATCGAGCCCGGTGCCCGCGGTGATCGCCTTTGGCATTCCGACGGTCAGTTCGGGATCGCAGATCACCGTGGCGGGCAGCATTTTCGGGTGAAAGATGATCTTTTTCTCGTGGGTCTCGGAATTCGTGAGCACCCCCGCGCGCCCGACCTCCGAGCCCGTCCCGGCGGTGGTGGGCACGGCGATGATCGGCGCGATGGCATCGGCGTCGGCGCGCGTCCACCAATCGCCGATATCCTCGAAATCCCAGATCGGCCGCGTCTGACCCGCCATGAAAGCCACGCATTTGCCAAGGTCGAGCCCCGAGCCACCGCCAAAGGCGATAACCCCGTCATGGCCGCCCGCCTTGTAGGCCTCGACCCCGGCTGCAAGGTTGATCTCGTTTGGATTGGGGTCGACCTCCGAGAACACGGCGGCCGCCAGCCCCGCCTTGCCCAGGATCTCCATCGCCTGCGCGGTGATCGGTAGCGGGGCCAGCCCCTTGTCGGTGATCAGCAGCGGGCGGGAAATGCCGGCCTGTGTACAAGCCTCGGCCAGTTCCGCGATGCGGCCCGCCCCGAAACGGATGGCGGTGGGATAGGACCAGTTTGCGGTAAGTGTCATGTCGTTGCCTTCTTGAGATGATAGGATTTCGGACGGGTCAGGTTGTGATAGCCGATGACCGATAGCGCGCCGCCGCGCCCGGTGCTTTTGCAGCCGGTCCAGCACAGCGCAGGATCAAGGTAATCGGCGCGGTTCATGAAGACGGTGCCGGTCTCGATGGCGTCCCCCACCTGTGCGGCGCGCGCGGCATCACGCGTCCAGAGCGAGGCGGTCAGACCGAAGGGGCTGTCATTCATCAGCCGGATCGCCTCGGCATCGTCGCGAACCGGCATGATGCCGACCACGGGACCAAAGCTCTCGTCGCGCATGACGCGCATGTCATGGCTGACATTGGTCAGGATCTGCGGCGTCAGGTAACAGCCGCCATCGTCCCGCGGGAAGGGCTCGATATGCGCCGTCGCGCCCGCCGCCACGGCCTCGTCGATTTGCTTGCGCACCTCCGCCGCAAAGCGTGTGTTCGCCAACGGCCCTATGGTGGTCTCGGGGTCCAGCGGATCGCCCAGCCGGTAGCCGTTCACGATCTCAACCGCCTTCGCGACAAATGCATCAAACAGGCTTTCGTGCACATAAATCCGCTCGATCCCGCAACAGCACTGGCCCGAGTTGAACATCGCGGCGTCAATCAGCCCCTCGGCTGCCGTCACCGGGTCGGCGTCGTCCATCACATAGCCCGGATCCTTGCCGCCAAGCTCCAGCCCCAGTCCGGTAAAGGTGCCTGCGGCGGCCCGCTCCATCGCCTGCCCGCCACCGACAGAGCCGGTGAAGTTTACGAAATCGAACTGGCCTTCGGAAATCAGCGTCGAGGTGGTGTCGTGATCCAGAAACACGTTGCGGAACACGGCCTCGGGCACGCCCGCCGCATGGAACGCCTGCGCCATGCGCTCGCCCACAAGCAGGGTCTGCGTCGCGTGTTTCAGCACCACCGCGTTGCCGGCGATAAGGGCCGGGGCGACGGTGTTGATCGCCGTCATGTAGGGGTAATTCCACGGGGCCACGACGAACACGACCCCATGCGGCACGCGGCGGATATAGCGGTGGAACGCGCCATCATCCGACACCTCGATATCCGCCAGCCCCTGCGCGGCGATCTCGGCCATGTAGGACGCACGCTCGTTGAAGCCGCCGAATTCGCCGCCATAGCGCACCGGGCGGCCCATCTTGCGGGCCAGTTCCGGCACGATTTCGTCGTTCATCTCACCGACAGCGGCGACGCCCGCCATCACAAGGTCTATCCGCTCCTGCAATGGGCGCGCGGCCCATGCGGCCTGCGCCGCGCGGGTCTCGGCAATGGCCGCGCGCGCGGCCTCGGCGCTCAGCGTCTCGCGCGTGGCAAAGACCGATCCGTCGATCGGCGATATACATTTCAGTTCCGGCATGGTCACACCCTTTCCGGCAGGCGCATGTCCCGCCCTTTCATCGTTCCGAAAATACTCAAATCCGACGTTGCCGCCCTCACGCCCGCTCGAAGCCCCTCTGCACCTCGTAATCGGTCACGGCGCGGTCGAAATCCTCCTGCTCGACCTCCGCCGCGCGGGTGTAATGATCGACCACGGCATCGCCGAAGGCCCGCCGCAGCATGGCCGAATTGCGGAAGGTCTCGGTCGCCATGCTCAGCTTGTGCGGCACCTCGGCCACATCCGCCATGCTGTAGAGATCGCCCTGCGCGGGATCGGGCAGGGCCAGTTCCTCCTCGATCCCCGCAAGCCCTGCGGCAAGTTGCCCGGCACAAGCGAGATAGGGGTTCATGTCCGACCCGGGGATTCGGCATTCGATGCGCACGCCCTTGGTGCCCTCGCCCACAAGGCGGAACCCGGCGGTGCGGTTGTCGATTGACCAGGCGGTCTTGGTGGGGGCAAAGGTGCCCGGCACAAAGCGCTTGTAGCTGTTGATATAGGGGGCCATCAGCAGCATGCAGTCGGGCGCGTATTTCAACAGCCCGGCCACGTAATGACGCATCACCTTTGACATCGAATGCGGCGCGTCCGCATCATGGAACACGTTCCCCTCGGCGTTGAACAGCGATTGGTGGATATGCGCGGCACTGCCCACCTTGTCGGCGCGCCATTTCGGCAGGAAGGTCGCGGCATGGCCGTGCTGGGCGGCAATCTCCTTGACCGCGTGCTTGGCCAGCGTGTGCCGGTCGCAGGCCTCGAGCGCATCACCGTAGCGGATGTTGAGCTCTTCCTGCCCGATCTCGGCTTCGCCCTTGGTGTTCTCGACCGGGATGCCCATGGCGTATAGCGCGTTGCGCACCGGGCGCATGACATGCTCATCGCGGGTGGTGAACTGGATCGAGTAATCCTGATTGTATTTCACCAGCGTCGACAGGTCACGGTAACCGCTGGCGCGGATCTCGTCGTAGGAGCGCTGGAAGAGGAAAAACTCCAACTCGGTCGCCATCATCGGCGTCAGGCCCATGGCCGTCGCGCGCTCGATCTGTGCCTTGAGGATCTGGCGCGGGGAATGTGGCACCGGGCCGTGCGAGTGGTGATCGAGGAAATCGCAGAGCACCAGCGCGGTGCCCTCGAGCCAAGGCACCGGGCAGAGCGTGGCAAGGTCGGGCTTCATCGTGTAATCACCATAGCCCATGGCCCAGCTGGTCGCGGCATAGCCGTCAGGCGTTTCCATCTCCAGATCGGTGGCCAGCAGGTAGTTGCAGCAATGCGTTTCCTCAAACCCCGCTTCGAGAAAGTTCGACACATGGAACCGCTTGCCCACAAGGCGGCCCTGCATGTCCACGGCGCAGGCCAGCACCGTGTCGATCTCGCCGCTCGCGGCCTTGGTTTTCAGCGCATCCAGTGTCAGGGCAGTCATGGTCGTTCGCTCCATTCAGGCTAGGGAAAGGGGGCCCGTAACAGGCCCCCTTGTTGGGTCGTCAGGCACCCCGCTCAGGTATAGCGGTAGGGGCGTCCGGCCTTTTCCATGTCGGCGTTGTATTGCTTGAAGATCTTCACGACCTTGGCCTTGGTCTCGGATTGCGCCGCGATCTCGTCCCAGAATTCGCGCGCGGCGCTCTCGACCGTGGCCCATTCCGCATCCGGGATCGTCGTCAGCTGCATCTTTTCGCCATGCACGCGCAGACGCGCCTCGCCGCCCCAATACCACCACTGGCGATAGTAATGCGACTGTTCCATGCAGGTGGCGAGCAGAAGTTTCAGATCCTCCGGCAATTCCTCCCAACGGCCCATATTGGCAAAGAAATGGCCAACCCAAGCGCCCGAGATATTGTTGGTCAGGAAGTAGTTGGTCACGTCTGCCCAACCCACCGTGTAATCCTCGGTGATGCCCGACCAGGCGATACCGTCAAGCTCGCCGGTCTGGACCGCCACCTCGATATCCTCCCATGGCAGGGTGACGGGCACGACGCCGAACTGCGACAGGAACCGGCCCGCCGTGGGGAAGGTGAAGACGCGCTTGCCCTTGAGATCCTCAAGGCTGTGGATCGGGTCCTTGGTGGCGAAATGGCACGGGTCCCACGCGCCCGCGCTGATATGCTTGACGCCGACCTTGGCGTATTCCTCGTCCCAGATCTCCTTGAGGCCGTACTGGTTGAAGAGCACCGGCACATCGAGGCTGTAGCGCGAGCCGAACGGGAAATAGCCGCCAAAGACCGTAACTTCGGTCGGGCTCGCCATGCTGTCATCGTCGGACTGCACGGCGTCGATGGTGCCCTGCTGCATGGAGCGGAAAAGCTCGCCGGTGGGCACCAGCTGATCGGCATAGAACAGCTCGATCTGCATGCGGTCGCCCGCGATCTTGTTGAACGTGTCGATGGCTGGTTTTACCACATGCTCGGCCAGTGCCGCGCCGGCATAGGTCTGCATCCGCCAGGTGATCGTCGATTGCGCGAGGGCGGGGGCGGCGAGCGGGGCCGCGACCGCACCCGCACCGGCGGTTTTCAGGAACTTGCGTCTTGTCGTCGTCATCGTTCTTCTCCTTGTTGCAATGATGGCCCCTTCGTCAGGGCTCTTTTGGGGTTATTTTCCGTACACGTATTCGGGCAGCCACAGCGCGATCTGCGGAAAGATCATCACCAGCGACAGCGCCACCACCATCACGCCCACGAATGGCACGATGGAGCGGTAGATGTCGCGCAGCCCGATCTCGGGCGGGGCCATGGCGCGCATCAGAAAGAGGTTATAGCCGAAGGGCGGTGTCATATAGGCAATCTGCGTGGTGATCGTATAAAGCACACCATACCATATCAGATCGAAGCCGAGCGCCCCCACCAGCGGCACGTAGAGCGGCGCGACGATCACCAGCATCGCGGTGTCGTCCAGAAACGTGCCCATGATGATGAAACTGAGCTGCATCAGGATGAGAATCATCCACGGGCTGAGATTGAGCGTGTCGGTAAACAGTCCCTCGATGGCGTTCACCGCCCCCAGCCCGTCAAAGATCGCGCCAAAGCCGAGTGCCGCCAGGATGATCCACATGAACATGCACGAAATCGCCAGCGTGTTGCGCACCGTCGTCTCGAACACCGTGCGCGTCATCCGTCCCTTGAGCACGGCGGCGAGGAAGGCGGCAAGTGCGCCGATGGCAGAGCTTTCCACAAGGCTCGTCCAGCCCTTGACGAAGGGCACCATCATCACCGCGAAGATCACCAGCGGCAACAGTCCCGCACGCAGCAGGCGCAGCTTTTCGGACAGCGACACGTTGCGCTCTTCTTCGGGCAGCACCGGGCCGAGATGCGGCTGAATGCGGCAGCGGATATAGATATAGAGGATAAAGAGCGAGGCCATCAGCAGGCCGGGCAGCACCCCCGCCAGCCACAATTGCCCCACCGGCTGCCGCGCAATCATCGCGTAGAGCACCAGCACAACCGACGGCGGCACGAGGATGCCAAGCGACGAGCCCGCCTGCACCACCCCTGTCACCATGATCTTGTCATACCCCCGGCGCAGCAGTTCCGGCAGCGCGATGGTGGCCCCGATGGCCATGCCCGCGACGCTCAGCCCGTTCATCGCCGAAATCAGCACCATCAGGCCGATTGTGCCGATCGCCAGCCCGCCCCGCACCGGCCCCATCCAGACATGGAACATCTTGTAAAGGTCGTCGGCGATGCGGCTCTCGCTGAGAACGTAACCCATGAAGATGAACATCGGCAGGGTCAGCAGCGGATACCATTTCATCAGCTTCATCGCCGCCGAGAACGGGATTTCAACGCCACCCGTCCCCCAGAGCAAAACGCCGGCAAGCGCGCCGATGAAACCGATGGCCCCGAACACCCGCTGCCCGGTCATCAGCATCAGCATCATGCCCGCGAACATGACGAGGGCAATCATCTCATGCGACATCGGCGTCTCCCTCGCGCAGGTATTCGATATCGCGGAAGAACTCCGCCAGCGCCTGGAGGATCATCAAGAAGATACCGAGGCAGAGCACGATCTTGATCGGCCAGAGCGGCGGACGCCATGCGGTCGAACTGCGTTCCAGAAACCCGAGTTTCTCCTGCGCGGCGCTCGGCCCCTCGGTGATAAGGGTCAGGAACAAATCCCCGAAAAAGTGAAACGGCTCCGTCCCGAAATAGCCAAGCGCATAGGCGGTGGAACTGACCGCGCCCATGAACAGAACGACGAGGTAGAACAGCAGAAAGAACACGGTGAACCCGTCCACCATCGCCTTGGTGCGCGGCGACCAGTCGCCATAGAACAGATCCATTCGCACGTTCGAGCCCAGTTGAATCGAATAGGGCCCGCCCAGAACGTAATAGGCGACCATCACGAACTGCGCAGTCTCCAACGTCCAGAGCGACGGGGTCGACGTTGCCTTGGACAGGGACGACCAGAGCAGCACGCCCATCAGCACAAAGACCAGATACATGGCGATACGCCCGATAAAGCGGTTCATCCGGTCAATCGCGCGGATATAGCCTCGCATCGCGCTACGCATCATGGGCCTCCATCAGCTTGAGCCGCGCGAGCGCCGGGCGCAAAACGCGCAGCAATTCGGCGGCGATGCGGTCCTGCTGTGCGGGCATTGCAATCAGGTCATTGCGGATCTCCAGCATCACGTTGGGCAGGTTGTTGGCAATCCCGTGCAGGCGCAACGAATGCGTCACGCCATCGGCAGGGCCGTAGGGTGCGTTACGCTCGACCTGCCGCCCCGGCACCTCCTGCGCCAGCATCGCATCGGCAAGCCGCGCATCGCTGTCATGCAGGATGCCGATCTCCACGGCACGAGACTGACCCATCCAGACCGGTGTGAAACTGTGCATGGTAATCAGCGCAAAGGGCGTGCCCGCCCTGCCCCGCCGCGCGATCAGGTCGGATGTGGCGCGCGTGAAGGGCGCATAGACCCGCGCCGCGCGTGCCGCGCGCGCCGCCTCATCCAGCCCGACATTGCCGGGCACCGCGATCGTCTCGGTCTGCTCTGGCATCGCACTCGGGGCTTCGGGCGGGCGGTTGCAATCATAGACCAGCCGCGAGATGCGCCCGGCGATCATCGGTGCCTCCAGAGCCTCCGACAGACGCCGTGCCACATCCTCCCCTCCCGGGTCCCAGGCTGCATGACTGTCGCGCGCCCACGGGTCCAGACCGAGGCCGTCATAGTCGGCGGGGATGTGATTCGAGGCATGTTCGCAGACGATCACGGCCGGACCGAGCCCGTCCGCGTTGATGATTTCATAAGCCTCGGCACATTTTGCGAGCATGTTTCCCCCGTCGCTGGAAAAAGCTTTCCATGAGAGAACTTTTTCGTCAATATTTTTCCAGAACCATCCGGAGAAGATTTCCGTTGACCTGCCTCGATCCGTCCCCATTGCACAGATTGTCGCCGCGAAAGGCCCGCCCATGACCGACGATCCGCCAATCGAGCCAGCGAGACCGATAACATCGGCCACGCCAACGGTGCGCCAACTGATCCGCAGTCAGTATCAGGATCTGACGCAATCCGAGCGCAAGTTCGCCAACACCCTGATGGAAAACTACCCCAATGCGGGCCTCGCCTCGATCACCACCGTCGCCGAGGGGGCGGGCGTGTCGGCCCCGGTGGTGGCGCGCATGGTGCAGAAACTGGGGTTCAAGGGCTATCCGCAGTTCCATCAGGCGCTGTTGCAGGAATTGCAGGCCAAGGTCTCGGGCCCGACCGAGCGCCGCGCGGTCTGGACCGCCGAAGCCCCCGAATCGCACATGCTCAACCGATTTGCCGGGGCAGTGACGCAGAACCTTGCGCAGACCTTTGCCAATATCGACACCGCGCAATTCGACGCCGCCGCGCGCCTTCTGGCCAGTGAAAACGGGCTCTATATCGTCGGCGGGCGTATCACGCGGTCGCTCGCGGAATATGCCTTCACCCATTTCCAGGCGATCCGCGAACGGGTGACGCATCTCACCTCCTCGCCCGCCACATGGCCGCATTACGTGCTCGACATGGTCGAGGGCGACACGCTGCTGATCTTCGACATCCGGCGTTACGAGGAAAACCTGCTGCGCCTGGCCGAGATTGCCTCGGCGCGCGGCGTGCGGGTGATCCTGATCACCGACCAATGGGCCAGCCCCGTCGCGGGATTGGCCGAGGCGACCTTTCATTGCTGGGGGGAAATTCCGTCAGCATGGGATTCCAACATCGCCACGCTCTCGCTCACCGAGGCGCTCATCGCCGCCACCCAAGAGGAACGCTGGCCCGAGGCGCGCGACCGGTTCGAGCGGCTCGACAGCCTGTTCGAGATGACACGGCTCTTTCGCAAACCCTGAACGGGGCCACCGCGCGGCCCCGGGAAAGGACATCACGGGCGCGGATCACAGCCGGCGCAGGCAAGAACGGTTTTCATGGAAACGTCACCGAACCTGCGCTAACACTCAGAAACGAACAATTCCGATCACGTTGTTCAAGACAGGGAAAACACATGAAACTCACATCTACGCATATGACCCTGGCCGCCGTCCTGACCGGAACGCTGGCCTTCGCACATCCCGCCGCTGCGGATACGCTGCGGCTGCTGACATGGGGCGGCTACGCCCCCGAGGACGTCATCGCCAAATTCGAGGAAGAGACCGGCCACACCGTCGAGGTGACGCTCTCCAACAACGAGGAAATGATCGCCAAGCTGCGCGCCACCGGCGGCGGCGGCTTCGACCTCGCCCAGCCCAGCCAGGACCGCATCGCCGGACCGCAGGCCGAGTTCGGCATCTACAAGCCGATGGACATCTCCAAGATCGACGAATCGCTCTTCATTCCGTCGATGCTCAAGGCGACCAAGGCCAACACCACCGTCGGTGGCGAGGTCTACGGCGTGCCGCATGTCTGGGGCACATCGGGCCTCGTGCTCGACACCTCCAAGGCGGACATGGTCAAGGATTACACCGACCTGTGCTCTGATGCCGTGGCCGGTGACGTCTCCTACCGCCTCAAGCGGCCAACGCTGATCGGCTTTGCCTTCGCCATGGGGATGGACCCGTTCGCCGCCTATGGCGACGAGGCCGCCTATACCGAGATCATGGAAAAGGTCGAGGCCAAGCTTGTCGAGTGCAAGCCAAATGTCAAAGCCTATTGGGGCGGCGGCGACGAGCTGATGAACCTGATGCGCTCGGGCGAGATCGTGGCAGCGATGGCCTGGGATACCGGCGGCTGGAAGCTGAACGAGGATAATGCCGACATCACCTTCGTCGCCCCTGCCTCGGGTGCGCTTGGCTGGATCGACACGTTCGTTCTGCCCGCCAAGGGCCGCGCCGATGACGCCGCCTATGACTGGATCAACTTCGTGATGCAGCCCGAGGTGTCCGCGATGATCACCGCTTCGGCGGGCAACTTTACCGCCTCGCAGGGCGCGGACGATTACGCCTCCGACGCGCTCAAGGCCAAGTATCAGGCCAGCTTTCCACCCGAAGCGGTGGACAACATCAAGTGGTATCCGCCGGTGCCCGCAGGGCTTGAGGTGATCGAGGGCGGTGTGCTCGACCGCGTCAAAGCCGCAAACTGAAGCTGCGCGATATCTCCGAGGCTTCCGCCGCAATGGCGGGGGCCTCTTGCATTGAAGGACCCCCAATATGACGCAGCCCGATCTTGCTTGCACCCATCTCACCAAGCGGTTCGGCGACACGACCGCCGTCGACGATGTCAGCTTCGAGGTGCCGCCGGGCTCATTCTTTTCCATCCTCGGGCCGTCGGGCTGCGGCAAGACGACGATCATGCGGATGATCGCGGGGTTTCTCGCACCTTCCGATGGCGACATCCGGATCAAGGGCCGCTCGGTGCTCGATGTGGCCCCCAACAAACGCCCGGTGAACATGGTGTTCCAGCATCTGGCGCTTTTTCCGATGATGAATATCGCCGACAACATCGGTTACGGACTGCGCCGCAAGGGTCTGCCCAAGCCCGAGATCACCCGCAAGGTAGGCGAAGTGCTCGAACGGATCGGCCTGCCCGATATCGGCACACGCAAGGTGGATGAACTCTCTGGCGGCCAGAAACAACGCGTGGCCATCGCCCGCTGCATGGTGCTGGAACCCGATGTGCTGCTCCTTGATGAACCGCTCGGCGCGCTCGACCTCAAGCTGCGGGAACATATGAAGATCGAGCTGAAGGCATTGCAGGCGGCCTTCGACACCACCTTTGTCTACATCACCCATGACCAGAGCGAGGCACTGGTGATGTCCGACACCGTCGCGGTGATGAATGCCGGGCGGTTCGAGCAGATGGGTGCCGCGCGCGATCTCTATTACCGGCCCGAAACCGCCTTTGTCGCGGGCTTTGTCGGGGACAGCAACCGCTGGCGTGGCCGGGTCGAGAGCGTGCAGAGCGACGTCCTGCGCCTGCGCAGCGACAGCGGGCTGGCACTTTTGGGCAGCCGCCACGGGCGCGCCCTGTCCGACGGGACCACGGCGGATATCTATGTGCGACCTGAGGCGATTCGCCTTGGCCACAGCCCCGAGGATGTGGCGCATTTCGACAATCGGCTCTCGGGCACCGTGACCAGCCTGCTCTTCAACGGCGCGGCCAGCCGCATCCTGATGCGTCCCATCGAGGGCGGCGAGGACATTGAAGTGGCTCTGCCGCAATCCGGCGAGTTCGCCCATCTGGAGCGTGGCTCAGACGTGCATGTCGGCTGGTCCAGCGATCAGGGCAATTGCTTCGCGGCGGGGTCGGTCTGATGCAGGCGGCGCAGAGGCTCGGCTTTCTCCTGCTGGTGACACCGCTCCTGCTGTGGCTGGGCCTGCTGATCATAATCCCGCATATCGACATGTTCCTCGTCTCGCTGCGCGAGCGGGTGGGCGTGGGCGAATACGCCACCAGCCTCGCCAATTACCGCAGCTTCATCGAGGAACCGCTGTACCTGATGACCTTCGCGCGCACCGCCGTGATGTCGGTCATGGCCACCGCGCTAACCCTGCTGATCGGCTTTCCGGTCGCCTATTACATCGCCAAGATGGCGCGCGGGCGGGTGCGCTCGGCGCTCTTTCTGCTATGCCTCGTGCCGTTCTGGGTGTCGGAGCTGGTACGCACCTTTGGCTGGATGATCCTGCTGCGCGAAACCGGTCTGTTCTCGTCGGTGCTGCAATGGGCGGGGCTGGCCGATGCGCCGGTCGAAATGCTCTATAACGACGCCGCGATCATGGTCGGGCTGGTCTATACCTCGATGCTGTTCATGGTGGTGCCGCTGATCACCACGCTCGACAGCCTTGACGACGCGGTGATCGAGGCGGGCTATGATCTGGGTGGCTCGGGCCCGTCGATCCTGCGCGAGATCGTCATTCCCCATGCCATGCCCGGCATCGTTTCGGGCTCCATCGTCGTCTTCATGCTGTCCTTGGGCAATTACCTCACCCCGATCATGCTGGGCGGCAAGGACAGCCTGTGGTTCACCGAGCTGATCTATTCGCAATTCATCGTGCGTTTCAACTGGGAGCTGGGCGCGGCCTTCGGCTTCATGTTGCTGATCCTGTCATCGGTGATCGTCTGGGGCACGCTGCGCCTGACCGGCCAGACCCTTGAAAAGACCATGGGATGAGAGGCGCGTCATGATACCCACCATCCCCCAGAGCCGTCTGATCAGGGTGACCTACACCGCCTATGTGGTGCTCTTCTTCACCTATCTCGCGCTGCCGCTCACGGTGGTCGCAGTCTTTGCCTTCAACGACAGCCAGTTTCCCTCGCTGCCTTGGGAAGGGTTCACATGGGACTGGTTCTTCGGCGAGGAGCAGCCCAAGATCGGCGTCTTTCACGAACGCCCGATCCTGCGCGCCATCGGCACCTCGGCCTTCGTCGGGTTCTGCGTCTCGGGGCTCTCGGTCGCCGTGGGCACCACCAACGCCTTTCTCTTCAACCGCTACGAGTTCCGCGGCCGCGGACTGCTCTACGTGCTGATGCTGACGCCGCTTGTCATTCCGGGGATCGTCCTGGGCATCTCGATCCTGGTCTTTTCCTCGACCGTGGCGAATGCGGCATGGGACGCGATGGAATGGGACATCATGGCGCTGCGCCCCGGCCTCGTGCTGGTCATCCTCGGGCAATTTTCCTTCATCACCACCATCGCCACGCTGGTCATCGCCGCGCGCTTGCAGAAATTCGATCACACGCTGGAAGAGGCTGCGCTCAACCTCGGGGCGGGTCACCTGACGGCGGTGCGCACGATCACCATCCCCTACCTGATGCCCGCGCTAATCGGGGCCTTTGTCGTCGCCTTCCTGATGAGCTCCGAGAATTTCAACACCACGCTGATGCTGGTGGGCTCTGACGCGCCGCTGACCATCGCCATGTTCGACCGGCTCAAGGAAGGCTCTACCCCACTGCTCAACGCGGTGTCGCTGCTGCTCATGGTCGGCTCAAGCCTGCTGGCGCTGGTGATGATCGCGTTTCAGCGCAGGTAGAGCGCTCAGGCGGTCGTGAGCGTCAGCGCCACGTCGCCCAGACCCGCGATACGGCCCTGCGCTGTCGCGGGCGGGGTGATCCACGGCAAGCCGTTCAGCGAGCCGGTAATCACCACCTGCCCCACCTGCAACCCGCCGCAATGATCGCCGAGCGCGCGGGCCAGCGCGCAGAGCGTGGCAAAGGCATCACCGCCAGGCACGCGCGCCACACCATCAAGCAAGGTCTCACCTCCCAGCACCAGCCGCGCCTCGGCGCGTGTTACGTCAAGGCCCTGCCAGTCGCGACGCGCCTCGCCCAGAACCACCGCACCATTGAGTTGGTTATCCAGCATCTTGAGCGCCGCTCCCGCACCCTTTGGATCGGCGAGACGGCTCTGAACCAACTCGAACGCGGGCAACAACTCCACCGCTGCGCGCAATCGTGCTTCGAAATCGGGCGCGTCCGGGTCCGGCGGGGCTGCGATCAGGCGAAAAGCGTATTCGAGTTCGATCCCCACCTCTTCGCCCATCGGAACGGAGATCTCGGCAGAAGTCGTGTGAATGTCGCACGCCATGATCGGCGCGATCACGATGGGAGCATCCGGCGGGCAGGCCACCTTGAAGCCCCCCACGGGACCAAGCCGCGCCGCAACCGCCTCCTGCACGGCGAAAACGCGCGCGCGCGTCAGATCCTTGCCCGCTGTGGCGGGCAGCTTAAGCCCTCCCTTTCGCGCCGCCAGAAGCTGCGCCACCAAGGGATCATTCATGCCGCGATCACCGCACCCGAGGCGACCATCGCCTCAATCTCTTGCGCGTCATAGCCCGCCTCCTGCAACACCTCGCGGCTGTGCTGCCCCAGAACGGGGGCGGCACGGCGCAGGCTGGCGGGCGTCTCGCTGAATTTGACGGGATGGCCCAGGGTCTTGACGCGGCCGGCTGTCGGGTGGTCCACTTCGGTGATCATTTCGCGGGCCCGCGCCTGCGGGTCGGCCTGCATTTCGAGAATATCCAGCACCGGCCCGGCGGGCAGTCCCGCCTGCTCCATCCGCTCCAGCCAGACAGCAGAGGTCTCGCCCCGCAGATAGCCGTTGAGGATCTCCTCCAGCTCTCCCAGATGCTGCATCCGGTCGTGGTTGGAGGCAAAGCGCGCGTCGTCGTTCAACTCCGGCGCACCGATCACATCGAGAAAGCGCAGCCAGTTGCGCTGATTGGCGGCGCCCACGTTGATCCAGCCATCCGCCGTCTCAAAGGCCTGATAGGGGCCATTGAGCGGATGCGCCGAGCCCATCGGGCCGGGGGCGACGCCGGTGGCGAAGGCAATCGCCGATTGCCAGTAGGTCTGGGTGATCGCTGCCTCGAACAGCGAGGTATCGACCTTTTGCCCCTCGCCCGTCTGCAACATCCGCGCATAGGCGGCAGAAACCCCCATCGCCGCCACGATACCCGCCGTGATGTCCGAGACCGGTGCGCCGGTCTTGACCGGGGGGCGCCCCGGCCCCTCGCCGGTGATCGACATCAGCCCCGACATGCCCTGCGCGATCAGATCGAAGCCGCCGCGCTGCGCATAGGGGCCGGTGCGGCCAAAGCCGGAGATTTCGCAATAGATCAGCCGCGGATTGATCGCGCGCAGGTCCTCATATCCCAGCCCCAGCCGTTCCATCGTGCCCATGCGGTAATTCTCGATCACCACATCGGCCTCTTCCAGCAGGCGGTGCAGGGCCTCGACGCCCTGCGGCTCCTTGAGGTTCAGCGCCACGCCCCGCTTGTTGCGGTTCATCATCATGTAGGCGGCGGATTCACCCTCGATCGCGGGCGGAACGAAGCGGCGGCTGTCATCGCCATCGGGCTTTTCGACCTTGATCACATCGGCGCCCATATCGGCCAGCATGAGACCACAGACCGGCCCGGCCATGATATGGGCCAGTTCGATCACCTTCATCCCCGCAAGGGGGCCGTCATTCGTCATGTCCCGCTCCATTCGGGTTTCTCCTTGGCCAGAAACGCCTCCAGCCCGTGGCGGAAATCCCGGCTCATGTAGCACATCTCGATCAGGTCGGCGTCGTCGACCCGAGTGGCGGCGCTCACCCGGCGCATCGCCTCTTTCGTGGCGCGCAGGGTCAGGGGGGCCATCTGCGCAAGCGTGTCGGCCAGTTCTCCGGCACGGGCCATCAAGGCATCTTCGTCGTCCAAAACCTCGGTGACGAGACCACAGCCCTGCGCCTCGTCTGCACCGATCAGGCGGGCGGTAAAGATCATCTCGCGCACCCGCCCTGCGCCCATCAATGAGGACAGCCGCGCCAGGTTGGCCGCAGCCAAGCAATTGCCAAGGGTGCGCGCGATGGGAAAGCCGAATTTGAGATTGGCAGTCGCGATGCGGATATCGCAGGCCCCGGCAATCGCGGCCCCGCCCCCGGTGCAGGCCCCGTTTATGGCGGCGACCGTGGGCAGCGGGCACCGCTCCACCGCCTCCAGTACGCCTTCGATCCGGGCCTCGTAATCAAGCGCATCCTGCGCCTTGTCGAAAGCGCGAAACTGCGTCATG
Organism: Roseovarius sp.; assembly: GCF_040219995.1. Lineage (GTDB taxonomy): Bacteria > Pseudomonadota > Alphaproteobacteria > Rhodobacterales > Rhodobacteraceae > Roseovarius. The sequence continues at coordinate 312,840 of NZ_JAVJUC010000014.1, read as the reverse complement.
TCAGTGCCCGCCGCGAACGCCTTACCTCCCGCGCCGTGAATGACCACCGCGCGGATGCTGCCATCGGTCGGCACCTCGCGGCATAGGGTTGCCAGCCCCTCATACATCTCGAATGTCAGCGCATTACGCGCCTGCGGGCGGTTGAAGGTGATCCAGAGCGTGTGGCCCCGGACCTTCGTCGTGATCTCGCTCATGATAGCCCCTTAGCGGTAAAAGTATTCGACGAGGAACAGCGGCACCGACGGCACATAGGTGCACAGCATCAGCACGGCCAATAGCACCAGCACGAACCAGACGTTGACCTTGGACACTTCCCAGATATTGGCCCGTGCAACCGCGCAGGAGGTGATCAGCACCGAGGCCACGGGCGGCGTCTGCTGCCCGATGGCAAGGTTCAGCGTCACCACCAGCCCGAAATGCACCGGGTCGATGCCTGCCGCCGTGATCAGCGGAATGACGATCGGCACCACCAGGATGATTGCCGCTGCGGAGTGCAGGAAGAACCCGATCACGAGGAAGAAGAAGTTGAGGATCAGCAGGATCATCCATTGCTGATCGGTGATGTTGAGAATGCCTTGCGCCAGTTGCTGCGGGATCTGCGCACGGGTCAGGAACCCGCCCATCAGCACCGAGGCCGCGACCAGCAGCATCACGACGGCGGTCTGCATGCCGCCATCCAGCATGGCGCGGCGCAGATGCGCGATGTCGATCTGCCGATACCAGACCGACACCACGATGGCCGCGATCACGGCGAGGCCCGCCGCCTCGGTCGCGGTGACGAAACCGCCGAAGATGCCGCCAAGAATGATCACCGGCAGAGTAAAGGCCGGCAGCGCCTCCATGAAGGTCTCGCGCAGGCGCGGGATGTTGAACGCCTCTTCGGTGGGCAGGTTGTAACGACGTGCAAAGATATAGGCGACCATCATCAGCCCGAACGCCCCCAGAAGGCCCGGGACCACACCGGCGACGAAGAGCTGCTCCACGGATGTATTGGCCGAGGCGGCATAAAGGATCATCGGGATCGACGGCGGAATGATGATCGCCAGAGACGCCGAGGAGGATGTGACGGCGGCCGAAAGCTCCTTGGAATAGCCGCGTTTCTTCATCTGCGGAATGAGGATCGAGCCCATGGCCGCCACATCCGCCACGGCAGAGCCTGAGATTTCGGCAAAGAACAATGACACGCCGATATTGACCATGGCGAGGCCACCGCGCACGAAGCCGATGATCGCCGAGACAAAATTGATCAGCCGGTCGGTGATGCCGCCCGCGTTCATGATCGCGCCCGCAAGAACGAACATCGGGATCGCGATCAGCGAGAACTTGGTCGAGCCGTCATACATGTCGAGCGCGATTGTCACGAGGCTGTCGGCCCCTTCTGTCGCCAGAAGGCCCATGACGCCTGCAAGGGCCAGCCCGATCGCGATCGGCACGTTGATGCAGATCATCGCCACGAGGCCTATGAAAATCGCCAGCATCAGCATCAGCCGCGCTCCTTGTTCTTTTCCATTTCGGTTTCGACCTCTTCCTCGATCTCGGCATGTTCGAGCGATATGCCTTGCGCGGTCTTGGCCCAGTAATGCGGCAGGCTCAGCAATTGGCAGATAATGAAAAGAATTGCCCCGATGGGAATAACCGATTGGGTCAGTTGCACCGGCACCCAGGGCAGCGAGGTCAGGCTGTCGCCCTCCAGAACTTCAAGCACCTGAAAGCCCGCTCGTGCCATCAGCACGAAAAAGATAAGCACCAGCGCCTCGCCCACCAGAACGGCAATCATGCGCGCCCGTGGTGGTATCGCCAGCAGCACCGAGTCGAACCCGATATGCCGCCGGTGCAGCGCGGCGAGGGCCGAGCCGTAATAGGTGATCCAGGCGAGCATGATCGCCGCCACCTCGTCATACCAGGAAAAGCTGTGCCCCATCAGGCGCGCAAGCACGGCGACGATAACGATGACCGTCAATGCGATCATCAGCAGAACCGTGATCCACTCCAGCAGGCGGCTTGCGATCCGGTTCGTTCGGTGAAGAAGAGCGTTCATTCGGGCCTGTCTTGCGCTGCATCAACCCCTCCCGGCACGCAGGCGCGCCGGGATCGGGCCGTCATTTGTGTATCAGGGGTCATCCGGCGGCCCTGTTCAGGGCCACCGGAAAAGGCACTCAGCTTGCGTTGCCGAGCGCTAGCACCTTGTCGATCATCTCCTGCCCGCCATCGACCTCGGCGGCAAAGGCCTCGTAGATCGGCTTGGAGGCGGAGATGAAGGCGTCCTTGTCGGCCTCGTTCACCTCGACGCCAGCGTCCTTGATCACGCCGAGCAATTCGGTCTCAAGCTCCGCCGCCTTCTCATAGGTGAAGGTCTGCGTTTCCGCCGCGCAGTCGCTCAGCATCGCCTGCACCTCGGGGGAATGCTTGCCGAAATGCTTTTCAGAGGCGAGGATATAGGCGGGCGTGTAGACATGCCCGGTGATCGAGAGATACTTCTGTACCTCCTGGAACTTGGCCGAGGCAATCTGCGCGTAGGGGTTCTCCTGCCCGTCGATCACGCCGGTCTGCAGGGCGGTGAACACGTCCGAGAACGCCATCGGCGTCGGGTTGGCACCATACTGCTTGAACATCTTCACGCGCCATTCGCCGTTGGGCGTGCGCAGCTTGACGCCTTGCAGGTCCTCGGGCGTGTTGATCGGGCGGATGTTGTTGGTGATGTTGCGAAAACCGTTCTCGGCCAGGCCCACGATGTGATAGCCATTGTCGTTGGCCGCACCCTGGAACGTATCCATCATCGCGTCCTGCACGCGGCGCATATGGTCGCGATCCTTGATGATATAGGGCATCTCGAAAATGCCGAACACGCTATCGACCGAGGACATCACCGAAGAGGGCAGCGCAAAATCGACCTGCCCCAGCTTGAGCTTCTGCAACAGCTCCTTGTCCTTGCCAAGCTGCGACGACCCGAAGGTCTGCACCTCGACCGAGCCGCCGGATTTGTCACCCACGCACGCGGCGTAATGGTTCACCGTCGCCTCGAAGAGCGAGCCGGGCGCGCCGACATGGCCGAATTTCAACGTCGTGTCCGCCGCCGTGGCGGGCACTGCGGCGAACGAGGCCACAACGGCTGCAATCAGTGTCTTTTTCATTATCTTTCCTCCCTTGGTTTCAGTGTCCCGCACGGCTCCTTCCGCACGGTGGTCTTTGCGTTGCCCGAATGTCTCGGGTGCGTTCCGCGCAGGCTCCTCCTCCCGCGCGGAACATCCGCCGTCAGGCGGCGGCGCGATTGGCCAGGGCGGTCTCGCCCAGCACCTCCATCGCGGCCTGCACGCCGCCCGCGCGGTAGGGCACGCCTGCATCGCGCAGGCCCATCTCCACACCGGCCAGCGTGCCGATCAGCATCAGATCGTTGAAATCGCCCAGGTGTCCGATCCGGAAAACCCGGTCGGCGACCTTCGAGAGGCCGTTGCCAAGCGACATGTCGTAATTGCGCAAGGTGACAGCGCGGAAATTGTCGGCCGAATGCCCCTCGGGCACCATCACCGCCGTCAGTACCGGCGAGCGGTCGGAGGGTGTGTTGCACAGCACCTCCAGCCCCCAGGCCTCTACCGCCGCGCGCGCCGCAGCACCATGCCGCCGATGCCGGGCAAAGACATTTTCCAGCCCTTCCTCGTGCAGCATTTCGATCGCCTCGTTGAGACCGTAAAGCAGATTGGTCGCGGGCGTGTAGGGGAAATAGCCGGTGTCGTTCGGTCCTGCCATCTCGGACCAGCTCCAGTAGGAGCGGATGAGCCCCGCGCTCTCGGACGCAGTCATCGCCTTGTCGCTGACAGCATTGAACGACAGGCCCGGCGGCAGCATCAGCCCCTTTTGCGAGCCGGAAACCGTCACATCGACACCCCACTCGTCATGCCGGTAATCGACCGAGGCGAGCGAGGAAATCGTATCAACCATCAAGAGCGCCGAATGGCCCGCCGCGTCGATGGCGCGGCGCACGGCGGCGACATCGGTGACAGAGCCGGTCGAGGTCTCGTTATGAACGACGCAAACCGCCTTGATGTCTTGGCCTTTGTCGCCGCGCAGATGCTCCTCGATGGCCGCCGCATCGGCCCCGCCGCGCCAGTCGCCCTCGATGAATACGGGGTTGAGGCCCAGCTTTTCGGCCAGTTTCTTCCAAAGCATGGCGAAATGCCCGGTCTCGTACATCAGCACCGTGTCGCCGGGCGACAGCGTGTTGACCATTGCGGCCTCCCACGCGCCGGTGCCAGAGGACGGGTAGATCACCACGCGGCCCTCGGTCTTGAAAATGCTCTTCATACCTTCCAGCGCCTTGCGCCCGACATCGGCAAAGGCCGGGCCACGGTGATCCATCGTCGGATAATCCATCGCCCGCAGGATGCGGTCAGGCACGTTCGACGGCCCCGGAATTTGCAGAAAATGGCGGCCAGCAGGCATGTCGTTCCTCCCCAAAATGACGGCACCTGCGCCCGCTAGGGGCCGAGTAGCAAAGACTCGGATGCAGGTGAATTTTGTTGAATTGAATTCTGAATTCAATATTCTGTCAAGACATTATCTCAAACCACCACCGGATCGGGGGACCATGCTGGACAGCGCCATTCAAGACCGCCTCAGCCGCGAGGTACGGGGCGAGACCCGCTTTGACGCCTTTTCACGCGGGCGTTATGCGACCGATGCCTCGATCTATCAGATCATGCCTGCGGGCGTGATCGTGCCCCGCGCGCCCGAGGATATTTCCGCCGCTATTGAGGCTGCCCGTAGCGCTGAAATCCCGCTCACGATGCGCGGCGGCGGCACCTCGCAATGTGGGCAGACGGTGAATTCCGGGCTGATCGTCGATTGCTCCAAGCACCTCAATCGCATCCTTGAGTTGGATGTCGAGGGGCGGCGTGCCGTGGTCGAGCCGGGGATCGTGCTGGATGACCTCAACCGTGCACTCAAACAACACGGGCTCTGGTTCCCGGTCGATGTCTCAACCGCGTCGCGCGCCACCATCGGCGGCATGGTGGGCAACAATTCTTGCGGATCCCGCTCGCTGCGCTACGGGACGACGCGGGATAATGTCGCCCGAATCGAGGGCTATCTCGCCGATGGCACGCCGTTCGATTTCGGCCCCGGATCGGGCAATCGCGTGCCCGAATCCCTGCTTCGGCAGATGCTTGACCTCGGCGCGCGCGAGGCCGAGGAGATCGCTGCGCGCTTCCCGCAGGTTCAGCGCCGCGTTGGCGGCTACAATATCGACGCGCTGGTGCCGGGCGACCGGCCCATCAACCTCGCCCATCTGCTGATCGGGTCGGAAGGCACGCTCGCCACCTCCACCGCCATCGAGATCAAGCTCTCCCCCCTGCCCTCGAAAACCCGTGTCCTGGGGGTCTGCCATTTCCCCACCTTCCGCGCCGCGATGGAGGCCGCGAAATCGCTGGTGGCGCTTGGCCCGACCTCGGTCGAACTGGTGGACAGCACCATGATCGACCTCGCCCGCGCGATCCCGCTTTATGGGAGAACGCTGGAGCAATTCGTGCGCGGGCAGCCGGCGGCGATGCTATTGGTGGAATTCGCCGACAGCCCGCCCGAGAACGAAGAGAACATGGCGCGCCTGTCCGATACCATTTCCGATCTTGGCTATGGGTTCGGCAAGGGGGGTGCCCATGAGGGCGGCGTGGTCGAGGTCTGGGACATGGCCCTTGCCGCCGAGATCGGAGAGCTGCGCAAGGCGGGGCTCAACATCATGATGTCGATGAAGGACGAGGGCAAGCCGGTGTCTTTCGTCGAGGATTGCGCCGTGCCGCTCGACCATTTGGCGGATTACACCGACCGGCTGACCGAGGTCTTTCACCAGCACGGCACCACCGGCACGTGGTATGCCCACGCCTCGGAAGGCTGCCTGCATGTGCGCCCGGTGCTCAACCTCAAGCTTGAGCAGGACGTGCGCAAGATGCGCGAGATTGCCGAGGCCGCGTTTGAGATGGTGCGCGAGTATAAAGGCTCGCATTCCGGCGAACATGGTGACGGTATCGTGCGCTCGGAGTTTCACGGGGCGATGTTCGGGCAACGCATCCTGAGCGCGTTCGAAGAGGTCAAGGCCGCCTTCGATCCCGACACCCGCCTCAACCCCGGCAAGATCGTGCATGCGCCGAAGATGGATGACCGCAGCCTGATGCGCTATCCGCCGGGCTATGATTTCGCCGATCTCAAGACCGGGCATGACTGGTCTGCCTGGCCCGGCAAGGGCGGTGGATTTCAGGGCGCGGTCGAGATGTGCAACAACAACGGGGCCTGCCGCAAGCTGGCGGGTGGGGCGATGTGCCCGAGTTATCGCGTGACCCGCGAAGAGCGCGACGTGACGCGAGGCCGCGCCAACACGCTGCGCCTCGCGCTCTCGGGTCGTCTGGGCAAGGACGCGCTGTTCTCGGATGAGATGGCCGAGACGATGAAGCTTTGTGTCGGCTGCAAGGCCTGCAAGCGCGAATGCCCCACCGGCGTCGACATGGCCAAGATGAAGACCGAGGTGCTCTATCAGCGCGGCCAGAAACTGGGGTTCGGTCTGCGCGCCCGGCTGATCGCCGAGATGCCGCGCTACGCGCGTATTGCCGTGGCGCTGCGCGGTCTCATCACCCTGCGCAACCGCGTGCCGTTTCTGGCCGCCTTGGGCGAGCGAATCACCGGGCTGGCGCGCGCGCGGTCCCTGCCGAGATTTCGGGGTGATTATTTTCGCGATGCCGAGGTAAAGCGCGCCCGCGCCTCGACCAAGGCGGGCAAGGTCATTCTCTTCACCGACACGTTCAACCGCTGGATGGAGCCGGAGATCCCCCGCGCCGCGCTGCGCGTGCTGTCGCGTGCGGGATACGAGGTGATCACCGCAAATACCCCCGGTCGCCCGCTCTGCTGTGGCCGCACCTATCTGGCGGCGGGCATGATCGACAAGGCCCGAGACGAGGCGCGGCGCACGCTTGATGCGCTCATCCCGCATATCCGCGCGGGCGTGCCGGTGGTGGGTCTGGAACCCTCGTGCCTGCTGACTCTGAGGGACGAGTTCCTCACGCTCTTGCCCGGCGACGACGCGCGCCTGCTATCGGAAAACGCCTTTCTCTTCGAGGAGTTCATCGCCCGCGAGTCCCGCGCCGAAAAGCTCAAGTTACCGCTTGGCCGTCTGGGGACCACCGCCCATGTGCACGGCCATTGCCATCAGAAGGCAGCGGGCGTGATGGGAGATATGGGCCAGGCGCTGGCGCTCATCCCAGGTCTCGACCCACAAACCATCGAGAGCAGTTGCTGCGGTATGGCGGGAGCATTCGGCTATCAGGCGGAAACCATCGATGTCTCGCAGAAGATGGGCGAATTGTCCCTGCTGCCCGCCGTGCGCGCCGCCGCCCCCGATGATCTTCTGATCGCCAACGGCACCTCTTGTCGTCACCAGATCGCCGATGGCACCAACCGCCGCGCGATGCATATCGCGGAAATCTTCGACAGGGCGTCGGAAAATGCTGTAAGGGAAGGCCGCAACTATGGATGACCAAAGCCAAGAGGCCCCGATGACCGCCCTCAAACCCGATCCGATCGGCCGCACCGCGCTTGCCGTCGAGATCACCAACCGTCTGCGGCAGATGATCCTCGAAGGCCAGTTGCAGCCAGGCGAGAAGATCAACGAAAAGGTGCTGACCGAGCAGTTCGGCGTCTCCCGAACGCCACTGCGCGAGGCGCTCAAGGTGCTGGCCTCTGAAGGGCTCTTGAATCTCATCCCGCATCGCGGCGCGGTCATCACCCGCCAGAGCGAAGCCGAACTGGACGAGGTGTTTCGCGTTCTGGCCGCGCTCGAAGGGCTGGCGGGTGAACTGGCAGCGGAACAGGCGGAAGACAGCACGCTGCAAGAGATCGTGCGCCTGACGCAAGACTTGCGCCGGTCGTTCGAGCAGTCTGACCGCCCTACCTATTTCAGAATCAATCAGGCCATCCACAACGCGATCCTCGCGGCCGCAGGCAACGACACGCTCATGCGGTCGCATGAACTGCTGGCCTTCAGGGTGCAACGCGCGCGCTATCAGGCGAATCTCACCCCCGATCGCTGGCGTGCGGCGGTCGAGGAACATGAGGCCATTGCCGAGGCGCTTCAGGCCCGCGATGCGGAGCGCTGCTCAAAGCTCATGCGCGATCACCTGTTGCAGAAATTCGCCTCGATCAAGGCCAAGACGCGCGACTGAGCACCGCCACCTGCCGGTCAGAAGCAGACGATTTCGGCCTCTGCCTGCGCCCGGCGCAGATCGGCGACCATAGCCTTAGACGGTGCTGCGCTCTGGAAATAGGACATGCGTTCGCCGCCGACGCGGCGCATCGACAGCACGGTCTCTGCCTCGAGATATTTCTCATAGGGCAGGATCGCCGCGATTTCGTCGATGGAACACGAACAGCGGCGCAGCGTCTCGCGGTTCTGGCCGTTGGTCGCCATGCAGGCAAAGACGTAATCGGCGCGCGCCTCGGTCGGGTAGTCGTTGAACCGCTCGGCCACGTCCTGCGCCGCCGCCATGCCACCGGCCACGGTTACGGCCCAAGCCAAGACCGACGCCAAGCCCAATCCCCGGATCATTGCAGCGCCTCCTCTGCGTCGAATTGCAGGCTGGAGCGATACATAAGCCCCGTGCCATCGGGGGCCGGGGCCTCGGCCACCAGCGACAGATACCAGCCGGGCACCGCCTCGGACATGGTCACGCTCAGTTCCAGCGCGCCAAAGCCGCGCATCCGGTCGACATTCGGATCGCCCTCGAAAGGCCGCATGCGGATCGTTCTCGTGGCCACTTCTTCGCCGTTGACCATGGCCGTGCCCGGCTCCACCTCCGAGGGCTGTACCAGCGCGTCCTTGACCCGGTTGCGGATGTAGAACGGGCTGCCGCCCGCCGTTTCCGCCATGTCACGGACAACCGATTCGTAGAACACCATGATCATCGGATTTCCGACGCTCGCCGGAAACGAGCCCATGCCGCGATGCTTGCCGTCGCGGCGGAAGTCCAGGCGGACCATCTCCATGTCCTCGGCCTGCTCGATCCGCAGACCGATTTCGCCGCTGTCGCGCGCCGCCGCATCGGGGTTGAGCGTATTCGTAACCTCGCGCCGATAGACCAGCGCATGATCGCGGCTGACCGGGTCGAGCGTGCCGTCGCGAAAGAGAAGATCATAGGTCGCCTCGCCATCCACCGACGTGGCAAGGCCCGGCCCCGCCGCGAGCGTCAGGGCAAGGCCCAGTGCCAAGGCTGCGCGTGTCATCATGCTCAATTCCTCCCGATCTCCAGCCTAGGCGTTCCGCAGGCCCTGTCATGGCCGACTTTTGTCGGTATCGCGCACCGCTCAGCCAAACGGTGCCCCGCCGGTATTCCAGTGAATCGCCCAGTCAATCAGCGGGCGCAGCCGCGACAGCTTGACCGGCTTGGGCATGACCGAGATATCGTCGCGCGCGGCCTTGCGGCGCAGCGTCTCAGAGCGGTCGGCGGTGATCAGGATCGCGGGCAGATGATGGCCGGACCAGTCGCGCAAGGCGGCCACGGCGTCCAACCCGGTCTCGCCATCGTCGAGATGATAATCGGCCAGCACGATATCGGGCACCGCGCCGGTCTCTTCCAGCAGAACGAGTGCGGCAGAGGCCGATTGCACCCCCAGCACCCGCGCGCCCCACCGCTCCAGCCGCTGCGTGGTGGCAAAGAGCACGTCCGCGTCGTTCTCGATCACCAGCACGTGGTAGTCGAAGGGCACGTCGCCCTTGGCCTGAATGAGCGCCGCAGGATCATCCTGCGCCACTTGGCCCTCGATCACCTCCATCTCGATGCTGAACACCGATCCGCGCCCGGGGGCCGAGCGCACGCGCAGGGCATGGCCCAGATGACGGCAGGCGCGATCCACCACCGACAGCCCCAGCCCCATGCCGGTGCCGAAGGCCGCGTTCTCGGCGCGGGCGAATTCCTCGAAGATGCGCTTCTGATCGGTGCGCTGAATGCCGATGCCGGTATCCCAGACCTCCAGCACGACGCGGCCAGCCCGCCGCCGCGCGCCCAGCAAGACGCGCCCGCCCGGCTCGGTATACTGGATCGCGTTGACCACGAGGTTCTGGATCGAGCGTTGCAGATAGACCGGATCGGACCACACGAAGAGATGACAGGGCACCACGTCGAGCCGCACGTTCTTTGATTCCGAGAGCGGCAGTTGATCGGCAAAGACCCCCTCCATCAACGGGCCGAGACTGACATCCGTGGGCGTCACCGCATCCGGATCGGCACTGTCGAGCCGCGAGATATCGAGCAGCGCGTGCAAAAGCTGTTCGGTCGAGGAGAAGGCGCGGTGCAGCCGGTCGACCATCGGCGACAGGTGCGACTCCTGTGCCGCCTCCTGCAAGGTCGAGATCAGCAGCTTGGCGGCGTTGATCGGCTGCAAGAGATCATGGCTCGCCGCCGCCAGAAACCGGGTTTTCGACGATACCGCCGCCTCGGCACGCTCCTTGGCGAGGCGCAACTCCTCCTCGACGCGGGCCATTTCCTCGAATTGCTCGGTCAGGCGTTCGTTGGCGCGGGTGAGTTCCGCCGTGCGCTCCAGCACCCGGTTTTCCAGCATTTCCGTGGCGCGGCTTTCCAGCGTGACGTCTTTCAACTCCACCAAGAACCCACCATCGGGCAGCTCGTTGGCCTGCACGTCGAGCACCCTGCCCTTGCCATGCCGCACCCGCCGCCGAAGCCAGCCGTTTTTCTTCAACTGCTCCTGCCAGTTGGCGATTTCCAGAAAGGCATCGTCGCGAACAAGGTCATTGGCCTGCATGAAGGCCAAAAGCCGCGCGAGCGTGGTGCCGCGCTGCAACTCGATATACGGCACGCCGAGGATCTGGCGAAACTGCCGGTTCTGCATCATTACCGTGCCCTCGGCGGAAAAGGTGCAGACCCCGGAGGTCATGTTCTCGAACACCGCCTGCAGGTAATCCGCCTGCTGGTCGATCAGCGTCTTCTTCTCGGACCGGTTCTGCCGCACGATCGGCGTGATATCCGTCAACAGCAACACGACATTGTCGGAAGAGGTGCGCTGAAGGCCAAGCTGATACCAGATGTCTCCCGTCACCTCGATCAGAAGCGACATGGCCATTGCCCCGTCATCGGTGTTTTTCAGCTGCGCCGCCGGGTGATGGATCTTGCGATCCGTGGAGACAAGATGGCGGCTGCGCACCATCAGATCGAAATAGGCATCAAGCGTGATCCCCGAGATGACCTCGCCCGCCACGTCCGGCAACACGTTGCGGAACAGCTCGTTGCACACGTCGAGCCGCCCGTCGGTAAAAAGCGCGAACCCCTCATGCATCGCCGAGAGCGCATCATGCAGGTTGCGACGGGTGCGTTCGCGATCACCGCGCACCGATTCCAGTTCGGTCGCGGCGCGTTCCAGATCACGGGTCTTGGCGGCAACCTGCGCCTGCAATTCGATGGCTGACTGAAAGGCGCTATAGGCGGAAACGTTCAACTCATTCTGCCGGTCGGCGCGCCGCATCAAGGCCGCGATGATCCGTGATTGCCGCTCGATCTGGATATCGGACGGCTGGTTCGGATCAATCAGGTTCACAGCACCCCCGGGCCATCAGGGCCGAAAAAAGCGACTCCCACGAAGGTCTGGTTCATGTGCACGCCGCAATGCTGCTCGCCATAGGTGTTGAAGCCCAGCACCCGCGCCTCGCGAAAAATTTCCGAAACCTCGCGGCTCAACTGCCTCTGCTCCACCTCAAGACGCCGCAGCACGCAATCGAACCCGAGAATGAAATCCGGCGGCTCGCCCTTGGAACTCTCAAGATCCAGGCCAGTACGCAGGGTCTCGATCATTTCCTTGCCGCGTCCCAGCGTCATGATCACCCCGTCATCGATCGCCGCCATGAAGGAGAGCGCGTCATCCTCGGTGGCGTCACTGATCGCACGCACAAAATAACGGCCCTTGTGATGCACCAGAATGGGATTCTCGGCGAATATCCGAGGCGACAGGGCATCGCGCGCGCAGCCGACAAGCCGGGCATATTCCTGGGCCGCCGGTGCACCGTTGATCTCGAAGACCAGCCGGTCCTCGGGGTCAGCGCCGGTAATGATAAGCTGTTCGTCGGTGGGCTGGAAATGATCGAAACTGAACCCCTTGAAGCCGAGCGATGTCTCGATGATCAGCAACAGCGCCGCATCCTTGTAGAACCGCCCGCCCTGCAACACGAAGGTCTCATCGAAATCAAGGCCATCACCGGCGGAGCCGCCAAAGACGGGAATATCGGGCAACACCGTCTCCAGCGTCGAGACCAGCAAATCTTCCTGCTTCGACAGCCCGTCGGTGAACAGCAGCGCCAGCCGGTTCCATCCTGCGGTATGTTGAAACTGCACCTCCTGCCGTTCCGCCGCCGCCGCGATGGCGGAAAACGAGAATGGGCGCAACTGCTCGATCAGCACCGAGGCACAGCGGAAATAGGCCTTGGGAAAGGCGAGCAGCAGCAGCGCGTCCGAACTGTAGCCATCCGGCGTGATCTGCCCTGCCGAGGTGCAGCCGAAAACCGGCAAACCGCCAAGCCGCGCCTGCAGCGCGCCCCCAACCTCGTCAAGGCAAAGCCCCTTGGGCACGAAGGCAAGGACGAAACAGGTCTCGCGCAGATTGAACCCCGCAGCAGCCTCGTCCACGGCGCGGGCCGCCTCCGCGGCGCTTGATTGCCCCACCCAGACATGACACGGGCCGCTGACACCGTCTCGCATGGCGTCAGCTGCTCAGAAAGGCGCGCGCCTCGGGATCGCCCGATTCGCCGCCCATCGTGCTCTTGACCAGCACCGCGGCCTGTGTCCGGTTCTTGACGCCCAACCGGTTCAGCAAGCCGGTAATGTGCGCCTTAACTGTGGCCTCGGCCAGCGACAGTTCATAGGCAATCTGCTTGTTGGCCTTACCCGCGCAGATCAGCTTCATGATCTTTTGCTGCTGTGGGGTCAGCGCAGACAGCGTGGGATGCTCGGGCTCGGCGCGCCCGCCGCCCTCGTCGCGCGCGATGCGCTCGGCATAGGCCTTGGGCAGATATTTACCGCCCGCACCCACCCGCGCGATGACCCGGCGCAATTCCTGCGCAGACGTCTCCTTGGGCAGGAACCCGGCGGCCCCTTCCGCCATCAGCGTGCGCACCAGTTCAGACGAGGACAGCGCCGAGATCACGAGGATCGGCACAGTCTTCAACCTGTCGCGCATGGTGATGAAGCCCGATATCCCCGAGACATCCGGCAGCTTGAGATCAAACATGACAAGATCGGGCCGAAAGCCCGTTTCAAGACGCTTCAGAGCATCCTTCAGACTTGCGGTCTGTTCGACGACACAGTTGGGAAAGACCACGGGAATAGCAGCAGCCAGGGCATCGCAATAAAGCGGGTGATCGTCCACGATCAGAACTGAACTCACCTGACCGCGCGGCCGCAATTCGGCTCTCACGTTCATGACATTTCCTCCCTGACGAGACTTTACCCCCTCTTTCATCTTTTGCAAGACAGCAGTGACACGCCCCCGGTCACCCGGCGGTTGATCGCGCGGACGTGAACGCGCGCGCCAGCTCCGGCAGGTTCAGGTCAAGAGGCGCGGCAGCAAAGATCGCCCGGTCCAACCGCCCGAGCAGCGCCAGACGCTCAGGATTCGGACCATCACGCGTCAAGACCAAAGTGGCGGCCCGGCGCAGCGCCCGCGCATCGCCCGCCCGCGCCGCCCGCCGCATTCGCCATGCCAGCGGATCGAGCAGTGCAAACCGATGCAGCCGCGCCAGCCCCTCGATCCGCCAGCCACGCAGCGCAAACCACAGGCCCAGCAGAAAGACAGCGCCCCCCAGAACCGCCTGCGATGCGCCGGGCAGGCGCGTCTCCCGTAGCGGCGCGACCTTGGCAGACGTCGGCAGCACCTTGCCATAGGCCACCCGCTGCGCCGAAATCGTCACCTCATGCGGCACGCGTCCAACCGTATCGAAATACCGCAGGCGGATTGGCTCCACGATAGCCGAGGTGTCGTTGCCAGGCCGGATCGTCCAGCGCCAGAACGCATAGGTCATCGGCCCCTCGGGCGTCAGTTCGACCAGGCGTTTTTCGGGATGCGCAAAGATCAGACCCGAGGGCGAGTGCAGGTCCGGCATCGGCGGGATCATGCCCGGCAACGCGCCCAGCGCCTCGATCCGCAGCACCCGCAGCACGCCCTCGCCGCGGGCCAGTTGATCAGGTGCGTTTGACCAGTCGTCGCTGATCCGCAGCCGCCGCACCGGAAACCACTCCGACGCAGGCGCGGGCGCGGGGGCCACACTGATCTTCACCGGCTCGGAGTGCACGGAATACTCGAACCACTCATCGCCCTCATCTGTCAGGGTGAGGTGATGGGCAAAGGCCCCGATGGTCAACTCTCCCGCCCGCTCGGGATAAAGCGCCATACGCCGCTCGAACATCTTTACCGGACGGCCTCGACTCCGTTCTTCATACCAGCGGTCGGGTCCAAGCTGCGACCAGCTGAACCCGTCGAGCGGCGGTTGCTCCACCCGTTCGCGGGTGATGTGCCGCCGATAACTGCCTCGAATAGTCACCAGGATCATCTCGCCGCGATACGGCTGATGCCCGGTCTGCTCGACCTCGACCGAGAGCTGCAACTCTTCGGGCAGAACCTCACGGCTTTGACCCCAGCCGAATAGCGGCCAGACGACCAGTAGTGCCGCGATCATCCAGCCTCTCATCGCCGACCCTCCAGCGCCGCGCGGCGCTTTCGTTCATGGGCGATGCGTGCGGCCAGGAATTCTCCGGGCACATCTGAAAGCTGCGTCAGCCAACGTTCATCGGCCAGCACGAAACTGTCATCAAAAACCCGTCTCACCCCAAGCTGTCCCCGGCTTTCAAGCTCTGCCAATCCCGGCAGCGGGTCCGAATTCGTCACTTCGTCACCAGTGCCAGAGGCCCGCGCATCGCCCCGTGCCACGAAGGACGCAGCCTCAGGCCCCTCGTCGCGCTCGGGAAAGCGGCCAATGCTAGCGGGGTCGATGGCGCTTCCCGCATAGAGCGCCATGACCAGATCGAAATTGGCCTGCGCCGCCGCGTCGCCCGTGGCACGCGCACGATCATAAGCTTCAAGTGCGGCGGCATACCTGCCCTGCCGCGCCTCGGCATTGCCAAGGTTGAAATCGGCCCCTGCCGCCGCGAACTCCCGCGCGGCCCCAGGCATGTCGCCGGCCCGGTAGCGCGCAACCCCACGCCAGCCCGGATCAGAGAAGAACGGCACCGCCAGACCCGGCAAATGCAGCGCAAGCGCAATCCGCCCGAACGGGGCCGCACCACCAAGCGCAAACGCCAGCAGTAGTGCCAGAAGGCCAAGGATCCCCAGCCCCCTCATGCCGCGCCCCGCCGGAACAGCCAAAACAGGGGAAACAGGCCAAACGCAAGCAGATACCGCCCCAGATCATGCCAGAACAGAAGCGGATAGCCCTGCCGTTCCAGCCGGGGCCGCGCGCTCTGCGCCAGCCAGCCGGTCAATGCGTTCACCTCATCCGTGCCAAACACCCGCCCGCCGGTCAGGGTAGCATGGCTCTGCATCTGCGGGGTGACATCGCGCAGCGCCACAAAGGACAGCCGCGCGCCTGCCCCCTTCAATTCCATCGCCACGCGCAACGTCTCGGGGCCCAGGCCGGTACCATCGCTAAAAAGCAGCACGTCGCCCGCGATCACCTCGGCCCCGCGCAGGACATGTGTCGCAAGCATCAGCGCCCGGTCCGGCCTAGCGCCGGGATCAGGCACGGTGCCCGCCTCCAGCAGGGACAGCGTCTGTCCCAGTTCGCGCAAGTCGCCAGTCATGTCCACCGCCTCATAGGCATCGCCCGCATAGACGATCAGCCCACCGGGCCGCGAGCCAAGCGCCCCAAGCGCGAACCGCGCCGTCATCTTGAGATCTTGCCACCCCTCCGACCCCATGACCCCCTCCGACACGTCCATCACGAACAGGACCCCGTCGAGATTGCGAAACGCAGGCGCATCGCGCCGCTCCACCGCCGGACCGGCGAGCGCGATCACGATGATGACGGGCAGCGACAGCGCCATCCATAGCGGCATGCGCCCGGCCGTCGGCGTCACCCTGCCCAGCGCGGTCATCGCCACCAGCAATTCGGGACGTGCCGCGCGCTGCCACGCAGCCGCCCCGGCCCCGCGCCGCCACAGCCAGACCGCGAGCAGCGCTATCCCGGGCAGCACCAGCAGCCACAAAGGCCGCAGCAGGGTCACATCACCATCCATTACCGCGCCTCCCTCCAGACCAAGAGCAGCGCCAGCAGCCCCGCAACAGAGGCGGGCCAGATCCAGAAGTTCCGGTAAATCTCGGCGGCAAGCCCGTCGCTCTCGGTCGTCTCCAACCGGTCGAGCGCGCGTCCCACCTCCACCAGGTCCTCGGTGCTGCGCACGCGAAAACTCTCGCCTCCCGAAGTTTCTGAAATCGAGCGCAACGTAGCGGCATCCACGACACCGCGTTCCCCCGGGGCAGCGCTCTCCATATCCTTCGGGCCAAGTGCGATGGTGTGTACCCGCACCCCCATCCGTGCAGCCAGCCCCGCCACATCGCGCGGCGTGGTCATACCCGCGTTGTTAGACCCGTCCGACAGCAAGATGACCACCTTGGCACGCGCCTGCGACCGCTCCAACCGCTTGAGCGCGAGGCCCAGACCGTCCGAGATATTCGTCGCCCGCCCCGAGATGCCGATGGTTGCGGCCTCGATACGCCGCGCCACCGACCCAACATCGAAGGTGAACGGTGCGGCGTAATACGCCTCCGATCCGAACAGGATCAGCGCGACCCGGTCCCCGCCGCGCCGCCGGGAAAAATCAGCACCCACGGATTTGACCGCCGTCAGCCGCGTGACCGGCGCTCCATTCAAGTGAAAATCGTCCCGCACCATCGAGCCCGACAGATCTAGCACGATGGCCAGATCACGCCCACTGACCTTGAGCGCGCGCACCGGGGCGAGATCGCGTGGCCCGCTCAGCGCCAACAACAGAAGACCCCAGATCAGCCATGACAGGATCAGGCGCGCGTCGGCGCGCCGCCCCACCCGCTCGGCTCGGCCCGCCGCCAGCAATGCTCCACCGATCCGCTCCGGTACGATGAGATACGCACCCCCCGCGGCGCGCGGTGGTAATAGACGCCGCACCAGCACGGGCAGCGGCGCAAGCAGGATCAGCCAGGGGTGCGCCAGTTCAAACACGGCCGCGCACCTCTGCCTCCAGCGCCGCCAGGTCAAGCGCCCCATCGCGCCGGTAGAGGTGTTGGCGCAGACAGGCATAGCGATCAGGATCGCGCGCCCGCAACAGGTGCAGCAGCGCCACGCGCCGGTCATCCCCCCCAAGCCCCGACAAGGCACTGAGCGGATCGCCCTCGGGCGCAAGCGGCACATGGCGTGCGCGCCGCCCAATCAACCGTGCACCCCCCGCAACGACCAACGCAGCAACCGCCCCGAGCGCCACCGCCGCCGCGAGTTCTGCCACGGCACCACCTGCCGCCTCGACAGGCAGGCGGATGTCGCGCAGCCCGGCCATAAGTGTCTGCGCGCGCTCGAGGTCATCCGACATCGCGCAGCCCTTCCGCCGCAATACGTCGCGCAATGTGGGCAGTGTCCCTGCCCGCATCTATGACCAGCGCCGTGCGCCCGGCAACCCGCGCGGCCTTATCCTCGATAATCTCCGGACGCGCCGCGCTCAGCCGCACCGTCGCGCGCCGCCCGTCACGCTGCCGGATCGGATAGCGCCCGGCGGGCAGGTGCCGCTCTAGCTGCTCGGTCACCAGCAACAGCCGCAGCGCGCGCCGTCGCGCAAGCGCATCGAGCCGGTCCGGCAACTCCGCGCCCGGCACATCAAAACCCGAGGCCAGAACGACCTCCGCCCCCGGCGGCACCAGCCGCGCCGCGCGCGGCAACAGCCGGTCAAGCGGCGGATCACCCTGCCCTTCCATCGCCAGGGCCAATCCCATGTCATGCGCACGCGCCATGCCGCCGATCACGTCTAGCATACCGCGCGCCCGGGCACGGGCTGGTACGATTATCGCGTCCGCCGCAGTCAGCGCCATCAGCCCCACGCGCCCGCCCTCCTCGGCCAGCCGCCAGCCGATCATGCACAGCGCTTCGGCCGCCGCCACCGACAGAAACCGACGCCCGACGCCCCAGTGCATCACTGGCCTGAAATCGGCGACAAGCAGGGTCACGCGGTCGCGCTCTTCGCGGTATTCGCGCAGATGCAGCCGCCCGGTGCGCGCCGTGGTGCCCCGGTCAAGCCGCCGCAGATCATCGCCTGGCACATAATCGCGGGTGTCGGCAGGCTCCAGCCCTGCCCCCTTGCGCCGTGTCGGATGCCCGCCGGGCAACTGCGCCAGCGCCGGGGCGCCCCGGGCGGCAAGGGCCACATGCCGCAGCGCGATCAGTGCCTCGGCCCGCAGGCCCACGCCCTCGCCCTGCAGGGCACGCGTCACAGCGGCGCCACCCTGTTCAGGACGTCAGCCACGATATCGCGCGCCCGCCGCCCCTCGGCGACCGCCGCCCAACTCAGCACCATGCGATGCGCCAGAACATCCGCTGCGAGTGCGGCCACATCCTCGGGCAGCGCATGATCGCGCCCGTCCAGATATGCGCGCGCCCGTGCGGTGGCGGCCAGCGCCAGCGTGCCGCGCGGCGAGACCGCATGCTCCACCTCGGCGCGCAACGCGGACTCCCGCGTCGCCATCACCAGCCGTACGATATAATCGCGCAGTTCTGGCGCAAGATGCACGTCCCTGACCGCCTTTTGCGCCTCTTTCAGCTGCGCCAATGTCATTGGATGTGCGCGCGCAGCCGTCTCTTTCGCCTGCCCTTCGGCCTCCACCAGATCGAGAATGCGCCGCTCGGTCTCGATCCCCGGCAGATCGAGCACCACATGCATCAGGAACCGGTCAAGCTGCGCCTCGGGCAAGGGAAACGTGCCGTCATGCTCGATCGGGTTCTGTGTCGCCACCACGAAGAACGGATCAGGCAGCGCGTGGGTGGTGTTGCCGGCGGTCACCTGATGCTCCGCCATCGCCTCGAGCAATGCCGATTGCACCTTGGGCGGCGCGCGGTTGATCTCATCGACCAGCACGAGATTGTTGAACACCGGCCCCGGCATGAACTCGAATGTGCCATCCTTCGGGTGATAAACCGGTGTCCCCGTCAGGTCCGAGGGCATCAGGTCCGGCGTGCATTGGATGCGCGCAAACCGCCCCGCGATCCCCGCCGCCAACGCCTTGACCGCGCGGGTCTTGGCCACGCCGGGTGGCCCCTCGACCAACAGATGCCCCCCTGTCAGCAGCGTGATCAGCAAGCGCCGGATCAGCAGCCCGTGCCCCGCCAGTTCCGCCTCAAGCGTCTGCCCAAGTGCGGCCACGCCCTGCGGCACCTCCTCGGCTCTCTTGTCCATGGCCCCTCCCGACTGATCCCGGGATCAGACTAGCCGCAAAGCACCGCCCCACAAAGACAGCCTATTGTCTTAGCTTTGCGGCCGCTCGCGGGGTACAGGCAGGATCGAGCACAGGGGCAAAGCGCAACTCGCGCATCGTCGCCTCGGTCAGAGCCTGCAACGGTGTGAATTGGGCATCGATATAGGACAGAAAGTCTGGGGTCGTGGTCTCCTCCACCGGCGCACGGGCCACGGCATGCAGCATGAACACATCGAAGGCACAAAGCGCAGGCGGGTTCGAGGACAACATCGCTGATTTGAACCCGCTCGCCCCCCAAGCCACATGACGCAGACGCAAGGGGTTCTCTTCGAGCTTGGACAGGAACGGCTCCTGCGCATCAAGGTGCAGGATATCCATGCCAAAGGTGAAGGTCTGAAACAACTCCTCCACCAGGAGCGACCGGAAATATTCCTGATCGAGCGGACCAGCCCCGCCGGATGCCGCCTGCTGCACCATCACATGTGTTCCAGAGCCTTTGCGCCCGAAGAAAGTCTGCGCCATCGCAGGTGAGGACGCGGCCCAGACGTGACGCGACGGCAGACCTAATTCGTAGACCCGGTCCATCCACGCCAGATCACTGCCCAGCGCCCGATTGGGCGGCAGTCCGGAATAGAGCCGCAGAACAACCAGGCGCCCGGTGTCACATGCGGTGATGTCTTCCCCGGCCTCGCGCAGCGGCGCGGACACACCGTGGACATGCTCCAGCAATGCGCGAAACGCGTCCAGCACCACGCGGCTGCCCTCGGTCGGCGGCTTACCTACCAGACAGATCTCCGCACCCTTCAGGTTGCGGCCATTGATATGCACCGGGATCGACATGTCGCGCCCGACCATGGTCGAGCGCAGCTCATAGCTCCAGCCGCGCCGGGCCATGTCGAGATATTGCGCCTTGTCAGCAAGGGCGGGCCCGATCGCGAGCCCGAGAATCGCGGTCAGCAGACCCGCTATATGACGACAGATGCAGCGCATGACCGGATATTAGGCCACGCGCCCCGGCTGTCCACAGCGCAGAGCGACGATCACGATCGGCCAGCCCTTGCCGAAACGCCACCTTTGGCCCGGCAAACCGCCGCCGACAGCCAGAATCCGCCCTGCGCAGGTGCAGAAAATGGCAGGCCACCGCCCGAATATCGCGCGGCTCTGGCGCAAGGCCGACAGCGGTCTCACCTCGATTATACTGACACCGCAGAGAAAGGAGACTGCCATGTATACCCCCAATGACGACATTCACCGACAGGTCAATCGCGACCGCAACCGCTATGCGGCCCCCGGATACGAAAGCAGCGCCGCGTCAAACGGCGGGCTGCTTGCATTACTGGTCGTCGTGGCCCTGCTTGGCGGGTTGATCACCCTGAGCATGCTTGGGCCCTCGACGTCCGATGACGGCTCCGCCCCCGAGGCAACGGCCCCCGAAAGCATCTCGGGCGGGCAGGCTACGACACCTGCCGAGTAGGCTCTCGGCTCAGGCCAGCGAGGTGACCCACAGGATCGTCGCATCCTCGGCGCTGACCGAGATTACGTTGTGCCCCATCGTGGCATCGTAATACGCAGTGTCGCCCCGGCGCATCTCGATGGGTTCGTAAAATTCGGTATAAAGCCGGATCACGCCGGTCAGCACATAGAGAAATTCCTCGCCATCGTGACGCACCCAACCGCCAAACTCCTCGATACTGCGCGCCCGGATGCGCGCGCGGTACGGCAGCATCCGCTTCTGGCTCAACTGCTCGGCCAGCAGTTCATGCTCGTAGGTCGCGGTGGCCTTGGGCGCGCCCTCGCCCGACTTGGTCAGCGCCATGCGACCATTGATCCGCTCGCGCAATGGCGGGGTAAAGAGCTGCGGCACGGAAATTTCCAGCCCGAGCGCGAGCTTTTTCAACGCGTCATAGGTGGGCGACATCTGGCCGTTTTCGATCTTCGAGAGGGTCGAACGCGCCAGTCCCGCCTGCTTTGCGGCCTGCTCCAGCGTCCATCCGCGCGCCTTGCGCAACTCGCGCACCCGCACGCCCAGATCGAGCGGCTCGGGCGTGCCGCTCTCGCCGGTGTCACGCGCGACACGGATCAGGGGGTGGGAGGCTTGATCGGACATAGCACAGTCCTATAGGCAGGCGCGGACCCACTTGCAACTCGCGCGGCACCTGCCTAATCCGAAGGTATGACTGCCATTTTCGATCAGGGCCCAGCCGCCCCCTGCCCCGCGCCGTTCAACCTCGCCGCCCATGTGATGGGCCGGGCCGAGACGCAGCCCGACAAGATCGCCCTTGCCATTCTGCGCCTTTCCGGTGCCGAACACTGGAGCTACGCACGCCTGCACGCGGCCATTCGCGGCACCGGGACAGGGCTTTTGCGTGCGGGCTTGCACCCCGGCGACCGGGTACTGATGCGACTTGGCAACACCGTCGAATTCCCCATCGCCTATCTCGGGGCCATTGCCGTAGGTCTGGTGCCAGTTCCCACATCCAGCCAACTGACCGCGCCCGAGGTGGCCGGGATCATCAAGACAACCGCACCCCGTCTGATCCTGCGCGCGGGTGGCATCGCCTGCCCCGAGACGGATATCCCCATTCTTGACGAACCCGCACTGGACGCGATGCGAAACCTGCCACCCGCCGCCTACGCGATGGGCGACCCCGACCGGCTGGCCTATATCATCTACACCTCCGGCACCTCGGGCACACCGCGCGCGGTGTGCCACGCCCATCGCGCGATCTGGGCGCGGCGGATGATGTATGACGGCTGGTACGGGTTGCGCAGCGAAGACCGGCTCTGCCATGCCGGGGCCTTCAACTGGACCTTCACGCTCGGCACCGGGCTGATGGACCCTTGGGCCATGGGCGCGACCGCGCTGATCCCGGCCCCCGAGGTCACACCGGATCAACTGCCCCTCCTCCTCAATCGCCACGACGCGACGATTTTCGCAGCAGCCCCGGGCGTTTACCGAAAGATCCTCAAGCAAGACATGAAGTTTGACCTGCCCCGCCTTCGCCACGGTCTCGCTGCCGGTGAAAAGCTATCGTACACAATCCGCGAGCACTGGCAGGACGCCACCGGCACGCCGGTCTATGAGGGGTATGGCATGTCCGAATGCTCCACCTTCATCTCGGGCAGTCCCGATCACCCCGCCGCCCCCGGCACATTGGGCCGCCCGCAACAGGGCCGACGCGTGGCGATCATTGGCCCGGATGGCCCCGTCAAAACCAATGAGGAAGGCACCATCGCCATTCACAAATCCGATCCCGGCCTGATGCTTGGATATCTCGGTGCGCCCGAGGCGACTGCGGCGAAATTCAACGGCGACTGGTTCCTGACCGGCGATCAGGGCGCGATGGACCCGGAGGGCCAGATCAGCTATCTGGGCCGCGCGGACGACATGATGAATGCAGGCGGCTTTCGCGTCTCCCCGCTGGAGGTCGAGGCCGCCCTCACTCCGCATCCCGGCATCACCCAGGTCGCGGTGACGGACATCGAGGTGAAAGAGGATGCACGCGTCATAATGGCCTTCTATACTGGCCCCGAACCGCTCGACCCCGCAATGCTCGACGCCTTCGCGCGCGAGCGTCTCGCGGGATACAAGGCCCCGAGGGGCTATATCCATCTGGCGACCCTGCCCACGGGGGCCAATGGCAAACTCCTGCGCCGCGCCTTGCGGCCGATTTACGAGGACCTTCATGGTCAAGCTTGATATCATTTCCGACCCGATCTGCCCTTGGTGCTATATCGGTAAAACCCTTTTGGATCAGTCGCTTGCCCAGCGGCCCGACCATCCGTTCCAGATCGAATGGCACCCCTTCCAGCTAAACCCCGACATGCCCGCCGAAGGCATGGACCGGCGCGCCTACCTCGAGGGCAAGTTTGGTGGCAAAGACGGTGCGATCACGGCCTATGCCTCGGTCCTGGAGCGTGCCGAGGCCGCCGGGCTCTCCATCGACTTCGCCGCGATCAAGCGCACGCCCAACACGCTCGACGCGCATCGCCTGCTGCATTGGGCGGGCATCGAAGAGTGCCAGGATCGCATGGCGATGGCGCTTTTTCAGGCCTATTTCGATGAGGGGCGTGATATCGGCGACCACGAGGTACTGGCCGATATCGCCGACAGCCTGAGCATGGACGGCGCGATGATCCACCGTCTCTTGCAAACGGATGCCGACCGCGAGGACATCAAGGCGCGCGACACGCAGTTCCGCGAGATGGGCATTTCCGGCGTGCCCACATTCATCGTCGCCGGTCAGCATGCCGTGCCGGGCTGCCAGCCCTCCGACATGTGGCTCAAGGTGATCGACGAGATCCGCGAGACCGCCGAAGGCTAGACCGTGCTGAACCTGCGCACCCGTGTGTTACTGGCTTTGCTGGCGTTGATCATCGCCAGTGGAACGGTCTTTTTTCGACTTGTCGAAGGCTGGTCGTGGCTGGACAGTTATTTCTT
The DNA here is from genome assembly GCF_040219995.1 of Roseovarius sp. Lineage (GTDB taxonomy): Bacteria > Pseudomonadota > Alphaproteobacteria > Rhodobacterales > Rhodobacteraceae > Roseovarius. The sequence goes on along the minus strand of NZ_JAVJUC010000014.1, from coordinate 288,941 downwards.
CACTGTCGTGACGCTCTCGACGGTGGGATATGGCAATCTCGTGCCTGCGACGGTCCTTGGCAAGATCGGCACCACCGTGTTCATCATCACGGGTCTCGGTATATTTGCAGCGGCGATCCAACATTTCGCCGTGATCACAATCAAGAAGCGCGAGCATCAGGGCAGGCATCTGATGAGCGAAGATCAGCCCGAGCAAGCTAAAACCGACGCAACCGAGACAGACCAGTTGCGCGACTGATCTCTTAGTCCAACGGCGGCCACAGCCCATAGCGCGCCGTGAACTCGTCAAGACAGGCGCGGTTCGCCGCCGCCCTGTCGCGCCCGTCGATCACCGCGTCCTGCAATCCGTGCGCATCCGTGTAGGCGGGGCACATGCCCGCGCGTGCCTCGGGTGCCAGCCGGACCGCGATGCCCTGCCGTGCCAGTTGTGCAGACAGCCAGATATCATCGACCGGCCATGCCGCAGGGGGCGGGGTGCACTCCGCCCCGGCCAGCCAGTCAGGCCGCACAGCCACCCCGGCAAAGCCCTGCGCGATGTCGGCATAGCCCACACGCCGCGCGACATGGTCCTGCCGCTTCAGCCGCCGCACGTCAAAACCCGATCCAGCGACCGCCTCATCCGCGCTCCCCGCCAATAGCCGCGCCGCCCAACCCTGCGGCAGGGTCCAGTCATCATCGCAATAGATCAGCCGCCCGCCCTGCCCCGCCAACCGGCGCGCGGCGGGCAGAACCTTGCTCGCCGGTCCCATGTCCTCCTCCAGAGACAGGATCTCCACACCCTCGGGAACCTCTGGCCACGGCCCGGGCGCGAACCGCATGGGCCGATGCGGGAGGCACAGCAACACCCGGTCAGGCGCAGGCCTCTGCGACAGAAGGCTCTCCAGCACCAGGCCAAGCCGCGCGTAACGCGGCGGGATCGAGGTCAGTGAGATCGCATACATGCCCCCGCTCAAACGAAAACGGGCCGCCCCGTCAAGGGCGCCCCGTTTCGGACACTGTCAGGCGCGCGGCATCAACCCGCGATCAACCCCATCGACTCCAGCTTCAGAATGACTTGATGCGCGCAGTTGTCGACATCGACATTCTCGGTCTCGACCCGCAATTCGGGATCGGCGGGCACGTCATAGGGATCTGAAATTCCGGTGAATTCCTTGATCTTTCCCTCGCGCGCCAGCTTGTAGAGGCCCTTGCGGTCACGACGCTCGCATTCCTCGATGCTGGTCGCCACATGCACCTCGATAAACGCGCCGAATTGCTCGATCTCCTCGCGCACTGCGCGTCGCGTGGCGGCATAAGGCGCAATCGGCGCACAGATCGCAATGCCGCCATTCTTGGTGATCTCGCTCGCCACATAGCCGATCCGGCGGATGTTGAGATCGCGATGTTCCTTAGAGAACCCCAACTCGGAGCTAAGATTCTTGCGCACGATATCGCCATCCAGAAGCGTTACCGGACGCCCCCCCATCTCCATCAGCTTGACCATCAGAGCGTTGGCGATCGTGGATTTGCCGGACCCAGAGAACCCGGTAAAGAACACGGTAAAGCCCTGCTGCGAACGCGGCGGACGGGTGCGGCGCAACTCTGTCACCACCTCGTTGAACGAGAACCAGTCGGGAATCTCCAACCCTTCCTGAAGACGCCGTCGCAATTCAGTGCCCGAGATGTTGAGGATGGTCACATCATCCTTGTCCTCGATTTCGTCAATCGCTTCGTATTGTGCACGCTCTTGCACATAGACCATGTGTTTGAAATCGACCATCTCTATGCCGATTTCGTCCTGATACTCGCGGAACAGATCCTGCGCCTCATACGGCCCGTAGAAATCCTCGCCCGCCGAATTCTTGCCGGGGCCCGCGTGATCGCGCCCGACGATGAAATGCGTGCAGCCGTGGTTCTTGCGGATCAGTCCATGCCAGACCGCCTCGCGCGGGCCGGCCATGCGCATTGCCAGGTTCAGCAGGCTCATCGTCGTGGTGGCACCCGGGTATTTATCGAGCACCGCCTCGTAACACCGCACGCGCGTGAAGTGATCGACATCGCCCGGCTTGGTCATGCCGACCACGGGGTGAATGAGCAGGTTGGCCTGCGCCTCCTTGGCAGCGCGAAAGGTCAATTCCTGATGCGCGCGGTGCAGCGGATTGCGGGTCTGGAACGCAACGACGCGGCGCCAGCCCAGTTTGCGAAAGAGCGCGCGCAATTCGTTGGGCGTGTCGCGACGACCCCGGAAATCGTAATGCACCGGCTGTTGAATGCCCGTCACGGGCCCGCCAAGATAGACCTTGCCCGCCGTGTTGTGCAGATAGTTCACCGCCGGATGCGCGCTGTCATCGGCCCCGAACACATGCGCCGCCTCGCGTGCCTTGTCGGGCGTCCAGCGGTCGGTCACGGTCATAGTCCCGAGGATCACTCCCTCCTGATCGCGCAGCGCGATATCCTGACCGATCTCGATGCTTTCAGAGAATTTTTCGCTGACGTCCAGCGTGATCGGCATCGGCCAGAGCGTGCCATCGGCAAGCCGCATCTTCTCGACGACGCCATCATAATCCGCCTGGCTCATGAACCCCTTGAGCGGATTGAAACCACCGTTCATCAGCAGTTCCAGATCGCAGATCTGGCGCGGGCTCAGATCCCAACTTGTCAGATCGGCGGCCTCGACCTTGAGTTTCTGCGCGCTCTCGTAAGAGACATAGAGTTCGGGAACGGGGGCAAGGTTGGGCAGTTGCATCGTGAGCCTCGGGCAATTCGCGGATTTGAATGATGTTGCAGCGCAACAGGTTTGGCGGGGGATTAGCCCCGCTTGGGACATAAGTTCAAGGCATAGCCGGTTTGTTTGGTGAATTGAGACAAAAATGACGCGAGAACCCGCCGGTTTGGAACAACAACCGCCATTCCTGCAAGATCGCCACTTATCGGTTCCAGACACGGTGTGGTCTTGAGATAAATCAAATCTGCCATCCGTCATAAAGTTTAGAATAGTTCCAAACGCGCGAATCCACGTAATCCAAGGAGAAATTCCGTGACACGTCCCCTCAAACTTATCCTCGGCACGGTATCCGCCCTGGCCCTCGCCCAGGGTGCCGCCGCATCAGACTTGCGCGAGCGCGCACAAGAGACATTCGCGCCCCTGCCCTCGACCATTCCGGCACTCAACGACAACGTGATAACCGAGGAAAAGGTCGATCTCGGCAAGGCATTGTTCTTCGATCCGCGCATGTCCGCATCGGGCGTGTTTTCCTGCAACTCGTGCCACAACCTCGCCACCGGCGGCGACGACAACATGGAAACCTCGATCGGCCATGCCTGGCAAAAAGGCCCGCGCAACTCGCCCACCGTGCTGAATGCCGTGTTCAACGACGCGCAATTCTGGGATGGCCGCGCCGCCGACCTTGCCGAACAGGCCAAGGGCCCGGTACAGGCCGGGGTCGAGATGGCCAACACGCCCGATAACGTGGTCAACACGCTCAATTCCATGCCGCAATATGTGGAGTGGTTCGAGGCGTCCTTCCCCGAAGAGGCGGCCCCGGTCAGCTTCGACAACTTCGCCAAGGCGATCGAGGCTTACGAGGCCACGCTGATCACCCCTGCGCCGTTCGATGCATGGCTCAACGGTGACGATGGCGCGCTCTCGGACGAGCAGGTGGCCGGGCTGGAACTGTTCATGGACAAGGGCTGTTCGGCTTGCCACAACGGCGTCAACCTCGGCGGCAATGGCTATTATCCCTTCGGCCTGATCGAAAAACCCGGGGCCGATGTGCTGCCACCCGATGACCGGGGCCGCTTTGCCGTGACCGAGACGGCGGATGATTCCTACGTGTTCCGCGCCGCGCCCTTGCGCAATATCGACCAGACCGCGCCCTATTTCCACTCCGGCAAGGTCTGGGATCTCAAGGTCGCGGTGCAGATCATGGGCACCTCGCAGCTTGGCACCGAGATCAACGATGCAGAGACCGATCAGATCGTCGCCTTCCTTGGGGCGCTCACCGGCAAGATGCCCGAAGTGGTCTACCCGGTGCTGCCCGCTGAGACGCTGAAAACACCCCGCCCCACTGGCGAGGTCCAGTAAGGCCCGATCCCTCGGGACAACGGCCAAGGGCGCGGGCCTCTCCCGCGCCCTTTTTTCATGTGTTCAGAACGCCGGAAGCCCCTCGGAAAGCTCATAGGATTTGACCGCCTGCAAAGGCTGGTCCCCCTCCAGATCGAACACGAAGACATGCGCGCGCTCATCGGCCAGCGTCATGCGGCAAAACTGCGTGCCGGCATCGAACTCGGGCGGGCACCCCGCCAGATCGGCATGCTCGACCGTGTGCTCGAAGAGCTCATAGGTCATATGGCCGTCCAAGGCCCCATCCGCTTTGACCCCCACCGCGCCAACCGAGATCAACCCCGCGAAACCGATAGAGTGAAAGAGTGCGAGTTTCATTTGCTGTTTCCTTGAAGATATGGTTCGCGCAGAAATTTCTTACAAATTTTCTCAGGTATTTGGGAGGCGTCATCTGGTCACACCCCCCGGTCCATGCTAATGCCCCGCCATATCACGACAAAGGACAGCACATGCCCGGCCCCTTCGCCCCTGCCCGCCCACTCAAGAGGCCGGAATTCATCGCCATGATGGCGATGATGGCCGCCACTGTGGCCTTTTCCATCGACGCGATGCTGCCGGGCCTGCCCCATATCGCGCAATCGCTCACCCCCGAGGCGCCGAACCGCGCGCAGCTGATCATCACCGCTTTTTTGTTGGGGCTGGGGCTAGGCACCTTCGTGTCGGGGCCACTCTCGGACAGTTTCGGGCGCAAGCGGGTGATCCTTGGCGGGGCCGCAATCTATATCTCCGGGGCGGCGCTCGCGATCATGGCGCCCAGCCTTGAGACCCTGCTCGCGGCGCGTGCGATCCAGGGTATTGGTGCTGCGGCGTTCCGCATCGTCTCCATCGCGATCATCCGCGACCTTTATGCCGGGCGCGACATGGCGCGACTGATGTCCTTTGTGATGATGGTCTTTGCCCTTACCCCCGCCATGGCCCCGCTTCTGGGGGCGGGCGTGATCGCCGTGGCGGGCTGGCGCGGGGTCTTTGCCGCGTTCATCCTCTTTGCCACAATCCTATCGCTGTGGATGGTGCTGCGCCTGCCCGAACCGCTGGCACCGCAGGCCCGCCGCCCGTTCCGTGCAGCCCCCCTCTTGGCCGCACTGCGCGAGGTGCTGGCCCATCCCGTCACCCGCACCGCCATCGCGGTGCAGATGCTGTGCATGACCACGCTGTTCACCTCGCTCAGCATGGTGCAGCCGGTGTTCGACGAGGTGTTCCACCGCGCCGACAGCTTTCCCTACTGGTTTTTCCTGATGGCGCTGATCGCGGGCAGCGGCAGCTTTCTCAACTCTCGCCTTGTCATGCGGTTGGGGATGGAGCGGATGGTGCGCGCGGCACTGACCGCGCAGATCCTGCTCTCGCTTGCCGCCATCGCACTGTGGCAAATCGGCCTGCCGCCTGACGCGCAATTCGGCGTGTTCGTGATCTGGCAGACATCGGTGTTCTTTCAGGCCGGCCTCACGCTCGGCAATCTCAACGCACTCGCCATGGCCCCGATGGGCGCGATCGCGGGCATGGCCGCCAGCGTGACCGGTGCCATCGCCACGGTGGGCAGCGTGGTGATCGCCATTCCCATCGGCCAGCAATTCAATGGCACGCCGATGCCCGCGCATCTGGGCGTATTGGGCGCGGTGTTGGCGGGCTATGTGCTGATGCACCGGCTCAAGACGCGGATGGCGCAGGCTGTGTAACGCAGGTTTATTTTGTATACCGTCGCATACTATCTTTCCCGCAACCGCATTTTCCGCTAAGACAGCGCCAATCCAAGCGAGTCGCGGCGCACGCGACACCGTGCAAATCCAGATCGGAAAGGACACCCGATGGCCAATACCTCCACTCCCGATATCGTCTACACCAAGGTCGACGAAGCCCCGGAACTCGCCTCGGCCTCGCTTTTGCCGATCATCCGCCGCTTTGCCTCCGCCGCCGGCGTCTCGGTCGACACGCGCGACATCTCGCTTGCCGGCCGCATCCTCGCCGCCTTTCCCGATCACCTGACCGAAGATCAGCGCGTGAGCGACGACCTCGCGGAACTGGGCGAACTGGTCAAAACGCCCGGCGCGAACGTGATCAAGCTGCCCAATATCTCCGCCTCCGAGCCGCAGCTGGTGGCGGCGATCAAGGAGTTGCAGGGTCAGGGCTACGCCCTCCCCGATTACGCCTACGACCCCAAGACCGAGGACGAGACAGCCGCCCGCGCGCGCTATGACACGCTCAAGGGCTCTGCCGTGAACCCGGTGCTGCGCGAGGGCAATTCCGACCGCCGCGCCGCCGCCGCGGTCAAGACATTCGCACAGAACAACCCGCACCGCATGGGCGACTGGTCGCCCGACAGCAAGACGCGAGTCGCGACGATGGGAGCGGATGACTTCTTCTCCAACGAGAAATCCGCCACCCTGCCCAAGGACAGCGGCGCGAAGATCGTGCTGGAAACGGCAGATGGCGAAACCGTGCTCAAGGACGGGCTCAGCTATCCGGCGGGCACCGTGGTCGATGCCACCTACATGAGTGCCAAAGCCCTCGACGCCTTCCTCGCCGAGGAGATCGAAAAGACCAAAGCCGAGGGTATCCTCTTTTCGCTGCACATGAAGGCCACCATGATGAAGGTCTCTGACCCGATCATCTTCGGCCACGCGGTGCAGCAGTTCCTCGCGCCCGTCTTCGAGCAATACGGCGACGAGATGAAATCGCTCGGTGTGTCGCCCAATGCAGGCCTTGGCGACCTGGTGGAGCGCGTCAAGGACAAGCCCGAAATCCTCAAGGCCATCGACGCCTGCATGGCCGACCGCCCGGCGATGTATATGGTGAACTCTGACAAGGGCATCACCAACCTGCATGTGCCCTCGGATGTCATCATCGACGCCTCCATGCCCGCACTCATCCGGGGCGGCGGCAAGGGCTGGGGCCCGGACAATAAAGAGCACGACGCGGTCTGCGTCATTCCCGACAGCAGCTATGCCACCGTCTATGACGAGGCGATCAGCTTCTTCAAGGCGAACGGCAAGCTCAACCCCGCCACCGCCGGGACCGTGCAGAATATCGGCCTGATGGCGCAGAAGGCAGAAGAATACGGGTCGCACCCCACCACCTTCGAGATCCCCGAGGCGGGCACCGTCAAGATGATCCTCGACGACGGCACGGTGCTGCACGAGCATTCGGTCGCAGCGGGCGATATCTGGCGCTCGGCCTCGGCGCGCAAGGCGCCGATTGAGGATTGGGTCACCCTCGCCATCGAGCGGCAGAAGGCGACCGGCTATCGCGCGATCTTTTGGCTTGATGCCACCCGCGCCCATGATGCGGAGTTGATTTCTTACGTGAAGCCCATCTTGGAAGCCGCTGGTGTGGCTGATAAATTCGAGATTATGGCCCCGCGCGAGGCGACCCGCGCAAGCCTCGAGACGATCACCAAGGGCGAGAACACCATCGCCATCACCGGCAACGTGCTGCGCGACTACCTGACCGATCTGTTCCCGATCCTGGAGCTTGCCACCTCGGCCAAGATGCTCTCCATCGTCAAGCTGATGAATGGCGGCGGGCTATTCGAGACCGGCGCGGGCGGCTCTGCCCCCAAGCACGTGCAGCAGTTGCAGGAGCAGAACCACCTGCGGTGGGACAGTCTGGGCGAATTCTGCGCGCTTGGTGAAAGCCTCAAGTTCCTTGCCGAGACCCACGACAACGCCCGTGCCCGTGTGTTGGGCGAGGCGGTCGAGGCGGCAACGCAGGGCGTTCTCGACCACGACCGCTCGCCAAGCCGCAAGGTCGGCGAGCCCGACAACCGCGACAGCCACTACTGGTTCGCCCGCTACTGGGCCGAGGCATTGGCAGCACAATCCGACGATGCCGCACTGGCCGAGGAATTCGGCCCGGTTGCCGAGGCGCTTGCCGAGAACGAGGCCAAGATCGTGGAGGAATTAGCCGCAGCTCAGGGCAGCCCGGCGGATATCGGCGGCTATTATCACCCCGATGCGGAAAAACTCGCGGCGGTGATGCGGCCCTCGACCACGCTCAACGCGATCATCGGCTAGGCACAAAAGGCGCGGGTCATGTCCGCGCCGCTTGAGATGTCACGCGACCGGGGCCTTGCGCGAAGCTCCGGTCGTTGCACGTTCGGTCACTGACCCCGGTTGTGGGTCTGTGCATACAGCGTTGCGATCATCCGGCTCGCGGTCTTTTCGAACAGGCACGGGATCACCGCGTGGATCAACGCGGCACATGCCGCCCCAAAGAGCCCCAGCGCGAACCGCCCCGCGAATATCGCATGCTCGACATAGCTTTCCTCCACCTTGCGTGGATGCTCCAGAAACAGCCTCGAAATCATCTGTTGGTCCTCCTGTTCGTTGGCTGGCGTCGGATCAAGGCGCTGGAAGCGGCGGGCGTCATCCGCGCTAGGGTGGCGCTGCTTGATGCCGAAAAGATCGGCCTGCCGCTCACCGTCTTCATGCAGATCCGCGCGGCGGCGCATGATGCCGACTGGCTCGACAGGTTCGCCCGCACGACCCGCGCCATGCCGCAAATTCAGGGGGTTTACCGGATGACCGGTGATCTTGACTACCTGATCTGCGCGCGGGTCGCGGATATGGCCGATTATGACCGGCTCTACCAGACGCTGATCGCGCGGGTGCCGATGGGCGATGTCTCGGCGAGTTTCGTGATGGAAGAGATCAAGCACAGCACGGAGTTGCCGCTGTTCGAGAGGTGAGGGGCGACTTTTTTGGCCTGAAGCGGACCTTACGCCCCGCAAGAAGGTGTTGCGTGATCGCAGGGCCGGGGACTGGCGATGCAACGCTCTTTGCGGGCGCATTATCCCAGCCAAGTCATTCTAACCTCAACACGTTGCGCAACCCCTCAAATCGCCAGGCCGCGGGACGGCCCGGCGATCGCGCGGCACCTTCGGTGCGTTTCGCGCGGAATGCGGCAACGGCAGATCCAGGCCCACACTCCCACATCTTTCCCGGTAGACCCGGCCCCACCCCTCGCGTATTCCCGTCACCAAACCCACCCGAACCGGGAGCGCGCCATGATCCCCACGGTCTACGTCATCCTCTTTCTCGCCATTCTCGCCGAAACCGCCGGCACCACGGCGCTTCAGGCCAGCCAGCAATTCACCCGGCCCCTGCCCTCGGTCGTCGTCGTCATAGCCTACGGGATCAGCTTCTACCTGCTGGCGCTCACGCTGCGCACCATGCCGGTGGGCGTGGTTTATGCGATCTGGTCCGGTCTCGGCATCGTCTTCATTGCCGCCATCGGCTACGTGGTTTTCGGCCAGAAACTCGACCTGCCCGCGATCCTCGGGACCGGGCTGATCCTTGCCGGAATCGTCGTAATCCAGTTATTCTCGCGCTCAGCCCCGCACTAGACCACGAACCAAGGGGCAAAAAGGGTGGCAACAGCCCCCGCTTGCCGCTATTGCAGCGACCGAAGACCACATGAGGCCGCCCATGCGCGACACCATCACCGAACGCTGCGAGGCCAAGGGCCTGCGTATGACCGATCAGCGCCGCACCATTGCCACGGTGCTGGAAGCTTCCGACGATCACCCCGATGTCGAGGAACTCTATGGCCGCGCCTCGGGCGTCGATCCGCGCATTTCCATTGCCACGGTCTACCGCACCGTCAAGCTGTTCGAGGAAGCGGGCATCATCGACAAGCTCGAATTCGGCGACGGGCGCGCGCGCTACGAGGATGCCGAGCGCGACCACCACGACCACCTGATTGACATGAATTCCGGCGAGGTCATCGAATTCGTCGATCCCGAGATCGAGGCCCTTCAGGAGAAGATCGCCGAAAAGCTGGGCTATCGCCTGATCGGTCACCGGCTGGAACTTTACGGCGTGCCGCTGAAATCCGGCAAATAGGCCGGGCGGATGACAACACCTCCCGCAACACGCAGCATGCGGATCGCAATCGGCAGCGTGATCGTGGGCCTTGCCGTGCTGGCGCTCAAGGCGGTCGCGTGGCAGCTCACCGGCTCGCTCGCACTGATGTCGGACGCGCTCGAAAGTCTGGTGAATGTGGCCACCGCGCTGGCCGTCATCGTGGCGCTGCGCGTGGCGCGGCGGCCCGCGGATGACAATCACCCCTACGGCCACCACAAGGCCGAGTTCTTCTCTGCGGTGCTCGAAGGCGTGCTGATCGTGATCGCCGCACTCTTCATCCTGCGCGAGGCCTATGCCGGCTTTCTCAGCCCCCGCGCGCTCGATGCGCCGCTGATGGGGCTTGCGATCAATGCCGGGGCCAGCCTGATCAACGGGGTCTGGGCCACTATCCTCATTCGCAACGGACGCCGCCACCGCTCGCCCGCGCTGGTGGCCGACGGGCGACACCTGATGACCGATGTGGTCTCCTCGGTGGGGGTGCTGATCGGCGTCGCGCTCGCCTTCGCCACCGGCTGGTGGTGGCTCGATCCGGCGATGGCGCTGCTCGTGGCGCTCAACATCCTGTGGTCGGGATGGGTGGTGATCAAGGGATCACTGAGCGGGCTGATGGACGAGGCCGTCTCGGATGAGGAAATGGCCACCATCCGCCGTGTCATCTCGGACGCTGCCAGCGATGATGCCGCCCTTGAGGCCCACGACCTGCGCACCCGCCACGCGGGCCAAGTCACCTTCATCGACTTTCACCTCGTGATGCCCGGCGACACCACGGTCGAGGCCGCGCATGACCTCTGCGACCGGATCGAGGCGGCGCTGATGGAGGCGCTGCCCGATGCCCGCGTCACCATCCATGTCGAGCCCGAGCACAAGGCCAAGCATAGCGGGATTGTCGTGCTGTCATAGCTCTGCTGCTTTCTTGTGCACCTGAGCTGCGCTAACAGGGTCAGGCACCCTGACACGAAAGCCCCATGACATGGAAAACCTGCGCGGCAGCATCCTGATGGTCCTTGCGATGGCCGGGTTCGCGCTCGAGGACATGTTCATCAAGCGGCTGGCCGATGCGCTGCCGGTGGGGCAGATCATCATCTTTCTCGGCTTCGGCGGCGCGCTCATTTTCGGGGCGATCACCATGAGTCAGGGCCGCAGGCTCTGGTCGCGCGATCTGCTGTCGCACCCGGTGCTCTTGCGCAACTTCGGCGAGATTGTCGGCACCCTGGGCTTTGTCACCGCCATTGCGCTCACGCCCTTGTCCTCGGCCTCGGCGATCCTTCAGGCCACGCCGCTGGCGGTCACGCTCGGCGCGGCGCTCTTTCTCGGCGAGGCCGTGGGCTGGCGGCGGTGGAGCGCCATTCTGGTGGGGTTCCTGGGCGTGCTGATGGTGATCCGCCCGGGCCTGGAAGGGTTCGAGCCTGCCTCGCTCTTTGCCGTGCAGGGCGTGATCGGTCTGGCGATCCGCGATCTGGCCACCCGCGCGGTGCCGCGCAGCATCTCCTCGATGCAGCTTTCGACCTATGCCTTTGCCACGCTGGTGCCCACCGGGCTGATCCTCTTGGCGTTCAGCGGCACGCCCGCCCTGCCCTCGGGCCTCAACTGGCGCGATCTGGTGCTGGCACTCCTGTGCGAGGTCGCGGCCTATTACGCCATCGTCGCGGCGATGCGCTTGGGCGATGTGGCGGTGATCACGCCGTTCCGCTACTCGCGGCTGATCTTCGCGCTGATCATCGGGGTGACGCTCTTTGACGAGCGCCCGGATATCTGGACGCTGACCGGGGCCGCGATCATCATCGCCTCGGGGATCTACACCTTCTGGCGCGAGCGGCGGCTGGCGCGGCGCAGCCCCGCGCCCTCGGCCCCGGTCAGCCCGCGCGGCTAGCTATCGCTTGCCAGTCATCGCCCGCCGCCCCATATTCCACGTATGCTCAAGTTCACGCCGATCCTGCTCGCCATTCTCTACGCGCTCGCCATGTACCGTTTCTCGGTCTGGCGCACGACGCGCGAGCTCGACACCCAATCGACCGAGCTGGCCGACCCGGTGCTCAAGCGGATGACCGACAGGCTCGCCGCAGCACTCGACCTGCCGCGCGTGCGTGTGCATATCTACGAGATTGACCCGGTAAACGGGTTGGCCGCCCCTGACGGGCGCATCTTTATCACGCGCGGGTTCTACCGAAAGTTCCAGACCGGCGAGGTCTCGGCCGAGGAAATGGCCTCGGTCATCGCGCATGAGCTGGGGCATGTGGCTCTGGGCCATTCGCGCCGCCGGATGATCGACTTTTCCGGCCAGAACGCGCTGCGTACTGCGCTTGCCATGCTGCTGTCGCGGTTTCTGCCGGGCGTCGGCGTCTGGATCGCCAATGGCCTGACCACGCTTCTGGCTGCGCGCCTGTCGCGCGGTGACGAGTATGAGGCCGACGCCTATGCCGCGGCCCTCCTGACCAAGGCCGGGATCGGCACCGCACCGCAAAAATCCCTGTTCAAGAAGCTGGAGGCGCTGACCTCGGGCGCGGGCGGCGCAATGCCCGCATGGCTGCTCAGCCACCCCAAGACCGACGAGCGCATCGCCGCCATCGAGAAGCTGGAAACCCGCTGGCAGCATAGCCTGAGTTGACCCGCGCTCCTCGTCATCCTCGGGCTTGACCCGAGGATCTCCCAGCCAAGAGATCGTCCGGTCAAGCCGGACGATGACGAGGCGAAGAACACACCCCGAAATTTTTTGATCAAATTATCTTGGCAAAGCCCCCTGAGCCGGGCTAGGCTGCGGCAAATCCCGATCAGGACTCCCAAAATGGACCTCACACAGTTCCAGACCTTCCGCGTGGCCGCCTGCGATCTCAACGGTCGCATGCGTGGCAAGCGCCTGCCGGCAAGCCATGGCGACAAGCTGGGCGGCGGCACTCTGCGCATGCCGCTCAGCTCACTCAACCTCGATGTTTTCGGCGCCGATATCGAAAACTCGCCGCTTGTCTTCGAGACCGGCGACATCGACGGCTGCCTCTTTCCGACCGAGCGCGGCGCGGTCCCGCTGCCCTGGCTCGACGTGCCGCAGGCGCTGGTGCCGATGGTCATGCATACCGAGGATGGCGCGCCCTTCGCAGGCGACCCGCGCCACGCGCTGGCGGCCGTCCTCGACCGATACGCCGCGCGCGGGTGGGAGGTGTTTGCTGCGACCGAGTTGGAATTCACCCTCGTCGATCCCTCCGGCAAGTCTTTGAAAACCGTACGCGATCCGCGTTCCGGCAGACGCATGAAGGCCCCCGGCATTCTCAGCCTCGGGCAAATGGACGCCTTTGACGCCTTTTTGTCCGATCTCTATTCCGCCGGGGCCGAGATGGAGATCCCCGTGGAAACCGCGATCAGCGAGGCCGGGATCGGGCAGTTCGAGTTGACCCTGCATCACCAATCCGCAATGCGCGCCGCCGACGATACCTGGCTCTTCAAGACCATGATCAAGGGGCTCGCGCGCCAACATGGCTATGTCGCCACATTCATGGCCAAACCCTTTGCCGATGATACCGGCAATGGCATGCACATGCATTTCTCGGTGCTGGACGGCGACGGTCGCAACGTGTTCGACGACGGCACCGAGCGGGGCACCGATATCCTGCGCAGCGCGGTCGCGGGCTGCCTTGCGGCGATGCCACCCTCGACGCTGATTTTCGCGCCCCACGCCAACAGTTACGCCCGTCTCGTACCCGGCGCGCACGCACCCACCGGTGCGGGCTGGGGCTATGAGAACCGCACGGCAGCGGTGCGCATTCCCGGCGGGCCCAATGCCGCGCGCCGGATCGAGCATCGTGTCGCGGGCGGCGATATCAACCCTTATCTCAGTTTCGCCGCCATCCTTGGGGCGGCGATCACCGGCATCGAGGACGGCATGACGCCGCCCGCCCCGATCACCGGCAACGCCTACGAGGCCGACCTGCCGCAACTCGCCGCGGATTGGGGCGCGGCCATCGACCTTTTCGAGGCCGATCCGCTGATCGCGCGCATCTTTCCGGCCGAGTTGATCCGCAATCTGGTGATGACCAAGCGCCAGGAACATGCGCATATCTCGAAGATCGACGCAGAGGACCACTGGAAGACCTATCTCGAAACGGTGTAGCCTCTGTGCAGCAGCACCACGTCAGAATTTGATCAAATAACGAGCCAATGATGAAAATAGGCATCCTTCAAACCGGCCACGCCCCCGACATGCTCCTGCCGGACACGGGCGATTACGACGCAATGATGGCGCGCATGCTGGACGGCCAAGGATTTGACTTCGACACCTACGCGGTCGTCGATCAAGAGTTCCCAGAAGGGCCGCACGCTGCCGATGGCTGGCTCATCACCGGCTCGAAGCACGGCGCTTACGAGGATCACCCCTGGATTCCGCCGCTCGAAGAGCTGATCCGCGCCATTCACGCTGCAAACCTGCCGATGGTCGGCATCTGCTTTGGCCATCAGATCATCGCGCAGGCGCTTGGCGGCAAGGTGGTGAAACACCCTGATGGCTGGCGCGTGGGGGCCACGCAGTACGAGATCGAGGGCAGCCCCCTCACCCTCAACGCGTGGCACCAGGACCAGGTGATCGAAGCCCCCGACGGTGCGGAAATCATAGGCCGCGCCGAGGGCTGTGACATCGCCGCAATGCGCATTGGCGAGCGGATTTACACGGTTCAGCCGCATCCCGAGTACGGGGCCGCCTTCATGCAGGGCTTGCTGGACCATCGCGCGCCCGGCGTCGTGCCCGACCCGCTGAGCGATCATGCACGCGGGCTGCTCTCCACGCACACCGACAACGCCGCCATGGCCACGCGCATCGCGGATGTCTTCAGGAAAGGGGCCTGACATGGCCGATCTACGCGAATTCACCAAGACGCTGCCCAAGGCGGCGCAAGCCTATCTGGAAAACCGAAGGCTCGACGAGGTGGAGTGCATCATCTCCGACTTGCCCGGCATCGCGCGCGGCAAGGCCGTGCCGGCCTCAAAATTCGCCCGCCAGCAGTATTTCCACCTGCCCGATTCGATCTTTTACCAGACCATCACCGGCGACTGGGGCGAGGCGGCGGACGAGGACGGGTTCATCGAGAAGGACATGATCCTGCGGCCCGACATGTCGACCACCTCCGCCGCGCCGTGGACGGCGGATTGGACGCTCCAGGTCATCCATGACGCCTTTGACCGCGACGGCGCGCCGATCCCGTTTTCGCCCCGCAACGTGCTGCGCCGGGTGGTCGAGATGTATCACAAGCGCGGCATGAAACCGGTGGTCGCGCCGGAGATGGAATTCTTCCTCGTGGCGCGCAATCTCGACCCGGCGCATGCGATCAAGCCGATGATGGGCCGCTCGGGCCGCCCCGCCGCCGCACGGCAGGCCTATTCGATGACCGCCGTCGATGAATTCGGCCCCGTCATCGACGACATCTACGATTTCGCCGAGGCGCAGGGCTTCGAGATCGACGGCATCACGCAGGAAGGCGGTGCCGGACAGCTGGAGATCAACCTGCGCCACGGCGACCCGATCAAGCTGGCCGACGAGGTGTTTTACTTCAAGCGCCTGATCCGCGAGGCCGCGCTGCGCCACGATTGTTTCGCCACCTTCATGGCCAAGCCGATTGAGGACGAGCCGGGCAGCGCCATGCATATCCACCATTCGATTCTCGACATGGAGACCGGGCGCAACCTTTTCTCAGGCCCACAAGGCGGCGAAACCGACGCGTTCTTCCACTTCATCGGCGGCTTGCAGAAACACCTGCCCTCGGCGATCGCGGTGCTGGCCCCTTACGTCAATTCCTACCGCCGCTACGTCAAGGATCACGCCGCCCCAATCAACCTCGCCTGGGGGCGCGACAACCGTACCACCGGCATCCGCGTGCCGCTCTCGGGGCCGGAATCGCGCCGCATCGAGAACCGCATGGCGGGCATGGACTGCAACCCCTATCTCGGGATCGCGGCAAGCCTCGCCTGCGGCCTTCTGGGCATGATCAAGGAAGAATGGCCCGACAAGCAGTTCAAGGGCGACGCCTATGCCGGAGAGCCGGATATCCCCAATGTCATGGGCGAGGCGCTCAATGTGTTCGAGGAGGCGACCGACCTGCACGAGATCCTCGGCTCGGAATTCTGCCGTGTCTACAACATCGTGAAACGCACCGAATACGAGGAATTCCTGCAAGTGATCAGCCCGTGGGAACGCGAGCATCTGCTGCTCAACGTCTGACCCGAACCAAGCGCTCGGATTTTGAGTATTTTGACCAAGAAGAAACCATGAACCTGCTCTATGCCAATGACCGGCGCGGCGAATACCCGCCAAGCTGGTATGCCGCGACCACCGCGCCGCTGGCCCCGTTCGCGCCCCTGCACGGCGAGGTGCGGGCGGATGTCTGCGTGGTGGGGGCGGGCTATACCGGGCTGTCGGCGGCGCTGCACCTGGCCGAGGCGGGGCTCGACGTAGTGCTGCTGGAGGCGCAGCGCGTGGGCTTCGGCGCCTCGGGGCGCAATGGCGGGCAACTGGGCAGCGGACAGCGGATGGAGCAGACGGCGCTCGAGCGGCTGGTCGGGTCAGAGGATGCGTTGAAACTCTGGGAGCTGGCCGAAGATGCCAAGACGCTGGTCAAGTCACTGGTGGCGCGACACGGCATCGACTGCCATCTGAAGCCGGGCGTAGCGCATGCCTGTTTCTCGGGTCGCGAAACGGCGGCAGAGCATGGCTATGCCGATCATCTGGCCGAGCACTATGGCTATGATCAGCTTGAGAAACTCGATGCCGATGCAATGCAGGCGCTCTGCCCCTCGCCGGCCTATAAGGGCGGCACGCTCGATATGGGCGCGGGGCACCTGCATCCGCTGGCCTATGCGCTCGGCCTCGCCCGCGCCGCCGCTGCGGCAGGCGTGCGCATCTTTGAGGGGTCGGCGGTGCATCACGTCACGCGCGGCACCCCGGCCCGCGTGGCCACCGATGCGGGCGCGGTCAAGGCCGATCACGTGATCCTCGCCTGCAACGGCTATCTCGGCGGGCTCGACCGCAAGGTCGCCGCCCGCGTCATGCCGATCAACAATTTCATCGCCGCAACCGAACCCCTGGGCGATGAGGCCGCGCGCGTGCTGACCCGCGACGTGGCCGTGGCGGATAGCAAATTCGTGGTGAACTACTTTCGCCTCAGCCACGACAAGCGCCTGCTCTTCGGTGGCGGCGAAAGCTATGGCTACCGCTTTCCGCACGACATCGCGGCATTGGTGCGCAAGCCGATGCTAGAGATCTTTCCGCATCTACGCGACGCGCGCATCGATTATGCTTGGGGCGGCACGCTGTCGATCACCATGAAACGCATGCCCTATCTCGCGCGGCTTGCGCCCAATATGCTCTCGGCCTCGGGCTATTCGGGCCACGGGGTTGGCACCGCGACCCATGCAGGCAAGCTCATGGCCGATGCGGTGCGCGGCGAGGCGGCGGGGTTCGAGACCCTGTCGCGCGTGCCTGCCCCCGCCTTCCCCGGTGGCACCGCGCTGCGCACGCCGCTTCTGGTACTGGCGATGACGTGGTTCTCCATGCGCGACCGGCTCGGCATTTGATCGCTCGCCTTTCGGCTGAAAAACGCACTCTGCCCCGAAAGGGCGGGGTTTTCTTTGACAAACTGTCACAATTGCGGCCTATATGTTCCGGAAAACCGAAGTCTACATTCAGGAAATCCGAAACTATGACACCCACGCCCAATGTCTATGACGCGGAACCCATCCCCGAAGCCGCCCGCGCAGAAATCGACCGGATGCTGCAATCGGGCGATCTGTTTCGCTATACCGCACCGGAAAACGCGCCGGTGACGCTCTTGGAACGGGAATTCGCAGACCTTCTGGGGTCGAAATACGCACTCGCGGTCTCGTCCTGCTCGGCAGCGCTATTTCTCTCGCTCAAGGCGCTTGGCCTGCCGCGCGATGCCCGCGTGCTGATCCCCGGCTTTACCTTCGCCGCCGTGCCGTCCTCGGTGGTGCATGCCGATTGCTTTCCGGTGCTCTGCGAAGTGGGCGAGAATTACCGCATCGACATGACCGATTTCGAGGCGCGGCTAGACGATGTGCAGGCCGTGATCATCAGCCACATGCGCGGCCACACCTCGGATATGGATCGGATCATGGCGCTCTGCGACGCGCGCGGAATTCCGGTGATCGAGGATGCGGCGCATTCGCTCGGCACAACGTGGGGTGGGCGCAATATCGGCACCATCGGACGCGTCGGCTGTTTCAGTTTTCAATCCTACAAGCTGGTGAATGCGGGCGAAGGCGGGATCATGGTCAGCGACGATGCCGATCTCATTGCCCGTGCGGTCATCATGTCGGGGGCTTACGAGCATAACTGGGCCAAGCATCTGGGCGCGCCGGACCCGGAGATCGAGGCTGGTTTTGCCCGCTGGCAGAACCGCCTGCCGCTCTACAATCTACGCCTGAACAACCTCTCGGCGGCGATCATCCGCCCGCAACTGCCCGAGGTGGCGCGCCGGGTGCGCGACGGGCGCGCCAATCACGACTATGTCGCAGACCGGCTCAATACCTCGCCCTGGCTGTCGGTTCCTGCAAAACTGCCCCCCGAAGAGCGCGCCCCGGACTCCATCCAGTTCAACCTTGTGGGTCTGAGTGACGAGGAAACCCGCGCCTTTGCCGAGGCGGCGGCGGCGCGCGGGGTCAAGGTGCAAATCTTTGGCCTTAGCGCTGACAATGCACGCGCCTTCTGGAACTGGCAATTCCTGCCGGGAGAGACGCCCGATCTGCCGCAAACCCGACGGATGCTGATGCGCGCCTGCGACGCCCGCCTGCCCGCCCGTCTGACGCGGCCTGAACTGGATATGATCGTTGAGGCGATTTTAGCGGCGGCAGACGACATCATGGCCCCGGACCGCGCCTACGGCACCTGAAATGCGCCATAAAAAAGGGCCGTCCGCATCCCCGCGAACAGCCCAGCTTTTCCGTGAGTGGGGCAGCGGTTCTATTCGCCCTTGCCAGCCTCGATCGAGATTTTCACCTCGACCTCGTCACTGACATAGGGGGCGAACTTGTCGACCCCGAAATCCGAACGCAGCAACGTCGTGGTGGCGTCAAAGCCCAGCCACGGCTTGTCGTTCATCGGATGCGCATCGGCCTTTTGATTGAGCGTGGTGTCGAGCACGACCGATTTGGTGACACCGTTCATCGTCAGATCGCCGGTGATGTTGGCGGTGTTGTCGCCAGTCACTTCAATGCCCGTCGAGGTGAAAGTGACCATGTCACCCTCGCTCGCGCCGAAGAAATCATCGGACATGAAGTGCTCTTCGCGCTTTTCCCAGCCTGTGAACATCGACATCACCGGCATCGAGACGTTGACCGAAGAGGCCGCCGGATCTTCGGCGTCGAACATGATCTCGCCTTCAAACCCCGAGAACATGCCATAGGTGGTCGAAAAGCCGAGATGGTTATAAGAAAACAAGACCTGACTGTGACTCGGGTCGAGCGTATAGGCCTCAGGTGCGGCGAATGCGCCGGTTGCCCCAAAGGCAAGCGCGGCGGCGATCAATGTCTGTCTCATCACGGAAACCTCCAAACAGATTATGTCGAATTGACATGATCGAAATTGGCATTCTTGCCGTGAAGCACAATACTACAGATTCAAACAGCCCCTGTGGATTGGCGAACAATCGCCGGCAGAGCGCCGTCAGGCAACCAGGCTCAGCGCACGGCGCAGGGTCTGCTCGGTGCCCGCATCGTGCAATTCAAGCGTCACGATCTGGCGTCCATCGCGATCCCGCGCAGTCAGCATCCGATCGCGCAGCGACAATTCTGTCAGGTCATCGAGGTCATGCACCATCACACGCGCCGTGCGCCCGCCCGGCTGGGGATAGAGCACGCGCAACTGGCGTGCGCGGGTATCGAGCGCAATCTCGGGCAGGTCGCTGTCGCGATCCGATCGGAACAGACACAACATGCCCGCCCAGAAAAGAGAAAGGGAGAACAGCAGCTTGATCAGCATCATCGCCGGGTCACCCGCGCCGGTCGGCACGATCCAGACACCGAATGTCGACGCCATCAGCGCCGTGCCGCACAGTCCGCGTAGCACCCGGGACGCCTCGATCCGGATCAGTCGTTGCTCGGGCAGATGCGCAGGCTCGTGAAAGCTGTGCGGGGCCTCGGTGAATTCGCGTTCGAAATCGGGCAATGCAACCATGGTCGTGTCCTTATGCTCGTACTCTTCAAAAATGCCCCCGAAAAGCGCCGGAAATGGGGCACCGGAACGGCAATCCGTGGGCTTGTGACGGACCCTGAAATCGGCTTGCGCCATTCCGTCCGGCCATGTATGAGCTAACGACCTTTCGCATTCGTTATTTACCGCGCAGTCTCTCGTGGGTGGGCCGCGAAAGGAAAAATGCCCGTCCTATGAAATGCGCCTTGATAGAAATGGAGCTGACATGCCGCTATATGAGCATGTGATGATCGCGCGTCAGGACCTGTCCAACGCGCAAGCCGAAGGCCTTGTCGAACATTTTGGCACCGTGCTGACCGACAATGGCGGCACACTCGTGGACAGCGAGTATTGGGGCGTCAAGACGATGGCCTACAAGATCAACAAGAACCGCAAGGGCCATTATGCCTTTCTGCGCACCGACGCTCCCGCCTCGGCCGTGCAGGAGATGGAACGCCTGATGCGCCTGCATGACGACGTGATGCGCGTCCTGACCATCAAGGTCGACGAGCACGCCGAGGGCCCCTCGGTCCAGATGCAGAAGCGCGAAGAGCGTGGCGAGCGCCGCGAGCGCCGCTGAACCATCATCTGAAGAAAGGAACATAAACCATGGCTACAAAACCGTTTTTCCGTCGCCGCAAGGTCTGCCCCTTCTCGGGTGATAATGCACCCAAGATCGACTACAAGGACACGCGCCTGCTGCAACGCTACATCTCCGAACGCGGCAAGATCGTGCCCTCGCGCATCACCGCCGTATCCGCCAAAAAGCAGCGTGAGCTGGCCCGTGCGATCAAGCGCGCGCGCTTTCTCGCCCTGCTGCCATACGCCGTGAAATAAGGAGAAATCAGATGCAAGTGATCCTTCTTGAACGCGTGGCCAAACTCGGCCAGATGGGCGAAGTCGTCGAAGTGAAGCCGGGCTTTGCGCGCAACTATCTGTTGCCGCAGGGCAAGGCACTGTCGGCCTCAGCGCAGAACATCGCCGATTTCGAAGCCCGCAAGGCGCAGTACGAGGCCCAGAACCTCGAGACCCGCAAGGAAGCCGAAGCGATGGCGGACAAGCTGCACGGTCAGCAGTTCATCGTGATTCGCCAGGCCTCCGACAGCGGCGCGCTCTATGGCTCGGTCAGCACCCGTGATGCGTCCGACGCGGCCACCGAAAACGGCTTCAGCCTCGAACGCAAGCAGGTCGCACTGACCCGCCCGATCAAGGAACTCGGCCTGCATGACGTGATCGTCACGCTTCACCCAGAGGTCGAGGCGACAATTCAGTTGAACGTCGCACGCTCCAACGAAGAGGCTGAGTTGCAAGCCTCTGGCAAATCCATCCAGGACGCCGCCGCCGAAGCCGACGAGGCCGCCGATTATGAGATCGCAGAACTCTTCGAGGATATCGGTGCCGCCGCCTCGGACGATGATGATCTCGCTGACGTCGCCGAGTCCGTCGAGGGTGACGACAGCGCGAACTGAGCCAGACGCGATCCGCCAATAAACGCCGCGCGGAGTACCGCGCGGCGTTTACCGTACTGGAAACCGTCGACAAACGCCATAATCCAGTGCTAAGCTGTCCATTCAAGGTTGTATTTTAGCGCTCTGGGTGGCAGCGGGTTATAATGAGTTCGCCTTTTTCGTCGACTGGACTACATCGTTTGGTCCGCACTGAACCAAGAAATGGCCTGTTGCAGGAATGGAAAATCTCCCAAGCGTCTTTGCGAAAAACGATCTGTACGACCTCGAGAGCCTTCCCGAGGTGTCCAAAGACTTTACCCATTTCCTCTACAAGGTGCGAGACAAGTTCGGCCTCGACGACGTCGCCTATGCGGGGATGAACCCGATCAACGGTGCCGTGTTCGGTTACGTAACCTATGACAACGATTGGAAACAACACTATACCAATCAGGGCTATCATCGGATCGACCCCACGTTGCACAAGGCGCGGCGCAGCATCGCACCCGTGGATTGGTCCCGCCTCGAACGTGACGAACACTTCCTGGCGGTCTTCAATGACGCACGTGACTTCGGCATTCAGGCGCAGGGCATGACAATTCCGGTCCGCGGCCCCTACGGCGATATTGGTGGGCTGAGCATTACGAGCGGCCTTTCGGTGCGCGATTGGAACAAGCTCAAGGCCGAAGTGATCGTCAACCTTCAATCGGTCGCAGTCCATGTCCACGACATGGTGATCCGTTCGGACAGCCTGTCGAACCTGCTGCGCACCCCCACCCTGTCGCAGCGCGAGCTGGAGGTACTACAATGGACCTCGGCGGGAAAATCGCAACAGGACATCGCCGATATCCTCTCGATCTCCAATCGCACGGTAGAGGTCCATCTCAGATCGGCTCGCCATAAACTCTATGCGTTGACCACTGCACAGGCCGTCGGACGCGCGATCTCGATGGGTCTGATCTATCCCGGCTGAGCCCGCTTTGATATCGCAAACGTCCGTCCTCGACGGCAACCGCCGCTCAATTCAATCATTGACGCAGCCCGCTCTCTTGCATATCACGAGGCCGTGTAAACGGGCGTGGCCCGCTTTTTGATGGGTGTGGTGGTCGTTTTCACCGCAGAGAGGGGGGCTAAACTCCACTCCACCGATCAATTCATTCGCTAAAAATCGCTTACCAAGGTTGCCGTGTTCACGGAAACTTCAACTACGGGTTTTCCCCAATAGCTCCTAGTCAGGGTTCCTCTAAAATAAAATCGCAATGCACCACTCACCTAAATACTCACATGGGGAACTCACATGATCTTGGTTATCGATGCGCTCAACAAACACCGCTTCCCGTCAGTTCTGGACGAAATGTTCCTGCTGCGGGGCCGGGTCTTCGGGGACAGACTCGGCTGGGAAGTTTCCGTGGAGGACGGCCGCGAGCGGGATCACTTCGATGATCTCGATCCGGTCTACGTAATTGGGCTTGACGACGAGGGGAACGTCATTTCTTGCGTCCGGGCCCTGCAGACGACCGGCCCACACATGCTGTCGGATGTGTTTTCCGATATTCTCGACGGCGAACCGCCGATCCGCAGCGCAACCATCTGGGAGTCGACCCGCTTCTGCGTGGATACAAAGCGCTTGGGGCGCGGTCGTGACCGCCATTCCCTGGCCTACGCCACCAGTGAACTGATGCTCGGCTCGCTCGAATATGCTCAGCAGTCGGGCATCACCGACATCATCACGGTGATCGACCCTGTGATGGACCGCGTGCTCAAACGCTCGGACAACGCGCCCTATGACTACGTGGGCAAGGTGGCGGATATGGGCAAAGTGCCGGCCCTGGCAGCCCTTCTGGACTGCACAGACGAGCGGATCGCACGGCTTCGGGCCTTCTCGGGAATCGAGGATAACGTATTCCTCACCGAGGAAGAGGCACTTGCGCTGCCCGCCGTGGAACGCGCCCTCGCACCGAAGTCGGATCTGGAATGCTACTGCGACGAACAGATCGCGGCTGCCACCACCGAAGAAGAGAGAAACGCCGCGCTGCGCCTCAAGGCAGCACTCGCGGAGCAGATTCGTTCGCGCACGGACGTCGGCGCCTGACCCCCAAAGGGGCCGATATCGCGCGGATGCTAGGCATGGACGTCCGCGTACACTCACGCACGAACGAAAAGGGCCGCCCCACTTCTCCCCGGGGCGGCCCTTCATTCATACGATCTGACCGGATCGCTTACTCGTCGTCGTTCATCGCCTCGATGGCTTTCTCAAGCTCATCCTTGGAGACTTCCTTGTCGGTGACATCGGCCAGTTCGACCACGTAGTCGATGACCTTGTCCTCGAAGATCGGTGCGCGCAACTGCTGGCGCATCTGCGGGTTTTTCTGCACGAATTCAAAGAACTCACGCTCTTGGCCGGGATATTGCCGCGCCTGGTTCATCACCGCCTGAGTCATCTCGGCATCAGTTACCTCGACCTCGGCCTTCTGGCCCAGATCGGCCAGCAACAGCCCCAGACGCACGCGCCGCTCGGCCAGCTTGGTGTGCTCGTCGGTGGGCTCGACCTCGGGATGATCGTGGCCCTGCACATCGGGGTTCTCGTCATGCCAGATCTGATGCGCGATCTGCTTGGCCTCGGTCTCGACCATGGTGGGCGGCAGGTCAAAGCTGACCTTCTCGTCCAGCGCATCGAGCACATGCCGCTTGAGGATCGCACGCGCGGCCCCGGCATATTCCTGCTCCAGCCGCTCGCGGATCTGCTCTTTCAGCGCGTTCAGATCCTCGGCCCCGTATTTCTGCGCCAGTTCATCGTTCAGTTCGGCCGCAACCGGCTCCTTGACGGCCTTGACGGTGCAGTCAAAGACCGCCTCCTTGCCCGCCAGATGCGCGGCCTGATACTCCTCGGGGAAATTGACCGTCACGGCCTTTTCCTCACCGACCTTCACACCGACAAGCTGCTCCTCGAAACCGGGGATGAAGCTACCGGAGCCAAGCGTCAGAGGGTAATCCTCGGCGGTGCCGCCTTCGAAGGCCTCGCCATCGACCTTGCCGACGAAATCGATCACCACCTGATCGCCGTCCTTGGCCTTGGTGCCCTTCTTGCGATCCTTGAAATCCTGCGCGCTCTCGGCGAGGTTCTGGAGCGCCTCATCAACCGAAGCCTCATCGGCCTTGGTCACCATCCGCTCCAGCTTGAGCGACCCCAGGTCGACCTCGGGGATCTCGGGCAGCGCCTCATAGGTCATCTCGATCTCGACGTCGTCGCCCTCTTTCCATTCCTGGTTGGCCATCTTCACGTCGGGCTCGAATGCTGGGCGCTCGCCCTTTTCCTCGAAATGCGCCTTCATCGCATCATCGACGCTTTCCTGCATCGCTTCACCCAGCACACGCTGACCGAACTGCTTTTTCAGCAGCGGCAGCGGCACCTTGCCCTTGCGAAAGCCCTTGAGCTCTACATCAGGCTGGGCCTCTTTCAGCTTTTCATTGACCTTGTCGTCCAGCGCCTGAGCCGACAGGATCATCTTGTATCCCCGCTTCAGACCTTCGTTGAGTGTCTCGGTGACCTGCATGTTCGTCCTTCCATATGCATCGGGCCGCGGAGGCGTCCGCGGCGGTCAAAATCACGGCTCTTCTATTGAGGCGATTTCATGCGTGCAAGGGAAAACCGGTGCCAAACCGGTCAGCCAGTCCCGTGGTGCGGGTGGAGGGACTTGAACCCCCACGCCTTGCGGCGCCAGAACCTAAATCTGGTGCGTCTACCAATTTCGCCACACCCGCACGGGATCGCGGACCGCGCAGGGCACCGCTGACGTGTTCTCTAGCAAAGCGCGCCACCGGATGCGAGGGGAAAACACGCCCCGCATGCCCGGCCAGCGGCGAAAAAAAGGCGCGACATTAACCCAATCTTGCCATATTGTGGTGAAAAACTGAGGCAGTCATAAAGCGAGAAACGCCATGAAACCGAATACGGTCGGGCGGTCGGGCGGCGATTTGGCCGTGATGCCCGCAATGGAAGCAAGCGGCCTGTGTGCCGACAGTATCATCCTCACTCTCGACGGCGAAACGCGCGTGCGCGATCTGCGTCCCGGCTACCGGGTCATCACCCGTGATAGCGGCACGGCAACGCTACGCGCCGTGGAGCGTCGGCGCAGCACTTGTCGGGCGGTACACATCCGCGCCGGCTCGCTTGGCCATACCCGGCCCGAACATGACGTCACACTGCCCGCCACGCAGCCGATCCTTGTGCGGGACTGGCGTGCTCATGCGCTCTTTGGTGCAGGCCGCGCGATGGTCCCCGCAGAGCGGCTCGTCGACGGCGAATTCGTCACGCTTCGGCCCGAACAGGTGTTCGACCTCTATCACCTGATCTTTGATCAACCGCATATTCTCTATGTGGACGGTCTGGAACTGGCCAGCATGATGCAGGGCGAGGAATAACCGCCCCCGTTACCCAGCCTCTTCAGGGTTGAGCCGCAGCACCGAGGCGTTCAGCGCCCCGGCAACGCTGACCCATGCCAGATAGGGCAGGAACAAGAGCCCCGCGATCATATCGACCTGCCACAGCGCCACCACCGAGGCGGCGACAGACACCCAAAGCCCGCTCAGCACGATCAACCCCAGCCGCATTTTCTTGAGCCCAAAAAACACCGGCGTCCACAACCCGTTGAGCGCGATCTGCAAGGCCCAGAAGGCCATCGCGATCCCGTTGTCCGGGCTGACCGCGACCCGCGCGCCAGCCGCCGCCATGCAGACGTAAAGCAACGTCCACGCCACCGGAAACAGCCAGTTGGGCGGCGTCCACCACGGCTTTTTCAACCGGTCATACCACTCCCCGGGCGAAAACAGCCCCCCGGTAGAGCCTGCGGCAAAGCAGGCGGCCAGGAAAATCGCAAAGCAGATCCAGATCATGCGCGGTATCTATCGCCCGCGTCTCCATCAATCAAGGCAAAGCCCCGGCCCGCATCCCGCGCCTTGAGCTGCGCCATGGTGGCATAGAGCGTGTCGCTCCAATCCGCGCGCGGAGCAGCAGTTTCCGCCGCCGACTCGACCAGAAAGGCGCATTCCGGCAAGGGGCGCGCATAGATCATCGCCGAGCGCGGCATGACATATGTCGCGCCCGCGCGCAGCATCGCAAGGCTAAGCCAGCCCAGCTTCTGCCGCGTGTTGGTCATCGCCCGCCGCGTCACCGAATCGTAACCCGCCCGGCGCACCTGATGGCCGATCCCGGCATAGACATGACGCGCGGCAAAAATCCCCGGACGACAAGCGCGCGGCAGCGCCGCCACCCCGGCCTCGGAGCGAATGTAGAGATCATCCGCCTCGCGCAACAGCCGGTGCAGCATCGCCGCCATCTGCGTCGAAGGGTGCGGCGTGGCGAGAAAACCCTCTGGATCAAGCCCGGCCTCGTCGAACCACTCCAACGGCAGGTATAGCCGCCCCTCGCGCGCATCCTCGCCCACGTCACGGGCAATGTTGGTCAATTGCATCGCCACGCCCAGATCACAGGCCCGGGCAAGTGCATCGCCATCACGCACCCGCATCAGCACGCACATCATCGCCCCCACGGCAGAGGCGACCCGCGCCGAATAGGCACGCAAGTCCGACAGCGTCGCATAGCGCCGCCCCATCGCATCCCAGGCCAGCCCCTCCAACAGCGCCTCGGGCAGCGCGCGGGGCATCTCGAAATCGGCGATGATCGCGGCAAAGGCACAGTCCGCGGGGGCATTCTGCGGGCGCCCCGCATAGGCCAGATCCAGCCGCTCCTGTAGCCGAAGCACCGCGTCGGACTTGTTGGGTTGCAGATCGACCGCATCATCGGCCAGCCGGCAAAACGCATAAAGCGCGAGCGCCGGGTCGCGCAGGCTGCGCGGCAAGAGCTTGGAGGCGGCATGAAACGAGCGCGAGCCGTGGCGGATCGCCGCCACGCAGTGCTCCATATCGCGCGGATCAATCATCGGCCGCGCACCGTCTCGGCGTCGGGTACCAGTTTATCCAGCACCTCAGCGCTTGAAATTACCCCAGGCAGCCCCGCGCCGGGATGCGTGCCCGCACCGACCAGATACAGACCCTGCGCCTCCTCGCTGACGTTATGCGGCCGGAACCATGCGCTTTGCAGGATGCGCGGCTCGATCGAGAACCCGGTCCCATGCGGGCTGAGATAGCGATCGCGGAAGGTCTCGGGCGTGAACACTTCCGAGGCGGTCAGATGATCGCCCAGACCGGGCAAAAGTTGCTCTTCCAGAACCTTTTGCACCTTTTGGCGATAGGGTTCCGCCTCGGCCTGCCAATCTACCGAATGTGCATGGCCCAGATGCGGCACCGGGCTCAGCGCATAGAACGTGTCATCGCCCTCGGGCGCGACTGTCGGATCGGTGACAGAGGGGCGATGCACATAAAGGCTCATGTCCTCAGACAGTTTCCCGGTGCGGAAAATATCCCGCACCAGACCCTTGTAGCGCGGCCCGTTGAGGATGGTGTGATGCCCCGCATCGCGCCACATCTCCGCCGTGCCCTTGGTGCCGAAATACCAAACGAACAGGCCCATCGACCAGCGCGCGCGCCGTAGCCGTGCAGGCGTCCAACGCCGCTTCTTGTGGTTGCGCAACAGGTGGTCATAGGTATGGCCCGCATCAGCGTTCGAGACCACGATATCGGCGGTCACGATTTCACCAGAGCTCAGCCGTACGCCCCGCGCGCGGCCCGCCTTGAGCAGGATCTCGTCAACCTCCGCCCCCTGCCGGATCACACCGCCCTGCTCCTCGATCACGCGCCCCATGGCCCGCGCGATGGCATCGACGCCGCCGATGGCATAATGCACGCCGAATTCCTTCTCGAGGTGACTGACCAGCGTATACATCGAGGTCACGTTGAACGGATCGCCGCCGATGAACAGCGGGTGAAACGACAGCGCCATGCGCAGGCGCTCGTCCTTGACCCGCCGCGCCGCATGGGCATAGACCGACCGGTCGGCGCGCAGCCAGGCGAATTTCGGCAGCACCTTGATCAGATCGCCCAGCCGGTGCATCGACCGCCGCCCCAGATCCTCGAACCCGAACCAATAGCGCGCCTCACTGTCCCGCACAAAGGCGTCATAGCCTTTGAGATCACCGGGCGAGAGCCGCGCCACCTCGGCGCGCATCGCGTCACCATCCTGCCGCGCGGTGAAGGTCGAGCCATCGGGCCAGCGAATCTCATAGAACGGGTCGAGTGCGCGCAGATCGACATCGGCGTCGAAATCACGCCCGCAGGCGGCCCATAATTCGCGAAAGATCTGCGGCACGGTCACGATGGTCGGCCCCAGATCGAACCGGTGCCCGTCGCGCATCACGCTCGATCCACGCCCGCCAGGGCTGTCGAGCCGGTCCATCACGCTTACCCGGTATCCCCGCGCGCCCAGCCGCATCGCCGAGGCGAGACCGCCCAGACCGGCCCCGATTACAACGGCATGCGGGGCGCTCGCCCGGGCCGCCTCTTCGCTCATTTCCGGATCAAGACGTGTCAACATAACATAATGCTACATGTGTCTAGTTAAATTGACAATCACGGAATGCACCCTTTTCTATGCCTTGAAACCATGTCACTATTTCTGCACAGATCGTCACAGGGAGCGGCCCGATACAAACCGTCAGCCTCAGTTTCCATCGCTTCGACACCGGTGTCGGCCGGCTCTGGGCCTTTGCCATGATGGGCGCGGCGCGGCCGATGTTGCCGCGCGTGCCTGGCATCGGCTTTTGGAAGCTCTGCGGCTCGGGCACCGGCGAGGGCTTCACCCCGGTGCCCAATACCGGCGTCTACGCGATTCTCGCTACATGGCCCGACCACCCCACCGCCCTGCGCCAGACCGCGCAGGCCGATATCTTTCGCCGCTACGCCCGCCACGCGGCCGAGGTCTGGACGGTGTTTCTCACCCCGGTTTCGGCGCGCGGCGCCTGGGCGGGCGAAAATCCCTTCCGGCCCTCCAACGATCCCGGCACTGGTCCGCTCGCGGCGCTCACCCGCGCCACCGTGCGCCCGGCCCGCGCGCTGCGCTTCTGGCGGCGCGTGCCCGATATCAGCGCTATGATCGGCCAGGACCCCAACGTCGCCTTCAAGATCGGCATCGGCGAAGTGCCACTGCTGCATCAAGTGACCTTCTCAATCTGGCCCGATGCCGAAAGCATGGCGCAATTCGCCCGCGCCGACGGGCCGCATGCCCGCGCCATCCGTGCCGTGCGCGAGGGCGACTGGTTCCGCGAAGAGCTTTACGCCCGCTTCCGCGTCACTACCACGCGCGGAACCTGGCACGGCACCCAACCGATCACCATGAAAGAGCCCGCATGACAGCCGCCTACCCGTTTTCCGCCATCGTCGGTCAGGACCAGATGAAACTCGCGATGATCCTCACCGCGATCGAGCCGGGGCTTGGTGGCGTGCTTGTCTTTGGCGACCGGGGCACGGGCAAATCCACCGCCGTGCGCGCGCTCGCGGCCCTTTTGCCCCCCATCCGCATGATCGAGGGCAGCCCCACCAATGCCGAACGCCCCGAGGACAGCCCCGACTGGGCCCCGCACCCCGACGGCGCCATCGTCGAGCGCCCCACCCCCGTGGTCGACCTGCCGCTCGGCGTGACCGAGGACCGGGTAACCGGCGCGCTCGATATCGAGCGGGCGCTCACGCGCGGCGAAAAGGCGTTCGAGCCGGGGCTGCTGGCGCGCGCCAATCGCGGCTATCTCTATATCGACGAGGTCAACCTGCTGGAGGACCACATCGTCGATCTGCTGCTCGACGTGGCGCAATCCGGCGAGAACGTGGTCGAGCGCGAGGGGCTTTCGATCCGCCATCCCGCACGCTTCGTGCTGGTCGGATCTGGCAACCCCGAAGAGGGCGAACTGCGCCCGCAGCTTCTCGACCGGTTCGGCCTCTCGGTCGAGGTGCGCTCGCCCACCGATATCGAGGAGCGGATCGAGATCATCCGCCGCCGCGACGCCTATGAGACCGACACCACAGCCTTTCTCGCCCATTGGCAGACCGAGGATGCGACGATCCGCGACGCCATCCTTGCCGCCCGCGCGGCCAAGCCCGATGTGACCTCGCCCGACGATATCCTGCGCGATTGCGCGACCCTTTGCACCGCGCTCGGCGCGGACGGGCTGCGCGGCGAGCTGACGCTGATGCGCAGCGGGCGCGCGCTTGCCGCCTATGAAGGGGCTGCCGCCATCACCCGCGATCACCTGCGCCGCGTCGCGCCCATTGCCCTCAGCCACCGGCTGCGCCGCGACCCATTGGACGAGGCCGGATCGGTCACCCGTGTCATCCGCCTGACCGAAGACGTGCTGGGATGAGCGGCAGCGCCGCATGGGACCGTGCGCTGCGCGCGCTCAGCCTTCTGGCCATTGACCCGGAGGGCCTGCGCGGGCTGCATCTGCTCGCGCGCGCAGGCCCGGTCCGGCAGCGGTTCGAGACAATGCTGGCCACCCTGCCCGGCCCCGCCCGGCGCATTCATCCCGATCTCAGCGATACCGCGCTGTTCGGCGGCGCGGATATCGCCGCCACGCTCGCCGAGGGACGGCTCATCTGGCAGGAGGGGCTCGCGACACAACCCGCCCGGCTGGTCCTGCCGATGGCCGAGCGCACGCAACCGCATCTCGCGGCCCGGCTGGCGCAGCTTCTCGACCGGGCGGCGGGGCACGGGCTGATCCTGCTCGACGAGGGCGCGGAAGAGGCCGAGCGCGCGCCCGAGGCGCTGATCGAGCGGCTCGCCTTCGGCCTCGACCTTGAAGAGACCGGCTGGCATCAGGCGCAAGCAACCCTGCCCGCCCCCGCTGATCTTGACGCCGCCCGCGCGCGCCTTTCGGGTGTCAGGATCGGACCCGACCATATCGCCACGCTCACCGCGCTTGCCGCACGCTTCGGCATCGACAGCCTGCGCGCGCCGCTGCTGGCGCTGCGCGCCGCGCGCGCGCTGGCCGCATTGGAGGCGCGCGCGACCCCGAATGACGACGACCTGCGCGAGGCGGCGGAACTTGTCTTTGCGCATCGCGCGACGCAGATCCCGCAAGAGGAAGAGGCCGAGCCACAGGACGACACGCCGCCACCCGACCCCGAGACCGACAGCGCCGATACCGAAGAGACGCAGGACTGCATCCCCGATGACTTGCTGATCGACGCGGTCGCGGCCCTCGTCCCGCCGGGCCTGATGGAGCGGCTGCAAAACGCGCGAAGCACGCGCGGCATGCGCGGGGCCGGGGCCGGCGCGCGACGCAAGGGCAACCGGCGCGGTCGCCCCCTGCCCTCACGCCCCGGCAAGCCCGACGGGCGGGCGCGGATCGACATCGTCGCCACCCTGCGCAACGCCGCCCCCTGGCAACCGCTTCGACGGCAAGACGAAAGCAGCGCGCGCGTGATCATTCACCCTTCCGACATCCGTCTGCGCCGCTTCGAAACCCGCTCCGACCGGCTGCTGATCTTCGCCGTCGATGCCTCGGGCTCTGCCGCGATGGCGCGGCTGGCCGAGGCCAAGGGCGCGGTGGAATTGCTGCTGGCACAGGCCTATGCGCGGCGCGATCATGTGGCGCTCATCGCCTTTCGCGGCACCGGGGCCGAGTTGCTTCTGCCACCGACCCGCTCGCTGGTGCAGGCCAAGCGGCGGCTCGCGGGCTTGCCCGGCGGCGGCGGCACACCCTTGGCGGCGGGCCTTCTGGCCGGGGCCACCCTAGCGGCACAGGCGCGCGGGCGCGGGCTCGACCCGGCCCTTGCGCTGCTGACCGACGGGCGCGCCAATGTCGCGCTCGATGGCAGCGGAGGGCGGGCGGCGGCCATGCAGGAGGCGCATGAAGTGTCAGCCTACCTGCGCGCCCTAGGCCTGCCCGCGATCCTTATCGACACCTCGGCGCGCAGCGCCCCCGAGACCGCGCAGCTTGCGCAAAGCCTCGGCGCGCAATACCTCGCCCTGCCCCGTGCCGATGCCGCCCGCATCAGCGGCGCGGTCAGCGCGGCGCTGGATGCGCCCGCCCGATGAGCGGCGGGGCCGACATCCCACCCGACTGGCCCAACCGCGCCTGCTCGCGCCGCATTCGCCACCGCCCGCATGACTGGCATGTGCAGGAAATGGGCAGCGGCGAAACGCTGCTCTTGCTGCACGGGGCCGGCGCCTCGACCCATAGCTGGCGCGATGTGCTGCCACGGCTTGCACAGCACCACCATGTCGTGGCGCTCGACCTGCCTGCGCAGGGCTTTACCCGCGCGGGCGACCGCCGGCGCTGCGGGTTGGTCGCGATGTCCACTGATATCGCGGCGCTTTGCGACGCCGAGGGCTGGCAGCCCCGCGCCATCATCGGCCATTCCGCCGGGGCCGCCATTGCGCTCGATCTCGGCACGCGGCTCACAACGCCGGACAGCATGCCCCCTACGGTGATAGGCCTCAACGCAGCCCTCGACCGGTTCGAAGGCATCGCGGGCTGGCTCTTTCCGGTGCTGGCACGGGTACTGGCGCTCAACCCGCTGACCGCCACGATCTTTACCATGGGCGGCAACCCGGCCAATCGCGCAAGACGGCTGATCGGGGGCACGGGATCGACGCTCGACCCGACGGGGCTGGCGCTTTATGCGCGGCTCATCTCGGATCGCACCCATGTTGACGGCACCCTGCGCATGATGTCGCAATGGGATATTGACGGCCTGCTCGAGCGGCTGGAGAGCCTGACCGCCCCCTGTCACCTGATCACCGGCGACAACGATCTTGCAGTGCCGCCCAAGGTCTCCGACCGCACCGCTGAGCGCCTGCCCAATTGCACGGTCACGCATCTACCCGGCCTGGGGCACCTTGCGCATGAGGAAGACCCGGAGAGGGTCTGCGATCTGGTGGAGCGGATATTGAGCGAGCCCGCGCCCCGAAAGACTTGATAGGAGCGCGCGATGGGCCTGGAGCGGACATAGCACCCCGTCAGACGGTGCCGCGTGATCGCAGGGCCGGGGACTGGCGATGCAGCGGTCGTGGCGGGCACTTTATCCCAGCCAAATCATTCTAAACTCAACACGTTGCGCAACCCCTCAAATCGCCAGGCCGCGGGACGGCGTCATGCCAAAGGCATGCCTCCGGCATGACGATCGCGCGGCACCTTCGGTGCGTTTCGCGCGGGATACGGCAACGGCAGCAACAGGCCAATCCGTGCCGCGCCAAAAAAACGGCCGCGCCCCTCCCGGAGCGCGGCGCATTCTCATCGCGTAAACCGCCTCAGCACGCCGCCGCCACCGCCCGGCGGGTCAGAACGCCCACCAGATGCGCGCGGTAGTCACCTGAGCCATGCATATCGCTGATCATGCCATCGCCCGACAGGCTCAGCCCCTCCACGGCGCCAGCGGTGAAATCAGACGACAGCGCCGCCTCCGCCTCGGACCAGCGAAACACACCATCCTCCGACGCGCCGGTCACGGCCACCCGCACACCATCCGCATATTTCGCCACGAACACACCGACCAGCGCAAACCGCGACGCGGGTTGCTCGAACTTCTGGTAACTGGCCGTCTCGGGCACCGGAAAGCGCACCTCGGTGATGATCTCCCCCTCCTCCAGCGATGTGGTGAACATGCCTTCAAAGAACTCATCCGCCGCGATCTTGCGGTTCGTGGTCACGACCGTGGCCCCCGACCCCAGCACCGCCGCCGGATAACAGGAGGACGGGTCGTTATTGGCAAGGCTGCCGCCGATGGTGCCGCGATTGCGCACCGCCGGATCGCCGATATTGGCAGCGAGGCTTGCCAGCGCGGGATAGGCCCCCGCGCCTGCCGCAACATCGGCATGACAGGTGCCCGCACCGATGCAGAGCGCACCGTCATCGGCGGTGCAGATACCCTTGATCTCGTCAACAGCAGACAAGCAAACCAGACGCTCCGGCGCGGCAAGCCGTGCCTTCAGCGCCGGAATCAGCGTCTGACCACCGCCAAGGGGCTGGCTGTCGGTCGCATCGCTCAGCAGTTTCACCGCATCGGTCAACCGTGTGGGTCTTTCGATATCGAATGCATACATGATCGCTCTCCTTACCCTTGCATCGCCTGCCAGACGCGCGACGGCGACAGCGGCATGTCGATATGGGTGACGTTCTTGCCCCCCGATTGCAGCGCGTCGATCACCGCGTTCACCACCGAGGGCGGGCTGCCGATGGCCCCCGCCTCGCCACAGCCCTTGACCCCAAGCGGGTTGTGCGTGCAGGGCGTCTGGCAGGAATGATCGACCTCGTAGAACGGCACGTCATCGGCGCGCGGCATCGCGTAATCCATGTAGGATCCGCTCTGCAACTGCCCGTTCTCGTCATAGACGCAGGCCTCCAGCAGCGCCTGACCGATGCCCTGACCGATCCCGCCATGCACCTGCCCCGAGACGATCATCGGGTTGATGATATTGCCGAAATCGTCAGCGGCCGAAAATCGCTCGATGGTGACGCGGCCAGTATCGGGGTCTACCTCCACCTCGCAGGCATAGGCCCCCGACGGGTAGGTGAAATTCGACGGATCGTAGAACGCCGTCTCCTCCAGACCCGGCTCGATATCCTCGAGCGGATAGTTATGCGGCACATAGGCGGCAAGCGTAACATCGCCCCAGGCCACCGACTTGTCGGTGCCCGCGACACTGAACTGCCCGTCCCTGAGCTCGATATCGGCCTCGCTGGCCTCCATCAGATGGGCCGCGATCTTCTTGGCCTTGTTGATGATCTTCTCGGTCGCCCGCACCATGGCAGAACCGCCCACGGCGATGGAGCGCGAGCCGTAGGTGCCCATACCCATCGGCGTGTTGGCGGTGTCGCCATGCACGATCTCGACTTGATCCGCGTCGATGCCGATCATCTCGGCCACCACCTGCGCGAATGACGTCTCGTGCCCCTGCCCGTGCGAATGCGAGCCGGTCATCACCACGAGGCCCCCGGTGGCGTTGACCCGCACCGTGGCACTTTCATAGAGCCCGGCGCGTGCGCCCAACTGCCCGACAAGGTTCGACGGCGCGATGCCACAGGCCTCGATATAGCAGTTGATGCCCAGACCGCGCAGGCGGCCCTTGGCCTCGCTCTCTTTGCGCCGTGCGGTAAAGCCCTTGAAATCCGCGATCTCTTCCAGCTTGTCCATCGTGGCGTGATAGTCGCCGGTGTCATATTCCACCGCCACCGGCGTGGCGTAGGGGAACTCGGTGATGAAGTTTTGCCGACGCAGAGCGATCGGATCAACGCCCAATTCACGCGCTGCCTTGTCGATCACGCGCTCCAGCTGATAAGTCGCCTCGGGCCGCCCGGCACCGCGATAGGCATCGACCGGCACGGTGTTGGTAAAGACCGCCTTGACGTTCACATAGATCAGCGGCGTCTTGTAATTGCCCGCCATCAGGGTGCCATGCAGCCAGGTCGGCACCGAAGGCGCGAAGGTACTCAGATACGCGCCCATGTTGGCATACGTGTCGGTGCGCAGCGCGGTGAAATTGTTCTCCTTGTCCAGCGCCAGTTCGATCTTGGTCACGTGGTCGCGGCCATGTGCGTCGGTCATGAACGCCTCAGAGCGCGAGCAGGTCCATTTCACCGGACGGTTGAGCGCCTTGGCGGCGAAGGTGCAGAACGCCTCTTCGGCATAGTGAAAGATCTTGGAGCCGAAGCCGCCCCCCACATCCGGGGCCACCACGCGCAGCTTGTGCTCGGGGATGCCCAGCACAAAGGCGCCCATCAGCAGGCGGATCACATGCGGGTTCTGGCTTGTAGTATAAAGCGTGTGATCCCCGGTCGAGCGATTAAAATCGCCGACGGCGACGCGCGGCTCCATCGGGTTGGCAACCAGCCGGTTGTTGATCAGTTCCAGCGTGGTGACATGCGCGGCCTTCTCGAAGGCCTCGTCCACAGCCGCCTTGTTTTCCTCGACGAACCCCCAGTCATAGCAGAGGTTCGAGGTCAGATCGTCATGCACCTTGGTCGCGCCATCCTCGAGCGCAGCCTTCATGTCCACGACCGCTGGCAATTCCTCGATATCAAGCTCGATCGCCTCGGCAGCATCGCGCGCCTGTTCGCGGGTCTCGGCCACCACGGCGGCGATCGGATCGCCCACATGGCGTACCTTGCCCTGCGCCAGCACCGGGTGCCCCGGCTCCTGCATCACCTCGCCGTGCCGGTCGGTCACCTGCCAACCGCAGGGCAGCCCGCCGATGCCTTCGAAATCCTTGCCGGTAAATACCCGGATCACACCGGGCATGCCCTCGGCGGCGCTGGTGTCGACCTTGTTCAGCCGCCCATGCGCCATGTCCGAGCGCAGGAAGTGCACATAGGCCTGCCCGCGCAGATTGATGTCATCGGTATAATTCCCCGTGCCGGTCAGAAACCGCACGTCCTCGCGCCGCTTGGTGCTGGCGCCGATGCCTCCGTCCTTTGGCATGTCTTGACCTCCCTGAATGGTCCGGGGTCTCCCCCATCAAACCCGCAGCATTTTCATCTTGCCCGAAATATTCCGGGGGAGCGCCGCAGGCGCGGGGGCAGCGCCCCCTCTTGTCCGCTTATTCCGCCGCGATCTTGCTCACATCCTGCCCGGATGCCGCGAGGATCGCCTTGACGATATTGTGATAGCCCGTGCAACGGCACAGGTTCCCTTCGAGGTAGTCGCGCACCTCGGCCTCTGTTGGCGTCGGGTTGTCCTTGAGCAGCGCCGCCGCCGACATCACCATGCCCGGCGTGCAGAACCCGCATTGCAGCCCGTGATGGTCCTGAAACGCGGCCTGAATGGGATGTAGCGTGCCATCAGGCTCGGCCATCCCCTCGATGGTCTTCACCTCCATTCCCTCCGCCTCGGCGGCGAACATGGTGCAGGCCTTCACAGCGCGGCCCTCAACATGCACCACGCAGGCCCCGCATTGGCTGGTGTCACAGCCCACATGCGTGCCCGTCAGGCCCAGGTTCTCTCTCAGGAAATCGACAAGAAGCGTACGGCCCTCGATCTGGCCCGACGCTGGCTTGCCGTTCACGGTCATCTTGACCTCTGGCATTGGCTCCTCCCGGTTCGATTGTATCTCTCTCCCAGTCAGACTGTAGTGGGTTCCGCCTGACTGTCCAATGCGACTAAAGCATGCCTCCCGCCACTTGAGAACCCGGTTTCTTTTGTCTCAGCCGCGCGGGCCGCGCCGGGGCTGCGGGCGGGTCGGGATTTCCTTGAGCAGGCCACCCACCCCCATCGCCGCGATCTCGGCAGCCCCGCAGGACAGCCCGCAGGCCACCCGCGCCAGCACCCAATCCGCCCCGTGCAGCACCGGGCTGCGCGCAGAGCCGGGCAGACCGATCACCGGCTTGCCCTTTATATCACCCAGAAACAGCAGGTTGCCCGGATCGACCGGCATGCCGAAGCGCTCCACCTGACCGCCGGCAAGCCGCAGCGCCTGTGGGGCGGTATCATAGGGGTCCGACGTGGCCGAGGCGGTGAGGATCAGCATGATCTCGCCCTTGGCCGCGCCTATGGCCCGCGCCAGCGCGCCTTCCTCATGGGCACATGTCAGCACTTCCGCCATCTCCATGCCGAGGCCCGTGACCCGTGCATCGATCGCCTCCACGCCCTTGGTCCCCGGACCGCCCGGCACGTCCGTGACGATCAGGCTCACCGTTGTGTAGCGCGCCGTGGCCAGCCGCACCGCCCCGCGCGCGGCCTCTGCTGCGGCCTCCACCGCCGCGCCCGGCACGCCATAGGCGATGATCTTGACCGTCGCGATCATGCCCCCCGCGCGGATCTGATGATGATCGGGCACAGTGGCCACGGTGATCATCGGATGCACCGCATTGGCGGCGTTGATCGCGCCCACGTCGAGACAGACCACGCCGGGCCGCTCCGCCGTCAGGTTCACCCGTCCCGTGAAGGGGTGCCCGCACGCGATCCCGGCAGCCCCCGCATGCAACGCATCCGCCAAGGTTTGCGCCGCCGCATCCTCATGCAGATCCCCCGCCTCAAGCCGTGCGACGGTCACAGTGTCATAACCCGCCTCCACCAGCGCCGCGATCTCATCTGCGCCCAGCACCGCGCCCTTGCGCAACCGTCCCGACGCCACCTGCTCTGAATGCGCCAGGATCGCACCCTCCGCCTCGGCCAGCGGCACGGGGCCGAACTTCATGCGCCTTTCCTCAGAACCCGCGTCATCTCGGCCAGAACGCTCACCGCGATCTCCGACGGCCCTGCCGCCCCGATGTCGAGACCGATGGGCCCGTGAATCCGCCCGATCTCAGCCTCGGAAAACCCGGCCTCGGTCAGCCGTTCCACGCGCTTCGCATGCGTCCGGGTAGACCCGAGCGCACCGATGTAGAACACGTCAGAGCGCAACGCCTCAATCAGCGCGGGATCATCGAGCTTGGGATCATGGGTCAGCAGCACCAGCGCGGTGCGCAGATCGAGGCCCAGGGCCCTCAGCCCCTCGTCGGGCCAGTCGTGCAGCACCGTCTCGCCGGGAAACCGCGCCTCCGAGGCAAAGCTTTCGCGCGGGTCGATCAGGATCGGATCATAGCCCGCGATCCGCGCCATCGGCACGAGGGCTTGCGCGATATGCACCGCACCCACCACGATCAGGCGCAGCGGCGGGTTGTGGATGTCCACGAAGGTCTCGCCATCCTCCTCGACCCCCGACCGGTCCATCCGAAAGCGGCTCTCATGCCCCTCACGCTCCAGCCTGCGGCCCGCCGGACCGCTCACATAGGCCACCGGCACGCGCCCCTCGCGCGCCAGCACAAGATCGGCCAGCAATTGCTCGGGCAGGACCGAGCCCACCGGCTCCACCAGCACCCGGATTGTGCCGCCACAGGCCAGCCCCACGGCAAAGGCGTCGCCATCGCTGACGCCGTATTCCAGCATCACCGACCGGCCCTCCTCGATGGCGTCGAGCGCCTCGGCGACCACAGCCCCCTCGACACAACCGCCCGAGACCGAGCCCTCAATCTCTCCCTCGCCGGAAATCGCCAGCTGACTGCCGACCCGGCGCGGCGCGCTGCCCCAGGTCTCAACCACCGTGGCCAAGGCCGCCCCCTTGCCCGCCCGGTGCCACGCGAGCGCGGTTTCGGGTATGTCGTCGAAACGGTCCATCCTGTTACCCCCCTTGCAACGCCGCCATCAGCCGCGCCTTTTCACCATCGTCGTCGCGGCGCGATATCGCCTCGGCCAGATCCTCCAGCGTGGCGATCGAATGGCCCGCGCGGAACGCGTCCACATGCGGCAGCATCGCGCGGATGCCTTGGGCCTTGGGCGCAAACCCCTCCCACCGCAGCAGCGGGTTGAGCCATATAAGCCGCCGCGCCGACAGGTGCAGCCGCTCCATCTCGTGGCTCAGCGCCTCGGGCGCGTCGCGGTCCAAACCGTCGGTGATCAAGAGCACCACCGCCCCCTGCCCCATCACCCGGCGCGACCAATCGCGGTTGAACGCGTGCAGCGACGCCCCGATCCGCGTGCCACCCTCCCAATCCTGCGCCTGTTTCCCGGCCGCGGCAAGGGCTGCGTCCACATCCCGCGTCGCCAGTTGGCGCGTGATATTGGTCAGTTGCGTGCCAAAGGTGAAGGCATGGACACGCGCCCAGCCCGCCCCCTTCTGATTGGCGACTGCGTGGAGAAAGTGCAAGACCATGCGGCTATATTGGCTCATCGAGCCGGAAATATCGCACAAAACGACAAGATTTGGCCATCGCTCACGCGGCTTCTTTCGGTGAATGCGACGCATTTCACCGCCGTGGCGCAGCGCCCCGCGCAAGCTGCGCCGCATGTCGAGCCGCGCGCCCTGCGGGCTCGCCACGCCACGGCGCGAGGCGAAGGGTTTGACCGGCAAGGTCAGCCGCGCCAGCATGCGCTTGGCCTGCGCCACCTCGGCATTGCTCATCTGCTCGAAATCAAGCTTGCGCAGCCGCTCCTCGCCCGACATCGTCGCCGACGCGTCGATGTCGATCTGCACCTCGTCGCTGTCATGCTCCTCGATCTCAGGCGCGTCACGGGCCACACCATCGAGCAGCGCCTCTGCCGCGCGCTTCTCGGCGGCCTGCGCGCCGCGATCCTCCTGCACGCCCCGGATGGCAGGCAGCATCATCGCCATCATATGCTCCATGTAGCGCGGATCGCGCCAGTAGAGGCGAAAGACCTGCGCGAAGACCGTCAGATGCTCGGGCCGCGTCACAAGGCACGCGCGCAAAGTGTAAAAGAAATCCTCGCGGCTGCTGAACCCGGCGGCAGCCACCGCGCACACCGCGTCGATCACACGCCCCGGGCCGATGGGCAGACCGGCCGCGCGCAGCGCGCGCGCGAAATGGGTGATGTTGTGGGTCAGCTTGGGATCGTCGGGCAATTCCCGGGGGGCGTAATCTGTCTTGGCGTTCCGGGGGGGCGCTGCCCCCACACCCCCGGAGTATTTCGACCCAAAAGAAACATCAGGCGGGGGCCAGCGTGCTGCGCACCTCGTCGAGTATGCGCTTCGCCTCGGAGCCCTGCATCCGGGCGATATCGTCCTGATATTTCAGGATCGCGCCGAGCGTGTCGGCGATCACCTCGGGGCTGAGGCTGATCACGTCGAGCGCCAGAAGGCATTTGGCCCAGTCGATGGTCTCGGCCACGCCCGGTTTCTTGAACAGGTCCTCGGTACGCAGCGCCTGCACGAAAGCCACCACCTCGCGACTGAGCTGCTCTGCCGCCTCGGGCGCTCGGGCCTGCAGGATTTCGATTTCGCGCTCGAATGTCGGATACTCCACCCAATGATAGAGGCAGCGGCGCTTCAAGGCGTCATGCACCTCGCGGGTGCGGTTCGAGGTCAGGATCACGATCGGCGGTTCAGGGGCATGGATCGTGCCAAGCTCCGGAATCGTCACCTGAAAATCCGAGAGCGCCTCCAGCAGGAACGCCTCGAAGGGCTCGTCGGTGCGGTCGATCTCGTCGATCAGCAGCACCGGCGCGCCCCCCGCCTGCGGGCGCATCGCCTGCAAGAGCGGCCGCTCGACCAGATAGTCCTCAGTAAAAAGCTCATCCTTGAGATGCCCGCGATCCACCCCGCCCGCTGCCTCGGCGGTGCGGATGGCGATCATCTGCTCGGCGAAATTCCATTCATAAACGGCGCTGGCCGCATCGAGCCCCTCGTAACATTGCAACCGAATGAGCCGCCGCCCCAGACCCGCCGCGATGGCCTTGGCGATCTCGGTCTTGCCGGTGCCCGCCTCACCCTCCAAAAACAGCGGCCGCCCGAGGGTCAGCGCGAGATATGTCACCGTGCCCAAGGCGCGGCCGCAGACATAGTTCTGACCCGCCAGCATGTCCTGCACAGCGCCGATGGATGTGGGGTTTTGCACGCTCTCGCCTCCGCTGCATCTTGCCTTCGCTCATCAAGTGCATCGCAACCACCCATCGGTCAAGGGCGCTGACCTCACACAAAGGTCGCAAATCCGCGCGGAAAGCTCTTGGATTCTCCCAAGTTTCGCCCCAATACGGGGCCATGTTTAACCATGTTCAGGGACGGCGCAGACCGACCACGCGTGACCGAGGGTTCAAGCAGACATGCAAGACAGCGCCGATATATCCAAGGCCGATCTTTCCGGGCTGAACTGGGAGGCATGGATCGAGCACGCCGACACGCTGGCGGGCGATGACGGCTATTGCCAGCCCCTGGGCGACCGGCACGCCGCCCTGCTGATCGAGCGCAAGCCGGTTCTTCTGGTGACCTTCGAGAGTTTCAATCGCCTGCCCGACAGTTCCGCCACCGCACAGCCCTTTGGCTGGTCGATGATCGAGCGCTTCGGCTGGTCGCATCTATGCCTGCTCAGCCACGGCGACACATGGTTTCGCGACAACCGAGTCTATGGCTATTTTGACAGGCTGATCGACGACGGCTTTTTCGATGAATTCGATCAGGTGATCTTCTACGGCGCAGGGCCCTGCGGCTACGCAGCGGCGGCCTTTTCAGTCGCCGCCCCCGGCGCGCGAGTGGCGATGCTCAGCCCGCAGGCAACACTCGACCCTCGCGTCGCGGAATGGGACGATCGGTATCTGCACATGCGCCGCACTGCGTTCACCGACCGCTACGGCTATGCCCCCGACATGCTCGATGCCGCCGACGCGGCAGTCCTGCTCTATGATCCGGATGTGGAATTTGACGCGATGCATGCCGCGCTCTTCACCCGGGCCAACGTGGTCAAGTTTCGCACCCGGTTCCTCGGCTACCAGATCGCGCAGACCCTGCAGCGCATGGGGCTCATCCCGCAGCTGCTGGCCGCGCTCAGCGAGGCTCCCCTCACACCGCTCGACATCGCGAGGATGTGGCGCGCCCGCCGCGATGAAACCCCCTATCTCGCTAATGTAATGCGCCGTCTCATCGCGGACGAGCGCTATCACCTCACGGTGCTTCATTGTCGCAACGCTATCGCGCGCAAGGTCGGCGGCCCTCGCTTTCGCAAGGCGCTCAGTATGGCCGAAGCGCGACTTGCGAGCACCACCGATAGCACCGCCTGACCCTCTGGTCTTGGCGCGCGCGATTGTGTATGCGCATGGGCCATGACACAGACCCTGACCCTCCGCCGTCCCGACGACTGGCACCTGCACCTGCGCGACGGCGCGATGCTGCGCGCCGTCCTGCCCGAAAGCGCCCGCCATTTCGCCCGCGCCATCATCATGCCCAACCTCGTGCCGCCGGTGGTCACGTCCCATGACGCCCGCGCCTATCGCGACCGGATCATGGCGGCGCTGCCCGACGGCGTCGATTTCACCCCCCTGATGACGCTCTATCTGACAGAGCAGACCGACCCCGATGACGTCGCCGACGCCCACGCAAGCGGCCTCATATCGGCGGTCAAACTCTACCCCGCAGGGGCCACCACCAACTCCGCCTCGGGCGTGCGCGACTTTGACAAGGTGCGCGGCGTGCTCGACAAGATGGCCGAGATCGGCCTGCCGCTCTGCGTGCATGGCGAGGTGACCGATGCGGATATCGACATCTTCGACCGCGAGGCGGTGTTCATCGACCGCGTGCTCGACCCTGTGCGCCGCGCCACCCCGGGGCTGCGCGTGGTGATGGAGCATATCACGACACGGGACGGCGTTGACTACGTCCAATCCAACGCGCAGGACCTCGCCGCCACCATCACCACCCACCACCTCGTGATCAACCGCAACCATATCCTCGTCGGCGGGATCAAACCGCATTACTACTGCCTGCCCGTGGCCAAGCGCGAGGAACACCGCCTCGCCCTGCGCCGCGCCGCCACGTCGGGTGACGCACGGTTTTTCCTCGGCACCGACAGCGCGCCGCATACCGACCCCAATAAGGAAAGCGCCTGCGGCTGTGCCGGCTGCTTCACCGCCCCCAACACCATGTCGATCCTCGCCCATGTGTTCGAGGAGGAAAACGCGCTGAACCGTCTCGAGGGGTTCACGTCACTCCACGGCCCCGCCTTCTACGGTCTGCCCCCGAACGAGGCGCAGATCACCCTCACCAAGGGCGACACGGTCACCTATCCTGACAAGATCGAAACAGAGGATGGCCCCGTCACCGTCTTCGACCCCGGCTTTGCGCTGCACTGGCAAGTGACCTGATCTTCATTTTGCCCAAAATATCCCCGCCGGAAGCATCAAATCTCTTCGGCGCACCGCCCAACCCAAGGACCACGCCATGATCCCCGCCACCTACCCGCCCAAAGCCGAAATCGCCCGCCTCACCGCCCGCATGCTGCTCGAAATCGGCGCGGTGCATTTCAACGCGGATGAGCCCTTCACGCTGGCCTCCGGCCTGCCCTCGCCGACCTATATCGACTGCCGCAAGCTGATCTCCTACCCGCGCATCCGC
The DNA here is from genome assembly GCF_040219995.1 of Roseovarius sp. Classification (GTDB taxonomy): domain Bacteria; phylum Pseudomonadota; class Alphaproteobacteria; order Rhodobacterales; family Rhodobacteraceae; genus Roseovarius. Next base: position 244,600 of record NZ_JAVJUC010000014.1, on the reverse strand, counting down.
TCCACCTTGATGGATTTCCTCACCATCACGGTGATGCGCGAGGCAGGCTTCGAGGCGTTCGACAACATCGCGGGCGGCGAAACGGCGGGCATTCCCTTCGCGGCATTGGTGGCCGAACGCATGGCTCTGCCGATGACCTATGTCCGCAAAAAGCCCAAGGGTTACGGCCGCAATGCCCGCATCGAGGGTGCGATGAGCGACGGCCAACGGGTGCTTCTGGTCGAGGATCTCACCACCGATGGCGGCTCGAAACTCAGCTTCGTCGATGCGATCCGCGACACCGGGGCGACCTGCGGGCACACCGCCGTCATCTTCTATTACGGCATCTTCCCCGAGACCGAGAAAACCCTTGGCGATCACGGTGTCGCCCTGCACCATCTGTGCACCTGGTGGGACGTGCTGGCAGAGGCCCGCGAGCAGGCATCAATCGGCGCTGCCACCCTCGATCGGGTCGAGGAATTTCTGCGCGATCCGCGTAAGTGGCAGGAAGCAAACAAGAAATAAAATCCTGTTCCGGCGCGGTGGATAACCTGCATCGCGAATCGAAATCGCCCTCCAGATATGGTAGTATGAAAGACGTGCTCCACAGAATGCGGGGCGCGAACAGGCACGGGCAGCTTGTTCAGAGGGTTATCCCGGCAACAATCCACAGGCTTATACATGTGGCATGCGCGCGGGCTTTGGCATAGAACACCCGAACGCCAAAAAGACAAAGACGACAGGGACAGCAGGCATGAACGAGGTCAGCGTATTCAATCCAACCGGCACCGAGATTCAGGCCGCCGAGACGATGCCGCATTCGATCGAGGCCGAACAGCAGATCCTCGGCGCGATCCTGACTAATAACGATGTCTATGACCGCATCGCCGCGATCATCGGCCCGCAGCATTTCTACGACCCGGTCCATGCCCGCATCTATGAGACCGCCGCCGCGCGCATCGCCAAGAACAACCTCGCCTCGCCGGTCACCCTGCGCGCCTTTCTTGATGATGACGAGGGGCTGCAGGAGTTGGGCGGCGCGAATTACCTTGTGAAACTCGCCGGGGCCGCGATTTCGACCTATGCCGCGCGCGACTATGCGCAGATGATCTATGACCTCGCGATCCGCCGCGAATTGATCGCGCTCGGCCATGACATCGCAGGAAAGGCCGCGCGCGTCCATGTCGACAGCGAGCCCAAGGATCAGATCGTCGAGGCGGAACAAAAGCTCTACCAGTTGGCTGAACAGGGCCAGTCTGAATCCGGTTTTCAAAGCTTTCTCAAGGCAGTAACCGACGCAGTTAATGTTGCCAACGCGGCCTATCAGCGCGAAGGCGGGCTGGCGGGCGTCTCCACCGGCCTGCTCGACATGGATGGCAAGCTGGGCGGGCTGCACAAATCCGATCTGCTGATCCTCGCCGGGCGGCCCTCGATGGGCAAGACCTCGCTCGCGACCAACATCGCCTTCAACGTCGCCCGCGCCTACAAGAAAGGCACCCGGCCCGACGGCACCCAAGGAGCCGTGGATGGCGGCGTCGTCGGCTTCTTCTCACTGGAGATGAGTGCCGAGCAATTGGCGGGCCGGATCCTGGCCGAAGCCTCCGAGATTTCCTCGCACAAAATCCGTCAGGGCGACATGGACGAAGAGGAATTCCGCCGCTTTGTCGAGGCCGCCAAGTCACTTGAGTCCTGCCCGCTTTTCATCGACGATACCGCCGCGATCCCGATCTCGCAACTGGCCGCCCGCGCCCGTCGGCTCAAGCGCACCCACGGGCTCGACCTGCTGATCGTCGACTATCTGCAACTGGTGCGCGGCACGTCCGAGAACCGCGTACAGGAAATCGGTGAGATTTCCATGGGTCTCAAGGCGATCGCCAAGGAGCTGGACATTCCCGTCATGGCCCTGTCGCAGCTCTCCCGCCAGGTCGAAAGCCGCGAGGACAAGCGCCCGCAACTCTCGGACCTGCGCGAATCCGGCTCGATCGAACAGGATGCCGACGTCGTGATGTTCGTGTTCCGCGAAGAATATTACAAGGAACGCGAAAAGCCCGGCGATCACGAAATGGAAAAGATGGCCGAATGGCAGGAAGCCATGTCGCGTCTGCACGGCAAGGCCGAGGTCATCATCGGCAAGCAGCGCCACGGTCCCATCGGGACGGTCGAGCTCAGCTTCGAGTCGCAATTCACCCGGTTCGGCAATCTCGTGAAGCCGTGGCAACAGGGCGGCGGCGCGGAATTCTGAGGCCTCAACAGACCATCGTCACGCTGTAACCTGCGCCGTCGCCTCGATGTCGGACAGCGCGCCTTCCACCAACTCCGGCCCCGCTCCGGGCGCAGTTGCCCCCTCCGACAGCGTCCTGCGCCAGCCGCGTGCACCGGGTCGCCCGGCAAACAGCCCCAACATGTGCCGCGTGATCTGGTTCAGCTTTCCACCCCTCGACAGATGCGCCTCGATATAGGGAAGCATGGCGCGCACGGCCCCTTCGGCTGTGCTGTCGGGGCCCTCTGCGCCAAAAATTCGCCGATCCGCCGCACAGAGGATATCGGCGGGTTGATGATAGGCGGCGCGCCCCACCATGACCCCGTCAAGGCCCGCATCCAGCAGGCCAACTGCCTGATCCAGATTGCTAATTCCGCCGTTGATCGAGATGTGAAGATTGGGGAACAGCACCTTCATCCGCTGCACCAGATCGTAATCGAGCGGCGGAATATCGCGGTTCTCCTTGGGGCTGAGGCCTTGAAGCCACGCCTTGCGCGCATGGATCTGCACCCGCTCACAACCCGCCGCCACGATCCGCGAGAGAAACTCCGGCAGCACCTCCTCCGGGTCCTGATCATCGACGCCAATGCGGCATTTCACCGTCACATCCACGTCCACCGCATCGCGCATCGCCGTCACGCATTGTGCCACAAGCCCCGGATCCCTCATCAGAATCGCCCCGAACGTGCCCGACTGCACCCGGTCCGATGGACAGCCGCAATTGAGGTTGATCTCCGCATAGCCCGCCTGCGTCCCCAGCCGCGCCGCCTGCGCCAGCTCCGCGGGATCCGACCCGCCGAGCTGCAAGGCGACCGGATGCTCCTCGGGATTGTGCTCGAGCAAATGCACAGCCCCCCCGCGCACCAGAGCAGGTGCGGTCACCATCTCGGTGTACAGCAGCGTATGACGACTCAGAACCCGATGCAGATACCGACAATGCCGGTCGGTCCAGTCCATCATAGGGGCAGAAGATAACCTCGCTGCCTCGGTGGCTGCGTTGTTTGGCATTCAGAGTTCTCCTCAGGTGCGCCCACTACCAGAACGGACCCGCTATGCACACCATACGCACACGGCGCCTGTCCTGCCACCCCACCCCGTACAAAGACAGGAAGACGGCGGCGTTTGGGTAGGGGTGCCTCGAAAAAGGGTTTTCAGCAAACTCTGCATCCGCAACAAATGTTGTAATATTGGACGGTATCGACTAGATTCTTGGAATGCCCAGACTCTCGATCGACATCTCGCAGGAAGACCACCAGAAGCTGAAGGCCATCGCCGCTCTCAAGGGGCAGAACCTCAAGGACTATGTCCTGGGCCGGGCGCTTGGCGACGCCCCTGCCCTCGACGGCACGAGCGAGGACGAGGCTTTCACCGCGTTGACCAACTTCCTGAAGCCGAGGATCGAGCAGGCGCGGCACGGTCAGCTTTCCGGCAAGTCCCTTGACGAGATCCGGCGCGAAGAGCGCAAGCGCGGGTGGGTCTAGCCCGATTGGTCCGCCCCCGAACGTTCTACCGACTTTGGCGAAAGTTTTCCGGCTTCAGGTCACGTCCCTCCTCGCGGCTATCTTTTATGAAGCTAGCATCCCAGCCCGAGCCTGAATTGATGCGGTGGATGCCCCCACCCGACGGCATCGAATGTGCCAAAATAGTGCCCTGTGACGTTGTGAAAAGCGCCGGGCGCGACGGGCTTCAGTGTCCAGATCTGCAAATCCACGATCCCTGAACTTCAGCTGCGTGTTCCATATCGCGTCAATCGATCCCAATGCATCTGACCGAAGATTGGTCCATGCTATGCTGGCAACAGGAATGTCAAGATTGCCTGACCACCATGCGCTACGCACACCTTGCCGATGATCCCGTAAGGCGGGCCGCAGGGGAAAACGCGGATCGCCTGAGCGGGTTTGTCAGCGGCGGTGCAACCGCTGCACCCAAGCTTAAGCTTGTCGGTCAGCCTCAAAAACAAAAAGCCGCTCGGATGTCCAAACGAACGCGCGCCAAGGTATGACCTCACGCTTACCGCGGAAACAGACCGTCGGGCATTCGGCGATACACATTCGAAACCTATCACCCTGATCGAAAGCGAAAAATTCTCGACAATGGCGGTGAAATATTCGGGGCCGGACCAGTATTGAAACCCATCTGTCTCAAGTTCCGGCTGGATTAAACTTCAGCGGCAATTCAGGAATTGATTGGCACTTTGACGTGCGGTCTGCTAAAATATTGCGCAGGGAGGACGGAAATTGGATATTTTCTCAAAGCGGGATGGGCCGCGACCCCAAGACGTGCGTGCGAAGCGTTTGATATCTGAGAACTCGCATGTCATATCAAAACTTGCCGACCAGATAAGCGGCGGTGGCTATACTGCGATGCAGCAAGCCAAGGCAAACGCCCGAGAAAAACCTCAGCCCGCTGGCCTGATCATACACGATTTAGGCTCGTCCAATAGCTCCGTCGATCTCAAGCCATATGTCAAGATAAGCCTGAACAATCGGGTTGTTCTGGCGTGCATGAACAGCGGTAAGCAAATTCAGCTTCTTGGCGAGATACGTGGAAACTTCGCAGGAAAGCACTTTCTGCTCGCCACGGCTGCAAGAAATTTCTACTCACCGGTCGATGGCGAAATGCTTGAGGCGCTGCTGCACCTGGACGGCGTAGAATTGACCCGTGAGTTTGATGACAAGGCTTTGGCCGAGGCGATCGAAACCAGCCTTGGTCTGCAATAACGGTCGCGCACGGCGGCCCCGTGGTCAGGACGTGACAAATCCACTGGACGGGAGACACAAGTTGGGGCGTCCCAACACCGAGGCACATCAATAGCACTGAGCCATACATGCATAGAACGAGCTACTTCAGCCCAGCTAGCAAATCCGGCCCTCTTCGAACGGTCAGCCCGGAATACTCCGAAGGCCAGACGCGGGAGGCTTGGGAAAGCTATGTCACGGGCCGCTCGAAGGAGCAGCAAGAGGCATGGCCCGTTCGAGACGAAATCGTGCAGTCTTGGCAACGCAGTCTGAATATGGGCGTTGACGCCGCCAAACGGCATTCTCGCAAAATAGAATCCGAGGATGATCTCCACCAACTGAGGCGCCGAAACCTCTCGTTGCGACGTGCGGCGAAATACGCCCTCGCAAGGCTGGAGCCTCACTTGGCCGATGCAAAGGCGGTTCTCATCCTGACCGACAAGGATGGTGTGATAATTGATGCGATTGGCGATCCTTCGGTGCTTGACGAGGGTCAGAACATACACCTTGAAATCGGCGGGATCTGGAACGAAGACGCCATCGGCACGAACGGAATAGGAACGGCGCTGAAGACCGGCAAACCGACCTATGTCCATGCGGCTGAACATTTTTGTCAGGGAGTGCATGCTTGGACCTGTGCCGGCGCGCCAATCTTCGACCCGTTCGACCGCTCGATCATGGGCGTCGTGGACCTCTCGGGCCCACCAGGCATCTTCCGCCGCCACAATGTTGCGCTTGTCATGGCTGCAGCACGCGAAATCGAGATTGCGCTGGCCGAGCAACAACACGAAGAACGGACCCTGCTTCTGGAGGCCTTCCTGAACTCCAACAATGACCGTCACGGAAACAGCGTGCTGTTGCTCGACAAAGTGGGGCGTATCCTGTTCAGAAGAGGGCTGGACGACAGGATCTACCAGAGCCGCCCAGAGCTTGCCGTCGGTAAACATCTTCTACCGCTGAGCGCGAACATGAACGACTGCGACATTCGCGCTGCCCTGCCCCCGGAGCTGGAGACAGAGGGAATAGAACGCCTGGAATTCGGTGGTCGATTGCGCGGCGCTGCACTGTTTCTCAAGCAAAACCGCGACGCACCTCCGGCGCACATGGAAAGAGCGGTGCGCATCAAACCGCGCGCGAATGTAGATGAAGAAGAGATCGTCATCGTTGGCGCAGCCCCCAAGATGCTGGAAGCGCTGGAACTTGCGAAACGCGCCGCTGCCGCAGATGTGACCGTACTGATACAAGGCGAAACCGGCGTCGGCAAAGAACAATTCGCAAGACTTGTGCACAGCCGCCTGCCTCGCGAGAACGCCCCATATGTCACCGTGAACTGCGCGGCAATCTCCAAGGATCTGATCGGCGCGGAACTCTTCGGCCATGTGGAGGGTGCCTTTACCGGTGCTGTACGCGGCGGCAAGGCGGGCAAGTTCGAACACGCCAATGGTGGCGTTCTGTGCCTTGACGAAATAGGTGACATGCCGATCGAATTGCAGCCCTACCTGCTACGTGCGCTGGAACAGAGGGCCGTCTACCGGGTTGGTGACAGCGAACGGCGATCTGTCAACGTGCAACTTGTGGCTATGACAAATCGCAACCTTCGCAACGATGTAGAGGCGGGGCGTTTTCGACGCGATCTGTTCTACCGCATCGGCATCATTGTTATCGACGTGCCGCCGCTACGCGAACGCGCCAGCGACATTCCGCTGCTTATCGATCATTTCAACGAAGTGTTTTCCAAACGCTTCCGGCGTGAACCACTGAGTTTTTCTCCTGTGCTCCAGGAACGTCTGTGCGCCTATCGATGGCCGGGAAATGTTCGCGAACTACGCAACATGGTCGAGCGGCTTTATCTGTTGAAAGCTGACACCGAGGTGCAAGCGCGCGAATTGCCGGAAGAAATCTTCGAGCCAGCGGATGGGTTCGCACTGATGCCTTGCGTGGATATTCCCGATGTCGGGGTCAACCTCGAAAATGTCGAGGCCATGACGATCCGTCGCGCGATGCAGGTTGAAAACGGCAATCTTACGCGAGTGGCAGAGAAACTGGGCATATCAAGGCCCACGCTTTATCGCAAGATCAAGCAATACGACATCCCGCGATCCTGAAATACGGCAAAGCCTTCGGCAATCATTGGCAGCTGTTGAACTTGTTGGTGTCAGGGGGCGCAAAGCAGCGACGTGCCGCCTCGCAACGCCCCGGGCCTTGCTATCCTGGAAAACCCGTCGGCTCCGGCACACACGCCGGGGTGGTGATCCAAAGGGCCTCAGGTCTTCAATGCCCTCACCCACCCAAGGGTAAACGCGTGCGGACGGGCGTCAGGACCCACGCCCATATCCCCGCGTCAAATCCCGCAGCCGGGTCAACACGACCTCTTGCTCAAGCGACACCTTCCACGGCGCGCATTGTGCCAACCCTCCGGTGGTCGCGACCATCGGCAAGTCCGGCTCGTGATGCTCGGCGACGATCGCCATTGCCCATTTTTCGAAGAGCCTGCGCGGCGCCATTTCCGCCTGATCCAGGCGTACGGAATCATGGCGCGGATCGGCCCTGATCTTCCCAAAGAGAGCTTCGACTACATTCCTGGGGCCTTCCAGCACCTGTGCGAACCAATCGTCATAAAGCATCAGGGCACCCGTTACGCCAAGCGAGGCGTTATTGGCGCGCGCGGTCCGCAAGATATCTGCAAGCCCGGTTGCATTGGCTTTCGTTTCCGGCAAAAGACTGTGACTGCGGTAGATCAGTCTGTAGCATTCTCCGGATGGCTCTGCATCGGGCCGCTCCTTGGTCGGAGATGTCTGGCTCATGATCTGCTCCTTCGTGTGACAAATGTAGATCGGTCGGCAGTCATGGCACGATCACCCCGCGACCGGTAAAGCGGCGGTTCTTGAAGTCGTCGATCGCCTTGTTGATGTTTGCGAGCTTGTACTCGGTCTGGTGCATTTTCACCTTACCCTCGGCATTCATCTCCATCAGTTCCACCAGTTCGATATAGTCGCCAACGAGACTTCCACCGATCTTGATTTCATTGACCACAAGTTCGAGGGTTGGAATTTCGATGCTGCCGCCATACCCGACAACGATCAGTTCGCCGCCCTGCCGCAGCAATTTCCAGCAGATATTCTCAACGCCCAACTCTCCCACGAAGTCGATGACCACCAATGCGCCACCGCCTGTCAGATCCTTGACCTCCTCGATCAGGTTCGGCCCGCCATCCAGCACGGCATCCGCCCCCAGTTCGCGGGCCAGAGCCTGGGCACCGGGCTCGCGGTCCACCGCGATGACCTGGCCGCCGCACAGATGCTTGAGGCATTGCAGCGCAATGTGGCCCAGGCCACCGACGCCAAGCAGCACACAGGCAGAACCGGGGTGCAACAGCTTTGCCGCGCGTTTCGCAGCACGGTAGGCGGTGATCCCGGCATCCGCCATCGGTGCCACATCCAACGGCATGATCCCGGTGTTGAGCTTGATGAGAGTGCGTTCCGACGTCTTGAAATATTCGGCGAAACCGCCGTCCATGCCCAAGCCGGGGAATATCCCGTGGTCGCAATACATGTCATGGCCGTACCGGCAACTGAGGCAGATTCCACAGCTGCGCAACGGATGGCAGATGACCGCATCGCCAGGTTTGACCGAGGTCACGGCGCTGCCGACATCCTCGACCCAGCCAGCGTTTTCATGTCCCATTGTGTATGGCAGAAGTGCGCCGTCACCATCCATGATATCCTTCCAGACACCTTCGATGATATGCAGGTCGGTGCGGCACAACCCTGCCGCGCCGACCTTCACAATCACGTCGGTCGGCGCGTCGATCGTGGGAGAGGGAACGTCCTCGATCTTGAGGGTCACGTTCATCTCGGGATCGTATTCGTACAGTCTTGCAGCCTTCATCTTTCGGGCTCCTTGTTATGCGTCGGGGCCGTGCATCTCTTCTTGTCACACGGCGGAACAGTGGGATTACTGACGGCCAAGCAGTTCAGCCCCTCCGCCAAGCGCCGGGCCTTCCGTCGGGTCGGCCTCGCCCTCATCCAAATCGCCTATGAGTGTCTCGGTCGTCAGGATCAGCGTCGCGACGGATGCGGCGTTCACCAGAGCGGAGGCAGGCACGCGTGCGGGATCGATAATTCTGGCCTCGTACATGTCGCTGTAGACGCCTTTGGACGCATCAAAGCCATACCCCGGCGGACCGGAGGTTATTGCTTCGATGACTGCGTCGCCATCCGCACCCGCATTGGACGCGATGCGTCGCAAGGGCTGGGTCAGAACCGAACGGACCAGAGCGATGCCTTTGCCGATGTCACCCATTGCTGTCAGATTGTCGAGTACGGGCCCGGCTTGGGCCAGACAGGTCCCGCCACCGGCGACAACGCCGTCTTCAGCTGCGGCGCGCACGGCGCAAAGTGCATCCTCGATCAGTTGAACCTTGCGTTTCTGCTCAACCGGCGTGAAACCACCGGCATAGATGATCGCACTGCCGCCCGACAGTTTCGCCAATCGCTCCCGCAGCTTGTCCTGCTCGATGTTGGGCGGGGCCACATCATACATGCGCTGCACCTGATTGCGCCGGGCGACCACGGCGTCGTGATCCCCCTCGCCACGCAGGACACTGGTGCTGGAGGTCGTGGAACGCACCATCTCCGCACCCCCAAGCTGCTCGCGAGTGACCTCTTGGATCTTCTTGCCAAGATCGCGCGCCAGAACCTCGCCCCCGGTGATGATGGCGAGATCATCCATCATGGCGTTGCGCCAATGGCCATATTCCGGCGGATGCACGATAAGGAACTTGCCTGCCCCGCCATTGCCCAGCAACTTGATGACGACTTCAGGCGCAATCTCTTCGGCGATGATGACCAACGGGCGGTCTTCGTCTGCGGCGATGGAGATCGCCTGATCAAGGAGCGAGGGATCAAGGATCTTCTGGTCAGTCATCAGGATCAGCGGATTTCGCAGAACCGCTTCCATATGTTCACGATCAGTCACCATGTGATGCGAGATGTATCCGCGCTCAAAGGACATGCCTTCCATGACTTCCATCGTGGTTTCGATGGTCACGCCAAAATCCGCAGAGATAACCCCCTCGTTTCCGATCCTGCGATAGGCTTCGGCCACAAGATCGCCGAGGTCCGGATCAGTTGCGGAAACGCGCGCCACGGCCTCCAGATATTCAGGATGTTCCGTGCAATCCTTGGAGGACTCGTCGATTGCATCGACGATGCGCTTTACGGCCATGTCGATGCCCTTGCATAGATCGACCGGCTTTACCCCGTTATCGGTCAGCGCGACACCACGCTGAATCAGCGCATTGGCCAGAACGATGGCGGTCGTGGTGCCATCGCCCGCCACTTCGTTAGTCTGCATCGACACCTCACGCACCACCTGTGCGCCCATGTTCTCGAAGCGGTCTCTCAACTCGATCTCGGACGCGATACTCACCCCGTCACGGCTGATGAGCGGTGTTCCAACAGGACGATCGACCATCGCGTTGAGCCCCTTTGGCCCGAGTGTGGGCTCTACCGCGGCGGCGAGCCGCGCCACCCCGCGCGCCAGCGCCTTGCGTGCCGGTTTTCCGTGTAGAAGCAGTTTGGCCATTTCTTCCTCCTTCACTGCGCGAACAGTCCGCGAGTGTCCTTCTGAAAAGTTTTGTTTTCCCGGTTGGTTTTCCCGGTTATCTTGACATCTTGGCAGCATCGCGGTGCGGCACGCGCCCCGCGATGAAATCCACGAGCGTTGGACCGTCCGGACCTATCTCGACCTCCTTGTAACGGGTCGAGGCAAGACCCCGGCACATCGCTCCGTTGAACTCCATGTTGATCCTGACACCCCGCAGGCGTTCTAGATGTGCCTTCAGCCTGTCAGGCAGGATGCACTGGCCTTCCCAGGTCGGGAAGGCCAGATCGCCGGGTTCCTCGGCCAGACCGCAAGATAGCAGCAACTCCCGATACCGCGGCTTCTGCTTGATCGCCTCCTCGTCCGCGAACTGTATGCAATCGAACTCTCCCAAGCTCATCGATACGATCCGCTCAGCCGAAAGACCGCGCTTGCGAACGCCGAGCAGCATGGCTTCCTGCCGCCGGTCGAACGCCTTGGCCATGAAGGTCTCTGCGACAGAATCGAGATTGGCACCGTCACAATACTGGGCAAAGACCGCGCTGAACGCGCGCCCGCTGTTCACACCCTCGTTGACCTCATCGCCAAAGCAATGATCACTCAACTCGACCCTGATGTCCTTGACCCAGCGAAGCTTTTCGACTTCGCGCCGGATTCCGAAAGCCATCAAGAAGGCGAAATTGGGCGAACACCAATAGGTCGGGAGGCGGAACACAACTTCGACACGATGGCTTTCGATGACCTCGATGCGCTCGATAAAGCCCATGTCGGTGACAGGTTCATCAAGTTCCGGATCGTTCACCCTCTCCAGACATTCCCAGACTTCGAACTCGAGAGCCGTCCTCATGATGTTCGTCAGCATGGCCTCTACTCCGCCGCGATCTGAACCGGCGCTGCGGAAAGCTGCTTTTTCTTCGCTTCCACGTCGATCCCGTACAGCCGGGCTGCGTTCAGACCGAGGATCTTTTCCTTGATTTCATTGGTCAGTTGCACGCCGCGTTCCTGTGCGATGTCTTCGGGAATCTGGAACTCCCAGAACTTCTCGACCAGCCATTGCGGTGTCCAGATCGCATAATCCGAACCGAACAGAAGGTTGTCCTCACCGACCCAGAACAGTAGCTCCGCCATCACTTCGGCGAAATAGCGTGGGCGCGCATGGATGAAAGGCAGCGCAACGGCAAGACCGCCGTAGACGTTCGTCTCCTGCACGGCGATCCAGCAGAAATCGTCGAGGCGCGGCAGTCCGCAATGCTCGATGATCCAGTTCAGGTTCTGGAAATCGGTGGCGGCATAATCCACGTCATGCACGTCGAACGCATCCTTCGAAAGCGGGATGATCGTCGGACCCTTGTGCACGTGGATGTTCTTGATCCCGAGCTTGTCACACAGCTCGAAGCACTTGTAGGCATCGGGATCGTTCAGGGCGAAGCCCTTGGAAGCACCGTGCCATTCCGCAGTGTAGATCTTCACACCCTGGATATCGAACTCTTCCTTCATGTAGTGGATCTGTTCGAGCGCCTTTTCGCCATCGCGGGGGTCGAAGGATCCGTTGACGATGAAGCGCTCGGGATGGCGCTTGGCCATCGACGAACTGCGCTCGATCGACGAAAACCCCTTCTTGTAGAAGTCGCGCAGCACGGTGGTCTGGATGATCGCCATGTCGTCCGGACCGTCGATGAACAGATCGCGGTAGATGTCGTCCTCGGAATACTTCTCGAACCGTGCCTTCTCCCAGAGATGCTCCGGCGGACTCAGATTCGTGTGGTAGGCGTAGAAGCACTCAATGAATTGCTTGCCGTGCACGTTAGACTGGTTCTCGGGGCTGCCGTCCCAGAAATGCGTATGTCCGTCGAGCACGAAGATCTCTTTGCCGTCTTTGGTCTTGTACATGATATCCTCCCTAACGTGTCGCTGAATTGTCTGGAGGCTCCAGGGCCCGTCACGGGATGGCCCCGGAGCGTTTCAGGATGTGATCAGATGTATTCCATCACTTCATTCATGTCGCCGAAGAGGACCACGGTGTCGTCGTCCACCCGCACCATCCGCCCGTAATGGGTGGAGGTATTCACCTCGAAGGTCTCGGCGGTCATGTCGCGACCCAGATATTCGGAGATCTCGCTCATCTTGAAGATCAGCTTGCCTTCGCCGTCGATCCGGATGGTGGCCGGGTTATAGGTCACCGTCACCTTGGGGTCGTTCTCCTCCATGAACTCGGCGATGGCGCGGGCCTCGACGCTGTCGTTCATGGTGACGCCGCACTGATGCGAGACCTCGCGCGAGGTCAGATCGATATCTTTCATCGACTTGAAGATGTTCTGTTTGGTCGCATTGCGCGCTATGCTAGACATTTCTCTTATCCTTTTCCGAATGTTATTCGAGGCCCAGCTCACCGAGGATCTGGCCAAGGCGCTCCTGCGAGACAGCTTTGACATCCTCGAACGAGACCGGTTTGGAATGCGGCTGTGACCAGATCGGCTGAAGCGCGGCGGCGGCCTTGTTGGCAAGATCTCCGTGCTTCTTGACCCAGGTCTGGAACAGTGCCTTGTTCTGGGCACCGAACTCGGGGTCGTTGGCCAACAAATAGATAAGGTCCACCGTGTTGGCGAGGTTACGTTCATAATCCGCCTCAGCCGCGGAAATGACAGGTGGCGTGATGAAATCGTTGTTGGCCGCGGCCGCCTGCATCAGGAAACCCGAGCGGAAAAGTTCTCCCACCAGAGGTTCGAACACGATATTGATCGCGAAATACTGTTCGAGATAATCCTCCGTGCCCATGATGGTTTCGATGGCCTCGCGCGTCGGCTGCCAGATCGGATCTTCCAGCCAAGCTTGCTTGCCAAGCGTGTCGTCCCAGCCTTCGATGTCCATTCCGATCTCGGCCAGGTACAGCGTGATGTCCTGCGACAGCCGCATCTTGTAGGACGAGTTGGTCAAAGTGGCGTTATTGATCATCTGGGTATAGCCGTAGCGCTGCGCCTGCATCAGCGACGTGCCCATGCCGAACTCAGCGTGCTTCCAGGCACCCAGGTGCTTTTGCAAGATCTTTTGCCATACTTTGTCGAATGCGGCTGGCGCTCCGGCCCGACGGGCATTGGAGATGACATTCTGCACCATTGTCTCGATCTTGGACTGGCGCTGGTAATGCGTCCGCTCCCATTCCTGGTCGGGCGCTCGGAATGCATGCCAGTTGGATGATTTGGCCCGGGTCGCGTCCTTTGTGTAGGCGCCGCCCTTCTTGCCGCCCTCGAACTCTATGATCCAGTTTTGGATCAGATAGCGCTCAGGATCCGGTTGCACGTCGACGGTGACGTCCTCGTAATGGGTGGCGCGCTTGCCGCGCGGTTCGTAGTAGTTGTATTTGCGGCTTTTCGACCCCACGAATGTTGCGGCGCCGGCCGCCCCGGAACCAACCGAGCTTGATGTCGCTACCATTGTAGCCTCCCTTTCTGTGTCTTTTCACGTCACTAGCGATCAGCCTTGTATGTCAGGCCGAAGAACCGGAAGTGGGCGTGAACTTGTCGTAGAAAATTCGATCGGTATCGAAGTCCTGCATGAACAGGACCGGCGTCAGGGCATCGATCATCGGCGGCGGACCGCAGGCGTAGACATCGCCTTGCCCTTCGATCCCCAAATCCCTCAGCCGTTGGTCAACACTTTCGTGCACGAACCCGCGTTCGCCACTCCAGTCGCTCGCCTCATCCTCGTGGCTCAGAACGGGGATGAAATGAACTTCGGGATGCACGGCGGTCAGTTCACTGATCTCGTTCAGTTTGAAGAGATCCCCCTGCGTGCGCGCGCCATAGAAGAAATAAACCGGACGCTCCTCGCCACTTGCGACATGGTCATGCAGGATGGACCAGACAGGTGACATGCCCGACCCGGCCCCGACCAGGATCACGGGTCCGTCTCTTTCTTCGCGTCGGAAACACATCCCGTAGGGTCCCGTGATCCTGACCTCGGCTCCGATGCGGATTCCTCCGTCGTCGAGTTCATTCGAGAACCGTCCGTCGGGGTATTTCTTGATGATGAAGGAGAGTTTCTGGGTTTCGCTCGGCGGATTTGCCATGGAGAACGAGCGTGTAATCTCCTCCCCCTCTTCGGTCCTGACGGTGATGTCGACATATTGGCCTGCCCAGAATTTGAGAGGTTCATCCAGTTCGATCTGGACGCTCCGAATGTCGTGGGTCAGTTTCCGAAAATCGACGATTCTCCCCGAAAACTCCTTTACAGGGATGGACTTGGACAGAAGTTCCTCATCGTAGTTGAGAAGTTCGATTTCCACGTCGCTATAGGCCACGGTGCGACACATGAGGATGTGGCCACTGTCCTTTTCGCTATCATTCAACGCAAAGGTGGAATAGCGCAGCATCTCTGTCTCGCCGTCAAGCTGGACACATTTACACGCCGAGCACTGGCCTTCCTTGCATCCATGCGGCAATGCGATCCCCTGACGAAAGGCGGCGTCCAGAATGGTCTCGCCGTCCTCCACCTCGAACTCCACGCCAACTGGTTCCAATCGGACGGTATGGATGTCCGTCATTTTCATAGTCTCCCTGGTATTCCACAGCCGTTTTCGGCCTGCGTCTTGTGAAGAGGCCGCTTGGCGCGGCCTCTCCGGTTCTTTTTCAGTGGCAAGGATTGATCGTGAAGCCCTTGCGATATTCCGCGACATGGGCATCACGCTCGGCATCCGACATCGCACGCAGCGCCTTGAGCGGCGATCCCAGGGTGTGGCCCCGGACATGCTCCAGCTTCCACATGTCCTTGTCGTCGAACCGCAGGTGCGGCTGCGGCACCAGCGTCTCGCCGTCGTCACGCACGAAGTTGAGATCCTTGATCGCATCGGCGAGATCCCAGCCATCGTAGAGGGTCTCCCACTCGCGCTTGCCCGAGAACTTGCCCATGGCAGGCGTCGGCCGACCCTGATACTCGTCGGCAAATGCCTCAACTGCGGTCCAACGATCCAGTTCATGAGCGAAGGTGTGCCACTGGCCGTCGATCTGATCGACAACCATATCCTCACGGATGAGGCACGGCACCAGGCACGACCAGCAACGGTGCGGATAAGCGTAGCCGACATCCTCGTTGAAGATCAGTACCTTCTCGCCAGGACGGCTGAGCTTGTCATACCATTTCCAGAAATCGCCGAATTCGGCGTACCAGCCCGGATACTTGTGCTCGAACCACTCAAAGTCCTTCTCGGTCTGGGCTTCGATCCGCCAGAAGTTCACCGGCCAGCCCACTGCGAAGAACTGCGCGACCTTGTGGACGTAGTTCTTTTCGGTGATCCGCTTCCACGCTTCCTGAACATCGTCGTGATGAACCTTCACGCCGTATTTTTCGAGCGGCAGCATGTAGGTCCGATAGTAGTCCTCGAAGATCCACCGGTGCCACATCTCCGCGTAGGATTCCTTGTCCTTGTCGCGGTTTGTGGTGCCGTATTCGATGAACGTCCCGATTGCGGCGTCGACGATCGCGTGGTTCTGCCAGAAGGCATAGCGCAGGTCACGTTCCAGCAGCAGGTGGTTTTCCGGCTCTTTCAAGGCGGCCATCAGCAACGAGTGCCCGTTACCGATATGCCGGCTTTCATCCGATTGCACCGACAGGAACACGGTCGGCAAGGCGTAGTCGCCATTACGCGCGGCTTCGGACGGCATTGCCACAAAAAGCGTGTTCGTGAAGGCGGTTTCCGCAACCACGGTCAGGTACATGCAGGCGGCGGTCATCGTATCGCCGGTGATGAACCCTTCGCCGAACTGGCGGCCGATGGTGGTGGCGTAACACTTGCCAAAGGCTTCCTCGGTGATGTCGAAGCCCGCCGGATCGATGTAGTTTTCCATATACCATTTCTTCAGATTCATCTGAATCGTGGAATGACGGAACTCATCCACCATCTGCATGGTAAACCCGGTGCGCAGGTCTTCCCCCGGTGCCAGACGTGCCACCATCGCCATGGAGCGCGCAGCCGAGATTTCGGGGAAAGGAATGATCGCCAGAAACAGCTTCATCCACTCGATCCAGCGCGGTTCCACATTGCGGAACATGTCTCCGCGCAGTGCCGCATCGAGCGCCCCATAGACGCGATTGTCCTTTTCCTCTTCCATCGGGAAGTAGGAGCGCAACACCTGCTTCATCGGGTCGCGCGGCGCCTTCGTGATCTTGTAGTCGGTTGGGAAGGTGCTTGCTTCCTGGACATACGAGGGATTCCAGCCGAGGTCGGAAATCTTCTTGGTCGCCTCCCCGACTGAAATGCCACGCTGCGACGTGATCTTGTTCAACGTCAAAGTCATGCCATGAGTCTCCTTCAGGTTCGCGGATCGGTTGCCCGATCGCATGAATGGCGGCCAGAGCCGCCAGCTTTTGAACAAGCCAGACAATCGCTTCAGACTGTCTGACCGCGAAACACGGCAAAGGTTGGAAAGCACAGGGTTCACTGCCGGATACTGCGCGGCGAAGTAACTTTCGCCAGCATCATGCTGCGGTGCGGCTTTCTCTCCTTCGTTCTTGCGACACGCCCAAAGCGACGGGACGTGCGTCTTATGCGAAACTTAAAAGCACGCGGTGTTCCAGAACGGCCAAAACGGTGACAAGCACGCATGAAACATCAATTAATTCTTTGTTTTAATTGGAATAATTTTTTTGATTTTTTCAGTTCTGATTCAGCTTGAAAAAGCAGCATGCGCGACCGAACGCCGCAGCGTCACATTCCGTTACACTTGGATTGAACACCGCTTGATCAGCATTACAGCCAAAGGGTAGAAAATGTTACAATTGGCCTAATGTTTTCTGAAACACGCCGGTTGAAGATACGCGTCTTCAGGCCCGGCCACGCCGCGATGCAGCGGAGGCAAAACCGCAGAGGTCTCTGTATTTTGCGACCATGCGGCGAGAGATCGCGATACCCTCGGCAAGCAAAAGCTCTTTCAGCCGGGTATCCTTGATCGGATCACTGATGTCTTCCGAGGCAAGGATCGCCCGCATCCTGGCCATCACCTGCGGCTTGGAATGCGCGCATGACGCCGTAGATGCGGCCCTCGCGCAGAGATCACGGGCGGCGATCATGCCCTGCGGAACGTCAATAAGATATCCGTTCAATACCCGGCTTACCGTGCTGGCATGAAACCCGGTCGCTGCGGCCAGTTCGCTCATACTCAGCGGATGCAGCGCCTCTGGTCCGGAATCAAAAAACGCCTGTTGTCGTGATACGAGCTCGGCCGTGACCTTCCGGGTCGCCGAAACCCGCAGGTCAACGGCCTGTTTAAACCCGCGAGCCTCTTTCAACAGGCGTGTCAAATCCTCGCTTCTGTCACCCTTGCGGGGTAAACTC
The DNA here is from genome assembly GCF_040219995.1 of Roseovarius sp. Taxonomy (GTDB): domain Bacteria; phylum Pseudomonadota; class Alphaproteobacteria; order Rhodobacterales; family Rhodobacteraceae; genus Roseovarius. The sequence goes on along the minus strand of NZ_JAVJUC010000014.1, from coordinate 226,692 downwards.
GCGATCTTGACCACCGGCTGCGCCTCGGAGTTGAACACAATCCTCCAGCCATCATGACCGCGAACAACCGTTGCGTCAGGCTCGCGCGCAAGGGTCGGGTCGCAGGCAAACATTGCGCCGGGCTTCGGATCGAGACGCCGAAGAACCGCGATACAATCGCGCACGTCATTGCAGCTTAGTCCGGCCTCCCGCGCCAGTCTCGTGACACCGTATCCCTCCAGCACGCCAAGATGATCAAGCACTGCGGCCATTTCACTGCCGACGGTACCCCGCGATTCAAGTTGCAGGCGCAGACATTCCTGCAGGTTGCGCGCAAATAACCCCGGCGGGTCAACCCGTTTCTGCACAAGCCTCAGCACGGCATCCACCAGCGCGTCCTTGACACCCAGCTTGGCCGCTATGTCCTGGACTGACGCGCCTATCCAGCCGCTCGGCTCCAGCTCTTCGATCAGGCGGTTTACGATCAGTGCAAGCAAACCGCCCTGAGCAATCAGGCCGCTCAGATCTGCCGAGACGTGGGCGTAGACGCTCTGCTGTTCTTCGCCCCCCATGGCCTCCAGCGCATCGGTGCTGCTGTTGTGCATGTAAAGACGCGGTCGCGGGCACTCTACCAACAGCAGCGGATTGGTATCCGCCGCGTCCAAAAGAAACTCGGACAGTTCCAGCGTGGACATGCGCAGCATCATGGCAGACTGCTGAAACAGGATGCGCTGCTTCTGCGCCGTCACCAGGCCAAGGCTCACCGACATGTCGGTACTCCCGAAGCAAATACCACTGGCCAGTTTGCGCGCCTGCGCGCTATGCTCGAGGAAATCGCAATCGAACGGCCACCCGCATGAGCGACGACCTGACAGGCGAGATCACGCCCCTGCGACCCCCCCGGCCAGAGCAGTCCTACCCCGGCCTTTCGCCGCAACTCCTGGCACGCGTAGAGCAACTCTGGTCCGCCAATGGCCTTGAGTTCGATCGTAGCTGGAAGCTGGCCGTTCGGTCGCTGCCGGGTTTTCGCGGCCTGCCCCGGCTTGACACGCCAAGCAGTGCGCAGGTCGATCTGGTGTTTCTTTTCGATCAATGCGTGATTTGGGTAAAGGCGCTGCACGCCGCTGCCGTTGCCGGCAAGGCGCAAGGCACGCCGGGGCTCTATCCCGAGCAGTGGAACGGAATGGCAGCGGTCAGTGCGCGCTTGATAGAGCAGATCACCGCGCTCAGGATTCTCGCGCTGACAAACCTGCCGATGCCCGCGATGCAGATTGCCCGGTCCGTTTCGGAAGACGTGGACATGATACTGGCGCAGTTGGCCCGACACAAACTTGCCGCACGATTTGTGGGATGCCGAGATGTCGACGAGGCCAATGAATTCTGGCGGCGTCACATCGCCGGTGGCCGGGCGTTTCGCGCTGTTGCGGAGAAACTTTACAACATCGGCCTCGATCAATCCGCAGATACAGAATACGGCCAGTGGCGACAGAAGGTGCTCACCATCCTTGGCGCCGCCGTGCACAGCAATGCCCTCGCGCCGCCCCCTGCCGAAAGACGGCGGGGGCTGATGAACGATGACAGCATCTACTTCGCAACCTTCCGGATTCATGAGCTCTGCGCCTATTCACAATTGATCAAGCCCAACCTGACAGAGGCCTTGGAATGCGCCGCCCAAAAGCAGCCGCCGTCGAACTCGCAGGATGCGCGGCTTGCCCGGCTGGCCGCACCGATGAGCGCGGTTCTGATCAATCAGATCCAGAGCCTCGCCTGGCCTGCCTCTAGTTGACGGGCTGTCTTGTCTCACCGAACTTTCCCTCGGCAATCCATCGTGCTGCGAGCACAAGCGCCCCCATCGCGAAATCCTTGCCATGGGCATCGACCATCTCTTCGGAAATCGTGGCGAGAGATCTGAAAAAACGGTCCTTGCTTTCCTCTTCGGATGACAGTTTCGGTTCCATTCTTTCTCCTGTTTTCTGCTAGTGGCTCACTATTTGAACATCGCTTTCGGGAAACTTATGATCGCAGCGCGTCCATCGGCGAAACCCAACGCCAGGTTCATGCCGTCTTCGGACCAGCCCATCGCCGACACAGGCGCGCCGCGGCCCTCGCAGAGCATCAGCTCGTCACGCTGGCCTAGCGGGCAGATCGTTACCAGCCCGTTGGCATAGCCGGCTGCGCAGGTCTCACTCTTCGGGTTTGGCGCGACATGCTCAACCAACGTCAGGCCCGGTTTGCCCGTCTGAATTGGCGCACCTTCATGGGTGCCGAAAGGCAGGTCGGGCAATCGCCAGCCCACCACGCGGAACGCGCCTGACGCCACAAGCACCCTGGCCTTGGCATTGTAGGCGACCGAGGCCACGGGTCCGGGGAAATCCACGATCCGATCAGCCTGCCCGGTTTTCACGTCAACAACAATCAGAGCCTTGTCTTCGCAGCCCGCCGCAATCCACCGCCCGTCAGGCGACCAGGCGAGGCTGGTTACAACGCCGTCGGCCTTGATCTCGGAAACGGCTTCCAATGTCTCGGTCTTGAGGACCGTGAATTGGCCCGCATGCCAGGCGACGATCAGCCCCCCGTTCGGCGAGACCGCCAGTTTCATCACTGGCGACGACAGGTCGCACTCCGCCTTCGCAGTCATGCTCTGTGTCTCCAGCAGCGCAACATGTCCGCCCCGCGCGACGAAGAACTCCGCCTGCCCTGCCGAACAAAGCGCCGTGACCGGGGCGTCGCCGTCGCAAACAAGCCTTACGGTCTGCCCGCGTGCCGTCACCCGCCAGAGCGCAGTTCCCTCGCCGCCCACGGCAAATCCCTGTTCACCCAGACGACAGAAGACCCTCCCAAAGAACTGCGGATCGGGGCGAATTTCTGGCGCGGGCGGGTTTTCACGCGGCCGGATCGTCGTTCGCCCCGTCTCCAGTTCCATGCGTATCCGACGTTCCGGGTGTTCGGCATCGGCCATAGGCAGTATTGCAAGCGTCCCGTCTGCCAGCATGCACGCCACAGCCGACGTATTGGCATTGAACACGATCTGCGCGACAGCGTCGCCCAACGCCCATTCCCGCCCGATGAGATCGAACAACGACAGGGCCTGCGGCGGCTTGGTTTCGATCATGTCGTGTCTCCGTTGGTCAGTTCGGCAAGTTCCTCGTCCAATTCCGCCATGTCTTGCTCCAATCTGCTGATCTTCGCTTCACAGATATCGACAGCCGAACGCTCACGCTGCATCCTTACGTCGGTTTCGCCAATCCCTCCCATCTCCAGCACCTCAATGCCGCAGATGCTCTGACTGAGCCGCAGATGTTCAGCGGTGGCCGCCGAAAGCTCCTGGGTGACCGCCAACCGGGCCTTGAGAATGTCCTGCACTGATCTGCCTTGATCCGTCATGCCTGCCTCCTGTAAGTCTGGTCGCGCAATGCAAAGAGATGCCCGGGATGATGCTTGATCCGACCGACTTGGCGTTTTTCCAAGAGTTGGCCGCAGTCTGCGGCGAAAGGCTCGGGGCCGTCGATCTCTGCACGAAGGCTGCAGAACGCGCGGCGACAACCGGCCAACCGGACGACCTACGCGCCGCACGATTGGCGCTGGACGCGCTTGCACCGGATCTCCGTGAGGCCATTCAGCGGCAGGTTCATCACAGCCTTGTCGGCAACCTTTCCATGATATGGGACCGGCTTCCCGGAACCCCACGCAACGGTCCTGCGAACTGAGGCTGCTGGCCCTAGGACGAACTCGCAATCGGATAGCGCTCCCGTGCCGCGGAAGCCATGCACCCGTAGACTCGAACTGGATTATTCCGGTTGTCATGGGGTCACAAATCCTGGCCTCAAAGTTTCATGAAAGCTTTCGTCGCGACCGCAGCTTGCAATAAAGCACATTGAAAAGTAAGGATTTATGTTAGGATTGGGCATGTAACCATGACGTTCGTAAACCCCTGTTACACCGTCCACCGGCGAACGTAACACTGTGTGCCAATGGCTGTACCCGTCGCACCCGATACATGGCCGAACGCTGCGGCGCGGCGAATCAATATGGGTCAGGGTCGGCCGTGCCACCTGACCCGATCGCAACCGCAACCCAGCCTATGAAACGAGCAAAACTCGCCATGACACCGCGTCTGAGACCCTTCGGAAAAGACGATTTGGCGGCGATCGTCGTGCAACTCGGGGACCCACGCGTTGCCGAATGGCTCGCCGCCATCAGGCAACCGTTCGATCTCAGTCAGGCCAAGGAGTTTCTGGCTTACTCCGCAGACCCGGCGCAAAGGGTTTTTGCGCTCGATCAGGACGGTGTCGTGATCGGCGGGCTCTGCCTTGGCGATGCACTCTGGTACTGGCTTGCGCCCTCGCATTGGGGCCATGGTTATATGGCACGCGCGCTCCGTGCTGCGCTTGCAGATCACTTCGCCGTCCCGACACCACCGCTGACTGCCACCTGTCGCGAGGACAATACCGCTTCGCTCTCAGTGCTGAGACGGATCGGCTTTTCCGCCGCCCCGATGACCTGCCGCATGTTCTTTCACGGTGCCGGAACGAGCTATCTTTGCCGCGATCACATGATGACGCCAGAGCAATGGCATGTTCTGAACCCGCCACACCTTCAGGGTCCCCGCATCAGCCTGCGTCCCGCGCGGCAGGCCGATTTGGCATCGGTTCAGCGACTTCTCCAAGGTCAACCGCCCTGCGATATATGGCCCGGGCAGGACGAAACGCAGGTTCGCAATTTTTTGGAGACCCATCGGTTTCGCGGCGCAGGCACAGCGCTCTGGATCATAGAAAACGAGGAACGTTGCGTGCTCGGAATGGTTTTGTGCGGTGGCGGCAGACCAGCCCTCCGCTTTTTAACCGCGCAGGATCGCGACAGGCTGCTGAGCGAAGTTCACACGCTGCTTGACCTGCCATGCTGATTTGCCACTGAACTTTCATCCAGCCGGAACCTGAGCCGTTCAGCTCGATACGACAGGTGGCGCAGGTGGAGCAACCGACAAGCGCGCCAAAATTTATCCGCTTGGCCCATCGGACGCTCTTGTGAAACCCACATCGGGAGTGCTTCAACAGCGCGTCACGCGAGATCAGATGTCGAGCGTGTTGTCCTTCTCCCATTGGGTAAAGTGCGACACATAGGCGTTCCATTCCTGCATCTTGAGGGTCTGGAACGCCGACGAGAACGCCTCTCCCATCGCCGCCTGCAGGTCGTAGCAGCGCTACACGGCGGTATCGAACGGGTCGCTGATATGGTCACCCGCAGGCGTAAGCAAGAAGAACTCGGCCTCGGCCCCGGTTTTCACGTAAAGGCCCTCTTCGGCGGCCTCGTCAATCAGCCGCCGCAGCACGTTGCGCGGGGCCTGCGCCACGTCCTCACCCTCCATGACGCAATTCGCGGCGACCCACGCGACCTCCGGCCTCCACGGCAACTGGATGACCGTGGAGGGATCGGGCACGGCCAGCATGTCGGGATGCGCCGGGGTCATATCGAGCCAAGTGGCGAACCCGGCGAACCCGGCGCCGTTTTCCTGCATCTCCGCGATGGCCTGCGCCGGAACCATCTTGGCGCGTTGGCCGCCGAAGAGATCGGTGAAGGAAATCATGAAATACTTGACGCCCCTGGCGTCCTTGGCCGATCTGAAGGCAGACGGAATGAAGCGTATAGATGTCGCTACGGCAGAGCTCGATTTCCGTCAGACCAGACGTCGACCGGGCCACGAAACGGTTGTTGGCTTCTGCTCTTTGCCTCCAAACTGGACTGCTCCATTGGGCCCCGTCAGAGACAACCAGGCCAAACCTACGCCAGAACAATAAATCGTGCGATCGAAACATGAACATCAGCTGCACAAGACGCCCCGCAACCAATTGAAATGACGTCAGAATCGCCACCATCCATCATAGGCGCAGAAGATAGTCTCGCTGCCTCGGTGGCTGCGTTGTTTGGCATTCAGAGTTCTCCTCAGGTGCGCCCACTACCGGAACGGACACGTTGTGCACATCATACGCACACGGCGTCACTCATTCCAGCCCACCCAGTACAAAGACAGTAAGACGGCGGCGTTTGGGAAGGGCTGTGCACACGCTCACCGACGTGATGACTATCATCCCGGCCTCGGCGCTAGGCCTCGCGGCTATTGCCGACGCCATCGACCCTGTGATCCTGGTGGCTGACTACGACCCAGCCGTCGGCAGCGTACTGAATAAGCACGGCTTCAACTTGCTCTAGATCTGCCTCGCAACAATCATTGGCGCTGTCTTTATCTGGCTCAGCACCATGACAGCTATCTGGGTCACGGCCATGGTTGGAGGCGGGCGGAAATTGGCTATCTCCTGTTCGTCGATCTGCAGGGTTACATGAACTTTTTCCCTGGCACGGTGATGACCCTGATCTCTGCCACGGCTATCTTGCATAGCTTCTGGGGCTGGCTGGTCGCAAGTCCGCGAAAGCCGCCTGAGCGTCGCCGATTTGCAAAAGGATCAATTCAATTCAACCGCTCCGCGCGCAGTGTCTGTGGGGTCATCCCGGTCCATTTCCGGAACGCCCGCTGGAACGCATTGGGATCGCGGTACCCGACGAGGTGGGCGATCTGCTGGTTGTTCAGGTCGCTCTTTACCAGATATCGGATCGCCAGATCTTTTCGCGTGTCGTCCAGCAGCGACTGGAACGTGACCCCTTCGTCGTCCAGGCGCCGGAGAAGTGTGCTTCGGCTGAGTTTCAAGCGCCCGCACACATGGGCGATCGTGGGTTCGGTGATCGAGAAAGCCTCCAACATCGTCGCGCGGACCCGGTCCGACAGGGGTAAGCCATTGGACTGGATCATGGCCTGGCTTTTCAGGTCCGCTTCCGTGGCGTTCCAAAGCTCGGGATTGTCAGAGACGAAGGGCGCGCGCGCATCGGCGCGGGCATAGGTCAGTATGGCGTCGCCATGCTCTGGGACCTGGCCGAAGGTCCCTTCCAGACGCTCGCGCTCGTCCAGCGGCAGCGGCAGGCAGACCCGCAGCGGGCGGATCGCATGACGCGCCAGCGCATTGGCCTGCGCGTGCAGGTAAATGATCTGTGGGCTGGTGAACGATCCGGGCAAAGGCCCGGTGGCCACGTCAGGAGCGACGCGCACGGTGAACTCGGACGCGCTGCGCGACATTATGAATTGCATCGGCCCGAACAGGCTCTTGAATTGTGCCATGCGCGTGATGCCGGTCTCGAAATCCGGAGCGGTGGATAGCGCGAAAAGAACCGGGATTGCCGGACCGCCCGCCATCCGCAATCCGAGAAGCTTCGAGACGTCCTGCTGCCCCGATAGTGCCATTATAGCGTTCCAGAGGCGCAGGTATTCGTCGGCGGTAACCAGGAAGGCCCGGTCTCTACGCTCGGTCGCGTTGAGGCCCGCACGGGTCAGAACCTCGTCCCAGCCGACACCTAGCATCCCGCAGATCGGCCCCGACAGGACGGCGGATGTGTAGATCGGGGATCGCTCTTGCGACTGCATGCCATCGGCCTTTCGCGCGGGAGTACCGCTTATTGCACTAGAACCGCTCGCCCTGTCCCACGCAACAGCCATGAGCCGATCTGCAAGTCATTGATACGATCTGCAAGTCGCAATCAGTGGAAGAAGGCCATTCAACAAGCCTACCTAGACGATGACACCATCGCTTGGAGAGACCGGCTTGGACCTGACATCGAAGATCATACTCGTCACCGGCGGTGGTTCGGGCATCGGCCTTGAGCTGACCCGGCAACTTGTGTCGCTTGGCAACACGGTCATCATCTGCGGGCGCGACGCAGACAAGCTGGCCGAGGCCGCGCGCCTGACCGGGGCGCAGGCTATCGCGGGGGATGTGACGATTGCAAAGGATCAAGAGCGGATGCTGGCCGATATTCAGGTGCAGCATGGTCGCCTCGATCTGCTGATCAACAACGCGGGCATTTTTCTGGCCTATGATTTCAGGACCGACCCGGACACGCTGCAAAGGATCGAGCGCGAGATCGCGATCAACGCGACGGCACCCCTGACCCTGACGCGGCGCGCCTTGCCACTGCTGGAAAATAGTGGGCAGCCCGGCGTTCTGTTCATCGGATCGGGCGTTGCCTTCGTCGCGTCGCCCGGAACGCCGGTCTATTCCGGGACCAAAGCCCTGATCCATCACTGCGCGCAAACCTTGCGTCACCAGTTGAAGCCCTATGGCATCACCGTATTCGAAGCCCTGCCGCCCGTCGTCGATACCGACATGGCATCGGTGCTGAAGTCCGACAACTTCAAAAAGATGAAGCCCGCCGACCTAGTGCGCGACATACTTGAAGGATTGCGCCGAAACCAGACCGAGATGCTGCTGGGACAAACACGCCAGATCAAATGGATGAGCCGGATCGCACCCGCGTTTCTGTTCCGCCAGTTCGCCAAGACCGAGTTTCATTGACCTCCAACGACAGGGACAACGTCATGCAATCCGAAATCTATCGCGCCCGCGTCAATGCGCTGACGGTCATCACCTCGGCTGCCTTTTTCGGCGCCAATCTCTTTATCGGGCTGTCGATAGGGGGTTACTGGCTCAATCTCCCTCCGGGCGATTTTGTCGCGCAGTTCTTTACCCAGTTCAGCAATTTCCTCTACACGATCATGCCGCTTTTCCTCCTGATGCCGGTTGGCCTGATCCTGTCGGCCCGGCTCGATCGGGACAATGCCCCGGCGCGGCGGAACTGGGGGATCGCGCTGTGGCTGTATCTGGCCGTCTCGCTGATCACGATTTTCTTCCACATGCCGCTCAACGTGCGACTTGCAGCGGTGATCGGGTCGCCCCTGGGGGATGTGCTGGATTTCTACAAGGCCATCGCCCTGGTCGGTCCGGTGACAGAGGAGAACGCGGCCACGATCCGCGGGCTTTGGCTTCTGGGCCACATCCCCCGCGTCCTGATCACCCTTGCCATACCCATCTACGCGTTGCGCGCAATGGCCGCTCATGAGCAGGCGCAACGATGAAGCTTGAATTCTGCACCATTGACGGACTTCGGATCCGTTTCGCCGTCGCGCGAAACCCGGGCAAGCCGCAGGTCGTCCTGACCTCGCCGCAACCGATGAGCATCCTGACCTATGACGCATGGTGGGATCGACTGGCCGATGAGTTCGATGTTGTCGCGGTAGACCTGCCGAACCATGGAGGCTCTGATGCGGCGCGCCACGTGACGACGGTCAGCCAGCATGCGGGGTTTTTCGGCAAGATCCTCGATCATTTCGACCTGGCCCATCCGCACTTTGTCGGGCCCGATATCGGCACACCGATGAGCCTCAGGTTCATGGCCGACACGCCGGGTCGTCTGAAGTCTGCCACACTCGGCGATGCGGGATGTGTTGGCGTCGTCGAAGGGGCATGGCTGTTCCGTGGGCTGGTCAACTCTCGCGTGGTGCAGCTTGCCACGCTGTCCGCGGGCGGGGCCATCGGCGGTCGCATCTATTGCGCCGCCGCAAATACGATCGGGTACCGTCTCAGTCGCCCAACAGCCGCCGCCAAGGCCGACTACCTGGCAGGATCCACATCATTTGCGAAGCTCAAGGGGCAGGTCGGATTTCTGGGGAGCTACCCGGACGAGACGCCATCACTGGAGAAGGACGTGGAGAAAATCGAAACCCCTGTCCAGGTTCTGCACGGCGAATACGATACCTTCGTATCGGTCTCCAACTCGAAACGGCTGGCCGATCTGCTGCCCGACAGTCGTCTCGCCGTCATCGAGGGTGCTGCCCACTACGCATGGGAAGACGCGTCCGAAGACTACCTCGCGCGCGTGCTTGCCTTCATTGCCGATGTCGAAAAGGAAAGTGGAGGTATTGCCCGATGACTCTCGAAGCCCTCGGCATCCCGGTCTACAGCTTCCTGATCTTCGGCACCCTCGCGGTGCAGTCCACCTATTCCGCCCTGACCGCCGACCCGGCCTTTGGCTTCTCCAACCGCGATGGCGCCCCGCCGGGCATGAGAGCGACGGGTCTGCGGATCGACAGGACACTGGGAAACCTCAAGGAAGGGGCGATCATGTATCTGCCGCTAGCCCGACTTGCGGTCAATCTCGATATCTCGAACGGGTGGACCTGAGGCGCGGCGCTCCTTACGATTGTCTCGCGGCTGATCTATGTCCCCGTCTTCTACCTTGGTATCGCGGTCCTGCGCACAATGGTCTGGCTCCCCAGCTTCGTCGCTATCCCTGCGCTTGCGGTCGGGATTCTCATCGGGGCAGCCTGACAAGATGCAACTGCCCCCGCACAAATCCATGCAACGACAGCGATCCTGAAGACCGATGCAACCGGTCGCAGGGCCGTGAACGCCATCTCCGTCTAGTCACTGCAGTCTTAACGGTGGGTGGCCGTCTGATCCCAATGTCACGTGCCTAGGGTAGCTGTAGACCGCGCTCCAGAATGATCCAACGGCTATTCAGCCTCTCCGGTCTGTTGCTTGGGTGCCTCGCGAAAGGCGACAGGCGCTTGTCCCGTCCACCTGCGGAAACTTCTCGAAAAGCTGTTGGCATCGCGGTAGGCGAGCACGCTTGCGATCTCTTCGACGCGCAGGGTGGTCTTGGTCAGATACCGGATCGCCATGTCACGCCGCGTGGCGTCGAGGACCACCTGATACGACGTCCCTTGCTCGCGCAATCGCCGCTGCAGTGTGCTGCGGCTGATCCCGAGCGCAAGGGCCACGTCCTCGGCTCCCGTGCGCCCTGCGGGCATCAGATCGACCAAGGCTCCCCTCACCCGGTCGGCGACAGGCCAACGGTCGTTCTGGGCTGCCAGCTGAAGCTTGAGGTCGGCCTCGATATCGGCCCAGAGGGCGGGATTCTCGGAAATGAACGGGCGTTTCGCGTCCTCCGGGGAGAAGGCCACGTAGGCGGCAGGCGACCGCTCCGGCATGATCCCCAATTGACCGGCGATCATGTGCCGCTCTTCCTCCGATCCATCGAAGCCCGCCGCAACCGGGCATACCAGATGGGCCGCAGCCCCGCGAATGTTCTCCACCGCGACCACAAGTTGAAGGGCGCCAAGGCTCGGCGGCATGGGCACGCGGGCATCGACGCTGTCGAACTCCAATCGCAACAGCCCGCCATCCCAGAACACTCGCATGAGCGTCGGGCCGAGCAACGACTTGAACTGCGCCAGACGTATCAGGCCGGTTTCCATGTCGGGCGCACAGGACAGCGTGAAAAACACCGGGATCACCGGCCCGCGGGAGATCGCAACACCGAGGTGAAGCACATAGTCGGGGCGCGGCGACAGCACCTCCATCGTGTTCCAGCAGTCGAAATACTGCTGCGCCGTCACACGCATCTCTGTCCGACTGCGGGCTAACCCACCAAGGCCTGCCGTCTCGAGCATGACCTGCGGATCAACGCCGAGGATGCGGCATGCCACGTCCGTCGCCATGAAATTGGAGTATGTCTGTGAACTGTCCATGCACCCAAGCTTTCAACTACCTTGCCTCAATGCCATGGGCGCATGGGCAGAACCAGACTCTGAATGCCGACTGACCCAATCTGAATTCACCTGACCACATATGCATATCGCTCTGGCGAACCCATGGATTTAACTCTTGAGGGCGCACGGTGTCACGCCACGTCCACAAACTGACTGGAGCGAAACATGCTACTCACGGTAAACGGCAACAGTCATGATGTGGACTTGCCATCCGACATGCCCCTTCTTTGGGTATTGCGGGACGGGCTGAACGTAACGAGTGTGAAGTATGGCTGCGGCATCGCGCAATGCGGTGCTTGCACGGTCCATATTGGCGGCGATGCCGTGCGCTCCTGTCAGGTGACCCTGGGCGATGTCTGGGGTGATGTGACAACACTCGAGGGGCTGGGAACGCCCGATGCCTTGCATGTTATTCAGGCCGCCTGGATCGAACATCAGGTTGCGCAATGCGGCTACTGCCAGTCCGGCCAGATCATGCAGGCGGCCGACCTTCTGGCCCGCATCCCCGAGCCATCCGATGACGATATCGACGCCGCTATGTCGGGCAATCTGTGCCGCTGCGGGACCTATCCCCGCATCCGCGCCGCCGTCCACAGCGCCGCCAGAGCGATGCGGGAGGCCTGAGCCATGGGACGCGTCAGAACCATTGCCCGCCGCAGCTTCCTGATCGGGTCGGCCGCCATTGTCGGCGGGGTCGCCTTCGGGGCCTATTTCGTGACCCGTCCGACGCCAAACCCCCTGCTCGGCGATCTGGGCGAGGGCGAAGCTGCGCTGACCCCCTTCGTCAAGATCACGCCGGACGGGATCACGCTGATCGTGCCGCGCGCCGATGTAGGACAGGGGATCGCCTCGACCCAGGCCATGCTGATCGCCGAGGAGCTTGATATTGACCCAAGCACGGCCACGCTCGACCCCGGCCAGCCGCATCCGGCCTATTTCAATGGCACCGTAGCGGCGGACGGTCTGTCTTTTCCGGGGTGGGATGAGGGGTTCGTCGCGGAGACAGTGCGCGACCTGATGATGAACGTCGCGCGGCTTTCGGGGTCGCAGTTCACCGGAGGGTCGTCCTCCACCGCCGACCTGCACGAGACCTTGCGGCGCGCCGGCGCCACCGCCCGCGAGACGCTGAAGGCCGCTGCCGCGGCGCGCACAGGGCTGTCCTCAGCGGATCTGCGGACCGAGAACGGTCACGTTGTCCTGCCCGACGGAACACTCATCGCCTATACCGAACTCGCCGCCGAAGCGGCAGCAACCGAGCCGGTGACCGACGTGGCCCTGCGCCCCGCGTCCGACTGGACGCGGCTCGGCAAGCCCTATCAGCGGCTCGACATCGTGGCGAAATCGACCGGTACGCAATCCTACGGAATCGACGTGGCCTTTCCTGGCATGCTGCATGCCGCGGTGCGCGCAAACCCCGGGCGCGGCGGCAGTATGGCGAGCTACTCTCCCGATGCCGCGCTGGCGATGCAGGGCGTGCGGTCGGTCGTCGAGGTGGACGAGGGGCTGGCGGTCATCGCCGACAACACCTGGTTCGCCTTCAAAGCCGCCGAGGCGCTTCAGGTCGACTGGCTGCCCCCAGACTATCCGGCCAGCAGCGCTGAGATGTGGCAGGCGCTCTCGGATGCGCACGCGGATGAGTTCCGCAACAGCCGTCTGCGCGACGACGGCGATGTCGAGGCGGCGCTGAACGGTGCCACCGTGATCGAGGCGGAGTACCGCGCGCCGTTCCTCGCCCATGCTGCGCTCGAGCCACTTAGCGCCACGGTGCTGGTCGAAGACGACTCGGTGACGATCTGGACCGCGACGCAGGTGCCCCATGTGGTACGGGATGCGGTCGCCGATGTAACCGGCATCGAGGCGGGCAACGTCATCCTCCACGCTCTGCCTGCGGGCGGCAGCTTTGGCCGCAGGCTCGACCACGATTACGTGGTGCAGGCGATCCAGATCGCCGCCTCCATGCCTGGCAGGCCGATCAAGACAACCTGGAGCCGCGAAGAGGACATGACCCACGATTTTCCACGGCCCCTACACATGGCGCGCGGGCGGGGGACAGTGGCAGATGGCCGCGTGCTGGCCTGTGATCTGGACACGATCAGCCCGTCGCTTGTGGGGTCCTGGTTCGGGCGCGTCTTCATCGTGCCGCCCGGACCGGATGCGATGCTGGTCTGGGGCGCCTTTGACCAGCCCTACGCCATCCCGAACTATCGCGTGACGGGCTATGCCGCGCCGCCGATGATGCCGGTGGGGTCGTGGCGCTCTCCCGGAGCCTGCTCCAACACCTTCTTCCACGAAAGCTTTTTGTCGGAGCTGATCCACGCCGCGGGCGCCGATCCGCTGGAGGAGCGGCTGCGCCTGATAGACCACGCGGACTCGCGACGCGTTCTGGAGGCCGTCGGCGAGATGTCGAACTGGGCTGGCGCCGATATTGGGCCGGAGCGCGGGCGGGGCATCGCCTTCGCCTACACGCACGGCGTACCCGTTGCCGAAGTCATCGACGTGACGATGACCGATCGCGGGCTGCGCATCGACGAGGTCTGGATCGCAGCCGATTGCGGCACCGTTTTCGACCCCGTCAACGCCGAGGCGCAGCTGACCGGGGCCGCCATCTTCGGCCTGGGCCACGCGATGAATTGCGAACTGACCTACGAAAACCACGCGGTGCAGCAAACCAACTTCGATGCGTTCGAAGGCATGCGACTGCACCAGACGCCGCGGTTCCATACGCAGCTTCTGGGCCTCGCCGAGCGGGTCCGCGGATTGGGCGAACCCGCGACCGCACCGGCGGCGCCTGCGCTGGCCGACGCCATCTTTGCCGCGACGGGCCAGCGGCTGCGAGAGATGCCGTTCAACCGGTCGGTGGATTTCGCGTGAGACATGCGGCGCGCCTGTCCCTGACGTCCGCGGCCAGCCTCATGCCCGGACCGCCTGCGCCTGGCCGACGTCGCAGCACCAGACAAAGCCGCGCCCGACGCACGCGATGGCAAAACAAGGACCAGGAACGCCGGTTTCACGACACTCCACCGAAAGGAATAACCCGTGGCACATACTGACTATCCCCGCGACAGCACCGCGCTTCTTTGCGTCGATCCCTACAACGATTTCCTCGCCGAGGACGGCAAGATGTGGCCCGCGCTCAGCGAAGTCTCCAGATCGGTCAACCTTCATGCCAACCTCGCCAAGCTCCGTGCGGCGGCGCGTGAGGTCGGGCATCCGATCTTCATCCTGCCGCATCACCGCCACCACCCGAACGACTTTGAGGAGTGGGCGCACCTGACGCCGTTCCAGGCCTCGGCCCATGAACACGAGATGTTCGCCGAAGGCAGCAAGGGCGGTGAATGGTACGAGGGGTTCGGCCCCGACCACGGCGACATCGTCGTCAAGGAACACTGGGGCGCGTCGAGCTTTGCCAACACCGACCTTGATGTGCGGCTGCGCCAACGCGGCATCACCCATGTCATCTTCGTCGGGGCGATCGCCAATACGTGTACCGAAGCGTCTGCAAGATATGCGGCCGAGCTTGGCTATCATGTGACCCTCGTTCGCGACGCAACGGCGGCCTTGTCCCCGGAAGCGCTGCATGCCGCCCACGAGATCAACGGCCCGACCTATGCCCATGCGATTCTGACCACGGCCGAGGTGGTGGGGAAATTGGTCGGCGACACGGCCCTATGATCCCCGCGTGGACCAGTCAGCCGTAGTTGACCGCGTGATCGTTGCATCAGTCTCTTCAACACTTTCCTGAAATCAGGAGATTTCCATGAACGAAACCACTTCCGACCCAGATCGCATGGTCCACAGCCCGCATGTCCAAACCGCATTGAAAGAATGGCAACGCATCTTTTTGCACCTTGACTGGGACAAGCTGCCCAATCTTCTGGCAGACGACGTGACGTTTTCCAATCCGGGCGACGCGATGCCGTTGCGCGGCAAGAACGCACTCGTCGGCAGCTTGGGGCTGTCATTCAGCATATTTGACGAATTCGAATATACGCGGCATTTCAACGGCGACGACGGTCATGTCCTGGAGTTCCGCGGCAGCGTCGGCGATACCGCGTTCACGGGCATAGATATCATCCGCTTCGATGCCGCTGGCAAGATAGCGGACCTTGTCGTGATGATCCGCCCGATAGCTGCCGTCATGAAACTTGGCGAAGAAGCCACGCAGCGCATGGCAACTGCGAACCAAACTGCGCAGGAAGAGAGCGACGTCTAAGTTGTTTCAGCCGTCGAGCTTGCGAGGTTTTCACGAGGTCATGCCTCAACGTCCTCGCCTGGGGTCACGTAACGGTGATCCTGCTCCTGATCCTTGCCTCCGTGGTCCTGAGCGAATGGGTGTCGGCCCGGATGCACCACGCCATCATCTGATCATGCGATGCTGTCCCTCCGGCAGAGGCAGGCGGGACATGCGAATGGTCTTGGTGGTTTTGGTGCGATGACCCGCGCTGTTGCGAGGGCCGACATCGTGGATCATTTGGCGGCCGCAAGCACGATATCCGAGGCGGCCCGGAACATCGCTGCCCGCCCGTTATCGGCCGCGCGCATAGTGGCCCTGCAAAGGCCAAGCACGGCTTCGAAACTCGTGGCGTCACCATTTTGCATATCTGCCAGGAACCAGCGCACGATCCGCCAGCCGCTGACGAGATGCGCATCGGCGATAACCGGGTCAGGGATCAGTTGTGACATCAGGGCATTCAGTTCCGTGAATACCGCGTAGACGGTGTCCGGGTCCGTCGACAGATGCGACATATCCTGTGTGCTTATCATGCCCAGACGCCGTGCGACCTCCTGCGGTACCGGTGCATCTGGCAGGCCCGCCACAAGCCCCAACAATGCGCCATGCACGGCACAATGCATACCGCGCTGCGCCGGGTCCATCGGGTTCACGACGGAGCCGACACCGGTGCGCACTTCGATCAGCCCTTCATAGGCCAGCCGCTGCAACGCCTGCCGCACCGGGGTGCGCGACACACCGAACTCGTCTGCCAGAACGCCTTCGAGCAGCAGGTGCGGCCCGTCCTGAGGTTGCAGGCAAATCCGCTTGCGGATGGCATCCGCGATATCATCGGCGCGTGGCTTGGCTATGTGGAAGGTCATTCGCGTCTCATCCCGGAACAGTCAAGTGTCACAGGTCCGACATACCGCCTGTATACACGTATGCAGAAGCTATATTGCACAGGGACTTTTCATGCAACACGCGCCGCCGCCTGCCCGCCGATCCGCACCTGACTGGGTCGGGCTCGCGGTTGTCGCGGCAATCCTGCTGAGCCTTACGATCCTTGGGGGCAATATCTGGCTGAACATGCAAGCGGCGGGCGTGACACCGGGATACGGGTTCCTGACGCAGACCGCCGGGTTTGACCTGAGCGAGAGCCTGATCCGCTATGATGCGGGCGACAGCTATGGGCGGGTGATCCTCGCGGGGCTGCTCAACACGGTGTTTCTGGGCATATGCGGGCTGGTGCTGGCCACGGGTCTGGGCGTGCTGATGGGATTGGTCAGCGTGTCACCCAGCCCGGCGGGCCGCATGATCGGCCTGCTTTACGTCGAACTTTTCCGCAACCTGCCCAAGATCCTCGTTCTGCTGGTGCTCTATGTCGTGGCGGTGCGCGGCTTGCCGCCGGTGCGCGAGGCATTCTCTATCGGCCCACTGCATCTGACCAACCGGTCGATTTATTTGCCGGTGATCGAAACAGATGTCCGGCAAGCTTGGCTGTTGGTGCCTTTGGCTGTTGCAGTTGCGCTCAGCCTGCTCTGGCTACGTCGCGCGCGCCGCATAAAGCGCGACAAAGGCAAGGACATAGAGGTTCTTCCCGTGATCCTCGCTTTGATCATCAGTTTTCCGCTGATCTTTGGTCTTCTCGTCGATACGCCGCTGATGACCAGCGTTCCAGAATTCCAGCGGTTCGATTTCGAGGGCGGAGCGCGCCTTTCGGTGCAGTTCCTGGTGGTCTTAGGGACGCTCGGGCTCTATCACGGCGCGCAGATTGCCGAGGTGGTGCGCGGCGGTATTCTCGCGGTGCCACAGGGCCAGATAGAGGCCGCGCGGGCGCTTGGCTTGAGCCCGCGGCACGTGACGCGCTTTGTCATTCTGCCCCAGGTGCTGCGGATCGTGATCCCGCCGATGATCAACCAATATGTGAATCTCATCAAGAACACCTCGATTGCCATCGCCGTGGGTTATTCCGATCTGATGTCCGTCAGCGGCACGATCATCAACCAGACATTCCGACCGCTCGAGATGATGCTGATAACCATGGGGCTCTATCTGGGCCTGTGTCTGGTCGCGTCCTCGCTGATGAACCGCCTGAACGACAGGCTGCGCGCCCGCAGCGCCGGAGGTGCCAGGTGATCCCGCCATCCCCGCCCCCAGAGGCGCGCCGCGACCTGTGGCGGCAATGGTTTGGCACGCCGGTGACCGCGCTCGTGTCGCTGATCAGCGCGGCTGTCGCGCTTTACGTGACGTGGGCCTTGCTGGATTGGATGGTGATCTCGGCGCTGTCCCCCACACAACCGATGGAGGATTGCGCCGGGTCCTCGGGGGCGTGCTGGCGCTTCTATCTGGAGAAAAGCCGGTTCATGCTGTTTGGCACCTATCCCTATGCCGAACATTGGCGCCCTGCCTTGGTTTCTCTCCTGCTGCTGGCGCTGTCTGCGCTGGTGGGGTTGCGGATCACCGGGCGGCTTCGCTGGCTGCGGCCACGGATGCTCGTGGTGCTGTGGGTCGGGGTGATCCCGCTGGCCTTCGTGCTGATGGGCGGCGGCGCGGCCGGGCTTGCGGCAATCGACATGTCACGCTGGAACGGGATGCCGGTGCTGCTGATCCTGTCGGTCATCGCAATCGCGCTGGCCTTTCCGCTGGGGGTGGCGCTGGCGGTGCTGCGGCACCAGACCCGCTGGCCGGTGCTGCGCCGCGCCGCTATCGTCTATATCGAGGGGATGCGGGGCTTTCCGATGGTCACGGTGCTCTTCGTCGGTGTTTTCGTGCTGCCACTGACCCTGCCGCCCGACACACGTATCAGCCCAGTCATGGCGACGCTGATCGCGCTGGTGTTCTTTCACGCCTCCTATTTCGCCGAGGATGTGCGCGGCGGGTTGCAATCCCTGCCCGACAGCCAGCACGAGGCCGCCTTTTCCCTTGGCCTGTCCTGGGGCAAGACGATGCGCCTTGTGCTGTTGCCGCAGGCTCTGTCGCGCAGCCTGCCTGCGCTGGTGAATTCGGTGATCGGGGCCTACAAGGACACATCGCTGGTCGTGGTGCTGGGCATCCACGATCTGACCTCCACCGCGCGGATGGCGTTCAGCGAACCCGGCTGGGGGCAATTCGCGCTGGAGGCCTATGCCTTTGTCGGGGTCTGGTTCCTGTTGTCTTGCGCGTTCCTGTCATGGGTCGGACGCGAATTGCACCGCAAGCAAAGCCGAAAAAGTCACTGAGGCTGTCACGAATCTGACGAAATACACCTGTATACAGGTGGCAGCATCCGTTGATGCTCACGCTTTGCAATCGCAGGAGTTTTTCATGCCCGCCGCCCATAACCTCATGTCCGTCAGCGCCGCGATCTTTGCCGTCGCGGCGGCCCCCGCATTCGCGGGTCCGATCATGGACGATATCAAGGCCAATGACAGCCTGGTCTGTCTGGTCAGCCCGACCGCCCCCGGTTTTTCCGTGCCCGACAGCACGGGCCTCTTTCAGGGCTTCAACGCCGATTTCTGCCGCATGGCTGCTGCGGCGGTTCTGGGCGACGCGGGCAAGGCCGACATTCGCGGCGTCGGCTTTTCCGACTCGATGAAGACCATTGTCGCGGGCGAGGCGCATATGGGGTCGCGCTCGATCACCCGCACCGGCACCCGCGACGCCGATGAGGGCATGGCCTTTGTCGTCACGACCTTCTTCGACGGTCAGGGCTTCATGGTTCCCAAATCCCTCGGCGTGTCCAGTGCCGCCGAACTTGACGGTGCCAGCGTCTGCGCCGAGGACGGGTCGACAACGCTTCTCAACATTGCGGACTGGTTCGGCGCGCAGGGCATGACCTACCGGGTCGAGAACATCGCCGACAAGACCGCCCGGCTCGAGGCGTTCTTTTCCGGCAAATGCGATGTCTACGCCTCGGATGTGACCGCGCTGACCGCGGACCGTCAACTGTCAGAGACCCCCGCCGATTACGTGATCCTGCCCGAGGTTATCTCGAACGAGCCGCTGACGCTGGTCACGCGCCCGGACCAGGCGTTCGAGGCTGCCCTGTTCTGGGGATTCCAGGTCATGTTGAATGCCGACAGCCATGGCATTACCTCGGCCAATATCGACACGGTCGTGGCTGATCTTGACAACCAGTCGCCCGCCGTGCAGCGCATGTTCGGCACCGACAGCGCCACCACCGACATGGCTGCAAAGCTTGGCCTGGCGAATGACTGGGCCTACCAGATCGTCAAGCAGGTGGGCTCCTACGGCGAAGTTTTCGACCGTCATCTGGGGGTCGAGACGCCCTTCGGCCTGAACCGTTCGGAAACGCCCAACGCACATGCGGAAAACGGCGGGCTGATGTATCCCTATCCGATCCGCTAACCCCGGTTCAGCGCGCTCCGGTTCCCGGGGCGCGCGTTTTTCTGTCCAGAGAGCAAATGCACGAAGACCTGATCATGTCCCATCGGGACACCTCGGTGCGCGCAATATGCCCGCGACCCGGTGGCGGGCATGTCCTTACCATGGGGTTTCCCGGTCTGTATACCGATTTTCGCGGGCAAGCCCTGATCAATCCCGACAGGATGGACGCCACGTTAACCCACGCATCTGAAGCAGGGATGCGGCTGCTTCTGATCCTGACCCAGCCCGATGAACTACCCCAGGACGCTATCGCGATGCTCCGTCGGGCTGTCAGTGCGCGAGGTGTGCGCGCCCTCGCCTTGCCCATCGAGGATTATTCCGTGCCCGGTCCGGCCTTCATGCGGGCCTGGAAACGCTTGTCCCCTGTCTTCAGAACGGTGTTCACGTCTGGCGCGTCCGTCGGCATGTGCTGTCACCATGGCGCGGGCCGGAGCGGTGTAATCGCCGCCATGCATTTGATTGACGCCGGACAGGCGCCAGAACATGCGGTGCGCCTGCTGCGCCACCAATTCCCGGAGACGGTGGAAAACGACCGTCAGCATGACTGGCTGACAAGATATGCCATCGGATTGTGACGCCGGGCGGGTCCTGGTTCGGGCCAGGAGCAATCGCAGCATTCCATAATCTGGACGGAGATCTGGAGACCGGGTCAACCGCTGATGCGCTCGGCCTGGCGCAAGGCAAGGGCCTGGATTGTAAGAGATGGACCTTCGCCTCCACCGGAAGAGGGAAACACGCTTGCATCGGCTATCCAGAGATTCGGATGATCGTGGCTGCGACCAAAACGATCCGTCACCGATGTGGTGCTGTCGATGCCCATGCGTGCAGTGCCAAAAACATGCGTCGCCGTGAATTCATCCCAAGAACCGAACTCCTCGACGATCGTTTCGGCCCCTGTACTGTGCAACAGTTTCCGCGAATTGCTCGCCATGTTGTGCAATAACGTCAGGCTGTTTGAGGTCAAAACCGAATTGATTACGGGAAGGGCCAAGCCATCGCTGTCGTTCTCATCCTCGGACAAGGCGATGTAACTGCGCGCGTCAGCGATGACCGCGCCAGTCGCGCCGACGGTAATGGCGGAGCCAAAACTGGAGCGCAGTCGCGTTTTGAACGCCGCGCCAAAGCCGGTGATGAGCCGGGACGCATAGGCAGCCGGACCGGTCAGCCCTATCTCCTGAACAGCCGATGTATAGCGACACCCCCCAAAGGCGTCCGCTGCGCCATCAGGAGCGCTTTGGGACCATGCAACGGCATCTGCGGGAAGACCCATATGACTGTTGCGCAAACCAGGCAGCAGCGCGGTGCTGTGCCATGACAGGGTTTCCATGAAATTACGCCCGACCTGACCCGACCCGTTGGCAAGCCCGTCAGGCGTTTGCGTGCTATGCGAGGCAAGCAGGAGCCGAGGTGTCTGAACCGCTCCGCATGCGAGGATCAACTGTGGTGTTTCCTGTCGTATGCGACGTTTCTCATGGACATAGTGAACTGCGGCAATCCGGCCGTCGCGCGCGGCCTCGATGTTTACCACCCGTGCCTCGGGTATCAGCTTGAGGCGTCCGGTCGCCTCTGCGTGCCTTAGAAACGTGACATCGGTAGACCCCTTGTCGCCCAAGGGACAACCGCGGCTACATTGCCCGCAATAATTGCAGGCAGGCCGTCCATCAAGTGGCTGCGACAGCGCCGCGCGGGCATTCGGCTCGAATGGCAGACCGATACGCTGACCAGCCTCTGCCAGACGTTGGGCGGCTGGACTGAGCGGATGGGCCGATTGCGGATAGGGGGCAGAACGCCATCGCGCACCGTCAGTCTCTGGTCCGGCAACGCCGATCAGGTATTCGGCTGTCGTGTAGTAGGGCTCCAGCTCTTGATACTCCAACGGCCAGTCTGCCCCGATCCCGTGGTCCCGTGCGAGTTTGAAACTCTCAGGATGCAGTCTGTGCGCCTCACCGACATAGTGAAGGGTGGAGCCACCGACGCCCATCACGTGCGAATAGCCTGACCGACTGGGCTGGCGACGGGCATTCAGGGGGCGCTTGCCCTGAACGGCGTTCCAGCTCTGTAGGTCCGCGTTTGCAGGATCGAGCCGCCCGAGATCGCCGTAGAGGATTTGCGCGCGACTGCCAGACTTGACCGGAAAGGTTCGGCGCTCCCATCCCGGCTCTGTCAAGGGATAGTCTTGCGACGGGTCAAAACGCGGACCTGCCTCGAGAAGAAGGACCTTCAGCCCGGCTGTTGTATGGGCCCATGCCGATGCGGCTCCGCCAGCCCCCGAGCCGACAATCACGACATCATATACCTCACCGCTCATGTCCAAGGAGGAGGGTACCCCTCTGGCTGTGGGGCTGGGTTGAGTGAAAGCCCGGCATAGGTCTGCGGCTGGGCGTAGTATATTTCTACAGTCATCTGGCGCAGCAATTGAAAGAAGCGCCCCGGCACCTCGTTGTAATCTGCGCGCTCCATGTATCTGAGAACATCTTGACGCGTTTCGGAAGGCAACTCTGCAAAGCTACGTGCATCCAGTGTGTCGAGCCATGTCGTCCCAAGCGCGAAGAGACGGTGCAGAGAGCTGCCCTTTGGTGCAAGCAACATGAGTTCGGCGCTCACGCCAAGCAATGTGGCCGACGGCGTCATGTCATCCGCTGGCAAGAGAGTGTCGATCACGGCATCCAGGGTCTGGCGTTCGATTGTTGCAGTTTGTCCGACCGCCGGCGAAGACACCAGCGACACCAGGCAGCCAGATGCCAATCGCAGAATCGCGTCTCTACGGTTTACAGCCAATGCGCTCTTCAAGAGAGGCGCAGATTGATTGTCAGGCGCGCGTGTGCTGTTCATAGTTCGTTAAAGCCGCCTTGTGCCGTAGCGGACGAAATTCTGATGCAGCGGACATCTATGCCTCGACCGGCTGATGTTCCGAGTCAGCTCATGTCGGAGGTGGCAATACCGGAGCCGGAGCATCCGGTTTGTCGTCAAACTCGCCGTAGGAATGCGTCCCAATGTAGCCGCCGACAGTTCCGTCGAAGCCTAACGTCCCACCAAAGTTGTAGTAGTTTCCGATACCGCCCAGAATGCCGAACGGGGTGCCATCAAAGCCAAGGCCAAGCCCAGCCTCTGCAGCAATGTCATCGTCGCCGAGGATGCCAGTCAGGCGTACATTCGGAGCAACCTCACGACCGAGCAAATCGAAATGCACGGACAGGCGGCCGCCTTCCACGTCGCCATCTCTATCAACGCTGCTGTGAACCACGCCAACAATGCCTTCGAGCGTGGCGCGGGAGCCGATACCCCAGTTCAGACCAACAAAGAGTGATGTATCGTCATTGCTGCCGGCAGAGTTGACCGCCGGTGGCGTCACAGGCGGCGGGACAGCAGTTCCTGCGACGCCATGTGTTGCGAGAACCGTAGCACCAAGGAACGAAGCGAAAAGTCGTATCATCTTCATGTTAACCTCCGTATGACGTAGCTCATTGCTAACATTTCAAATTTTCATGTCGAGTCTTGTCATCAACGCCACACCTTGGAAAAAAACGGATACGCCGAACGCTTCGACGCCCGGTTCAGAGAGAAACTGCTCAATGGCGAATTCTTCTACAGCCTGCGGGAAGTCCACATCGTGATCGAGCAATGGCGTGTCCGCTACAAAACCCTCACCGCCCCTCGATCCGCACCGAAAAGCTGGTCTGTGCGCCACGCGGCGGCGCGGGAAAGGGCGCGGCACGCTCCACCACGGTGAGCGCCGCGCGGTCGAGCCGCGAGGAGCCCGAGGAGCGCGCAATCCCCACCGAGGCGAGCCGCCCGCCCGCACCGATGGAGAAGCGAACCAGCGCCGCGCCGCGGCTGGCGGCGCGCGGGCGCGGCACGCGGGCGAGGTGGCGCATGACCTCACCGGGATAGTTGCTGGCCGCGGCATTGCCCTGCGCAGAGCTTTGGCGGGACGTGTCGCGGCCCTGCCGCGCGGCGGCGGCACTCTCACGCCCGGCGGCGCTGCCGGTGATGGCGTCGCGGCTGGCGTTGTTGCCTTGCCGGCTACGGCTGCGCGTCTCGCGGCGCTCAGGCTCGGGCGATTGGCGGGCGGCCGTCTCTTCAATTGCGCGCGGGCGGGCCTGCGGGCGGCGCGAGACCTGTAGTCCCGCCTCGGGCTGCGCCTCGATCACCTCCTGCGGGGCCGAACTGGCACGCTCGCTCGTCTCGCGCGTCGGCGTCGCGGGGCGTTGCACTGGCAAGGCGGCAGACGGGCGGACCGGCACGGCGGCAGCAGGCGGGGACGGGGTCGGAGTGACCCTTGCTGCGGCCACCGTGTCGGCGGGCAGCGCAGCCTTGTCCGGGGGAGGCGTCTCGGCCGTCTCCGCCGGAGCACGCGCGGCGGCCTGCGGGGTCTCGGGGCGCCGCGTCTCCACCGGCTCGGCCGGATCCACGCCGTCCTCAGCCTGCCGGTTAGGCGTCACCGTGGCCTCCGAGACGGGCTGCGCCACGCCCGCCGCCATATCGGCAAAACTGCTGCCCAGCGCGGCCTCGACCGCCCCTGCCCCGCCTGCGATCTCGATCTTCTCGGCGCTGTCCGACACCCACAGCCCCGCGCCGTGCAGCACCAGCGCCACCCCGGCGCACGCAGATAATACAACGCGCGAGCGGCGGATCATTGCAGCCCCCGTTCGGTCACCATCACCACGCGGGTCGCCCCTGCGCGCCGCAGCGCCGCGCCAAGCCGAATGAGATCGGGCGCGGGCAGCGCAGCATCGGGCACGATGCGCACGGTCGCGCGCGCCTCCTCGGGCAGCGCGGCCATGTAGGCGGCCGCATCCGGCAGGGGTTCTCCGCGATAGGCCAGCCGCCCATCAGCATGCACCACCAGCGCATCAGGCGGCGCGCGCCCCTCCAGCTCGGCGGTGCGCACCAGTTTCAATTCGCCATCAAGCGGCGGCGCCAGGGTCGCGGCGGCCATGAAGAAAATCAGCATCAGGAACACGATGTTGATCAGCGCGATCGTGGGCTCTCGGCGGCTGCGGCGCGCGGGCGCTCTCATGACGGCACCAGCACCTGCACCGACAGGCCCGGGATGCCGCGCAGCGCCAGTAGAAGGTCGGTCAGCCGTTGTGCCGTGACCTCCGCCCCGGTGCTGACCAGCGCGCGCGCCTCGCCCTCTGTCAGGGCGGCAAGCGCCTCTGCCAGACCCTCCAGCGGCACCTCCCGCGCATTCACGCGCAGGCTGTCTTCGCGCAGTTGCACAAAGATCGGACGTGTGTCCGAGGTCGCCGTCTGCCCCTGCCCGGCCGTGGCAAGGTCAACCTCCTCGAATTGCGATAACGTCGAGGACAGCATGAAGAACAAGAGCAGCAGGAAGATCACGTCGATCAGCGAAGTCAGCGACAGCTTGCGCCGCCGGAATGGCGGGTTACGCACTCCGGGGCACCGCCCGGCCCTGCGGCACGGGGTGCGCCACCGCCTGTCCGTCCGGGCCCAGCACCACGCTCAGCGCGTGATCGGCCAGCGCGCGCTCCTCGGCCATGCGCGATTCAAACCACGAGAGCACCACAGAGGCCGGCATCGCCACCGCCAGACCGGCAGCCGTGGTCAAAAGCGCCACCCAGATCCCCCCCGCGAGCAGCGAGGGATCGACCTGGCTTCCCGCTGATTGCAGCGCCTGAAACGCCTCGATCATCCCCAGAACGGTGCCAAAGAGGCCCAGAAGCGGCGCCACTTGCGCCACCGTGTCGAGAAAGCGGAAACCACGCTCAAGCCGGGAAAACCGCGCCTCGGCCTCGGCTTCGATCCGGCGCGTGGCGGCCCCGTCGCACGGATCAGCGGCAAAGGCGCGGGCGATCACCGGGGCAAGGTAGCTGCGCGAGCGCTCCAGCGTCCGCCGCGCGGCATGGCTCTCGCCCCGGTCCCAGTCCGCCACGGCGGCACGCAGCGCATGGTGCCGCCCGACGCCCGAGGCGCGGAACTGCCACAGCTTGTAGAGAATGACCGCCAGCGTCGCCACCGAGACAGCGGCGATAAGCGCGATTACCGGCCCGCCCATTTCCATGAGGCCGCGCAGCCGCTCGAGCATCGGGGCAAGCGCGCTCATCCCGACACCTCGACATCCGTCTCCGACGACAGCCGCAGCCCATCCAGACAGACGGCAGGCGTCAGCCCCTCGCCCTCGCAGGTGCCTATGCCGTTGACAAGAACCCCACTGATCCCGTCGCAGCCCTGCCCCGCCAGATCAAACTGCCGCACCCGGGGCCGTCCCGCAGGCAAGGTGCCGAAATCGAAGAGCGTCATGGTGGCCACCTGCCCCTCGGCGTCGAACAGCACCGCCTCGGTCACAAGGCTGTCGATATCGGCCTCGAGGCCGTTGCGGATGACAAAGCTCAGCCGACAGCCGCCCGCCTCGGTGGCGGTCAGGCTGTTGAGGCTGAGCGCGAGCGAGGGTGCGGCCGCCGCGTCAGCCTCTTGTGCCGCGACCGGCGTCGCGAGGCCGAGCACTGCACCGCAAAGGGCGCCCGCGAGACTGGATATGATACGGCGCTGCGCAATCATGGCATGATCCTCTTCTTCCCTGAACATAGGGGAATGGGAACCGCATGGCTGGCGCAGGGCTGGCACGGTCTTTGTGAACGGTGCGACCCGAAGGCCGCTTTGCCCGGCTTTTATCGCTCCATGAGCGAAAGAGTCAAGTATACGGCACCGGCTCACAGCACCCGCCGCCGCAGCAGCAGCCAAAGGAAATACCCCCCGCCCAGAACCGAGGCCACGCTCCCCGCCGGAAGCTGCATCGGATAGAGCGCCATGCGCCCCAGCCAGTCCGATCCGACCATCAGCACCGCGCCGATGCCCCCTGCCATCAGCGCCTGCGCCGCCACCCGGCGCGCGCCCAGCATCACCGCCGCATGCGGGGCCAGCAGCCCGACAAAGGCCACCGGCCCCAGCCACGCCGTGACCAGCGCCGCAAGCGCCGCCGCAAGCGTAAGGCACGCAGGTCGAGCGAGCCCAAGCGACAGCCTCCGCGCCAGCGCCATGTCATCGCCCGCCGACAGGAGCGTGAGCCAGCGCCGCATCATCAGCACCACCCCAAGCCCCAGCAGCGCGGTCAGCGCGAGCAGCCCCGCCTCTGCCCCGGTGACCCGGTAGGTCGACCCGCCAAGCCAGCCGATGATCGCATAGCTATCCTGACTGCCTGCCGCGAGCGCCACCTTCACCAGCGCATCGAGCAGCGCCGCGAGCGCGATGCCCGTCAGCGCCAGCACCGTCGGCGCATGATCATGCCGCCGCCCCAAAGCGAGCAGGAGCGCCAGCACCAGAAGGCTGCCGAGGATCGCGCTGCCCGCCCCCACCTCGTGGATCGACCCACCACCGATGA
The DNA here is from genome assembly GCF_040219995.1 of Roseovarius sp. GTDB lineage: Bacteria > Pseudomonadota > Alphaproteobacteria > Rhodobacterales > Rhodobacteraceae > Roseovarius. The sequence goes on along the minus strand of NZ_JAVJUC010000014.1, from coordinate 199,341 downwards.
TCGCCGTGCCGACGAGCGCGACGGTCGCCCCGGCGGTCATGCCAAGGATGTCGGGGCTGGCCAGCGGGTTGCGGATCAGCCGTTGCAGGATCACGCCCGACAGCGCCATCGCAAGCCCCGCCGCCGCCGCCCCCAACACGCGCGGCCAGCGCAGATCGAAGGTGAGAGCCGAGGGAAAGCCCGCCTGCCAACCTGCCTCAATACGCCCCAACGTGAGCGCGGCAAGGGTGATGCCGAGCCCGGCCAGCACGATCGAGCATGCCGACCATATCGCGGTGATGGATGGCGGCCGAATTGTCGAGATGGGATGTCATACAGAGCTTATCGGTAGAGGCGCGCAATACGCACAGCTAGCGAGTTGACCCTACAAAGAGTCTGACTGAGGATTCTCAACCATACCGGTTGGACGGCGCAATTGGTCTCTTCCTTCGACAGCCCAGTTACCGCTTGGGTCATCGGCGGCTATTGTGAAGACGACACCGGACTGCTGCAACAGCCCCCCATGCCAGATCAGATGTCGAGCGTGTTGTCCTTTTCCCATTGGGTGAAATGCGACACATAGGCATTCCATTCCTGCATCTTTAGGGTCAGGAACGCCGACGAGAACGCCTCGCCCATCGCTGCCTTCAATGCCTTGTCCTTGTCATAGGCGCGCAGCGCGTCGAGCATGTTGAGCGGCAGGCTGGGCGCGCCGCGCACCTTGTGACCTTCGGCATACATGTCGATGTCATGGCGCTTGCCCGGATCGGCCTGCGACCGCAGGCCCGACAGACCCGCCGCGATGATGACCGCCTGCAGCAGATAGGGGTTGGCGGCACCATCCGCGAGGCGCAGCTCGAACCGGCCAGGGCCGGGCACGCGCACCATATGGGTGCGGTTGTTGCCGGTCCAGGTCACGGAGTTCGGCGCCCAGGTCGCGCCCGAAGAGGTGCGCGGCGCATTGATGCGCTTGTAGCTGTTCACCGTCGGATTGGTGATCGCCGCCAGCGCACTCGCGTGTTTCATGATGCCGCCCAGGAAATACTTGCCGCGCTCCGACAGGCCGACCTCGCCCGTCGGCCCCTCACCCTCACCGGCAAAGACATTGGTCTTTGCCGCCTCTCCGGGCGCATCCCAGACCGAGATATGGACATGGCAGCCATTGCCGGTCAGCCCCTCGACCGGCTTGGGCATGAAAGTGGCGCGGAAGCCGTGCTTCTCGGCCACCGACTTGACCATGAACTTGAAGAAGGAATGCTTGTCGGCGGTCTTGAGCGCGTCGTCGAATTCCCAGTTCATCTCGAACTGGCCGTTCGCATCCTCGTGGTCGGTCTGGTACGGGCCCCAGCCGAGATCGAGCATGTAATCGCAGATCTCCCGCACCACGTCATAGCGGCGCATCACCGCCTGCTGGTCATAGCACGGCTTCTCGGCGGTATCGAACGGGTCGCTGATCCGGTCGCCTTCGGGGGTCAGCAGGAAAAACTCGGCCTCGACCCCGGTCTTGACGTGCAGGCCCTCTTCGGCGGCCTCGTCAATCAGCCGCCGCAACACGTTGCGCGGCGCCTGTGCCACGTCCTCATCCTCCATGACGCAATTCGCGGCGACCCACGCGACCTCCGGCCTCCACGGCAACTGGATGACCGTAGAGGGATCGGGAATTGCCAGCATGTCGGGATGCGCCGGGGTCATGTCGAGCCACGTGGCAAACCCGGCAAAGCCTGCACCGTTTTCCTGCATGTCCGCGATGGCCTGCGCCGGAACCATCTTGGCGCGTTGGCCGCCGAAGAGATCGGTGAAGGAAATCATGAAATACTTGACGCCCCTGTCTGCGGCGAATTTGGCGAGGTCCGTGGCCATGCGATCTGTTCCCTGTTGTCTGTTATGATTTTGAAAAAGGCGCAGCTTCGGTGCCGCGCCTTCGGAGGTCTCCTCAGAATGTCGTGCCGGGCTTGCCGGGCCACCAATCCGTGCCGGCCAGCGGCACCTTTGCCATCGCCGCTGCTTCCATGGTGAGCGCGCAGAGGTCTTCAGGCTCGAGGTTCTGCAGCCGGTTCTTGCCGCAGGCGCGCGCGATGGTCTGGGCCTCCAGGGTCATCACCTTGAGGTAGTTCCGCAAGCGCCGCCCGCCCTCGACCGGATCAAGCCGCGCGGCAAGCTCGGGGTTCTGCGTGCTGATACCCGCCGGATCATTGCCTTCGTGCCAGTCGTCATAGGCCCCGGCAGTGGTGCCGAGTTCGCGGTACTCGTCTTCCCATTTCGGATCATTGTCGCCGAGCGCGATCAGCGCCGCCGTGCCGATCGAGACCGCATCCGCCCCGAGCGCCATGCATTTGGCGACATCCGCCCCGCTGCGGATACCGCCCGAGACGATCAGTTGCACCTCGCGGTGCATGCCAAGGTCTTCCAGCGCGCGCACGGCCTCGCGGATACAGGCGAGGGTCGGCATGCCGACATGTTCGATGAACACGTCCTGCGTCGCCGCCGTGCCGCCCTGCATCCCGTCGAGCACGACCACATCCGCCCCCGCCTTGACCGCCAGCGTGGTGTCGAAATAGGGCCGCGCGCCCCCGATCTTGATATAGATCGGCACCCGCCAGCCGGTGATTTCACGCAACTCGAGGATCTTGATTTCCAGATCGTCGGGCCCTGTCCAATCGGGGTGGCGGCAGGCCGAGCGCTGGTCGATGCCCTTGGGCAGGTTGCGCATCTCCGCCACGCGGTCGGTGATCTTCTGCCCCAGCAGCATGCCCCCGCCGCCGGGTTTCGCGCCCTGTCCGACGACGACCTCGATGGCATCCGCCTTACGCAGGTCATCGGGGTTCATGCCGTAGCGCGACGGCAGGTATTGGTAGACCAGCGTCTTTGAGTGGCCCCGCTCCTCTGGCGTCATGCCGCCGTCGCCGGTGGTGGTCGAGGTGCCCGCAAGCGTGGCGCCCCGGCCGAGCGCCTCTTTCGCGGCACCCGAAAGCGCGCCGAATGACATGCCCGCGATGGTGATAGGGATGTCGAGTTCGATCGGGTTGCGGGCATGGCGCGTGCCAAGCGTCACCGCGGTGTCGCAGGCCTCGCGGTAACCTTCGAGCGGATAGCGCGAGATCGACGCCCCAAGGAAAAGCAGGTCGTCGAAATGCGGCACCTTGCGTTTCGCACCGCCTCCGCGAATGTCGTATATCCCAGTCGCCGCCGCGCGGCGGATCTCCGCGTTCACACTTTGGCTGAACGTGGCCGACTGGATCGGTTGGGTGCGCGGGGCGCCGCTGTGATCGTCTTTCATGGCTCTGGCCCTCAATACGCGTTGTCGATGTTGAAATTATAGAGTTGCCGGGCCGATCCGTAGCGTTTGAACTCCTCGGGCCGTGCATCGCAGCCGCCGCGTTCGAGAAGATCGGCCAGCAGCGTGACATGCTCCGGGCGCATCTCCTTCTCGATGCAGTCGGCGCCCAGCGACTTGACCGATCCGCGCACGAAGAGCCGGGCCTCATAGATCGAGTCGCCCAGCGCATCGCCCGCATCGCCGCAGACCACGAGATTGCCGGATTGCGCCATGAAGGCCGACATATGCCCGACATTGCCATGCACGATGATATCGATGCCCTTCATCGAGATACCACAGCGCGACGAGGCATTGCCCTTGATCACGAGCGTGCCGCCATGGCCGGTGGCCCCGGCATATTGCGAGGCGTCACCGTCGATCACGACGGTGCCCGAGATCATATTCTCGGCCACGCCCGGCCCGACAGAGCCGCGCACAGTCACCGTCGCCTGCTTGTTCATCCCGGCGCAGTAGTACCCGGTAGAGCCCTTGACGGTCACCTCGATGGGCGCATCGAGACCGACGGCAATCGCGTGACTGCCGCGCGGGTTCTCGATCTCCCATGCGGTGAGGTTGGTCGCCTCCGCCTGCGCCTGAAGCGTCGCGTTCAGATCGCGCAGCGGCGTGGTTGCCATGTCGATGATCTGCATCTTACGCGGCCTTTTCCGTTGGGGTGGGGGTGTCGTTGTGGCTCCAGAAATAGACGGTCGCGGGTTCCGGCTCCCAGACGCGCGCCTGCTCGATGCCCGGCAGGTTCACCAGCGCGCGGTATTCGGAGCCGAAGGCCACGTATTGATCGGTTTCCGCCATCACGGCGGGTTTGCAGGCAATCGGATCGCGCACCACGCCGAACCCGTCCTTGGTGCCGAAAACGAAGGTGAAAAAACCGTCGAGATCGGTCAGCGCCCCCTCCAGCGCCTCGCCCAGGGTGGCCCCGTTCTGAATGCGCCATGTCAGGTAGGCCGCGCCGACCTCGGTATCGTTCTCGGTCTCGATATGCATACCTTCGCGCTGCAGCTTGCGGCGCAGGCGGTTGTGGTTGGACAGCGACCCGTTATGGACAAGACACTGGTCAGCGCCGGTGTTGAACGGGTGCGCGCCCATGGTCGTCACCAGCGACTCGGTCGCCATGCGGGTATGGCCGATGCCGTGCGTTCCCGACATCGCGCGCAGGTCGAAGCGCTCGGCGACCTCGGTCGGCAGACCCACCTCCTTGTAAATCTCGACCGTGTCGCCCGACGACATGACCCGGATATCAGGGTTTATCCCGGCGAGCGCCGTGCTGGCGGCGGAAAGTTGACCACGCGGGATTTCGAGAACCGCATGCGTATCCTTGCGACGCAGGCGCACATCGCCGCCAAGCGCGGCCCCGAGATCCGCCTCCAGCGTGGCGAAGGCCTGATCGGGGGTATCCGACTGCACCGTCAGCTTGGACACCGCCGGATTGTCCGCGCCATATATGGCGATGCCCGCGCTGTCGGGGCCGCGATCGGTCATGGTGATCAGCATGTCCGTCAACATCGACCCAAGCCGTGGTTCAAGCGCCTGGTCCTTGAGAAAAAGCCCGACAATCCCGCACATTCGCCTCTGCTCCATGTCCTGATTCCGCCCCTTGGGGCACCTCTGACAAAAGCTAGCATCACGATGCGTGATACGCAACAAAGGTGAAAAAAGTTTCCCCTTAGGCAATAACCTGCAAGCCATTCTTCTGCCGGTCCGCCTAAAAAAGCGGCACCGCTCCGGATCACTTGCGCTGCGGGTAGCTGATGATCGACAAATACCGGATCGGAAACTTGATCAACTCCTCGGGACCATGCGGCGCGTCGGCATCAAAGAACAGCGTGTCCCCCGGCTCGAGCCGGTAGGCCTCACTGCCGTGGCGATATCCGACAATACCTTCGAGCATGTAGATCGTCTCGATCCCGTCATGCTGGAAGGTCTGGAACGTGTCGGATTCGTCGTTCAGCACGATCAGGTAGGGCTCCACGATGACACCGCTGTTGTTCGATCCGATATGGCCCAGCAGGTTATACTGGTGCCCCGATCGCGTGCCCGCCCGCTCGGTTTCAACCCCCTCCCCGGCCCTGGTATGCACCGCCTCGCGCCGTTCCTCGTACTGCTTGAAGAACGCGGTCAGCGGAACCGACAGCGCATTCGCCAGCGACTGAAGCGTTGTCAGCGACGGCGAGGTGTTGCCGTTCTCGATCTTCGAGAGCATGCCGATGGACAGGTTCGTCAGCGCCGACAGTTCCGCCACCGTGATGTTCTGCTTCTTGCGAAACGCCCGAACCTCGCGCCCGATGGCAACTTCGAGAACCTTTTCCTTTTCCTCCAATCCCTTATGGGGATCCTGTGTCAGCTTGGCCAAATCTTCCGCCTTTTGGATGTTCATGATCACGATGCTGTCGCGACTATAGGGACATTCCGGCGACAATCCCACGGTTTGATTGCCACTCAGGAACTGCCCCAAAACCGCGTTGCTCGGCAAGAATCCAAACACTCATTCACGTCATCAGCATCTATTGCGTCCTGCCGCAGCCACAGGGCCGGGTGGCGCGCCAAGGCAGTCAAGCGCGCCGATGGACCCTCAGACCATGAAATGCCCCGGCAACCCACAGGATGGCCGGGGCGTTGCGTCAGGCGACCAAAAATTCCGGCTGCGTGTCGAGCCCGACAATCAGCGGATCGTGGTCGGACGAGGCGAACACATCCTCGCTGAAGAAGCCGGGATCGTTGAAGCGGCTGTTGTAGTTCAGCAGATCCGGCTCCTGCGCGTTGATGTGCCACTCGGTCACACCGGTGACGAGCGCGGCGATATCCTCCGAGGCAAGCGCCTGATCGAGCGTGCCCTGCTGGCCGTCGAAGATGAAGCTGAACGCGTCTTCCTGCCCAATGAAATTGTCGATCAGATCGACATAACCCGGGTCCTCGGCGATGGTCTGCACCGGGTCTTCCTTGGCATAGGCGTTGAAGTCGCCCAGCAAAAGCGCATTCTCGGTGCCGGTGCCGTTATACCCGGTCTCGATCCAGTCGGCGAGCTCACCCGCCGCATCCGCGCGCACCGCGTTCCAGAAGCCCTGACCATCGCCCTGATCGAAGTTCGGGTCAGCCCGCAGCGCGTCGATATCGGCTTGGGTGAAGCCGCTGCCGCCGCCATCGAGAAACGCCTGCGCCGCCTCGGCCAGATCCACAAGGCCGCTGTCACCCTTGGATTTGAAGTGGTTGGAGGAGACGGTGAAGGTAGCACCGGATATCTTGTCCTCGAACTCCGCCGCAACCGTGGGGCGGTTGCGCTGGAAGTCCCCCAACTGATCGCCGGAGCTGACGAACGGATTGAGCACATCGGCAAGCGCAAAGGTCTCTGCCGCCGACGCCTCGGTGAAGACGTTGAAATCGGAACTGACAAGATCGACGGCGGTGGTGTCGTAGATCAGGCCGTTGATGATCGCATCGGTGCCGATGGGGCCGCCATCGGTGGTTGGGTCGACAAAGGCAAAGCTGGACGCAGAGCCGCGCAACGCCGCCTCGGCATTGAGCGCATCGACGAAGGCCATGATGGCCGAACCGTCGCCAAAGCCATTATTCTCGATCTCCTGGATGCCAAAGACCTCGGCCCCGGTCTCGAAGAAGGCCTCGACCAGCTTGGTGGTCTGCCGCTCCAGATCGCTGGCCGTTGATGCCCCGCGCGCCTGCCCGGCAGGGTTGGTCGCCGCGCCGTCGCTGAACGAGGTGAAATAATTCAGCACGTTGAACGCGGCCACCTGAATGTCGCCACCCACATCTTCGGGCGTCGCGGGGCGCGCGCCTTCGTTGGTGGCCGGATCGACCACCAGTTGCCCGTCGACCAGCATCCGGTACTCGTCGAAACTGAACCGCATCACGCCGGTGATGTCGTCCTGTCCCGCATCGCCGGTCACCCCGATGATTTGCGAGCCAAGGCGCAGCGTCGCCCCCTCTGCGGTAAAGGTATCACCTGCATCAAGGATACCGTTGCCGTTGTCGCCCGGTGTCAGGTTCGGAATGAACTCGAACGCATCCGGGTTCTGCCCCGACTGCCCGTCATCGATGATCAGGCGATTGTTGAGGTTGTCCTCTATCACCTGCGCCACCTGCGCGGCCTCGGTCTGCGCATCGAACAGCTGCGTGGCCTGGGTCTGGGTGCCCGCACTCACCGTGATCTCGCCAAAGCGGTCGAGATTGAAATTCTCGATCACGGTAATCTCTTGTTCAACGATGCCGCTGGAAAGACGAAAGCGCATCCCCTCCACCGCCTCAAAATCCGAGGCGCTTTCGGAGAGCATGATCTCGGCCATGGTCGGCATCGGGTTGCCCGAGGATTGCAAGGTCACATTGGTGACATCGCCGATCTGGGTTTCCTCGAAAAACTCCGTCACCGTGCCAGTGACCGACACCTGATCGCCAAGGTTCGGAAGGTCCGCCCCGCCGGTGAAGACGAAGATCCCCTCAGAGGTGGCATCATTGCCGTCGCTGTCGGCATCCTCTTCCTGCAGGAAGAAACCGTCATCGACGAGGTATGTGACCACCGCACTCACCGTCACGACCTCACCAAAGCGCGCCGCGACCGGGCCTGCGCCCTGCACCTCGGAGATCAGCGCCGGGGTCGCCGGACCAGCGGCATTGGTGGCACCGGGCGTGTCGGCCGAAGTATCGCCGAACTCCAGTTGGGTGAAATCTCCACTGCCGTCGGGGTTACGCGCACCGCCCGCCGGGGTGAAATTTCCATCGGGACCAAACACATCGCGGCTGTAATTGACATCCGGCGTGGTATCGCCATCGACCAGCGACAGCGAGGCCAGGATCGCGCCGACATCGCTGTCAAGCGCGCCGTCATTGTCGGCATCCAGATCGTCACCCGCATTGCCGGTAAAGCCGTCCACCACGAGGAAGCTTTGCGGTGAGCCGAAGAAATCCAGCCCCGCAACACCCACATCGCCGATCTCAAGCGCCGGGTTGCTCTCTTCCGCGATCAGCAAGAAGCCGTTTTCATCCGCCACGGCGCCATCCAGAGAGATCGCGAAATCGACCTGTCCGGGCTCGAACTCACCCGAGATGGCGAGCAAGGTCAGCCCGTCAAAGCCTTGCCCCGGCGCAGCACTCAACTCCACAAAATTTGAGGTGTCGTCACTCGCCCCGCCGCTGGAGACGCGGAATTCGTTGATCGCCACATCCGCCGGCGGCGTTCCGCCGTCATTGGCGGCACCCCGGGTCTCGGCCTCGGGCGCGCGCCATGTGCCATCGTCATTGCGTTGCAACGAAAAGCCCTCGGGTGTGCCGCTCGCCTCGGCCACCTCGACATCGGTGGAACTCAGCCCCGCCGCAGGCCCGTCCGCAGCGGTCATCGTGCCCTCATAGCTGAGGAACTCGATCACCGTGCCGCCATTGACCAGCGCAATCCCGTCCGGCCCGCCGTTTTGCAGGCCCGGCGCATCGACAACGTAATAATCAAAGCTGCCATCCGAGGAGGTCGGGGCCGCAGGCAGCGTCAGCGTATTGTAGAGCCCACCGCCATTGCCGTTATAGAGCGCCAGCGTCGTGGCGCTGACATCGGTGCCCGCCGCGACGCGCACCTCGATGAATTCGCCGATATCAGCCCCGGCATTGTCATAGTGAAACTCGTTGATCCGTCCGACAAAGACCTGCGGCGGCGTGCCGTTCTCCGCCCCCGGCGTGCCCAGATCGCCCGCGCCAAAACTCTGTGTCGCCGTCGTCCAGTTTACGCCGTCGTTATTGTCGGCCGCCAGATCGACCAGTTCCATCGCCGCGCCGTTAGGATCGGGGAAGCCAGGGCCGCCGTCATATTCGACGCGGTCCACTTCGCGACCAAGCGTATCGGTGATCACGACTTCATCAGCCCCGTTGGCGAGCGCGACGCCGCTATACTGGTAATCCACCGCCACGCCACCATTGCTGGCCGTGTCGGCATTGCGCCCCAGTACCAGGAACTCTCCGGCTGCCAGCAAAAGCGGGCCACCATTGTCGATCAAATGGGCATCGAAATCATTGTCCGAGATGGTAAAGCCATTGAGATCAACCGCGCTGTCACCGGCATTGAATATCTCGAAATATTCGCCGTCATTGTCCGACACCGCCGCAGGGTTCTGCATGATCTCCGAGATGACAAGCTGAGCCAACGGCACGAAATCGTTGTTGAGCCCGCGCGTGTCCTGATCGGCGACCGACCAGCCCTCGCCCTCCTCATCCCGCTCCAGCGATGCACCGATAGGTGTGCCGCTGCCCTCGGCCACGCCGATATCGGTCGAGATGACGCCGATGGCGCTGCCCTCGGTGGCGGTCAGCGTACCCTCATAGCTCAGCAGTTCGATGAGCGTGCCAGCGTTCGACAGCGCGATCCCGTCCGCAGCGCCGTTCTGAATGCCGTTGGTGGGCAGTTCGACAAGGTAATAGTCGAACCCGCCCTCGCTGCTGACCGGTGCATCGGGCAGGCTGCGGCTGTCATAGACAGTGCCGCTGTCGCGGTAGAATTCCAGCAACAGGCCCGAGGCGTCCTGCCCCGCGCCAACCCGCACTTCGACGAACTCGCCGACGTCAGTGCCCGCATTGTCGTAGTGAAATTCGTTGATCCGCGCGTCGATTTCCTCGACATCGGCAACGGTCACGGCGATATCGGCGGTCGTGGTCACATCCCCGTCGCTGACGCCGATCTGCACGTCATAGACATTGTCGCCACCCGCGTCGCCCGGTGCCTCAAAATCCGGTGCCGATGCAAAGCTAAGCGCGCCGGTCGTCGCGTCGATGGCAAACAGCGCGGCATCCGCCCCGCCGGTGATCGCAAAGCTGAGCGCGTCGCCATCGACGTCACTGGCCAGAATATCCGCCGGAACGGCAATGCTGTTCTCATCGATGGTCACAGCGGCGCGGGCCGACAGGACCGGGGCGTCATTGGCCCCCTCGATGGTCACGGTCACCGTCGCCTCGCTCACGCCGCCCCGACCGTCATCGACCGAGTAGGTAAAGCTGTCGGTGGCCGTTTCACCATCGTCCAGATGATCGAAGATCGTGCCGGGATCATACACCACCTGATCACCATCGATCCGCACCGAGGCCCCGGCCTCGGAATTGGCCGACACCGCTGTGATTGCGACGCTATCGCCGTCAAAATCCCGGTCATTCGCCAAAAGGTCCGCCACCGCGATACCGGTTGTGCCATCTTCGCTCACCGTGGCGCTGTCATCGCCCGCGATCACCGCGTTGTTGCGCCCGTTGATAAATATCGTCAGATCATCCGCCGCAAAATACAGCGCATCGACCCCGGTCAGCAGGTCGCGGCCCGCATCGGCCACCGTCGCAGTCACGCTCGATACCGTCGCCGTCCGCCCGAACCAGCCGCCGCGCACCGAAATGTCGTAATCGTCGAAACCGCCTTCGTAGATCGCCGTGTCAAAACCGCGCCCGCCGTTCAGAAAATCGTTGCCCGCGCCACCGGCCAGATTATCGTCTCCACGACCGCCAAAAAGCTTGTCGCGCCCGGCCCCGCCGTCAAGGCTGTCGTTGCCGCCGAACCCGAACAGGTGATCCCTGTTGCCCGACCCGGTCAGAAGGTTGGAGTTGTTGTTGCCAAATTGAAAGCTACGCCACCACGTGGTCATGCCGATTCCCCCGAATACACCCAAGATGAACGCAGGTTTGGCAGGTCAACGTATAGAAATTGTGTCAAACACGGCGATTGGGCGACCCCGCTCCGAGTGGCTTGTGGGATCTCCGGATCTGCCCGCGCGACACCGCCGCCAACCACGTATTCTCAGACTGTGGGGCAAGTGGCGGACCCATCAGGATTCGAACCTGAGGCCTCTGCCTTCGGAGGGCAGCGCTCTATCCAGCTGAGCTATGGGTCCACTTGAGGCACCGTATAGCGGGGCCATTGCGACCCCGCAATCGCAAATTCAGTCGAAAAGCTCGTGGGCCAGTTCCAGCGCGTCGATCAGCGCGTCAACCTCGGCGCGGGTGTTGTACATCGCGAAAGACGCACGGCAGGTGGCCGTGACGCCAAGGTGATCCATCAGCGGCCCGGCACAATGATGCCCCGCGCGCACCGCAACCCCCTTCTTGTCGAGGATGGTCGAGATGTCATGCGCATGCGCGGCCCCGTCCATGGTGAACGAAAAAATCGCCGCCTTGTCAGGCGTGGTGCCCTGCACGCTCAGCCAGTTGAGCCCCGCAAGACGTTCCTGCGCGTAGTGGCACAGATCGTCCTCATGCCGCGCGATATCCTGCATGCCGACGCCCATCATGTAGTCCAGCGCCACGCCCAGACCGATGGTCTGCACGATGCCCGGCGTGCCCGCCTCGAATTTCATCGGCGGGTCGTTATAGCTGACATGATCCTTGCTGACCTCGCGGATCATGTCACCGCCGCCCATGAAGGGGCGCATCTCGGCGAGGCGCTCGCGTCGCACGAAGATCGCGCCAGAGCCCGAGGGACCATAAAGCTTGTGCCCGGTGATGGCGTAGAAATCGCAGCCCAGATCGTCGAGATTGACCGGCATATGCACCGCCGCCTGAGAGCCGTCCACGAGCACCGGCACGCCTTTTTCACGGGCCGCATCGCAAATCGCCTTCACATCAACTTTGGTTCCCAAGACATTGGAAAGATGTGTGATTGCGATCAGCTTGGTCTTGGGCGTGATGGCGTCGATGATCTTTTGCGGGTCGAGATAGCCGCGCGAATCCACATCCACCCATTTCAGCGCCACGCCCTGCCGCTCGCGCAGGAAATGCCAGGGCACGATATTGGCGTGATGCTCCATCACCGACAGCAATATCTCGTCACCCGCCTCCATCCGGGGCATGGCCCAGCCATAGGCGACCATGTTGATCCCCTCGGTGGTGCCGGAATTGAGCACGATCTGCTCCTCATCCGCCACCCCGAGGAATCGCGCGATGGTGCCGCGCACGCCCTCATATTTCTCGGTGGCAAGGTTGCTCAGGTAATGCAGGCCGCGATGCACATTGGCATATTCATGGGCATAGGCCGTGGTGATCGCGTCGATCACCACCTGCGGCTTTTGCGCCGAGGCCCCGTTATCAAGGTAAACCAAGGGCTTGCCGTTCACGTCTCGTGCGAGAATCGGGAAATCGGCGCGGATTTTTTCGACATCGAGCATCTCAGCCCCCTCCCATCACGACGACCCCGACAAGACTGAGAAACGCGCTCAGCCCGATCGCCATCGCCACGAGCGACAGGATAATGACCCCTGCCGCCTTGAACATGTTGCCGAAGCGATGCGCGGCATCGACAAAGCTAATCAATATGTAAATGCCCCAGACCGCCGCGACCATCACCACAAGCGCACCAAGTACGGGCGCCACGAGCGCCAGTACCAACACTGCCAGTTGCACCATAAGACGCAACACCTGCAACCACGTCAGCAGGACAAGGATGTCGTCCATCGACCCGGGCGCACCACCCAGACCCTGCCCCACGTAATGGAGCGCGATCACCGTGATTGCCAAGGCCCCGAACAGGAAAATTGCGAACAGGATCGGCGAATGAAACGCAGGCGGCATCAGTGCTGCCGAGGGATCAGTCGGCGGGCTGAGTTGCAGCGACAGCGAGTAGACGATCGAATTCAGGACCGACAACAGCGCAAGCGCCATCCACAGCCCCTGCCGGGGCAACCGCATCTCGATCAGCGCGCGCGCCGCCTCATGCGGCTGGAACAGCGTCTGCCGCACCAGCTCCTTGAAGTGATCGGGTATCATGCGCTGCTCCATTCCGCCTCTCGCAGACCGGATAGCCAGAACCAGCCAAAAACACCACACCAGATCAGCCCGACCCCCTGCAATCCCGGCCCGGGGCCGACAAAGCCCGCCACGATTCCTAGTAGCAGAGACACTGGTGACACGGCCAAAAATGCCCAGAAAAGCGCAATTCGCGCACCATAGCCTGAACCATTCCCTCCTAATGTACGGGCAACCAAATGACTCAAGAATGCTAAAAGATACAGTAATAGAGGCATTATCAGTATCCAGAAAAAGCTGCTCCAGTAGAGGCGAGCTTCTATCGGTACCGATGGGTCAAAGTGTGCCAAGCGCGCTTGCCAAGGCGCTTGAGCCACGAAAATCAAGACACATGCCGTAATCACGAGTATCAGCGCGCGATCCTCGCGCTCGCCTATATCCAGCAGTCGCCGCACCACCCGGCGCGGCCCGCGATAGGTGGCGACGATGTCGCTTGTGACCGGCATCAGCCCTTGCGCCAGTCCAGCCAGGTTGCCAACTGCCCGTTGATCTCTTCGCGCAGGGCGTCGTCCTCGATCTCCTCGACCGCCTCGGCGACGAACGCAAGGGTCAAAAGGTCCGTCGCGATATCCTTCGGAAGCCCCCGCGCGCGCAGGTAATAGAGCGCATCCTCGTCGATCGCCCCCGAGGTGGAACCATGCGAACAGGCCACGTCATCGGCGTAGATTTCCAGTTCCGGCTTGACCAGGAACTCGCTATCGCCATCCAGCAGCATCGACTGGCTGATCTGGTAGCCATCGGTCTTCTGCGCGCCGGGCTTGACCAGGATCTTGCCCTGGAACACGCCAACCGCACCATTGCTCAGCACCTTCTTGAAGACCTGACGGCTCTCGCAGCGCTCGGCGTCATGGGTGATGAACACGGTGTCATCCTGATGGAAATCACCGTCGCCCATGGCGGCCCCGGCCACATGGGCCACCGCATCATCCCCGGTCAGCGTCACCACGCATTCATTGCGCGTCAGCACGCCATTGGCGGTCAGGGTAAAGCATTTGAAGACGCTTTCGCGCCCCAGCCGGGCAAAGAGATTGGTGACCGCGCGCCGCTCGTGGTCGCGGCCCTGCGCGCGCACCACATGAAGGGTGCCGCCATCGGCCACGTCCACCTCCATGCAGTTGTTGAACCGCGCCGCCGCCGGCCCGTTTTCGAGGATCGTCGCGCAGGCACCCTCCTCGACCCGCACCACATGATGCAGGAACACGTCCGACGCGGTCGCCTCATGGGTATAGATCAGGTTGATCGGCTTGCTCGGGCGTCCGGTCACACGGATGGTCACACCGTCGCCCGCATAGGCGGTGTTGAGCGCGGCCAGCGGCCGCTCGACCGGCACCTGACCGGCCGCTTCCAGCGTTCCGTAAAAATCCTCGGCCCAGTGCTCGTTGCTGCAGCAAACATCTTCCAAACGGTCGATTACGACCCCCTCCAGCGTCAGATCATCTGACAACTCGGGATCGAACAGCCCGTCCACAAAAACGATCTTGAGCCGGTCGAAACTGTCGAAGACCGGAGCTTCGCCATCGTCGAACAGCGCCGCCTGCGGCGGCTCGGGCTGCACCAGAGTGTCAGGGCGGGTGAATTTCCAGTATTCATCACGACGATGCGGCAGGCCCATGCTGCGCAACCGCGCCAGCGCCTCTTGCCGCGCCTCGGCGGTACAGCCGACATCGGGCACGACCATCGACGCCAGCCGCGTCTCGGTGGCCGAATGCTTGGTATCGTCCAAAGCCATCACGCCACCTCTGCCTTCAGGTTTTCATAGCCGTTCTTCTCGACTTCATGCGCCAGTTCCGGCCCGCCGCTCTTGATGATCCGGCCCTCCGACATGATGTGCACCACGTCCGGCTTGATGTGATCCAGCAGGCGCTGATAGTGGGTGATCACCAGAAACCCGCGCCCCTCGTCGCGCAGCGCGTTCACACCCTCGGCCACCAGCTTCATCGCATCCACATCGAGACCCGAGTCGGTCTCATCGAGAATGCACATCTTGGGGGCCAGCATCGCCATCTGCAGGATCTCGTTGCGCTTCTTCTCACCGCCGGAAAAGCCAACATTGACCGGACGCTTGAGCATGTCGGCGTCGATCTTGAGCGTCTTGGCCTTCTCGCGCACCTCCTTGAGGAAATCAGCGGCGCTCATCTCGTCCTGACCGCGCGCCTTGCGCTGCGCGTTCACGGCGGTGCGCAGAAAGGTCATGTTGCCCACGCCGGGGATCTCGACAGGATATTGAAACGCCAGAAACAGCCCCTCGGCGGCGCGCTCCTCTGGCTCCAGAGCCAGCAGGTCAACCCCGTCAAGCGTGGCCGAGCCCTGCGTGACCTCATAGCCGTCGCGCCCCGACAGAACATAGCTCAGCGTCGATTTGCCAGACCCGTTCGGCCCCATGATCGCATGCACCTTGCCCGCTTCGACGGTCAGGTCCACACCCTTTAGAATGCTCTTGTCCTCGTCTTCAAGATCGACGTGCAGGTTCTTGATTTCCAACATTTTATTATGTCCTTCCTATTGTCTTCGCGGCCTCAGGGCCGCTGCATCATCTCTATCGTCGTCAAGAGCATTTCCGGCCGCAGCGGCATCGGGGCCACCTCGAATTCGGCCATTCGCCCGATCACCCGGCGCGGTGCTCCGATGTATTGCTCGATCCGGTGATACTGCTTGCGCGGCACATAATCGTCGAAGAGCAGCGTCACCGGCCGCGTCGTGCGCAGCGCCACGGCCATCGCACAGCCCACCCGGAACCGCCCGTCGATCAGCACCACGTCGGGCTGCTGAAACGTGTCCAGGTCCCAGACCGCCAGCGGATATTGCGCATAACGCGACCAGCCGCTTTGGTCCTTGGGAAAGCCCCATTGCTTGGTCGGCCCGATATCGGACCAGATCACATCGACCGTCGTGCCATGGGCGGGCGCGGCTTTCGCGAACCAGTCGCGCATCATCTGCGCCCAGTCCGTGTCGCTCTCGACTGACATCACCGTCTTGCCCGGCATCTCGGCGGCCATCACGGTAGAGCCGCCGGATCCGTATTCGAGAATCACCGCCGCCTGCTCATAGGCCTCCCGCAGATGCGCCGCCTCCGCCTCGGGCAGCGTCAACTCGGGCCGCGCTATGGTCACTGCGTCCTGCATGTCAGTCCAGCACACCGGCGCGCGCCCGGTCAATCATCCGCACCATTGCGACGGTCAGCACGCTCCAGCACAGGAACAGGCCCAGCCCGATGACCAGCTCGACCGTTTCGGCCCGGTGCGCGGCGATCATCCCGTTCTCCACGCATTCCGCGACAATCTCGTCATGGCCCAGCGCCAGCAGGAAGATCGTGAGATGCCCGAGGATCAACAGGCCAAGCCGCCGCCCCTCCTGCCGCAACCGCGGCGGAAACCGCGTCAGCCACGCAATCGCGAGCCGCTGCGGACCGTTGATGGTGCCCTGCCCGGTCATCAGCCAACAGACCCTTCCAGCGAGATCGCCACCAGTTGTTGCGCCTCCATGGCGAACTCCATCGGCAGCGCCTGCAGCACGTCGCGACAGAAGCCGTTAACCACGAGCGCCACGGCCTCTTCCTCGTCCATCCCGCGCGAGCGGCAATAGAACATCTGGTCGTCATCGACCTTGGAGGTGGTCGCCTCATGCTCCACGCGGGAGGAGTTGTTCTTGACCTCGATGTAAGGCACCGTATGCGCCCCGCATTTGTCACCGATCAACAGGCTGTCGCATTGCGTATAATTGCGGCTGTTCTTGGCCTTGGGATGCATCGAGACGAGCCCGCGATAGGTGTTCTGCGCCACCCCCGCGCTGATCCCTTTTGACACGATACGCGACCGGGTGTTCTTGCCCAGATGGATCATCTTGGTGCCGGTATCGGCCTGCTGATGGTTGTTAGCGATGGCGATGGAATAGAACTCACCTTGGCTGTCATCGCCACGCAGGATGCAGGACGGGTATTTCCACGTCACCGCAGAGCCGGTCTCGACCTGCGTCCACATCACCTTGGCCCGGTCGCCCCGGCAATCGGCACGCTTGGTGACGAAATTGTAAATCCCGCCCTTGCCGTTCTCATCGCCCGGATACCAGTTCTGCACCGTGGAATACTTCACCTCGGCGTCTTCCTCGACGATGATCTCGACCACGGCGGCGTGCAGTTGGCTCTCATCGCGCTGCGGCGCGGTACAGCCCTCAAGATAACTCACGAACGACCCCTTGTCGGCGATGATCAGCGTCCGCTCGAACTGCCCGGTGTTTTCAGCATTGATCCGGAAATAGGTGCTCAACTCCATCGGGCAGCGCACACCCGGCGGCACATAGACGAACGAGCCGTCGGAAAAGACCGCCGAATTCAGCGTCGCATAGAAGTTGTCACTGACCGGAACGACGCTCCCGAGATACTTCTTCACCAGTTCCGGGTGCTCCTTGATAGCCTCGGAGATCGAACAGAAGATCACGCCTGCCGCGCGCAATTCCTTCTGGAACGTGGTGCCGACGCTGACACTGTCAAAGACCGCATCGACGGCCACCTTGCGGCCCTCTGCAGGGGCCTCGTCGGCCCCCTCGACCCCGGCAAGGATCATCTGCTCTTTCAGCGGAATACCCAGCTTGGCATAGGTCTCCAGCAGCTTGGGATCGACATCATCCAGCGATTTGGGCTTTTCGGCCATGCTCTTGGGACGCGCATAGTAATACTGCGCCTGAAAGTCGATCTTGGGGTAATCGACCATCGCCCAGTTGGGCTCTTTTTTCTCCAGCCAGCGCCTATAGGCCGCCAGACGCCATTCGGTCATCCACTCCGGCTCTTCGTTCTTCGACGAGATCAGCCGCACGATGTCCTCGTTCAGGCCCATCGGTGCGTAATCCATCTCGATATCGGTGTTCCAGCCGTGCTTGTAGGCACCGCCGACCTGCCGCACCGCATCGACCGTATCCTGATCAACGCCTTCCTTGACTTGGGTCTCGTCCAAAGCAACCATCGGCTATCTCCCTTCTTCTCAGGCCTTGCGGGCCTGATGTTTTGTACAGCGCGTCAGCCAGCTTTCGGCAAAGCGCATGATCTCGTCTTCCGTCACATCCGGTCCCAGCGAGACACGGATCGCGCAACCGGCATGGGCGTCGTCATATCCCATGGCGCGCAACACCCGGCTGGCCCTGACCTTGCCACTCGAACAGGCGCTGCCCGCCGAAATCGCAAAGCCTGCAAGGTCCATTGCCATGACCTGCGTCTCGCCCTTCCAGCCCGGCGTTATGAAGCAGCTTGTGTTGGGCAATCGCACCGAGTCTTTCCCGACGAAAATAGTCCCGTTCCCAGTCTCTGCAATAGTTGATTCTAGAATCTTTCTAAGTTTTTCGACCCGATCCCAGACCCCCGCCGCCAGATCGCGCGCCGCCGCCTCGGCCGCCGCGCCGAATCCGGCGATACCGATGACATTCTCGGTGCCCGCACGCCGACCCATTTCCTGACCGCCGCCCCGGATCTGCGCCGCCAGATCGGTGCCGCGCCGAATGACCAGCGCGCCCACACCCTTGGGCCCGCCCAGCTTATGCGCCGACACCAGCGCCATCTGCGCGCCCGACCAGTTGAAGGCCACCGGCAACTTGCCAAAGCCCTGCGTCATGTCACTCACCGCCAGCCCCTCGGGCAGGTCCTGCACCACGCCGGTCTCGGAATTGGCAAGTTGCAGCACCGCACACTCGGGGTCCTCCACCGTCACCCGTCCCGCCGCATCCACCGCCAGATCCTCGCTCACCCAGGCGCCGATTGCATCATGCTCGATCATCGCCCCGCTCAGGCCCCGCCCGGCGCAGGCCAATGCGGCGCCTTCCGTGGCCCCCGAGGTAAAGATCACATCCGCGCCTTCAGCCCCAAGCGCGGCAGCCACCTGCGCCCGCGCCCGCTCCACCAACCCCTTGGCAGCGCGCCCCTCGGCATGCACGCTCGACGGGTTGCCCAGCAGGTCCATGGCGTGGATCATCGCCTCGCGCGCCTCCGTGCGCAGCGGGGCCGTCGCATTGTAATCGAGGTAAACCCTGTCCATGCCTGCCGTTTCTTTATGGTTGCAATACTCCGGGGGTGTGGGGGCTGGCCCCCACCCGTCCCAAGGGTCTAGTCCTCATCCACCACCGAAAAGAGATGCGGCACTGCCGGGCACGGGGCCAGCGAATTGCCCGCCACATCGCTCAGCCTTGTCTGATGCAGGAACACATAGACCTGTGCGCTCAGCCCTTCCCACAGCCGGTTCGCCATGGATTGCGCGCGCGACCCACTCGCACCACCCGAGGCACCCGCGCCCTTGTGCAGCGCATCCACCGTCTCGTCGACCGCCGCCAGCACATCGGCCACGCGGATTTCCGTCGCGGGCCGCGCCAGCCGGTAGCCGCCGCCGGGCCCGCGCACCGAGGTCACCAATTCGGCGCGCCGCAGCTTGACGAAAAGCTGTTCGAGATACGGCAACGAGATATCCTGCCGCCGCGACACCTCGCCCAGGGTGACCACCTCGCCATCGGGCTGCAGCGCGATATCGACCAGCGCCACCATTGCGTAACGTCCCTTGGTGCTGAGTTTCATGGGCCTCTCCCCTCGCGAACAGATTGACCTTGCGCGACGCAGGGCTTATCTCGCTCTGAGCCAGTCCGGCACTGACCGTAATTTAGAAATGTTCTAAGGTGGTCGAGCGAATTCGTCAAGATTCTCGCCAGCCCCCGCAACAAGGACAAAAGGGACCCTATGCCCGAGGTAATCTTTCCCGGCCCCGAAGGCCGTCTCGAAGGCCGCTACCATCCGCAAGCCGACAAGGACGCACCGATCGCCATCGTGCTGCACCCGCATCCGCAATTCGGCGGCACGATGAACAACAAGGTCGTCTACAACCTGCATTACGCCTTCTATAACATGGGTTTCACCGTGCTGCGCTTCAACTTTCGCGGCGTCGGGCGGTCTCAGGGCGAATACGATCAGGGCGTGGGCGAACTCTCTGACGCAGCCTCGGCGCTCGATTACCTGCAATCGATGAACAACAATTCCAAGCATTGCTGGGTCGCGGGCTTTTCCTTTGGCGCTTGGATCGGCATGCAGCTTTTGATGCGCCGCCCCGAGATCACCGGCTTCATCTCGGTCTCGCCGCCCGCCAACATGTATGATTTTAGCTTCCTCGCGCCCTGCCCGGCCTCGGGTCTGATCATCAACGGCAGCCATGACCGCGTGGCGCCACCCGCAGATACCACGTCGCTGGTCGGCAAACTGCACGAACAGCATGGCATCACCATCACCCATGAAGAGGTCGAGGGCGCCGACCATTTCTTCCGCGAGCCCTACATGGACGGCATGATCGACACCGTCTCGACCTATGTCAAACGCCGCCTGACCGAGAGTACGCGCTAGGGGGCGTCACATGGGTGTAACCGAGGATCTTGCAGACGAGTTGGCCCGCGACGTCATCAAGGCGATCGAAGCGACCGGTGACGAGGATCTCGTGACCGATATCCAGAAGGTGCTCGGGGCCACCTCGCAGACCGCCGAAGAGGCGTTTCTCACCGCCGTCCGCGTGCGCCGCGCCAATATCAAGGCGCGGGCGCTGCTGATGGACAAGCTCAAGAAGTTCAAGGCCGAGAAAGAGGCCGCCGCCGGCAAGGGCGACGGCTGAACGGTCGGGCGTCGCGATTTTTGGCCTGAAGGGGACATAGCACCCCGCCAGGAGGTGCCGCGTGATCGCAGGGTCGGGGACTGGCGATGCAACGGCAGATGCTGGTACTTTATCCGAGCCAAGTCATTCTAAACGCAACACGTTGCGCGCCCTATCAAATCGCCAGGCCGCGGGACGGCCCGGCGATCGCGCGGCACCTTCGGTGCGTTTCGCGCGGGCAGGATTTAACGGCAGCAACAGGCCAAACACCCCCCCGTGTCCGACTCTCACATTCCCCTCACGCCCGCAGCCGCACCCCCTCCGGATCGAACGGCGGCTCATGCAGGATGCGCGCGCGGTGCGGCTGGCCCAGCACCATTACCTCCACCGCGTGGCCCGGCCCGGCGTCCCCCTTCACATATCCAAGCGCCAGGCTCATCCCCACCGCATAGCCATAAGCCCCCGAGGTCACACGCCCCAGGCCCACGCCATCCTTGAAGATCGGCTCACCGCCCGTCGCATCGGCATTCGAGGCACTCACATCCGCCTCGTCCAGCGCCAGCAGCACCAGCCGCTCACGCGGCGCCTCTCCGATCACCGCCTCCAGCGCCGCCTTGTTCAGGAAATCCTTCTCCATCTTGCACAGCCCCGCCAGCCCGGCCTCCTGCGGCCAGTATTCGGGGCTGTATTCGCGGGACCACGAACCATAGCCCTTCTCGATCCGCAGGCTCATCAGCGCGCGGCTGCCCACCGGCCCCGCACCGAATTCGCGCCCCGCCTCGATCAGCGCCGCATAAAGCCGCGCCTGATCCTCGGTGGCGCAATGCAACTCCCAGCCCAGATCGCCGGTGAAACTCACTCGCAGCGCCACGCAGGCCACGCCCGCGATCTCAACTCTCGCCGAGCGCATGAACGGGAAATCCTCGGTGCTGAGCGACGCATTGGTCAGCCGCTGCAACAACTCGCGCGACTGTGGCCCCGCCACGTTGAAGCCGCAGACCGCCTCGGTCAGGCTCTCGAACACGGTCCCCTCCGGCAGCGGCACCGCGTCGAAGAACCGCTTGTGATAGCGCTCCGCCATGCCCGAGGAGATCACCCAGAACTCATCCTCCGCGAGCCGCGTCACCGTCGCATCCCCGGCAATCCCGCCGCGCACGCCAATCAATGGCGTCAGGCACGACCGGCCCACAGCCTTCGGCATCCGGTTGGCGAAGACGGCGTTGAGCCACTCCTCCGCCCCCGGCCCCTTGACCCGGTACTTGGCAAAATTCGAGATGTCGATGATCCCCGCCCGCTCGCGCAGCATCTTCGCCTCCTCGCCCACCGGACCCCACCAGTTCTGCCTTGTAAAGCCGTTGGTATCGACGGTGCCGGGCGTGTCCGCAAACCACAGCGGATGTTCCCAGCCATAGTTGAGGCCAAAGACCGCGCCCATCTCGCGCTGCATCTCATAGGCGGGCCGCACTCGCAGCGGCCGCCCCGCCGCGCGCTCCTCGTTCGGGTAATGGATGGCAAAGCGATGCGCGTATTGATCCTTGACCTTCGCCTTCACAAACTCCCGGTCATTGGCCCACAGGCCAAACCGCGCGATGTCCCAGGCGAACATGTCGTATTTCATCTCGCCATGCACCAGCCATTCCGCCACCATCCAGCCCATGCCCGCCGATTGGCTGAACCCCGGAATGATCCCGTTACAGCAGAAATAGCCCTTCAGTTCCGGCACCGGGCCAAGGATCACGTTGGCATCGGGCGACCAGATCATCGGGCCGTTGATCACCCGCTTGATGCCGGCCTCGCCCACCACCGGAACCCGGTCGATGGCGCGCATCATGTTGTCCTCGATCCGCTCCAGATCGTCGGGGAAAAGATCATGCGCGAAATCCAAGGGCGTGCCCTCTTCCGCCCAGAACCGCATGTCGCGCTCATAGGCGCCGATCAGCAGGCCCTTGCCCTCCTGCCGCAGGTAATATTCGCCGTCCCGGTCCGCGACCGAGGGCAAGCGCCGATCCATCCCGGCAATCTCAGCGATTGTCTCGGTCACGAAATACTGGTGTTCGGTCGGTTGCAGCGGCAGTTCGATCCCCGCCAGCTTCGCCACCTCGCGCCCCCAGAGACCAGCGGCATTGATCACCCAAGGCGTGCGGATATTTCCCTTCGGCGTCTCGACGATCCACGTCCCGTCAGCTTGCGGCACTGTCGCCATCACCGGGGTAAAGCGATGGATCTCCGCGCCCCGCTGCCGCGCCCCCACCGCATAGGCATTGGTCACGCCCGAGGGGTCCACGTTGCCGCCATCGGGCTCGTACATGATGCAGCGGATACCGTCAAAATTCACCAGCGGGTGCAGCCGCTCGGCCTCGTCCCGGGAAATCTCGTGGAAATTCATCCCGTAAAGCTTGGCCTTCGCGGCTTGCAACCGCAACTGATGCGCCCGGTTCTCGGTCTGCGCCAGATAGAGGCTGCCCGGCTGAAACACCCCGCAGCTTTGCCCAGTCTCCTCCTCCAGCGCATTATACAGGTTCATCGTATAATGCTGCAAACGGCTGATATTGGCACTGTCATGCAGCCCGTGAATATTGGCCGCCGCGTGCCACGTGCTGCCGCTCGTCAACTCGTCGCGCTCCAGCAGGACGACATCGCTCCACCCCAGCTTGGCCAAGTGATAGAGGATCGAGCATCCGATAACGCCGCCGCCGATCACGACGGCCTGTGCATGGGTCTTCATGGGTATCCCTCGGGTTTTTCTTCCCGATACCCTGAAGCGCGCTCCGTCCCGGCGATTGCCGATTTCCGACAATTCCTGTCGCGGTGATGCAAGGCACCACCAAACATCAAAAAACACGGCCTGCCACCGAAGGGGCAGGCCGCAGGGCAAGAATATACGGTCAGGTCACTGGGGGATGACTCGGTTCAGCACGCACCAAAGGTTTGGCTGAACACCGTGCTTCCTGCCACGACCACCGACACTTTGACACCCGTCGGGATGCCGAAATGCGTGCAGATCGTCAGACAGGCCTGTGCTGCGGTCCCGTTGGGGATGTGCACCGGCAAGTGGAGACAATGCTTGCCCAGCCCCAAGGGCAGGGTGAGACACACCTGATTGTTCGAGATGGTCACGGCAATGCATTGCGCGGCGACCGCGATATGCGCCCCGACCATGGGCAAACCCGACTGCGCCGTCAGGTTCTGGAGCTTCTCGTTTCCCGAATGGGTGCGCCGTGCGGCGTCGAGCGCAGCATCAACGGCTTCACTGTCGAATTCATAAAAATCTTGTGCCATTTCAAAGGCCTCCTTGGAAAAGTTAAAGTCCCCGCTAATTACTGCGGGTAACTTTCTTATATATTAAGCTGAGTAAAATTTCAATGATTCGTCTTCTGGTTGTTTTCTCGCATAATTCTTTCGATGGCTCCCCAAGCCCCTCCCGAATGCGCCACCCTCTGCCCCGATCCAAATACGGCAGCATTTGTCGCAGACAGACATGATCTTTCCTGCGCGGCAGGCAGGCTCGGCCAAAATCATCAGGGAGGCGTGAAATGAAAACCAGCACCCGTGTGGTCGTGATCGGCGGCGGTGTCGTCGGCTGTTCCGTGCTCTATCACCTGACCAAGCTGGGCTGGTCCGATGTCATGCTGCTCGAGCGCTCGGAACTCACTTCGGGCTCCACCTGGCATGCGGCGGGCGGGTTTCACACCCTCAACGGCGATACCAACATGGCCGCCCTTCAGGGCTACACGATCCGGCTTTACAAAGAGTTGGAAGAGATCACCGGCATGTCCTGCGGGCTGCATCATGTCGGCGGCGTGACCCTCGCCGACAATCGCGACCGCTTCGACATGATGCTCGCAGAGCGCGCCAAGCATCGTTACATGGGCCTCGACACCCATATCGTGACACCCGAGGAAATCCGTGAAATCGCGCCCGTCACCAACATCGAGGGCATCATCGGCGGGCTTTATGACCCATTGGATGGCCATCTCGACCCCTCCGGCACAACCCACGCCTATGCCAAGGCGGCGCGCATGGGCGGCGCGCAGATCGAAACCCATTGCATGGTGCAAGAGACCAACCAGCGCCCCGACGGCACATGGGATGTGGTGACGGACAAGGGCACCATCCACACCGACCACGTGGTCAACGCGGGCGGGCTCTGGGCCCGCGAGGTCGGCGCGATGGCGGGCGTCTACCTGCCGCTGCACCCGATGGAGCACCAGTATATCGTCACCGACGAGACGCCTGAGATCTATGACCGCGACGCCGAGCACCCCCATGTCATGGACCCGGCCGGCGAAAGCTATCTGCGGCAGGAAGGGCGCGGGCTGTGTATCGGCTTCTATGAACAACCCTGCAAGCCCTGGGCGGTGGACGGCACCCCTTGGGATTTCGGCCATGAACTGCTGCCCGACGATCTCGACAAGATCGAGGCCAGCATCGAATTCGCCTATCGCCGCTTCCCCGTGCTGGAGCGTGCGGGCGTCAAATCGGTCATTCACGGCCCCTTCACCTTCGCGCCCGATGGCAACCCGCTCGTGGGCCCCATCCCCGGCCTGCGCGGCTACTGGTCGGCCTGCGGCGTGATGGCGGGGTTCAGCCAGGGCGGCGGCGTCGGCCTCATGTTGGCGCAATGGATGACCGAGGGGGAGTGTGAACGCGACGTGACGGCCATGGACGTCGCCCGCTTCGGCGATTGGATCAGCCCGGGCTACACCCGCCCGAAAGTCATTGAAAACTATCAGAAACGCTTCTCTGTCGCCTACCCCAACGAGGAACTGCCCGCCGCCCGCCCCTTCCGTCAGACGCCGATGTATGACGTCTTTGATGGCATGGGCGCGGTCTGGGGCGCGCAATACGGGCTGGAGGTGGTCAACTACTTCGCGCAAGGCTATGGGGCCTCAAGCAGCGAAGCGGTAGGCCAACAAAAAGAGCCGCGCTTTGAGACCCCGTCCTTCCGCCGGTCCAACGCATGGGAGGCCACGGCCCGCGAGGTCCGCGCGGTGCGCGAGGGCGTCGGCATCAACGAGGTTCACAATTTCGGCAAATACCTCGTCAGCGGCACAGGCGCCCGCGACTGGCTCGACCGGATCATGGCGGGGCGCATCCCCAAGCCCGGGCGGCTCTCGCTCACCCCGATGCTGTCGCCCAAGGGACGGCTCTGGGGCGATTTCACCGTGTCGTGCCTGAATGACGAGACCTTCCAGCTTACCGCCTCCTATGGCGCGCAGGCGTTTCACATGCGCTGGTTCGCCCAGAACGAGGCGACGGGCGTCCGGGTCGAGAACATCTCGGATCGACTCAACGGCTTCCAGATCGCGGGGCCAAAGGCGCGCGACGTGCTCACCGCCTGCACCCGTGATCAGGTGGCGGACATGAACTTCATGGATATCCGCCCCGCGGTCCTTGGCATGGTCGATTGCCTCGTTCAGCGCGTCAGCTATACCGGCGATCTCGGATACGAGATCTATTGCGACCCGATGGCGCAACGCGCGCTCTGGGATGTGCTGTGGGCCGAAGGGCAAAAGCACGGCATGAAACCCTTCGGGATGCGCGCGATGATGTCGCTGCGGCTCGACCGGTTCTTCGGCGCGTGGCTGCGCGAGTTCTCGCCCGATTACACCCCCGGCGAGACCGGGATGGACCGGTTCATCGCGTGGAAAAAGAACACCGATTTCATCGGCCGCGCGGCGGCAGAGGCCGAGCGCGCCCAAGGGGCCGCCCGCACGCTCGTCGCCTTTGAGGTCGAGGCCGAGGATGCCGACGTGAACGGCTATGAGCCGGTCTGGATCGAGGGCGAAGTGCGCGGGTTCTGCACCTCGGGGGGCTATTCGCACCACGCAGGAAAATCCATCGCCCTCGCCCTCATCCCGACCGAGCGCGCGCGCGACGGGCTTGAGGCCGAGATCGAAATCCTCGGCCACCGCCGCGCCGCCCGGCTGATCACCGAGCCGCTTTTTGACGCGGACGGGGCGCGGATGCGGGGCTGATCGCAAAACCCCGGCGCGGGTGATGACCTGAGCCGGGGTTTATTCGAGTATTTTCAGAAAGGTGAAAGCTGTAGTTAATCCTGCCGTTCATCCGGGTCAGCCTGCCCCACACCAAGGAACAACCGCTTGAGCGGGATGATCCAGATAAATCCCAGCCCCACATAAACCAGCAATTCGATCCAGAACGACGGCCGGTCGATCCAGTTCACAAGGCTCACAGCGGCCACGATATAGGCTGGCAGCCCCACCAGCAGCACCACCAGAGACCAGCGTTTCCGCGCCTTGTAGCTGAGCATTCCGCCTCCTCAATCCGCGAACGGGTCGGTCACGAGGATGGTGTCCTCGCGCTCCGGTGAGGTGGAGAGTAGCGCGACCGGGCAGTCGATCAACTCTTCGACGCGGCGCACGTATTTGATCGCGTTGGCGGGCAGATCGGCCCAGCTGCGCGCGCCCTCGGTCGATTCGGACCAGCCCGGCAACTCCTCGTAGACCGGCGTGCAGCGGGCCTGCTCCTCGGCGGCAATCGGCAGGTAATCCAGCCGCTTGCCATCCAGATCATAGCCTACGCAGATCTTGAGCGTCTCGAACCCGTCGAGCACGTCGAGCTTGGTGAAGGAAATGCCGGTCACACCCGAGGTGACACAGGTCTGCCGCACAAGGCAGGCATCGAACCAGCCGCAGCGCCGCTGCCGCCCCGTCACGGTGCCAAACTCGCGGCCCCGCTCGCCCAATCGCTGACCATCAGCATCCTGCAACTCGGTCGGGAACGGCCCCTCGCCCACGCGCGTTGTATAGGCCTTGACGATGCCCAGCACGTAGTCGATCGAGCCCGGCCCGATGCCCACGCCCGTCGCCGCTTGGCCCGCGATCACATTCGACGAGGTGACAAAGGGATAAGTGCCGAAATCAATGTCCAGCAGCGCACCCTGCGCGCCCTCGAAAAGGATGCGCTTGCCCGCCCGGCGCTGCTCGTTCAGCACTTTCCACACAGGTGCCGCATAGGGCAGGATCTGCGGCGCGATCTCCATCAGCTGCGCAATTAGCGCCTCGCGGTCCACCGCCTCGATCCCCAGCCCCCGGCGCAGCGGGTCGTGATGCTGAAGCGCCCGGTCCACCCGCGCGATCAGCGTCTCCTCATCGGCCAGATCGGCCACCCGCACCGCGCGGCGGCCCACCTTGTCCTCATAGGCGGGGCCGATGCCGCGCCCGGTGGTGCCGATCTTGGTGCCCTTGCTCGCGGCCTCTTCGCGGGCGCGATCGAGCTCGCCGTGAATCGGCAGAATCAGCGGCGTGTTCTCGGCGATCATCAGCGTCTCGGGCGTGATCGTCACGCCCTGTTCAGTGATCGAGGCTATTTCCTTGACCAGATGCCACGGGTCGAGCACCACGCCATTGCCGATCACGCTCAGCTTGCCGCCCCGCACCACGCCCGAAGGCAGCGCGTTGAGCTTGTAGACCTTGCCGTCGATCACGAGGGTATGGCCTGCGTTGTGACCACCCTGAAACCGCGCGATCACGTCGGCGCGCTCGCTCAGCCAGTCCACGATCTTGCCTTTTCCCTCGTCCCCCCACTGGGCCCCGACGACGACGACATTTGCCATGATTTACCCCTCGGCATTTGGTCCAAACCGCGCGCCGGTATAACGGCGCGCGCACTCGGGCGAAACAGCTAAATCACCGCGCCGCACTGGACAGCGCGCTCGCCCTGCGGCACATCGGTGCCGTGCATTACAAAAGCGGGGGTGACATGGGATTTCTGGCAAGATGGGCGGTGGCCTTCGTGCTGCTGGCGCTGACCTTCAACCCGACCGAGTGGAATTTCATCACCTGGGCACGGGGCAATTTCAGCGCGCAGATGCCGCTGACCGTGCTGCTGGGGCTGATCCTGCTGGTCGGCTACATCATCTACCTGCGCGCCACGCTGCGCTCCATCGGCGGCTTCGGCATGGGGCTGGTGCTGGCAATCGCGGCGGCGCTGGTCTGGGTGCTGCACGATTTCGGGCTGATCAGCTTCGACAATCCCACGCTGAATGTCTGGCTGGCACTGATAGCGCTGTCGCTGGTGCTCGGCATCGGGCTCAGCTGGTCCCACGTCCGCCGCAGGCTCTCGGGGCAGGCGGACATGGACGATGTGGACGAATAGCGGGTTGTTAGGGGTGAGCGCCGTAATCTTTGCGGCTGTGCTGTGGAATGCGTGTGCTGTAACTGACGACCCGAATTGGCCTGGAGTTGACGTTGCACCTCGCCAGATGGTGCCGCGTGATCGCAGGGCCGGGGACTGGCGATGCAGCGGTCGTGGCGGGCACTTTATCCAAGCCACGTCATTGTAACCTCGACACGCTGCGCGCCATATCAAATCGCCAGGCCGCGGGACGGCCCGGCGATCGCGCGGCACCTTCGGTGCGTTTCGCGCGGGATGCGGCAACGGCAGCTCAAGGCCAGATCCCGACCAACACATCAGGCGGAGCATGTCATTGATAGCCCGGCGCCAATGAAAACTCCGGTGTCACCCGACCCCGGCTCAGTTTCTTCTGACCCCCGCACCAGAACGCCCCTCCGCCAAGGCCTCCCACATTGCCGGGTTGCGGGCGGCAGCGGAATTGCATAGATACCGCGCAGACCGCGATCAAGTGATAGGCCCTGTGACCCATGGAAAACGTCGTCCTGACCATCCACCTGCTTCTGGCGCTCGCGCTGATCGGCGTGGTGCTGCTGCAACGCTCCGAGGGTGGCGGGCTTGGCATGGGCGGCGGTGGCGGCGGGGCCATGACCGGCCGGGCCGCAGCCACGGCCCTGGGCAAGGTCACATGGATCCTCGCGGCGGCCTTTATCGTGACCTCGATCACGCTTACCATCATCGCGGCGCAGCAATCGGCGGGCAGTTCGGTGCTTGACCGTCTTGGCGATCAACCTGCTCCGGTGGAGGAAAGCGTGCCCGGCCTGCCCGGCGACGGCTCGCTCCTGCCGCCGCCCTCGGGCGACAACGCGCCCCTGACGCCCACCGCCGACTGACCACAAACCATTGAGGGGCGTGCTGCCACCGCAACATGATCTTGCGGTTGGCTTGCGTATCCCTCCCGAATCCTCTATTGGTTAAATCCCGTGATGGATGGCCTTTTCAGGGCCGTTCCGGGCTTTTGATCAAGCATCACAAACGCAGCATCACGGGGGGCTTTGCGCGCGCATGGCACGTTACATCTTCATCACCGGCGGCGTCGTTTCCTCGCTTGGCAAGGGGCTCGCCTCGGCAGCCTTGGGCGCGCTCTTGCAGGCGCGCGGCTTCTCGGTCCGCCTGCGCAAACTCGACCCCTATCTCAACGTCGATCCCGGCACCATGTCGCCGTTCGAGCATGGCGAGGTGTTCGTCACCGATGACGGGGCCGAAACCGATCTCGATCTCGGCCATTACGAACGCTTCACCGGCGTGCCCGCCCGACTGACCGATTCCGTCTCCTCGGGCCGCATCTATTCCAATGTGCTGGAACGCGAACGTCGTGGTGACTACCTCGGCAAGACCATTCAGGTCGTCCCCCACGTCACCAATGAAATCAAGGACTTCCTCGCCATCGGCGACGACGAGGTCGATTTCATGCTGTGCGAGATCGGCGGCACCGTCGGCGATATCGAGGGCCTGCCCTTCTTCGAGGCGATCCGCCAGTTCAGCCACGACCGGGCGCGCGGGCAATGCATCTTCATGCACCTGACCCTCCTGCCCTATCTCGCCGCGAGCGGAGAGCTCAAGACCAAGCCGACCCAGCACTCGGTAAAAGAGCTGCAAAGCATCGGTATCGCCCCCGATATCCTCGTCTGCCGCTCCGAACAGCCGATCCCAGACAAGGAGCGCGAAAAGATCGCGCTCTTCTGCAATGTCCGCAAGGAACATGTGGTCGCCGCCTATGACCTCAAGTCGATCTACGAGGCACCGCTCGCCTATCACCACGAAGGGCTCGATCAGGCGGTGCTCGACGCGTTCCAGATCAGCCCGGCGCCACGCCCCGATCTCACGGTCTGGCAGGATGTCGTGGACCGCATCCACAACACCGACGGCGCGGTCAATATCGCCATCGTCGGCAAATACGTGCAACTGGAAGACGCCTATAAATCCATCAAGGAGGCGCTCATTCATGGCGGCATGGCCAACCGGGTCAAGGTCAATGTCGAATGGGTCGATGCCGAGATTTTCGAGCGCGAAGACCCCGCCCCGCATCTCGAAGGGTTCCACGCCATTCTGGTTCCGGGCGGCTTTGGCGAGCGCGGCACCGAAGGCAAGATCAAGGCCGCCGAATTTGCCCGCACCCGCAAGATCCCCTATCTCGGCATCTGCCTCGGCATGCAGATGGCGGTGATCGAGGCGGCGCGCAACGTCGCCGGGCTCAAACACGCGGGCTCCGAGGAATTCGACCTTGAGTCGGGCAAGAAACGGTTTGAGCCAGTCGTCTACCACCTCAAGGAATGGGTGCAGGGCAACGAGAAGGTGCAGCGCAATGTCAGCGACGACAAGGGCGGCACCATGCGCCTCGGCGCCTATGACGCGGTGCTCAAGGAGGGCTCCCGCGTGGCGCAGATCTACGGCACCACCGCGATCGACGAACGCCACCGCCACCGCTACGAGGTGGACACCAAGTATCGCGAAAAGCTGGAGGATTGCGGTCTGACGTTTTCGGGCATGTCTCCCGATGGCCGCCTGCCCGAGATCGTCGAATGGTCCGATCACCCGTGGTTCATCGGCGTGCAATATCACCCCGAACTGAAATCCAAACCCTTCGCACCGCACCCGCTTTTCTCGGATTTCCTGCGCGCGGCGGTGGAAACCTCGCGGCTGGTGTAACGCCTCAGCCGCGCGGCTCCTTGTATTTCAGGATATCGCGATCCACCCCCAGCCCGATCAGCGGCGCAAGCAACGCTCGCCAAAGTCTCGGGCGCGCGTGCCGCCAGGCGGTCTGTTCCGGCGGCGCGCTCAATTCATCGTTCAGCATCGGCGTTAGGATTGCCTCGTCGAGAATCCAGCGCCCGCGCCGCCCTTCGCGCCGGTCCGCCGCCTGATACTCAAGCCATCGCCGCAGGGCCCTGTCGCTGGACGGCTTGCTGCCGGGCTGCACCAGATAGAACCCGCTATTTATCCGCAGGCAGATATTGTCGAGCACCCGCGCCGTACCACGCAGCGGGTCGGGCACGTGACGCTTGGGCATGTAATTGAACCGCTCCGGTGCGCCGTTAAAAAACACACAAACGGCCACGCGCAGGTCGATCCCCTTTTGCGCCATGGCCCAGCCAAGCACCGGCTCGGGATGCTGCGACCAGTCATAATTGGTGACAAGATCGGCCATTTCCCGGGCCGGCAGGCTGCGAAGCTGTGCCAATTGCGCCTCTGCCGACATCCCGGCCCACGCGTCAGCCTCGCTCATATCAAACTCCGTATTTCTAGTAGCAGCAGGCCTTTCTTTCGGCTCACAAAATGGGATTTCTTGGGAGCAATTGTGTCACCGTTGCGGCGCTGCACATTTTCGCGCGCCTCGCATGAGATCGGCGAGAATTCGCTTGGGTGCGCGGCCCGCGCGGATTACGATTTACGGATGCTGTCCCGTATCCTGCACGCCTTTCAGGCGCCCAAGCCCAGTCCCCTGCCCGAACCCGACGAGAAGCTCGCACTCGGGGCGCTGATGGTGCGTGTCGCCAAGTCCGATCGCCACTATGATCTGGCCGAGATCAAGCGCATCGACCGTCTCCTCGCCCGACTCTACGGACTGAAACCGATCGAGGCAGCCAAGATGCGCGCGATCTGCGAGAAGCTCGAACATGCCGCCCCCGATACCGATCGATTCGGCCTCCTGATCCGCGAAACCGTCAGTCTCGAGGCCCGCGTCGCCGCACTCGAGGCGCTGTGGGAAGTGGTGCTTTCGGATGGCGACAGCCAGCCTC
The DNA here is from genome assembly GCF_040219995.1 of Roseovarius sp. Lineage (GTDB taxonomy): Bacteria > Pseudomonadota > Alphaproteobacteria > Rhodobacterales > Rhodobacteraceae > Roseovarius. The sequence continues at coordinate 166,768 of NZ_JAVJUC010000014.1, read as the reverse complement.
AGGAACTGCAGGTGCTCGACGCCGCCCGCGAGGCGATGGGGCTCAGCCATGCCGACAGCGACACCGCCCGCGCGCAAGCCGAGGCGCAATAAGCGCGCGCAATTCGCCATTGGCCCGCGCGCCGCATCGCCCTATACCTGTGGCCATGTTCGCAGATCTTCTCAACCGGCTGTTTCAGCCCGAACCTGATCCGCTCGACGATGGCGATGCCCGTCTGGCGCTCACCGCCCTGCTTGTCCGTGTCGCGCGCAGCGATGGCGATTATGCGGCCTCCGAAATCATTCGAATCACCCGGATCGTCGAGGCGCGGTATAACCTCTCGCATGACGCGGCCGAGGCGTTGCGCATGGATGCCGAAACCCTCGAATCCGAGGCCCCCGATACCGTCCGCTTCACCCGCGCGATCAAGGATGCGGTGCCCTACGAGGAGCGCGTCGCCGTAATCGAGGCGCTGTGGCAGGTGGCACTTGCCGATGGCGAGCGTGAGAGCCACGAGGATTCGCTCCTTCGGCTCGTCTCAAACTTCCTGGGTATCTCCGACCGCGACAGCGCACTCGCCCGCCAACGGGTCACATCCACCGAATGATCGCCGCCCTGCCGATGTATGACCGGCCCGAGACGGCAGCGGCCAATGACCGGCTCTGGCAGGCCATGCGCGCCGGTCTGGGATACGGCCCCGAGACCCTCACCCGCGACGGCGATCTCTGGGACATCTGGCAAAGCCCCGATCTGCTCATCGCGCAGACCTGCGGCTACCCGTTCCGCGCCCGCCTGCACCCACATGTGCAGCTCGTCGGCACGCCGGTCCTCGCCCTGCCCGACACGCCGCCGGGGCACTATCACAGCGCGCTTGTCGTCCGCGCCGACGATCCGCGCGAGGCCCCGCAGGACTTTGCCAGCGCTCCCTTCGCCTATAACGAGGCGCTCTCGCAATCGGGCTGGGCCGCGCCGCAAAACTGGGCCGCCGCACGCGGCTTCAGCTTCTCGAACCCGGTCAAGACCGGCGCGCATCGCGCCTCGGCCATGGCCGTCGCCGAGGGCCGTGCCGACATCGCCGCCATCGACGCGCTGACGTGGAACATCCTGCACACCCATGACCGATTCACCGACAATTTGCAGGTTCTCGCCCGTACCGAGCCAACCCCCGCCCTGCCCTATATCACCGCGCAGGCCAATGACCCGGCCCCGCTCTTTGACGCTCTGCAAACGGCCATCGCCGGGCTCTCGCAGGACGACCGCACAACCCTCGGCATCACCGGCATCATCCGTCTGCCCGCAACGGATTATCTTGCCGTGCCCAATCCCCCGCCACCGCCTCCGAATTGAGCTGACGATACGTCAATTCGGACGTCAGCCCCGCCATTCGCCCGCATTGCAAGTTGCATTGCACCATTTTTTCAGCCCTATTGTCATGAAAACGACAAACGACCAGCCAACAGGGTGACGCGCTTGACCACGACTCCGGTCCTCGAAATCCGTAATCTGCACAAGGCCTACGGCGCGCTCGAGGTGATCAAGGGCGTCGATATCACCGCGCCCAAGGGGCATGTGATCTCGCTCATCGGCTCGTCCGGCTCGGGCAAATCCACCATCCTGCGCTGCGCCAACCTGCTCGAGGACAGCCAGCAGGGTGATATCCTCTTCAAGGGCGAGCCGGTCAAATGGCGTGGCGAGGGGCTGAACCGCCACCCGGCGGACGCAGCCCAGGTTCTGCGCATCCGCACCAACCTTTCCATGGTGTTCCAGCAGTTCAATCTCTGGGCGCATATGACCATCCTGCAAAACGTGATGGAGGCCCCCGTCACCGTGCTGGGCCGCGACCGCGCCGAGGCCGAGCAGGCCGCGCGCGGCTATCTCGACAAGGTCGGCATCGGCGACAAATGCGATGTCTACCCGGCGCAGCTTTCGGGCGGCCAGCAACAGCGCGCCGCCATCGCCCGGGCGCTCTGCATGGAGCCCGAGGCACTGCTCTTCGACGAGCCGACCTCCGCCCTCGACCCCGAGCTTGAACAAGAAGTAATACGTGTTATCAAGGACTTGGCCAATGAGGGCCGCACGATGATGATCGTCACGCACGACATGAGCATGGCCCGCGATGTCAGCGATCACGTCGTGTTCCTGCATCAGGGCCTGATCGAGGAACAGGGCGCGCCCGACGCGCTCTTCGGCGCACCGAAATCCGAGCGGCTACAGGGCTTTCTCAGCTCCACCATGGCCGCCTGAGAGCAACCAACCAAAGGGAGAAACCACTCATGAAAAAACTCATGCTTTCCACCGCCGCCTTCGCCATGATGGCGGGCATGGCCATGGCGCAGGACGTCGTCCGCCTCGGCACCGAAGGCGCCTACCCCCCGTGGAACTTCATCAATGACGCGGGCGAGGTCGACGGCTTCGAGCGCGAGCTTGGCGACGAGCTGTGCAAGCGCGCCGAACTCAACTGCGAATGGGTGACGAACGACTGGGACAGCATCATCCCCAACCTCGTTTCGGGCAACTATGACGCCATCATCGCCGGCATGTCGATCACCGACGAGCGCGACGAGGTCATCGACTTCACCCAGAACTACACGCCCCCCGATCCCTCGGCCTATCTCGGCATGTCCGAGGGCGTGGACGTGACCGGCGGCGTGATCGCGGCACAGACCGGCACCATTCAGGCGGGCTATGTCGCCGAATCCGGCGCAACGCTGGTCGAATTCGCCACACCCGAGGAAACCATCGCCGCCGTCCGCAACGGCGAGGCGGATGCGGTGCTGGCCGATAAATCCTTCCTGGCGCCCGTCGCGGCCGAAGATGCCGACCTGATGTTCGTCGGCGAAGACGTGCCGCTTGGCGGTGGCGTCGGCATGGGCGTGCGCGAATCCGACGGCGAGTTGCGCGAAACTTTTGACGCCGCAATCCAGTCGATGAAGGATGACGGCTCGCTCAACGAAATGATCAAGAAATGGGAAGTCTCCTCGACCTTCGAGTGATCCAATCCCGCCCCCGCGCGCCCTGCGCGGGGGCCTCTCCACCCGAGGGAGGCCGCCATTTTTTCCTTCTGCGCCGATCCTGCCAGCCTTGAGGGCCTGAAATGGCTGTCGTGCTACCTCACCACGGGCAAGCACGCCAATCTCTATGTCGCCACCGGCACCGTGCTGCTCTTGCTGGCGATCACCGCGCCCACAGCACTGGCCTTCGGCTTTGGCGGCGCGATGGCCGCGCGCTCGCGCTTTGCCCCGCTCAGTTGGTTCGGCAAGGGCTATATCGCCATCGTGCGCGGCGTGCCCGATATCGCGTTTTTTCTGTTCTTCGTCATCGCTCTCGATCAGCTCTTCGAGGCGATCCGCCATAAGGTCAAATGCCCGGACTGGGATCAACCCATATGGCAGGGCAACGATTTCGTGGTCTGTCAGGCGGCCAAGCTGCCGCTTGGCAATGATCCGCAATGGATGCATGAAACCTACGGCTTTTTCCTCGCCGTCCTGACCTTCGCCATCGTCTTCGGGGCGTTTGCCGCCAACGTGCTATTTGGCGCCATGCGCGCTGTCCCGCATGCACAGCTTGAGACCGCCGCCGCCTATGGCTTCTCCCGGCGTCAGACCTTCTGGCGCATCCTCGTGCCGCAGATGTGGGTCTATGCGCTGCCCGGCCTCAGCAATCTCTGGATGGTGCTGACCAAGGCGACGCCGCTGCTCTTCCTGCTCGGTGTCGAGGATATCGTCTACTGGGCGCGCGAGTTGGGCGGCACCGCCAACCCCCGCTTTACCGACTATCCGCATGGCGACTGGCGGATGTGGTATTTCCTCGGCCTCATGGTCTTCTACCTCGGCCTCACCCGCATCTCCGAGATCTACCTCGAACGCCTGATGCAGCGCCTCACCCACGGCCAGGCCACCACCGGCGGCGAAGCGCAGAGGAAAGCGGCATGAGTTGCTGGCAGACCGTTCAGGACTATGCCTTCCGCTCCCTGGGCTATGGCGAACGCCTGCTCCCGCGCGAGGGCTATACGCTGTGCGAGCATTTCACCCTGATCGGCTCCGGCCTGATCTGGAATGTCTATTTCGGCACGCTCGCCCTGCTGGCCGGGTTCTTCCTCGCCACGCTTGTCGCCCTCGGCAAGGGCGCGCAGAACCCGGCAATCCGCAAGCCCTCGGAATGGTTCATCTTCGTCTTTCGCGGCTCGCCGCTCTTCATCCAGTTCTTTTTCGCCTATTTCCTGTTCCTCTCGCTGAAATCCGTCTCGCCCGTCTTCGACGCCTTCACCTCGGCCTGGCTCGGGGCACTGATCGTTCTGTTTCTCAACACCGCCGCCTATTCGGGGGAAATCTTCTACGGCGCGCTGCGTTCCATCCCCAAGGGCGATGTCGAGGCCGCCGATGCCTACGGCTTCACCGGCATGGCACGGTTTCGCCGGATCATCTGGCCGACCATGCTGCGCCTTGCCTGGCCCGCCTACACCAACGAGGCGATCTTTCTCTTTCACGCCACCACGCTGGTCTTTTTCTCGGGCTTTCCGGCCTGGCAACAACGCGGCGACGCGCTCTATTACGCCAATTACTTCGCTGACAAGACCTTCAACCCGTTCGTGCCCTACCCGATCCTTGCGGGATATTTCATCCTGCTCACGCTGGTGATCATCGGGATTTTCGGGCTGATCAACCGCCACCTCAACCGCCACCTGCCGCAAGAGGCACGGCGCGGGCTGAAACTGCGGATGAACGTGATCCGCTGACGGCATGGCCGATGTGCTCATCCTCATTCCCGCCGCCGGGGCCTCGTCGCGGATGCGCGGGCGCGACAAGCTGCTGGAGGAGGTGCGCGGTGCACCCCTTCTGCGTGACCGGGTCGGGATGGCGCTTGGCCTCGGGCACCCCGTCCTCGTCACTCTGCCCCCCGACAGGCCCCGGCGCGCCGAGGCGTTGCGCGATCTCGCACAGCCGCAGCTTTCCACCGTGATTGTCGAGGATGCCGCCACAGGCCTTTCCGCCTCATTGCGCGCCGGGGCCGATTGGGCACTGCGCCACGACCCTAGCGCGCTCCTGGTGCTCCTGCCCGACCTGCCGGACCTGACCGCAGAGGACATTAACACCGTCCTTCAAGCCTATGATGAGAGTAAAATAATCCGCGCCACGGCCCAGGACGGCACCCCCGGTCACCCGGTGCTCTTCCCGGCCGCGTTCCTGCCCGCGATGCGCCACCTCACAGGCGATCAGGGCGCACAGGACATCCTGCACGCCAACCCCGTTCAAACCGTCAGATTACCGGGCACCCGCGCCACCACCGATCTCGACACGCCCGAGGCGTGGACCGCGTGGCGCCACACCTCACCCGATCAGGACCGGTGATCCTTGTCCCGCGGCGGACGCTTGGCCCCGCTGCCCATGCGCTTGCCCACCGCATCCATCCCCGCATTCACACCCCGGCTCAGAAACCGGCGCATGACGATGCGGATCACCATGTTGATCATCTGATTGGCGTTCATTGCGCCTCTCCTCTCGCTGCCTCTTGCAGACCATAACATGTAAACGTGCAGATTTCAGGGCAGGACCGGCAGAAATTCACCGGCCGGGTGCGCGCGCCTCAATCCTCGAACAACTCGTTCTGCCCGGGCGCGGTCTCGGTCTCGTCGGCCTCCTCGCCCTCGCCCAGTTGCGGCATCGTGCCGGGTGGCGGGCGGTTCTCCAGCAACCCCGCCGCGCGCAGTTCCTTGAGCCCCGGCAGATCGCGCGCGCTCTCTAGCCCGAACTGATCCAGAAACTCCTGCGTCACCACGAAGGTCACCGGACGCCCCGGCGTCATCTTGCGCCGACCAAAGCGAATCCATTCCATTTCAAGCAGTTGATCGACGGTGCCCCGGCTGACCGACACGCCCCGGATCTCCTCGATCTCGGCCCGCGTGACCGGCTGATGATAGGCGATGATCGCCAATGTCTCGATCGCCGCCCGGCTCAGCTTGCGGGTCTCGACCGTCTCACGGCTCATCAGATAGCCCAGATCGGGCGCGGTGCGCATCGCCCAGGCATCGCCGACCTTGGCCACCCTGACCCCACGCCCCTCATAGCGTTTGCGCAGATGCACCACCGCCTCTGCGGGGTCACAGCCATGTGGCATCCGCTCGCCCATATCGCGCGTGCTCAGCGGCTCGGCGCTGGCAAACAGCATCGCTTCAACCATCCGCTCCTGCTCCGCCATGGGCGGCGCATCAAACAGGCTTTCTTCTTTCTTTTCCGTTTCTTCTGACAAACTCTTAATCCTTACGCCGCAGCTCGATCGGGGCGAATGTCTCGGCCTGCCGCAATTCTACCCGCCCTTCTTTCACCAATTCCAGCGAGGCCGCAAAGGTCGACGCCGTCGCCGAGCGCCGCCGCCCCGGATCGGTGGTGAACCCGTCCGGCAAATAGCTTGAGATATCCGTCCATGTCCCGGCAAAGCCGATCAGCCCCCGCAACCGCTCCAGCGCCTGTTCCATCGTGAAAATCGCGTCCCGGTCCATGACATAGGGGCGGAACTCGTCGCGCGTCCTGATCCGCGCATAGCCCTGCATAAGGTCCAGCAACGTCGCGGTATACTGCACCTTGCGCAGCCGCATCACGTCCTCGGGAATACCGCGCGCAAAGAAATCCCGCCCCAGCCGGTCGCGCCCCATCAGCCGCGCCGCGCAATCGCGCATCGCCTGCAACCGCTCCAGCTGAAACGCCAGATGCGCCGCCATCTCCTCGCCCGAGGGCCCGTCTTCCGACGGGTCGGGCGGCAACAGCAACCGTGATTTGAGAAACGCCAGCCACGCCGCCATCACTAGGTAATCGGCGGCCAGTTCCAGCCGCAGCGCCTTGGCGCGCTCCACGAAGGCCAAGTATTGTTGCGCCAGCTGCAGGACAGATATCTTGCGCAGATCGACCTTTTGCGTCCGGCTCAGCGTCAGTAGCAGGTCGAGCGGCCCCTCGAACCCGTCCACATCGACGATCAGCGCCTCGGCGGCCAGACGGTCCGCCACATTGGTCACTGCCTCACCCTGATCGAAGTCGTCCTCAGCCATGCAAGCGCCCACTCATCAGCGCGTCAAGCTGCGCCGAGAGGGCCGAAATGTCAACCGGATCGGGCGTTTTACGCCATGTCAGAGCCCGCTCCGCCCGGCTTTGCGCCGCGTCAGACATCGCGCCCGCCGCCTCTGCCACCGCCTGCCGCTCCGCCAGCGTGCCGTTGCAATGCAGGATCACGTCACAGCCTGCGCCAAGCGCCTTGCGCGTAAGATCAGGCAGCGTGCCCTGCAGCGCCTTCATCGAGATGTCGTCGGTCATGATCAGCCCGTCAAAGCCGATTTCCTCGCGGATCACCCGCATCATCGGGGCGGACAGCGTGGCGGGCAGGCCGTCGATGGCCGAATAGACCACATGTGCCGTCATCCCGAGCGGCAGGTCATTTAGCAGCCGAAACGGCTCAAAATCAACATCTTGCAGGTCACTCTTCACGGCATCCACCAGCGGTAGATCGTGATGGCTGTCGGCCTCGGCGCGGCCATGCCCGGGGATATGCTTGACCACCGGCAGCACGCCCCCGTCCAACAGCCCCTCCGCCACCGCACGACCAAGCGCGCCCATCGTCACGGCATCCTCGCCATAGCAGCGATTGCGCAGGAACGGATGCGTGCGCGGCCCGGCCACGTCGACCAGCGGCGCGCAATTGCTGTCGAGCCCGAGCGCATGCAGTTCCGCCGCGATGATCCGGTAGCGCAGATACATCGCCCGTGCGGCCTCGGCCCCCGCCTGCGCCACCTGATCCAGCGGCGCGGGCCAGTCGCGCCAGTGCGGCGCGCGCAGGCGCTGCACGCGCCCGCCCTCCTGATCAATGGTGATCACCGCGTCATGCCCCGCCGCCTCGCGCATCTCGGCGCACAGCGCCCGCACCTGATCCGGCGTGTCGATATTGCGCGCGAACAGGATGAACCCGAACGGGCGCGCATCGCGAAAAAACGCTTTCTCGTCAGGGGTCAGACACAGCCCTTCGGCATCGAGGATCGTCGCGCCGTAGCGCGTCACCGGGTGACCACCGGGATGCAATCGGCGCGTTCCGCCACCAGAGCCGAGCAGAACCGCCGCGCCTCGCCGAGATCGGCAAAGCCCATGGCGCGCAACCGGTAGAACGTCCGCCCACCACTCTCGGCCTTCTGGATCACGCGGTTCTTGCCATCCAGAAAATCCTCGAACCGGGTCTGCAACCGGTCCCATTCCTCGCGCGCCACCGCAGCCGATTCAAACGCCCCAAGCTGCGCAAGGCGTGTTCCTGTCGGGATCGCCTCGGGATCAATCTCTTGCGCCGCCTCATCCGTGCTGCGCGCCGCCGCCACGGCAAGCGCCACGGCCTGCGACACGTCCGGCCGCTGACGCGGACGCAAGGACCGGCTCAGCCCACCCTCGACGGTCGCCTGCTCCGGTTCCTCGGCGGCATCCTCCTGCGGCGGATCAAGCGGGGTCAGCGGGGCGACATCCTCGGCGACCAGATCGGCCAGCGCCTGCACGGAGGCTTGCTGAAGCACCTCGGGCGCGTCATCCGGGGTTTCCTCACCCGCCTCGGCGGTCGGGCTGACCTCCGCCGGTTCCGCAGTCGCTGCCGCCACTCGCGGCACATCCTCCAGCGTCAGGTCAAGCGGCGGCGGCGCCAGGATCAGGCGATCCGCAGGTGCCGCGGCGATGCCCTCGGCGGCCACCGCATTGACGGCCAGCCCCTGATGATCGGCCGCCTGTCCGCCCGGATCCTCGGGGGCCACGCGCATCGGCCCCTCGACCGCGCGCACCACCGGCACACCCGAAACGTCGCGCATGATGAGTTCATAGCCCCAGACGCCCACCCCCGCGACAAGCGCAAATGACAGGACCGCGCCTGTGATATTGGTGAGTGTCCCGAGTGCCGCCGTGCGTGCGGGCGCCGGTTCGAACCCTGCATCGTGCATATCAGCCATGCTCTGCCTCTTGCCTCACCGGCGATACATGGCCGCCGGGAATTGATTACACTGCCTCATCCCCGGCTTGATGTCGGATCGCTTAACGCATCTCTTCCGCCGGAGTTACCCCCAAGATACCAAGACCTGCGCAAATAACAACGGTTACGGCGCGCACGAGGGCGATTTTCGCCTGCGACGTGGCCGGATCGCCCTCCTGCAGAAAGCGCAGCGACGGCTCGTCATGGCCGCGATTCCACAGCCCGTGCAGGTCCGAGGCCAGATCGTAGAGATAGAACGCCACCCGGTGCGGCTCGTTCGAGCGGCCCGCGATCTCGACAAGGCGCGGCCATTCGGCGACCTTCTTGGCGACCGCGATCTCGGCCTCATGGGTCAGCCCCGACAGATCCGCCGCCGCAAGCGTGGCATCGTCGACCGCAATCCCCGCGTGCTGCGCCTTGCGCAGCACCGAATTCACCCGCGCATTGGCATATTGCACGTAGAATACCGGGTTGTCCTTCGATTGCTCCATCACCTTGTCGAAATCGAAATCCAGCGGCGCATTGTTCTTGCGCGTGAGCATGACAAAGCGGGTCACATCCGCGCCCACCTGATCGACCACATCGCGCAGGGTGACAAACGTGCCCGCGCGCTTCGACATCTTGAACGGCTCGCCGTTCTTGTAGAGCTTGACCAGTTGGCACAGCTTGATATCGACCGGCACCCGGCCTTCCGACAGCGCCGAAACGGCCGCCTTCATCCGCTTGACATAGCCACCGTGATCGGCACCGAACACGTCGATCAGCAGATCGAACCCCCGGCTGATCTTGTCATAGTGATAGGCGATATCGGGCGCGAAATAGGTCCAGCCACCATCCGATTTCATGATCGGGCGGTCCACGTCATCGCCATGCTCGGTCGATTTGAACAGCGTCTGCTCGCGCGGCTCCCAATCCTCGGGCATCTTGCCCTTGGGCGGCTCCAGCACGCCGCGGTAAATCAGGTTCTTGCCCCGCAGATCCTCGATCGCCGCCTCGATCAGTCCGGTCCCGTAGAGCGATTTTTCCGAGAAAAACACGTCCATCTCGACGCCAAGCGCCTTGAGATCCGCCCGGATCAAATCCATCATCGCCTCAGTGGCGAAATCGCGGATCGCTTCCAGCCAGACCTCTTCAGGCTGACCAACATAGGCATCATTCACCTTGTCCTTGAGCGCGCGACCGACCTCGATCAGGTAATCGCCCGGATAGGTGCCGTCGGCAAAGGCCACCTCCTGCCCATGCGCCTCCAGATACCGCAGGTAGACCGACCGCGCCAGCACATCGACCTGCGCGCCGCCATCGTTGATGTAATATTCGCGCGTGACCTCATAGCCGTTGAAATCCAGCAGGCTCGCCAGCGCATCGCCAAAGACCGCCCCCCGCGTATGGCCCACATGCAAGGGCCCGGTCGGGTTGGCCGAAACATATTCGACATTGACGCGCTTGCCCTGCCCGAAATCCGAGCGCCCGAAATCCGGCCCCGTCTCCAGCACGTTTCGCAGCACGCGATGCCACAGCCCCGGCGCCAGCCGCAGGTTGAGAAACCCCGGCCCGGCCACCTCGGCCACGGCAACGCGGTCGTCCTCGGCCAGCATGTCGGCCAGCGTGGCGGCAATGTCGCGCGGCTTCAGCCCGGCAGGCTTGGCCAGCACCATCGCGGCATTCGTGGCCATATCGCCATGCGCCGGATCGCGCGGCGGCTCCACCGTGACATTGCCCATGTCGAGCCCCTCGGGCAACTGTCCCGCGCTCTGCATCCGGGCCAGTGCATCAAGGACGAGACTGCGGATGTCGGTAAAGAGATTCATGGCACGCCTTTCCTGCTGCGATGCGCGCCGGTTTACCACCGATAGCCCCCGCGTCAATCATTCAGGCCCCAGATGCAGGACCGAGCCACAAGGCCCGGCCCAATTCCCCGCCGCCAGCGCCTCGACCGCAGGCCAGAGCCGCGCGCCAAAGGACCGGGATGCCAGCCGCTAGGCATTGACCACCGCGCCCTGCCGCTTTTCCGCCTAGTCCGCCTTTTCGCGCGGCGGCGCGAGCGCGATCAACCGCGTGCCGTCGCCGCCCTTGGCCTCGCTCTCACGGGTCACAAAGGACAGCCCGCCGCCCGCCGCCATCTCGGCCAGCGGCACCGCCTCGGGGTTGTCGCGCTGCCAGTCCTCCAGCGCGTAGCTGTCGCTCAGCTTGGTGGCGCGCACGGTCCATCCTTTACTCATGTGGCGGGCAATCTCGTAATAGCCCAACTCACCGCCGATCTTGCGCCCGCCCAGCGTGGCGGGCAGCGCATGGCGCGCGTTGTCCTCTTTCGCGCGGCGCAACTGATAGACATTCTCGCGCCCGAATTCGGGGGCAAGGTCGGTGGCCACCAGCGTGTTGTAGGCATCGTTGTCGGTCACCGCGAGAACACGCCCGAAATTCACGATCTCCACCCCGTGCTCGGCGGCCTCCGAAAGGATATCGCCGAAAAACGTGCGCAGCCCGGCCTCGCGCGCGGTGCGCAGCCGCGCGCGATTGGGGTCAGAGATCAGCACCGGCACGTCCATCTCCGACAGCACCTTGCCAAAGGACGCCGAGAATTGCGAGCCGCCGACGATGATCACCCCCGGCACCCCCTGCCCGGCCAGCCCCAAAAGCTGCCCCATGGGCCGCAGCGAAAACCCGTGCAACACCACCGTCGCCGCCACCAGCGCAAAGGCCAGCGGCGTGAGCCGCGCCGCATCCTCAAAGCCGAGCGCCACCAGCCGCTCGCCGAAGAGCCCGGCCACCGCCACCAGCACCACGCCGCGCGGCCCGGTGAACGCCACCAATAGCCGCTCATTCATCGCCACCTTGGTGCCCAGAAGCGAGACCAGCACCGTCAGCGGGCGCACCAGCAGGATCGTCACCACAACAAACACCGCCGCGCGGGCATCGAGCAGCGCCAGCGCCTCCATGTTCATCGAGGCAGCCAGCAGGATGAACACGCCCGACACCAGCAAAACCGTCGCATGTTCCTTGAACCGGCGCAGTTCGGCATAGCTTGGCAGGTCGGTATTGGCCATGTAGACGCCCATCACCGTCACCGTCAGCAGCCCGCTTTCATGCAGCACGGTATCCGACAACGCAAACACCCCCAGCAGCACGGCAAAGAGCACCGGCACCTTCATGAATTCCGGCACATGCCCGGCGGTGAAGGCCCGCACCAGCCCCCAACCGGCCCCCAGTCCCAGCACCAATGCCACTGCGATGCCCTGCGCCATCGACAGGACGGCCCCGCCTGCCGTTTCTGACGCGGCCATCACCAGCACCACCTCGAAGGCCAGCACAGCCGCCAGCGCGCCGACCGGATCGTTGACGATCGCCTCCCATTGCAGCAGTTGCGCCGGGCGCCGCGCAAGCCGCGCCTGCCGCAGCAGCGGCGCGATCACCGTCGGGCCTGTGACGATCATGATCCCGCCGAACACGGCGGCAACGGGCCACTCCAGACCGGCGGCATAATGCAGCGCCAGCGTCGAGCCGAGCCAGCCCAGCGGCGCGCCGATGATCACCAGCCGCCAGACCCCTTCGGCAGCCCCCCGCAGGCTATGCAGGTTCAGGGTCAGACCGCCCTCGAAGAGGATGATCGCCACCGCGATGGCCACCATCGGGGTCATCAGCGGGCCGATATCGCGCGCCGGATCAAACAGGCCCAGCCCCGGCCCCACCGCCAGCCCCGCCAGCAGCATCAGCACGATGGCGGGCATGCGCAGGCGCCAAGCCAGCCATTGCGCCCCCACCCCGAGCGCGCCCACAAGCGCGAACACCATCACCGGGGCCAGTTCGCCCGCCTGTTGTTCAACGGCCATCACTCATACTCCATCATGTGTCGCAGGGTTGGGATCACCGCCGATCAGCCGCGCATGGCTCTGCAACGCGAACCGGTCGGTCATTCCGGCGATGTAGTCGCTCACCAGCCGCGCCAGCGCGGTGCGGTCCGCCGCCTGCGCCACGTCGCTGCGCCACTCATCGGGCAGGTGCTCGGGCGCGTCGAGGTAAAAGGGAAAAAGATCGCTGACCACCTCGTGGACCATGGCGCGCATCTCATTGACCTTTGGCGCGCGATACATCCGGGTGTAGAGAAACCGCCGGATCGCCTGCAGATCCGTCCACAGCGCAGGCGAGAAGCGGATCACCGGCGCGCCCAGATGGCGCACCTCCTCCACGGTCCCGGGCCGCATCTCGTCCAGCGTGGCGCGCGAGCCGCTGATCACGTCGCCCACCATCACCCCGAACACCCGCCGCAACGCCTCATGCCTGCGGCGTTTCGGATCAAGCCGGGGATAAAGCCGGTCCACCTCGGCAAAGCAGTCCCCGACGATGGGCAACGCCGCAATCTCCTCATCGGTGAACAACCCCGCCCGCAGCCCGTCATGCAGGTCGTGATTGTTATAGGCGATGTCATCCGCCAATGCGGCCACTTGCGCCTCGGCCCCGGAATGGGTGGCAAGCTCCAGATCGTGCTCCGCGTTATAGTCAGCCAGCGCATAGGGCAGCGCGCCAGTGACCGGGCCGTTATGCTTGGCGATGCCTTCCAGCGTTTCCCATGTCAGGTTGAGCCCGTCGAAGGCGGCATAGTGCCGTTCCAGCAAGGTCACGATCCGCAGCGCCTGCGCGTTGTGGTCGAACCCGCCATAGGGGGCCATCAGCGCCGCCAGCGTATCCTCGCCCGCGTGACCAAACGGCGTGTGTCCCAGATCATGCGCCAGCGCCACCGCCTCGGTCAGTTCCGCATTGAGGCCAAGCGCGCCCGAGATCGTCCGCGCCACCTGCGCCACCTCGATGGAATGCGTGAGCCGGGTGCGGTAGTAATCCCCCTCATGGGCGACAAAGACCTGCGTCTTGTGCTTGAGCCGTCGAAAGGCGCTCGAATGGATGATCCGGTCGCGGTCACGCTGAAAGGCCGAACGGAACGCGCTTTCCTCTTCGGGCACGCGGCGGCCCCGGCTGCGCGCCGGATCGGTGGCATAAAGGGCCGTCATTCTGCATGTCCTTGTCGCCTGTTGCCTCGGCCTCTATATTACAGATGCAATACCGACGTTAAACCGACGTTATACAGACCACGAAAATCCCCGGAGATGCGCCATGCAAATGCCCCCCAAGGTGACCCCGCGCGCCTTTGCCCGTCTGGCAGAGATCGGAGCAGGCGAACAGAATCAGGCCCTGCGCGTTGCCGTCGAAGGTGGCGGCTGCTCGGGGTTCCAGTACGATATCAAGCTCGACCAGCCCGCCGAGGATGACATGGTGCTTGAGGGTCAGGGGCAGAAAGTGGTGGTCGACAGTGTCTCGCTGCCCTTCCTCGCCGGGGCGACGATCGACTTCAGCGAAGAGTTGATCGGCGCACGCTTCGTGATCGAGAACCCCAACGCAAGTTCCTCCTGCGGCTGCGGCACCTCGTTCTCGATGTAGGGTCAGGCGGCGCAGGTGTTGCGCGGCGCGGCCCCGTCCCGCAGCAATCGCGCCTCATGCGCCCGCAGCGTGCGCCGCGCGGCACTCATCTTCGGGCCCTGCCCCCCGAACTCGGGGAAAAGCGCAATGATTTCAGCGCGTAACGCACTGGTATCCTTGCAAAGATAATCGCCGAAGAGAAAACTCTCGCTCGCCAAACCCTCGGCCATCACGATTTCATGCGCATCGAACATGAAGTGCACATAGGTCACCTGCGCACGAGGGGCACGGTGAATGGTATCGCCGTTGACCAGCATATGCGCCGGGCACAGCGCCTCGTCCTCTCCTAGGTAGAACGCCGCGCGCCAGTCTTCGAGCAAGATGCGGTGCTGCGGAGAGACCAGAAGTTCTCCGTGAACCCCAAGCGCCCCCGGCGCAAACCGGATCGGCGCGAACGCCCCGCGCCCCGGCACCGTGCGTTGCCCAATCCAGCGGACCGCCTGCGCGCCATGATCGCGGGTCTCAACAAGGTCACCGATCCGCAGCCCCTCGACCGGAACAAACCCGCCGGGCACCGCGATCCGCGACCCCGCGACAAAGCACGGGGGCCCGAAACTGCCCACCGGGAACTGGGTGCTTTGCTGAACAAAGGTGGTGGCCGTGGCCTCGCCCCCATCCGGCAGCACCGATCCATCAGACGGAGTGAAATAGCGCGCGCCGTCATCGGTGTAGAACGTCACACCCGTGATCGTCACGCCGTCTATCGTAACGGTATCTCCGACCCAGACCGCATTGACGTTGCTGCCATTGACCTGATCGCCGGAATTGGGTCGGATCAGACCATCATCATCCGCATCGTTGATTTCCATCGTGACGACGGTGATCGTCGTCGGAAGGCCCGGCGGAGCGCCCGGGTCAAAATCTCCGGCGATGGTTTGATCCGTGAAAACAGCCACGTGGCGCCCACTCTTCCTCGGTAAACTCTTTCTCTGTGTCGCAGCATGACGTTGTTATTTGGTTTAAATGTGGGCGGCTCCGGTCGTTTTTGTGATCATTGCCTTGCTCCGGTGCGCATTTCTGAAACCACTTGCAACCCTACAAGCACGCTGCGATAGCTGCAGCACCTGCCGAGAGGGGACATCTGCCATGAGGATCGCGAGTTTCAACATCAACGGGATCAAGGCGCGCCTGCAGGCGTTGACCGATTGGCTCGACGACGCGTCGCCCGATGTGGCGCTGTTGCAGGAAATCAAATCCGTCGATGAGAATTTTCCGCGCGAGATGTTCGAAGAGCGCGGCTATAACGTCGAAACCCACGGGCAAAAGGGCTTCAACGGTGTGGCGATTCTATCCAAGCGCCCGCTCGAGGATGTCACGCGCGGTCTGCCCGGTGATGATGCCGACGAACAGGCCCGCTGGATCGAGGCCACGGTGATGGGCGAGCATCGCGCGCTCCGTCTCTGCGGCCTCTATCTGCCCAACGGCAACCCCGCGCCGGGGCCGAAATACGACTACAAACTGGCCTGGATGGAGCGGCTGCACACCCGCGCCGCAGCACTTCTGGAAACCGAAGAGCCGGTGCTCATGGGGGGTGATTACAACATCATCCCGCAAGACGAGGACGCCGCCCGACCCGAGTCTTGGGCCAAGGACGCGCTCGCCCTGCCCGACAGCCGCGCCGCCTTTCGCCGGATCCTGAACCTTGGCTATACCGAGGCGTTTCGCGCCCGCACCCAAGGCCCCGGGCATTACAGCTTCTGGGATTATCAGGCCGGAGCGTGGAACCGCAATGACGGCATCCGCATCGACCATTTCCTGCTCAGCCCGCAAGCGGCGGACCTGATGACCGACTGCCATATCGAAAAAGACGTCCGCGGGCGCGAAAAACCCTCGGATCACGTGCCCGTCTGGGTCGACCTCGACGCCTGATCGTCGCGCATTTGCCCTACGCGGCGCGTGTCACATCATGCCCGTATAGCCAGTCGAACCGACGCATCATCCGATCAGGGGCGAGCGCGCCGCCCGCGCGCAGGGCGGTGTGCGCCGCCCATCTCAGCGGCGGGAAGGACAGGTGATATTTCCACGCGTTGCGGCTGGCAGCATCGACAACCCGCGCGGCACGCCCCTCGCGGCGCGCCTGGTAGCGATCAAGAGCGGCCTCGCGCGACGCTTCATCGCGCAGCGCATCGGCCAGCACCCACGCATCCTCGAGCGCCATCGACGCGCCCTGCGCCATGAACGGCAAGGTGGGATGGGCCGCATCCCCCAGAAGTGCCAGACCGTCGCGCTGCCAGACCTTCGCCACCGGATGTCGGAACAATCCCCACAGATGCACCTCTTCGACGGCATCGAGCATGGCCCGCAGATCGGCGCTGAAATCTCCGAAAGCCGCGCGCAGGGCCACCGGGTCGTCCCGCTGGCTCCAGCTTTCTTCGGTCCAGGCGGCGCGTTCCTGCACCGCCACGAGGTTAAGCAACGCCCCGCCCCGCAACGGATAGCTCACCACGTGGCGCATCGGGCCCATATGCACCTGCACCTCGGGGCCGCGATCCCACAGGTTCGGAACTGTTGCGCGCCACGCCACCTGCCGGGTGAAGAACGGCGTTGAGATGCCATTCAGAACCGGGCGCACCACCGAATGCAGGCCATCGGCCCCGATCACCAGATCGGCTTCGGTCTGCGCCCCGCTGGCCAGATGTATGCGCGGCTGCGCGCCGCCTTCGACCGACGACACCTTTTGCAGCAGACGGATACGTGCCCCGGCCTCGCGCGCGCCTTCGGCCAGCACCTCGATCAGATCGGCGCGGTGGATAAAGTAATAGTCCTGACTGTCGAGAGCGCCGAGATCCAGCCGCAGCACCTCTCCCCGGCGATAATCACGCAGGCACACCGCCTCTGCCTGCACCGCGCGGGCCCGAAGGGCGGCATCCAGACCAAGCGCGCGCAACACGGCAAAACCGTTCGGGCTGATCTGCAGCCCGGCACCCACCTCGGATATCTCGGGGGCCTGTTCGAGCACGCTCACATCCGCCCCGCGCAGAGCCAGCGCACGTGCCACGGCGAGCCCGCCAATCCCCGCGCCGATCACGCATACCTTGAGCGTATCCAGTTTCATCGTGGCCTTTCAAAGGCAAAACGCGCCGGAGAGTGATCTCCGGCGCATCATTTGCAGGACGTCCCCGTGCACGGTCACCGTGCCATCAGTCGTCGCGGTGAACCTTTTCACGCCGTTCGTGGCGCTCTTGCGCCTCGAGCGTCATCGTGGCGATCGGGCGCGCGTCCAGCCGCTTGAGGCTGATCGGCTCGCCGGTCTTTTCACAATAGCCGTATTCACCCTCGTCGATCCGGCGCAGCGCAGCGTCGATCTTGGCGACCAGCTTGCGCTGACGGTCACGGGTCCGCAACTCAAGTGCGCGGTCGGTTTCCTCACTTGCGCGGTCGGCCACGTCGGGAATGGCGCGGGTGCCATCCTGCAGGCCTTCGATGGTTTCACGGCTGCCTTCCAGCAACTCCAGACGCCACTTGATCAGCTTGCGCCGGAAATACTCGAGCTGGCGTTCGTTCATGAACGGCTCGTCCTCGGCCGGCTGATAATCCTCGGGCAGAAATACTTCGGCTTTCATCTCGATCCCCTCATCAAGGCCAGTGTCTGGCATCGTGTACTCCTCAGACAGTGGGTGCCCCATTGGGGGCTGATCTACACCTGACCGCCCCGATTGTCACTAGCCAATCACACGCCATTGATGTGAATTGTCGAACGGACTAGTTTAGCCGCGACACCGCTGCGTGCGGTCCCGAAAAGGATTGATAAACCGATGAAATTCGAAGGCACCGACGCCTATGTCGCCACCGCTGACCTGACTGTCGCGGTCAATGCCGCGGTCACGCTAGAACGTCCCTTGCTGGTCAAGGGAGAGCCCGGCACCGGCAAGACCGAACTCGCGCGGCAGGTGGCGCAGGCGCTCGGGTTGCGGCTGATCGAGTGGAACATCAAGTCGACCACCCGCGCGCAACAGGGCCTCTACGAATACGATGCCGTCAGCCGGTTGCGCGACAGTCAACTGGGCGAAGAACGCGTGCATGACGTGCGCAACTACATCCGACAGGGCAAGCTGTGGGAGGCGTTTGAGGCGGGCGAAAAGGTGGTGCTGCTGATCGACGAAATCGACAAGGCCGATATCGAGTTTCCCAACGACCTGCTGCAGGAACTCGACCGCATGGAATTCCATGTTTACGAGACCGGTGAGACGATTCGCGCCCGTCATCGCCCCGTCATCATCATCACCTCGAACAATGAAAAGGAACTGCCCGACGCCTTCCTGCGCCGCTGTTTCTTTCACTACATCCGCTTTCCCGAGGCCGACACCATGCGTCGCATCGTCGAGGTGCATCACCCCGGCATAAAAGAGGCGTTGCTCACCGCCGCGCTCACCCAGTTCTACGAGATTCGCGACCAGCCCGGGCTCAAGAAAAAGCCATCGACCTCCGAGGTGCTCGACTGGCTCAAGCTGCTTCTGGCCGAGGATCTGGCCCCCGAGGACCTGCGCCGCGACGGCGCGGACGCCCTGCCGAAACTGCATGGCGCCCTGCTCAAGAACGAACAGGACGTGCATCTCTTCGAACGCCTCGCCTTCATGGCGCGGCGGCAGCGCTGAGGCGATGTCATGCGGGCGCGATCCGTCATCACAGACAGACCGTCCCGCCCCGCAACTCGCGCGAGAGGCGATTGCCACAATTTTGCCTTGATTGCTCCTTACCCAGAACAGGATGAACGTCAACTCTGCCCCGGACCCGGCACTGGATGCGGCAAGGGACAGGCGTGGTTTGCTTCAGTCGCAGCCGCGCCTCTTTTTGCCTTACCCCGCCGATGTCCGACCTTGCGCCATTCCGGCATCGGGTCGCCTACTGGCATAACTAGTTTCGGGGGCCTGATGCGCCGTGTCATTCTACCAATCTGTCTGATGCTCGGGGCTTGCGTGCCCGGCAATTATACCTATAACGAACCCGCGTCGCGTGCCGCCCTCCCGCAAGAGAGCACGATGCCCCCGATGAAGGCGTTTTCCGCACCCCGCCCGGTACCGCCACAGCGCTCCAACCGCGATATCATTCGGGATTTTCTCGATCTGAGCTTTCAGATGGAATCGGGGCGCATGCTCCAGCACTTCTCACGCTTCGAGGGGCCGGTCACGCTGCGCGTCACGGGCGAGCCGCCGATCACGCTGATGGCCGACCTCAATCGCCTGATCCACCGGCTGCGCACCGAGGCCGGGATCGACATTCGCCGCGTGAATGACGAGGGTGCAAATATCACCATCGAGGCCGTGAGCCGCGATGATATCCGTCGGCAACTGCCCACGGCGGCCTGTTTCGTGGTGCCCAACATCTCGCGCATCACTCAGTATCGTAGCGCGCGCAACGCCCGCAGCACCGACTGGACGCGGATCACCCGGCGCGAGAAGATCGCGATCTTCGTGCCCAACGATTCCAGCCCCCAGGAAGTGCGCGACTGCCTGCATGAAGAACTTGCACAGGCGCTCGGTCCGCTGAACGATCTCTACCGCCTGAACGACAGCGTGTTCAATGACGATAACGTGCATGCGGTGCTGACGGGTTTCGACATGCTGATCCTGCGCGCCTATTACGCACCGGAACTGCGCGCCGGCATGACCCGCCGTGAGGTCGAGGCACGGCTGCCCGCGATCCTGTCGCGGCTCAACCCGGGCGGTGACCGGATCGGGCCGCGGTTTCACGGCTCCACACCGCGCGCCTGGATCGATGCGATCCAGACCGCGCTTGGCCCCGGCGCGCGCACCGCGCAACGGCGTGAGGCCGCAATCGATGCGCTGCGCATCGCACAGGCCGTGGGCTGGGCCGATCACCGGCGCGCGTTCAGTCATTTCGCACTCGGGAGGTTGACCCAGGCCAGCGATCCCGACTTCGCGCAGGATCAGTTCGCCACCGCCGATCAATTCTATCAGCGCACCCCCGGAACCGAACTGCACCGCGCCTTTACCGCCGCACAACTGGCCAGCTACGCGATCGCGCAGGGCCGGGGTGAGGATGCCCTGATGCTGATCGGCCCGCATCTCGGCACGGCAGAGCGATTTGAGAATGCCGCGCTTCTGGCAACGCTGCAAATGCTGCGCGCAGAGGCGCTCGAACTGACCGGACGCGTCGCCGAGGCGCGCAGCGTCAGGCTGGACAGTCTGGGCTGGGCACGCTACGGCTATGGGGCAGATTGGGCGGTGCGCGCGAAACTGCGGGAAGTTGGCGCGCTCAGCCCGCTCAAGGGACCGAACGGGTAAGCGATGATTGTAATCACAGGCGCAGTTCTCGGGGCCATCGGTGGCGCAGCCGTGGCCTATACCCGCAAGGGCAAGCTGGCGGATATCCTGCTCTATGCCTTTGTTTACGGTCTGGTCTTCGGCCTTGCCGGGTTGTTCACGACACTAATCATCCATCGCAGCGCGATGTAAGCCGCGATGTTTCTGCCGTTTTTCGAGCACCTCCGGAAAGCGGGCCTGCCCGTTTCCCTGCGCGAATACCTGACCTTTCTCGAGGCGATGCGCGTCAATCTGGTCATCTACGACGTAGAGGGGTTCTATTACCTCGCGCGCAGCGCGATGGTAAAGGACGAGCGGCTTATCGACCGCTTCGACCGGGCCTTCGCCGCCAGTTTCTCAGGGCTGGACAGCATCACGATGCAGGATGTGCTCGACACGGTGGACCTGCCCGCCGACTGGCTTGAAAAGATGGCCGAAAAGCATCTCAGCCCCGAGGAGAAGGCCGAAATCGAGGCGCTCGGCGGCTTTGAAAAGCTGATGGAGACGCTCAAGGAGCGGCTGCGCGAACAGGAGGGTCGCCATCAGGGCGGCTCGAAATGGATCGGCACTGCGGGCACCTCGCCTTTCGGGGCCTATGGCTACAACCCCGAAGGCGTGCGCATCGGTCAGAATGAGTCCCGCCACCGCCGCGCCGTCAAGGTCTGGGACAAGCGCGAATTCCGCAATCTCGACGACAGCGTCGAACTTGGCACGCGCAACATCAAGGTCGCGCTCAAGCGTCTGCGGCAATGGGCACGCGACGGGGCGAACGAAGAGCTTGACCTCGACGGCACCATCCGCGCCACCGCAGAGCATGGCTATCTCGACGTGAAAACCCGGCCCGAGCGGCGCAACGCCGTCAAGGTGCTGCTGTTTCTCGACGTGGGCGGCTCGATGGATCCGCATATCAAGGTGGTGGAGGAGCTGTTTTCAGCCGCGCGCGCCGAGTTCAAGCATCTCGAATACTACTACTTTCACAACTGCCTCTATGAAGGGGTCTGGCGCGACAATGCCCGGCGCTGGAATGCGCAGACGCCGACATGGGAGGTACTCAACACCTACGGCGCCGATTACAAGTGCATCTTCGTGGGCGATGCCAGCATGAGCCCCTACGAGATCGCCTATCCGGGCGGCGCCAACGAGCACTGGAACGCCGAGGCCGGTCAGGTCTGGCTGGACCGCGCCCGCGCGCAGTGGCCCGATCACCTCTGGATCAACCCGGTGCCACGCCGCGAATGGGACTATACCCACTCCATCGGCATGATCCGCGAAATCTTCGACGACCGTATGGTCCCGATGACGCTTGAAGGGCTGGATCAGGGAATGAAGGCGTTGCTGCGCTGATATCGCATCCGAAGGACGGGGCAGATCTTCGCCTGGAGCGGACATAGCACCCCGCCAGAAGGTGCCGCGTGATCGCAGGGCCGGGGACTGGCGATGCAACGGCCGTGGCGGGTGCTTTATGCCAGCCAAGTCATTCTAAATTTAACACGTTGCGCCACCCATCAAATCGCCAGGCCGCGGGACGGCCCTGCGATCGCGCGGCACCTTCGGTGCGTTTCGCGCGGTTGGCTCTTATGTCCGCTCCAAGCCAGACCACCCCAGCCCCCGGCCAGATCACCCTCCCGAAAGCGCCTTGGCCAGTCGCGGCATCCGCGCCTTTTTCAACAGGGGACGCATCTCCCAATCCCCCTGCGACAGCCGCTTTGCCTCCGCCAGAACGCCCGCCGCCACCTCCGCGACCAGACCCGGCTGTGCCTGCCAGATGCCATGCAGGAACCCGTCGGGATCGGCCCGCCACAGCCCCTCCTCGGCCAGAATGTTGCGCGGAAAGTCACGCGCGTTCAGCGTAAGGATGCCATCGGCAGACCCCGCGATCGCTGCGGCCAGAACATGGGTATCGGCGGGATCAGGCAGCCACAGCCGGGCCTCGAGCGAGGGCGCGTAAGCGACGCTTGCCTCAGGCCATCGCGCAGCCATCAGCGCCGCCTCTCCCGCCGCCTGCGCCTGCGCATCCGGCCCCAGTTTTGCCACCGCACGCAGCCACTCGCCGATGATCCGCTCGGACCAGAGCGGGGTGAAGGTCCCGGCCCCGGCCACGCCCAGGATCATCTCGCGCATCACCGTCGGATAGATCACGCAGGTATCCAGCAGGACCTTCATAGCCGGTAAAAGAGCGCCTTGAGATACCCCGATTCCGCCAGTTGCGGATGCAGCGGATGATCCGGCCCGGCAAACCCGCTATGGATCAGCGCGCCTTCGCGCCCTGCCCGCCCGATGCCACGTGTGCAGGCCGTGCGAAAGCGCGCCAGATCAGCAGCATGCGAGCAGGAACAAAGTCCCAAATAGCCGCCCGGAGCGACCAGCCCCGCCGCCAGCCGCGCGACCCGCTCATAGGCGCGCAACCCCTTCTCGAGCGCAGGTTTCGAGGGGGCAAAGGCGGGCGGGTCACAGATCACCAGATCGAATTCCGCGCCCTCGTCGATCAGCGCCTCCATCACCTCGAACGCGTCGCCGCGACGCGTGTGAAAGCGGGTCTCGACCCCCATCCGTGCCGCGCCCTCGCGCGCCAGATCAAGCGCCGGGGCAGAGCCGTCCACCGCCAATGCACGCTCCGCGCCCCCCGCCAGAGCGGCCAGGGCGAAACCGCCCACATGGGCAAACACATCAAGGACCCGCGCATCTTTGGCCAGCCGCGCGGCAAACGCGTGGTTGGGCCGTTGATCATAGAAAATACCGGTCTTCTGCCCGCCCAGAAGATCGGCCATGTAAGTGGCCCCGTTCATCGGCACCGGCACCGGCCCCTCGGGCGCATGTCCGGCCAGAACACCGCTCAGATCATCCAGCCCTTCCAGCCCGCGCGCCCGGCCCGAGGCGTTCTTGAGCACGGTACTCACGCCCGTCACCTCTTGCAGCGCCGCCGCGATCTCGGGCAGCAGCGCCTCGGCCCAGGCCGCATTTGGCTGGATCACGGCAATGTCGTCGAAACGGTCGATCACCACGCCGGGCAGGCCATCCGCCTCGGCATGGACAAGCCTGTAAAACGGTGCCTCGAACAGCCGGGCTCGCAACGCCTGCGCGCGCGCCAGACGCACCGCAAGCCACGCCTTGTCGATCTGCGCGCCAACATCGCGATCCAGCATACGGCCCACGATGCGCGAGGCGC
Organism: Roseovarius sp.; assembly: GCF_040219995.1. Lineage (GTDB taxonomy): Bacteria > Pseudomonadota > Alphaproteobacteria > Rhodobacterales > Rhodobacteraceae > Roseovarius. Next base: position 142,915 of record NZ_JAVJUC010000014.1, on the reverse strand, counting down.
AATTGACCGCCACCAGGCCAAGCGGCGCGCGCTCGGCATCCTCGAGCACGGCAATGCTGCCGGGGGCAAGGGCGCGGGTGCGCCGATCAGTGACGAGTTCATTGTCGAACACCCAGGGCGCGCCATGGCGAATGGCGCGCGCGTTGGTCTTCGGTTTGAGGCGGATCACGGGATAAGGGGGCGGTGTCATCCCGCCCCCTTACGCCGTTTACCGCTGCCGGGAAAGATCAGATTTGATTGAGCGCACCCATGAGTCCGAGCGCCTCTGCGTGATAGTCTTGGGACGGCTGCAGTTCGGACCGGATCACGTTGGAAAGCTGCTCGGAGATACGCACCTTCTGCGTGATCCCCTGCCGCTCGGCATTGATCGCAGCCTGCCCGCCAAACGCCTTGAAGTCGGCCTTGACGAGTTTCGGCGCGCCATAGGCTTCGCCGGTCGCGGGGTTGCGCAGCACGTATTCGAATTGCACCGCATGCACGCCGCCGATGGTATAACGCGCCTTTTCGCTCAATGCATGAAACCGCGTGACCCTGACATCGAGGATCGCGGGCACAGCCCCCTTGGGCATCTGCGACACGCCGGTTTGCAGGGCAGTCTCGAAGATCGCCTTGACCTGCGCGTGACGGTCGCCGGGCGGGTCCTCGCGCCACACGATGTCACCACCGGGGTAATAGCGGTTTGCCTCGGACGCCTTCAGGGATTTCGGCACCGTCACACGAACATCCTGAATATCCAGCGAAACCGGAACCGATTGGGTGATCGCGCTGTCCAGCGGGGCGTTGCGGGTCGCGGTATCGACGCTGGCACAGGCCGACAGGCCAAACCCCAGAACCAGTGCGGCGGCGAGACGAAATGTGATCATGGTGTCCTCCAAGGCATTGCCTGTTATGGCTGCAACCTGAAGGTGACCCTGAATTGGGGCGCATTTTAGACGAACTCAGCGCATTTTCCGTGCATTCCCAAGGCACGTGACACGGCTTCGGCCCTGTTTCACACGTCTCTCGGACGCGAGCGCCAGCCACCACGACGGCGCGCGGGGCCTGATTTCTCCATCCCCTCGCGCAGAACCTGCGTCATCGGGTGATCGGGATTGTCAGGCGCATATTGCTCGATCAGCGCGGCGATTGCCACCTGCGGGCTGTCTTCCTGCGGCTGCGACAGCGCCCAGTCGAGAAAGATCGAGCGGCATTCCCCCGGCCCGATCCCGTCGATGCGATAGGCTTCGCGGATGAGCCCCTTGGGGTCGAGCGGATCGCGCTGCATGGCCATGGCTCAGCCCTCTCCGAGGGGGTGGTCAAGGCAGGCGTCGATCACCTCCGCCGCCGCCGCGCAGGTGGTGGTCAACCGGTCTTCAAGCACGCTCAGCGTCTCCTCTGCGGTCTCGCGCAGCAGGAATGCCGCGCCGCCCTCGCCGATGCGGTCGGGCGCAAGCGTCTTGTCGCTGATCAGCCGGGCCACCATCTGCACTCGCCAGCAAAGCGCATAAGCACGTGTGAGCGCTGCGCTGTCGGCGTCACTCAACCAGCCGATTGCGACACCGCCCGCAAAGCCCGACGCCACATCGCGCGCCGCCTGCCCCGCCATCAGGTTCCCGGCCTGCGCCACAAGCTCCAGATCGAGCAGGCGGCCCGGCCCCAGCTTGGCATCCCAGGGTCCGTCGGAGGGCTTGGCCTCGGCCACGCGGGCGCGCATTTCCTTGACCGATGCAAGCGCGGGACCGGGCGTGGATTTCTCGGCAATGAGGCTGGAACGGAACGCCTCGACATCCTCGGCGAGCCCTGCATCCCCGGTGATCACCCGCGCCCGGGTCAGCGCCAGATGTTCCCATGTCCACGCCTCGTTCTGCTGGTAATTCCGGAACGACGGCCAGCTTGTCGCGACGGGCCCCTGATTGCCCGAGGGGCGCAGGCGCATGTCGACCTCGTAAAGCCGCCCCTCGGCCATCGGCGCGGTCAGCGCGGTGATCATCGCCTGCGTGAGCCGCGCGTAATAGGGCCGCGACGCCAGCGGACGGCGGCCATCAGAGCCCTCCGCATCGCCGGCGTCATAGATCACAATCAGGTCGAGATCGGATCCGGCGTTGAGCCGCTCGGCCCCGAGCGAGCCCATGCCCACCACGACCGCGCCACGGCCCGGTGGCTGCCCGTGTTTCTCACTGAACTGATCGATCACCCGTGGCCAGACCGCCGCGATCACCGCGCCTGCCAGATCGGCATAGTGCCGCCCCGCCTGATCCGCGTCGATGAGACCGCGCAGGTGATGCACGCCGACGCGGAAATGCCATTCCTTGTGCCAGCGGCGGGCGGCATCGAGGGCGCGCTCGTAATCCGCTTCGCGCGCCAGCCGTGCCGCCAACTCCTCCTCCAGCGCCGCGCGGCCCGGCCAGTCGGCAAAGAAATCCCCGGCGATTACCGCATCGAACACGCCCGCGTTGCGCGACAGGTACTGCGCCAGCACCGGGGCGGTGCCGACGATATCGACAAGCAGGTCGATCAGTTGCGGATTGGCCTCGAAGAGCGAAAACACCTGCACCCCCGCAGGCAGGCCCGACAGGAACCCATCAAAGGCCAGCAGTGCCTCGTTCGGCTCGGTGGTGCGAGCAAGGCGCGCGAGGATATCGGGCTTGAGCCGGTTGAAAATCTCCACCGCCCGGGCGGAACGCAGCGCCGGATAACTGGGCCAGCGGGCGATCACATCCCCGTCGAGCGCATCCGGCACGGCGCACTCCTCGGTGCCGGTGTCCTGCGCGAAAAAGCCTTCGATCAGGTCATGCACCTCGGTCAGCCGCGCCTCCAGATCGGCGCGCAGATCCCCCGTGTCGCGGCCCATGAAGGCAGCGAGCCGGTCGAATTCCTCGACTGAATTCGGCAGAAGATGCGTCTGTGCATCGCGCAGCATCTGCACCCGGTGCTCGACCTCGCGGTGAAAGCGGTAATGCCGGGTCAGCGTCTCGGCCGCACTCTCGGGAATCCAGCCTTTCTCGGCCAGCCGCGCCAGCCCCGGCACCGTGCCGCGCACCCGCAGATCGGTGTCGCGCCCGCCCGCGATCAACTGCCGGGTCTGGGTGAAGAACTCGATCTCGCGGATGCCACCGCGCCCCAGCTTCATGTTGTGCCCCTCAAGACACAGCCGCCCACCGAGCCCCTTATGCTCGCGGATAGCAAGGCGCATGTTATGGGCGTCCTCGATGGCCGCGAAATCGAGATGCTTGCGCCAGACAAACGGCGTGAGCGTGGACAAAAAGCGGTCGCCCGCCGCGATATCGCCCGCACAGGCCCGCGCCTTGATATAGGCCGCGCGCTCCCATGTGCGCCCTAGGCTCTCGTAATAGGTCTCGGCGGCGGCCATCGCCATGCAGACCGGGGTGACGCCCGAATCCGGACGCAGCCGCAGATCGGTGCGAAACACATAGCCTTCGGCGGTGCGGTCGCTCAGCAGCGCGGACATCTTGCGCGTGGCACGGACAAAACTGGCGCGCGCCTCGTGGAAATCATCACGGTCAAACCGGGTCTCGTCAAACAGGCAAATGAGGTCGATATCAGAGCTGTAATTGAGCTCATGCGCGCCCATCTTACCCATCGCGATCACCACCATTCCGGCACCGGTGGCGATGTCCTCCTCGGTCATGCCGGGCAGCTTGCCGCGCCGGATTTCGGTGGCAAGTGCGGATTTCAGCGCCAGATCGCAGGCCAGATCGGCAAAATCGGTCAGACGGCCCGTCACCTCCTCCAGCGGCCAGACACCCGCCAGATCGGCAAGCCCGGTGAGCAGCGCCACGCGCCGCTTTGCCTCGCGCAGGGCCGCCCCGAGACGGTCCGGCGGCACCTCTTTCAACGCATCGAACAGCCCCGTCAGCGCCGCCTCCGGCGCGTCGAACGCGGCCTCGAGCCACGCCGCCTCCTGCACGATCAGCGTCTTCAGGAACGGGCTGCACCCCCCTGCCCCGGCCAGCAGATCCGACAGCGTTCCCGTCAGGTCGGGCAGCGCCGCGCGCGCCTCCTCCCCTTCGTCGGGGTCATAGGGGCGCGGCAGGCGGGTCAGGCGATCGGTGAATGTCATGGCACGAGTGATACAAGGCGCGCGGGTCTGGTCAATGGCTGACGGAGTTGAAATAAGGGGAAAAAACCGGAGAACAATCATGAGCAAGAGCCTCGCCCGCGTGACCCGCGCGCTAAAGGACGCAGGGCTGGAGATCACGCCCGTCGAGATCGGAAACGCCACCACGGCGCAGATGGCCGCCGATCTGGTGGGCTGCGATATCGCGCAGATCGCCAAGTCGATCATGTTTCGCGGAGAGGCGAGCGGCACTGCGATCCTCTTTGTCACCTCAGGGGCCAACCGGGTCGACGATGCGCGCGCGAGTGCCGTGGCAGGCGAGGCGCTCGGCAAGGCCGATGCCGCGCTCATCCGGTCGCAGACCGGCTTTGCCATCGGCGGCGTGTCGCCAGTCGGGCACCTGACGCACCCGCGCGCCTTCTTCGATCCGCATCTCTTGACCTTCGAGCAGGTCTGGGCGGCGGCGGGCACGCCCCGGCATCTCTTCGGCATCGCCCCACGGCACCTGATGGAAATCGCAGGCGCGCAAGAGGCGGATTTCACCGCCTGACCCCTTGCAAATGCCCCACCCATGCCCATCCTAAAGCGAATGACTCAGACCCGATTGGCCCCCGCATGAGCGACATCACCTGGCACCTGCCCGACCCCGAGCGGCAACCGGAATTCTATGCCGATGTGGCGTCAAAACGGCTGGTGGCCTTTATCGTCGACACCATCCTGATCATCGTGATCTGCCTGCTGATCGTGCCCTTCACCGCCTTCACCGGCCTGTTCTTCTTTCCGGTACTGATGACGGTGGTCGGCTTTGCCTACCGCGTCGTGACCATCGCGCGCGGCTCGGCCACCTGGGGCATGCGCCTGATGGCGATCGAGTTTCGCGCATCCGACGGCCAACGATTCGATCTCGGGCTGGCCTTCGCGCATACGCTCGGGCTGACGATTTCCTTTGGCTTGCCGATCCTGCAGGTCATTTCCATCGTCTTGATGCTCACCGGAGCGCGCGGTCAGGGGCTGAGCGATCTGGTTCTGGGCAGCGTCGCCGTCAACCGCCGCGCGGCGATGTGACAGAGGCGTGACAAGCCTCTTGGCGGGGGCGGTGATGGTTGTTATCGTCGCGCCCAAGGACAACGCGGAATACCCCCATGCGACACACGCTTCCCATAGCGCCCCAGTTCTATGTGACGGCCCCGCAACCCTGCCCCTACCTGCCGGGCCGGATGGAGCGCAAGCTGTTCACGGCCCTGCAGGGCGAGGGCGCGCAGCGCCTCAATGACGGGCTGTCGAAACAAGGGTTTCGCCGGTCGCAGAACGTGCTCTACCGGCCGTCCTGCGCCGATTGCGCGGCCTGTCTTTCGGCGCGGATCAACGTGGCAGAGTTCACCGCCTCCAAGAGCCAGAAGCGCACCGCGCGCCGCAACGCGCATCTCAAGCGCCGGGCGACCTCGCCCTGGGCGACCGAGGATCAATACGATCTCTTCCGCCGCTATCTGGAGAGCCGCCACGCTACCGGCGGCATGGCCGACATGGACACGTTCGAATTCGCCGCGATGATCGAGGAAACGCCGATCCGCACGCGTGTCGTGGAATATACCGACCCCGAGAGCGACGACCTGATTGCCGTCTGCCTCACCGATATCCTCGATGACGGGGTGAGCATGGTCTATTCCTTTTACGAGCCGAACCGCCCCAAGGCGTCTCTGGGCACTTATATCATCCTCGACCACATCAACATCGCGCGCGAGAATGGCCTGCCATACGTCTATCTCGGCTACTGGGTGCCCGGCAGCCCCAAGATGGGCTACAAGGCCGCGTTTTCCGGTCTCGAGGTCTATGTAGGCGATACCTGGCGCAAGATGTACGACCCGGACGCGTTCCGCGCCCAGGCCCACCCGCTGGTCAATGATCCGATTTCGGAACAGGTGGCGAATATCGCCCTGCCCGATGGCGGTCCGACCCGCCGCACCGGTCGCTGAGCGGCATCACGGGGCAGGACAGCCCCGGATATCCACCGCATCGCCCGTGCTCAGCACCGTAAGCCGCAGACCCGACCGATCCAGCAGAAAGCCGCGCCCTTCGACATGGTGCATCTCGGTCTCTGCCTGCAACATGGCGCCACGGCGGTTGGTGTCCGTCTGAGCGACCCAGAGGTCGGGATTGTCGGTCTCGACCACCACCAGTTCCTGCGCGCCCATCTGCTCCATGTCGATCTGTGCCACCAGACGCAGACCGCCACCGGCGATCGGCGTGACCGAACAGGCGACGCGCCCGACCCCGGCCTCCGCTGCCGTGTAGGGGCGTGCGGCAAGGGCTGCTGCAATGCGCGGATCGCGGTCACCGGACCCAAGCGGCAGGTCCAGCCCGACGCCGATCTCGACCGGCACGCAGATATCGCTGCACACGCCGATTTCCATATCCGCCGACAGCGAGATCGGTACATTCGCCTGTTTCGGCGTCAATCGCACCGGCAATACAAGGTCATGGGTATAGCCGATCGTGCGCATGCCATTGGTTATGGTCTGCTCAGGGGTGGGCCAGATGATTTCCACCTGCGACAGGTTTTGCGACCCGCGCCAGTCGAACCTCGGCGGTATGCCCGCGTCGCCCGGCGCGCGCCAATAGGTTTTCCACCCGTCCTCAAGCCGAAACCGCAATGCGGCCATGTGCCGACCGTCGGACATCTGCCATCCCGGCAGCACCGAAACGCTGACCATATCATCGGCGGATTGGGCCGCCCCCGGCGAGGCGAGCGACATGGCGGCGATCAAGAGAGGAGCGAACAAGGATTTGACCATGCCTTTCAAATGGGGGATTTCGACGGAAATGCCAACTCACATTCAAGCGAGAAATCTTGCCACGATTTTAACACCCGGCTTGCACCGGGCTGTCCCTGCCCCCATTCTGGGGACATGACCAAAAGGGGCAGCACGTGACGGAAGCGACCGATCTGACAGGAAGAATTCTTATCGCGATGCCCGAAATGGGCGATCCCCGCTTTGCCCATGCGGTGGTGTTTCTCTGCGCCCATTCCGAGGAAGGCACGATGGGGCTGATCATCAACAAACCGACACAGGAGTTGCGCATGCGCGACCTGCTCGAACAGTTGGAGATCACACCCGGCCCTGACTTGCGCGACCTCCCGGTGCATTTCGGGGGCCCGGTAGAGCATGGGCGCGGCTTTGTGCTGCATGATTACGGCTATCATTCCGCCATCTCCACGCTTGATATCGACGATGCCTTCGCGATGACCGCAACGCTCGATATCCTCGAGGATCTCGCCGACGGACGTGGCCCGACCCATGCGCTTCTTGCGCTTGGCTATGCCGGATGGGGGCCCGGGCAACTCGAGGCCGAGATTGCGGACAATGGCTGGCTGACCTGCGAGGCCGACAAGGATCTGGTCTTTTCCACCGCCGATACCGACAAGTGGGAGGCCGCCTTGTCGCGCCTCGGGGTGTCGTCCCTGATGCTGTCCTCAGACGCCGGCCGCGCCTGAGCGGATTGTCGCTGGTCAACATCTGTCACGCGCTGATAGATTACCGACCATGTTCCGCCCTGCCCCCCGCATCATGCTGGTGCTCCCCATTCTGCTGGTCGTCGCCCTGATCACCGGCTCGGTCTGGAAATATGGCTACGGTCAGGCGCTCGACGCGCTCTCGCGCCGGGGCACGGCCGATATGTCGCTGGTTCTGGGCGGGCTGGTCTCGGACCTGCAACGCTACCGCGATCAGGCGGTGGCCCTGGCCGATCACCCGACGCTCACGGTCCTGACCGGATCGAGCGTGCCGCATCAGGAAGCAGCGGCCAATCGGCTGCTGACCGCATCGGCGGACCGGACCGGGGCGGCCGGACTCTATTTCGTCGACAAGGCGGGACATCTTCTCGCAGGCACGCGCGGCACGCTTCCACAGAACCTGACCGGCTCTGCCGCCTTTGCCCGTGCGATGGACGGCGCGCTTGGCACGACCCATGCCATGCAGCCTGCGGGCGACACCCGGATATTCCAGTTCGCCGCCCCGTCGTTCGGGGCTGATGGCAGGGTCAACGGCGCGCTGATCAGCGTGGCCAATGCCGAAAATGTCGAATTCGGCTGGCGCGGCTTGCAGACGGCGGTGTTCCTGGTGGACGAGGCGGGCCGCGTCTTCATGTCCAACCGCTCCGAACTGCTGGGCTGGGGCAAGGTGCCGGGCGAGGCGCAGCTGGTGCCGCCCGGTGGCGCGCCGATCCGATTTGCGCAAAGCCGCCGTGGCCCGCATGAAATCTGGCAGATTGACCTTGGCCCCTACCTGCCGCGCCGCGCGCTACAGGTGAGCGAGGCACTGCCAAGGATCGGCATGACAGGTGCGGCACTGGTCGATGTGGCCCCGGCGCGGCGCATCGCCATGTTGCAGGCGGGGGCCGTGGGCGGAATGCTGCTGTTTTTCGGCGCGCTGCTGCTCTTTGCGCAGGAACGCCGCCGCACGCTGGCCCGCGCCAACGCTGAGCTGGAGCGCCGCGTGGCCGACCGCACCGCAAGCCTCACCGAGACCAACCTTGCCCTGCGCCGCGAAATCCGCGAGCGGCAGGAGGCCGAGGCCGCACTGCGCCGTGCACAGGCCGAACTGGTGCAGGCTGGCAAGCTCAGCGCACTTGGCAAGATGAGCGCGGGCATCAGCCACGAGCTCAACCAGCCCTTGATGGCGATTAGGCAATTCGCCGCGAATGGCGGGGCCTTCCTGCAACGCGGCACACCCGACAAGGCCGCCGAGAACCTCACCCGCATCGACGAGATGGCCCACCGCATGAGCCGCATCATCCGCAACCTGCGCGCCTTCGTGCGCAACGAGAACGAGCCGGTGACCCGGGTCGACATGGTGCAGGTGGTGCAGACCGCGCTCGAGATGACCGGCGAGCGGCTGGTCAAGGATGGCATAGAGGTAGACTGGCACCCACCCGCGCATCCGGTGCCCGTGCGCGGCGGCGAGGTGCGGCTTGGTCAGGTCGTGCTCAACCTCATAACCAATGCCGCCGATGCCATGTCCGACAGCGACGCGCGACGCCTTTCGATCACCCTTACCGATGGCGCGCCGGTCACGCTGCGCCTGTCGGATACCGGGCCGGGCATCGAAGAGCCGGAAAAGATTTTCGACCCGTTCTATTCCACCAAGCTTGTCGGCGCGGGCGACGGGATGGGCCTTGGCCTCTCGATATCCTATGGCCTCGTCCAGAGTTTCGGCGGCAAGATCACCGGGGCCAATACCGGCCACGGCGCGGAATTCACCGTCGAGTTGGAGCCATGGGCCGAGCGACAGGAGGGGGCGGCATGACCGGCGAGGTGCTTGTGGTGGATGACGACCGCCCGGTCCGCGAGGCGCTGACGCAGACGCTGGAACTGGCCGAATACCGCGTGCGCGCCGTCGGATCCTTCATCGAGGCCAAGGACCATATCGCGCCCGATTTCTCCGGCGTGATCCTGTCGGATATCCGCATGCCGGGGCGCGACGGATTTCACCTGCTCGGCTATACCCGCGCATTGGATGATGAATTACCGGTGATCCTGCTGACCGGCGAAGGTGATATTCCGATGGCGGTCAAGGCCATGGGCGAAGGCGCCTTCGATTTCCTTGAAAAGCCCTGCGCACCGGATCAGCTGATCCCGGTGCTCGAACGTGCATTGAAGAACCGCCGTCTGGTCCTTGAGAACCGCCGCCTCAAGGCGCAGCTTGAAACCGGCGATCCGGCGGCGCGCATGCTGTTTGGCACCTCGCAACTGGCCGAGGACATGCGCCAGACCGTGCGTCAGGCGGCGCGCGCAGGCACCGAGGTGCTGGTCACCGGCCCGCCCGGCGCGGGTGTCTCAAAGGTGGCGGAGGTCATCCACCTGATGTCGCAGGGCGCGAGTGGCCCTTTCGTCAAGCGCGCGGCGGCGGGGCTCGATCCACAGGCGCTTGAGGCCGCCTATGCGCAGGCAGCAGGCGGCAATCTCTTCCTCGACGAGATCCTGGCCCTGCCCACAGCGAGCCAGTATGCCCTGCTCGAACGGCTCGACCCGGGGGGCGAGGCGCGGCTCATTGCGGGCAGCACCGCAGATCTGGCGCAGGCCGCCGCCGAGGGCCGCTTCAACGCCGATCTTTTCTACCGGCTGGAAGTGCTGCGCGTGCGCATCCCGGCGCTGTCGGAGCGGCCAGAGGATATCCCCGTGCTGTTTCGTCATTACGTGGCACAGGCGGCCGAGCAGGCCGGGCTCTCGGCCCCTGAAATCAGCCCCGATCACCTCGCAGCACTCATGGCGCAGGACTGGCCCGGCAACGCGCGTTCGCTGATGTCGGCGGCGATGCGCTTCGTGCTGGGCATGCCCGACAACGCGGCGGAAGCGGCAGAACTGGGGCTCGCGGAACAGATGGCACGGGTGGAACGCTCGCTTCTGATCGCGGCATTGGGGCGGCAGAACGGGCGCGCGGCACAGGCGGCACAGGCGCTCAAACTGCCCCGCAAGACCTTCTACGACAAGCTGGCGCGCTACGGGATTCGCCCCGAGGATTACCGCCGCTGATCCGTGCCTTGACTGTGCGGAAATTCGCACAAGCACCCAAAGTCACGTGCGGATTACCGCACAAGCCATGCTGCAGACGCAAAGCGGCCATGTGAAAATTGACCCTCAAACACCTGATATAAGGCCAAAAATCAGGCAGCGCGCCCTAAAACCACGCAGCGCTTGAGCGGCGCGTGTGATTCTCCCACCATAGCGGCACCGCGCCCCGAACCGGGCGTTTTGGAACAGACTGAAATCCATGGGAGGAGACCCAAATGAAATTCATGACCGCTGCCGTATCGGCACTGGCCCTCACCGCCTTCGCAGGCACCGCGATGGCCGCCTGTGACGATGGTGAGATCGTCGTCAAGTTCAGCCACGTCACCAACACCGACAAGCACCCCAAGGGCATCGCCGCCTCGTTGCTGGAAAACCGCGTCAACGAGGAAATGAACGGCACCATGTGCATGGAGGTCTATCCGAACTCCACGCTCTACAACGATGACAAGGTGCTCGAGTCGATGCTGCAGGGCGACGTGCAACTCGCCGCCCCCAGCCTCTCGAAATTCGAGAAATTCACCAAGCAGTTCCGCCTCTTCGATCTGCCCTTCCTGTTCTCGGATGTGGATGCCGTCGACCGCTTTCAGGCCTCCGAGACCGGTCAGGCGATGCTCGACAGCATGCAGCGCCGCGGCCTTCAGGGCCTCGCCTATTGGCATAACGGAATGAAGCAGATGTCGGCCAACGTGCCGCTGCTGGAACCGTCGGATGCCAACGGCCTCAAGTTCCGTGTGCAATCCTCGGACGTGCTCGTGGCACAGATGGAGGCAATCGGCGGCAGCCCGCAGAAGATGGCCTTCTCCGAGGTCTACGGCGCGCTGCAACAGGGCGTTGTGGACGGCCAGGAAAACACCTGGTCCAACATCTACGGCAAGAAGTTCTTCGAAGTGCAGGACGGCATCACCGAAACCAATCACGGCATCATCGACTATCTGCTCGTGACCAGCGTCGACTGGCTCGACAGCCTTGAGCCGGATGTCCGCGACCAGTTCCTGACCATCGTCGCCGAGGTGACCGAGACCCGCAACAGCGAGTCCGCCAAGGTCAACCAGGACGCCAAGCAGGCGATCATCGACGCCGGCGGCGTGGTGCGTCAGCTGACCCCCGAACAGCGCGAGAAGTGGGTCGAGACGATGAACCCGGTCTGGGAGCAGTTCAAGGGCGATGTCGGCCAGGAGAATATCGACGCGGCCGTCGCGTCGAACAGCAGCTCGTAAGCCTCTGATCACAGCGCCGCGCCCCGCAATATCGGGGCGCGCGCCTCAGGATCGGGCGGGCCCCCACGGCCCGCCCGATGCGCAAGAACCTTTCGAAAAATCAGGGAACCGGGACGATGCAGCACAAGACTGGGCTAATCGACCAGATCGAGGAGACGGTGATCGCCGTGCTGCTCGGGCTGATGACACTCATCACCTTCGCCAATGTGGTGGCGCGCTACATTTTCAATTCGAACATCCTCTGGGCGCTCGAACTGACGGTGTTCATGTTCGGCTGGCTGGTGCTTCTGGGGGCCTCCTACGCGGTCAAGAAACACGCGCATCTGGGGGTGGACGCGATCCTCAACATGGTGTCGCAACCGGCGCGCCGCGTGCTCGCCCTGATCTCCGTGACGGCCTGCCTCGTCTTCTCGCTGCTCCTGCTCAAGGGCTGCTATGACTACTGGGCGGTCTTTGCCGATCTGCCCCCCACCTCGGGGCGCTGGTTCCCGACCGGCTTCGACATGGAGGCCCGCAGCCAGAGCTTTTACGAGGTGCAGGACGTGCCCATGGTCGGCGTCTTCCGCTTCCTCGAAGACATGATCAACTACGGCGAAACCTACGAGAAACTGCCCAAGGTCATCCCCTATATCGTGCTGCCGATCTCGGCGCTTCTGCTGGTGCTGCGCTTTGCTCAGGTCGCGGTCGCGATCTGGCGCGGCGATGTGGACCGGCTCGTTGCCAGCCACGAGGTCGAGGACGAGTTGGATGAAATCCGTGCCGGGCATGCGCGCGACGCGAACGGGGGATCGAACTGATGGATGTCGTCCTTCTCTTCTCCATGGTGATCGGCCTGCTGCTGATCGGCGTGCCGATCGCCATCTCGCTCGGTCTCAGCTCGACCATCTTCCTGCTGATCTATTCCGAAAGCTCGCTGGCCTCGGTCGCAGGCACCCTGCTCGAGGCGTTCGTGGGCCATTACACCCTGCTCGCGATCCCGTTCTTCATCCTCGCCTCGGCCTTCATGACCACGGGCGGCGTGGCGCAGCGTATCATCCGCTTCTCCATCGCCTGTGTCGGGCACCTGCCGGGCGGCCTTGCCATCGCGGGCGTGTTCGCCTGCATGCTCTTTGCCGCGCTCTCTGGCTCCTCGCCAGCGACCGTGGTGGCCATCGGCACGATCGTCATCGCGGGCATGCGGCAGGTCGGCTATACCAAGGAATTCGCGGCTGGCGTGATCTGTAACGCCGGCACGCTCGGCATCCTCATTCCGCCCTCCATCGTGATGGTGGTCTATGCCGCCTCGGTCGATGTGTCGGTCGGCCGGATGTTCCTTGCCGGCGTCATTCCGGGCCTTCTGGCGGGCTTGATGCTGATGACCACGATCTATGTCATCGCGCGTGTCCGCAATCTGCCCAAGGGCGACTGGCAGGGCTGGGGCGAGATCTGGGCCTCGGGGCGCGAGGCGGGCTGGGGCCTATTTCTGATCGTCATCATCCTCGGTGGCATCTATGGCGGCATCTTCACGCCGACCGAGGCCGCGGCGGTGGCGGCGGTCTATTCGTTCTTCATCGCCTGCTTCATCTACCGTGACATGGGGCCGCTCGCCACCACCGGCGAGGGCAAGAACACAAACCTCCTGCGCAAGCCCTGGGCCGTCCTCACCGCCTTCGTGCACCCCGACACCAAGAAAACGCTGTTCGAGGCGGGCAGGCTGACGGTGACGCTGCTTTTCGTCATCGCCAACGCGCTGATCCTGAAACACGTGCTGACCGACGAGCAAATCCCGCAAAGCATCGCCAACGCGATGCTCGGGGCCGGCTTCGGCCCGGTGATGTTCCTGATCATGGTGAACGTGATCCTGCTCATTGGCGGTCAGTTCATGGAACCTTCGGGCCTTCTGGTGATTGTCGCGCCATTGGTCTTTCCGATCGCCATCGAACTGGGCATCGACCCCATTCACCTCGGCATCATCATGGTGGTGAACATGGAGATCGGCATGATCACGCCGCCGGTGGGGCTCAACCTCTTCGTTACCTCAGGTGTTGCAGGCATGCCGATGATGGCCGTGGTGCGCGCCGCCCTGCCCTTCCTGGCGGTGCTCTTCGTGTTCCTGATCATGGTCACCTATATCCCGTGGCTATCGACGGTCCTGCCCAACACCTTCATGGGGCCGGAGATCATCACCAACTGACGCAAAGACACAGTGCGTCATGCGCCACGCGAGGGAAACTTCGCGTGGCGTTATTTCATGCAGTCAGTGGATTTGCGGTTGGAATGCCGTGCCCCCCGCGCTACCTGCGCTGTCGCGGTGACGTCTTTACCACGCCCTATTTCATCGCTACCCAAAGGCCTGACCGAGTTTGAGGAGAGACGCGTGACCCAAGAGACCCTGAGCGTGGAACGTGACGCCTTCCTTGCGGCCATGCGGCAGGTCGCAAGCACCGTCACCGTGGTCACGACCGACGGTCCCGCAGGTCGTGCAGGTGCGACCGTAAGCGCCTTTACCTCGCTCTCGGCTGATCCGCCCTCGGTTCTGGTCTGTCTGCGCACGGATAGCCGGATCGCCTCCACCGTGGCCGAAAATCGCGCCTTTTGCGTTAATATCCTGCCCGAGCATGCCGTCGAGGTGGCCCGCGCCTTTGCCGGGCCCTCGCCCGACAATCCCGAGGACCGCTTTGCCGGGCTGTCCTTCGAGGCCGACGCGCATGGCCCCATCCTGCCACGCGCCACCGCCTTTTCCTGCACACTCACCGAGCGGATGATCCACGGCAGCCACGCGATCTGCATCGGACAGGTCACCCGGCTCAGCAACACCGGCGAGCGTCCGCTGACCTATCTGAGCGGCGACTACCATATCGTGCGCCCGCATCGCGACTGACACCATCCCGTTTCCTCACGGCGAAAATACTCGACCCGCACGGCTGGCCAAACCGTGCGACCCCTGCCATATCTGCGCGCGACCCAGCCAAGGAGACGCGCCCATGACCCGTATCATCACCGCCCTGCACGAGGTATCAGACCGCTACGATGCGCTCTTCGTCGATCTCTGGGGCTGCGTGCATGATGGCGTGCACGCCCTGCCCGATGCGGTCACGGCCTTGCAGGCCTATCGCAGGGCGGGCGGCACGGTAATTCTGGTAACCAACGCGCCGCGTGCCCGCGACTCGGTGGCGCGGCAACTTGACGGTTTCGGCGTGCCGACCGATGCCTGGGACAGCATCGCCACCTCCGGTGACAGCGCCCGCGCGGCGATGTTCCGCGGTGTCGTGGGGCAAAAGCTGTGGTTCATCGGACAACCCCATGACAAGAACTTCTTCGAACCGCTTCAGATCATCGAGGACCCGGTCGAGGTCGCCCGTGTGCCACTGGAAGAGGCCGATGGCATCGTCTGCGCAGGCCCCTTCGACCCCCAGGCTGACCCCGCCGAGATGCGGCCGCAATTCCTCTATGCCAAGCAAAAGGGCCTCAAGCTGCTCTGCGCCAATCCTGATATCGTCGTGGATCGCGGCGAAACCCGGGAATGGTGCGCGGGTGCCTTGGCGCAGCTCTACACCGAGATGGGAGGCGAGAGCCTCTATTTCGGAAAGCCCCACCCGCCGATCTACGACCTCGCGCGGCGGCGGCTCTCGGCCCTCGGGCGCGACGTGGAGAACCACCGCATCCTCGCGATCGGCGATGGCGTGCAGACTGACATCAAGGGCGCCATGGGCGAGGATATCGATTCTCTTTTCATCACCGGCGGCCTCGCTGCGAAGGAGACCAAAACGTCGCACCAGCCCGAGGAAAACGCGCTAAACGACTACCTTACAAGGGAAATGTCCTCTCCGACCTACGCGATCGGGTTTCTACGCTGATAGAAACCGCTTGCTTTTGCTGCAGCCGCAAAGTAATAAAATTCCAATTGTTGGCATGAAAGTGCCTGAATGTTACACGCCAAACCCTGCGGAGGGCGGAGATGTTGGATAATATGCCGCGCGGCACGATCTGTATCGAAGATATCGAAATGGGCATGACGCGCCACCTGCGCAAAGTCGTGACCGACCGCGACATCGAGATGTTCGCCGAGGTCTCGACCGACCACAACCCGGTGCATCTGGATGACGCCTATGCGCAGGACACGATCTTCGAGGGGCGCATCGCGCATGGCATGCTGACCGCCGGGCTGATCTCTGCGGTGATTGGCGAGCAACTGCCGGGTCATGGCACGGTCTATATGGGCCAGACGCTGAAATTCCTCGCCCCCGTGCGCCCCGGCGACATGGTCCATGCCGAGGTCGAGGTCGTGGGCATCGACCACGGCAAGCGCCGCGTGCAACTGGACTGCCGCTGTCTGGTAGAGGGCAAGAAAGTGCTGATCGGCGAGGCCACCGTACTGGCACCGTCGCGCAAGTTCGACTGAGCCACTGCTGATCGCCGCCTCGCGTCTCCGCGCCACATTCATTTTTACACGGCGTGACGGGGCAATTGGCCTGACGCTGCCGTTGACTTGAGCCGCGCATCGCGTAGGTGCGTCAATCAAACGTCCACTCCAGCCCAGCCACACATCCCGTAACCCCTTGCGCCGTACAACGCCGCACCGCATGCTCCGCACATGACCCCTGCCCCCACATGGGGCCTTGTCGCCACGATCAAGGCCCCCACCCGCGACATTCTGAATTTCGCCGCCCATCACCTCGATCTGGGCGCACACCGGGTGCATGTCTATCTCGACGCTGCCAATCCTCAGGCCGAGGCGGCGCTGCGCGCGCATCCCAAATGCCGGGTGATCCTCTGCGATGACGACTACTGGCAACGTCGCCTGCGCAAGGGGCGACCGGACAAGCACCAGCCGCGCCAGAGCCTCAACGCCACCCATTGTCTCAACAAGCGCCCGCAGGTCGATTGGCTGGCGCATATCGACGTGGATGAATTCCTCTGGCCCGCCAGCCCCCTGCCCGCGCAGCTGGCCGCCCTGCCCGAGGACACGCTCAGCGCCCGCATCCGCCCGATCGAGGCGCTCGCCTCAGACCCTGACGATCCTCCGCCGGCGGATACCGAATGGTTCAAGTCCTGCGCCCTGTCGCAGATGCAGCGCCGTGAGCAGACCAACGCCATCTATCCCACCTACGGCCCGCATCTCAATGGCGGCTTTCTCAGCCATGTGGCGGGCAAGGTGTTCGTCCGCACCGGGCTGCCCGACATCAGCCTGCGCATCCACAACGCCTTTCGCGACAAGCTGATGGATGACGCGCCAGCAGATTTACCCGACACGCATCTCTGCCATCTCCACGCCCCCTCGTGGGAGGATTGGCTGGCCGCCTATCGCTTTCGCCTCGAACAGGGCTCGTACCGCGACAGCCTCAAACCCGCCCCGCAGCCCGGCGGCGGCGGGCTCACCATGCACGCCCTGTTTCGGATGCTTGAGGACGAGGGCGGCGAGGCGGCGCTGCGCCGCTTTTACGACGAGGTCTGCGTCGCCTCACCTGCCCTGCGTGCGCGGCTCGCCGCGCATGGGGCCCTGCACTCCATCCCCCTCGCGCTCGATGAAAAACGTCAAGAACACTTCCCCGATTTCGCGTGATTGTTTCGCATTCATACACAATCTGCGGCCCCTCAGGCCCTTGCCCTGGCACCTTGGAGGCATGTCATTGACCGCACCCGGCGCTTCAGGTATGGGACGCGCAGCGGGTCACCCATGTGGAGAACCACAGGCCCAGGAGGGGCCTGACCCGGCGACAGACGTACGGGCCAGGATTGTGTCCGTAAACCACGGATACGCATGACCAAATTTTCAGATCTGAATCTCAACCCCAAAGTCCTCAAGGCGATCGAGGAAGCGGGATACGAAACCCCCACCCCCATTCAGGCGGGCGCCATCCCCCCGGCCCTCGAAGGGCGCGACGTTCTGGGCATCGCCCAGACCGGCACCGGCAAGACCGCAGGATTTACCCTGCCGATGCTGTCGATGCTGTCGCGGGGACGTGCCCGCGCGCGCATGCCGCGCAGCCTCGTGCTGTGCCCGACGCGCGAGTTGGCGGCGCAGGTGGCCGAGAATTTCGACACCTATTCCAAGCATCTCAAACTGACCAAGGCGCTGTTGATCGGCGGGGTCAGCTTCAAGGAACAGGACAAGCTGATCGACAAGGGCGTCGATGTCCTGATCGCCACACCGGGCCGGTTGCTCGACCATTTCGAGCGCGGCAAGCTCTTGCTCACCGGCGTGCAGATCATGGTGGTGGACGAGGCCGACCGCATGCTCGACATGGGCTTCATCCCTGATATCGAGCGGATTTTCAGCCTCACGCCCTTCACCCGGCAAACGCTGTTCTTCTCGGCCACCATGGCCCCCGAGATCGAGCGCATCACCAACACGTTCCTGTCGGCCCCCGCGCGGGTCGAGGTGGCCCGTCAGGCCACCGCCTCCGAGACCATCGAGCAGGGTGTGGTGATGATCAAGGCCACCCGCCGCGACCGCGCCGATAGCGAAAAACGCGCCGTTCTGCGCGCGCTGATCGACGGCGAGGGCGAGGCCTGCACCAACGCGATCGTGTTCTGCAATCGCAAGATCGACGTCGATGTGGTCGCCAAGTCGCTCAAGAAATACGGCTATGACGCGGCCCCCATCCATGGCGATCTCGATCAGAGCCAGCGCACGCGCACGCTCGATCAATTCCGCGCCGGGGACCTGAAAATTCTCGTGGCCTCGGACGTCGCCGCGCGCGGCCTCGACGTGCCGGCGGTCAGCCATGTCTTCAACTACGACGTGCCCAGCCATGCCGAGGATTACGTGCACCGCATCGGCCGCACCGGCCGCGCCGGACGCTCGGGCAAGGCGATGATGATCTGCAACCCTCGCGATGAAAAGAACTTTGCCGCGATCGAGGCGCTGCTCCAGAAAGAGATCCCCCGGCTCGACAGCCCGGTGAAATCCGGGGGCGGCGACACGCCGGTCGAGGCCGAGGCAGAGGACAAGCCCGCCAAACCGAGCCGCAGCCGCAGCCGCACTGTCAGCCGCAAGAAGGCCGACGCACTGCAGGAGGCCCCCGTCGAGGCGCAAGCCGAGACGCCCGCCGAGACACCGAAGGCGGAGCCCAAGCCCCAGGCCAAATCCGAGGACAAGCCGCAAGACAAGCCCCAGGAGCGCAGCCAGAGCCGTGGCCGCAGCGGCGGTTCCGGCCGCAGTGGCGCAGGTCGTGGCGGTGATCAGGGCAACAGGGTCGTCGGCATGGGTGATCACATGCCCAGCTTCATCGCGCTCAGCTTCGACGAGCGGCGCGTCGGCTGACCGGACCGGCCACCGCAAACCGTCTGACACCGGCTTGCACCCCACGGCTAGCGGGCAATCACGATATCCGCGCAAAGCCCGCCCAGCCGCTCGCTTTCCCCAAGCCGCAGCGTGCCGCCATGCGCGCGCGCCACGTCCAGCACGATCGACAGGCCCAGCCCCACACCGGTCCCACGATTCTGATTCCGCGCCGGATCAAGCCTGGCAAAGGGCTTGACCGCCTCCTCCCGGTTCTCGGGCGAAATACCCGGCCCGTCATCCTCGACCCGGATTCGCAACGATTTGTCGGTCATCGTCACGGACACGTCCGCGCGTGTTCCGTATCGCACCGCGTTGCCGATCAGGTTTTCGACCGCGCGGCGGATATTCTCGGCCCGCAAGGCAATCTGCCCCGCGCCATGTGCCTCTATCAGGCTGACGGGGCTCTGCGTGCGCTGCGCATCCTCCACGACCTGACGCACGAGGGCGATCGGGTCCACCGGTTCGGGCTCCGCCCCATGTGCCCCGCGCGCAAAGGCCAGAAACCCCTCCAGCAGGCGCTCCATCTCGACGACGTCGCGCAGCATCGGCGCGGCCTCGTCCTCATCCAGCATCGCAAGGCTCAGTCGCAGCCGCGTCAGCGGTGTTCTCAGGTCATGGCTGACCCCGGACAGCATCAGGGTGCGCTGCTCGATCTGCCGCTCCAGCCGCGCGCGCATGTCGACAAAGGCATTCCCCGCCGCCCGCACCTCCAGCGCACCGGAAGCCCGGTACGGCACATGCCGCCCGCGCCCAAAGGCCTCTGCTGCCTCGGCAAGCCGTGAAATGGGCCGCAACTGCTTGCGCATGTAGAAATACGAGACAGCAGTCATCAGGATGCCGTAAAACGCGAGGTTGACCAGCACCTGATAGGGTCGCCGCGCCGATACCCTGCGCCGGTCAAAAATCAGCTCCGTAACCCCCGCTTCGTCTTGAAAATACAGCATCACCACTTGACTGTCCGAGAGCGAAACACGCGTCAGTTCCGGGAAATATCCGCGCAACTCGCGCACCACCACGACGCCCGAAATGTCGAACCAGTCATAGCTGTCGGTCGCAGGCATATCGGCCTCGGGAACCCGGCGGCGCTCGATTTCCAGCGCGTCCGCCACCGGGCTGCCCTCCGGCTCGTCCAGCACCAGCCGCAGCTCGCGCGCGACCGTCTTGACCATCTGCTGCGTCACATCGTCGAACAGGCGCTGCGCAAAGACCAGCGATACCACCAGCAACAGCGTGATCACCGGCAACAAGAGAATTATCGTCGTCCGGCCATAAAGACCGCGCGGCAGATAGCGTTTGAGGATGCGTTTGGACATGGCTAAACCTATCCCTGTCGAGCACCGGAAGGAAGAGCGATGCGACTTGAACAGGGAACGGCCCCACCCGTCGGCGTCGCGCAGCCGATTGGCCGCGCTTTGCGCCGCATCCTCGCCCCCAACCCCTCGCCGATGACATTCTGGGGCACCAATACCTACCTCCTCGGTCATCGCCAGATCGCCGTATTCGATCCCGGCCCGGACAGCGATGCCCACCTGGCCGCGATCATGGACGCCCTCGCGCCAGACCAGAGCATCAGCCATATATTCGTCACGCATGCACATCTCGACCACTCACCGCTCGCACCCCGCCTCGCACAGGAAACCGGAGCACCGGTGCTGGCCTTTGGCGATGCCCGCGCCGGGCGCAGCCCGGTGATGGAGCAGATCGCGCAGAGCGCCCAAATCGGCGGCGGCGAAGGCGTGGATGCCACCTTTACCCCGGATATCAGCCTGCGCGACGAAGACCGCATCGACGGGGACGGCTGGACGGCAACCGCACTCTGGACGCCCGGACATTTCGGCAATCACCTGTGCTTTGAGCTGGGCGATACGGTGCTCAGCGGTGATCTCGTCATGGGCTGGGCCAGTTCCCTGGTCTCACCGCCCGACGGCGACCTGACACAGTTCATGGCCTCCTGCGCCCGTCTGCGGACGCGGGCGCCCAAGGTACTCTTGCCGGGGCACGGTGCGCCGGTGACGGACCCTGCTGCGCGGCTCGACTGGTTGCTCGCGCACAGGCGCATGCGCGAAGCCGAGATCCTGACGGCCCTGGCCGATGGCCCACAAACCGCCGCCGCGCTCGCCGCGCGCATTTATACCGATACGCCCCCCGCCCTCCTGCCCGCCGCAAGCCGCAACGTGCTCGCGCATCTCATTGACTTGACGGGAAAATCCCTGGCCCGCCCCCTCGGCGCACTGGACGCCGATACGCTCTTCGAGCCGGTCCCGGCCCCACCAGAGAATTCGTGAAATTTTTGTCACAAACCCTCTGGACCTCTTCAGACCGGATTGCTATACGCGCTCTCGTGTTCCGGCGTAGCTCAGCGGTAGAGCAGTTGACTGTTAATCAATTGGTCGTAGGTTCGATCCCTACCGCCGGAGCCAATAAAATCAAACATTTAGGATCGGCACCGCTTGCCGACAGTCGGCCGATGCGCGGTCCTCTCGGATTTCGGATCGGACGTGACAGCCATGTCACGTCCAAGACGTCGTTTTCGACCTGTGCCGCTGAGATACGACTGTCGCGCGGTTTAGTCGCCCGCCGCAAAGAGGCCACTGAACCCGCCGAAAAGGTTTGCTGCGGGATTTCCAATGCACACCGCAGCCGAGATGATCAACGCCACAGCGTACGCTTGCCCATCCTGACCGCAGATTTCAGAACGGAAAGAACAGCGGGATGATGATCACCGCGACCACGGCGAAGATGATGTTGAGCGGCAAGCCCACCTTGATGAAGTCGGTGAACTTGTACCCCCCCGCCCCATAGACGAACGTGTTGGTCTGGTAGCCGATGGGCGTCGCGAAACTGGCCGAGGCCGCAAACATCACCGCCATGATGAAGGGGCGCGGATCGAAACCGAGCTCGAGGGCGAGCGCGATCACGATGGGGCCAATCAGAACCGCCACCGCGTTGTTCGACACCATCTCGGTCAGCGCATTGGTCAGCACGTAGACAGCGGCGAGGATCGCCAGCGGGCCCACGCCGCCCGATGCATGCACCACCGCCTCGACGATCACCCGCGCGGTCCCGGTCGCCTCCATCCCCATCGACAGGCCCAGCATCCCGAAGATCAGGAACAGGATGCGCCAGTCGATGGCGTCAAACGCCTCCTCGGGATCGACGCAGCGGGTCATCATCACCACCACCGCCCCGATCACCGCAAGGCCCGCAATCGGCATGATACCGAGTGCGGCCAGTCCCATCACGACAAAGATCGTCGCGATCGCAATCGGGGCCTTGGCGCGCCGCTGCGGGCGCTCGGTGGGCGCGGACAGGTTGACGATGCCGCCATCCTCCATCATCCGCTGAAGCCCTTCGGGCGGCCCTTCCAGCAGCAGCGTATCGGCGAATTGCAGGCGCAGGTCCTGCAATTCCTGGCTGATATTCTGCTCCTGCCGGTGCACGGCCATCAGGTAGACACCGTATTTCCGGCGCAGCTTGAGATCCTTGATCGGCCGCCCGCGCAGATGCGAGTTCGGCCCCACGCTCGCCTCCATCGTGATCGTCTGATCGGCGGTCACCGGTTCGACATCGTGATCGTCCCGGTCGCGAAAGGCGATCTGCCCGTCCTCCTTGAGCCCGAGGATCTCGCCGGTGCCGGTCTTGAGAACCAGCCGGTCGCCGACCTCCAGCACCAGTTCCTTCATCGTGCGGCGCATCGAGACCTCGCCGCGCACCACGTCGAGGATGCGCGTCTCGGCCGTGTTGAACGGCAGGTCCGACAGGCGCTTGCCGACATATTTCGATCCGTTCGGGATCAGCAGGCGGGCCAGAAACCTGCGTTTGCTTTCCTGCCCCAAAAGCCCCGACAAAGACCCCCGGTCCGGCAGCAGGAACCGACCGGCGAAGACCATGTAAAGCATGCCCGTCGTGGCAAAGATCAACCCCGGCAGCGTCATCTCGAACATCGTGATCGTCGGCTGTCCGGCCTCCTGTGCGACACCGCTCATCAGGATGTTGGTCGAGGTGCCGACCAGTGTCAGCGTGCCGCCAAAGATCGCCGAGAATGACAGCGGAATCAAAAGCCGCGATGGCGCCACCCCGATCGAGGCCCCGACCGAGATCATGATCGGCGTGAGCAGGATCACCACCGGCGTGTTGTTCATGAAGGCCGAGGCCCCCATCGTGCCCGCCATCATCAACAGCATCGCCCGCAGGTACGATCCGCGCGCCTGCCGCTTCAGGACATCGCCGATGATCGTCAGCACGCCGGTGCGCTCCAGCGCCGCCGAGATGATGAACATCATCGCGATGGTGATCGGCGCGGAGGAGCTGAACACCGTCAGAAAGTCGCCCGTCTCGATGATCCCCGTCGCCAACAGCGCCGCCGAAGCCGCCAGCGCCGTCACCTCGGGCGGATAGATCTCCTTGAAGAAGCTCAGGAAAACCACGCCGACAAGCGCAAGAACGAAGATCTGGTCGAGACTCATGTATGACCCTCTCATGGGCGATGGCACTCGACAGGTATAAACGATGAAGGGTCTCTCGGTTTCAATCGCAAACTGAATGGTTTGCGCGATCTGATGCGGATATGTCCATGTCAGGCCAAGGAATTTCGCGCCATCGCCCCGCCGTCACGCGACGTGATCCTGCGCGCAGTCATCGGGCAGACGCAGACCGAGGATGCGGCGCGCCTCCTGCCAGCTCGCCACCGGGCGCGCGTGCCGCTCGCAGATATCGACCGCCCGCACCGATCGCCCATTCATTGAGCGTCAGTTGATGCGCCCCGATACCCGCCGCGCACCACGGCGTCTCGGGCCCGAAGAGCCGCTTCACCGTGTGGATATAATAGTCGAACACGTCACGATCCACGGGCATGGCATTCCTCACGCCCATCACGAACTGAGTATATGGCGTTCCGGCCAGCTGCCCCTTGTCGGCCATGTCCCGGGCCTTCAGGATATGGCTCAGATCAAACGCCTCGATCTCGGGCGTGACGCCGTGGGCCAGCATCTCGCCCGCCAGCCAATCCACCAGATCGGGCGGATTTTCATAGACCCGCGTCGGAAAATTGTTCGAGCCGACCGAGAGCGACGCCATATCCGGCCGCAGGGGCAGCATCACGCCGCGCGTCCGGTCAGTTGGCAGGCCGCGATTGGCCTTGAGCCGACATTGCCGTGAGCCGCGCATCGACGGGCCGCGGTGCGGCGATCCTACCTCAGTTGTTTAGCGCTTTATATCAGCCAAATCCGAAAAACATCAGAGCGCAGAGCAGGTTGCAGCCAAATCGCCGTGCCGGGGGGCGGCCCGGCGATGCGCGGCGGCCTTACGGCCGCGTATCGCGCGGGTGCTTCAATCGAATGACCGCGCCGTCCCAAACCACCCCATCACACCCCGCGCAACGGCACCACCTGCGCCTTGCCCGGCACCGCCACCTGTCGGATCGTCTCCGCGATGTCGCCCGCCGTCATGCCCGCATCCTCGTACATCTGCGCCGGGCTCGCCTGGTCGATATACCGATCCGGCAGACAGACATTGCGGATCGCCAGCCCCCGGTCGAACGCCCCGCGCGCCGCCAACTCGTGCATCACGATGGAGCCGAAGCCCCCCATCACCCCCTGCTCGACGGTGATGAGCGCGCGGTGATGCCGCACCAGCTGCATCAGCAGATCAGTGTCGAGCGGCTTGGAGAACCGCGCATCCGCCACCGTCACCGAAATCCCCTCCTCGACCAGCATGTCGGCGGCCACCTGACACTCGAAGAGATGCGCGCCGAAACTCAGGATCGCCACGTCAGAGCCTTCCTCGATCACCCGGCCCTTGCCAATGGGCAACACCCTGCCCCGTTCCGGCAGTGCCGCGCCGGTCCCTGCCCCGCGCGGATAGCGAAAGGCAATCGGCCCTGCGTCATGCGCCGCCGCCGTGGCGACCATATGCACCAGTTCCGCCTCGTCCGAAGCGGCCATCACCGTCATCCCCGGCAGGTTGCCCAGATAGCCGATATCGAACGCCCCGGCATGGGTCGCGCCATCGGCACCCACCAGCCCCGCGCGGTCAATCGCGAAGCGCACCGGCAGGCCCTGCAAGGCCACGTCATGCACCACCTGATCATAGGCGCGTTGCAGAAACGTCGAATAGATCGCGCAAAACGGCCGCAGCCCGCTCGCCGCCATCCCGGCGGCAAAGGTCACCGCGTGCTGTTCTGCAATCCCGACATCAAACACCCGCCCCGGAAACCGCTCGGCCATCTTCGACACGCCGGTGCCGTCCGGCATCGCCGCCGTCACCGCGACCACACGCTCGTCGCGCGCCGCCTCATCGGTCAGCGCCTGCCCGAAAACCGAGGTATAGGACGGCGCACCGCCCGAGGATTTCGCCTGCGCCCCGGTCGAGGGGTCGAATATCGACACGCCATGGCCCTTGTCTGCGGCATCCTCGGCGGGGGCATAGCCCTTGCCCTTGACCGTGCAGCAATGGATGAGCACCGGCCCCGTCGCCCGAGTCCGCGCCGCGCGCAGCACGGCCAGCAATTGCCCCATGTCATGCCCGTCGATCGGGCCGACATACTGAAATCCAAGTTCCTCGAACAGCGTGCCCGAGCCCGTGAGCCCGGTCACCAACTGCCGCGCCCGGCGCGCACCGTCGCGCATCGGCGCAGGCAGCGCCGCCTCGAACCCCTCGGCCAAAGACGCCACGCGCGCCAGCGGCTCGCTGGCATACATCCGGCTCAGATAGGACGACATCGCGCCAACCGGCGGCGCGATGCTCATCTCGTTGTCATTCAGGATCACGAACAGCCGTCGGCCCTCGGCGCCGGCATTGTTCAGCGCCTCATAGGCCATGCCCGCGCTGATCGCCCCGTCGCCAATGACGGCAATGGCGTCACCCGTCGCCTGCCCCATGTCGCGCCCCACGGCAAAGCCAAGGGCGGCACTGATCGAGGTCGAACTATGCGCGGCCCCGAACGGGTCATGCTGCGACTCCGACCGCTTGGTGAACCCGCTCAACCCGTCCTTCTGCCGCAGCGTGCGGATACGGTCGCGCCGCCCGGTCAGGATCTTGTGCGGATAACATTGATGGCCCACGTCCCACACCAGCTTGTCCATCGGAGTATTGAACACCGCGTGAATCGCCACGCTCAACTCCACCACCCCAAGCGACGATCCCAGATGCCCGCCGGTCTCCGACACGGCTGAAATCACCTCGGCGCGCAACTCGTCGGCCAACAGGGCCAGCTTGTCATCCGGCATCTGTCGCAGGTCCGACGGCCCGGCGATCCGGTCCAGAAGCGGTGTCTTGGGGGTTTCTTGGGTCATGTCGGCCTCCTCCTCGGTGGCGCATCGCCACCCGCGCGAGGGCGG
This sequence comes from Roseovarius sp., assembly GCF_040219995.1. GTDB lineage: Bacteria > Pseudomonadota > Alphaproteobacteria > Rhodobacterales > Rhodobacteraceae > Roseovarius. The sequence continues at coordinate 116,469 of NZ_JAVJUC010000014.1, read as the reverse complement.
CGCAAACTTGGGCCGGGGGCGCATTCATCCGCGCCCCCGCGCTTGGATCAGTTGCCGTAATCCGGCTCGCCACTCGTGGTAGCCAGTTCTGGCCAGTCCTTGATCACATTGGTGCCCTGCAGGGGCTGCTGATAGCCCTTGTGGCAGGTCTTGCAGGCGGCCTTGGGCGCGTCGGCATAGACCGGGCCAAGCCGGTTCTCGGGCAACAGCCCTTCCAGCGGCACCAGGTAGGTATTGTTCAGCTCCAGAACCATCTGGATACCCAGCATCTCGGTGCCCCATTGCGGCGTCACCTGAGAGCCATCGTAGAAGGCCCGCGAATTGTGACAGAACACGCAGTTCACCCCGAGCGAATTGCTGACATAGTTCATCAGCGAATAGGTCCGCTCGGCCTGCTGAATGCCCGGATAACCATCCTCGCCCGGCACACCGGCGACGCGGCTTTCCAGATCGTGGACGTTGATCGCCTCGCCATCGAGCAGGTATTTCTCCAGCGCATCCGACGGCAGAGAGGTGTATTGCGATTGCATCGTCACCCGGTTCTGATTGGCCGACCAGCCTTCGGCGCTCTCGTTCACCGGGCTGATCCTGTACCACACATCCGACGGCACCGGCTCGCCACGGTGGCAGGTGTAACAGGTCACACCCACCTCCTTGTTGGCCATGACATGACCGGCCCATTCCTCGTTGAGGTTCTGGGTCATCCCGATCATCACATGCCCGACGCTGGTCTGATAGCTTGCCGGATCATCGAAGAGATCGGGAATGCCCGTCCATTCGCGCATCGCCGCCAGCAGCCGATCATAGTTCTCGACCGTCAGGTTCTCCAGCCCCGGCGGCACGTTCTCACGCGCCTCTCCGGCGGTCTCTTCACCGCCCTGCGGCACCACCGGCGCGGAGGTCGAGGCGAGAAACGCCTCGATCCCCGGATCCGGCTTGGCGAGATCGGTCTTGAACTCGGGCACCGACATGCCGGTGCCGCGCGGGCCCGTCTGCAGACTGTCCGTCGCATTGGGCTGCCCGAAGGCGATCAGCATCGTCGCGGTGAAGATCGCCCCCCCGACCACCCCGATGGCAATGGCCGGGCCATAGATGTCCTTGGGGTTCTCGCGGTTCCATTTGTCAAACCATCTGGGAAACATGGCTCACTCCTCCTGTCCGATGAAGGCTTCGTAGGAGCCGTAAGCCTCGTAGCCGTAAGAGCCGTCATACATGGGCGCGAAATTGTGCTCCTGTGCCCAGATGAACCAGTTATCCACCACGGTTCCCGTCAGCAGGATACCGATCCCGCCGGTGATCGGCGTCAGCACCGCGAACCACCAGGCCCACCGGTGAATACCCTCCATCGTGGCGTTGAAACCCATGGTCCAGCGCCAGAAGAGAGCGGCGCGCTCGCTTGCCGTGCCCCGGTCGACGATCTGCTCCAGCTCCCGGTCGCCGCCATAGCGGGTGACGGCCAGAATGGTCGCCCCGTGCATCGCAAAGAGCAGCACCGAGCCATAGAGGAACACGATCGAAAGACAGTGGAACGGGTTGTAGTAGAGGTTGCCGTAGCGGATCGAGAACGCCGTGGTCCAGTCAAGGTGCGGGAAGATGCCATAAGGCACCGCCTCCGACCAGCTGCCCATCAGCACCGGGCGAAAGAGGCCCAGCACCAGGAACAGCCAGATCGCCGAGCCGAACGCCCAGAACACGTGCTTGCCCATCTTGTGGCTGGCGGCCAGTTGATAGCTGCGCGCCCACCACGCGAGCACCGCCACCAGCAGGAAGAACGAGCTGATGATATACCAGCCCCCGTCATTGAGCGGCGGCATCGACAGGCCATGCTCCGGCCCCGGCGGCTCCAGCGCCAGCCAAAAGAGCTGCCGCAGGAACTCCGGCAGCGACCAGCCCACCTGCGCCAGCATGTTCATGCCGACGATGAAGAACCACAGCAGACCACTGGCAAGGCTCACCACCCCCAGCATCCCGAGGTTGATCGGCCCAAGCTGCGCATTGCCCAGCCAGCCCAGCAGTTTCGAAAACCCGGGCTTTCCGACGCGTTCCGCCGTCAGCCGCCCGCCGGTGTCGTCCATGCCCATCTCGGGCGTGCCCTGCACCTGCACCTGGGTGAAGATATTCTGATATTCAATCATCGGTCACATCCCTACCTGAGAGGGCCAGATCGGCAGCTCGAGCCACCAGTTCCACCATTCGGGCCAGCCCTTGGTCCAGACCGGGCCAGAGATGATGATACAGATGGCCGACCAGAACCCGGCATTGAGCGCGAGCAACAGCCCGACCCGGTGAATCCCCAGCGTGCCGACCGAATAGCCGATGAAATCGCGAAAGAACGTGTCCTCGTGATCCGGCGTCTTCATCTCCTCGCCCTTTTCAGGGTTCGCCGCCGACAGGATCAGCCCGCCATGCAGCGCCAGCGCCAGCGTGGTGGTAAAGAAGAACGTCACCGCCAGCATATGCGCGGGGTTGTAGTGGAAATGCAGATAGGCATAGCCGGTGTTGCTGACCCAATCGAGATGGCTGAAGATGCCATAGGGAAAGCCGTGCCCCCAGGCCCCCATCAGAAGCGGGCGGAACACCACCAGCGTGACATAGGCAAAGATCGCGACGCTGAAGGCGAAGGGCACGTGATAGCCCATCCCCAGCTTGCGGCAGATCTCCACCTCGCGCAGCGCCCAGCTGCAAAAGGCACCGATCGCGCAGATCGTGATGATCTGCCACAGCCCGCCATCCATCAGCGGTGCCAGCCCCAACCCGTATTTCAGGTCAGGCGGCGCGATATTGATGAGCCAGGGGTTGAAGGTGCCCTGTTGCGAGGCCCCCCAAAAAATCAGAATGGTCCCAAGGAGGGCGAAAAAGGCCGTCGTGACCCCGAAAAAGCCGACATAGAACGGTCCGACCCAGAAGTCGAACAGATCGCCGCCAACGAGCGTCCCCCCGCGGACCCGGTATTTGCGTTCGAAACTGAGCAAAGCCATCGTCTTAAGTCTCCGCGTTCGGCCACGGGGGCGGCATCCGCCCGAGAGGCCAGTTCATTTTAATCTTGATAGCTGCGGGCGATGCACCGGGCCGCGCCCGCAGCGGGCTTTAGAACAGTGTGATCACCCGCCGTACTTGGCAGTCGCGATTTCAAGCCAGTTGAAACCGTCGGTGCTCAGAAGCACGAGGTGAATCATCACCGCCAGCAGAAACAGGAACACGCCCTGCGCCACGAAAACGCGGCGGGGGTCGAAGATCAGCCAGATCTTGTAAAACTTAGCCATTTTCTAACCCCTTTCTTCAGAACCACGGGAACCAGATGAAGGTTGCGATATGTGCAACCACTGCAATTGCCGAGAACAGCCAAAGGCCGCTCATATAGACAGAATGCAGCTCCTGGGCCTGCTCGTCTGTGAGACCTGTGAAGGACAGGTCGGATTTATCAGCCATGAACTTTCCTCCGGATAGTTATGCTGACGCCGCGAACCCCGCGGCCGGGTCCTTTGGGCCCTTCGTGGTCCCTCAGGTTTCTGTCCGCCCTTTCGGGCAGGCAGGTCGTATCTCGGTCATTGGCCATGCAAGCCTCAGACCGAGAAAATCATTGGCGTCACCCGGTCCGCCTCGAGCCATGCGCGCGCCAGCGGGCCGCGCAGGTTGAGGGTGCGGTGACGGATCACGTCGCGCATCCACCGCAGGCTTGCGAAGGGGATGGCGACAAAGAAGATGCAGAAGAAATACACGTGGTATTCCGCGCTGCGCCGGCGGCCCGCGCGGCTACGCTGCGGCGGGTTTGATGTCATGTCAGTCATCGGTCAGATCCTCCTTGTCGGATGCTGTCGGAAGTGTGGAAAACGCCTGGATGGTCTCCAGAACGACACGTTCGTCGCCCTGACGCAGTGCTGCCTCCTCGGCGGCATCGCGCAGCGTCTTGGCGGCGGAAATTCGGGTAAGAACCGGATGCGAGGACACGATCCGCTCCAGCTCGCGCGCGGCATCCGCATCCCACGGAAAATCGCGGCGCAAGGGCGTCGGCGTCGAGGGTCCGGCGTCCATCTCGGACCCCAGAGGCAGGATATGAAACAGCGCATCAAAGAGCCCGTTGCACACCTCCTGCAAGAGATATGTCGCCCCGGCATAGCCCATCATCGGCGTGCCCGTGGCGCGCCGGATGGCCGCCCCCGGAAATGACGCGGGGATGAAGGTCGGGCGCGGGCCGTGGCCCGCCTTTTGCTCGGCGAGATAGATCTTCTCGTTGATCGACCCCATCAGGATCAGCGGGCGCTTGTTATGCACCAGCGACCGCACCTCCTCGTTATTCGTCTTGCTGCCCGCGCAGCGCGCCACCGCAAAGGCGCAGGGCAGGCCCAGATCATCCTCCAAGTAATTGCGGATACCGCGCGCATAGGTTTCCCCCGCGACGATCCCGAAATTCGCCGTGGCAAAGAAATCCTGCGTGACGCTGCGCCACAGATCCCAGACCGGTTTCAGCGTCGAATGCTTCTCGCGGGCAATGAACGGTTCCGGGTCAAGTCCCAGCATCTCGCCGAGTTTACGCAAGAACAACGTGGTCGACTCGACACCGATCGGCGCTTGCAGATAGGGCTTGCCCAGAACCTCGGCCAGACCGCGGCCAAACTCACGATACATCACGATATTCGCATCGGCGTTCACCAAGTTGCGCATCTCCGCAAGATGCGCGCCCATCGGCATCACCATATTTACCTCGGCCCCGATCCCCTCGACCAGACGCCGGATCTCGGCCAGATCAGAGGGCATGTTGAACGTGCCATACATCGGCCCGAGGATATTGACGCGGGGCGCACTGCCCTCCTCGCGTTTCTTCTCGGGGGGCATTCGCCCCTTGGTCATGCCGAATTCGGTAAAGATCCAGGTCATCGCCCGGTCGGCGGACTGCCATTGATCCTCGTCGATGGTGCGCGGCAGGAACCGCTGGATATTGGTGCCCTGCGGCGTCACCCCGCCACCGATCATCTCGGCGATGGAGCCGGTCACGACCACGGCAGGCAGCGCCGGATCGAGCGTGCCCCAGGCGCGCTTCATCGCCTCTTCGGTGCCCGCACCCATCTCGCCTTCGCCCAGTCCCGTCACCACTATGGGTAACTCATGCGGCGGCAGCGCGTCGGTGTAATGCAACACGCTCGTCACCGGCAGGTTCTCGCAGCCGACGGGGCCGTCGATCACCACCTGCAATCCCTTGACGGCGCAGAAGGCATAGACCGCCCCCCAGTATCCGCCCGCGCGATCATGGTCCTGGATCAGCATGACGCACCGCCTAGCTGCGCACCGACGCAATACCGACGGAATACCGACGTGATACCGACCGCGATATGTTGAGCCATCCCGCGCATCAGATCATCTCCTGCGCCTTGGCCGCGCGGGCCTTCTTTTCGATCTTCTTGAGGTTGGTCGCCCGGAAATCCTCGCGGATATTCGGATCGCTTTCCCACACCCCCGCCGTATCGCCAGAGCCCACCCCCTCGAAGAAGGCGCGCATCTTGCCCATGCGGTCCTTGTTGCCCATCGCAGCATTGACCACCTCGGCCAGACTGCCCGCCCCGGCGGGGCCCATCAGGGGGCGTGCCGACATGAGGTTAGTGAAGTAAAGGCTTGGAATACCTTTTTCTTTTGCCTTTTGCACAACAGGTGTTGTGCCGATGGCAAGGTCCGGTTCCAGCGCTTCCATCGCGGCGCAGTCGTCTTCCAACGAGGCGCGGAATTTCACCGTCACACCGCGCGCGGTCAGCCATTCCGCATCCGCCGCAGACCACGGTGTCTTGGGACAGGCGGTGCCCACATACGGCACCTCTGCCCCGCTCTCGATCAGCAACCGCGCAACGAGCAATTCACTGCCCTCATACCCCGACAGCGTGATCCGCCCCGTGATGGGTGCATTCGCCAGCACCTCGCGGATCGAGGGTAGAAAGGCGTTCTGCGCAGCAGCAATTTTTTCCTCAGACAATCCAAAGGCTTGTCCGATGTTCTTCAACCACTCAGCAGTGCCGTCATGGCCCACCGGCGCGCTCCCCACGATGGGGCGACCAGCGGCCTCGAACTCGCGCACAGCGGCGGTATAAAACGGATGAATCGCCGCCACCGCCCCGCAATCGAGCGCCGCATAAAGCTCGCGCCACTCGCGGCACGGCACCACCGGCCCGGCGGCCAGCCCCATCGGCGCCAGCATCGCACCGATCATCATCGGATCGGCCGGAAACATCTCTCCCAACAGGGTAACCGTAGGCCGATCCGAGACGCCCGATTCCGGCGCCGCCACCGGCCCCGCCTCGACCTCCTTGCGGGCATAGTTGAGCATCGCGCCCGCCAGCACATCCTTGGCCTCGGCATGGGTGGGAATACCAAATCCCGGCACGTCAATACCAACGACCCGCACCCCGTTGATTTCCTTCGGCAAAAGCCGCAACGGCACCCCGCTCGCCGTGGGCACGCAGAGGTTGGTCACGACGATGGCATCAAACCGGTCCGGGTCCGCCATCTCATGCACGCTCTCGCGGATATCCTCAAAGAGCTTGCCGGTGACCAGCGTCTCGGAATTGAACGGCACATAGCCGACCGAGCGTCGCGCACCGTAGAAATGCGACACGAACGTCAGCCCATAGACGCAGCAGGCAGACCCGCTCAGCACCGTCGCAACTCGCTTCATCCGCAGGCCGACACGGAGCGAGCCAAAGGCCGGGCACATGCTTTGCGGCTGATCATGCGGCCCCTTGGGATAGTCCTTGGCATATTGGTCGAGCAATTCGGATTGCCCCGCCATGCGCGCGGCCTTCTCCATCTCCGACCCCGAATGACAGCCCATCTCCTCCTGCGGCGCAGCTTCAGCGGCGGGGCCAGTGATCACGGGCGCGTCGGCGGCCCCATCATATGTGACTTCATCACTCATGACGCCCGCCTTTGGGGGGTACTTTCACCCCGGTCGGTGATCATCTCGACCGCTGCGATATCCGCCAGCAGGCGGCGCAGTTGCTCGGGCCGGGCGCGCGCCAGCATGCGCTGCACCTCGGCGAGGGTCTCCTTGCGGGGGCGCTCAGGCGTCGTCATAAACCACCTCCAGCGATGCCTTGGGGGCGGCGTATTTGCCGCGCATGTCCTCGTCCGTCGCAGGCTCCAGCACATAGTCGCCGCCGGTATCCTTGCTGTCGAACAGCCCCAGAAGCCCGTCCTGATCGAGCGGCGTGGGCCGCACCGGCGGGGCCACCGAAACCTGCTCGGCCAGCCCGGCGAAGAGCTCGCCCCACTGGCTCTGCGATGTGCCGACGATCTGGTAATTCGCGGATTTCTTGCGCAGGTCGTCATCCTGCGGAATGGCGGCCAGCACCGGGATATCCACCGCCTTGGCAAAGGCCTGCGCCTCGCCGGAATGGTCGTCCTTGTTGATCACAAGGCCCGCGACGCCGACATTGCCGCCCAGTTTGCGGAAATACTCCACCGCCGAGCACACGTTGTTGGCCACATAAAGCGATTGCAGGTCGTTTGAGGCCACCAAAATGACCTTCTGCGCCATGTCCCGCGCGATCGGCAGGCCAAAGCCGCCGCAGACCACGTCACCGAGGAAGTCCAGCAGCACGTAGTCAAAATCCCAGTCGTGAAAACCCAGCTTCTCCAGCAGTTCAAAGCCGTGGATGATGCCGCGCCCGCCACAGCCGCGGCCGACTTCCGGGCCGCCCAGTTCCATGGCAAAGACACCGCCGCGCTTGAAACAAACGTCGCCGATCTTCACCGGCTCGCCAGCGAGGTTCTTCTTGGTCGAGGTCTCGATGATCGTCGGACACGCCTTGCCGCCAAACAAGAGCGAGGTGGTATCCGATTTCGGGTCGCAGCCGATCAGCAGCACGCGCTTGCCCTGTTCCGCCATCATGTGGCTCAGGTTGGCGAGGGTAAAGCTCTTGCCAATCCCGCCCTTGCCGTAGATCGCGATGATCTGGGTCTTGGAGGTCGGTTCCTCGGTGATCAGATCGGCCAGATCTTCATGCGCCTCATCGCGCAGCCGCTGGTCGAAGTCCTTGAGATTCGGCACGTCGTCCTTCACGCTGCATCCTTCCAGTTGAGTATCATTTTCAGGCAGTCGGGATCACCGAAAGCCGTGCGGTAGGCGCTCGGGGCCTCCACTGCGGGCGCCTGATGGGTAATCAGCCCGCCAAGGCTGAGTGCCCCTTGGTCGATGAGCGAACTCACCGCCGCCAGGTCCTCGCGCGCCCATTCCGCCGCCACGCGCAGCCGCGCTTCTTTCATGAAGGCGGGCGGAAAGGCAAAGCTGAGCGCCTCGGGGTAAAACCCCGCAAGGACGATCTCGCCGCCCTTCTGAATGCGCCCGATCAGATCGTTGAGGATCGCGGCATTGCCGGACGCGTCATAGATCGTGCGGTAATCGCGGCGCGGATCGTCTGCCGGGTCGATGACCTCGTAGCCCCGCGCGCCGCTACGCCGTCCCGGCTCGGTCTCCCAAACGGTCGGCGCAGGCGCGCCCGCCGCAAGGGTAAGCCGCGCCAGAAGGCGGCCAAACACGCCGTGCCCGACGATCAGGTCGGGCACCGCCCTATCCAGTCCCGCCATCGCATGCCGCGCCGTGGCGGCAAGCGCCAGAAGCGCGCCTTCCGGGCCCATCTGCGAATCGATGCGCGTGACGCGGGCGGCCGAGGTCACCAGCCGCGACGCCGCGCCGCCAAACAAACCAAACGCCCCGTCAAAACAATCGGCTCCCGGAACAAACACATGATCGCCGGGCCTGTAGCCCGTGCCCGGTGCGGCCTCGACCACCTCACCTGCGGCCTCGTATCCCGGCACCAGCGGATAGCCCATGCCCGGAAACGGTGGCATCGTACCGTTCCAGAACAGCTTTTCGGTGCCGGTGGAAATTCCTGAATGGGCAATCTCGACCACGATATCTCCCGCGCCCGGCGCCTTGAGCGCGAGGGTGTCGAGATGAAGATCCTCGGGACCGTTCAAAAAGACAGCGCGGGTTTCCATGATCGCCTCCCAGCTGTGGCCCGTTTCCTGCGCGAAAGACTCAGCAGGCAGATACGGGTTCATGATGTCAGTCTACTCGGACATGTTTATGTGTCAAGTTTGCGTTACACATTTGCCTGAAATACTGTCATTCCGCCTTAACGCAGCTCAACGCCCCGGTGATGTAGGGGCGCGGCGCGCGCGGGATCGTGACGGTGTCAAAGCCCGCCGCGCGACACATCTCGGCAATCCGCGCGGCAGAGCGCACGCGCCCGGTGCCCATGGCCATGGTATAGAACGAGAAATACACGTCGCCTGCACGCTCGGGCCGGGCCCCGCCCGACATCGGCTCGGCCACGATCAGCCGCCCGCCAGGCGGCAGCGCGGCATGGCACTTGGCAAGCAGGTCGGTCACGGTGTCATCGGCATGATCATAGAGCACGCGGATCAGCGAAATCGCATCTGCCCCCGTCGGCAGCGCCTCGTCGCGGAAAGAGCCGCCGCAGAGATCCACCCGGCCCGACAGCCCCGCCTCGGCCATACGGCGCGTTGCCTCTGGCATCACCTCGGGCAGATCGAAGAGTTGCAGGTCCAGGCGCGGATGGCGCTGCGCCACAGCGCGCAGAAACGCACCCGATCCGCCGCCGACATCCATCAGGCGGCGCACCCCACGCAACGGAATCATCCGCAGCACATCCTCGGCCACCAGAACCTGGCTTTGTGCCATCAGGTCGGAATACCGCTCCGCCACATCGGGGGCGATGTCGCCGCCGGTGCCAAACACGTAAGGCCAGAACCGGGCCAGTTCCGTCTCCCCCTCGCCACGCAAGAGCGCGACCGGATCGGCCATGTCGGCATAGAACGCCCGGTGGTGGCGAATCATCGCCTCCAGCCCCGGCACCCCCAGCAGCGCGGCCCCGCGGCGCGCCAGTGCAAACCGCCCGTCGCGCCGCCGCTTGAGCAGATCGAGCGCCGCACCCGCCTGCATGAGATGTGTCATCCGGTCGGGCGGGATGGCCGTTGCGCGGGCCAGCGCCTCGGGCGCTTGCGGGCCATGAGTGTAGAGGCGGCGCAGGATATCCAGTTCGATCAGCGCGAACAGCACCTGCGACTGCACGAAACCCTGCACGACATCAAAGAGCGCGGCACCGTCACGCCGGGCAATCCCCCGGCTGAACGGCAACCGGCTGGCAAGGCTCTGAAATCCGGGATTGGCGAGCAGCCGCGCGATGAGCCCCGCGCGCGGGCGGCGCGGAGCGGGGGCTGCGCCCTGCACCGCCATGCGGCTCAGACCGAGCTTCGGGCGCGGGCGGCAGGCACCTTGGGCATGATCTGTTGCGCCTGCTTGCGCACCATCTGCGCGAGCGCCGCCTCACCGGGACAGGACGGGATCGAGGCAATGGCCCCGGCCAGAATGTCACCCAACCGCGCCATCGCACCATCGACGCCCAGCTCGGCGACCGCATTGGGCCGCGCGTGCAGATCGTCCTGCCCCACCGGCTTGCCAAGGCTGGCCTCGTCCAGCAGCGCGTCGCGCAGATCGTCGGCCACCTGAAACGCCTCGCCGATCAGCGCGCCCAGATCGGTCCAGTTCTCGGGCGCATGCCCCGCCGACAGCGCCCCCATCTCGGTCGCCGCCATGAAGAGCGCGCCGGTCTTGGACCGGTGATAGGCGCGCAGATCGATCTCGGGCTCGCTCTCCCAGCCCTGCCCGGCGCAGATTCCGTTTGGCATGCCGGTCCGGTCCGAAAGCGCGCGTATGAGACCGAGCGCACGGCCCGCTTCGCCCGCGTCGGCGCGCGACAGCACGTCGAAGGCCATCACGATCAGGCTGTCGCCGGTCAGCACCGCCAGCGGCTCGGAATAGGCGCGATGCACCGACGGCTTGCCGCGCCGCAGATCGGCATCGTCGAAACAGGGCAGATCGTCATGCACGAGGCTCGCACAGTGGATAAGCTCCAACGCCGCCGCCGCCCGATCGGTGACCGCGGGCCTGTCATCGCCGCAGGCCATGGCTACCGACATGAGGATCGTCGGCCTGATGCGCGCACCGCCCGGGGTTGTGGCATAGTCGAGCGCCGAGGCCAGTTGTTGCGGGGCAAGCCCGCCCTGCCCCCGCCTGATGGCACGGCGCAGCGCGCTGTCGATCCGGTCGGTGAGTGGCATGCAAGCCTCCTTCGCTTTGCGTATGTCATTCATATCTGACATGTCATGTGTAAATCATACTGGACACATTGCGCATTCGAGTCAACAATCGCCCCATGAGCGACAGAAATTTCCCGGATCGCAGCGGCCCGCCCGTGATCGTCGTCGGCGCGGGCGTGGCCGGGCTTGCGGCGGCGGCGCGGCTGGCGCAGGCCGGGCTCCCGGTCACGGTGCTGGAACGTCACGCCGCCCCCGGCGGCAAGATCCGCGCCCTGCCCTCGCGCGCCGGTCCGGTCAATACCGGGCCCACCGTGCTGACCATGCGCGCCGTCTTTGACGATCTCTTCGCGCAGCTTGGCACCCGGCTGGAGGATCACGTGACCCTGCACCGGCAGGATGTGCTGGCGCGGCATTTCTGGCCCGATGGCAGCACGCTCGACCTCTATGCCGACCACGAGCGCAGCGCGGCGGCGGTGCGCGATTTCGCAGGGTCCCGCGGCGAGGCGCAATTCCGCCGCTTCTGCGCGCGCGCGAGGACGCTGTTCGACGGGTTCGACGGCCCGGTGATGCACTCTGCCACCCCCTCTCCCGCGCGCCTGATCGCGCATGTCGCGCGCCACCCGCATCTGATCCGCGCGATGGCCCCCGCGTCGTCGCTCGCGGGGCTGCTCCGCCGCAGCTTCGACGACCCGCGCCTTGCGCAGCTCTTCGGCCGCTACGCCACCTACGTCGGCGGCGCGCCGGACAAGGTGCCGGCGCTTCTGGCCCTCATCTGGCAGGCCGAGGCCGCGGGGGTCTGGGTGGTCGAGGGCGGCATGACGCGGCTGGCGCAGGCGCTCGCCGATCTGGCCGACAAGCATGGCGCGGTGTTCCACTACAACGCCCATGTCGCGCGGATCGAGACGGAAGAGGGACGCGCCGCGCAGGTGGTGCTGGCAGACGGCACAACAATGGCCGCGGAGGCGGTGCTATTCAACGGCGACCCGCGCGCGCTTGCCACCGGCGCGCTCGGGCCGGATGTGGCCCGCGTCTCCCCGCAGACCACCCGCGCCGCGCGCTCGCTCTCGGCGGATGTCTGGGCCTTTGCCGCCACCCCGCACGGCCCCGACCTCGCCCATCACAACGTGTTCTTCCGTGAGGATGCGCAGGCCGAATTCGACGCGCTCGCCAAGGGCACCCGCCTGCATGACCCCACGCTTTATGTCTGCGCGCAGGATCGCGGATTGTCCGCGTCGCCGCCAGAAATCGAACGCTTCGAGATCATCGCCAACGCGCCGCCCCTGCGCCCCGGCCTTGCCCAATCAGAGGATATCCACGCATGTCAGACACGCACCTTCCAGATGCTGCGCCGTTTCGGGCTGCGCTTCGATCCCGCGCCGGGGCCGGAGTGCCTGAGCACACCGCAGAGCTTCGAGAAACTCTTTCCCGCGACACTCGGCGCACTCTACGGGCAGAGCCCGCAGGGCATGTTCGCGGCCTTCCAGCGGCCGACGGCGCGGACGCCGGTCAAGGGCCTCTATCTGGCGGGGGGCGGGGCACATCCGGGGGCGGGCGTGCCGATGGCGACCCTCTCCGCCCGGCACGCGGCCGAGGCGATCTTGAGCGACCGAATTTCGACCTCGACGTGCCCGAGAACGGCTATGCCTGGTGGTATGTCGACGGCCTGAGCGACGACGGTGCCCGCGCGATCAGCGTGATCGGCTTCATCGGCTCGGTGTTCTCGCCGTGGTATGCGTGGTCGGGGCGCAAACGCCCGGCGAACCATGTCTGCATCAACGTGGCCACCTATGGACCCGGCGGGCGCTTCACCATGACCGACCGGGGCGAAAGCGCCCTGCGCCAGAGCCGCGACTGCCTGACCGTCGGTCCCTCCTCGATGCGCTGGCAGGGTGACCGGCTGGTGATCGAGGTGAACGAGATCGGCTCACCGCCGATGGTGTCGCGCGTCCGCGGGCGCATCACCGTCACGCCCACGGCGCTCAGCCAAGTGGAACTGCCCCTCACCCCGGATGGCAGCCATATCTGGCGCCCCTTCGGCCCCACGGCGGATATCGAGGTCGAACTGGAGGCCCCGGGCTGGCAATGGCGCGGACATGGCTATTTCGACGCCAATTTCGGCACCCGCGCGCTGGAGCAGGATTTCAGCACCTGGACCTGGGGGCGCTACCCCGCGCGCGGCGGCAGCACCTGTTTCTACGATGCCACGCGACTTGACGGCTCAGGCCTCGCCACGGCGGTGCATTTCGATGCGGATGGTCAGGCGCAGGTGATCGACGCCGCTCCCAAGGTCCGGATGCGCCGCAGCCTCTGGGCCGTGGCGCGCGAAACGCGGGCCGATCCGGGCTATCAGCCACGCCAGGTCAAGCCGATGCTCGACGCGCCGTTCTATTGCCGATCCGCCGTGCAGACCTGTCTGGATGGCGAGGAAACCGTGGGCGTACATGAGGCGCTAGATCTCAGGCGCTTCCGCGCCGCCTTGCTCAAGCCGATGCTGGCGGTGCGGGTGCCGCGCCGGGCGCGGTGGCGGTTCGAGGACTAAGCTTTACGCCTCGAGCGCGCGCAAGACCGATGGTAACTCCTCGGGCAAGTCCTCGGCAATCAGACCGGGGCCAAAACTGCGCGCGCACTCCACATGCAGCCACGCGGCGGTTTCGGCAGCCTGCATTGGAGGAAATCCCCGCGCCAGTAGCCCGGTGATGAACCCAGCCAGCACATCACCCGACCCGGCGGTGGCCAGCCAAGGTGCCCGCCGCTCATACTGCGCCGAGTTGATGCTGCAGCGCCCGTCAGGTGCCGCGATCACGGTATCGGGTCCCTTCAAGAGCACCACGCACCCTGCCCGCCGGGCCGCGTCGCGTGCAGCATCGACCTTGGAACAGGCCGGACCTTTGATGGGCGCAGCGCTCAATGCCTCGGCAAGGTCCGGAAATACTCTCGCAAATTCGCCAGCATGCGGCGTCAGCACGCAGCGTTCATGCAGCATCGCGAAGAGCGTCTGCGGTGCATCCTGGAACGCGGTCAGTGCGTCGGCATCAAGCACCACGCCCGGCAGGTGTGCCGCGCGCAGCGCCACCGGAACCAGATCACGTGCACGCTCTATCCCCAAACCCGGCCCCAAGCACACCGCGTTGAGCCTTGGATCCTCAAGTATCGCCGCAAACTTTTCGGCATCTCTGACCTGCCGTAGCATGAGTGCGGTGATCTGGCTCGCCACCTCCATCTGCGCAGAAGGCGGTACGCCAAGCGTCACCAACCCCGCGCCAATCCGCAAAGCGCCTCGCGCCGCCAGACGTGCGGCCCCGGTCTTACCCGCGCCGCCGGTCAGTATAAGGGCGTGACCACAGCCGTATTTATGCGCCACCTCGGCCTTGTCGATGATCCGCGGTTGCGGCGACATCACAAGCCTTACGGTCTCGGCCTCTGCTCTCTCCGCCAGGCCGATGTCAGCGACGACCATACGCCCGCATTTGAACGGCCCCCAGCCAAGAAAATGGCCCAGCTTGGGCGCATGAAACGACACCGTCAGTGCCGCCAGAACCGTCTCTGTTCCATCTTGCAGTTCCCGTCCGCTGTCGCTGCAAAGGCCAGAGGGCATATCCACAGCCACGGTTTTGGCCTGAGCATCAGGATCGGAAACCCGCTCGGCCGCCCAGGCAAGCGCGGCCCCTTCCAGAGGTCGCCGCAGACCGGTGCCAAACAGCGCATCTACGAACAAATCTGCTTCATGAGCAAATTTGGGAGCGTGCACGAGGTCATCGACCGTGCCCAATTTCAGCCAACGCTCATAGTTCAGCTTCGCATCCGGCGGCAGTTTCGAAGGCTCCCCGAAGAAAAAAACCTCGACCTGCCAACCCCATTCTTTCAACAGCCGCGCCACCACAAACCCGTCGCCACCATTATTGCCGGGTCCACACACAACCACGGCATGGTGGGGTGACTTTGCCAACTCCGGCCATTCCTCGAACACCGCCTCGATCACGCCGCGCCCGGCGCGCTCCATCAGTTCCAGCCCGGTGACTACACCCGACTCGATTGCGGCCAACTCTATGGCGCGCATTTGGGCGGCTGTGAGGATTTCGCGCATTGCCTAGCCTCTAGCGATTCACTTTCGCCTCAGAATAAGGCGATATGCATAATTTTTAGGCAACCCTAATCTGGCTACCCCCGGAACATGCAAGTTGCGACTGTAACCGATTGAGCCCCCCGCTGAGAAGTGGTCTGCACGTTGCGAAACGACAGCCGAGGAGGCCCGCGCCCATGAAAAAGATCGAAGCGATCATCAAGCCCTTCAAACTCGACGAGGTGAAGGAAGCGTTGCAGGAAGCTGGCATTCAGGGCCTTTCGGTGATCGAGGTCAAGGGGTTCGGTCGCCAGAAGGGCCATACCGAACTCTATCGCGGGGCCGAATACGTGGTGGATTTCCTACCCAAGGTGAAGATCGACGTCGTTCTCGACGACGATCAGGTCGATGCTGCCATTGAGGCAATCATCGACGCCGCGAAAACCGACAAGATCGGCGACGGCAAGATTTTCGTCAGCCCCGTCGAACAAGCGATCCGCATCCGCACCGGCGAGCACGGTCCGGACGCGCTCTAACCCATTTCCCAGCAAGAAAAGGAAAAAGAGAATGAGCAAAGACGCGATTCTCAAGCAGATCAAGGACGAGGATATCGAGTATGTCGACATCCGCTTCACCGACCCGCGCGGCAAGCTGCAGCATGTGACGGTGATGGCTGATCAGGTAGACGAGGACTTTCTCGAAGAAGGGTTCATGTTCGATGGCTCGTCCATCGCGGGTTGGAAGTCGATCGAAGCCTCCGACATGAAGCTGATGCCGGCATTCGACAGCGCCTATGTCGATCCGTTCTACGCCGAAAAGACGCTTTGTATCCATTGTTCGGTTGTGGAACCCGATACAGGCGAACCCTATAACCGCGATCCGCGCGGCACTGCCGAAAAGGCCGAGGCGTATCTGAAGGCGTCGGGTATAGGGGATGTGTCCTACTGGGGCCCCGAGGCGGAATTTTTCCTGTTCGACGATGTCCGCGTGTCGAACTCGATCAACAAGGTGTCCTATGAAGTGGACGCGCTCGACGCATCCTGGAATACCGACACCGAATACGAGATGGGCAATACCGGCCATCGCCCTGGCGTCAAGGGCGGCTATTTCCCGGTCAACCCGATCGATGACGGTCAGGACATCCGCTCGGAAATGCTCTCGACGATGAAGCGTCTCGGCATGAAGGTCGACAAGCACCACCACGAGGTGGCCTCGTGCCAGCACGAGCTTGGTCTGATCTTCGGAACACTGACCGAGCAGGCAGACGAGCTGCAGAAATACAAGTATGTCATCCACAACGTCGCTCAGGCCTATGGCAAGACCGCAACCTTCATGCCCAAGCCGATCTATGGCGACAACGGCACCGGCATGCATGTCAACATGTCGATCTGGAAAGACGGCAAGCCGCTCTTCGCCGGCGACAAGTATGCAGACCTGAGCCAGGAAGCGCTGTGGTTCATCGGGGGCATCCTCAAACATGCCAAGACGCTAAATGCCTTCACCAACCCCTCAACCAACAGCTATAAGCGGCTGATCCCCGGCTTCGAAGCCCCCGTACTGCGCGCCTATTCGGCCCGCAACCGTTCGGGCTGCGTGCGTATTCCGTGGACCGAAAGCCCCAAGGCCAAGCGTGTCGAGGCTCGCTTCCCGGATCCCTCGGCGAACCCCTATCTGTGCTTTGCCGCGCTGCTCATGGCTGGTCTCGACGGCATCAAGTCGAAAATCGACCCGGGCGAGGCGATGGACAAGAACCTCTACGATCTGCCCGCAGAAGAGCTTGAAGGTATCCCCACTGTCTGTGGCTCCCTTCGCGAGGCGCTCGACGCGCTGCGTGCCGATCATGCGTTCCTGCTGGCCGGTGACGTGTTCACGAAGGACCAAATCGATGGGTATATCGACCTCAAGATGGAAGAGCTTGAACTCTACGAGCACACTCCGCACCCCGTCGAATTCCTGATGTACTACAGCTGCTGAGGCGGCCGGCCAGTCGCCAGCGGCCACCTTTCAAGCCGAGAGGGCGCCCCCATCCGGGGGCGCTTTTTTTATGCGGCACCATCGTTGCCGTTCAGGAACCAAAGACATCCAAAGGAGAGGATTGCCCCAATGTATCCTCATTTGAAACAAACTGGTTCCGTTTTCTAGGGTCAACTTATGAGTGTAAAAACACGGATGGACCCGACCATGACCCATACCACTCACAAGGTTACGGCAGGGCTAGTATTTCTCGGTATGAGAGCACTCGACATCACTGCGATCAGCAAGCGGATCGTGCACACGCTGGACCAACTCGGCGTGGAATTGACCTCGCAGCGATGTCTTTCAGAAGAGGCGGCAGTCTTGCGCACGCGCGACTTTGACCTGCGCGTCACTATCGAACGCAAACGGTATATCCCGAAACTGGATTTGCCAGCGGATCACTATATCGGCCTGACGCTGATGCGAGAGGACGGCCCGCTCTGGACCGATCCGGAAGCATCGCAGACGATTCTGGCGCAGACGCTTGCGGCTCTGCACGTGCCACTTGCACCCGACTTCGTGCAATGGACCGAGCAGGACGCGCTGCTGACACGGGCCGAATTCCGCGCCGCGATCAGCCCGCCACAAGACGTGGAAACACGGCGCGCTCGCAGGCGCCCCGGACGAGAGCGTCTGCCGGATGTCGAAACCGCCTATTCCGGGTTGCAACACAGCATTCCCGAGGCGGGCGATTACAGCGAAGCAGATGAAGCGCGCTTGCGCGCACTGCGCGCTGCGTTCTGCGACCCCGAGCCCGAAGAGGTCGATGATCCCGGTGACGGCATTCGCGAGCCAACGGCGCCATTGCGACTGAGCGTCTGGATGATGACCATCACGCTTGGGCTCTTTGCTCTGCCGGTGGCTGCGGCACTGACGGTGTTCAACCTCTTGCGCGGAGAGAACCTTCGGCTTGCCTCGCAAACCGCCGCGCTCACCGGCATGTTCATGGCCCTTCAGGCACATGGCGCACTGGCAGAGGTTCTAGAGATTGTGCAGGGCATCGGAACATGACCCATGCAGGGGCCTCACGCTGCTTTGTACTGTGCCACGGGCGCGCTATGCTGCATCCTGAACACAGTCTGTTTGGGAGAGTTCGGATGTTGAAGACCGCTATGATCCGCTGCGTCACGCAAGGCCTCGGGCTCGGGTTCTGCCTTCTCGGGGGATCGGCCGCACTGGCCGCCCCTTGTGGCAATACGGGTCAAGGCTTCGAAAGCTGGAAGGCGGCATTCGCCCGGGAAGCCGCAGCCGAGGGCGTGGGGCCGCGCGGGCTAGAGGCGTTGCAAGGCGCGCGCTACGCGACCCGCACCATCGCGGCGGATCGCAATCAGAAAAGCTTTCGCTATAGCCTGGAGAAGTTCATGCAGGTGCGCGGGGCCGACACCATCGTGGCGCAGGGCCGCAAGCGGCGCGTCCGCGACGCGGCCTTTTATGACGCGCTCGAGCGGCAATATGGGGTGCCCGCCGGGGTTCTCATCGCAATTCACGGCATGGAAACTGGCTTTGGGGGCTTCATGGGCGATACCTCGGTGGTCTCGGCCATCGTCACACTGACCTATGACTGCCGACGCTCGGACTTTTTTCATCCGCATGCCATCGGTGCGCTCAAGCTGGTGGATCGCGGGTCGATTACGGGACAGACTAAGGGTGCGCGACATGGAGAGTTGGGCCATACGCAATTCCTGCCCGGCAATGCTTTGGCTTTCGGCGTCGATGGCAATGGCGACGGACGGGTCGATCTCTACAACCTAACTGATGCCATGGCCTCGACCGCCTATTTCCTGCGGCAGAAGGGATGGCAGCCGGGAGTGGGATATCGTCAAGGCGAGCCCAACTTCGCGGTCATCGAGCAATGGAATGCGGCCTCGGTCTATCAGCAGGCCATCGCCCTAATGGCGGCGCGGATCGACGGGGGCTGACCCCTGCAAGACAAGTCGGGCATATGTGTGCGCCCGATAACTGGTTTCAGAGTGCCAAATACGTGCGGTTTCCAAAACCAACGATAATCGAGGCATGACATGAGCAAACAGAACTTCGGCGAAATCGCCGCCTTGGAATATCACCAGCCCCCCGGGATGGACTTCCCCGATATCGTCGAGGAATTCGACATCGCTTCGCATGCATTGGCGACGCAGGTGCGCAGCTTGACATGGGACGGCGAGGATGTCGCGATCATCGACCGCGAAACCGTGCGCATCGCGCTTGGCTGGTTGCCCCCGGAACGCTCACAGCGCCCGCATTACCTGGTGATCGCCGTTGGCCCACCGGGACGAAAGGCCCGCACCACGCTCGATCCGTCAGCCTACCAGATGCTGTTGCACCGCGCGGTCGAGCGGGTGCGCGATTACCTGCCCTATGACGCAAGATTAACCGGACCTGCCGCACAACCGATCGGCTCGGCTCTGCTGGACAGGACTTTCGAACTGTTATCGGCGACTGCGCCCAAGACCGCGAAGGCCAAGCCCCAGAAGAAACGCCGCCAACCGAAAGCGGAAGACTGGTCCGACGGGGCAATGGATGCCAACGAGGCACGTCGCCTTCCGCAACAGGCCTCTGTGCCCATGCGACTGACCATCATCACCTTCGGTTTGACGCTTTTCATCCATGCGCCGCCGGTGGGCGCTGCGCTGCTGACTTACACCACCTTGCGCGAGGCGCAGCCGTTGCTGTTTGGCTAGAAGGGCGCGTTTGCGCGACCGACATTGAACTGTCGCAGCCAGCAGATATGCTGACAGGGAAAGTCTGCACATACCGCCGGGGGCCCGCATGCTCAAAACCGCGCTACTCGCCGCTGCCGTTTTCGCCCTTCCGCTTGCGGCGGCGGCGCAGCCGTTCAATCTGGTCATCCTCGGCGACATGCCCTATGGCCCGCCAGAGGCCAGCTATCCGCCTTTTGAGGCGCTTATTGAGCGGATCAACGAGACAACACCCGATCTCGTTATACATGTGGGCGACACGAAGTCCGGCGGCAGCCCCTGCACCGACGCGGTACTGGCCGAACAGCTTGATTATATGCAGCGGATTGCCGCGCCCTTGCTCTACACACCCGGCGACAATGAATGGACCGATTGTCATACTGCGCGGGCTGGTGGCTTCGATCCGCGCGAACGCCTCGCCCATATCCGCAGCACCTATTTTGCCACACCCGGCCAGAGCCTGGGGTCCCGTCCCCTGCCCGTCGATAGCCAAGCCGAGGCGGGCTATCCCGAGAACGCCCGGCTGATGCTGCAGGGCGCGATGGTTGTAACCGCACATGTTGTCGGCTCCAACAACGGGTTTGAGCCGCATGACCCTGAAACAGCACTTGAGGCGCTTGCCCGGGATGACGCCAATCGAGCGTGGCTGACCTCCACATTTGCCGCCGCGCAAGAGGCCGAGGCGGGTGCCCTCATTCTCGCCATTCACGGGGACATGTTCGAATTCGGCTTTGGCCCACCCTGGAATGCCGAGGCCTTTCTGCGTCATTCCGGTTTCGCCCGTTTTGCAGAGCTGCTCATCGAGGAGGCCAACCGCTTCGCTCGTCCGGTCCTGCTGACTTATGGCGATAGCCACCGGTTCCGGATGTTTCGGCCCTTTCCCAAAAGGGCGCCGGGGATCATGGCGCTGGAGACCTTCGGGGCAGCGCATATGCATGCGGTTTCGGTAACGGTCGATGCATCCGCGCCCTATCCGTTCAGTGTGCGGCCGCTGCTTAACCCGGAGCAGCCATTGCAGCCTCGCGACTGAGGAGGAGCGCTTCCGGTCTGAGGCGGACAATGCCATGCGCCACGTATCTCGCAAGCGCTTCAATGCGATGTCCGCTCAGCACCAAAACTCGCCTCTCACTTACCGCGCCAATACATAGCTGTGGATCGAGAATACACAGGCCCGTGTTTCCGGCAGGCGCAACACGCATTGTCGCTCGGAGCGCAGATAGGGCAGGTCTGCCGTCTCACTTGGTTGCACGCGCGAGCGGGGCTGATGCAGCACCGCCTCGGCATAGTTGAGCGCGTTGAACCGCCAGAGCGGGCGGCCGGGCTGCACCCCGTCAAAGAGCCGCTGCACCCGCCGCGCGATGCCGTCGTCATATTCGGGCACTGGCACATGGATCCCGGTCAGGGGCCGGCCGATCTTCTCGGCCAGCCGCCAGCTTGCCGGGAAGCACAGCACCGCCGCCGTCAGCACATGTTCCCCGCCGCGCTTTTCCAGCAGGCAGAGATCCTCCTGCACCAGATGCCCGAGCGTGCCCATCGGATCATCGCGGTCGATCGGCACGGTCACACCATCCGGGCGCCGCACCTCATTTGCGGAAATGACATAGCCCGCTCCGTTCTTTGCCAGCCAGTCCAGCACATATTGCAAAAGCTCGGCCATCGCGGGCCCCGCCCCGTCGGTCACGGCCAGCACCTCGTCGCGCCGCTCCGACAACAACCGCGCACGTTCGGCCATTTGTGCGCTGAATGCCTCGTCCACCAACAGCCACTCCGCCATATCGAGCGGCGCGATGCCCGGCAGCGGGCGCTTGGCCTCCACGTCATAGGGCAGGCGTTGCTGCAATATCTCGGTCATTCTCCCTCCGGTCTGTAGCGTGTCACCATGCGGTAATCCTTGCGCGGGCCACGCACCCGCCATGTCACGGTGAACTCCGGCCAATTGCCAAAATCATAGGTGCCGTCATACTGATCCGGGTCGCACCAATGCGCGGTCTCGCCGCCCTCGGGCGGCACATGATGGAAAAACCGGCCATCTTCAAAGGACACCGCCAGATCGCTGTCCCAAGAATACCGCCGCTCCACCTGCATCGGCACATGGCCCGCGATCCGCATCTCGCCGGTCTCGGTATAGGCCAGCCCCGCGCCGTCGCGCACCCAGACCGCGCGGCCCGTCACGGTGGCCCTGCGTCCATCCGCCTCGACCACCTCGCGCGTGAAGCGCCATGCGCCCTCGAAATCCTGCAATCGCCTTGGCCGCATACGCCGCCCTCACCCCGCCTTGCCGTGCTGTGCCTTAGCCACTACAAGCGCGCTCAACCGCTTTCCATACCAATCTGCAAGGACCGCCGATGATTCCCCGCTATTCCCGCCCCGATATGGTCGCCATCTGGGAGCCTGCCACCAAATTCCGCATCTGGTTCGAGATCGAGGCGCATGCCTGTGATGCCATGGCCGATCTGGGCGTGATCCCGCGTGAGAATGCGCAAGCCGTCTGGACAGCCAAGGACGTGGAGTTCGACGTCGCCCGCATCGACGAGATCGAAGCCGAGACGCGCCATGACGTCATTGCCTTCCTCACCCATCTGGCCGAGCATGTGGGCAGTGACGAAGCCCGCTTCGTGCACCAGGGCATGACCTCGTCGGACGTGCTCGACACCTGTTTCAACATCCAGCTGACGCGGGCCGCCGATATCCTGATCGCGGATATGGAGGGGTTGCTCGCGGCATTGAAACGCCGCGCTTATGAGCACAAGGACACCATTCGCATCGGGCGCAGCCACGGCATCCACGCCGAGCCCACCACGATGGGGCTGACCTTTGCCCGTTTCTATGCCGAGATGGACCGCAACCTGACCCGCCTGCGCACCGCGCGCGACGAGATCGCGACCGGGGCCATCTCCGGCGCCGTGGGCACCTTCGCCAATGTCGATCCGCGCGTCGAAGAACATGTCTGCGCGCAGCTTGGCCTCGCGCCCGAGCCGATCAGCACGCAGGTCATCCCGCGTGACCGGCACGCGGCCTTCTTCGCCGCGCTTGGCGTCGTGGCGAGCAGCATCGAGAACGTCGCCACCGAAATCCGCCACATGCAGCGCACCGAGGTGCTGGAGGCGGCCGAATTCTTCTCGATGGGGCAAAAAGGCTCTTCGGCCATGCCGCACAAGAAGAACCCGGTGCTGACCGAAAACCTGACGGGTCTTGCGCGCCTCGTGCGCATGACGGTGGTGCCCGCGATGGAGAACGTGGCCCTCTGGCACGAGCGCGACATCTCGCATTCCTCGGTCGAGCGCAATATCGGCCCCGATGCCACGATCACCCTCGATTTCGCTCTCGCGCGTCTGACCAATGTCATCGACAAATTGATCGTCTATCCTGACAACATGCTGGCCAACATGAACAGGTTCCCGGGCCTCGTGATGTCGCAGCGGGTGCTTCTGGCCCTTACGCAAGCCGGTGTCAGCCGCGAGAACGCCTATCGCCTCGTGCAGCGCAACGCGCTCAAAGTTTGGGAGACGGGCTGCGATTTCAGGACCGAGTTGCTGAATGACGCGGAGGTCACGGCAGCACTCAGCCCAGCCGAAATTGATGAAAAATTCGACTTGGGTTATCACACCAAGCATGTGGACACGATATTTGGACGGGTTTTCGGGGAATCATGATATACTTAAACCCTGTCCAACAGGGAGACATATCATGAAGTTGAAATTCGGACTTGCCGCCCTCGCCCTCGTCGCCATGCCGTCTCTGGCCATGGCGGCCTGCAGTTACGGCAAGGAAAAACAAGCGTTTTCCTGCGCCCAAGGCTCCACCTGGGATAGCGCGACCAATACCTGCGTGCCCACATCGAGCTGATGGAAGAAGGGGCGGGATGATACCCCGCCCCTCTTTCACCGTTCTCCAAATACTCAAACCCGACGGCGCGCCGCTCAGGCCGGCATCCGCTCTTCGACGATGCCCGCCCACCAGCTGCATCCGGCCGGGATTGCCTCGTCGTTGAAGTTGTAGTCGGGATTGTGGACCATCGCCGTGTCGCCATTGCCGACGAGGATATAGGCCCCGGGGCGTTCTTCCAGCATGAAGGCGAAATCCTCGCCGCCCATCACCAGCGGGGCCTCGGCACAGCCACCGCTTACCTTGGCCGCGACCGAGGCGGCAAAGTCCGTCTGCTCCTCGTGGTTGACCATCACCGGATAGCCGCGATGATAGGTCACCTCGGCCTGCCCGCCAAAGCCTGCCGCCACATGCTCGGAAATCGCACGCAGGCGGCTCTCCGCAAGATCGCGCATCTCGGTGCTCATGGTGCGCACGGTGCCGCGCAGAT
This sequence comes from Roseovarius sp., assembly GCF_040219995.1. Lineage (GTDB taxonomy): Bacteria > Pseudomonadota > Alphaproteobacteria > Rhodobacterales > Rhodobacteraceae > Roseovarius. Next base: position 92,276 of record NZ_JAVJUC010000014.1, on the reverse strand, counting down.
GCACCGATTGCGGGATCACGTTGAACGCGTTCGACGAGGTCTGGAACGAGGTGACCGAGACCACGACCTGATCGACCGGGTCGGCATTGCGGCTGGCAATGGTCTGCAACATCGTCACCATATGCGCGGCCATCACCGTGGGGTCGACCGTCTCCTGCGGCTTGGCGGCATGGCCGCCCTTGCCGGTGATCTCGATATCGAACTGATCGGTCGCGGCAAAGAACGCGCCGGGACGGATCGCAAAGCTGCCGACCGGGCGGCCCGGCCAGTTGTGCATGCCCTAGACCTCCTGGATGCCGATCCGCTCCATCAGCCCGTCGTCGCACATCGCCTTGCCACCGGCCCCGCCCTCTTCGGCGGGCTGGAAGATCACCACGACGGTGCCGTCGAAATTGCGCGTCTCGGCCAGATAGCGCGCGGCACCAAGCAGCATCGCGGTGTGCCCGTCATGGCCGCAAGCATGCATCGCGCCGGGGGTCTTGCTGGCATACTCCACCCCCGTCGCCTCGTGGATGGGCAGCGCGTCCATGTCGGCGCGCAACCCGATCACCTTGCCCGAGCCGGTGGACTTGCCCTTGATCACGCCGACCACGCCGGTGCGCCCGATGCCGGTCACGACCTCGTCACAACCGAACGCCTCCAGCTTTTCGGCCACTAGCGCACTGGTGCGGTGCGTCTCGTAAAGGATCTCGGGATGGGCGTGGATATCGCGTCGCCATTCGGTAATGTCACCGTGCAATTCGGCAAAACGGTTCTTGACGGGCATGCTCTGCACTCCTGTTCGCATTTTGGGATTTCGCATACCGTGGCGCATTCGCGCGGGGTCTACAAGGGGGGCGATTTGCGATATACATTGGCGCGCGGCTCAGTTATGCGTCGCGGCTTGCGCCACGGGCGCACGACTCATGCTCAAGGCCGATTTCTCTGATGATCCCCCAGACACTTTCTTCCGCACTCGCCGCTCGCGGCTATGACACGCTCACCCCCGTTCAGGAGGCCGTGACCGATGCAGCCCTTGGGCAGGCCGACCTTCTGGTTTCGGCGCAGACCGGCTCGGGCAAGACGGTGGGCTTCGGCCTCGCCATCGCTTCGACGCTGATGGGGGATGAGCCCCGGCTGCCACCCGCCGCCGCCCCTCTGGCGCTGATCGTGGCACCCACGCGCGAACTGGCGCTGCAGGTGATGCGCGAGCTGAGCTGGCTTTACGCCGAGACCGGCGCGCGGCTCGTGTCCTGCGTGGGTGGCATGGATGCCCGCGACGAACGCCGCGCACTGGAGCGCGGCGCGCATATCGTGGTGGGCACGCCGGGGCGGCTGTGTGATCACATCAATCGCGGCGCGCTCGACATGGGCAGCCTGCGCGCCGTGGTGCTGGATGAGGCCGACGAAATGCTCGATCTCGGCTTTCGCGAGGATCTCGAATTCATGCTGGCCGCAGCCCCCGAGGGCCGACGCACGCTGATGTTCTCGGCCACCGTGCCGCCGATGATCGCCAAGCTGGCGGAGAAATTCCAGCGGGATGCGACGCGCGTGACCACTCTGGGCGGCGGCAAGCAGCACAGCGACATCGCCTATCAGGCGCTGCGCGTGGCGCCGCAGGATGCCGAAGGCGCGGTGATCAACCTGCTGCGCTATCACGATGCGCAGAACGCCATCGTCTTCGCCAATACCCGCGCCATGGTGGCGCGACTGACGGCCCGGCTGGCCAATCGCGGCTTTGCCGTGGTGTCGCTCTCGGGCGAGCTCAGCCAATCCGAACGCACCCATGCGCTTCAGGCAATGCGCGACGGGCGCGCCAAGGTCTGCGTCGCCACCGATGTCGCCGCGCGCGGCATCGACCTGCCCAATCTCGATCTGGTTGTGCATGCCGAACTGCCCACCAATTCCGAAGGGCTGCTGCACCGGTCGGGCCGCACGGGACGCGCTGGCCGCAAGGGCGTCTCAGCGCTGATCGTGCCGGTGAAGGCGGTGAAAAAGGCCGAACGCCTGCTTAAATTCGCCAAGATCACGGCGGAATGGACCACGCCCCCCACAGCACAGGATATCGAGGCGCAGGACCGTGCGCGGTTGCTGGCCGATCCGGTCTGGTCCGAAGCCCCGTCAGAGACCGAAACAGCCTTTGCCGAAGACCTCCTCACGCTGCACAGCCCGCAAGAGATCGCGGCTGCCTATCTGCGGCTCTATCAGTCGCGTTGGTCCGCGCCCGAAGATCTGAGTGCGCCCGATGCCGCCCAGCCCGCACGCGAGCGCACGCCGTTCGGGCCGAGCACGTGGTTCGCCCTCTCGGTCGGGGCCGGCGACCGTGCCGAGGCGCGCTGGCTGCTGCCGCTCCTGTGCCGGGCCGGCAATCTCGACAAATCCGCCATCGGCGCAATCCGGGTGCAGGACAAGGAAACCTTTGTCGAGCTCAGCGACGCGGCGGTGCCCGGTTTTCAGTCAGCCCTCGGCGCGGATGGCGCGCTCGACGAGGGGATCACGGCGCGCAAGATCGACGGTGCGCCCGATCTCGGCCCTGCTCCGCGTGCCCCGCGCGAAGACCGGGACACGCGCGCGCCCCGCGCCCCGCGCACGGACCGTGCCCCGCGTGACAAGGACGCTGCCCGCCCCGCGCCAAAACCCCGTACACGCCCCGCGCCCAAGCCCGACCGTCTGGAAAAGGCCGTCGAGAGCGGCGCAGTGACGCCCGCGCGCAAGCCCCGGTCTGATGCGCCGAAACCGGCGGAGAAAAGGCCTTGGGCCGATAAGAAACCGGGCAAACCTGCCTATGAGAAGAAGCCCGGCAAGCCGGGGGGCAAGCCGTTCGAGAAGCCCAAGGCCAAGCCTGCGCCGCGCCCCGAGGCCCCAGCGGCACCCGCCAAGCCCAAGCGCAACCCGGCCAGCGATACCTCCAAGCGGTTCACCCCGCCGGGCACCCCGGGAAAACCCGGCAAGCCGGGCAAACCCAAGCCCAAGGGCGCTGCCCCGAAATCGCGGCCAGGGTTCGGCGGCAGCACGCCACCGAAACGGCGCAAGCCGTGAGGCAGCGGGCCCGGTAGGCAATGACGTGAAGCGGTCATCCGGGTGAAGCACCCGCGCGCGACACGGCCGTAAGGCTGGCGCGCACCCTACCCCGCCATGAGCGCCCGTGCCGCCGCGCGGGCCTCTTCGGTGACCCGGTCCCCAGATAGCATCCGCGCCACCTCGTCGATGCGGTCCTGCCCGGCCATCGGGCGGACCGTCGAGAGTGTCATCTCATCCTCGACACGTTTTTCGACGCGCCAGTGATGCGCGCCGCGCGCTGCGACCTGCGGGGAATGGGTGACAACCAGGACCTGACCGCCATCGGCCAGCTGCGCCAGCCTGCGACCGACGGCATCCGCGGTAGCCCCGCCCACGCCCCGGTCGATCTCGTCGAAGATCATGGTAAGGCCACTATCGGTGCCGGTCAGACAGACCTTGAGGGCCAGAAGAAAACGGCTGAGCTCGCCGCCCGAGGCGATCTTGTTCAAGGGGCCAGAGGGTGCACCGGGGTTGGTGGCAACGGTAAAGGTCACCTCGTCGCGGCCCGTGGGGCCGGGCTCTGCAGATCTGATTGCAGTGGTGAAGATCGCGCGCTCCATCTTGAGCGGCGCCAACTCCTCCATCACAGCCTCATCGAGCGCGCGCGCCGCCGTCTGACGCGCGGTGTTCAGCGCCCCGGCCTCGGCCTCGTAAGCGTGACCCGCCGCATCGAGTTCCGCACGCAGCTTTGCCAGATCCGCATCGCCCGCATCAAGTGCCGCGATCTGTTCGCGCAGGTCTCCCGCAAAGGCACCCAGATCATCGGGCAACACCCCATGTTTTCGGGCAAGGGCACGAATGGCAAAGAGACGCTCCTCAGCCTGCTCCAGTTCCAACGGATCAAAGCTCATCGACTCGAGAGCACGCTCTACGCCGCGCCCGGCCTCGTCGAGTTCCACAAGTGCACGGCCAAGGGCAGCGACCGGGGCGTCGAGCGCGCCTTCGGCCTGATCCGACACCCCCTCCAGCCAGCGCAACGCGTCACCCGCCGCGCCTTCGGCACCGTCCGAACCGATGAGCGTCGCGGCGCGTGCGATATCCTCACGAATACGCTCGGCCCCTTGCATCAGTCGGCGGCGGATATCGAGTTCCGCCTCCTCGCCCGGCTGCGGATCAAGGGCGTCGAGTTCCTTGACAGCGTGGCGCAGGAATTCCTCCTCGGCACGCACTTTTTCCAATGCAATCTCGGCCTCTTCCAATGCCTTGCGCGCCTTGGAGCGGGCACTCCAGGCAGCGCGCACCGCATCACGCTGAGGACCAAGCCGGCCGTAGGTATCGAGCATGTCGCGGTGTCCCCTGGGGTCGAGCAGACCGCGATCATCTTGCTGACCGTGTAATTCCACCAGCGTCTCGGACAGCCGCCGCAGCACCTCGCCCGAGGCGCGACGATCGTTGACCCAGGATGTCTTGCGCCCATCAGCGGTATTCACCCGCCGCAGGATCAACTCGTCACTGTCGGGAAAACCCGCCTCCTCCAGAACCGCGCGCGCGGGGTGACCGGGGGCGAGATCAAACACCGCGACGACCTCACCACGCTCAGACCCGGCGCGAACCAAATCGGCCCGCCCACGCCAGCCCAGCACGAACCCGAGGCTGTCCAGAAGGATGGATTTGCCGGCCCCGGTTTCGCCGGTCAGCACGTTGAGGCCGGGCTGAAAACTGAGTTCAAGCCGGTCAATGATCAGCATATCGCGGATTTCAAGCGCGCCCAGCATCCAGTCCACCCGTCGGGCGGGGTATGTCCCCGCCGCCCTTTACAGCCAGCGCCCCTGAACCGTCTGGCGATAGATCTGTCTCAGCCAGTTGTCGCCCGCCGCTTCCAGCGTCAGCCCGCGCCCGGTCAACAGCTTGTAGCTGTCCTCGTACCACTCGGTGCTGCGGAAGTTATGGCCCAGAATGGCCCCCGCGGTACGCGCCTCATCCACGAGGCCAAGCGAGAGATAGGATTCCACCAGCCGGTGCAGCGCCTCTGCGGTATGCGTCGTGGTCTGGAAATCCTCGACCACAACACGGAACCGATTGATCGCCGCGGGGAAATGATCGCGCTTGAGGTAATAGCGCCCGATCTCCATTTCCTTGGAGGCGAGGTGATCGAAGGCGAGATCGAATTTCAGGATCGAAGCATTGGCATATTCACTGTCGGGGTAGCGCTCGATCACCTCCCGAAGCGCCTGCAACGCCTGAAAGGTCAGGCCCTGATCGCGCCCGACCTCGTCGATCTGGTCGTAATAGCTCAGCGCGAGAAGATACTGCGCATAGGCCGCATCCTCGTCGGTCGGGTAGAAGTCGATAAAGCGCTGTGCGGCAGCGCGGCTCTGCTCGTAATCCTTGTCCCGGTGATAGGCAAAGGCCTGCATGATCACCGCCCGCTTGGCGAGATCGGAATAGGGATAAAGCCGCTCGACCTCGGAGAAGCTCTTGGCGGCCAGAGCAGGATCGTTCTGTGCCAGGTCGTACTCTCCGCGCTCGAAAATCTGCTGCGCGGTGTAACTCTCATAATTCACCGTGCCGCGCTCGACGCTCTCTTTATCCCCGCATCCGGCCACCGCCAAAGCCGCCAAGGCGGCACCGATCAGCGTGGCCCGGGACTTGCCCTTACTCATGCGCGTTCTCACTCCAGATTTCTTTAGGCGGGGTCCAACCCCGCACGTTGCCTTGGTCCTAGCACAGAAATTTCCGGTGCAAAACGCCTTTGGCGCATTTCGCGACGCATGCGTGTCAGGCGACCTTCAAAATCTCAGCGAGATCTGACCTACGGCAGAAGGAGCGGCACTTCGAGCGCTCACGCACAAAACTACCATCGCGCAAACAAAGCACTTTTCCCTGACAGACCGATAACCGCATCCTCGAAGACGCTGGCGAACGCGATGGCAATGGAGCGTCCGGCTCTGGACGCGCACGCCGGACCCTTTTGTACCTCGATCGTGCCCAGCACCAGATGTGCGGTTTTGCCGGGATGCAGGCCAGCCCCCTCGAAAACCACCGGATGGTTCGGTTCTTGGCGCGGGTCGGTGGACTTTTTATATCTGCCTCAAGAGGTCTGGGTGCAGCGGATCAGTGCCTCGACTCAATCTTGCGACCGTTCGAAACACGCCGTTGCAAGGCTTGCCCAGCTCTTCACCCACCCGTAGGACACGCTTCCAATCAAACCAAAAAGACCGCCCTGACGGACGGCCCTTTTGCTTGACTGACACATGGAAGTCAGTTGGCCTGACGTCTCAGAAACGCCGGAATTTCAATCTGCTCATCCTCGTCCTGCACCCGTGGGGCCGCCTGATGCGCGGGAGCGGATTGCACCTGCGGTTGCTGACGTGCCGGACGCTGTGCCTCTGCGGCACCGCCGTGCCCGGTCATGCGATTGATCAGGGAATTGATGCCAAAACGCTGCTGACGCTCTTCACTGGCGGCCGTCTGAGGTGCAGACGCGGACTGCTCTGCCCGTTGCGGCGAGGGTTGCGACGACGCCCGACCGACGGCGACCTGCAAGCGTTGCAGCGCTTCGGGCGAGGGCGTGCCGGGTGCCGGTGCTCGCGGAGCGACAAAGCTTTCGGCCTCATCTTCGGCTTCAAACTCTGCAGCGGGTGCAAATTCCTCGACCCGGGGCTGGTAGGCAGGCGGCGGCAGACCGGCGTCATCTTCTTCAAAGATGTCTTCCATCTGGTCCTCGGCGGCGGCGCGCTGCGCGTCCACCTGTTCAAACAGTGACGGCTCTTGTGCGTCGGTGCGGGCCGCGACGGGCTCCACGACGTGATCGCTTGCATCCACTTCGACTGCTTCGGGCTGCTTGAGCGGCTGCGCCAGCGAGCGGCGCGGCAGCGGCGTCTCGAGCGTCTCGCTCGCGTCGATACCGGTGGCCACGACGCTGACGCGCATCGCGCCTTCCATCGACGGATCGAGTGTGGAGCCGACGATGATATTTGCGTCGGGATCCACTTCCTCGCGGATGCGGTTGGCGGCTTCATCGAGCTCGAACAGCGTGAGGTCATGCCCGCCGGTGATGTTGATCAACACGCCCTTGGCACCGCGCAGGCTGATCTCGTCGAGAAGCGGGTTCGCTATCGCCTTTTCGGCGGCCTGGATGGCGCGGTCCTCACCGCTGTCCTCGCCGGTGCCCATCATCGCCTTGCCCATCTCGTCCATCACCGCACGAACGTCGGCGAAATCGAGGTTGATGAGGCCCGGGCGCACCATAAGATCGGTCACGCCCTTGACGCCTTGATAGAGCACGTCATCGGCCATGCTGAACGCCTCGGTGAAGGTCGTCTTTTCATTGGCCAGACGGAACAGGTTCTGGTTGGGGATGATGATCAGCGTATCGACCATCTTCTGCAGTGCATCGACCCCGTCCTCGGCCTGACGCATCCGCTTGGCACCCTCGAACTGGAAGGGCTTGGTCACGACACCCACGGTCAGCACGCCCAGCTCGCGCGCGGCCTGCGCGATGATCGGAGCCGCCCCGGTGCCGGTGCCGCCGCCCATCCCGGCGGTGATGAAGCACATATGCGCCCCCGCCAGATGATCGACGATCTGCTCGATGCTTTCTTCGGCAGCGGCGGCCCCAACCGAGGCGCGTGCGCCCGCGCCCAGCCCCTCGGTCACCTTCACGCCAAGCTGCACGCGATGTTCCGCGTTCGACTGGCTCAGCGCCTGCGCATCGGTATTGGCCACCACGAAATCCACACCATCGAGCTGTTTCTCGATCATGTTGTTCACGGCATTGCCACCCGCCCCACCGACACCAAAGACGGTGATCCGGGGCTTGAGCTCATCATGTCCGGGCATTGAAAGGTTGAGTGTCATTGCTCTATCCGCCTGTCGTTATGGCCACGTTTTCGGGCCGATTTCCGCCTGATTGGGTCCATTCTTACCGATGGATAGCCCAATCGTCACCAAAAAAACACCGTTTGACTACCAAATATGGCCACTTTTCTTGCCTTTTCTGCGGGATTTCGCCGATAACGCCACATATTGCGGTTACCAGTTATCCTTGAACCACTTGACCGCCCGCTTGAGAGAGCGCGCCGGATAGCGATCCACGGGAATCTCGAAATCCCACCATTCATCCTGCGGGTTGGCCGCGAACAGGCACATGCCCACCGCACTGGCAAAGCCCGCACCGGTCGCCGCCTGCGGCAATCCATGCACCCGCAAGGGCCGCCCAAGCCGCACCTGTTGCCCCAAAATCTTGCTGGCCAGCCCATCAAGACCGGGAATCTGGCTACCACCACCGGTCAGCACGATCTGCTGGCTGGGCAGGTGATCAAAGCCCGCCGCATCGAGCCGGGCGCGCACCTCTTCGAGGATTTCCTCGACCCGGGGACGCATGATGCCGATCAGTTCGGCGCGGCTGACCTGTCGGCGATCATGTTCGTAATCGCCGGTATCGCCACCGATCTCGATCATCTCACGGTCATCCATTCCGGTGGCGACAACGCCGCCGTAAAACGTCTTTATGCGCTCGGCCGTGGCCTGCGGCACCTGCAGACCCATGGAAATGTCGCTGGTGACGTGATCGCCGCCCATCCGCACGCTGTCGGAATAGATCATGTGTTTCTTGATGAAGATCGACACCCCGGCTGTACCGCCGCCAAGGTCGATACAAGCCGCGCCCAGTTCCTGTTCGTCCTCTACAAGAGCCGCGATGCCCGAGACATAGGCCGAACTTGCCACGCCTGCGAGTTCCAGATCACACCGCTTGACGCAATGCGCGAGGTTCTGGATCGCGGCGCCATCCACGGTCAGCATGTGCATGTCGGTGGACAGCACCTGCCCCATCTGCCCGCGCGGATCAATCAGCCCGGTTCGGTGATCGAGCGCGAAATTCACCGGTTGTGCGTGCAGCACCTCGCGCCCCTCGCCGTAATCGGGCACGTCGCAGGCGCTCAGCACGCGGCTGATATCCTGCTCGCTGACGGTATGCCCCTCAAGCTCGACCTGACCGGCAAGGCCGTAGCTGCGCGGCTCTGCCCCGGAAAAGCAGGCAATCACGTGATCGACCCGGATGTTGGCCATTTTCTGCGCCGCCTGCACAGCGGTGCGAATGGCACGTTCTGTCTCGACCATGGCATCGATCTCGCCGAAACGCACCCCGCGCGAACGGGTGGTCGCGGCCCCGATCACCCGGAACCCGGCCTGCCCGGCCATGCGGCCCACCTCTTCGGCCTCGCCGAGGCGGCCGGTGCCGTCGAACCGCAGCACGAGACAGGCGATCTTGGAGGTCCCCACATCCAGCACCGCCACCACGCCGCGCTGCAAAGCCGCCTTGCGCATCGCGCGCATTGCCCTTTGGGATTCGTATAGCTCGATCATCTTCAGTCTGCCCCTGACGTCATGCTTGTTATGCGCCACCATTCCTCGGTGGCATAGTCGCTGAGGCGGACCGTCGGACGCGCACCGATCCGCATGTCGATGGCAACGAGGTCGCGATCCAGCATGTCATGTGCCGCGTTGAGCACGATCACCCGTTCAAGCGCGCGCACGGGTTCGTCTTCCGGCAAGAGAATGCGCTTGCCATCATGCAGCACAAGGTCCCATCTACGCTCGCCCATGCGCACCAGTCCGCGAATATCCTGCCCGAGCGGCCGCGCCGCCTGCAATATGTCCAGCGCCTGCGCAACGTGCGCGGCGGCTCCATCTCCGGTCATCACCGGCAGATCGGGTCGCGCAGCGCGGGAGGTCACACTGGCGATGCTCTCGCCCTCGATATCGACCACATCTATGCCATCGCGCGTCCGCCACAGCGCTACCGGCTGACGTTCGGCAATCTCGACCGCAAGAACGCCGCCTTGCCGGATGCGCACATTGGCCTGCGCCACGGCAGGCAACTCCTCCAGCATGGTGCGGATTGCCGGCAGGTCGAGATCGAAGGAACTGGCGGGCAGGTCGTAGGGGAAAATCTCGTGGATATCCGCCTGCACACTCTCGCTCGCACCGTCGATCGCCATGAGGCGCACCATGAATTCGGGCCGCGTTTCGATCTGGCGGCGGATCTCGGCGACCTGATCGGTCAGCGCCACGCGCCGCCCCTCATCCGCCAGGTAGCCTGCACAGAGCCCCGCCACCACCAGCACAGGCAACCCCACGCGCAACAGCCTGCGATAGAGCGGCGTCAGCATCAGGCGCTGAAACCGGTAGCTCAGCCGCGAGGGGGCGGGGTCGATACGGGGAATCACCTGTCGCATGAGGCATCCTCCACCATCCAGCGGCACAACTCGGGAAAGGAAATTCCCACCACCTGCGCCTGTTCCGGGCTGAGTGAGGTGGGCGTCATGCCCGGTTGCGTATTCGTCTCAAGCAGGATCAGCCCGTCCAAGCCGCGCGGTTCGTCCCAGCGAAAATCCGTCCGGCTGAGCCCGCGACAGCCGAGCGCCTCATGCGCGCGCAGGGCATAGTCCATACAGGCGTCGAAAATCTCTTGCGGGACCGCGGCGGGCACCACGTGGCGCGACCCGCCGGGTTTGTATTTTGCGTCGTAGTCATACCAGCCATCGGTCAGGATATCGGTGACCGTCAGCGCGCGGTCCCCCATCACTGTGGTGGTCAACTCGCGCCCCGGCGCATAGGCCTCCACCATCACCGTCTCGGGCATGTCATCCGCAAGCTGCGGCGGGCCGTTGGCGGCCTCCTGCACCAGATAGACGCCGACCGAAGAGCCCTCATTGTTGGGTTTCACGACATAGGGCGGCACCATCACATGACGTGCCCGCACGTCGTCGCGCGGGGCGAGCACGCTATCCACCACCGGCAGCCCGGCGGCGCGATAGGCGGATTTGGTGCGTTCCTTGTCCATCGCCAGCGACGAGGCCAGAACGCCCGAATGGGTATAGGGGAGGCACAACCATTCCAGCAGGCCCTGCACGCAGCCATCCTCGCCCCAGCGGCCATGCAGAGCGTTGAAGACGACATCGGGGGAAATCTCGGACAGGCGTGCAGGAAGATCGCGGTCTGCATCGACCTCGACCACTTCAAACCCTGCCTCCCTCAATGCGGCGGCGCATTCGCGACCCGTGGACAGAGACACCTCGCGTTCCGCCGAGGGGCCACCCATGATCACCGCAATTCTGGAGGCTGTTCTGCTCGAACCAACCACCTTGTGCCTCAATATATCGGGCCGTTTCACACAGCCTCGGTTATCGTTTTCTTTAGTCTGCCTGTAGGCTTTCGCCCGGGGCCGGTTCACCGACCCTCATGATTTCCCACTGTAACGCTATTCCACTGTTTTGGAAAACCCTTTTTCGAACTTCTTCGCCCAGACCTTCGAGATCAGCGGCGGTCGCGTCGCCGGTGTTGATCAGAAAATTGGGGTGCTTCTCGCTCATCTGCGCACCGCCGCGCCGCGCGCCGCGCAAACCGGCGTCGTCGATGACCTTCCAGGCCTTGAGATCATGGACATCATCAGCGCGGCCCGTCGAGGAAAACCCGGCGGGGTTGCGAAAGGTGCTGCCCGCGCTGCGGTCCTTGGTGGGTTGCGTCGCGTCGCGACGGGCGAGTTGCTCTTCCATCCGGGCCAGCAGGACCTCGGGCGCGCCGGACTGCCCCTCGAACGTGGCTTCGGTGATGACGCAGCCCGCGGGCAGGTCACTATGGCGATAGGCAAAGTTCAGATCCTGCGGGGTGAGGGTCAACTGCACGCCGTCCCGCGTCACCGCCCGCGCCTCGATCAGGTGATCCGCCACATACGCGCCGTAGCAGCCCGCATTCATGCGCACCGCGCCGCCGATGCTGCCGGGGATGGTGCGCAGGAAGGTGAGGTCCACCCCCGCTTCCGCCGCGCGCCGCGCCACATGCGCATCGAGCGCGGCCGCCCCGGCGATGACGCGGTTGCCCTCGACGCGGATATGGTTAAAGCCGCGCCCGAGGCGGATCACCACGCCGCGCATCCCGCCATCGCGCACGATGAGATTGCTGCCCACGCCCATCGGGAAAACCGGGATGTCAGGGGCGAGTGCCGCCAGAAACTCTGCGAGATCCTCCGGGTCGGCAGGCTGGAACAGCCACTCCGCCGGGCCACCCACGCGCAGCCATGTCAGGTCGGATAGCGGGCGGTCGGGCGTCACCCGGCCCCGGGTCTGTGGAAGCTCTGTCATGTTACCGCTTTTGCCTTGCACCGCACGAAAGGTAAAGAGCGCCGCAACGGCCTTGCAAGGCCGTTGGACAAGCCGTTTGAAACGGCTTGCAATCGTTTTGCAAAACGATTGCGCCTAACCCAGCCGGCGGCGCAGCCATCGGCCCAGATAGACCACCGGCCAGCGCAGCACGCTCATCCCGGCTGCCAGCACCAGCAGGCCGATCCATGGTCCGTTCTGATAGGTCACGAACCCCAGAATGGGCACACCAATCGCGATCAGCACATAGGCCCGTCGCCAGTGATTGTCGCGCGAAGGCAGCGTCGCCAGCACATTCGCGACGACCGCCCAGAGACAGGCCAGAGCCAGCGAGAGCGTCATCCTGCCCCTCCCGCAAAGCTTGCGGTCAGCGCGGCCAGAGCCGCCAGAAGGCCGAAGACCGGCACCGCCATCGGCACCCGGAAGGCGGCATCCGGACTTGTGCGCTTCATCGCGATCAGCGCCGCGTTGACCAGCACGAAAACGGTCAGGAGCAGCGTCGAGGTCAGCCCCGCGAGATCTGCCACCGGCAACAGGAGCGCCCCCGCGATCACCGCTGCGCCAATCAGAAGCGTCGCGCGCAGGGGGGTGCCGAAGCGCAGATGGGCGTGATGGAAGCCCGCGAGCGCAGTGCTGCGCCGCCCGAGGCCGAAGAGCACCCGGCTTGCCATCACCATCTGCGCCAGCACGCCATTGAGCGCCGCCGCCACCGCGATGAGCGAGAGAAACGCCGCACTGCCGCCGCGCCCCGCCTGCCAGACCAGCGCCAGTGGCTGTTCGCTGCCGCCGAGCGTGGCGAGCGGCACGGCGCGCACCGCCGCCACGCTGACCAGCGCGTAGAGCGCGCTGGTGATCACCAGTGACAACAGGATCGCGCGGGGCAGGATGCGTTCGGGCTCGCGCACCTCCTCGGCCATGTTGACGATATCCTCGAAGCCGATGAAAGCGAAGAAAGCCAGCACCGCACCTGCCATGACGCCGGACCAGACCAGATCGCCGCCCATCTGCCAGTCGGGAGCAGGCACGGCGGTGAATCCTGCAAAGACCACCATCGCCAGCCCCGCCACCTCGACCACGGTGAAAATCGCTGCGAGAGCAAGACTTTCGAGCACGCCCGCAACCGCCACCGCCATCAGCGCCAGCCCGAGGACCACTACCGAAGGCGTGAACGGCAGCCCCGTCACAGCCCCCAGATAGCCCACCCCGCCGCGCAGCACCGCCGCCGCCGAAATGGCCCCCGCCGCGACGATCGCGAGGCCCACGGCCGTGCCGAGCCAGGGCAGGCTCAACCCCTTGGCGACGAAGATCGCCTCGCCCGCCGCCTCGGGCAGACGGGTGGAAAATTCTGCATAGCTGAGCGCCGTGGGGGCCGCAATCACGCCTGCCAGGATGAAAGCGAGCGGGGCCCAGATGCCCGCTTCGGCCACCACCGCGCCGACCAGCACGTAGATCCCCGCGCCCACCATGACCCCCACGCCATAGGCGGTCAGGAGGCCCAGACCGATCCGGCGTTTGAGGGTCTCTGCCATGCGCGCTATCCCCGCAAGCGTCCGGGCAGGGCATTGGCCCATGCGCTGATCGTACCTGCGCCGAGACAGACGACCATGTCGCCGGGACGGGCGGTCTCGCGCACCAGCCGTTCCAGATCGTCTTCACTGTCGAGGGCCACCGCGTGCCGGTGCCCGTGCCGGATGAGCCCCGCCACCAGATCGTCGCGCGAGGCCCCGGGGATCGGGTCTTCACCCGCCGCATAGACCTCGGCGATGCCGACAACGTCAGCCTCGTTGAAGCAGCCGCAGAAATCCTCGAAGAGCGAGGACAGGCGCGAATAGCGGTGCGGCTGATGCACCGCGATCACGCGGCCCGTGGTCGCCTGCCGGGCCGCGCGCAGCACGGCGGCGATCTCGACGGGATGGTGGCCGTAATCGTCGATCACGGTCACGCCGTTCACCTCGCCCACGCGGGTGAAGCGGCGGTTGACGCCGCCAAAGCTCGCGAGTGCCGCGCGGATCTCGTCGCGCTTCATGCCAAGGTGGCGTGCCACCGCGACCGCGCTCAGCGCGTTCGAGACGTTGTGATCACCGGGCATGGGCAGGGTGCACCCTTCGATCATCCGCCCTTCGGCCTGAAGCGCCACATCGAAATGTGCCACACCTTTCTCATACGCCAGGTTCACCGCGCGCACATCGGCCTGCGCGTTGAAGCCGTAGGTCAGGACGCGGCGGTCAGTGATTCGGCCAACCAGCGCCTGCACCTCGGGGTGATCCGTGCAGCAGACCGCGAGGCCATAGAACGGGATATTGCTTAAAAAATCGTGAAAGCCCTGTCGCAGCGCATCGAAATCGCCCCAATGCTCCATATGCTCGGGGTCGATATTGGTAACGATGGCGATGGTCGCGGGCAGGCGGTTGAAGGTGCCGTCGCTCTCATCGGCCTCGACCACCATCCATTCGCCCTGCCCCATCCGCGCGTTGGAGCCATAGGCATGGATGACGCCGCCATTGATCACCGTCGGGTCGATCCCGCCCTTGACCAGCAGTTCGGCCACCAGCGTCGTCGTGGTGGTCTTGCCATGCGTGCCCGCCACCGCGATGTTGGATTTGAGCCGCATGAGTTCGGCCAGCATCTCGGCGCGGCGCACCACCGGCAGGCCCTGACGGCGCGCCTCGTCAAGCTCTGTATTGCCCGGCTTGATGGCGGAGGAGATCACCACCACCTCGGCTCCATCCAGATTGTCGGGGCGTTGCCCGATAAAAATCTTCGCCCCCATGCCCTTGAGCCGCTCGGTGATCGGGGTAGACTTGAGGTCCGAGCCCTGCACCTCGTAGCCGTGGTTGATCAGCACCTCGGCGATGCCCGACATGCCGATCCCGCCGATGCCGACAAAATGGATCGGGCCGACATCGGTCGGAAGCTTGGTGGCTGCGTTCATCTGTCTTGCCCTTTACGTGCCAGTTTCTCGACCATGTCGGCCAATCGTTGCGGCGCATCCGGCAAGCCCTGCGAGAGTGCGGCATGCGCCATCATCACCGCGCCCTGCGCATCGCCAAGAACGGCAGCAATCTGCGCGGTCAGGGTGGGCGCGTCCAGCTTGCGTTCGGGGATGCGGATAGCCCCACCCGCCTCGACCAATCCACGCGCGTTGGCGCTTTGGTGGTCGGCGGCGGCGGCCGCATAGGGGATGAGGATCGCGGGCCGTCCGATGACCGAGATATCGGCAATGCTCGACGCGCCCGCCCGGCTGATCACCAGCTGCGCCTCGGACATCCGGCGCGGCACATCGCGAAAGAACGGCTGCACATCGGCGTCGATCCCCGCATCGGCGTAGAATTTGGCGACGCGGTCCATGTCCTCTTCACGGGCCTGATGGCTGACCCGGAGATTGCGCAGGATCGTCTCGGGCAGTGCGGCCACGGCCCCGGGCACCACGTCGCTGAGAATGCGCGCGCCCTGGCTGCCGCCGATCACCAAGAGCGACATCGGGTAATCGCCCGGCGGAATGTAGGGCGCGCCCGCGCGCTCCAGCACCGCGGCGCGCACCGGGTTGCCGACATGCACGCCCTCGACCCCTTCTGGCAGGTCGGTGGGCCAGGTGCCGCAGGCGACCACGTCGACACGTTCGGAAAAGATCCGGTTCACCCGGCCAAGCACGCCGTTCTGTTCATGCACCATGCGCGGGCGGCGCAGCAGATAGGCTGCCGCTAGGGCGGGAATGGTCGGATAGCCGCCGAAACCCACCACCGCTGCGGGCTTGTCGCGCCGCATCCGCAGCGTGGCCCCCAAAACGCCGCCCGCAATATGCAGCGGGGCCAGCAGCTTGTTGAAGAGCGTACCGCGCGCGAAGGTGGCGCTTGCGACTTGCTCGATCTCGACCGAATGGGGAAAGCCCCCGACGTAGCGCGCGCCGCGCGCATCCGTACTCAGCCGCACCCGCCAGCCGCGCCGCAGCATCACCTCGGCCAGCGCCTGCGCGGGGAACATGTGCCCGCCGGTGCCACCCGCCGCGATGATCAGAAGGGGTGCCGTGTCGCTCATGCCTTGCCCCTCGTGCTTACCGACGTCCGCGCAACAGATCGCCGATCTGTCCCTGTGGACGGTTGCGGGTGAAGGCCAGCAGCATGCCCACGGCGATGCCGCCCGCCACCACCGACGAGCCGCCGTAGCTGACGAACGGCAAGGTCATGCCCTTGGCGGGCAGAAGCCGCACGGCGACGCCCATATTGATCATCGCCTGCGCGCCGAAAACGGCAATGAGCCCGGTGCCTGCCAGCCGGATGAAGGGATCACGCTCGCGCATCAGCCGCACCAGCGAGCGCACGACGATGCCCGCATAAAGCGCGATGATGCACAGCACCAGCACCAGCCCGTATTCCTCGGCGGCGACCGCGATGATGAAATCGGTATGCGCGTCCGGCAGGCTCCACTTCACCTGTCCCTCGCCCACACCAACGCCAAAGAAGCCACCCTCACGGATCGCGTTGGTGGCAAAGCCAAGCTGCGTCGTGGGGTCAAGTTCGGGGCTGAGAAAGCCGTCGATACGCCGCGCGAAATGCTCGGAATTGGAATAGGCGAAACTGCCCGCCAGCACCACGCCCCCGGCCATCGCCAGAAGCAGCGTGATCGGCGCGCCGGCCACGAAATACATCACCCCCCAGCCAAAGAGCACCAGCGCCGCCTGCCCGAAATCGGGCTGCATGGCGAGAAAGGCAAGGATCACCATGGCCAGCAGGAACGACCAGCTGAGCCCGGGCGGGCCGTTGATCTGCTGGCTTGCCGCCATCATCCAGGCGGCCACGACGACAAAGGTGGGCTTGAGAAATTCCGAAGGTTGAACGCTGGCAAAACCGAGGCTGTACCAGCGCATCGCGCCCTTGCCGAAATCGGTGCCAAAGACTGGCAGGAAGATCAGCGCCACGAAGGCCGCGAGAAATCCCATGACCGCCAACCGTCGCACCATGTCTGGCCGCATCATCGAGGTCAGCACCATCGCGATCAGGGCCAGCACGCCGAAAAACGCCTGCCGCTGCACGTAATGAAACGGGGCCAGCCCGTTCTTCTCGGCCAGCGGCGGCGAGGCCGCGAGGCCCAGCAATATCCCGATTCCGAAGAGGATCAGCACGCAGGAAAACGACCACTTGTCGATCGTGCGCCACCATTTGGGAAGGATGGGCTCCGCGTCCCTTTGGGGCACTGCCCCATAGACCATTTCCGTCATCTGCCTGCCGCCTCATGCATTTTACGCCCCTTTTCGGGGTCTGATGCACAGTCTAGCGATTTTTCAGCTAAGACGCCAGAACTATCCCCCTTGCCTTTCGGCGGGTTTTCGCGTTTCAGGCGCAGCCATGACAGAGGCCTTCGATACCCTCATTCTCGGCGCGGGGGCGGCCGGGCTGATGTGCGCAGCGCAGGCCAGGCCGGGCACGCTGGTCATCGACCATGCCCGCGCGCCCGGTGAGAAGATCCGCATCTCTGGCGGCGGGCGCTGCAACTTTACCAATCTGCACGCGGGGCCCGGGAATTTCCTGTCGGCCAATCCACATTTCTGCAAATCGGCCCTGTCGCGCTACACACAATGGGATTTCATCGACCTCGTGGCGCGCCATGGCATCGCCTGGCATGAAAAGACGCTTGGCCAGCTGTTTTGCGACGACAAGGCCACGCAGATCATCGCCATGCTGGTCAAGGAGTTGCGCGGTGCGGGGGCCGATCTGTGGCTGTCGACGCGGCTGGTGGACCTTTCCCATGACGGCAGCCGCTTTCACGCCGTGCTGGAGCGTGAGGGCGCGCGCGTAACGCTCAGCCCGCGCAACCTTGTGCTCGCCACGGGGGGCAAGTCGATCCCAAAGATGGGGGCGACGGGGCTGGCTTATGACATTGCACAACGCTTTGGCCACGCGCTGACCGAGACGCGCCCGGCGCTGGTGCCCTTCACCTTTTCCGAGGCACCTTTCGCGGCGATGTCCGGCACCGCCCTGCCGGTGCGTGCTGCCTGCAACGGCACGGCCTTCGAGGAGGCCGCGCTTTTCACCCATCGGGGCCTCTCGGGCCCGGCGATCCTGCAAATCTCGTCCTTCTGGCGCGAGGGCGAGGCGATCACCCTCGATCTCGACCCCGAGGCGCAGCTTTATGAGGCGCTGCGCGCGCAACGCCAGAGCCAGGGCCGCCGCAACCTGACCACGGAACTCGGCCACCACCTGCCCGCCAAGCTGGTCGGCCATCTTGCCCCGGCACTCGGCCTTTCGGGCAATCTGGCGGATCAGTCCGACGCAAGGCTCGCCGAGATCACCGATACCTTACGCGGCTGGACGCTGAGGCCCACCGGCACCGAGGGCTATCGCACCGCCGAGGTCACGCTTGGCGGCATCGACACCGGCGGGCTGTCCTCGAAAACCATGGAATCACAGCACCTGCCGGGGCTTTATGCCATCGGCGAGGCGGTCGATGTGACCGGCTGGCTCGGCGGCTACAATTTCCAATGGGCGTGGTCGTCGGGCTGGGCCGCTGGACAGGCGATCGCGGCGCGAGGCTGAGCCGCCGGAATTGAGTATTTGGACCATAAAGAAACCCTTGATTCCCGCTTCTTCTTGGCAAAAATACTCATAGCCGATGCTCACAACCGGGCGCGCACCTGCGAGATGAAATCCTCGCCGCGTTGCTCGAAATTATCGTATTGATCGAAGCTGGCGGCGGCCGGGGCGAGAAGCACCACGTCACCCGGCGCGGCCTCGGTCAGGGCGGCCTCGACGGCGCGGGCCATGGTGGTGCAGATCTCCACCTCCACCCCCTCCAGACCAAGGGCGAATTGCGCCGCCTCGCGCCCGATGACATAGGCCTTGCGCACGTTTTGCAGGCCGGGTGCCAGCCCGGCCAGCCCGCCCTCCTTCTCCAGCCCGCCGCAGATCCAGCGGATGTTGTCGAAGGCCAGAAGCGCCTGCAGGGCGGCATCGACATTGGTGGCCTTGCTGTCATTGACGACGCGCACGCCGCCCCGCTCGGCCACGGTCTGGCTGCGATGCGGCAGGCCCGCGAAGCTGTGGAAGGCGGCCTCGATCACCCGGGGGGCGAGGCCGAGGGTGCGGCAGGCGGCGTAGGCGGCGCAGGCGTTCTGGTGGTTGTGGCGGCCCGGCAGGCCGGGCACCGCGCGCAGATCGATGGAGGCGACCTGCTTGCCCTTGCGGTATTCGCTGAGAAAGCCCTTGCGCGCGAAGACCATCCAGCCGGGGCCCGTGAGCTTGCGCTCGACCGAGACGCGGATCACCCGGTCGTCGCTCGGTGCCTCGCTCAACTGTCCCGCGAGATAGCGGCCCTCATCCTCGTCCACGCCGATCACCGCGCGGTCTGGCCCGCCCTCTGAGAACAGCCGCCGCTTGGCCGCGAAATAGCCGCCCAGACCGGCGTGCCTGTCGAGATGGTCGGGGGAGAGGTTGGTGAACACCGCCACATCCGGCGTGAGTGCGCGGGCCAGATCGGTCTGGTAACTGGAAAGCTCCAGCACCACCACGCCGCCATCGCCCGGCGGGTCGATATCAAGCACGCCGCGCCCGATATTGCCCGCGAGCTGCGCGGGCTTTCCCGCCTCGGTCAGGACATGGTGGATGAGGGCGGATGTCGTTGATTTCCCATTGCTTCCGGTCACGGCGATGACCTTGGGCGGCTGGTCGAAACTGTTCCAGTCGGGCGTGGCGAGGGAGCGGAAGAAGAGCCCGATATCGTTGTCCACCGGAACGCCCGCCTCTTGCGCCGCTGTGATCACCTTGTTGGGCGACGGGTAGAGATGCGGGATGCCGGGGCTGACGATCAGGCGCGCCACGTCATCGAAGGCGCCCGCGCGGGTGAGGTCGGTGACGGTGAGGCCTGCGGCGAGGGCGGCGTCGCGGGCGGGCGGGTTGTCGTCCCAGGCCAGCACCTCGGCCCCGCCTGCACTGAGCGCACGCGCCGCCGAGAGGCCCGAGCGCCCCAGTCCCAGCACCGCCACGCGCTGTCCGGCCATTCCCTGCACCTTGATCATCGTGCCGTTTCCTTCCCGCCGTTTTCGCCGCGCGAGAGTGCCCCGGCGCGGCGGCGCGCGCAAGCGGGTTAACGAATGGTTGCGGGCGGCGTGCGGGTGGAGGGGTGCGAGGGCCCGAATCGCCAGGTTAACAAGGGGGATGGGGCGGTTTCGGGCTGTCTGTATCGCGTCGGTATTGCATCGGTATCGCGACGGTGGCGATGTGGGGGTCGGGCGGGGTTAACGGGGCGTGCGAGGGTCGGTGGAACATGGGCGTCATCGCCCGGTTTAACCGGGCGATCTGCTGGCAGGGAGATCCTCGGGTCAGGCCCGAGGATGACGGGTACGGGGGACTGGGGACGGAGACCGGGTTGTGCGGGTGTTTTTTGACGCGGGGCCAGGGTTGGTTTGGAGCGGACATAGCACTCCGCCAGAAGGTGCCGCGTGATCGCAGGGCCGGGGACTGGCGATGCAACGGTCGTGGCGGGTACTTTATGTCAGCCAAGTCATCGAAGTATCGACACGTGGCGCAACCCCTCAAATCGCCAGGCCGCGGGACGGCCAGGCGATCGCGCGGCACCTTCGGTGCGTTTCGCGCGGCTGGCTCTTATGTCCACTCAAGGTCAAAACCGCGCCCCTAGCGCAATTTCAGCGTTGCCAGCCCAATCATCGCGAGGATCAGCGCGATGATCCAGAAGCGGATGACGATCTGGGGTTCGGCCCAGCCCTTTTTCTCGTAGTGGTGATGGATCGGGGCCATGAGGAAGACGCGCTTGCCGGTGCGTTTGAAATAGATCACCTGCACGATCACCGAGAGCGCCTCGGCCACGAAGAGGCCGCCGACGATGCCCAGAACCAGTTCGTGCTTGGTGGCCACGGCAATCGCGCCCAATGCGCCGCCGAGGGCCAGCGAGCCGGTGTCGCCCATGAAGACCGCCGCCGGGGGCGCGTTGTACCACAGGAAACCGAGACCGCCGCCCACGAGGCCTGCCACGAAGATCAGGATCTCGCCGGTGCCGGGCACGTAATGCAGGCCGAGATATTCGGTGAAGTCGGTCCGCCCCACCGTGTAGGCGATGATGCCGAGCGCGCCCGAGGCAATCATCACCGGCATGATCGCCAGCCCGTCGAGCCCGTCGGTGAGGTTGACCGCATTGGCGGCACCGACCACGACGATCATCGCGAAGGGGATGAAGAGGAAGCCGAGGTTGACCAGCACGTCCTTGAAGACCGGCAGCGCCAGTTGGAACTGTAACTCCGCCGGGTGGTGCCAGCTGGCCCAGCCCGCCGCGATCAGCGCGATGAGAAAGCCAAGCGCAAGGCGCACGCGGCCGGGCACGCCCTTGTGATTGCCCTTGGAGACCTTGGCGTAGTCATCGGCAAAGCCGATCAGGCCAAAGGCGAGCGTGACGAACAGCACCAGCCAGACGTAAGGATTGTCGAGCCGCGCCCAAAGCAGCGTCGAGGTGAGCAGCGCGCCCACGATCAAGAGCCCGCCCATGGTGGGGGTGCCGGCCTTGGCCAGGTGCGATTCCGGCCCGTCGCTGCGAATGGGCTGGCCCTTGCCCTGACGGCGGCGCAGCGACAGGATCAGCGGCGGGCCGAAGAGGAAGCCGAAGATGAGCGCGGTCATGAAGGCGCCGCCCGCGCGGAAGGTGATGTAGCGAAAGAGGTTGAAGAAATCCCCCCCGTCCGACCAGATCGTCAGCCAATAGAGCATTACGCCACGTCCTCTTCCATCTTGCGCCCTGCCCGCCGCAACGCGGCGACGACCAAGCTTACCCGGCTCCCCTTGGAGCCCTTTACCAGAACCACATCGCCCGCATCGACCAGCCGGTGCGCCTCTTGCGCCAGATCCTCGGCGCGGGTGACGCGGCGACCGCGCTTTTCCCATGGCAGCGCATCCCATAGCGCGCGCATGCGCGGGCCCACGCAATGCACCTCGTGCACCGCCTGCATCGCGGACAGATCGGCAAGGGCGGCGTGCAGCGCGCGTTCAGTCTCGCCGAGTTCCAGCATGTCACCGAGGATGGCGATCCGGCGGCCACGGGCGACGCGGCCGACATCGTCGCGCGGATGGCTGACCGCCAGCACATCAAGCGCCGCCTCCATCGAGGCGGGGTTGGCGTTGAAGGCGTCGTCGATCAGGTCGATGCTCATCCCGTCTTCGGCGGTGTCGAGCACCAGCCGCTCGCGTGTGCCGCGCCCGGCGGGCGGCGACCATGTCGCAAGATCGGCCATCGCCACGGCCCGGTCGAGCCCCAGCACCCGCACCACCGCCAGCACCGCGAGCGCGCCGAGCGCGAAATGCCGCCCCGGCACCGCGATCTTGTAGACAAGTGGCGTGCGCCAGGCGCGGGCGCGGGCGACGGTCGAATTCTCATGCAGATCGACCGACAGCAGGCGATGATGCGCGGTGCGTGACCAGCCGAAGGAGAGGACGCGCCCGGCATGCCGCGCCGCCACGTCTCGCAGGATCGGGGCGGTCGCGACATCGGCGTTGAGGATCGCCACGCCGTCCGGCTCCAGCCCTTCGAAGATGCTAGCCTTTTCATGGGCGATGCCGTCGATATTCTCGAACGCCTCAAGGTGCGCGGGGGCGACGGTGGTAATGAGCGCCACATGCGGGCGGGCCATCCGCGCGAGCGGCGCGATTTCGCCGGGGTGGTTCATGCCGATCTCGATCACGGCAAAGTCGGTGTCCGCGGGCATCCGCGCCAGCGTGAGCGGCACGCCCCAGTGGTTGTTGTAGCTGGCCTCGGCGGCGTGCACGCGGCCCTGGGCACCCAGAACGTCGCGCAGCATCTCCTTGGTCGAGGTCTTGCCGACCGAGCCGGTGACGGCGATGACGCGGCCCTGCAAGCGGGCGCGGCCAGCGCGGCCAAGCGCCTCGAGCGCGGCCTGCACATCCTTGACGATGAGGAGCGGGGCATCCTTGGCCACGCCCTTGGGGATATGGCTGACGAGAGCCGCCGCCGCGCCTTTTTCAAGCGCCTGTGCGACGAAATCATGGCCGTCGCGCACATCCCTGAGTGCCACGAAAAGATCGCCGGGCTGCAATGTGCGGGTGTCGATGGAGACGCCGCTCGCGGTCCAAACGCCGGTTACGCGCCCGCCGGTCGCCTCTGCCGCCTCTTGTGCCGTCCAGAGCGTCATACCCGCCCCCTGTCGAGCACGGAGACCGCAAGGCTGGCCTGTTCGGCATCGTCGAAGGGCAGCACGTCGTCGCCGACGATCTGGCCGGTCTCGTGGCCCTTGCCGCAGATCAGCAGCG
The DNA here is from genome assembly GCF_040219995.1 of Roseovarius sp. Classification (GTDB taxonomy): domain Bacteria; phylum Pseudomonadota; class Alphaproteobacteria; order Rhodobacterales; family Rhodobacteraceae; genus Roseovarius. The sequence continues at coordinate 68,872 of NZ_JAVJUC010000014.1, read as the reverse complement.
CGTCGCCGGGGCCGAGTGCGTCGACCGCGCGCAGGATCGCCTCGGCGCGGTCGCCCACCTCTTGCGCGCCGGGGCAGCCCTGCAACACGGCCTGCCGGATGCTGGCCGGATCCTCGGAGCGGGGGTTGTCATCGGTCACGATCACGCGGTCGGCGAATTCGGTCGCCGCCTGCCCCATCAGGGGCCGCTTGCCCCGGTCGCGGTCGCCGCCCGCGCCGACGATGGCATAGAGCCGGCCCATGACATGCGGGCGCATCGCCTTGAGGGCGGTGGCCACGGCGTCGGGCGTGTGCGCGTAGTCGACGAAGACCGCCGCGCCGTTTTCGCGGGTGGCGGCAAGCTGCATGCGGCCGCGCACGGTGCGCATTTCGGGCAGCGTGGCAAAGACGCGCTCGGGGTCCTCGCCGGTGCCGATCACGAGGCCCGCCGCGAGCAGGACGTTCTCCGCCTGAAACCCGCCGATCAGGTCGAGCCGCACCTGATGAGTGCTGTCCTCCCAGTCGAAACGGAGCACCTGCCCGGTCGCATCGAAGCGCTGTGCGACCAGATGCAGATCGGCACCGGGTCTGCGCCCGACGGTGATCAGGTCCTGCCCGCGCTCGGTGGCGATCTCGGCCATGCCGGTGCCGCGCGGGTCGTCGATATTGATGACCGCGACGCCATCCTCGGAGAGGACGCGGGAGAAGAGCCCGGCCTTGGCATCGAAATACTCATCGAAATCGGCGTGATAATCGAGATGGTCCTGTGTGATGTTGGTGAAGCCCGCCGCCGCGAGGCGCACCCCGTCGAGCCGTTTCTGCGCCAGCCCGTGCGAGGACGCCTCCATCGCGGCGTGATCGACACCGGCCTCGGCGCAGTCGGCGAGCAGCCGGTGCAGGGTAATCGGCTCGGGCGTGGTGTGGGTCATCGGCAGGCTGAGCGCACCCTCGACGCCGGTGGTGCCGAGATTGACCGCGTCGAGCCCCATCAGTTCCCAGATCTGGCGGGTGAAACTGGCCACGGAGGTCTTGCCGTTGGTGCCGGTGACGGCGACCATCACCTCGGGCTGTGCGCCGAACCAGAGGGCGGCGGCGAAGGCGAGGGTCTGGCGCGGATCTTCGGCGATGACAAGGGCCGCGTCGCTGCCAGCCAGGGCCTCATGCGCGTGACGCGCGCCCTGGGCATCGGTCAGGATCGCCGCCGCCCCCTGCGCGAGGGCCGTTTCGATATAGGCCGCGCCATGCACCTTGACCCCCGGCAGCGCAGCGAAGAGCATGCCCTTGCGCACCGCGCGGCTGTCCACCGACAACCCCGTGACCTGCGCGTTGCGGCCCGCCATGGCGGTCAGGCCAAGCTCTGCCAATGATCTGATCTGCCCCGCCACGTGATGTGCCCCGCCTTGCCGCGATTAGTTGGATGCCCGCCTTATAGCAGCAAGGTCTGCGGGTTCAATCTCGGGTCGCAACCCCATGAGCGGAGCGACGCGACGGATGATTTCGGCGGCAACCGGCACGGCGGTCCAGCCAGCGGTGCGGCGCGGCTCGTCGCCCGAGGTCTCGACCGGCTCGTCGAGGGTGACGACAAGCACGTATTTCGGATCATGCGCGGGAAAGATGCTGGCGAAGGTGGCGATCACCTTGTCGTCGTAATAGCCGCCGCCGCGCGCCTTGGGCTTGTCGGCGGTGCCGGTCTTGCCGCCGACCGCATAGCCTTCGACCTCGCCGAAACTGGCGGTGCCCTCGCTGACCACCTTGCGCATCATGTGGCGCATGGCATCTGCCGTGGTTTCGGAGATGACGCGCGCGCCGGGGGCGCGGGCCGCGTCATGCAGAAGGGTCGGTGTCACGAGCCGCCCGCCATTGGCGATGGTCGCATAGGCGGCGGCGAGGTGCATCGGGCTGGTCGAGAGACCGTGGCCGTAGGAGATCGTCATGGTCGACAGTTCCGACCAGTTCTTGGGCAGGAGCGGCTTGCTGCCCGAGGCCTCGGTGATCTCCAGCGGCGAGGCCTGCATGAAGCCGAGGCTGTCAAGGAAGGCGCGCTGCCGGTCCGCGCCGATATCCATCGCGATGCGGGCGGTGCCGACGTTGGAGGATTTGACGATCACCTTGGTGACGCTCAGTTCCGGGCCGTAATTGCGGAAGTCGCGGATGCGGAACTTGCCCCATTGCATCGGACTTTTGGTGTTGATCATCGTGTCGGGATTCACCAGCCCCAGTTCCAGCGCCTGCGCGACGGAAAACACCTTGAAGACCGAACCCAGCTCATACACCCCCTGCACCGCGCGGTTGAAGAGCGGGCTGTCATCGGGGTTGCCCTCGGTCGGGGCGGCGGGGCGGTCGTTGGGGTCGAAATCCGGCAGCGAGGCGACGGCCACGACCTCGCCGGTGTCGACCTCCATCAGGATGCCCGCCGCGCCCTTGGCGTTCATGATCTTCATGCCGCCATGCAAGACCCGCTCCATCGCGGCCTGCACGCTGAGATCGAGCGAGAGGGTGAGCGGCTGATGCGCCCGGGCGGGATCACGCAGGCGCTCGTCGAAATACTTCTCGATGCCGGCGACGCCGACCACCTCTGCGGCATGCACGCCTTCGCGGCCGAAGCTGGCCCCGCCCAGCACATGTGCCGCGATCCGGCCATTGGGATAGAGCCGCATCTCGCGCGGGCCGAAGAGCAAGCCCGGCTCGCCGATATCATGCACGGCCTGCTGTTGCTCGGGGCTGATTTTCTTCTTGATCCAGAGGAACTTGCGGGTGCCGGTGAAATCGCGGATCAGGCGGGCGCGGTCGAGATCGGGGAAGATTTCCACCAGCTTGTCGGCGGCATGTTCGGGGTCGATCATATCCTCGGGCTGGGCATAGAGGCTGTGGGTGTCGAAATTGGTGGCCAGTATCCGGCCTTCGCGATCGACGATATCGGCGCGCTGCGCGAGGATCGACGCGCCTGCGACGCTGGTGCGCGGCTCGCCCGGCTCGGATTGCGCCAGCACCGCCATGCGCCCGCCCACGAGGCTGAAGGCGCAGAAGAAGAACACCGCCAGCACCAAGAGCCGCCCCTCGGCGCGGCGGCGGGCGCGGTCGCGCATTTCCTCGTGGCGCAGGCGGATGTTCTCGCGCTCGATGGCGTCGGGGTTCTCGCCACGGCTGCGGGCCTCGAGGATGCGGGCGAGCGGACGCAGGGGCGTGCGGATCATGGCTGTTGCTCCGGGTTCGAGACGTCAACGGGGTTGGTGATCGGCAATTCGGGCGGCGCGGGGAAGGCAACCTGATCAATCCGCCCGAACTGGTAGGGCTGGAGCGGCAGGAGGCCGAGCTTGTCGTAGTTCAGCTCGACCAGATCCATCAGCCGGTCGGGGCGGTTGAGATAGGCCCATTCGGCGTTGAGCACGCGCAGCCGGGCGCGCGCGTCGCCGATGGCGTGCTGGAGGCGCTGCGCCTCGGCCTGCGCCTCTTGTGTGCGGTAATTCTCGCGGTAGGCCCAGAAGGCGAGGCCGATCACGGCAAGGGCGGTCAGAACATAAAGCAGGCTGCGCATCATTTGCCCCCCTTGAGCATCGGCATGCCGATGGCGCTGCGGTCGACATGGCCCGCCGGGGCCTCGGTGCGGGTTGCGACGCGCAGCTTGGCGCTGCGTGCGCGCGGGTTTTCATCGAGTTCCTGCGCGTCGGGGCCGATGGCCTTGCGCGACTTGAGGGTGAATTGCGGGTCGGGCTGTTCGATCTTGGGGGCGTGGCGGCTGCCGCCGCCGGTGGCGCCTGCGCGGATCTGCAAGAAACGTTTGACCATCCGGTCCTCGATGGAATGGAAGGTCACGACCGCCAGTTGTCCTCCGGGTTTCAGGGCGCGCTCTGCGGCCTCCAGCCCCTCGATCAGCGCGCCGTATTCGTCGTTGACCGCGATGCGGATCGCCTGAAAGGTGCGGGTCGCGGGGTGGGTCTGGCCGGGCTTGGGGCGCGGCAGGCAGCGCTCGACGATCCCGGCGAGTTGCAGCGTGGTCTCGATGGGGGCGTCCTCGCGGACCCGGACGATGGATTTGGCGATGCGGCGGCTGGCGCGCTCCTCGCCGTAGAGAAAGATGATATTGGCAAGCTCAGCCTCGGGGGTCTCGTTGACCAGATCGGCGGCGGTGGGGCCGGACTGACTCATCCGCATGTCGAGCGGGCCGTCGTTTCGGAAGGAAAAGCCGCGTGCGGCCTCGTCAAGCTGCATCGAGGAGACGCCGAGATCGAGCACGACGCCGTCGAGATCACTGGCGTAGTCGTCCATCTGCGCGAAATTGCCCTGCACGAGGCGCAGCCGGTCGCCGTAGTCCGCGCCCCAGTCGCGCGCGAGATCGAGCGCCAGCGGGTCGCGGTCGACGCCGATGACCTGGGCCGCCCCGGCGTCCAGCAGCCCGCGCGCATAGCCGCCCGCGCCGAGCGTGCCATCAAGCCAGGTGCCGGTGACGGGGGCCACGGCCGCCAGAAGCGGGCGCAGCAGGACCGGGATATGCGGGGCGTCGGGGGATGTGGCGGCGGCAGCGGCCATGGTTCACGCCCCGTCCGGTGTATCGAGCAGGATGAGCGGGTCGAAATCCTCGGGGAAGTCGTCGAGCCATTCTTCGGTCTTGGCCAGTTCCTCGGACTCGTAGGTCTCGGGCTTCCAGATCTGGAAGGTGTCGCCGGCGGCGATGAAGAACGCCTCGCCTTCGAGGTCGATCTTGCGGCGCAGCTTGGCGGGCAGCACCAGCCGCCCGGTCTCGTCCACCGAGGTGGGAAAGCTCTGGCCGTGAAAGAGCCGCTGGAGATGCTTGCGCGCCTGCGAGCCGCGCGGCAGGGCGGCGATCTTGTCGTCCACCTCCTGCATTGCCTCGACGGTGTAGCATTCGAGGAAATTGCGGCGGTGATCGCCGTAGACGATGATGAGTTCTGGGCTGAGGCCGTCGGTCCAGTTCGGGTCTGAGGCCTCGATCACACGGCGATAAAGAGCCGGGATCGACACCCTGCCCTTTCCATCCACCTTGTGGAGACTCTCGCCTCTGAATATCCGGCCCACTGTCCCGTTGGTCCCTTGTTACGCCCCCGGCTGAAAACCTGCCCCCTGAGACACGAAACGGCGGGTTGATCTGCTGCCACTGATCAACCCGCCGCCCTCGTCCCGCTTGAGCGGGGTGTCCGACTGCGCGCGCCACCTGGGGGGATGTCTGCTCGCTCGCGCGCCGGATCTCTTTGTTCGATGAAAGCGGGTGCCTGTATGAAACCTGACTTGGGAGTTTTTGGGGTCTTGCTGCCCCTCTGTGTTCCCGTCTTCATCGTGGTTTATTGATACTATGGGAAATCGTCCCATGGCAACTTTTTTTTGCACTTACAGGCACAGGATGTTGCTTTAGAGGCCACTTGAAAACAACATAATGTGCCAAATTCACGCTTGGCGGTGGCTTATATAGTTAGGTACGTCGGATAGGGCACCATATATACGCATCTTACCTGTTTCCTATTATTTCCCATGATTTCCAAATTTTTATGGAAGTTTGCGCTCTAATCTCGGGATTACAGGCTCGGACGACGCAAATCAACGGGCTTTTGGCGCGCAGGAAGACGGTGATTCACGTCGGATTGATTCGATTTTCGCGTCGAGTCATCACCGTGGGGCAAGTTCGGCCCATGAATTCCCATGTTTCCCGAACAGTCCCACCCAATCCCGCCAGAACGACGAAACCCCGCCCTTTCGGGACGGGGTTTTGCAATGCTCAAATTGAAGGTCCCCGCACCGGGGGCGGTGATCAGCTGACCAGACGGCGCAGCGCGGGCAGGCGTTGCAGCACCAGTACATCGAGCGCCAGCACGGTGATCAGCGTCAGCCCGGCCAGGGGGAAGGCCAGCGAGACCGCCAGCCCGACCAGCACCGCGCCCTGCCACATCGGCATGTCACGCGGCAAGGGCGGCGCGGCGAGACGCCCGGCCATGCCCGCCGGGCGGCGCTTCCACCACATCACCACGGAACTGACGCAGAGAAACAGCACCGAGAGGCAAAAGACGGTGTTGGCCAGAACGCTCCAAAGCCCCAGCGTGCCCATGTGCAGCGCGATGCCCACCGCCATCGCCTTGCCCGCCAGCGAATAGTCGGCGTAGCGCACATCGGCGAGGATGTTGCCGGTATACTGGTCGACATGCACGGTCCGGTCGCTGGTGGGGTCGGTGTCATCGGTGTTCATCGAGTCGCGGTTGATGGTCCAGACGCCCGCCTCGCCGTTCGGCAGGTTGAGCTGGTAGCGGGCGTCAAAGCCGATCTCGCGCGCGAGCGCGTCGAGCGTGTCGATATCCACTGCCCTGCCGCCCTCGGCATCGACGCCTGCATGGCCTGCACGGCTGCCCGAGGCAGGCATCGGTGTCTGTTCGAGTGCCCAGGGCACCTCCTTGCGGTCGTGATTCATGCTGGCGTGAATATCGTCCGAGAGCGGCACGTTATCCCATTTCTCAGCCGGAAACTGGCTCCATGCCTGGACCATCTTCTCGCCCCAGATGCCCGCCCAGGCGAGGCCGGAGACGAGGAAGAACGCCAGTACGATGGAAATCCAGAAGCCCAGCACGCCATGCAGCGAGCGCCAGAGCGCGCGGCCGCGGCCAAAGCTGGGGATCAATGCGGCGCGCCATCCGGCCTCGCGCGGCCACCACATGTAAAGGCCGGTGGCGATCAGCACCATGCCGAGCGAGGCCGCAATTTCAAGCATCCGGTCGCCGGTCACGCCCAGCATCAGGTTGCTGTGGATGCCATCGGCGAAATCGTACCAACCGGAGCGGCGCGGGAAGATCTCCAGCACCTCAGCCCTGTAGGGATCGACGACGACCATGTTGGCCTCGCCGTCGAGATCGACGCGGAAAATCGCCGCGAGATCATCGCGGCGCGGGGCCACGTATTGCTTGAGGGTGCCGCCGGGGATGGCGGCGGTGGCCGCCTGGGCCTGCTCGGAGACGGCGAGCGCCGCCTCTTGCGGGATCACCGGCGTGCGCTCGCCGTCGCGCCCATCGACCCAGGAAATCCACAGCATCAGCATGCCGGTGACGGCGAGGATGCAGAAAAACGGGATCACGAAGAGGCCGGCATAGAAATGCCAGCGCCAGGCGGCGAAATAGAACGGGTTTGCCCCGCTGCGCGGCTGCGCGGGGGCGTGGGTCGGCTCGATCGACGTCATGGAAAGGCTCCATCAGAGACCCCGGATGCCGGGGGGAAACGGGTAAAAGAGACGAATTTTAAGGAAATCAGGCGCGCGGCGGGGCGCGCGGATTGGGCCGGGCATGGGCAAAGGCCCGTGTCAGATGCCATTCCGGGGCGTGCTTGATCCGCGCCTCACGCGGAGCGCTCCATGCCTCGGGCAGAGCCGCCTGCCCTGGCAGCAGTACCGAGGCCGCGAGGCGGCAGGCCTCGCATCCGGTGGCGGCGTTGTCGTGCCCCGCGCCGCCGTCATGGGCATCGTGCGCGCAGAGGTCATCGGCGCTGCCGCCCGCCGCGAGATAGGCGAGGTAATCGGGATTGACGCTGCGCCCTGTCTCCCCGGTCAGATCGCGATGGGCAAAACCCACCGCCGCCATCGCCACGCTCAGGGCGATAACCAAAATCAATCTTGAAAAAAGACCGAATGAAACGCGCGTCATGCGCGGCACTCTGCCACAGGTCCGGGCATTGCGCCAGTTCTCAATGCGGAGGCAGGCTCAGTCCCCGAGCCATTTGTACATGATGCGCGCATCGACAAGGCCCGCGACAGGATGCCGAAAGGCGCGCGGCAGGCGGCCCACGGTCTCAAAGCCCAGATCCTCCCAAAGGGCGATGGCCCTCGTATTGGTCTCGACCACGAAATTGAACTGCATCGCGAGATAGCCCATGGCGCGGGCCTCGTCCTGCGCGTGCAGGCACATCGCCCGGGCAAGGCCCTGCCCGCGCGCCGCCTCGGCCACCATGAAGCCCGCGTTGCAGACATGCGCGCCGCCGCCGGGCTGATTGGTCTTGATGTAATAGGTGCCCAGGACCTCGCCCGCGATCTCGGCCACATAGGTGGCGCGCGGGGTCTGCATCCACATCTCGCGCACCGCCTCGCGGGTCAGGCCCGGCTCTATCGTGTAGGTCTCGCCTGCCTTGATGACGCCGCGCAGGATCGGCCAGAGGGCGTTGAAATCGCCCTCGCGCGCGTACCTTATGGTGATGCCCTGATCGCTGTCCATATCGCCGCCCCCCCCCCGCTCAAGCCATGGCTAGCGGGGGGCGCGGGGTTTGACAAGGCTCAGGTGTTGACGTCCACGACGACGCGGCCCTTGACCTGACCTTTGAGGATGTCGCGGCCAAGCTCGGGCAGATCGCCGAGGCAGGCGGGCTGCACCATCGCCTCGAGCTTGTCCATCGGCAGATCGCGAGCGATGCGGTCCCAGGCGCGGGTGCGGTTCTCGTAGGGCTGCATGACGCTGTCGATGCCCAGCAGGTTGACGCCGCGCAGGATGAAGGGGGTGATCAGCGCGCCTTCGATGGCCGGTCCCCCTGCCAGCCCGATGGCGGCGACCGAGGTGCCGTATTTCATCTGCTTGAGCACCCGGCCCAGCATCGCGCCCGCCACCGCATCGACGCAGCCTGACCATTGCTCGGCCTCGAGCGGCTTCTTCGTCACCTCGGTCAGCTCATCACGCGCGACGATCTGGCCAGCGCCGAGGCCGCGCAGATAGTCCTCCTGATCGGGGCGACCGGTGACGGCGGCGACCTCATGGCCGAGATTGGCAAGGATCGCGGTCGCGACCGAGCCGACACCGCCCGCCGCCCCGGTGACCAGCACCGGCCCGTGCCCCGGTGCAAGCCCATGATCCTCCAGCGCCATCACCGCCAGCATGGCGGTGAACCCCGCCGTGCCCACGGCCATCGCTTGCCGCGTGTCCAGCCCCTCGGGCAGCGGCACCAGCCAGTCGGCCTTGACCCGCGCCTTCTGCGCGTAGCCGCCCCAATGCGCCTCGCCGACGCGCCAGCCGGTGAGCACGACCTTGTCACCCGGTTTGTAACGGTCGTCGCTGCTCTCCTCGACGGTCCCGGCAAAGTCGATGCCGGGCACATGCGGATAGTTGCGCACCAGCCCGCCGCCGGGCCCGACGCAGAGCCCGTCCTTGTAATTCACCGTGGAATACTCGACCGCGACCAGCACCTCCGCCTCCGGCAGGTCATCGACCGTGATCTGCTTGACCGCGGCGGAGGTCTTGCCGCTCTCTTCGTCCTTCTCGACGACCAACGCGTTGAACATGTCGCTCTCCTTTTCCATCGCAGGGCCAGCCCCCTGCTTCATCTTGCCAGAAATATCCCGGGGAGTGTGAGGGGCTGGCCCCTCACTCCCACGCTCAAGGACCGCTCAGGCCCAGAACCCGTCCTGCACCACGCCGCGCCGTTCGCCACCCGGGGCGCTGATGCGCAATTCGGTGCCCGCGTCCCAATGGGTCATCCGGACCATGCCGATGGCGACGTTGGTGTCAAAATCCGGCGACCATGCGGCGGAACTGATCCGCCCGACGCGGCGGCCCTTTTCCGACAGGACCGGCCACCATTCGCGGCAGGGCGGCACTGCGCCGCCCTCGATGGCGATGGCGCAGATCTGCTGCACCGGGCCTTCCTTGGCCACCCTGAGCAGGGCATCGCGGCCGATGCACCCGATCGCCGTATGGGTGTTGCAGAACCGGCCCAGCCCGCATTCATGCGGCGTGTTGTCGTCGGTCATGTCGTTGCCGTAGCTCAGGAGCCCGCCCTCGATCCGCTCGATCAGGTTGGGGCAGCCGGCGTGGACATCCATGCCCTTGCCGGCCTCCATCAGCGCGTGCCAGAGCGGCATGCCGAGGTCAGAGCCCTCGACATAAATCTCAAACCCGCCCTGCTTGGAATAGCCCGAGCGCGCGATCACCATGTCGCGGCCCTGAAAGTCGAACACGCCGAAGCGGAAGAAGCGGATATCCCGCACCGCGTCGCCAAAGACCGCCGCCATCAGGTCATCGGCGCGCGGGCCCTGGATGGCGAGCGGCGAGACATCCGGCTCATCGACCAGCACGTCGAGACGCCAGCCATGCGCGGTGGCGCGCACCCAGTAGAGCAGGTCCGAATCCGCAATCGAGATCCACCAGCGATCCTCGGACAGTTTCACCGCGACAGGGTCGTTGAGCATCCCGCCGGTCTCATCCCGGAGGGGCACGTAATCGCTTTCCCCGGGCGTCATGCCGCGACGGTCGCGGGGGGTCAGCATCTGAACCCGGCGGCCCGCACCGGGGCCGCGCAACTCGACCTGCCGTTCGCAGGCCACGTCCCAGATCTGCACCGCGTCTTTCAGGTGGCGGTAATCCTCCTCGATGGAGCGGAACACCGTCGGCAGAAGCATGTGGTTGTAGACCGTGTAGGCCTTGACCCCCGCCGCCTCGACCCCGTCTGAAAAGGGTGTGCGGCGCAAGCGGCGCGACAGGGACAGCAAGGGTGCGTTCATTTTGCCTCCTCGGGCATGAAGGGGATGTCGGTGACCGGGGCGGGCAGCCCGGCGCGGGTCAGCATCGCGTGGACCTGCCCCCGGTGATGGGTCTGGTGGTTGAAGAAATGGGCGACGCAGGCGGCCATGGGGGTGGTGATCTCGGCCCCGAGCGCGCCAGAGTAGAACGTCAGATCGCCGGTGAGGTCGATGCTGTGCACGCGGTTTGCCCAGGCCTTGATCCGGCCATCGGTGGTGAACCGCTCGGCGCTCCAGGCCGCGCCGGTGGGGGTGAGCGTGGTGCTCTCGGCGATGCCGCCCTCGGGGCGGGTGTCCTCCACGCCAAACCGGTGCAGCCACATGCGGTCGGCCCAGAGGATATGGTTGAGCGTGCCGAGGATCGACGAGAAATGCGCCCCGTGATCCTCGGTCAAGACCTTGAGGCTCACCCCGTCGAGGACGCGGGTGATTTGCGCGTTCTGCCACGCACTATAACGCGCCATGAGCGCGACATAATCCGCCGTCAGCATCATCAGCGCGGGCCTTTCCAGTCGATCTGGCAGATTTCCGCGCTTCGCCCGTCGAAATCCCAGACCCGGCCAAAGGCGCGCACGCGGCCCTTGGTGGCGGTGGCAACGGTGATGTCGGGACCCATCCAGTATTCGGTGTTGGTGACGACGATATCCTCGCCCTTGTGGCCCTCGACCGGGACCACCTCGCCCTGGATCTTCTTGCCGACCATCAGGCGGCGGGCCTTGCCTTCGGTCTCGAAGATGACCGGCGCGCGCTCAGCCCCCAGAAATTCGCTGACCAGTACCCCGAAAAGGCCCGTTGTGCCGCGCGCCTTGCCGGAGAAGATGTTGACCAGCCCCTCATAGGCCGCATCATTGGCGCGCTCGTCGATATAGGCGGCGGCCTTCCAGTTGCCACGCGCCATCAGGCCGGGGATTTCCAGCATCAGGCCGACGTTGAGGCCGCTCAGGTCCTCGTCGCCATATTGTCCCTCGTCGATGCGCACGCCCGACCATGCCTGACAGTAGCCTTCGGTGGGTGCGTGTTTGCCAAGGCTGACCACGCAGGGGCAGAACACCGTGCAGTTGCAGTTGAGGATCAGCTCCCCCTTGATCGTCCAGGGCACCGTGCCCACGCTTGCGTCGTCCAATGCCATGTCGTGGCCTCCTCTTTCATATTGTCGCGAACAGAACCCAGACCGATGCGGCCAGCAGCACGATGCCTAGGGGGCGGGTGAGCCAGCGCCCGATATCGGGCAGTTTTTCCAGAACCATGATCACCGTGGCCAGCCCCATGAAGGCAAGGTTCATCACCCCACCCACGAACGCCAGCAGCATCAGCGCCCAGCAGCAGCCAAGGCAGACGAGGCCCAGCCGCACGCCGTTGCGCACAGCGCCCTCGTCCCAGTATTGCATGAAGAACGCCAGCGGGCGGCGGCACTTTGACAGGCAGGCCTCCTTGGCGGGGCTGAACTGGTATAGCCCTGCGAGTGCCAGCAGCGCCGCCGACAGCACGCCGGAGCGGCTGTCGCCGAAGGCTGTGAGCAAGCCCGCCTGAAAGAGCGCCATCTGCGCGGCTGCGGCCAGAACCGAAAAGCCCAGCCAGACCGACAGATACCCCGCGACCAGCGCGCCAAAGCGGGTTTCGCCGGTGTGGTTCAACTCTTCGTAGGTCGCGAAAGCGGGCAGCGCCGTGGGGGCCATCATCGCCGCCGACATCAGCGCCCACATGAGGATGATGCGGCCAAATCCGGCGGCATCTGGTGTGACGATGCACAGGCTTTGCAGGAAATCAGCCCCAAAGATCACCGCGCCGTCGCGCAAATCCTGCGGCAGCGCCATGGCATAGAGCAGCCCCCAGGCCCCCAGAATGAGACCGAACAGCACCAGCCAGTGCCCGCCGCCCATCCGTCTGACCTGTGCTGCGATCATCGCGCTCTCCCTCACGACTCATCTCTTGCGTTTAAATTGTCAGACATTTAAATGTAAGACAAATGAAAATTGATCCCGATAACAAGGCCGACCTTTCGGCCCAGATCGCCGAGGCCATCCGCGAGGAGATCATGGCCGGGCGGCTCATTGTGGACGAGCGACTGCCGTCCGAGGCGGAACTGGCCGATCACTTCGAGGTGTCGCGCCCGACGGTGCGCGAGGCGCTCAAGCGGCTGGCGGCGCAATCGCTCATCCGCACCGCGCGGGGCGCGTTCGGCGGGGCCTTCGTCAATCGGCTGAGCTATCCCGAGGCGTATGGGCAGCATATCACCACATCGACGCTGCTGCTGTCGATGAATGCGATCAGCTTTGATGTGGCCTGCGAGGCGCGCTATGCGCTGGAGCGCGCTTGCACGCCGCTGGCCGCCGCGCGCCGCACGCCCGACACGCTGGCGACGATGCGGGCGGAAATCCACCGGCAGGGGCAACCGGGGCTGACGGACGAATCGTTCTGCGCCTCGGATGTCACCTTTCACCGGGCCCTGGTGGACAGCGCGGACAATCCGGTGCTGTCCTACCAACTGGCCGGGGCGGTCGAGGCGATGCAGCCGCTGATGAACATGATCACCTTCACCGCGCGGTCGCGCGAGGCGATCGTCGGCTTTCACACCCGCATCGCCGACGCGCTGGAGCGTCACGAGGCCGACGCGGCGCAGGCCGCGCTTTCGGAACTCGAAGCCTACACGCTGACACTGGGGCGCGACGTGATGGCGGCCCGCGCGCGGCCACGCCAACCGGCGTGAGGGATCAACCGTCGTAACGCCTTCGGCGAGAGTATTTGGACCATAAAGAAGACATCGGTTTCTTTTTGGCAAAAATACTCAAGCACGACGCCAGCGATGCATCACGTCGCCGCCCACCTGGCGCGTCTCGACGAGCGTGAAGCGGCCCGCCTCTTCGAGCCGGGCAAGGCCCAGCGCGCCGATGCCCGGCAGCCCCTCGGCTCCGATGGCGAGCCCGGCGGTGAAACCGACGAATTCATCGACCAGCCCCGCGCCCAGAAGCGAGGCGGCGAGCGCGCCGCCGCCTTCGCAGAGCACCCGCGTCAGCCCCGCCTGCCCGAGTGCCTGAAGGATCGCGCCGGGGTCAACTTGCCCCGCCACCACGTCGCAGGGCAAGAGCCGTGCGCCGACGCCGCGCCACGCCTCGGCAATGGCATGGTCGACCTCGGTGCCGTGGCAGAGCCAGAGCGGCACGTCACCCGCCGTGCGCGCGAGATTGGACATCAGCGGCAGGTCGAGCCTGCGCGAGACCACCACGCGCACCGGTTGCCTGCGCGCGCCCATGTCGCGGACGGTCAGAGTGGGATCATCGGCGCGGGCTGTGCCTGCCCCCACCATCACCGCGTCATGGCGCGCGCGCATCGCGTGCACCATGCGCCGCGCCTGTGGCCCGGTGATCCACTGGCTGTGACCGGTGGCGGTGGCGATGCGCCCGTCGAGGCTGGAGGCGAGTTTCAGCGTGACGAAAGGCCGCCCGGTCTCGTTGCGCATCAGCGATCCGGCGAGATCGCGCGCGGCCTCTTCGGCCATGACGCCGGTCGTGACCTCTATTCCGGCGGCGCGCAGCATGGCGAAACCGCGCCCCGCGACGCGCGCGTCATTGTCGTCGAACGAGGCCACCACGCGCGCCACCCGCGCCGCGATCAGCGCCTCGGCGCAGGGCGGGGTGTGGCCGTGATGCGCGCAGGGTTCCAGCGTGACATAGGCAGTGGCGCCTTGGGCCCCCGCGCCTGCCTGTGCAAGCGCTTGGGTTTCGGCATGTGGCCGCCCGCCCGGTGCGGTCCAGCCGCGCCCGATGATGCGGCCGTCCTTGACGATGACGCAGCCGACCGCCGGGTTGGGCGCGCATTGCCCCATGCCCCGCCGCCCGAGCGACAGGGCAAGGCGCATGAAACGGCCGTCCCGTCCCGTCACGCGTCGGGGTCTGGGGTTGCCGCCGCCTCGTCGGGGCGCAACTCGCTTACGAAGCGGTCGAAATCATCGGCTTCCTGAAAGTTTTTGTAGACGCTGGCAAAGCGCACATAGGCCACGGTGTCGATGCGGGCGAGGCTTTCCATCACGATCTCACCCACCGTCTTGGAGGGGATATCGGTCTCGCCCATGCTTTCCAACCGGCGCACGATACCGGAGATCATCTGCTCCACGCGCTCGGGCTCGATCGGGCGTTTCTGGAGCGCGATGCGGATCGAGCGTTCCAGCTTGTCGCGGTCGAAATCCTCGCGCCGTCCATTGGTCTTGACCACCACGAGATCACGCAGCTGCACCCGCTCATAGGTGGTGAACCGCCCGCCGCAGGCCGGGCAGAAGCGCCTGCGCCGGATCGAGACGTGATCCTCGGCGGGGCGTGAATCCTTCACCTGCGTGTCGATATTTCCGCAAAACGGGCAGCGCATGGGCCGTCCCCCTTCTTTGTCTCTGCCTCTTGGGTCATGGGTCTGAAGCCCAGTTATCCACAGTCACTATAGGACAGCCGCAAGGTTTTGGGTAGGGGGGAAATCGCACCGCTAGATAGGCGGCGGGGCTGGCTTTGAAACAGGCCGGTCGGGGCCCTAGATGAGCGGGAACACCAATGGAAAGGACATCACATGACGACCAAGACGCTGTTCATCACCGGGGCTTCGAGCGGGATCGGGGCCGAAACCGCCCGCGCCGCCGCAGAGGCGGGCTGGAACGTCGCGCTGTTCGCGCGCAGCCGCGACAAGCTGGAGGCGCTGGTCGCGGAATTGGGAGAGGCGCGCGCCCTCGCCCTGCCCGGTGACGTGACGCAGATGGCCGATCTGGAGCACGCGGTGCGCGAGACGCAAGGGCGGTTCGGGCAGATCAATGCGGTCTTTGCCAATGCCGGGCGCGGGCTCGACACCCCCGGCGTGGCCGAAGGCGACCCCGAGGAATGGCGCAGCATGATGGACATCAACGTCATGGGCCTGCTGTTCACCGTCAAGGCCAGCTACGCCGCGCTGCAAGAGAGCAAGGGACATCTGGTCCTCACCGGCTCGGCGGCGGGAAAGCGGCATATCAAGGGCTCGATCTACGGGGCCTCGAAATGGTTCGTGCATGGCTTTGGCGGCAACATGGCCGAGGAGATGCGCGAATGGGGCGGGCGCTGCACGGTGATCGCGCCGGGCATGGTCGACACCCCGTTCTTCGACAGCCCCAAGCCCGACAAGTTGCAGCCCGAGGACGTCGCGGGGGCCGTGATGCACGCGCTGAACGCGCCCGAGCGTGCGTCGGTGCAGGAAATTTTTCTGATGCCAACGCAATAGGTCGGGTGCTTCCACGGCCTAGCCGAGATGCGCCGCGACCTCGCGGATATGCGGCGCATCGCGGTGCTCGAAGAGGTATATCCCCTGCCATGTGCCGAGCCGCAATTGCCCATCCTCGACCGGGATGCTGAGGCTGACGGGCAAGAGCGCGGCCTTGATATGGCCGGGCATGTCGTCGGGGCCTTCATAGGTGTGGCGCAGATAGGCCATCGACGGATCGCTGGTCGGCGGCACGAGGCGGGTGAAAAACGCGTGCAGGTCGGTCTGCACCTCGGGGTCGGCGTTTTCCTGAATGAGCAGGCTGGCCGAGGTGTGGCGGATGAAGAGCGTCAAGAGCCCGTCTCCCGCCACCCAATCGGCAACTCGGTCAGTGAACTCATAAAGGCCCTGACCGCGCGTGGTGATGGTAAAGGTGGTTTGCATGCAGGCCGCGCCGCCCTAGCCGGTCGCGTCCTCATCGGTGCCACGCACGCCCAGAAGCTGATCCATGCTCACCGACGGCTGATCGCAGCCCGCTTCGCCCACGATCTTGGCGGGCACGCCTGCCACGGTCTTGCAGGGCGGCACCTCTTGCAGCACGACCGAGCCTGCGGCGATGCGGCTGCAATTGCCGACCTTGATATTGCCGAGCACCTTGGCGCCTGCGCCGATCAGCACGCCGTTGCCGATCTTGGGGTGGCGGTCCTCTTCTTCCTTGCCGGTGCCGCCAAGCGTCACCGAATGCAGCATCGAGACATTGTCGCCCACGACCGCCGTCTCACCGATGACGATGGAATGGGCGTGGTCGATCATGATTCCCTTGCCGATGCGAGCGGCGGGGTGAATATCGACGCCGAACACCTCGGAGCAGCGCATCTGGAAGAACCGCGCCAGATCGTAGCGCCCGGTTTGCCACAGCCAATGCGCGATGCGGTAGGCCTGGATTGCCTGGAACCCCTTGAAGAACAGGAGCGGCAGCAGGAAGCGGTCGCAGGCCGGGTCGCGGTCGTTCACCGCCACGATATCGGCGCGGGCCGCCAGCCCGATCATGTCGTCCGAGGCCAGTGCCTTGTCGCAGATTTCGCGCAGGATCTGCTCGGGCATCTCGCCCGATCCGAGCTTGAGCGAAATGCGATAGGCCAGCGCCGATTCGAAATCGCCATGATGCAAAATGCTGGAATGGATGAGCCCGCCCAGAAGCGGCTCGTCACTGATCGCGGCCTCGGACTCGCGGGCGATGCGCGCCCATACGGGATCGAATTCGGCCAGTTTGGTCTTGGTATGTGCCACGGCTCATGCTCCTCTGGATCGGGTTGACTATAGCAGATAGGCATGCGTCGTAAAATGCAAAGGCGTGACAAGGGGGATCACCAAAATGAATGACACGCTGGTGGCGGAGTTTCGGGCGTTGATCGAGAGCCTTCTGGCGGAATTGGAGCAGGACGAGGCGCGCGGGCGCGAGGGCCAGGCGACGGTGGAGCTGGATCAGCAAGCTGTCGGGCGGCTGAGCCGCATGGATGCGTTGCAAAATCAGGCGATGGCCAAGGCGGGGCATGCGCGTCGTCAGGCCGAGCGGCGGCGGCTGATGGCCGCGCTCGCCCGGATCGACGAGGGGGAGTTCGGCTATTGCGAGGATTGCGGCGAGGAGATCGCGGAGGGGCGGTTGCGGCTTGACCCCGCCGCGCCGCGCTGCATTTCCTGCGCCAGTGGCTGAGATGCCGAGACTTGCCAAGGAGACGCCCATGCCCGCCGCCATCATCGTGAGCCACGGACAGCCCTCTGACCCCGATCCGGCGCAGGCCGATCTGGAGCGGTTCACCGCGCGGGTGGCGGAGGCCCTGCCCGGCTGGCATGTCGGGGCGGCGACCTTGGCGGCACCCGGTGCGCTCGATGCCGCGCTGGCCGCCGCAGGCCCTGCGCCGCTGGTCTATCCGCTCTTCATGACCGAAGGATGGTTCACCGGTGACAACCTGCGCAAGCGGCTGAGCGGGGCACCGGAGGCGCATGTTTTGCGGCCGCTTGGCGTGTCGTCTGAGCTGCCCGATCTGGCGGCTGAGGTGTTACGCGAGGTGCTGGGCGAACGCGGCTGGCAGGCGGGTGAGACGCAGCTGTTCATCGCCGGGCACGGATCGGGCCGCAGCCCCAATTCGGCGCGCGACACGCGGGCCTTTGCCGAGGCCGTGGCGGCGCGGATGCGCTTTGCCGAGATGCGCGTGGGGTTTGTCGAGCAGCCGCCCTACCTCGCCGATCAGGCGGCGGGGTTGGGGGCGCAGGCGATTTGCCTGCCGTTTTTTGCCGCAATCCTCGGCCATGTGATCGACGATATCCCCGAGGCGCTGGACGGGGTGGGATTTGAGGGTGTGCGGCTCGATCCGATCGGCTGTGCGCTGGGGGTGCCTGCGCTGGTGGCGCGGGCATTGCAGGCCGAGGCCGCTCAGACGCCCAGGTAGCGGTCGGTCAGCGCGGGCGAGAGCGCGGCAAAGGCACCGGACCAGACCGAGACGCCCTTTTCCAGCACCACGGCGCGGTCGGCGATGCGACCGAGTTCGGCCAAGGATTTATCGACCACGATCAGCGCCATGCCGGTCTCGGATTTGAGCCGGGCGATGGCGGCCCAGATTTCCTGTCGCACCACGGGGGCCAGCCCTTCGGTCGCCTCGTCGAGGATCAGCAGGCGCGGATTGGTCATCAGCGCGCGCCCGATGGCGAGCATCTGCTGCTCGCCGCCCGAGAGCGAACCCGCCGATTGTGCGCGGCGTTCGTGCAGCCGGGGAAAGAGCCCCGCGACGCGCGCAAGATCCCACTCACCGGGGCGCGCGGCGGCAATCAGGTTTTCCTCGACCGTGAGATTGGTGAAGCAACGCCGCCCCTCGGGGACAAGGCCGATTCCGGCGCGCGCCGCGCGGTAGCTGGGCAGGCGGGCCATGTCCTGCCCGTCGAATACCACTGTGCCGCCGCGATGGCGCAGCAGGCGGCAGATCACCTTGATGGTGGTGGATTTGCCCATGCCGTTGCGCCCCAGAAGGGCGAGCACCTCGCCCTCGTCCAGGGCCAAATCGACATCGAAGAGCGCCTGCGAGGGGCCATAGAAGGCCGAGATATGCGAGAGGGTGAGCAGGCTCATGGCTGGACGTCCTCTTGCCCGAGATAGGCGCTGCGCACCTCCTCGTTGGCGCGAATTTCACTCACCGGGCCGGTGGCGATGATGCGCCCACCCACCAGCACGCTGATCCGGTCGGCGAGGGCAAAGACCGCATCCATGTCATGCTCGACCAGCAGAATGGGCGTGCGGGCGCGCAACTCCGAGAGGAAGGTGATCAGCCGCTTGGAGCCCTCGGCCCCCAAGCCCGCCATCGGCTCGTCCATGACGAAGGCGCGGGGGTTGAGCGTGAGGGCCACGGCCAATTCCAGCTGCCGCCGCTGGCCGTGCGACAGTTCCGCCGTGCGCAGGGCGCGAAATTCCGACAGGCCGACCTGATCGAGCGCGGTTTCTGCCGCCTCGCGCAGGGCGGTGTCGCGCATCACCGGGCGCAGAAAGCGCATCACGTCGCCGCGCCGCCCGAGCGCGCCGATCATCGCATTCTGCAACACGGTGTAGTCCATCGCCAGCGACGATATCTGGAACGTCCGCCCGAGACCGCGCCGCGCGCGGGCGGGGGTGTCGAGCGCGGTCACGTCCTGCCCGGTCAGCCAGACTTGCCCCCGGTCGGGGCGCAACGCGCCCGCGATCTGTGCAATCAGCGTGGACTTGCCCGCGCCGTTGGGGCCGATGAGGGCGTGGATTTCACCGGGTTTCAGGTCGAGCGTGATGTCGTCGCTCGCCACCAGCCCGCCGAACGCCTTGGTGATGCCCCGCACGTCGATCACCGGCTCAGTCATGCGCCACCCCGCGCCCCGCGATCAGGCCGTAGATGCCGCCGCGCGCGAAGAGCACCACGCCGAGCAGGATCGCGCCGAGATAGATGTGCCAGTAGTCGCTGAGCCCGCCCAGCCAATGCTCCAATGCGATGAAGAGCGCGGCCCCCGCGACCGGGCCGAAGACGCGCCCGACCCCGCCGAGGATCACGAAGACCATGATCTCGCCCGAGGTTTGCCAGGACAGCATCACGGGGCTGACGAAGCGGTTGAGATCGGCGAAAAGCGCGCCCGCAAGCCCGGTAATCGCGCCCGAGATGACGAAGGCCGTGAGGTAGAGGCGGTATGGCCCCTGCCCCACCGCCTCGACCCGAGCGGGGTTTTGCCGGGCGGCCCCCAGCATCAGACCGAAGGGCGAGGCGGCAAGGCGCGAGACGATGAAGAGCACCAGCAACAGGAGCGCGTAGCAGATCGCGAAGAAGGTCAGCGGGTCCATCATGTTGAGCCCCGCCACGCCGTTGCGCACATAGATCGACAGCCCGTCCTCGCCGCCATAGGCGGGCCAGGAGATGGCGAAGTAATAGAACATCTGGCCAAAGGCGAGGGTGATCATGATGAAATAGACCCCCGTGGTGCGCAAGCTGAGCGCGCCGATGGCCAGCGCCGCGAGCGCGCTGACGGCGATTGCCACCAGCCAGATCACCGGCATGGATTTTGTTCCCTCAATCAGGAATGGCACCTCGATCAGCGGGGTGTAGGTCTGCGCGTGGTAGGCGAGGATACCCATGGCATAGCCACCAAGGCCGAAGAACGCCGCGTGCCCGAGGCTGACCAGACCGCCAAGGCCAAGCGCCACGTTGAGGCCAACACCGGCGATGGCGAGGATCACGGCGCGGGTGACGAGGGTGATGGTAAAGGGCTCATCGACGATCCACGCCCAGAGCGGGATCGCCAGCAGACCCAGCAATAGGGCCGCGTTAAGCATCGCCTCGCGCCTCATGCCGTGGCCCCGCCGAACAGGCCCTTGGGCCGAAAGAGAAGCACGCCCGCCATCAGCAGGTAGATCGCCATCGAGGCGAGGGCCGAGCCTGCTGTGGTGGCCGATGAGGCGTCCATGAAGAGGGCAAACGCCTGCGGCAGCAGCACCCGGCCAAGCGTGTCGGTCATGCCGACGAGGATCGCCCCCACCAGCGCGCCCTTGATCGAGCCGATGCCGCCGATCACGATGACGACGAAGGCGAGGATCAGCACCGGCTCGCCCATGCCGACCTGCACCGATTGGATCGCACCGATGAGCGCGCCCGCCAGCCCTGCCAGCGCCGCGCCCAGCGCAAAGACCAGCGTATAGAGCGCCGAGATATTTACGCCGAGCGCGCCGATCATCTCGCGGTCATTCTCGCCCGCGCGGATCTGAATTCCCAGCCGTGTGCGTGCGATCATCCAGAAGAGCCCCGCCGCCACCGCCAGCCCCGCACCGATCAGCGCCAGACGATAGGCGGAATATTCGATGCCCAAGGGCAGCGTTACCGTGCCCGAGAGCCACTCGGGCCGGTCGAGATAGAGCGGCACCGAGCCATAGAACCAGCGCGTGCCCTCGGAGAATATGAGAATCAGAGCAAAGGTGGCCAGCACCTGATCGAGATGGTCGCGGTCATAGAGCCGCCGGATCACCGTCATCTCGACGATCACCCCGGCCAGGGCCGCCGCCGCGAGGCTGGCCACCAGCGCCAGCAGGAAGGAGCCGGTCAGCCCCGCGACTGCCGCCGCCGCGAACGCGCCCACCATGTAGAGCGAGCCATGCGCGAGGTTGATCAGACCCATGACGCCGAAGATCAGCGTCAATCCGGCGGCCATCAGAAACAGCATGACCCCCAGTTGCAGCCCGTTGAGCGCCTGTTCGACCAGCAGGATCAGGGACATGCGGCCCCTGCCCTGCGCGCTTGTCTCGTGATCGCCATGGCCCTCATTCTCTTTCGTGTCTCCCCTGCGGACGCCGTTACGCCCCGCCGCCGCATGTGGATAGCGGATTGAGCGATATGTGCAACTGCGGACATGCCGTCAGCGGCGCTGCTGGCGGAGGCGGGTGTTAGCGCAATCACCCTCTAGGGGCATGGGTTTGCGATAACGGTTATCGCTAACATGCTGAATAACCAACGAAAACGCGTCACTTCCATCTTTCAGCCCGGCCCGCTTGGGTCTATACCGCCGCCAAATCCCGGATCAGGAGTCGCCCATGACCATCACCGTCGGTATCAACGGTTTCGGCCGCATCGGTCGCGCCACGCTGGCGCATATTTCCGAAAGCCTGCGCAACGATATCAAGGTCGTCAAGGTAAACGCCACCGGCCCGATCGAGACCGCGGCGCATCTGATGCGCTATGACAGCGTGCATGGCCGCTTTGCCCATCCGATCACCGTCGAGGGCAACACGATGGATCTGGGCCGTGGCCCGATCGAGATGTACTCGACCTATGACATGACCGCGCTCGACTGGGAGGGCGTGGATGTGGTGATGGAATGCACCGGCAAGTTCAATGACGGGCTGACCGCCAAGACCCATCTGGAGCGCGGCGCGCGCAAGGTGCTGCTCTCGGCCCCCGGCAAGAACGTCGATCGCACGGTGGTCTACGGCGTCAACCACGACACGCTGCAGGCGGACGAGCGGATGATCTCGAACGGCTCCTGCACCACCAATTGCCTAGCGCCGCTGGCCAAGGTGCTGAATGACGGGATCGGCATCGAGAGCGGCATCATGACCACGATCCACGCCTATACCGGCGATCAGCCGACGCTCGACCGGCGGCACAGTGACCTCTACCGCGCACGCGCCGCCGCGATGTCGATGATCCCGACCTCGACAGGGGCCGCCAAGGCGCTTGGCGAGGTGCTGCCCGAATTGGCGGGGCGTCTTGACGGATCGGCCATCCGGGTGCCGACGCCCAATGTGTCGGCGGTGGACCTGACCTTCGTGGCTCAGCGTGACGTGACCAAGACCGAGGTGAACGAGGTCGTCGCGGCCGCAGCCGCCGGGCCGATGAAAGGCATTCTGGCCTATGATCCCGAGCCCAAGGTCAGTGTCGATTTCAACCATACCGAGGAAAGCTCGATCTTCGCGCCCGATCAGACCAAGGTGACCGGCAAGCGGCTGGTGCGGGTGCTGGCCTGGTATGACAACGAATGGGGCTTTTCGTGCCGCATGGCCGATGTGGCCGTGGCCATGGGTCGGTTGCAGTAAATCGGCGCACTATTGCGCAACGTGGTCTCGTCGGGCATACCCGGCGGGACCTTTTCATTTGGAATACCCCTCATGACCAACCGGATCGCGATCATTCTCGGGCTGATGATTGTGGCCGGGCTGCTCTACGACAAGGTCTATCACGACAGCGCGGGCACGGTCTTTCTGGGGCGAAAGCTGGTGGTGTTCATCGAATATCTCGCCTTCTGGCGCTGATCGTTTCGGCACCTTTCCCGATCAAGAAACCATGAATTGACTACATGCGAAATTCGTTTATGTTCGCGATCAATTGTTAGCGCTAACTTTACGGGTATGCGCCGCGATAGATCAGGAGGACACATCATGGCACTCAGGCTGGCGATCAACGGCTTCGGCCGCATCGGGCGCAACGTGCTGCGTGCGCTGGTGGAAACCGGACGCCATGACATCGAGATCGTGGCGATCAACGATCTGGGCCCGGTCGAGACCAATGCGCATCTGCTGGAATTCGACAGCGTGCATGGCCGCTTTCCCGGCACCGTCACGACGACCGAGGACAGCATCAACGTCGGGCGCGGCCCGATCCGCGTGACGGCGATGCGCGACCCCGCCGAATTGCCCTGGGGCGATATCGACGTGGTGCTGGAATGCACGGGCATCTTTACCGACCGCGAGAAGGCCGCCGCGCATCTGGCAAACGGGGCCAAGCGCGTGCTGGTCTCGGCCCCCGCGAAGGGCGCGGATCGCACGGTGGTTTACGGGGTGAACCACAATGATCTGACGGCAGAGGACGTGATCGTCTCGAACGCCTCCTGCACCACAAATTGCCTCGCCCCCGTGGCCAAGGTGCTGCACGAGAGCATCGGCATCACGCGCGGGTTCATGACCACGGTGCACAGCTACACCGGCGATCAGCCGACGCTCGACACGATGCACAAGGATCTCTACCGCGCGCGGGCGGCGGGGCTGAACATCATCCCCACCACCACCGGGGCGGCGCGGGCCGTCGGGCTGGTTCTACCGGCGCTTGACGGGCGGCTTGACGGCACGGCCATTCGCGTGCCCACCCCGAATGTCAGCGTCGTGGACCTGACATTCGAGGCCGCGCGCGACACGGATGTGGAGGAGATCAACGCCGCGATGCAGGCCGCGGCGGAGGGCGCGCTCAACCGGGTACTGGACGTCACCCGCCGCGAACTGGTGTCATCTGATTTCAACCACAACCCGCATAGCAGCATCTTTGCGGACGATCAGACCCGGGTGATGGACGCCCGCATGTGCCGGGTGCTGGCCTGGTATGACAACGAATGGGGCTTTTCCAACCGCATGCTGGATGTGGCGGGCGAGATCGGCAAGCACCTCGGTTGATCAGTCGAGTTTGGCCAGCAGCGCCGCCTTGACGGCGGGGGGGACGAATTTCGTCACGTCCCCGCCAAGCCGGGCGATTTCCTTGACCAGTTTCGACGCGATGGCCTGATGGTTGGCATCGGCCATCAGGAACACCGTCTCGACCGAGTTGTCCAGCGCACGGTTCATCCCGACCATCTGGAATTCATACTCGAAGTCGGTGACCGCCCGCAGGCCGCGCACGATGATCTGCGCGCCGACGTCATGGGCCGCGTTGATCAGCAGGTTCTCGAAGGGATGCGCGACGATTTCGGTGCCGGTCTCGACGCTCAGCGCCTTGGCCTCGGCCTCGATCATCGCGACGCGCTCTTCCAATGAGAAAAGCGGGCCCTTGTCGCGGTTGATTGCCACCCCGATCACCAACCGGTCCACCAGAATCGCCGCGCGGCGGATGATATCGACATGCCCGAGCGTGATCGGATCAAACGTGCCGGGATAGAGGGCTATGCGCATCGGGCCGCTCCTTTATTGCAGTCGAAGCGCACGCAACAATATTGCGCCGGTGAATGCAAGGGCTAGTAGCCCATGATCATCCCTTCAAGCGCGTTCTTCTCCATCGACAACTCCTCCAGCCGGGCCTTGACCACGTCACCGATGGTGACGATGCCCACCAGCTTGCCATCCTCGACCACGGGCATGTGGCGAAAGCGGCCATCGGTCATCCGGGTCAGCACCGCGTCGGAACTGTCCTGCTTGGAGCAGCAGACCGGGTTGCGGGTCATCATCTCGGAGACGGTTTCGGTCATGCAGGAGGTGCCGCGCACCGCAAGGCTGCGCACGATGTCGCGCTCCGAGAGGATGCCGTCGACGGTCTCGCCGTCGCGTGACACTATGAGGCCGCCGATCCGACGTTCCGCCAGCGTCTGCGCCGCTTCCGAGACCTTGGTTTCGGGGGTGATCGTGATCACCGCGCCGTCGCCCTTGGATTTCAGGATTTGCTGGACCAGCATGGCGTACCCTCCGAAATAAAATATCCTCAAATCAGCGTGATACAGAACAAAATTTTTGTCAACTGCGCGCCTCGAGCCGGGCAACCTCTTGCCGCAAGCCCTCGGCGAGAGCGGCGGCAAAACGGTTCTGCCGTTCCAGCCTGCGATCGTCGGCATGGCGCACGAGGTAAAAGCTGCGCGTGAGGGTGAACTGATCGGTCAGGATGCGGCGCACACCCCGCGCCCAGGGCAGCGAGAAATCGTGCAGCACGCCGATGCCGCCGGCCTGCCGCACCCAGTGAAGCTGCACCGAGACCGAGTTCGACGCGAGGCTGACACGCTCCACCCCCGCCTCGCTGAGATAGTCGAGTTCCTTGTCGAAGATCATGTCCTGAATATAGC
This sequence comes from Roseovarius sp., assembly GCF_040219995.1. GTDB lineage: Bacteria > Pseudomonadota > Alphaproteobacteria > Rhodobacterales > Rhodobacteraceae > Roseovarius. The sequence continues at coordinate 43,393 of NZ_JAVJUC010000014.1, read as the reverse complement.
CGACCATCCGGTGGCCACGCAGGTCGGCGAGGGTCTCGATGGGGCCTGCGTTTTTCAGATATCGGACCGATGCTGCGAGATGGAGCCGGTAGTCGGTGAGTTTCTGCACCGTGAGCCGCCCCGCCGTGGGCGGGCTGACGGCGATCACCATATCGGCCTCGCGGCGGGTCAGGTTGAAGACGCGCGGCAGGGCGACGATCTGGATTTCCAGATCGGGATTGTCGGCCCCGATCGCTGCACAGACCTGCGGCAACAGGAAATTGGCGCAGCCGTCGGGCGCGCCGATGCGAATCTGCCCGGACATGCTGCCCGCCTGGCCCGCCATGTCCTCGGCCGCCTCCTGCATCGCCTGTTCGGCGCGTATCGCATGGGCCATCAGCCGCCCGCCCGCCTCGCTGAGCGCATAACCGGTGGGGGATTTGGCGAAAAGCGGCGCACCCATCTCTTCTTCGAGCCGGGCCACCCGGCGGCCCACGGTGGCCGGGTCGATGCGCAGCGCGCGGCCTGCGCCCGACAGGCTCTCGGCGCGGGCCACGGCGAGGAAAATCCGGATATCGTCCCAATGCGGCTGCATGGCGGCCCCCTTTGCAAAAATGCAAATCGCTTTTGGAATATTGCCCCTTTTCGCCTGAGTTTTGCAAGACTACCCTGCGGACAACCCTGAAGGAGGAGTTTCCGATGCAAGAACTGACCCATTACATCAATGGTGAACATGTCAAAGGCACGTCCGGCCGGTTTTCCGACGTGTTCAACCCCGCGACCGGCGAAGTGCAGGCGAAATGCCCGCTGGCCAGCGTCGAGGAGATGGAACAGGCGGTCGCCGCAGCACAGGCGGCACAGCCCAAATGGGGCGCCACCAACCCGCAGCGCCGCGCCCGGGTGATGATGAAATTCGTCGATCTGCTCAACCGCGACATGGACAAGCTGGCCGAGACGCTGAGCCGCGAGCACGGCAAGACCTTTCCCGATGCCAAGGGCGACATTCAGCGTGGTCTGGAAGTGGTCGAATACTGCATCGGCGCGCCGCAGATGCTCAAGGGTGAGTTCACCGACAGCGCGGGCCCCGGCATCGACATGTATTCGATGCGCCAGCCATTGGGTGTGACCGCAGGGATCACCCCGTTCAACTTTCCGGCGATGATCCCGATGTGGATGTTCGCGCCCGCATTGGCCTGCGGCAACGCCTTCATCCTGAAACCCTCCGAGCGCGACCCCTCGGTGCCCTTGATGCTGGCGGAACTGATGGAAGAGGCCGGTCTGCCCAAGGGTCTGTTGCAGGTGGTGAACGGCGACAAGGTGGCGGTCGACGCGATCCTCTATAATGACGTGATCCAGTCGATCGGCTTTGTCGGTTCCACGCCCATTGCCGAATATATCTACGGCACCGGCTGTTCGCAGGGCAAGCGGGTGCAATGTTTCGGCGGGGCCAAGAACCACATGATCGTGATGCCCGACGCCGATATGGATCAGGCCGCCGACGCGCTGATCGGTGCAGGTTACGGGGCTGCGGGCGAACGCTGCATGGCGATTTCCGTGGCCGTGCCGGTGGGTGACGAGACCGCAGACCGGCTGATCGAAAAGCTGGTGCCGCGCATCGAAAAGCTGAAGGTCGGGCCCTACACGGCGGGCGACGACGTCGATTACGGCCCCGTGGTGACGGCGGCGGCCAAGGAAAAGATTCTCGGGCTGGTGCAATCGGGGCTGGATCAGGGCGCGGAACTCGTGGTCGATGGCCGCGATTTCAACTTGCAGGGCTATGAGGACGGGTTCTTTGTCGGCCCGCACCTCTTTGACCGGGTAACGCCGGATATGGACATCTACCAGCAGGAAATCTTCGGTCCGGTGCTGTCGACCGTGCGCGCGGGCAGCTATGAAGAGGCGCTCAAGCTGGCGATGGATCACGAGATGGGCAACGGCACCGCGATCTTTACCCGCGATGGCGATGCGGCGCGCGATTTTGCCAACCGGATCAATATCGGCATGGTAGGCATCAATGTGCCGATCCCGGTGCCGCTGGCCTATCACACCTTCGGCGGCTGGACGAAATCGGTCTTTGGCGACCTCAACCAGCACGGGCCGGACGCGTTCAAGTTCTACACCCGCACCAAGACCATCACGTCGCGCTGGCCGTCGGGCATCAAGGACGGCGGCGAGTTCAACTTCAAGGCGATGGACTGAACCGGGAGAACAAGAAAGGGCGGCCAGCACGGCCGCCCTTTTCAATTTCGCGGCACCAATCGCCTAGGAGCGACGCCGCCGCGCCAGCCCGAGGCCACCCAACGCGGTGAGCAACAAAAGCCCGGCCGCCGGAAGCGGCACGACAGACGGCTCGAAAGACACGGTCACGGATTTGAGCTTCCACGAGTCATCATGGCTGCATTTCTTGTAGTAATATCCCCATTTGCACGTCTTGTCGCCAAACGCCCCCACACCGAACACGTCGGTTTGAAAATCAGGGTCAAAGCCGTGGTACGGATTGTTGAAAGCGATCGGGATCGGGCCGAGCGTGAGATCATCAAGCCCAATGTCGCCGCTATCATCCTCATCGAAGATCAACCGGAAATCATCATAGTAATCGTAGTATCCAAACGAGATCGCCTCGATCGTGACGGCCTGGGAAAAGCTGATCTGGATGAAATCCTTCCATCCGCTGCCATCAACCGTATGGCTGTTATCACCAGACGAGTTAACAACCCCGGCCCCACCCTGATAGCGGCCGATATGAGCATCGGTGTGTAGCGTGGTACCTGTGATGATGCCGTCGGCGCTCTCGGTGAAGCCCTCGATCGAGCGTGCATCGAACCGCGCAGTCAGTCCCTCCTGTGTGAGATCAAAAAACGACGGTAGCGAGCCATAGCTCAACCCGTCATTCCCACCCAGATGAAACGTCGTGGTCGTGGCGGCAGACGCCGCCGATCCGCCAAGGACGGCCATCAATACTATGGACTTGAAAAAATAGTTCATACTTCCCCCGATAAAGCGCTAGGAACCAACTGACCGCGCTGAGCGCGCTTTCTTACAAAGCACATCATAAGCGTAGGAAAATAACGCATTCGTGATCTCGTCACAAGGTATGACGGCGCGTCATCGGGTTGATTTGTCCATGAAATAAGGGAACACTGTTTCGCTCCTGGAAACCCACGCAACCCTTGGAAATCAACTCAATGAGCATACACTTTTGAGTATAGTTTCGGGTGTCGCGTGCCTAGCAGTTCTTCGAGAATCAAGGCGCGGCCCCGAGACCGGCAGCGCGCATCCGGGTCACAAGGCCCGATAGCGCGAGGATGCGCTTGCCGATTTCCCCCGGAATGTGCTGAACTGGCTGCAGTCATTCGGAGGAGCGTATTTCTTGGCCTATATCAGCCCCGATTTCACCATCGGCGTGGAAGAGGAATACCTTCTCGTCGATCTCGACAGCCTTGCCCTGGCCAATGCGCCCGAGGCGCTGATGACGGCGTGCGAGCAGGACCTGCAGGATCAGGTCAGCCCTGAATTCCTCAATTGCCAGATCGAGATCGGCACCCGCGTCTGCCGCAACGTCGGTGAGGCGCGCGAGGATCTCAAACGCCTGCGCAGCACCGTGGCGCGGCACGCGAAGGAACATAACCTCGCGCCCATTGCCGCCTCGTGCCACCCGTTTTCCGACTGGCGCAGCCAGACCCATACGGACAAGAAACGCTATAACGAGTTGCAGCACGATCTCGCGGGTGTGGTGCGGCGGATGCTGATCTGCGGCATGCATGTGCATGTCGGGATCGAGCCGCCTGACCGGCGCATCGACCTGATGAATCAACTGAGCTATTTCCTGCCGCACATGCTGGCGCTGAGTTGCTCCTCGCCGTTCTGGCAGGGGCAGGATACCGGGCTGAGTTGCTATCGGCTGACGGTGTTCGATAACCTGCCCCGCACCGGTCCGCCGCCCCGGATGGAGAGTTATGGCGAGTTCGACCGCTCGGTGCAGGCGCTGGTCGATCTGGGCGTGATCGAGGACGCGAGCAAGATCTGGTGGGATCTGCGCCCCTCGTCACGCTTTCCGACGCTGGAATCGCGGATCTGCGACGTGCAGCCCCGGCTGGAGGATGCGCTGACACTGGCCGCATTGACGCAATCGCTGGCGCGGATGCTGTGGCGGCTGGCGATCCACAATCAGCGCTGGCGGATCTATGACAGCTTCCTCGTCTCGGAGAACCGCTGGCGGGCGCAACGCTATGGCACCACCGAGGGGCTGATCGACTTCGGGCGGAACGAGATTGTCGACATGGCCACGCTGGTCGAGGAAATAATCGAATTGATCCAAGAGGATGCGCAATTCTTCGAGGCGGTGGCCGAAGTCGAACATGCCCGCGACATGCTGGCGCGCGGCACCAGTTCGGAGCGGCAGCGCGCAGTATTTACCGCCGCCCGCGCCACCGGGCAGACCGAGGCGGAGGCGCTGCAATCGGTGGTGCGGCACCTGATCGAGGAATACCACGCCGACCTCTAGGCCTGCGCCGATGACAATTCTGTGAGCACGCGGACCAAATGCGCGACGCCCCCTACGCATCCGGGGCCGTCCTTCCTATGTACGGGAGATAATCCCGACCAAGAGGACCGAGCACGATGACCCCGAACTTCACCCGCCGCACCGCCATCGCCACCGGTATTGCCGCGCTGGCCACACCCGGCCTGCTGCGCGCCGAGACCGTGAACCGCCGCAACGCCTCGGCCTTTGTCAAACGCGACTGGCGCGATCACTTCGACAGTCTGGGCAAGGGCTGCCTGCTGGCCGATATCGACAGCCGCGCGGTACATTATTGGGGCCCGGATGGTGAGACCTATGCGCTCTTTCCATCCTCGGTGCCGATGACCGAACAGCTGACCCGGCGCGGCTATACCGAGATCGTGCGCAAGCGTGTCGGTCCCGACTGGACGCCGACCCAATCCATGCGCGAGCGTGACCCTTCGCTGCCCGAATACATGCCGCCCGGCCCGGAAAATCCGCTGGGCACCCATGCGCTTTATCTCGGCTGGCCCGCCTACCTGGTGCATGGCACGCATGACACCCGCAAGATCGGACGGCAATCGTCCTCGGGCTGCATCGGGCTCTATAATCGGCATATCGAAGAGCTGTTCGGCATGGCACAGGTCGGCACGCAGGTGCTTTTGCTCTGACCACACCACCCTTGCAAAGCATCAGCGCCCCGGGTTACCCCTCGGGGCGTTTTCTTTTGTCGCATCCCGGTCGGAGGGCGTTGCGCCTTGCAACAGTTCTGCAATAGTTGCTAATTAAACAAGCGTTCATTTCAGCGAACAGGAGCCCGTGATGGACTTTGCCCTCAGCGAGGAACAGACCGCCATTTTCGACATGGCCCATGCATTCGGACAGGATCGCATCGCGCCGCATGCCCGCGATTGGGAGCGCGAGGGCACCATTCCCAAGGAGCTGTGGCCGGAGATCGCCGCGCTCGGGTTCGGCGGGCTCTACGTGAGCGAGGAGGCGGGCGGCTCTGGCCTCTCGCGGCTGGATGCGACGCTGGTCTTCGAGGCACTGTCGATGGCCTGCCCCTCGGTTGCGGCGTTCCTGTCGATCCACAACATGTGCGCCAAGATGATCGACAAGTTCGGCAGCGACGAGATGAAGGCGCGGGTGCTGCCGAAGGCCATGACGATGGAGACGGTGCTGTCCTATTGCCTGACCGAACCCGGCTCTGGCTCGGATGCCGCCGCCCTCAAGACCCGCGCCGAGCGCACCAACGAGGGCTACACCCTCAATGGCACCAAGGCGTTCATCTCGGGCGGCGGATATTCTGACGCTTACGTGGTGATGGTGCGCAGCGGCGACGACGGCCCCAAGGGTATCTCAACCGTTTATGTCGAGGACGGCGCAGAGGGCCTCAGCTATGGCGGCTTGGAGGATAAAATGGGCTGGCGCAGCCAACCGACGCGGCAGGTGCAGTTTGACAGTTGCAACATTTCTTCCGCTAATCTGGTCGGAGAAGAAGGTAAAGGTTTCACATATGCGATGAACGGGCTGGATGGCGGGCGTCTGAACATCGCGGCTTGCTCGCTGGGCGCAGCACAGCAGGCGCTGAGCATGACGCTGAGCTACATGGCCGAGAGAAAGGCTTTTGGCAAACCCATTGACCAGTTTCAGGCGCTGCAATTCCGCCTCGCTGACATGGAGATCGAGTTGCAGGCCGCACGCACTTTTCTGCGGCAGGCGGCGTGGAAGCTGGACAACGACACACCCGACGCAACGAAATTCTGCGCCATGGCCAAGAAATTCGTGACCGAGGCGGGCAGTCGCATCGTCAACCAGTGCCTGCAACTGCATGGCGGTTATGGTTACCTGGCCGATTACGGGATCGAGAAACTGGTGCGCGACCTGCGGGTGCATGAAATCCTCGAAGGCACCAACGAGATCATGCGCCTGATCGTGGCGCGGCAGATGCTGGCGGACCAATGAGCGGTGATATCCATATCCGCAAGGACGGCCGTGCCGGGCGGATCACCCTGACCCGGCCCAAGGCCTTGAATGCGTTGAGTTACGACATGGCGATGGCCATCGAGGCGGCGCTGGATGACTGGCGCGACGACGCGGAGGTGGCGCTGGTGCTGATCAACGCCGAGGGCGACAAGGCGTTTTGCGCGGGCGGCGACATTCAGCAGCTTTACGACACCGGCCGCGCCGGGGATTTCGCCTTTGGCCGACGGTTCTGGGCCGATGAATATCGCCTGAATGCCAAGATCGCCGAATATCCCAAACCCTATGTCGCACTGATGCAGGGCTTTGTCATGGGCGGCGGCGTGGGCATTTCCTGTCACGGGTCTCATCGCGTCGCCTGCGAGAGCACGCAAGTGGCGATGCCCGAATGCGGCATCGGTCTGGTGCCGGATGTGGGCGGCTCGCTCTTGCTGGCGCGGGCACCGGGACGAATGGGGGAATATCTGGGGACGACCGGCACGCGCATGGGGCCGGATGACGCGATATATAGCGGTTTTGCAGATGTTTACGTGCCGCAGTTGAAGTGGGGCGACCTGATCGCAGCGCTGGTTGAAACGGGCGATCCGGCGGTGATCGATGCCGCCACCGAGACGCCTCCGACGGGCAATTTGCGCGGTATCGAGTCGCAGGTCGCCGCACATTTCGGCGGCGAGCGGCTGGGCGATATCGTCAATTCCCTGCGCGCCGAGGACAGCGAGTTCACCGCGCAGGCGCTCAAGGCGCTGTCGCGCGGCTCGCCGCTGTCGATGGCCTGCGCGGTCGAGATGATCCACCGTCTGCGCGGGTCCGATGCGGATATCCGCCGCGCGCTTGGCCTTGAATATCGTTTCACCTATCGTGCGATGGAAGAGGGCGATTTCCTGGAAGGCATCCGCGCTGCGATCATCGACAAGGACCGTGATCCGCACTGGCAACACGCGCTGGACAGCCTGCCGGGCACGGCGGTCGCATCCATGCTGATGCCCCTCGGGGCGGACGCACTGACATTCGAAAGGGAGGCAACGACATGAAGATCGGGTTCATCGGGCTGGGCAATATGGGCGGGCCAATGGCGGCCAATCTGGCCAAGGCCGGGCATGAGGTGACGGGCTTTGACATGGCCGACGTCAAGATCGAGGGCATCAAAATGGCGGGTAGCGCCGCTGCCGCCGCCGAGGGCGCGCAGGTAGTGATCACCATGCTGCCCAATGGCGATATCCTGCGCCGCGTGGCGGATGAGGTGATCCCGGCGATGGGGACGGGCGCGGTGCTGCTCGACTGCTCGACCGTCGATGTCGGCAGCGCGCGCGACGTCGCCGCGCAGGCGCAGGCCGCAGGGCTTTCGGCGCTCGATGCACCGGTGTCGGGCGGCGTCGGCGGGGCTGCGGGCGGCACGCTGACCTTCATGGTGGGCGGTGACGAGGCGGGCTTTAATATCGCCAAGGAACTCTTTGACATCATGGGGCAAAAGGCGGTGCATTGCGGCCCATCCGGCAACGGGCAGGCGGCCAAGATCTGCAACAACATGATCCTTGGCGCGACGATGATCGCCACCTGCGAGGCCTTTGCATTGGCCGACAAGCTGGGGCTGGAGCGGCAGGCGATGTTCGACGTGGTCTCGACCTCCTCGGGCTATAGCTGGTCGATGAACGCCTATTGCCCCGCGCCGGGCATCGGGCCCAAATCACCCGCCGATAATGGCTATCAGCCGGGCTTTGCCGCCGATCTGATGCTCAAGGATCTACGCCTGTCGCAGCAGGCCGCCGAGACGGTCAATGCCGACACGCCGATGGGCCGCGCGGCCTGTGATCTCTATGCGGACTTCGTCGAGAAGGAAGACGGCAAGGGGCGTGATTTCTCGGCCATGCTGCCGCGATTCGAGACGCGCGGACGCGGCTGATGGGATGGGTGGCGGGCGCGCCCGGCCTGCCCGTGCTGGAGCCCGACGCGGTGGCCCTGCTCGACCGGCTGAGCCCGATGCGCGTGCCCACGGGCCAAGTGCTGTTTCACCCCGGTGAGACGGTCAAGGGATTCGTGATCGTGCTCAAGGGCCGGGTCGAAGTGTTCCTGACCGGGGCTTCGGGGCGCGAGATGCTGCTTTACGCGGTGGAGCCGGGGCAAAGCTGCGTGCAATCCACGCTCGGGCTGATGGGCGGCGAGGACTATTCCGGCGAGGCGGTCGCGCGCAGCGACAGCGAACTGGTACTGGTGCCGCGCGACACGTTCCTGCATCTGATGGATCTCTCGGACGTGTTCCGCAAATTCGTCTTCGCCGCCTTCGCGCAGCGCCTGCAATCCATGATGCACCTGCTGGATCGTGTCGCCTTTCAACGGATCGAGACGCGGCTGGCGCAATGCCTGCTGGAGCGCGCCGAGGAAAACACGCTGAAGGCGACCCATGCCGAGATCGCGGTGATGATCGGCAGCGCGCGCGAGGTGGTCTCGCGCCGTCTCGATGCGCTGGCGCGGCGCGGGATCGTGGCGCTGGATCGCGGCGTGGTGCGCATTCTCGACGCCGAAACCCTGAGCGAGTTGGCCAGCCTTGATATGTGAAAACGGGGCGGCGCTGCGCGCCACCCCGTTCGAGTAACGGGCCTTGTGGATTTCGAGTGGGGTCAGGGACGCGGCGGCAGGATCACCCGGTCGACCACGTGGATCACGCCATTCGACTGTTTCACATCCGCGATGGTGACGTTGATCACCCGCCCGCGCTCGTCCTCGAGCATGATCTTGTCGCCCGAATAGGTCGCCTTGAGTTCGCAGCCGCCGAGCGTCGGCACGACATGCATGCCGCCATCATCGTCGATCATGCCCTTGATCGCCATGGCCATCGCATCGGCGCCGACGACGTGGCAGGTCAGGATCTGGGTCAGTTGTTTCTTGGCTTCGGGCTGCAGAAGCGCCTCGACCGCGCCGTCCTTGAGCATGCCGAAGGCGGCATCGGTGGGCGCGAACACGGTAAACGGCCCCTCGCCCTGCAGCGTCTCGACGAGGCCTGCAGCCTTGACGGCGGCGACCAGCGTTTCGTGATCGGCAGAATTGACGGCATTCTCGATGATGTTCTTTTCGGGATACATCTCGGCCCCGCCGACCATCGGGTTGTCCATCGCGGCAAGCGCCATGGTGGCGGTCAGGGCAAGCGCGCCGGTGGCTGCGAAAATCTTCTTGGGTGTCATGTCGTGTCTCCTCGGTTGGATCAAATGGCCTCCGGGCCGATGGGCCGAAGGTCACGAGGAGGCACGACACGAGGTGCGAAAGAGTTTCAGATTTTATTCGCAACCGTGTTGGAACCGTGTTGAGTGCATCGTTTTTGGCCTGAAGTGGACATAGCACCCCGCCAGAAGGTGCCGCGTGATCGCAGGGCCGGGGACTGGCGATGCGACGGGTGTGGCGGGTACTTTATGGCAGCCAAGTCATTGTAACATCGACTCGTTGTGCAACCCCTCAAATCGCCAGGCCGCGGGACGGCCCGGCGATCGCGCGGCACCTTCGGTGCGTTTCGCGCGGGATGCGGTAACGGCAGTTTCGGGCCAAAATCACCCCCGCACCGCCCTCAGACCGGCACCCTAGCTCTCCTGCACCGGTCCCACGGCGAGCACGTCGCCGGTCGGCGCACCGGTCGGCGAGCCACCTTCGGGCTCGTCGGAAATGGCCAGCACGGCCCCGGCGACGCGGCCGCGCAGATCGTCTGCAACCCGCAGGATCGCCTGCGCATCCTGCGGCATCACGCCAAGCGAGACCGGTGCGTCTTCTCCGGCGATCAGCCACAGTTCCAGCGCCCGCCCCGGGGCAGCCCCCCCGGCCTCGCGATCGACAAAGAGCGTGCCGGTCGCATCATCATAGACCGCCTGCACCACGAGACTGCCATCCTCTGCCGCGATCTGCGCCACATAGGGCGGATCGACCGGCGGCACCGGCCCGCGCTCGACCAGATCGGGCAGGCCGACGGCCAACACAAGCACTGCCGCCGCCGCGAGGCCACCGCCCCACAGCGTCAGCCGCCGCAGCCACGAGCCCCGTGCGCGGGTGTCAAACAGCCCCGCCTCGATCTGCTGCCAGACCCGGGCGGGCGGCGCTTGCGGTGTGATATCATCGGTCAGGCCCGCGAAATCCTCGGCCCATTGCGCATAGAGCGCCCGCAACTCGGGCTCGCGCACCATGCGCGCCTCGAACGCGGCCGCCTCCTCTGCCGAGAGCAGCCCGAGGGTGTATTCCCCCGCAAGGACCCGATCGTCCCGGTCTGGCTGGTCCTGATCGCTCATCGCGTCAGACACTCCCTCAGGCTCAGCAGGCTGCGGCGCAGCCAGGTTCGCATCGTGTTCAGCGGCACGTCGAAACGCGCCGCCAGATCGGCATAGGTCTCACCCTCGAGATAGGCGCGGCGCACCGCCTCTGCATGTTTGGCGGCGAGTTCCTCGAAACAGGCCACAAGCCGGCCCCGCTCGGAGGCGGCGACGGCGAGGGCCTCGGGCCCTGCCGCGTCATCGGCGATCCGCTCTTCCAGTTCCGCCGGTGTCTCGGCCCGGCGCAGCTTGCGTAGACGGTCCACCGCGCTGTTGCGGGCAATGGTGATCAGCCAGGTCATCGGGCTCAGCCCGTTGACAGTATACCTGTCCGCATTGTGCCAGACCTTGACATAGATCTCCTGCAACACCTCTTCCGCCTCCGCGCGATCGTTCAAGACACGCAGTGTCACGCCAAAGAGTTTCGCCGAGGTGGCACCATAAAGCGCCTTGAACGCGGCCCGGTCCCCCTGAGCCACGCGCGCTATCAGATTTTCAATGTCCGCGCGTGTCGTCATTCAACCGCCGAAGTCCTGTTCGAAGCCCAACTTAACACGCCTGCGCCATATGACCAGTCCTGCATGCCCTTGAGGCCAATCCAATCTTGCCCCTTCCCCTTGCCCTCACCTGCGATATGTTGCACGACGAGACGCAAATAACGACCCGATTGAAGGACCGGCGACATGGCTGACGGCACGATTGACATCAATGCGAAACCGACCGAGGAAATCTCCGTCCGCGACACCTTTGGCATCGACACGGACATGATCGTCAAGGGCTTCCCGGACCGCAGCGAGCGCGTGCCGGAATTCGATTCGACCTATAAATTCGACCCTGACACGACGCTGGCCATCCTCGCAGGATTTTCCCACAACCGCCGGGTGATGATCCAGGGCTATCACGGCACCGGCAAATCGACCCATATCGAGCAGGTCGCGGCGCGGCTCAACTGGCCCTGCGTGCGGGTCAATCTCGACAGCCATATCAGCCGGATCGACCTCATCGGCAAGGACGCGATCAAGCTGCGCGACGGCGTGCAGGTGACCGAGTTTCACGAGGGCATCCTGCCCTGGGCGCTGCGCAACCCGACCGCGATCGTGTTCGACGAATATGACGCAGGCCGCGCCGATGTGATGTTCGTGATCCAGCGCGTGCTCGAGGCCGATGGCAAGCTGACGCTGCTCGATCAGAACGAGGTGATCACCCCCAACCCGTTCTTCCGCCTGTTTGCCACCGCCAACACGGTGGGTCTGGGTGACACCACCGGCCTCTATCACGGCACCCAGCAGATCAACCAGGGTCAGATGGACCGCTGGTCGCTGGTCGCGACGCTCAACTACCTGAGCCATGACGCCGAGACCGCGATCGAGCTGGCCAAGAACCCGCTCTACAACACCGCCGAGGGCCGCAAGACCGTGAGCCGCATGGTGACGGTAGCGGACCTCTCGCGCACCGCCTTCATGAACGGCGGGTTGTCGACGGTGATGAGCCCCCGCACCGTGATCGCCTGGGCGCAGAACGCCAATATCTTCCGAAATGTGGGCTATGCGTTCCGGCTGACCTTCCTCAACAAATGCGACGAGTTGGAGCGCCAGACGGTGGCCGAATTCTACCAGCGCTGCTTTGACGAGGAACTGCCGGAAAGTGCGGCGAATGTGAACGTGCAGTAAAGCCGCGTCCGGGACATCATGAACAAACCCTCCGATAACCCCGCCGATCCGTTCAAGAAGGCGCTCGCCAATGCCACCAAGGTGATGGCCGACGATGCGGATCTGACGGTCAGCTACTCGGTCGATCCGGCGGGGATTTCGGGCGATGCGATGCGCCTGCCGCAGGTCAGCCGCCGGATGAGCCGCGAGGAAGTGCTGATTGCGCGCGGCACCGCCGATGCGCTGGCGCTAAGGCACAAGTTCCACGATGCCGCCCTGCACAGCCGCTATGCCCCGCCCGGCGACATGGCCCGCGATCTCTACGAGGCGATGGAAACCGCCCGTTGCGAGGCCGTGGGTGCCCGCGAGATGCCCGGCACCGCGACCAATATCGACGCCAAGATCGCGCAGGACGCCACGCGTCTGGGGTTTGAGCAGATCACCAATTCCGCCGACGCCCCCCTGCCCGCCGCCGCAGGCTACCTGATCCGCCACCTCGCGACCGGGCGCGACATGCCACCCGGCGCGCAGAACGTGATGGAGCTGTGGCGTGGCTTTATCGAGGAGCAGGCGGGCGGCACGCTGGAAAACCTGCAGGACACGCTTGCCGATCAGACTGAATTCGCGCGCTTTGCCCGGCGGATCATTGAGGACCTGGGCTATGGCGATCAGTTGGGCGAGGACCCCGACAGCGCCGAAGACGATCAGGAAGACGACGCCGAGGAGACTGGCGAAGAGCAGGAAGAGCCCGATAGCAGCGGTCAGGATGACAGCGACGAGGAAGAGGCCGAGGCCGACCCCGAACGCAGTCAGGACGAGCAGCAGGATGCGCAACAGGCGCAGGTCAGCATGGACGAGATGTCCGACGAGGAGATGGACGAGGAGACTGAACTGCCCGAGGGCGAGGCCCCGCTGGAGCCGCCCGCACCGCAGCCCATTTCCGACGCCGACCCGAATTACATCGTCTACAACACCGAGCATGACGAGGAAATCCGCGCCGAGGACCTGGCCGACCCGGTCGAGCTGGAACGCCTGCGCGCCTATCTCGATCAGCAGCTTGAGCCGCTGAAAGGGGCTGTGTCGCGTCTCGCCAACAAGCTGCAACGCCGTCTTCAGGCGCAGCAGAGCCGCAGTTGGGAATTCGACCGCGAGGAGGGCATTCTCGATGCCGGGCGTCTGGCCCGCGTGGTCGCCAACCCCACCACGCCGCTCAGCTTCAAGGTGGAAAAGGATACCGAATTCCGCGATACCGTGGTGACATTGCTGCTGGATAATTCCGGCTCGATGCGCGGGCGGCCGATCTCCATCGCCGCGATCTGCGCAGATGTTCTCGCGCGCACGCTGGAGCGGTGCTCGGTCAAGGTCGAGGTGCTGGGCTTTACCACCCGCGCCTGGAAGGGCGGGCAAAGCCGCGAGAAATGGCTGGCCGAGGGACGGCCGCAACTGCCCGGCCGCCTGAATGATCTGCGCCACATCATCTACAAATCCGCCGACGCGCCGATGCGCCGGACGCGCGACAATCTGGGGCTGATGATGAAAGAGGGCCTTCTCAAGGAAAACATCGACGGCGAGGCGCTGGAATGGGCGCATAAGCGCATTGTGGCCCGCAAGGAGGCGCGCAAGATCCTGATGGTGATTTCCGACGGGGCCCCGGTCGATGACAGCACGCTGAGCGTGAACCCCGCCAATTATCTCGAGAAGCACCTGCGCGACGTGATCGCCATGGTCGAGCGGCGCCGCCAGGTGGAATTGCTGGCCATCGGCATCGGCCATGACGTGACCCGCTATTATGAGCGCGCGGTGACGATCACTGATGCCGATCAACTGGCGGGCGCGATGACCGAGCAACTGGCCGCGCTCTTCGACAGCGATCCGCGCGCGCGGGCGCGGATGATGGGGATCAGGAAGGCGGTCTGAGGGCGGGTTTTGGGCTGATGCGGACATTTGAGTTGCAGGGCAAGCCGCGCGGTGCCCGACCGCGGGTGGGCGCTGCAACCTTGGTGGAGCGCACTTTATGGCAGCCAAATACTGCTACGATTGCACGGGTTTGTGACGTTTCAAAAGCGCCCGCCCGGGGGGCGGTCGGGCGCTGCGCGGCGGCGCGTTCCGCGCCTTGATTCCGCGCATTGGTTCTAGACGTCAACGGCGGCTAAGGGCCAACATCACCCCCGCCCTGCCCCGTTCAAGTACCCCCGGCCTGGCCCGTCACGGACCGGCGCACCATGTCCCAGTAGACCGCCTCGACCTGTGCCAGCGACAACCGGCCCTTTTCGCGGAACCAGGTGTTCACCCCCGTCAGCATGGCAATCAGCGCCATGCTGGCGATGCGCGGCTCCGCAACCACCATCACGCGCGCCTCGGCACCGGCGCGCAGGATCGCCTCGAGGCGCGTCTCGTAATCGCGCCGCAGACCCTCAATCAGCTCGAAATTCTCCGGGCTGAGATTGCGCAACTCCATGTAGGACACAAAGACCGCCTCGGCACGGCTGGTGTTGAAGCGGATGTGAAACCGGGTAAACGCCTCGAGCTGCGCCATCGCGCCGCCCGCCTGCGGGGCTTCGGCATCCCAGGCCGCCAGCAGGTCCTCCATATGGGTGCGCATCAGATCAAACAGCAGCGTCTGCTTGTCCGGCGTGTAATTATAGAGCGCACCGGCCTGCACGCCCACCTCGCTTGCGATCTGCCGCATCGAGACGGCGGCATAGCCATGGCGGGCAAAAAGCGAGAGCGCCGCTGCGCGGATGCGCGGACCGGTGATGTCGGAATGGGAACCTTGGGTGCGTGCCATGCCAACCGGTTTAACTGAACATATGTTCAGATCAAAGCCCCGCTTGCCCTGCCCCGCCAAAGAATGGCAAGAAAGACATCAACCGCCCGCCAAAGGACCGCCCGCCCATGCGCCCTCGTCTCTCTGCCGCCTTGGCCGCCCTCGCGCTTGCGCTCTTTGCCGGGTGTACCGAATTGCCCCCGCTGCCCGAGGAGGTGCGCGACAACCGCGCCGATCAGGCCTATCTCGACCTGGTCCCGGCCGGCGAGATCACCGGGCGGGTACCACCTCCGCGCAGCGACGACCGCACCGCCCCCGACCTGCAAAGCCGGGCCGACCGCTTGCGCGCCCGCGCGGCCCGTCTCGACGCCCCGGTGATCGACGCCGAGACGCAGGCGCGCATGCAAACCGGCGTCACCGAATAAAAACCCGCCCCCGACAGGTGCGCCCTGCGTTGCAAGGACCATCCGAACCCGTTACATCGCGCCTCAACCACAGGACAGTGATGATCGGAGAGCCCCATGAACACCCCCCTGCGCCTTGGCATAGCCGGTCTCGGCACCGTCGGCACCGGCGTCGTCCGCATCGTCCGGCAAAAGGCCGAGACACTCGCCGCGCGCGCAGGCCGTCCGATCACGATCAGCGCCGTCTCGGCCCGCACCCGCGACAAGGATCGCGGCGTCAACCTCGGCGATTACGCGTGGGAGGATGATCCGGTCGCCTTGGCCAAGCGCGACGATGTGGACGTGTTCGTGGAACTGATGGGCGGCTCAGACGGGCCCGCCAAGGCCGCGACCGAGGCTGCCATCGCGGCAGGCAAGGACGTGGTCACCGCCAACAAGGCGATGCTCGCACATCACGGCCACGCCCTGGCACTCGCCGCCGAAGAGGCCGGGCGCGTCATCCGCTTCGAGGCCGCCGTCGCGGGCGGCATCCCGGTGATCAAGGCCCTGACCGAGGGGCTGGCGGGCAACGACATCACCCGCGTGATGGGCGTGATGAACGGCACCTGCAACTATATCCTGACGCGGATGCAGGCCACCGGTCAGGGCTATAACGCGCTGTTCGAGGAGGCCGACAAGCTGGGCTATCTCGAGGCCGATCCCAATCTTGACGTGGGCGGCATCGACGCAGGGCATAAGCTGGCGCTCTTGTCCTCGATCGCCTTTGGTTGCCAGGTCGATTTCGACGGCGTGGCGCTCGAAGGCATTCAGGACATCACCCTCGACGATATCCGTCACGCCGCCGACATGGGCTACCGGATCAAGCTTCTGGGCGTGGCGCAGATGACCGGGCGCGGGCTGGAACAGCGCATGTCGCCCTGCCTTGTCCCGGCAAAAAGCCCGCTCGGACAGCTTGAAGGCGGCACCAACATGGTCGTGCTCGAAGGCGATCAGGTCGAACAGATCGTGCTGCGCGGCCCCGGCGCGGGCATGGGGCCGACGGCAAGTGCGGTGATGGGCGACGTGATGGATATCGCGCGCGGTTTCCGCCTCTCGACCTTCGGTCAGCCCGCCGCCACGCTCAAACCCTGCGCGCAGGCCAGCAGCGCCACACCCGCGCGCTATTACCTGCGCATGTCGCTTGACGACAAGCCCGGCGCGCTGGCCAAGGTGGCGACGCTGCTGGGCGAGGCGGGGATTTCCATCGACCGGATGCGCCAGTACCGCCATGACGACGCCACCGCCCCGGTGCTGATCGTCACCCACAAGACCAATCGCGACGCGCTCGATACGGCATTGACCGGCATCCGGCGGCTCGACGTGCTGGCGGGTGAGCCGGTGGCGCTGCGGATCGAAACCGTCTGAAACCCGCGCCCCGGCCCCGCCCTTGTGCGCGGGCGGCGCGGGCGCTAATGCTGCTTTGACCCATATTTGCAAGGACCATCTCATGACCTCTGACACCGCCTTCAACGACCGCACCCTTTCGCTCGGGTTGGCGCGCGTCGCCGAACAGGCAGCGCTTGCCTGCGCCGATCTCATCGGGCGCGGCGACGAGAAGGCCGCCGATCAGGCTGCCGTCAACGCGATGCGCGACCAGCTCAACATGCTCAGCATCAAGGGCGTGGTGGTGATCGGTGAAGGCGAGCGTGACGAAGCCCCGATGCTGTTCATTGGCGAAGAGGTCGGCACCGGCGAGGGCCCCGGCGTCGATATCGCGCTCGATCCGCTGGAAGGCACCACGCTCACCGCCAAGGCGATGCCCAATGCGCTGACGGTCATCGCGATGGCCCCGCGCGGCACGCTGCTGCACGCGCCCGACACCTATATGGACAAGTTGGCGATCGGTCCGGGCTATCCCGAGGGCGTCGTCTCGCTCGCCATGAGCCCGCGTGAACGGGTCGAGGCCTTGGCCAAGGCGCGCGGCTGCCGCCCGTCGGAAGTCACCGTCTGCGTGCTCGAACGCCCCCGCCATCAGGAGATGATCGCGGAGTTGCGCGAGACCGGGGCCGCCGTCTACCTGATCACCGATGGCGACGTGGCAGGCGTGATCCATTGTGCGGAATCCGAACGCACTGGCATCGACATGTATATGGGCACCGGCGGTGCCCCCGAGGGCGTGCTCGCGGCCTCGGCGCTCAAATGCATGGGCGGGCAGATGTGGGGGCGGCTGGTGTTCCGCAATGACGACGAACGCGCGCGGGCGCAGAAGGCCGGGATCACCGATTTCGACCGGGTCTATGCCCGCGACGAGATGGTCACCTCGGATGTGATCTTTGCCGCCACCGGCGTCACCGACGGCTCGATCGTCAAGGGCGTGCAGCGCCGCCCCGGTTTTGTCGAGACCGAGACCGTGCTGATGCGCTCGCGCACCGGCTCTGTGCGGCGGATGATCTATCGCAGCAAGCGTGATTGAGTTCGGGCCAGACAAGGGGGCGCTGCCCCCGTCGCCGCAGGCGGCGACTCCCCCGGAATATTTCCGGCAAGATGAAGCCGGGGCGCTGGCATGACGGCGTATCTGGGTGTGGAAAACTCGCTGACCGGGCGGCGCTGGATCGGACCGGGCGTGGAGGTGGACCGGCAGGCCGAGGCCATGGCGCAGGCCACCGGACTGCCGCGCCCGCTCTGCCAGACCCTCGCGCGGCTCGGGGTCGAGAGCGCCGGGGCCGAGACCTATCTCGCCCCGGCCCTGCGCGATCTGCTGCCCGACCCGCGCAGCCTGCGCGACATGGAAGCCGCCGCCGCGCGGGTTTTGCAGGCGGTGACGACGGGCGAGCGGATCGCGATCTTTGCCGATTACGATGTCGATGGCGGCACCTCTGCAGCCCTTCTGATCGACTGGCTGAACCAGATGCGCGCGCCCGAACCTACGCTTTATATCCCCGACCGGATCGACGAAGGGTACGGCCCGAACGAGCCCGCGATGCGTGATCTCGCGGCGCGGCATGATCTGATCCTCTGCGTCGATTGCGGCACGCTCAGCCATGACGCCATCGTCGCCGCAGACGCGGCCGACGTGGTCGTGCTCGATCACCATCTGGGTGGTGAGACGCTGCCGCCCGCACTGGCGGTGGTGAACCCCAACCGGCAAGACGAAAGCGGCGATCTGGCGCATCTGTGTGCGGCGGCGGTGGTGTTCCTGATGCTGGTCGAGGCCGGGCGTCAACTGCGCGAGGCCGACCGGCCAGGCCCCGACCTGATGGCGATGCTCGATCTGGTGGCGCTGGCGACGGTGGCGGATGTGGCGCCGCTGATCGGCGTGAACCGCGCCTTCGTGCGGCAGGGGCTGCGGATCATGGCGCGGCGCGAACGCCCCGGGCTGGTGGCGCTGGCGGATGTGGCGCGGATGGATGCCACGCCCAATGCCTACCATCTGGGTTTTTTGCTGGGGCCGCGCATCAATGCGGGCGGGCGCATCGGCAAGGCCGATCTTGGCGCGCGGCTGCTGGCCTGCCAGAGTGCCACCGAGGCGCGCGCCATGGCAGAGCGGCTGGATCAGCTCAACACCGAGCGGCGCGAGGTCGAGGCCATGGTGCGCGATGCCGCCCTGGACCAGGCCGAAGCGCGCGGCTTTGACGCGCCGCTGGTGTGGGCGGCAGGCGAAGGCTGGCATCCCGGCGTTGTCGGCATCGTCGCCAGCCGCCTGAAAGAGGCCGCCAATCGCCCCGCCATCGTGATCGGGCTGGAGGGGGACGAGGGCAAGGGATCAGGCCGTTCGGTCAGCGGCGTCGATCTGGGGGCCGCCATTCAGCGGCTGGCCTCCGAGGGGCTGCTCCTAAAGGGCGGCGGGCACAAGATGGCGGCGGGTCTCACCGTGGCGCGCGACCGGCTGGAGGAGGCGATGGCGCGGCTTTCGGATCTGCTCGCCCGTCAGGGGGCCGGTCAGGCCGGGCCAGCCGACCTGCGCCTCGACGGGATGCTGATGCCGGGGGCGGCGGCGATCGAACTGGTCGAGCAGATCGAGGCCGCGGGGCCGTTCGGGGCCGGTGCGCCGGGGCCGCGTTATGTCTTTCCCGATTGCCAGATCAGCTATGCCAAGCAACTGGGCGGCAACCATCTCAAGCTGCGCTTTGGTGACGGGCTGGGGGCGAGCCTCGAGGCCATCGCCTTTGGCGCGTTTGACGGGCCGTTGGGGGCCGCATTGACGGGCCATGGCGGCGCACGGTTTCACCTTGCCGGACGGCTCGACATCAACACATGGGGCGGTCGCAGATCGGTGCAGCTGCGCCTTGAGGACGCCGCTGCGGCCCTGTGATCCGCCCCCCGAGGCGGCGAAAAACCGGCCCTGACGATTTCTGCGAAACAGCCCCAAGTTTTTGTAAAATCCCTCTTGCGCGCCGGTCCGGATTTGCCTAGTTACGCCCCACAGCAGCGCTGGCCCGTTCGTCTATCGGTTAGGACGCCAGGTTTTCAACCTGGAAAGAGGGGTTCGATTCCCCTACGGGCTGCCACTTTCTCAGGATTTCGACAAGTCTCGCTCGGGTCCGGCGTGCATCTGCCGGATCGGCGTGGTGGCGCGTGATGTCCGGCTGGTCGGCGATCCGGGGTGCGGCGTGACTTGCGAATACCCTCCGGGCCGCATGCGCATGGATCTCTGTCGGGCAGCAATTTGCCAGTTTATTCCGCACCATGTCCATCAGCCTTACTGACGTTGCCCATCCCCGGCCCATTCCGGGCGGTTCGGCATCCCCCTGTTTTTCAGGAGACGCGGGCGCGGATGACCGCATCGACGGCCGTTGCGGTTTGCGCGCCCACGATGACCGGGTTGATCTCGACTTCGGCCACTGTGTCGCGCAGGTCCCAAGCCATGCGCGACAGTGCGGCGGCGGCGGCGGCCAGTGCCGCGGCGCCAAGGCGGGGGCCCCCGCGATAGCCCGACAACACGCGGGCGGCGCGCAAACCGGTGATCGCCGTTGCGGCCTCGGCGGCGGAGAACGGGGCCATCAGCAGAACATGTTCGTCCAGCAGGTCGACGAGCTGGCCACCGGGTGCGATGCGCACCGCCGGGCCAAACTCGGGATCATTGATCGCGCCCAACGACCACTCGGCACCCGGCGCGATCATTTCGGCGACCAGAACCTCGCCATGAAACCGGGTCGTCAGGTCATCATATGCGACCGCGACGGCCTGCGCCGTTGCAAGGCCGGGCTTGACCCCGCCACCGTCGGATTTGTGCGATAGCCCCGGCTGCGCGGTCTTGAGAACGACGGGGCCTCCAATCTTCCGGGCGAGGTCCAGCGCCTCGGCTCGTGACCCGGCGAGGCCATGCGACGGGCAGGCGATGCCATAGTCCGAAAAAAGCGCGTATCCCTCGGCCTCGCCGATCCAGTCGCGGCCACAAAGTGCCGCGCGCGAGTGGGCCGCGCGGGGGTGCGGCGGTTGGGGTGCACGAAACCGGGCAACCGGGCCATGATCCTGCAATGCGCGCACCGCCGCCAGCGCGTTCTGCATGCCGCTGATCAGCGGAATGCCCAGATCGGCAAACCTATCGGCAAGGCCCGCGTCATCGCTGCGCGAGAAATTCGACACGGCGGCGAGCGGTTTGACCGTCTGACGAAACGCGTCTGCCAGGGCTTGGGCGTGCATCTCGTGCAGGTCGTAGTTGCCGCGCCAGTTCAGCACGTAGAGCCCGGTGCCCACGCCGTCATCCGCCATCATCGCCGTGACCGCGCGGGTGTAGGTGTTTTGCGCGCCCTGCCCCGTGCCCCAGGCATCAAGCGGGTTCTCCGCCGCGATGCCCGGCTCGAGAACCGACTGGATCGCGGCCTTGGTGTCAGGGGACAGCGCGGCATAGGCAAGGCCGTGATCCTCGGCCATGTCGGCCATCAATTCGCGCTCGCCGCCCGAATCGTGGATCGAGGCGATACCCGGCGCGGTCACGCGCCGTCCTTGCGCGAAGAGCGCCAGCATCGCCGCCATCTCGTCAAGCGAGCCTGCCATGTGCCCGCCCAGCCGCCGCACCAGCGCGCGGAACACGTCATCATTGCCGACCAGCGCACCGGTATGCGAGATCGCCATGCGCGCGCTCAGCGCGGAGCGGCCGATCTTGAGGATCACGACCGGGATGTCGCGCACCGCCGCCGCCTCCATCGCCGCAATGAAACCATCGGGGTCGCGCACGGTTTCGAGAAACAGGCCGACGGTGCGGGTTTCGGGCCGGTTGACCATCCAGCGCAGGTAATCGGCGGCGGTGGTGACGGTCTCCGAGCCAGTGCTGACCGCCTGCGAGAGCCGCAGCCGCCGGTCGTTGTTCATCAGCGCCCCGAGGACCGAGCCGGATTGCGCGATCAACCCGATCCCACCCGGTTTCAGGTCGAGCGGCACCGGAAAGGGCGTGACCCTGAGGCCCAGGGCAACGTTGTGCACCCCCATGCTGTTGGGCCCGCACAGCGCCGCCCCACCCGCCCGGACACTGTCACCGATACGCTGGCGCATGGCCGCGTCGGGGCATTCCGAAAAGACCGTCAGCGCGCGCGCCCCGGCGGCCAGCGCCTCATCGACTGCGGCCTCGACCCGCGCGGTAGCCAGCGACAGAACGACATGCTCGGGCATCTCGGGAAGGTCGGCCAGCGTGGCGGCGATCCGGCCATCCGACTGCGCGGCCAATCGCGGATTGACCCGCATGATCCGCCCGGCATATCCGCCTTGCGTGACCATCCGGTCCAGCGCATGACCGTAAGAATCCGGGCGGTCCGAGACGCCGACAAGGGCGATGGATTTCGGTGCCAGCAACGCCGTCATAGCCGATCTCGGAAAGTTCTGGTCCTGCACGCCGCAGCCTCTCTGGTTGGATCAGACCGGATATTGGTCGCAACCGGCGGGCAGTTGAAATTCCGAATTGGAAACGAGAGATTTACCCGGCTTATACCGCTGCCGTGTCCGGCAGTTTGCCGCGTGCCTGCATCTCGTCGCGGATGAGTTCAATGAAGGCTCGCGCGGGCAGCGACAACTCTGCCCCGGCCTTCACGATCAGGGCTGTGTCATAACGGATCTCGGGGGCGAAGGGCCGCCAGATGACCCCGTCCTGCGGTGGCAGGCAGCCATTCAGCGCATCCACGATGGCGACCCCCGCACCCTCGGCCACCATCCTGCGGACGACGGCAAAGAAGAAGCCATGCACCGGCGCGCGCAAATCCACCCCGGCCTCGGCGCTGACCGCCCGCAGTTGGCGATCCACCTGGTTGCTGTCCTGAATGCCGATCAGCCGGTGCTGAGCGAGATCGGCAGGCGTGATCTGCGCCTTGGCTTCGAGTTCCGATCCTGCGGGGAAAATGCAGACGCAAGGCAAAGAAAACTGCTCGGCCACCAGCGATGGCGCGGCGACCGGAGCCTCGACAAGACCGATGTCGCATTGCCCGTTGCCGACCAGATAGGAAATCTGGTGCGAACTGCGCACGCTCAGGTCGATCTCGACCAGCGGGTTGCCCGCCGTGTAGCGCGCCACCAACCCCGGCATCAGCCCGAAGGCCGCCGCGCCAATGGCCCCCACGCGCAGCAACCCGGTGCCACCCTGCTTGATCAGTCGCGCCCGGTTGGAAAACTGCTCGACCGCGAGGATCGACAGTTCCGCATCCATATGCAGCAGATAGGCTTCGGGGCGTGGGGCGAAATGCCCCTTGGAGCGGTGGAACAGCGGAAAGCCAAGCATATCCTCCAGCCGCGACAGCGCGATACTGATGGCCGGTTGCGTCAGATACAGCCTGTCCGCCGCCTTGGAGACGGAGCCCTCTTCCATGACGGCATGGAAAACCTCGAGGTGGCGCAGCTTCAGGTGCATACCGCCGTTATAAGCAAATCGGAATAAGCGGCCAGACAAATTACTATTTCGTTAACCAAAACCTGAACGCGACCCGCCTGACCCGCAATCCTCGAGGATCATCTCTGCGCCCTTTTCACCGACCATGATCGCCGGGGCATTGGTGTTGCCCGATGTCAGCGTCGGAAAGATCGAGGCATCGACCACGCGCAGCCCGCCGATCCCATGCACCCGCAGGCGCGCATCGACGACGTCGTGCCGCGCATCGGGGCCCATCCGGCAGGTGCTGACCGGATGAAACACGGTTCCGGCCCGGTTCCTGACATCGGCAATCAGGTCGTCTTCGCTGCGCACATGCGGGCCGGGCAAGAGTTCGGCCTCGATCAGCCGGGCCAGCGCCGGGGCTTCGGCAAAGCGCCGCATCAGCCGCGCACCTTCGAGCATTTCCTGAATGTCGATATCGGTGGCAAGGTAATTGGGATGGATCGCCGGGGCCTCTGACGGGTCGGCCGAGCGGATTTCCAGATGGCCCCGGCTGGTCGGTCGGGTCGGCTGCACGCCCAGCAGGAACCCCGGAAACGGATCGGGATTCATCAGCGGGCGCTTGCCCGGCGGGGCCTTGGTATAGCTGACCGGCGAAAAGAAAAGCTGCATGTTCGGATGCGCGAGCCCCGGGCGCGACCGCACGAAGCCACCCGCCTGATTGACCCCGAGCGAGAGCGGCCCGCGCCGCGTCAGAACATAGCGCAGCCCGTGCCAGAGCTTGCCATACCACGGGTAAAGCTGGGTGTTCAGGGTTGGCACCCGTGAGCGGTAGAGATAGTCGAGGCCGAGATGGTCCTGCAAGTTCCGCCCCACCCCCTCAAGCGCGTGGACCACCTCGACCCCCTTCGCGGCCAGCAGCGCAGCGGGGCCGATGCCCGACAGTTGCAGCAGTTGCGGCGAGTTGATGGCCCCCGCCGAGACGATCACCTCGTGCCGGGCACGGGCCTCAACGACCTGACCGTTCTGCCGGTATCGCAGCCCGACCGCCTGCTTGCCGTCGAACAGCACGCGCTCAGCCAGCGCATGCGTCTCGATCCGCAGATTGGTGCGATGCCGCGCCGGACGCAGATAGGCGCGCGCGGTCGACATACGCATCCCACCCTTCGCCGTATTCTGATAGGTGCCCACGCCCTCCTGCCCGGCGCCGTTGAAATCAAAGTTGTGCGGGAACTGAAGCTCTTTTCCGGCGGCAATGAAGTCGTGGCAGAGCGGGTGCAGGTCGCGGTTCATGGTGGCGACATGCATCGGCCCGCTGTCGCCGCGAAAGGCATCGCCGCCACGATCATTGGTCTCGGACTTGCGGAAATGGGGCAGCACGTCCGCCCACCCCCAGCCGGGATTGCCCATCGCCTTCCACTCGTCGAAATCGCGCGCCTGTCCGCGGATATAGACCATCGCGTTGATCGAGCTTGATCCGCCCAGAACCTTGCCGCGCGGCCAGTAGGACACCCGCCCGTTCAGCGCCGCCTCGGGCTCGGTGTGGTACATCCAGTTGACCGAAGGTTTGTAGAAGGTCTTGCCATAGCCGATCGGCATCCAGATCCAGAAATTGAGATCGCTGCCACCCGCCTCGAGCAGCAGCACGCTGAACCGGCCGCTCGCACTTAGCCGGTTGGCCAGAACGCATCCCGCCGATCCTGCGCCCACGACGATGAAATCGTATTCGGTCTTTGCGGGCTCAGGCCCCCTTGCGCCGGACATTTAGCCAGCGGAGTCCGCGCTGAGGACGAAGAGTTTGCGCATATGCTCGTGGATCAGCCACTCGCCGGTCCAGCCCTGCGGCAGCACCAGAAGGTCCCCCGGCCCGATGTCGCGGCGGCCGCTACCGTCGGCGTTGGTGACCGTGGCCCGCCCGGACAGGATATGGCAGTACTCCCCCGCAGCAGACCTGTCGGCGGTGAACCGTCCCGGCGTGCATTCCCAGACACCGATCCTGGTCCGGCCGTCCTCCGAGGTCCACAGCACGCTTGACGCCTCGGTCTGGCCGTTGGTCAGGGTGGTCGGCTTGTCGGCGAAGGCCCCCAGCGGAACGGAGGCGAGATCGGCAAAGGTCTGCAGGTCAATCATGGTCGGACTTTCTGGGTGCAGGGGGGCCGCGTCAGGGCGCATTCAGTCTTTCGGTCGCGTTGGCTCTTTTTGCTGGCCAAAGAGCTGCGCCAGCACCATCATCCCCGTGGTCACAAGGATCATGATGGTCGAGATCGACGCGATCGTCGGGTCGATCTGGTCGCGCAGAGCGTTGAACATGTTGCGCGTCAGCGTCGGATTGTCACCCCCCGAGATGAACCTCGCCACGACCACCTCGTCGAAGGAGGTCAGAAAGGCCAGCAGCGCGCTGGTGACAACGGCAAAGCGGATCTGCGGCAGGGTCACGGTCAGGAATGCCTTCCAGCGTGGCGCACCAAGGCTGCGCGCGGCTGCCTCCTGGCTCATGTCATAGCCTTTCAGCGCCGATCCGGTGACGATCACCACCAGCGGCAGGGCCAGCACCGTATGCGCCAGCACCAGCCCGGTCAGCGTGTAAAGGATCTGTAGCTGCACGTAGGCATAGAAGGCGCCGATCGCGACCAGCACCAGCGGCACCATCATCGGCGTGATCATCAGCACAAAGGCCGCGCGGACAAAGCGCACCTTCGAGCAATGCAACCCGTAGGCCGCCAGCACGCCGATGGGCGTGGCGAGCAGCATGGTCAGGATGGCCGCCTTGAACGAGGTCCGCGTCGCCAGCATCCATTCGGGTGATCCGAAATAGTGATCGTACCAGCGCATCGACCAGGTTTCGGGCGGAAACTCCAGATACTGGCTGTCGGAGAAGGACATCGGGATCACGATCAGGGTCGGGGTGACCAGCAGGATCATGATAATGACCGCAAGCACGTAGAGCCACAGCCGCTGGCCGTGGGTGATCTGGGTTTCGGTCGCGGGCGTGCGGAACCAGCGCAGCATCAGTGCCCTCCCCCGGTCATCTTTTCAAGGTTCAGGAACCGCGATGCGATCCAGAGGATCGCCACGGTCGACACCAGCAGCACCACCCCCAGCGCGCTGGCCGCCCCCCAGTTCACGAAGAGTTCGATATTCGAGACGAGCTTCATCGACACCATGATGACCTTGCCACCGCCCAGCACCGCCGGGGTGACGAAAAAGCCAAGGCACAGGATGAACACCATCAGCGACCCGGCAAAGAGGCCCGGCAAGGTTAGCGGAAAGAACACCGTCCAGAAGGCGTGCCGCGGACTTGCACCCAGATTGGCGGCCGCCTTCATCAGGTCACGGTCGATGGCCCGCATCGCGCCATAGACCGGCAGGATCAGAAAGGGCAGCATGATATGCACCATGCCGATCAGCGTGCCGGTCATGTTGTGGACCATCTTGATCGGCTCGTCCCACAGCCCCAGTGACATCGCCCATTCATTCACCAGCCCGCGTTTCTGCAACAGCACCAGCCATGCATAGGTGCGCACCAGCAGCGAGGTCCAGAACGGCAACAGCACGGTGATCAGGCACAGGTTGGCGATCCGGTTGGGCAGGCCCGAGATGAAATAGGCCAGCGGATAGCCGATCAGGATGCACAGGCCCGTGGTCAGGAAACTGACCTCGAAGGTGGTCTGGAAAATCCGCGCATAGGATTTGCGCTTGAGCATCCGCTCGTAGTTCTCCAGCGAAAACGTGCCATCGGCCCCGATGAACGAGACATAGAACAGCCAGCCCACCGGGATGACCAGAATGATCAGGATCAGCAGGATTGCCGGTGAGCCGAGGCCAAACAGCTTGAGCCGTTCCAGCCATTCATCGCGTCTCAGGCCCGCCTCATTTGTCCGGATCGCCTGCATCCTAGCGCTCGCTTCCGTCGATGAGGACGGTATCCTCGGGGGCCAGACACAGGGTCAGCGCGTCTCCGACCGATGGCAGGGACGTCACATTGGCCCCGCGCATCGCGCCGCGCAAAACCATCTGGCCACCGCTGGCCAGCGCCGCATGCAGCAGGTAGCTGTCGCCCTGATAGACCACGTCGGTCGCGGTGGCGGCAAAGTTGTTGGCCCCCTCGCGCGGCCCCTCGCGCGACAGCACGACACGTTCGGGGCGCACCATCAGCGACAGGGTGTCGGTGTCGGGTGCGGGAATATCGTGCAGCAAGGGCTGTCCGTCGAACAGGATCGTCTGACCCTGACGAGACACCGGCAGGAAGGTGGATTCACCGATGAAATCGGCCACGAACCGGTTGGCGGGACGTTCATAGAGGTCGCGCGGCGTCGCCAGTTGCATGATCCGTCCGTGATTCACCACGGCGATCCGGTCGGACATGGTCAGCGCCTCGCGCTGGTCATGGGTGACATAGACCGTGGTCATCCCCAGTTTTTCGTGCAGGTGGCGTAATTCGATCTGCATCTGGTCGCGCAGTTTCTTGTCCAGCGCCGATAGCGGCTCGTCCATCAGCAGGATGCGCGGCTCGAACACGATGGCACGGGCCACCGCGACACGCTGGCGCTGCCCCCCCGAAAGCTGATCGATGCGCCGGTCGCCAAAGCCGCCCAATTGCACAGTGTCCAGCGCGCCCTCGACGCGGGCGGCGATGTCGGGTTTGGAGACCTTGCGCAGTTTCAGCGGGTAGCCGACATTGCCCGCGACCGTCATATGAGGAAAGAGCGCGTAGCTTTGAAAGGTCATGCCCACGTCGCGCAGATGCGGCGGGGTGCGGATCACCTCGCGCTCGCCGAATTTCAGGCTGCCGCAATCGGGCCGGGTAAAGCCCGCAAGCACCATCAAAAGCGTCGTCTTGCCTGACCCAGAGGGCCCCAGCAACGTCAGGAACTCACCGCTTTCGACCTCGAGCGACACATCGTTCAACGCGTGGACGGCACCATAGGTCTTGGTGACATTCCGGATCGAGATCGGCAACGCTTCGGAGTTTCGGGACGTCAAGGCAAACCCTCGCAATCTTGGTTCAGGAAACCAGCGGGCGCCGGAGCGCCCGCCGTTGGGAGTCTTCGGCGTGACCGTCTTACTCGGTCAGCATTTCCTGGTACATCTCGGCGGCGATGGTTTCCCATTCGGCATACCAGTCCAGCGAGATCGGCAACTGCATCGCCGCGTTATCCGGCGACGAGGGCAGGCCCGCCGCCACCTCGGCAGTGATCTCTCCGGTGTCATAGGCTGCCTTGTTGGTCGGGCCATAGGTGATGTATTTCGGCAGGTCGTCCTGATACTCGGCCTTGGAAATCTCGGCGAGGAATTCCATCGCCGTATCCTTGTTGGGTGCGCCTTTGGGGATGCCAAAGCAATCGTAATCCAGCAGCGCCTGATTGAAGGAATAGGCCACCTTGCCGCCATCCGCCCTGGCATTGTCGAACCGGCCATTCCAGCCGGTGGCCATGTCGACCTCGCCGTCCTTCATCAACTGTGCGTGCTGCGCGCCCGAGGACCAGAAGACCGAGATATTCGGCTTGAGTTCGCGGATCTTGTCGATCGCACGCTCGATGCCCTCTTCACTGTCGAGCACGTCATAGACATCCTCGGGGGCCACACCATCGGCCATCAGCGCAGGTTCCAGCGCCCCGGCCACGCTGCCGCGATAGGCGCGGCTGCCCGGGAACTTCTCGACATCCCAGAAATCCGCCCAGCTTTGCGGCCCGTCCTCGCCGTAGGTATTGGTGTTCCAGGCATAGACGGTCGAGAACACGTCACCGCCCACACAGTAATCGCTGTAAAGCGAGGGATAGAAGGTCGAGACGTCGATCACGCCGTAATCCAGTTTCTCCAGCAGCCCCTCGGCCGCCGCGCGCGCCGCCGAGCCAGAGCCGCTGGCCACGATATCGAGCGTCACCTGCCCGGTCTGCACCTGAAGCCGCACATCCGACATGCCGCCATAGGTTTCCTGCTTGACCTCGATGCCGGTATTGGCGGCGGCGGGTTCGAACAGCGCCTTGCTCTGCGCCTCCTGGTAGGAACCGCCCCAGGATGCGATGGTCACGCTCTTGTCCGCTGCCATCGCCGTGGTCGCCATCAGCGCGGCTGTGAGTGTCAGGATTGATTTCGTTCTCATCTCGTTTTCTCCCTTTTTTCTATCTCTATGGTTTTTCTGGCCTTGCCGATTGCGTGCGTGGCACGGGGCGGGCAAAGCGCCGCCTTGTCTTCCATCCGCCGCGATAGTGCTGGCACGACCAGAGCAAATGAAATTTCGATTTCTTAACCTTGGTTTCGATCCGTTAATACCGGTGCAAACGCGGCGCTTCGCGCCCTGCCCGGGCCGTCAACTCATGCGTATTGCCTTTCGAAACTGTCGTTGATCCTTCCAGCGATACCAGGCCACCGCCGCCGGCAGAAACCACGGCTTGCCCTGATAGAGCGGGCGCGTCGGAAAGGGCAGACCGTCAAAGGCGGTAACGCCCTCGCGCAGGCCCAGCACCTTCTGCCCGGCCCGCATGCCCAGATAGGGGGCCATCGACACGCCAGAGCCGCAATACCCCATCGCGTAATGCACACCGTCATGCACGCCGGTATGGGCCAGTTCATCGAAACTATAGGCGACCGTCCCGCTCCAGGCATGCGACAGCCCGACGCCCTCAAGCTCGGGGAAGATGCGGCACATGTCCTGCCGCAGCCGCGCGGCACCGGCCAGCGGCGTCGTCTCGGAGGCCGATACCCGCCCGCCGAACAGCACCCGTTTACGGTCGGGCGAGGCCCGGTAGTAATAGACCACCTTGCAGGTGTCACTGGCGATGCGATCGCCGGGAAAGAGCGTGTCGATCGTCGCCTCGGGCAATTCCTCGGTGGCGATGATATAGCTGCCGATGGGGATCACCCGGCGTTGCAGCCAGGGCGTCAGCCCGGTGGTATATCCGTTGGTGGCGACGATCACATCACGGGCCTCGACCGCGCCCTTGGCGGTCTCCACCCGAAAACCCGACGCCGTTCGGGCGATCCGTGTCACCCGGCACTGGCCGACCACCTGCACCCCCGCGCCAAGGGCAAGGCGCAGCAATTCAGGGTGAAACTTGCCCGGATGAACCGAGCAATGCGCCGAAAACACGACGCCACCGAAATAAGCATCTGTGCCCAGTTGGCTACGCTGTTCGTGGCGCGGCACGGCAAAGCTTTCGATGCCTTCCTCGCGGCGCAGCACTTCGGCGTCGCGTGCAAGGGTTTCGTAATGCTGCGGCGTATGCGCGGCATGAAACCGCCCGACCCGGCGAAAATCACAGTCCAGCCCTTCGCCAGTGATAAAATCGCCAACCCATTTCAGCGCATTGGCGCCTTCCGCACGGATACCCCGCGCGCGCTCGGCACCGAACCTGGCGGTCAGCCTTGCCAGAGAGGGCTTGACGCTCGTGCTGATCTGCCCGCCGTTGCGGCTGCTGCATCCATAGCCCGGATCCTCGGCATCCAGCACAAGCGTCGAGCGCCCGCCGCGCGCCGTCGTGATCGCGGCACTCAACCCGGTATAGCCCGCACCGACGACCAGAACATCGACCGTCTTCGGCATGTCCGCCGCGAGCGTCGGAGCAGGGCCAATCTGATCGTGCCAATATGGGCTTTGCCTGATATCTGACAGTTGCATGCGTTTGAACTCGGCGCTCCTTTCGCCCCGGCGGGACATCCCCGGTCCGTAGGCTCCGGGTGGAACGCTAGGCCAAGATTGGCCCGCGCTTCATATCCAATATGACAAAACTTTTCAGACCAATTCGGCGTTGCCGCCTAGCGCAGAACCGGCAGGTCGCGCAGAACGCCGATGCCGCGCGCGATATCCTCAGGCGTGGTACAGCCAAATCCAAAGACCAGCCCGGTTTGCGGGATCGGTGACAGGCAGTAGCGGCCCAACGGAGCAAGGGTCACCCCCTGCGCCGCCGCCTGTGCCACCACCTCGGCTTCGGTCACGCGCCCGTCAAAGAATGCAGGGGTATGAAAGCCGCTGGTCGTCTCTTGCAGGCGAATGGTGTCGGGCAAGCTGCGCGCGGCCTCCTGCAGGGCCTCATAGCGCGCCTTGTAAAGCTGGCGCATCAGGCGGATATGCGTCGCGAAATGACCCTCGTCCATGAACTCCGCAACAATCGCCTGCGTCGCGGTCGACGGCCCGCTGGCCCATGTGTCGAACATCCGCTCGAAGGCCTCGACCATGCGCTCGGGCACCAGGGCGAACCCCAGACGCAGAGACGGAAACAGCGATTTGGAGAAGGTGCCGACATAGATCACCCGCCCGGTCGCATCGATGCTGCGCAGCGCGGGGCGCGGCGTATTGCCGTAATAGAATTCGCCGTCGTAATCGTCCTCGATGATCAACGCCTGCGCCTGTTCCGCCGCCTGCAACAGCTCCAGCCTGCGGGGCAATGACATGACATGCCCAAGCGGTTGCTGATGCGATGGCGTCACAAAGGCCAATCGAAAATGCGGCGCCTTGGCCAACCCGTCTGAGACGACCATGCCCTGATCGTCGACATCCACCGGGACCAGTTCGGCGCCTTCTGACAGAAACGCGTTGCGCGCCCCCGAGGCACCGGGGTTCTCCATCCAGACCTGATCACCGGGATTGAGCAACAGCCGCCCGATCAGCGAAAAGGCATGTTGCGCGCCGGAGGTGATGAACACCTGCTCCGGGTGACATTTGATACCCTTGAGCGCACCGAGATGCGTGGCGATCGCCCGTCGAAGGGCCTCGAGCCCCTTGGGCTGACCGTAGCCCATCACATCGCTGCGCTCGCCCCGCAGATGCCGCGCCGACAACCGCGCCCAATGGGCCATCGGAAAGGCGTCGAGCGCAGGCAGCGCGGTCACGAACGCACGCGGTTTGTGCGGCAGCCACGCGCGTTGCGCATAGCTGTTCTGGGCCTGGCTGATGACGTGGGACACCCGCGGTTTCTGCCCGCCGGCGTCCGCCCCCTGTCGGGGCGCGGCGGTCAGCGTCTGACTGTCCAGCGTCTCGCTGACAAAGGTCCCGGCCCCGATGCGCGACACCAGCATGCCTTCGGCGACCAGCCGGTCTATGGCGTCGATGACCGTGGTGCGCGACACGCCGATCTCCTTGGCAAGGGTCCGGGTCGCGGGCAACCGATCCCCCGCCCTCAGCGCCCCCGACAGGATCATGTCGCGCAACGCCATATAGAGCTGGACGCTGACGCTGCGCCGCAGCGACCGATCAAGCCGGATCGAAGATAACAAGGCGCCAGCAGCATGTTTCACGGTCGCCTCCCGTCAATTGGTCTGGGGAAAATGTGGAAATGGATATATCTGGCATTCCGTTTTTTCGCCAGCGTTTTCAGGACCTGCCCGTCTCGGTCGGCAAAATTCGGTGAAGCCACATGAAACTCGTCAAACTTGAAACTTTTTCCAACGAATTCGTCTGTTTCGTCCGGGCGACCGCCGAAGACGGGGCACAGGGCTGGGGGCAAGTCGCCCCCTACTGCGCCGATATCACCGCGCAGGTGCTGCACCGTCAGGTCGCGCCACATGTGTTCGGGCTTGAATGCGATGCCATCGACGCGATGCTCGACCTCGTGCGCGACCGCGAGCACAAGTTCCCCGGCGCCTACCTGCGCCGCGCCATGGGTGGGGTCGACACGGCGCTTTGGGACATGCGCGGGCGGCGCGAGGGCAAGCCGGTCTGCGCCCTGATCGGCGGCACTCCGGGCCGGGTCCGGGCCTACGGCTCGTCGATGAAACGCGATATCACACCCAGGGACGAGGCCGCGCGCCTGCTGCGGCTGCGCGACGAACAGGGCTTCGACGCCTTCAAGTTCCGCATCGGCGCAGAGGTCGGGCGCGACCGGGACGAATGGCCGGGTCGCACCGAAGAGATCGTGCCCACCATGCGCCGCGCCATGGGCGACGACGTTGCACTGCTGGTCGATGCCAATTCCTGTTACTCCCCCGCCCGCGCCATCGAGGTCGGGCGGATGCTGCAGGATAACGGCATTTCGCACTATGAGGAGCCCTGCCCCTATTGGGAATTCGCGCAAACCAAGGAAGTGACCGACGCGCTCGGGATCGACATCACCGGCGGCGAGCAGGATTGCATGATGGAACGCTGGCAGACCATGATCGGCGACCGCGTCGTCGATGTGATCCAGCCCGATATCTGCTATCTGGGCGGCCTGTCGCGCACCCTGCGCGTGGCCCGCATGGCCGAGACCGCAGGGCTGCCGGTGACACCGCACGCGGCCAACCTGTCGATGGTGACGCTGTTCACCATGCACCTGCTGCGGGCGATCCCGAATGCCGGGAAGTATCTCGAATTTTCAATCGAGGGTCTGGATTACTATCCTTGGCAGCAGGGTCTCTTCACCTCCGACCCCTACCGGATCGAGGACGGCCACGCCACGGTGACCGACGCCCCCGGCTGGGGTGTGGAGGTCAGCCCCGATTGGCTGGCACAGGCGCAATACTGGGCAACCGAGGCGGAGTGACGGCACAGGATTCACGCGACACCCGGGAGTGCAATCCGGGCGGTCCGGATTCCCCAAGTTCCGGATTTCTCGCCAACGCATGATCGCGCACCGGGCGTTTCACCTTGAACCCGGTCGCGCGGTCTGTATCGTCTCCGCCATGACCAACATGACTGCACCATGAAGATCGCCGCGTCTCAGAAAGAGCGGTACTTGCGGGCCTGCCCGCTGTTCGATGGGCTGGAACCCGAGGTGATCACCCGCATGGCCACGCGGGCGCGCAGCGTATCGCTCGCCAAGGGCGAGGCGCTCTTTCACGAGGGCGATCCGTCGGACGGGCTCTACGTGCTGTGCAGCGGGCTGGTTCAGGTCAGCATTGCCGATGCAGACGGCAACACGCTCGTGCTGGCACTGCCAGAACGCGGGGCACCGCTGGGCGAAATGACCCTCGTGACCCCCGACCCCCGCTCCGCCACGGTCTCGGCTCTGGAGGACAGCACGCTTCTGCATATCAAGACGGTGACCATGGTCGCGCTTCTGGCAGAGGAACCGGCGCTCGCGCGGCATCTCATCGCCTTTCTGTCGCGGCGCCTGCGGCAATCGAATGACAGCCTGCACCGGTTTGCCTTTGACAACCTGCAACGCCGGCTCTTGCAAAAGCTGACGGAACTTGGCCTGCAGCACGGCGACCTGCGCCCCGAAGGTCTGAGTCTGGGGCGCAAATTTTCGCAAACCGCGCTGGCCGAAATGTTGGGTGTGACCCGCGAAGCCGTCAACAAGCAATTGAAATTGCTGCAGGATCAAGGGGACATTGCAATCGAGACCGGCGTCATTCGCCTGTGCCACCCCGCCGAAATCATAAAAAACTCGCCCAACCTGTGAAGCGGATCACAGCAGCGTGAGCGCGCCCGTCGCATAGTGGGTTCAGGAAATCGGGGTTTACCCCTTCGGCGGGCAGGTGGCGATCAAGAGTTGGTCCCGATCGACACCGGATCAGCGCAGTGAGTGCATGTTGATCAACGCCCGGACCGCATCGTCGAGACTCCCGTGCGGTGCGGGCATCCGGAGGGGCTGGGTAGTGAGTGGCCCTCTTGCACCGGTTTCCGAGGGTGGCGTGCAGTTTTTTCCGTCACCTGTCCTCTTGATTGTAAGCAGTCATTTTTATGACCAACTGATGCCCTCGATCGAACCGAAGACCGTGTCCAAGCGTGTTGCAGGTTCGGTCGGGGGCTTTTCCCTGCCGGATCAGCCCCGGATCGCCAGAACCGCGAGCACACCCAGATAGGTCATCTGATGCGCCATCTGATCAAGCCCCAAAAGATGCCAGAATTCCCGGTCGTCAGGCCCGATGTCGCGCGCCGCACCAAAGCGCAGCTTGACCCAGTCGATATGGTAATGAACCAGCCCTTCCGCGATCAGCAAGCCCGCGACTGTCCCGCTCCAACCGCCTGTCACGAATATCAGGATCGGCAGCGACAAAAGCACATGCAGCCCCGCATGCGCCATGCCGCCCGGATGGCCATACCGCGCCTTGCCGGCAATCATCCAGCCGTTTTGCCATTGGAAATCCGCCAGATAGTGCTTGATCTGAAAGAGCGCGAGCGCGATCAGGGCCAGTGTGACGCTCATGCCACGGCACCGACATGGCCCATCAGGTCCAAAACGTGCAGCGCGATAATCTGTAACATGGTGGCACTCGTGGCGAATGAATGGGCTTATGAAAGGCGTTCGATCAACCCCGCCATGGTGGAAAACCCCGCGCCACATTGCAAGAATTTTTAATCTCCGGATGACCGAAGGGCCGGGCGGGACACGTCCCCCCGGCCCCCTTGGCCTTGCCTGCGGCGAGCGTTCAGGCTGTCAGCATGCGATAGATTTCATCCTTGAGCACCGCGCGCTGTTTGCGCATTTCGACCTCGGTCAGTTCTTCCACCGGAGAGACGAGGGTCTCGGCCCGGTGAACGCGGCGGTTGATCTCGTGATATTCCTCTGCCAGCCGGGCGAAATGCGCATCGGACTGCTTCATCTCGCTGATCTTCTCGGCCAGATCGGGAAATTCCTCGTGCAGTTCATGGGGGGTATGGGACATCGCGCTTGCTCCTTTTCGATCACTCGACCCAAACCCTAGAAGCCGCTTGCGATGCGGGCCTTGATCCGGATCAAGAAACCACCCGGCGTGGTCAGTCTTTTCGGATTGCCAGCACGGCACGCCCTGGCCCGTCGGCCGGCACTAGCGTTTTGCGCGCCGCCAGCCCGCCGCGCGGGCCATGGCCTCGTCGCAGAACCAGCGCTCGCCGGTCTCGGGCCGGATCACGGTGCGCGCATAATCCGCCTGCCCCGGCATGTGGTAGATGCGCCGCCCCTTGGAATTGACGTTGCCCTTGATCGGGCAATCGGCATTCGGCGCGGCATTCTGCTGCGCGCGCTCCTCGCGCACCGTGCGGCGATGATCCTCGGGGCGGGCCATCAGATGCCCGTGCAAGCCGCGCCCGGCCACGACCGCCCCCTTTTCATCGAGGTCATAGGCCATCGAATACTTGCGATAGGCCAGCGCCAGTCCGCCGCTCACCAGCATCCGCCCGACATCCTGCCCTGCCACCATACAGGTGGCCACGGTGCGGCCATAGCGGTCGGTCTCCACCCTTTCGCAGCGCGCCTCACGCGTGGCGATCCGCGCGCGCAGTTGATCGGCCACCCAGGTGCCGCAATCCCAGGTCGCGCCGTCCGGATTGGTGCAGATCTGCCCCAGTTCCGGCGCGTCGATGCCGTGCAGCCGCACCCGCGTCGCGCCCACATCAAGCGTGTCGCCATCCACCACGCGCACGGGCCCGCCAAACCCCTGCGCCAAGGACGCCGCAGGGAACAGACTAAGAACGATGAGTAAAGAAATCCTTAACATGCCCCCTTATGGGCGCAGGTCCCGGCACCTTTCAATACGAAAGGTGAACAAAAGGTTAACGCACGCTCAGCGCTGCGCGGTTCGCCACTCGGGATGCAGCCAGGGCTCCGCGTTGTCGGGCGGCAGGCGGCGGCCCAGCACGGCATCGGCGATCTTTTCGCCCGCCATGATCGAGGGCGCGTTGAGATTGCCGTTGGTGATGCGCGGGAAGATGCTCGAATCGGCCACGCGCAGCCCTTCGACCCCGATCACCCGGCCTTTTGGATCGACCACCGCATCCGGATCATCCGCGCGCCCCATCTTGCAGGTGCCGCAGGGATGATAGGCGCTCTCGGCATGCTCGCGGATGAAATCGTCGAGGTCCGCGTCGCTCTGCACCGCCGCGCCCGGCTGGATTTCATGCTTGGCATAGGGCGCGAACGCCTCCTGCTCGAATATCTCGCGCGTCAGCCGGATACAGCGCCGGAAATCGACCCAATCGCTGTCCTCGCTCATATAGTTGAAGCGGATAACGGGCGCGTCGGCGGGGTCATTGCTGCGCAGGGTCACCGCGCCGCGCGACAC
The DNA here is from genome assembly GCF_040219995.1 of Roseovarius sp. GTDB lineage: Bacteria > Pseudomonadota > Alphaproteobacteria > Rhodobacterales > Rhodobacteraceae > Roseovarius. The sequence continues at coordinate 6,154 of NZ_JAVJUC010000014.1, read as the reverse complement.
GCTGCGCATCGGCCCAACATGCGCCTGAAACCCGTGCCCCTCGGCTGCCGCCTTGCCGTCATACCGCACCGCAATGGGCAGGAAATGGAACTGGATATCGGGGTAGTCGACGCCCGGAGCGGAGCGGATGAACCCGCAGCTTTCAAACTGGTTCGACGCCCCCGGCCCGCGTTTGCCCAACAGCCATTGCAGCCCGACCCAGCCCTTGCCGAAGAGATTCCAATATTTGTAGAGGCTGACCGGCTGGCTTGCGGCCATCTGGATGTAAAGCTCCAGATGATCCTGCAAATTCGCGCCCACGCCGGGGCGGTCGGCCAGCACCTCGATGCCGTGCTCCGCCAGATGCGCGGCAGGCCCGACCCCCGAGAGCATCAGAAGCTTCGGCGAGTTGATCGACGAGGCCGCAAGGATCACCTCGGCGCGCGCGCGCACCACCTCGGTCCGCCCGCCGCGCCGCACCTCGACGCCGGTCGCGCGGCCCTCTTCGATCACCACGCGCTGCACCAGCCCGCGCAGCAAATCGCAGTTCTCGCGCTTGAGCGCGGGGCGCAGATAGGCATTGGCCGCCGACCAGCGCTGGCCTTTATAGACTGTCATTTCGAAGGGGCCGAACCCCTCCTGCTTTTTGCCATTGTAGTCGTCGGTGCGCTCATAGCCCGCCTGCACCCCCGCCTCGACAAAGGCGCGCACCAGCGGGTTGTCGCGCTTGCCCCGGCTGACATGCAGCGGGCCGTCAGTGCCACGCCAATCGGCATCGCCGCCATGGCCGCTGTCGTCCCAGTTCTCCATCCGCTTGAAATAGGGCAGCACATCGGCATAGCCCCAGCCGTGGCAGCCCTGATCGCGCCAATGGTCATAATCATGGGCATGGCCGCGCACATAGACCATGCCGTTGATCGAAGACGACCCGCCGATCACCTTGCCGCGCGGACAGGCCAGCCGCCGCCCGTTCAGATGCGGCTCGGGCTCGGTCTGGTAGCCCCAGTCATAGCGCTTCATGTTCATCGGGTAGCTGAGCGCGCCGGGCATCTGGATGAAGGGGCCCGCATCGGTGCCGCCATGCTCGATCACCAGCACGGATTTGCCCGCCTCGGCCAGACGGTAGGCCATGGCGCAGCCCGCGCTGCCCGCGCCGACGATGACGTAATCGGCCTCCATCAGCGGTGCCCTTCGTGGCCCGGGTGGGGATTTGAGTATTTATGGCAAGATGAAGCCATCATTCGCCCCTTGGAAAGCGCTGGTTCTCTTCCACGACATTGAGGTCCATGTGGTTGCGCATGTAGCGCTCGGACGCCTGCTGCAGCGGCTGGTAATCCCACGGGTAATAGCCGCCCTGACGCAGCGCCTCGTAGACCACCCAGCGGCGGGCCTGGCTCTCGCGGACCTGGGCATCGAAGGCATCAAGATCCCACCGCGCCTCGGCCTTGGCCTGCAATTGCGCCAGCGTCCCGGCATGGGCGGGATCTTGGGCGAGGTTGGTCAGCTCATGCGGGTCGGCCTCAAGATCGAAGAGCTGATCGGGGTCGAGCGCGCAGCGATTGTATTTCCAACGCCCGTAGCGCAGCGAGACGAGCGGCGCGTAGGACGCCTCGGCGGCGTATTCCATCGCCACGGGGGCCTCGCGGGTTTCGCCCTGCCCGAGCGGCACGAGGCTTTGCCCTTCGGTCCAGGGCATCACCTCCGACATGTCGGCCCCCGCCAGATCGCAGAGCGTCGGGCAGACGTCGATATTGCTCACCGGGTCGGCCACAAGGCCCGGTGTCATGTCCGGCGCGCTGATCATCAGCGGCACCCGCGCCGAGCCCTCGTAGAACGACATCTTGAACCACAACCCGCGCTCGCCCAGCATGTCGCCGTGATCCGACACGAAGAGGATCACCGCCTCCTGCCGCGTGGCGTCCAGCGCCGCCATAACCTCGCCGATCTTGTCGTCGAGATAGGAGATATTGGCGAAATAGGCCCGGCGGGAGCGGCGGATATCCTCTTGCGAGATGTCGAAAGCCCGCCAGTCATTGGCGTCAAAGATGCGCTTGGAATGCGCGTCGTGGTCCTCGTAATTCATCGCCGGAACCTCGGGCAGCAGGTGCTCGCAACCCTCATAGAGATCCCAATACTTGCGCCGCGCCACGTAGGGATCATGCGGGTGGGTAAAGCTGACCGTCAGGCACCAGGGCCGCGCGTCATGGCCGCGCGCCAGGTCATAGACCTTCTGCACGCCGTGAAAGGCCACCTCGTCATCATATTCCATCTGGTTGGAAATCTCGGCCACGCCGCTGCCCGTCACCGAGCCGAGATTGTGATACCACCAGTCGATCCGCTCGCCCGGTTTGCGGTAATCCGGCGTCCAGCCGAAATCGGCGGGGTAGATATCGGTGGTCAGCCGCTGCTCGAAGCCGTGCAGCTGATCGGGGCCGACGAAATGCATCTTTCCGCTCAGGCAGGTCTGATAGCCCGCGCGGCGCAGGTGGTGCGCATAGGTCGGAATATCCGCCGAGAACTCGGCGGCATTGTCATAGACGCGGCTGCGCGACGGCAGCAGGCCGGACATGAAACTCGCCCGCCCCGGCGCGCAGAGCGGGCTGGCCGTATAGGCATTGGCAAAGCGCGTGGAGCGCGCCGCCAGCTTCTTGAGGTTCGGCGCGTGCAGCCAGTCGGCCGGACCGTCCGGAAACAGTGTGCCGTTGAGCTGATCGACCATGAAGATGAGGATATTGGGGCGGGTCATGTCGGCTCCTTGGGTTGCTGGAGAGAGGTGTCGAGATAGCGCAGCAGCACGTCGATGGCCGGTCCCGGCGCGGTTTCGCCCTCGCCGAGCGCCTGCCGGATATAGAGCCCGTCGATCATCGCCGCGAGGCCACGGGTCAGGGTCTGCGCCTCGGTCTGCGTGATCTGGCGAAACGCGTGATAGAGGTTCGAGCGCAACCGCCGCTGGTAGATATGCAAGAGCCGCCGGGCGTCGGGCGAGCGCTGCGCCTGCACGTAGAAATTGAGCCAGGCCGAGACCATCTCGGGGCGGAACTGCGCCGGGGTAAAGCTGGCGCGGATGATCGCCTCGACCCGCTCTCGCGGGGTCTTGGCCATGATCAGCGCGCCACGCACCTCGGCCCCGTAGAGCGTCAGGATATGGCGCATCGCGGCCACGAAAATCTGCTCCTTGGAGCCGAAATAGTGATGCGCCAGCGCCGAGGACATGCCCGCCCGCTTGGCGATCTGCGCCACGGTCACATCGAGCGAGCCGCGCGCGCCGATCTCGTGAATCGTCGCCTCGACCAGCGCGCTGCGCCTGATGGGCTCCATTCCGATCTTGGGCATTCACCCCCTCCGCTTGCGTGCTTGCCTGACCGGCGTAATCGTGTTTAATTGACTCGTCAATCAAGAAAACAAGGGGACGCATCAACCGACAGGGACAGATAACGACGTTGTATTTCACTGCGCCGTCATATTAGCCTACTCTTATCGCAACTGACCGCCACGGCGCGTGGGGCCACCCCGGCCAACCGCCCGGAGAGCAAGGTCAGGATGAATAACTCGAAGGGAGACCACCAACATGACCATCCTCAATTCCAGCCGCATGAATCGTCGCGGATTCATGGCCACGACCGCCGGTGCGGCACTTGTCGCGGGCCTGCCGCTGAGCGCGCGCGCCCAGCCCAAGCGCGGCGGCCACCTGCGCGCCGCCATCGGCCACGGCCAGACCACGGACACGCTGAACCCCGGCACTTATGAGAACAGCTTCACCACGTCGCTGTCCTACGCCATTCACGGACACCTCACCGAGGTTGCACAAGACGGCTCGCTCAAGCCAGAACTGGCCGAAAGCTGGGAAGCCTCGCCCGATGCTAAGGTCTGGCGCGTCAAAATCCGCAAGGGTGTCACATTCCATTCCGGCAAATCGCTTGAACTTGCGGATGTGGTCAACTCGATCAACTTCCACCGGGGCGAGGACAGCACCTCCGCCGCCGGGCCGATCGTCGCACCGATCGTCGACATCACCACCGAGGGCGACGACACGGTGGTGTTCACCCTCGACGGCGGCAATGCCGACTTTCCCTTCATCCTCGCGGATTACCACCTGTGCATCTGCCCCGCCGATGGCGACAGCATCGACTGGCGCTCGGGCGATGGCTGCGGCAGTTACAAGCTGATCGAGTTCAACCCCGGTGTCTCCTACCGCGTGGAGCGGCACGAGAACCACTGGCGCGATGACGTGGCGTGGTTCGACAGTGCCGAGATCATTGCCATCGTCGATCAGAACGCCCGTACAACCGCACTGGTTTCGGGCGACGTGCAGGTGGCCGACCGGCTCGACCTCAAGACCGTGGGCCTGCTGGCGCGCCGCCCTGACATCCAGATCAACGCGGTCGCGGGCACGCAGCATTACACCTTCGCGATGGACACCCGCGAGGCCCCCTATAACGACAACAATGTTCGTCAGGCCCTGAAATACGGTGTGAACCGGCAGGAACTGGTGGACAAGATCCTGTTTGGCTACGGCTCGATCGGCAACGACCATCCGATCGGTCAGGGCCAACGCTTCTACAATTCCGAGTTGGAGCAGAAAGCCTACGACCCCGACAAGGCGAAATGGCATCTCAAGCAGGCTGGCCTCGACAGCGTCGATGTCACCCTGTCCGCCGCCGACGCGGCCTTTGTGGGCGCGGTGGATGCCGCTGTGCTTTACCAGAGTTCCGCTGCGGAGGCGGGGATCAACCTCACCCCGTCACGAGAGCCGAATGACGGCTATTGGTCGGACGTGTGGATGAAAAAGGACTTCGTTTCGGTCTACTGGTCGGGCCGCGTCGTCGAGGATCAGATGTTCTCGACCGCGTATAAATGCGGCGCGTCGTGGAATGACAGTTTCTGGTGCAACGACCGCTTTGATGAGCTTATGGTCAAGGCGCGCTCGGAGCTCGACGAAGCAAAGCGGCGCGAGATGTATTACGAGATGCAGGCGCTGGTCTCGAACGAAGGTGGGGTCATCATCCCGATGTTCGCCAACTGGGTGTTCGGAAATTCGACCAAGGTCGCCCATACCGAAGAGATGAGTTCCAACTGGGATGTGGACGGCATGCGCTTTGTCGAGCGCTGGTGGATGGCCTGACCCTGACCGCCTGAGAGACATGCCGGGGCCCGGGGGATCATCCTCCGGGCCCTTGGCCAAGCGGGCCACGCGCCCGCACCACCGATAACGGGAGAGACATGATGACCCTCAAGACCACCCTTTCCGCCCTTGCCCTCGCCAGTGCCGCAGGCCCCGCGCTTGCCAATTGCGAAAGCGTCACCTTCTCCGACGTGGGCTGGACCGACATCACCGCCACCACCGCCGCGACCACCGTGGTGCTGGAGGCTCTGGGATACGAGACCGAAACCAAGGTGCTCTCGGTGCCGGTCACCTACACCTCGCTCGCGGCTGGCGATATCGACGTGTTCCTGGGCAACTGGATGCCCACGATGGAGGGCGATATCGCCCCCTACCGCGAGGACGGCACCGTCGATACCGTGCGCGCCAACCTCGAAGGCGCCAAATACACGCTCGCCACCAATGCCGCCGGGGCCGACCTCGGCATCACCTCCTTCGGCACCATCGCCGAGCATGGCGAGGCGCTCGACAGCACCATCTACGGCATCGAGCCGGGCAATGACGGCAACCGCCTGATCCTCGACATGATCGAGGCAGACGCCTTTGGCCTTGCGGATTTCGAGGTCAAGGAAAGCTCCGAGCAGGGCATGCTGGCACAGGTCAGCCGCGCCGACCGCCGCGAGGAGCCGATCGTCTTCCTCGGCTGGGAGCCGCACCCGATGAACGCCAATCACGACATGACCTACCTGACCGGCGGCGACGACTGGTTCGGCCCCGATCTGGGCGGTGCCACGGTCTATACCAACACCCGCGCGGGCTATGTCGAGGAATGCCCGAACGTCGGCAAGCTGCTGGGCAATCTCGAATTCACGCTGGCCATGGAAAACGAGATCATGGGCGCGATCCTCAATGACGGAACCGACCCGGAAGAGGCGGCAAGCGCCTGGCTCAAGACCAACCCGGACGCGATCACGCCCTGGCTCGACGGCGTCACGACCCAAGATGGCGGCGACGCGATGGCGGCGGTCAAAACCGCCCTCGACATGTAACGCACCTCCCCGCGCCGCCCGGCCC